>CAZTOG010000040.1:0-1021 GCA_964615135.1 uncultured Balneolaceae bacterium | reverse complement strand
CACGACAGCCACGCCCTGCCCGTTTTACGGATCGGAGTCTTAAACTGGTCCCTCAACCTACGTTGCTCTCGACCTAACTCCATTAGGGCGCGTGCGGTCAAGGCTTGTGCTATCTTGCCGCCCGATATCGGGTTCTCAATCTCGCCTGTCTCTGCCGCCATCGACGGCAACCTGCCCACGTCCTTAAACGACACCAAGTCAGCGGCAGCCGCATACCTCACGTATGCTTCCGCCGTATCCGCCAAACCAGTGTCAGTAAACAGGCTAGACATGGTGACCTCATCCGGCCTGGCACGGTAAAACACTGTGATGGGTTGTCCCGGAGTCACGCCGTCATACAACACGAGCTTCCCGAGACCCTTGTCTTCACGGTACCTGTTCAACCTGTACCACTCCCTAGTGGGAGTGATCGTCTCCATACGGACCTCTAGGACACCACCACAGTCGTCCGGCAGGTCGTACGTGTTCTGGACCGCCGAAGCCGTGAACTGTGTCTGTTTCACCGCGAACAGTTGCGGATAGACGCCCGTGACGGCACGGTTGATAGCATCCAAGACAGCAACCCGCGGGAACGCCGGAGACTTCTCTACCGCTTCACCAGCCGAATGTGCCTCCGCTAACGTAGACCGCCAGCCGCGGATCACCGTGAAAGCATCATTCGTCTGACCCGTCGTTATGCCAGTGACATACACGAGCTCGTTGCCGATCTGTGCCACGCCATTAACATGCAGACGACTAGTGTCCGCCACAACAATCGTCGTGTCGTACGCCGTGATGCTATTCAGCAACGGCGTGATTGTGGGTTGGAGAATGTTGAACCCATCCAACCCCAACAACACTTGGTCTACCAGTTTCTTAACCGTCGCCACCTAAAACCCCTATGCTGTCACTGTCACGTCATGCGACACGCTGTCCGTGTCGCCGTCGTCATCTGTCACCGTCAACGTCACCGTGTACGTGTCCGCAGCCGCGTAAGTATGAGACGTAGTGACACCCGTGCCGGTCGTGTTGTCTCCGAAAT
>CAZTOG010000039.1:0-1044 GCA_964615135.1 uncultured Balneolaceae bacterium | reverse complement strand
GAGACCCACATGCAGGCAGCTCGCATCCTGGGCCTTGCTCAGGATATGGCTGACCGTCTCTCCAACGAGGCACGTGCTGAGTCTGACTCCATGCTGACTGAGGCACGCGAAGCTGCTGAGAAGCAGTTGGCTGACGCTGAGTCCCGCTCCGCCACCCAGCTGTCTGAGGCAGATGCTCGCTCCAAGAAGCTGGTTGCTGATGCAGAGGCTAAGGCTAAGCAGACTGAGTCCGAGGCTAACTCCCGTGCAGAGGCACAGGTACGTCAGGCAGAGGACAAGGCTGCTGCTCTCGAGGCAGAGGCTACCAAGAAGCACAATGAGGTCATGACCACCATCAAGACCCAGCAGACTGCTCTTGAGAACCGCATCGCTGAGCTGCGCACCTACGAGCGCGAGTACCGCACCCGCCTGAAGACTCTGTTGCAGTCTCAGCTGGATGAGCTCGAGTCCCGTGGTTCTGCAGCACCTAATGGTGATGTTTCTAAGGACGCTAACTAGTAAACGCCACGACACCCCCGCGCTGCAGTTTCAATCTGTAGCACGGGGGTGTTTGCATTGATAGGAGATTAGTGTGCTGGTTGCAGCATTAGTTCTTGCTCTCGTAGCGTTTATCGCGTTTGTTAATTACATTTTGTCCGCCGCAACATGGTCTCTCATTGTTGTTTTCGTTGCTGCCGGCGCAGGCTTAGTACTGTTTGCCATTGACTGGTATAAGAAGTCGAAGAAATAGGGAAGCGGCACGTCTTGGCTAAGATGTGCAGAATTTGACTTTGCGTGTAAAGTAAGCAGCGTATGCAGTGATCCGGCCATCACCGGGGAGTATTTCGGAAGAACAGCATCACTAGTGTGCAAGCATTTAACGCTTGAATGCAGGGTGCCCAGTAGAACCGAACGGGTAGGACCGAAATATCTTTCACTACCAATGAAGTGGAGCTTTTGAAGCTCAAGCAGGGTGGTACCGCGTACGAATAGTGCGTCCCTGTAGCTCAACACATTGACGAAGTGAAGGAATTAGTAATGGACGTAGGACACGTTTACCCCAAG
>CAZTOG010000038.1:0-1048 GCA_964615135.1 uncultured Balneolaceae bacterium | reverse complement strand
ATTGCACCCTCGCCCATGAGCTGACGCACTGGACCGGCCACGCTTCGCGCCTCGATCGCCACAAGGACGGCTCCAAGCCCGCTTATGCCTTCGAGGAGCTGGTCGCCGAGTTGGGCTCGTGCATGGTCTACTCGCACCTCGGCCTGGTCCCGCAAATCGACCAGAGCGCCGCCTACATCGAGGGATGGCTGCGCGCGCTCAAGGATGACAAGCGGTTTATCTTCAAGGCGGCCGCCGAAGCACAGAATGCGATCGACCTGATTCTCGAAAACGCTGGCGTCGAACTCGACGCCGCCCACGAGGCCGCCTGATGGCGGCCTCGGCCGGGAATGCGGCGACCTGGTTCGCCCTGGGACCGTTGATCGGTGCCAGGGCGCGGTCGCCAGCTCCCAATTTGCGCGATCGCGCCGACATGGTCACGTCGGGCGATCGCGCGAGAGCGAGCCGACCAGTACCTTCTCATTTTGACTTGCTGATGTTGGTCGACATCCTTTATTTAGCGGCATTTCATGTACTTATCATCGCGCTACGCGCGAAACGGCGGTTTCTAAGGGGCGCCGCCCCTCGCGCGCTGCAAGGGTGTCCCCAACATCGGTCCCTGCGGGCTGCGATGCCGGGCGATCCCCCTCCCTTTTCCGCTTGCTACCCCCGCGCTTCGCCAGCGGGTCAGAGGTTGCAGTTGCTGCAACCCTTTCCAAACTGACAAAAGGAGAACCCGACATGACCGTAGAAATCGCTGAACGTATCGAGCGCACCCTTGTCCCCGCCAGCGCGCGGCTGGCGACCTTTCCGCAACAGGTGCCCGGATACCGCGACTTCGAGCCCCTTCTGTACGACACCATGAGCAACCTATGTGTCGAGTACACCGGCGCTTACTGGCACATGTACCTGCTCGACAACGGTGGGTTTTACATGGCTCCCGACTTCGACGGGACCATGACCCTGACCTGCTCGGGCAACTACTTCTCCGGCGAAATGACGCCCGACGCTTCCGGCATTGTCGCCTGCCTCTTTGCCTTCTCGTCTTTCGCCTGGCGCACTCAGAACC
>CAZTOG010000037.1:0-1050 GCA_964615135.1 uncultured Balneolaceae bacterium | reverse complement strand
CCTCGATGTTCCCGCTGCTATCGCCGTCCATATACGACCCACCGTTGCCGATCTGCGCATACGCACCTTGGTTCGACGTCTCGGGATTGAGGTCGCCGCGCCCGCCGCGCATCTCCAGGTCCCCGCCCACCTCCACATACACGTCGCCGTTGGCGGTGCCCACCGCGCGTTTGCCCGAGTTGGCATTGCCGATCTGCACAAATCCTCCGGCCAGAAAGGGATCGTCCGGTGCCGTCCCCTGTTGGCGCTCGGTCGCCAGCATCTTCAAATCACCCGACACCCTCACCACCACATCCCCGTCGGCCGTCGCCGTGTCGCCGCTGTGCGAATGCCACTGCACCCCGCCGTTGCCCACCAGCGCATAGGAGTTGTGCAACTGAAAGGTCGTCGTGTAGGGATCTATTGGCTCAACAATGTAGGCCACCCCCTCCGGGTTGGCCTCCATCAATAGGTCGCCCGCCAGCACGTCCAGTGTCACGTCGCCGGTGAATTGCGTCATGTTGTCGCCAGTGTAGGCATTGCCATTGCCGTCCACCCGCCCCGCACCGCCGTTGCCGATCTGCACGTAGGAGGCCTCCAGCCCCTTGCCGCTGATCAGCTTCGCATCGCCATCTCTCACTGTCACCGTCACGTCGCCGGCAAAGTTGACCCTCGTCGACATCCGCGTGCTCCCGTGGCCAATCGCCACCGGGTTGGCCGAGGCCAACTCGCTGTAGGCATCGCCGAACCCGCCGTTGCCCCGGTATTCGCCGAATACATTGTCGGCGGCATTGGCGTCCATCGTCAGGAAGGTACCCACGTCCACTGTCACATTCCCGCTGAAGAGTGCCTCCCTGCCGTTGCTCTGGCGATCACTGCGGTTGGCCCCGTGGCCAATGCGGGTGTACCAGCCGTTCGACCCGCCGCCGTTTTCCATCGTCAGGCTGCCCAGCGTTGTCACCGTGACATCTCCAGTGTGATCATAATATTCCAACGAGTTCCCACTGCTCGTAGTGGCATTATAAGTCGTTCTCGCCCCGCCGTGTCCTATCAAGCTGTAGGCGTCGTCCA
>CAZTOG010000036.1:0-1056 GCA_964615135.1 uncultured Balneolaceae bacterium | reverse complement strand
TGTTTGCACATAATAACTGGTAGTAGTTGCAATAGAAGGAGTTGTAAAACTAGATCCCGTTCCTAACTCAGTACCGCCTGTTGCTGTGCTAAACCAGCTTATCGTTCCTGAATTTGCAGTAGCTGTTAAAGTAACCGTTCCTGCTCCACAACGACTTGCTGGAGTAGTGTTCGTTATTACTGGAATATCATTCACAGTAGCTACTACAGCACTACGTGCAGACGTACAGCTAGAACTTTTAGCTTGAACATAGAAAGTGGTTGTTGCACTGATAGACGGAGTTGTAAAATTAGTGCCAGTTCCTAAAACACTGCCTCCAGAAGGTGATCCATACCAACTCAGTGTTCCATCGCTTGCAGTAGCACCTAAAGTAACTGTACCTGTTCCGCATCGACTCGCTGGTGTGGTATTTACAATTGTTGGAGTTGTATTTACTGTGGCAACTACTTCAACTCTACTAGAAGTACAACCAGCATTGGAGCTTTGCACATAATAACTAGTGGTAGTGGCAATAGAAGGAGTAGTAAAACTAGTTCCTGTTCCTATAGCAGTCCCGCCAGTTGATGAATCAAACCAACTCAATGTTCCAGCACTAGCGGTAGCCATTAAAGTAACTGTTCCTGCACCGCATCTACTCGCAGGAGTAGTGCTTGTTATAGTTGGAACAGTTTTAATGGTCGCTGTTACAGCTACTCGATCGCTTGTACAACTTCCTACTTTCGACGAAACATAATATGTTGTTGTTTCTGAAAGATTAGGAGTTGTAAAACTTGAACCAGTAAACACGGAAGTACCACCTGTCGCATTTGCAAACCAGTTAATAGTTCCGGCACTTGCTGTGGCCGTTAATGTTACACTCCCTGAACCACATCTTTCGGCAGATGTAGTATTAGTAATCGTCGGTGAAGTATTTACCGTGGCAATTACAGCTTCTCTGCTAGAAATACATCCATTATTATCTGCTTCCACATAATATGTAGTAGTTGTAGTAATAACTGGAGTAGTGAAGTTTTCACCTGTTCCTAAAGCAGTTCCTCCAGTTGCTACATTATACCA
>CAZTOG010000035.1:0-1165 GCA_964615135.1 uncultured Balneolaceae bacterium | reverse complement strand
AAGGGCGCGAATTGGCTATTACGATGGCTCGTAAAACTATTGGCGCAATTCAAAGTGATCCTGAAATAAAAAAACAAGTACGTGAACAATACGCTGATAATGCTCAATTTTTGATCCTTTCAGCACAGGTTGTTGCTACCGAATTTCAAACAGTAGCCGAGGCTAATAATTATTGGAGATAAGGAAGAGCTTCAGATTTTTCATTTTGATTATCTGTTTGAGATAGTTGGAATGAAATATTATGCGGATGAACCTTTATATATTTTAAGGTCGCCTAAGCGGGCGACCTTTTTTTTGAATGTTTTATTAAATATGTAGCCAGTTCATCCTTATTCACTTTACCGTTGGCCAAATCCACGATAATTGCAAATAAGCTTTTTTTGTCTGCTATTATTTGGTGGCCATTCATATACAGAAATATATACATCGCAATTAAAGCTATTCTTTTATTTCCATCATAAAACAGGTGATTTAAACATAGATGAAAACCATAAGCTGCGGCCTTGTGGAAAAGGCTCTTATGGATATATTCTCCCTCAAAACTTACTTTTGGCTGAGCCAATGCTGATTTAAGCAATTCTATATCACGAACTCCTTGTATGCCCCCATATAGTTTGATTTGATCTTGATGAAAAGCTAAAACTATTTCCTTTTCCAAAAATTTAATCACTTGGCCAAAGCTTTTAGCACATCCTTATAATCTGTATTTACTTGCTGGTAGGCTTCTGCCCATTCTGCAAATTCCGAATCAATAGGACGCAGTTCCAACCCAGATTCTTTCTGCACAATACTTAGTTTATCCCCTAATTTAAGGTGAAACTCGTCAATTACTTGTTTGGGTAAGATGACACCCAGGCTATTACCTATTTTTCGAATTTTTGCTTCCATAATGGAATAACAGATTAGTTTTAAGATGTAATAATCATGTTATAACTTTTTATTCATTATTTCAACCCGTAGAATTCCGCAAAGGAAGTCGGAATGCCATCCATTCGAAATCTTTATTATGGTACAACAACTTTCATTTTCCAATAAACGTGTTTATGCAATAGATTTTTGAACGCCCGTTTACGAGAAATAGATGTATATAAAACCGATTATTGCCACTAACAGTACCGATAGCGTTATATCCACCCAGGTATAGCTTTCGCGCGATTTTCTTCTG
>CAZTOG010000034.1:0-1188 GCA_964615135.1 uncultured Balneolaceae bacterium | reverse complement strand
ATCATGGCAAAAGAGACCTTTCAGCGGACTAAACCGCACGTAAACGTAGGCACCATTGGTCACGTGGACCACGGTAAGACCACATTGACGGCAGCTATTACCACGGTAATGGCCAAGACATACGGCGGGCAGGCGCACGCCTATGATCAAATTGATAATGCTCCCGAGGAGCGTGACCGCGGTATCACTATTGCGACCTCGCACGTGGAGTACGAAACAGCCAACCGGCACTATGCCCACGTGGACTGTCCGGGTCACGCCGACTATGTGAAGAACATGGTTACGGGTGCGGCTCAAATGGACGGTGCTATTTTGGTGGTAGCCGGTACCGACGGACCTATGCCGCAAACACGCGAGCATATTTTGTTGGCTCGTCAGGTAGGTGTGCCTCAGGTAGTGGTATTTATCAACAAGGTTGACCTGGCGGACGAAGAGCTGCTGGAGCTGGTAGAGTTGGAAGTTCGTGAGTTGCTGAGCGACTACGAGTTTGACGGCGACAACATTCCTGTAATCATGGGTTCTGCGCTGGGTGCGTTGAACGGTGAGGAGAAATGGGAGCAGCGCATCATTGACTTAATGCAGGCGGTGGACGATACGATTCCTACCCCGGAGCGTGATGTTGACAAGCCGTTCTTGATGCCAGTGGAAGACGTGTTCTCCATTACGGGTCGTGGTACGGTAGCAACCGGCCGTATTGAGCGCGGCGTGGTTAAGCTGAACGAAGAGATTGAGATAGTAGGTATTGTAGAGGCTCCGATGAAGAGTGTGGTAACGGGCATTGAGATGTTCCGTCGTCTGCTTGACCAAGGCCAGGCCGGTGATAACGCGGGTATTCTGCTTCGTGGTATCAACAAGGATCAAATCCAACGTGGAATGGTGCTTTGTAAGCCGGGCAGCATTAAGCCGCACACCAAGTTTGAGTGTGAGGTGTATGTGTTGAGCAAGGATGAAGGTGGTCGTCATACTCCGTTTTTTGCGGGCTACCGTCCTCAGTTTTACTTCCGTACGACGGACGTTACCGGTTCGTGCGAGTTACCGGCTGATCGCGAGATGGTGATGCCTGGCGACAACGTGAAGTTGAGCGTGGAGTTGATTCAGCCTGTAGCTATGGAAGCGAACCTTCGTTTTGCTATCCGTGAAGGCGGCCGTACCGTAGGTGCCGGCGTGGTAACCAAAATTTTAGGCTAA
>CAZTOG010000033.1:0-1228 GCA_964615135.1 uncultured Balneolaceae bacterium | reverse complement strand
TCAGATCATTACGCAAAACTACTTGGGCTCGAACATCCTTGGCAAGTCACGGACGTGACATTGAGTCTGGAAAAACTGCAAGTGGACATCACTGTCGAATACGTCGGTCAGGGTTGCAATTGCCCCGAGTGTGGTAAGCACTGCGAACTCTATGACCACAGCCCGCTACGGAGCTGGAGGCATCTTGATACCATGCAATTCACGACGCTGTTACACAGCAGGACACCCCGAGTAAATTGCCCCGAGCACGGAGTAAAAACCGTGGCGGTTCCCTGGGCGGGAAAGCACTCACGCTTTACTCTACTCTTTGAAGCCTTTGCCATCAAGGTCCTGGAGGCCTGCCGCAGCGTGCAATCAGGAGCCGCGCTGCTTGGGATCAACTGGCATCAAGCCCATGACATTATGGCACGAGCCGTGGAGCGCGGCCTGGAACGGCGCGGCAACGAGGAAATACCTTGGATCGGCATGGACGAGAAATCCTTCCTCAGAGGCCACCGCTACGTCTCGCTACTCAATGACCTTGAAAACTCCCGGGTGATTGAAGTGGTCGAGGGCCGAGAGGGAGACGCCGCCGAACGGCTCATCACCCGTGCGCTCGACGAGCGGCAACGGGAAATGGTTTGTGCTGTGGCTATCGACATGTCTGCTCCCTACATCAAGGCGATTAAGGAACATCTTGTGTATGCCGATATAGTCCATGATCGCTTCCATATCAGCAAGCATCTGGGAGAAGCCGTTGATAAAACGAGGCGTCGCGAACACGCCCGTCTGAGCAAGCGAGGCGACAAGCAACTGAGCGGAACCAAATATCTCTGGCTCAGAGGGATGGAGAGCCTTAGCGATGAGGCACAAGCCGAGATTAAAAAGCTCGAAACCCTTGAATTAGAAGTCAGTAAAGCTTGGTATCTCAAGGAACTCTTTAAGCACTTCTGGGACAGGCGAGACAAGGACTACGCCCGGAGTTACTTTAACTACTGGCTTGGGGAAGTGCGAAGATGTGCCATTAAGGAAATGAAGACAGTGGCGAGAATGCTGGAGAGGCATCTGGAGAACATCCTGACGTACTTTGACAGCTATATCACCAACGCCGTCTCAGAAGGGCTCAACTCCAAAATCCAGTCCCTGAAAAGCACTGCCCGAGGCTTCCGTAACTTCCAAAACTACCGCACCCGTATCCTCTTCTTTTGTGGCAAACTCTCTCTTTACCCATAAAATTCTACGAAGAACG
>CAZTOG010000032.1:0-1260 GCA_964615135.1 uncultured Balneolaceae bacterium | reverse complement strand
CCCCGAAGGGGTGCCGCGTAGCGGCAAGGCCGGAGCGAAGCGACGGCAGCAGCGGATAGTTGTTTCTCACGCGGCATCCTTCATTTTAAATCCGCCGCGATACTTTTGCTCGGGGCTCATTCCTAGGCTTTGATGCTTGCGAGTGTTGTATTTGCGGAAGAATGTGGACAAGCCTTGGTAGAGTTCGTTCATCGTCTCGTAGGCGCGAACATAGATATCATCATACTTCACCGTGCGCCACAGACGCTCGATCATGACATTGTCCAATGCCCTTCCTTTGCCATCCATACTGATTTTGATCTTATGCGCATTGAGCACGCCCGTGAAGGCTTCTCCGGTGAACTGGCTGCCTTGATCGCTATTGAAGATCTCCGGCACGCCCTCGGCCCCCAAGGCCTCTTCAAGGCACTCCACACAAAAGGCCTCGTCCATGCTGTTGCTGAGCTTCCAACTGATCACATAACGGCTCGACCAGTCCATCACAGCTGTCAGATACACGTGACTGTCGCCGAGCGGGATATAGGTGATGTCGGTGCACCAAACCTGATTGCTGCGGTCAATCTCCAGGTCTCGGAGCAGGTAGGGATACTTCTTATGCCCTTTGCCCGGAAGGCTCAGTCGCGGCTTCGGGTAAATCGGCTCAATGCCCATCTCTCCCATTAGACGCCGCACGCGCTTGCGACCGACCTTGTAACCGAGTTTACGTAACTCGTCGCGAATGCGCCGACTTCCGTAGGTCGGTTCCGCCATGTAAATCCGATCCATCGCTTGCATCAGCAGCTCATCGAACAAGCCGACCTTACGTTTCGGCTTATAATAATAGCTCGAATGCGGGACGCCCAGCAGCTCGCATTGTTTGGTGATACTCATCTCTGAACCCTTCTTAACGAAGCTCATCCTCCGGGACAACGACACCGAGTTGGTCGCAACTGTCTTTTAAAAAATCCACCTCCACTTGGAGCTGGCCAATCTGCTTGTATAAGCGGTCTTGCTTGAGCTTCTGCCTGAACGTCTCATCGCGCCTCGAACTCGCGCTCTCGAACACGCTACTGGCATTACTCAGCAGAGCCTTCTTCCAGTCCGCCACCTGGCTCGGATGAACCTGATAGCGCTTCGCGATCTCGTGGATCGGCTGCTGTTCGCGCAACGCTTCAAGCGCTACTTTGCTTTTGAACTCTGATGTGAATTTACGTCTCTTTTTCATTGGTGCTTTACCTTAGTTGGGTGAAGCAACCTGTCCAACATTACGGGTCCCGCTCA
>CAZTOG010000031.1:0-1278 GCA_964615135.1 uncultured Balneolaceae bacterium | reverse complement strand
TACATTTAGAGTTACAATTTACTCAAAAATGTAAACATAGGAGTTTGCAACTTCGTGCCTGCTACTATTTCATTTATTATGATTTGTATTTATTGGCATCTCCTGATGCCAAGCACAAGCTTTTTAAACCTACCTTACTTCGCCAGATTTGCAAAATCCACCCAAGTTGCTTAACTTGTTGTTAACTTTAGTTTAACAAACTGGTGCCGTCGTTCCATATTCATAAAAACCATAATCCCTTCGCCTGCCCGCTGCAAAGCATAAGGGGATTAACGCACGATGGCTACCAACCCCATCACGACATCATTGGTTTTGATGGCCCCGGCGCGAACGTTACGATCATTCCAACCTCGCCGAATGTGGGCGATCCGTATAAGTATAAATACAATCAAAAAGAATGGCAAAATGATTTCAATTTAAACGTATATGACTATGGAGCAAGGAATTATATGCCTGATTTAGGAAGGTATTTTAATATGGATAAATTTTCGGAAGCTTACGTTGATTTAAATCCCTATCAATATACTGCCAATAATCCTGTGAAATTTATTGATGTAAACGGAGATTATATTTATATCTGGGATAATAACACAAGATATAGATATGAAAATGGTGAAGCTCAAAAGCAGAATGAGGACGGAAAATGGGAAACACATCAAGCTGAAGATGGAAGCTATCTAGCCCAGGTATTAGGATTTCTAGGAGATATAACCGGTGGGGATGAAAACTCTTTTGGTAGTCGATTTTTAAACTTATTTGAAAATGATTATATAGACGTATTTATATCGCAAAATAAGTTTGAGGATCATAATAAAGGGAAAAACATTACATTAGGAAATGTAATTTATACTGATTTCAATCAAAAAGGAAGCATCAGGACAACGGGACGTACAGAAAGTATTTCTCAAAACTATCACACAACATTATTTCACGAATTAGCTCATGGGTTTGCTAATAATGTTATTAGTGCTTCAGTACTAAATGCGGTATGGATTAAAGATGTTCAAACTATAAATGGAACACAAGATGTTACAAAGTCTGAGGTATTTGCTTCTATGGTTGAGAATATGCTTAGAGCAGAACAGGGATTGAATTTAAGAACACATTACATCGGAGGCACATCGGATAACAGATCTAGATTAATAATTAAATCAAAAACGCAATCTCCTTTTAGTAAAACCTATGAGCCTACGGAAACCACAAGAGCCATATGGAATGAGTTGTTAAACAGTAGAAAACAATGAAATATTATATTTTGTTTTTCATATCATTATTCTT
>CAZTOG010000030.1:0-1285 GCA_964615135.1 uncultured Balneolaceae bacterium | reverse complement strand
GGCATGGAATGGTCTTCGGCAGAAACCCTTGGTTTCAATCGCACCTACACGGTGGAAGCTAAAGATGAGAACGGTGAATCCACTTCCATTACTTTTAAGACCCCAGAGATGGTGAACACCACCGCGGCGTCCCTGTCCCCACTGCCAGATTCAGAGGTGGGCGTTGGCCAGACTATCGGTGTGCGTTTCGGGGTTGCTATCCCGGACCGTGAGGCAGCCCAGGAAGCAATCACTGTGACCACCGCGCCAGAGGTAGAGGGCGCGTTCTACTGGCTCAATGACTATGAAGTGCGCTGGCGCCCGAAAGAGTACTGGGCACCAGGTACTGAGGTAGCTGTTGAAGTTGATATCCAGGGCGTTGACCTGGGCAACGGCATCTTCGGTAGTGAGAATAATGAAACCAACTTCACCATCGGTGACCGGGTGACAGCAATCGTGGATGATGCCACAAAGCTGATGACCGTGTACAAAAACGGTGAAGTCCTGCGCGCCATCCCAGTGTCCTTGGGCAAAGACGGTGGACGTTGGGCAACCCCGAACGGTCGCTACATCATTGGTGATCGCCATGAGTCCCTGTTGATGAACTCAGAGACCTTCGGCTATTCCATTCAAGATGGTGGCTACAAGACCATGGTCAATTACGCCACCCAGATGTCTTACTCTGGCATCTACGTGCACGGCGCACCGTGGTCAGAGTGGGCACAAGGCAACACCAACACTTCCCACGGCTGTATCAACGTCACGGAAGAAGCAGCCCAGTGGTTCATGAATAACACCAAGCGTGGCGATATCGTCCTGGTGAAAAACACCACGGCGGGTACTTTGCCGGTCTATGACGGCTTGGGGGACTGGAATATGTCCTGGGAAGAATGGTCCGCCGGAAACGCCTAAGCTGGTAGCGAAATTTTTACCGGGTTTACAAGCGCATGAGTACAGTCGTACTTATGCGCTTTTCTGTTCTTGACCGGGCAGCCGGCACCCATGATGAGACCCCAGATGAGACATTGCGAGGCGTGGCAAACCATGCGCAGCACGTGGAGAATCTTGGCTTTTTACGCTTCTTGGTAGCAGAGCACCACGGTGTGCCGGGAATTCCAGGTTCGCAGCCGGCGCAGCTGGCAACCTATGTTGCGGCAAATACCAGCACCATCCGAGTGGGCACAGGTGGGATTATGGTGCCGAACCATCCGCCGTATCTCGTCGCGGAGCAGATTGGTTTGTTGCAGTCGCTGTTCCCAGATCGCATTGATATCGGGTTAGGTTCGTCGGTGGGCTTTACCAAGCC
>CAZTOG010000029.1:0-1351 GCA_964615135.1 uncultured Balneolaceae bacterium | reverse complement strand
GGTTCTTCGCGATTTTTAGTGGTTCAAGTCTAATTATTCGAGACCTTGGATCGCGAGCTTTCCGGCGACGAAGTAGAGCATAATGATTAGGTTTTTGTTCGATCGGTAGCCTCTTGCTTTTCTTTTGACGGCAGAGAAGACGCTGTTGAGTCCCTCCATGAAGGCATTGGTAATCCGGGAACTGGCAAAGCTGACGATGCCGTCGAAGTGGCTCAGGATGCTTTTGGCTGCCGCGACCATCGGCTTGAAGAGATACCCCTTCGATTTGCCGTAGGACTGCACCCAATCGCACCATTCGACGAGCTTGCGCTTGAAGCACTCCAGTGAACTCAGGTTATAGATTTCCTGTAGGTTCAGGCGCATCTGGTAGGCTTTGGCTGTGATCAGGTTCGCCTGTTTGAGTTCATCCAAATGGGCGGTCTGCTCGGCGTTGAGATTTTCGGGGTTGTTGCGGAACAGCCACATACTTTCTTTCAGCGATTTGTCCCCCTTGCGGGACAGGCTTTGATGTTCTCTGCGGCGCACTTCATCGACCGCTTTACCCACGTTTTGCATCACATGAAAACGGTCGAAGACCACCTCGGCATCCGGGCAGTTCTCCTTGGCCCCTTTCTGGTAAGCCGGGCTCATGTCAATGCTCACTAGTTCGATCTGTTCGGCCTGTGCCCCGTGTTTAGGCAGTTCCTCGGCGAAACGATCCCAAGTCGAAGCATCTTTGCCTTCCGTGGCGTAAAGCACTCGTTTGGCTTCGAGATCCGCGAAGACACTCAGATAGTCGTGTCCCTTCCGGGCACTGAGTTCATCACAGCCGACCACGCGCACATCGCCGAAGTCAGCCTCTTGGTGAGCCTCGTTGACATAAGCCTCCAGCAAACGCCACAGGCGGGTGTCGTGCTCACCGATGATACGCGCTACGGCATTGACGGGCATCTCGCGAAGAAGCGTCAGCGCGAAGGCCTCGAAGAGCAAAGTGAAGCCCTTGATCTTCCCCTCCCAAGGCCCTTTCACTGTCTTGACCTTACCGCATTGGCCACACTTGACCCGAGGTAAACGGCACTCCAGGTAGCACTCGTGCTGGAAAATATTCAAGTGACGCCACTTCCTCACTGGGGCGTGGCCATAGGGGCGAACAGAACCCCCGTCATCCGGGCATTGATAGCTCCCGTAAAGAGCATCGGTCGCTTCAATCACAATGCGCACCTCGCTGTGCGCGCCCGGAAGATGCGTCAACTCTTTCACACGCCAATCCGTGCCCAAACCTAACAAATCGTGAAACAATGATTCTACACTCATACGACTATTCTTTAGACGCTTTTCTATAAACTTGAACCACTAAAAATCGCGAAGAACC
>CAZTOG010000028.1:0-1380 GCA_964615135.1 uncultured Balneolaceae bacterium | reverse complement strand
GAGCTATTGTCAAATGTGGTGTATGGCGTTCAAGCGGCGACCCGCTCTGGTTGATCGGTAACTTGCTCCCCGTCGCGGAACTCGACGTTGTTGACGACCAGTTCCAGCTTTCGAAATCCTCGAATTTTTCGCCAGTGGCGTTCCGCGTTCTGCAGGAGCTTGAAGACCATCGCCAACGTCGTGTTGCGTGAGCCGCAGTTGCGACTGCGCTTGGTCCGCAAGCGGACGGTCGCGAAGGTCGATTCGATCGGATTGCTGGTGCGGATGTGCACCCAGTGCTCCGCCGGAAAGTCGTAGAAGGCCAGCAACGCCTCCCGATCCTTGCCCAAGCAATCCATGGCTTTCGGGTACTTGGCCTGGTAGCGCGCCAGCGTGCGGTCGAAGGCGGTGTGGGCCGCTTCGCGGGTCGGTGCCATCCAGATATCGTGCAAGTCGGCCTTAACTTTCGGCTGCATCGCCTTGGGCAGCTTGTCCAGCACATTGGCGGTCTTGTGCACCCAGCAGCGCTGATGGCGAGTCTCCGGGTAGACCTTTGCCAAGGCGGCCCAAAAGCCCAGCGCACCGTCGCCTGTCGCCAGCTTGGGAGGTGCCTTCAGCCCGCGCTTGCGCAGCCCCGTGAGCAGCTCCGCCCAGCTCGCCTCGGACTCCCGATAGCCGTCCTCGACGGCCACCAGCTCCTTGGTGCCGTGCTCGGTCACGCCGACGATGACCAGCAGGCACAGCCGGTCGTCCATGCGCACGTTGCTGTACACGCCATCCGCCCACCAGTACACGTAGCGCCGATCCGAGAGGTCGCGCGTGTGCCAAGTCGCATATTCCTCGCTCCACTGCGCCTTCAGGCGTGACACCGTATTGGCGGACAGACCTTTGGCGCGTTCGCCCAGCAGCGCCGACAGCGCCTCCTGGTAGTCGCCGGTGGACACACCCTTGAGGTAGAGCCAGGGAATCAGCTCCTCCACGCTGCGCGCCCGCTTCAGGTACGGCGGCAGCAGGTCGCTGTGGAAGCATGCGCCGTTGTCGCCGCGATCGCGGGTCTTGGGCACCTGGATGTGCACATCCCCGATGCCGGTCTGAATCGTGCGCTCAGGCAAATAGCCGTTGCGCACCACGGCTCGCCGACCGTCCTCGAGACGCGCGTCGTCGTGCTCTGCGAGGAAGCTGGCGAGCTCGGCCTCGACCGCCCTGGCGATCAGGTCACGAGCCCCTTGGCGCAGCAGCTCGTGCAGCGGATCTGCCGGTGCCGCCTCTGGTTGTGAAAGAGCTTGCAGGGTAGGATGAGACATGGCGTACTCCTCATTGCTGGTTGTGATCGTGGTGTGATCAACCAGCAGGGTACGCCATCTTTCTATCCCGCCTGTACACCAGAAATGAGCTTAGCTC
>CAZTOG010000027.1:0-1386 GCA_964615135.1 uncultured Balneolaceae bacterium | reverse complement strand
TTTGCCATTTTTTCAAGAAACCAAGCATCCTGCATTAACATGGGTCCACGTGGCCCCGCTGTTTGTACATTCTGATTGTCTGGAACAGGAGCACCTGTTTGTCTTGTTAATTTAGATTTTTTATTATCCATTTACTTACTTTTTAAAGTTAATTTTTCTGCCATTCAATTTACAATATTTTCTGAACATACTGAAATCTCTATGCTTTAAATCGTTAGTATCTAATTAAAATATTACGAAATTCAGTTTAGCAAAAAATTAGCCACAACATTTTCAAGATATCCCCCATCACTAACTTTCCAAGAGTCAATTTAAAAATCACAGACTTCATTTTTAGTTTATCATCTCGAGTGTTTTAGTCTTAATTCTAGTAGCGATAGCGGTCTAGATTCTTGGCTCTAGAAAAAAACGGAGGCTACTGAGCGAAGCCAAAGTATGATTATAGCAACAACACTGTCAATCACCCCTATAATAAAGTAATTTATTATCCTGAGTTCTACTAACAAGTTCGTTACTTAACCCGCATTACTTCATTGATATTTGTGGTGTATCTTGGAGACAGCTTTTCTTGTTTCATCTTCCATTGCCTCCCCAAAGATTGTGAAGCAAATTTTATTTTATTCCTACCAATAGCTTTGTTCAATTTATCTACAACTTCCATTAATGGCCTATGTTTTGGATTTTCAACATTAAAAAGTGAGAGTTGTTTTTGATAAGTTGGAGTTAACTCCATTACAACTACTCCTGCTTTTTTATAATGATAGCCTTCTCTGTAAATCTCTTTTAATCCTGTCAAAGCATACTTAGATAACTCAATGGAAGAGTTAGTGGGATGATGCGTTTGCACTACAATACTTCTACTGTATTGAGGCAAGTCTTTTCTATGTCTATTCGTGTGTATAAAAATCATAATCAGGTTACAATCTGAGTTTTGCCTTCTCAGTTTTTCAGCACAGGATATGGCAAAAGTTGACACACGTTCTTTAATATCCTCAAAATTCGTAAGCATTCCTTCAAACGAACGAGTTGTGGCTATCGATTTTTTATCCGCTAATCCCTCTAAATCCAATGTGGGTTTTCCTTCCAAATCGCGTTTTAGCCTTAATCCTACTACTGACATATTCTTCCGAACCCAGTAATCATCTAACTGCGTAAATTCAAACGCATTAAACACTTTTAAGTTTTCGAGTCTTTTGGCGTGTTGTCTGCCAATGCCCCAAACGTCTTCAACTTTCAACCATTTAAGAGCCTTTATTCGCTTTTCTTCTGTATCTATAACATAAACTCCGTTTGTTATATCGACATATTTTTTAGCTATTCTATTAGCGAGTTTTGCTAATGCTTTGGTTGGCGCAATAGCCACGCTAATCGGAATTCCTGTCCCCT
>CAZTOG010000026.1:0-1516 GCA_964615135.1 uncultured Balneolaceae bacterium | reverse complement strand
CCTGTGAATAGTCAACTAAAATACAATTATTCCTACTTTAAAACTATAAACTAAGGAAGTCATGAATACTGCGTATTTCTGAAAGCAATTCACAACTGCACCTCGTGGCGTTAGTTTATTGCTTGGTCTGCGAGTAGTCAACTAAAACACAATTCTCAGACTATCGCCTCTAACTCCATACCTACAAGGAGTTCTGGGGCAACACCTTGCAGGATATCCATTTGTTATTTATTGCAGCAATCTATAAAGCTATACTAATGTGGGCATTTATGAGGTGTGGCTTTTGTAGTTTTGCAGGATTTTAAAAATGCAATGCAAAATAAAAACCGAACTCTTGTTATATTAATTTTAGGGCTCCTTTCGGCTCTTGGCCCTTTTTCTATAGATTTATACTTGCCTGGGTTTCCTGAGATTGCACGTGATCTAAATTCTACCACCGGTCAGGTTGCGCTTTCTTTATCGAGTTATTTTGTTGGCGTGAGTATCGGACAAATGATTTACGGGCCATTATTGGACCGATTTGGTAGGCGGATTCCTCTGTTGATTGGGTTGTTCATTTATTTATTTTCTTCTGTTTTTATCGTGTATGTCACTTCTGTGGATTCCTTAATTCTCGCTCGGTTTGTGCAAGCGCTAGGTGGGTGTGCTGGCATGGTGGCGGCCCGTGCGCTGGTTCGCGATCTTTTCCCTGTTACGGAAACTGCAAAGATATTTAGCCTGCTTATGTTGGTTATTGCTGTTTCGCCAATTGTAGCGCCTACTTTGGGTGGATTTGCAACTGCTCATTGGGGTTGGCATTCTATTTTCGTTATCCTAACTGCAATGGCGGCAGTTAATATTATTCTGGTCTATTTTTGGCTTCCTTTGGGTGCGCCTCCTGACACTACTCTATCGTTAAAGCCAAGACCGATTATCAATAGTTTTTGGAATGTTTTTAAAACACCTCAATTCTACACTTATACCTTGACGGGGTCTTTTGCTGCAAGTGGTCTATATGCTTATATCGCTGGTTCTCCTCATGTGTTTATGGAGCTTTATGGGGTTTCGGAAAAACAATATGGATGGATTTTTGGAATTATTGCGATGGGTTTGGTTACTGCTAGCCAAGTAAATACTGTTCTCTTAAAAAAATACACTAGTCAAAAGATCGTAAAAGTCACATTGACCTGCCAGGTTATTGCAGGGGGTATTTTATTTTTTGGTACTCTATTCGGTTTGGTAGAAATGTATTCGATGATTGTTTTGGTATTTCTCTTTTTAAGCACTCAGGGCTTTGCTTTTCCGAATACCTCAGCTTTGTCGTTAGCGCCTTTTGAGAAGAACGCAGGAACGGCCTCTGCACTAATGGGAGCACTTCAATTGGGGATTGGTGCTTTGGTTACTGCTTTAGTGTCTATGTTAAGCAATGAAACGCCTCTACCGATGACTGGAATTATGTTTTTGTGTGCTATTGTTTCTTTAAGCCTGTTGCATTGGGGAAGACGGGTGATGGGTGCGGGATGACGGGTGCTTGAGG
>CAZTOG010000025.1:0-1682 GCA_964615135.1 uncultured Balneolaceae bacterium | reverse complement strand
AGATTGTGGTGGGGAGGCTGCTGCCGTCGCTTCGCGGAGGCCCTCCCCGAAGGGGCACTGCCGTTGACTTAAGGAAGATTATTTTTCACAACATCTGCAAGTGTCGGAATATAAATCACTTATAAATTATTTTTAATCTGTACTATTGTTCACTACTTCTCCATAAAGTAGCGAATGACTCCACAGATCCGTTTAAACTCGCTGTATCATTGGTCGGTAATATTCGTCATCGGATTGAATCGATGGATTTTATGAAGCGGCATAAGACTACAGAGGCAGCGTTTAGCCGAAAGCGTTTTTTCAGATTCGAACTCGTATGCGTGATGTTGCTGCAGAAGACACTCAAGTCGATCCAGCTGCACATTCACGCACTGGCCCATCAGATTGATTTGCTCGGAAAAGCCAATTCGGCGAGCGTCACTGCGGGGGCATGGACGAAGGCTCGGGCAAAACTGAAGCATACGGCATTCATCGAATTGAACGAAGAACTGATAATAAAGCAGTTCTATGAAAGCAACTCGGGTGATCGTTTCAAGGGTCGTCGGCTGCTGGCGATAGATGGCAGTGTGATCGGGTTGCCGCAAAGCGATGTGATTTTCGAACACTTCGGTCGGCAGACGGTGACGAATCAAAACCCGGAGTTTTCGGAAATCTATGCGCAGGCCCAATGCTGCGTGCTTTACGACGTGCTCAATAAATTGGCGATTAAGGCGAAACTGGATCCCTACCGAACCAGCGAGATGTCACAGGCGGCGGCACTGTGCGAATGCCTCAAGCCCGGAGATATTGTTGTGATGGACCGCGGCTTTGCCAGCGCGGCACTGATTGCCTTGATCCGATCCAAAGGAGCCGACTGTGTTGTTCGCTTGCCGAACAACAGCTTCAAGGAAAGTCAGCAGCTCTTTGCCTGCGAACAATCCGGAAAGAGCATTACCACCTCAATCACCGTTCAGGAAAACACGATAGGCGTGGGCAAAGGAGAAGTCATTCCCATCCGCTTCGTATCACTGCCCCTGCCCGTTACCGGAGAGCGCGAAGTGCTGGCGACAACGCTTTTGGACGAAGATGCTTTTCCGGCCCCACTGTTTCTCGGGATCTACAATTACCGGTGGGGGATTGAAACTTATTTTCAACAACTCAAGGGCCGTTTGGATCTGGAAAACTTCAGCGGAAAAACCGTCGAATCTATTTTCCAGGACTTCCATGCGATGCTTTTCGTGAGCAATTATGAAACGATTCTAATTGGTCCGGCCAAGCAGACGTTTGAATCCTCTTGCGCCGCCACGAGCGGGAAAAAACAAAAATCCCTGCCGAAAGAAATTAACCATAGCGTGAGTTATCATCTCATTAAAGAGTATGCCCTCGAGCTGTTCTTCAGCGATCTTCCGGAGAAAGAGCTGGTCGCAAAGCTGATCAAACTGTTTACAAAAAATCCTCATTATAAACGAAGACGTGAGCGCACCCCTCACAACAAAACCTCCCCAAGCAAATCCGCCAAGTATAGGAAGCAGGTTCGGAAAATTACTTTCTGAGCCTGAATTAGGTCATTTCTCCTTAAGTCAACGGCAGTGCCCCTTCGGGGAGGGCCTCCTCGAAGCGACGGCAGCAGCCTCCCCACCACAATCTCCAGGGCACCTTACTCCATTTCTGTAAGTCGTTGATTTCTGTTCATCAGGCTGATG
>CAZTOG010000024.1:0-1841 GCA_964615135.1 uncultured Balneolaceae bacterium | reverse complement strand
ACAATCTGATAGAGTCCAGTATGTTAGGTATGGATGAAAATCGAAACATGGACCGAACCCCTGCCTGAGGAATCAATGCGCGCTCTTGAGCTGCGCCAGTGGCAGGAATCTGAAAACGAAGGCTTTATCGAGCTACTGAACGAGCATCACTACCTTGGTTGTCCGGATGCGCGCAAGATGCATCTGCGTCAGGTTGTGCTCTACGAAGGTAGGGCGGTTGCTTTGCTGATCTGGACGACCTGCAGTCGTAAGCTCGCTGACCGTGAGGCCTTTATTGGTTGGGATGCCCGCACGCGGGAGAAGCGCCTGGGCTGGATTGTCCAGAATAGCCGCTTTCTTCTCTTACCTGAACAACGTCCGGCCAATCTGGCGAGCCGGATACTGGGCATGGCCTGCAAAGTCCTGCCGCAAGCTTGGGAGGCTCGCTACGGTAAACATCCTTTATTGGCGGAGACTTTTGTCGATCCGGAGGGCTACAAAGGCACTTGTTACCATGCCTCGGGATGGACTCGTCTTGGTTCGACCAAGGGCTACGCTCGCGTGTGCGCCCCGCAGTATTATCAGGACAACGAGCACCCAAAGCATCTGTGGGTAAAGACCCTGAGCAAAGATGCCTTGGAGCGATTGCGCGACCCCAGCGGTCTCTTGCCCGGTGAAGATCCCAAGGCGCGCGCACCCGGAGTCATGCCGGTGACGAGCAAACAGGCTGAGGGCCTGAGTAAAGCCCTGCGCACGGTCAAAGACCCCCGCTCGCGGCGTGGCCGCCAATATCCCCTCCGCGCAATGCTCGCCACCGCCGTGCTCGCGCAAAGTTGTGGCGAATCGACCGTGACAGGCATCTTCCGCTTTTGCCAGGACCTGACTTCCCCGCAAAGAGCCAACCTAGGCTTCCGGTCCAACCCGCAAGCCCGCAAAGTGGTGCCTCCCCCGGGCGAGGGCTGTTGGCGCAAAGTGCTCAGAGCGGTCGATCCCGGGGAACTGGCCAAGCCTTTGAACCGGTGGATGCAAAGCCAACAGGAAAAAGGTGAACTGCCCGATTTGCTCTCAATCGATGGCAAAGTCATCGCGACCAATCTGGCCACCATCGTCTCGCTGGTCGACGCCGCCGATGGCAGTCCCGTCGCCCAAGCCGCCGCTCGCGGTAATGGTCAGGAGCAAAAGCTCACCGAAAAACTCATGGATGCACTCCCCGAAGAAGCACTCGAGGGCAAGACGGTCAGTGGCGACGCGCTTTACTCGCATAAAAATCTCGTGCGTGAAATCGTCCAAGAACGCGGGGGCGAGGTCCTTGTCCAACTCAAGGCCAACCAGAAAACCACGCTCGAAGAAGCCACACGCCGGTTGAGCCAATCGGCTCCCCCTTTTTGTACACACCGCCCGAACTAAGCCACGGGCGCATCGATATCCGGGGTGTGCGTCACATCCCGGTCACACCGGTTCAGGTAAACTTCCCCTGCGTCTTCTCCGTCGCCGAAATCCATCGCCGATCCACCGACAAGAAAAGCGGGAAAAAGTCCAAAGGACAACGCATCTACCTGAGCAGTCGTGCAAGTGAACTACCCGCGAAGATCCTCCAAAGAGTCCGGGACAGGTGGAGTGTCGAAAACAAAAACCACCATCCCCGCGATGCGACCCTGCTCGAAGACAAGTGCCGCTGCCGCACCGGAAATACCGCAGCCAACCTCGCCCTGCTGCGCGGAGCCACTCTCATGCTTTGGAAAAAATCCAAACCAAAACACACCGCCGCCGATTTTATCCGCTCAAATCTGAAAAATATTGACGCCATCATCAGCCTGATGAACAGAAATCAACGACTTACAGAAATGGAGTAAGGTGCCCTG
>CAZTOG010000023.1:0-1877 GCA_964615135.1 uncultured Balneolaceae bacterium | reverse complement strand
GGCTAGTGTGATCATGACTATATACAATCCAATTAGTGAAAGTCTAAACTGCAGCGAACCGGTAAACGCTGCTGAAGCCAAAGGAAACTGCGTCGCCGTGAGGCGGGGTGGGAAACAACCTGCGGCGAAGGGGCAGTCCCAAATACCAGTGAACTCGATTCGGTGTCTGAGTGTGGCGAGCCTGCTAGCTACTGGCGAAGCCTGCGCGAAGCGCGAACACAGCCCGTGCCATCGACCGGTAGTCGTGGAGTTGTGTGCGCTCAGGTATGGTTGGAGTGAGAATGTCCTGAAGGATGTATATGTAAATGGTGAGAGCTGCATGGATAGGCAGCGCACAGCAGTGCGCACCGTGCAGCAGTCAGAGCCTCCGTATGAGCTGAGAAGTCCGGTAACTCGGATGGAGCAAAGGGAGGTAGGAAAGTGAATCCTTCAAGCAAAAGAAACTGCGAAAGCAAACCTGCGACAGTTCCGGCGAAGCCGGATAAACAAGCGGGAGAAAGCCTGTGGCAGAAACACAAGGCCGAACGCGGCGTCTGGAGCGAGAAGATGCTAAAGACCCTCGTGAGAGGGGTTAAAGGCGGCAAGTGGTTCAGTCTGATCGACAAAGTCGATGCAGACCGAACCCTGTCGATTGCTTGGGAAAAGGTGCATTCCAACGCAGGCGCTTGCGGCGTGGATGGCATCACGGTCGGCCACTTCGACAAAGACAGCGAAGCGCGTTTGCTCACGCTAAAAGAGCATCTCAAAAGTGGCACATACCAACCCAAAGCAGTGAAACGGGTGCGGATACCCAAAGCAGGCAGCAATCAAACACGTCCCCTGGGCATCCCGACGGTCACCGACCGCGTGGTGCAACAGGCCGTGCGCATGGTGCTCGAACCGATTTTCGAGCATCGCTTTGCCGAACACAGCTACGGCTTCCGGCCCGGACGCAGTTGCCATGACGCGCTTCGGCGTGTGGATGGACAACTTGCCGAAGGCTCCACCCATGTGGTGGACATCGACATCCAAGGCTACTTTGACACGATTGACCAAGAGCGGCTGATGAAACTGCTCGCCGAAGACGTGTCAGATGGCCGGGTGTTGGAGATAATCGAGTGCTTCCTGAAGGCAGGCGTTCACGAAGATGGCGTGTGGGAGATGAGCGAGACGGGCACACCGCAAGGCGGGGTGATCAGTCCGCTACTCTCAAATCTATATCTGGATGAACTCGACCACCTGATGGAATCGCGCGGCTATGCGATGACGCGCTACGCAGACGACATGGTAATCCTGTGCAAAAGCGCAGCCGAAGCCGAGCAGGCATTGTCCTGTGTGAAGGAATGGATGGCGAAAGTCCGCCTTCATTTGCATCCAGAGAAAACCCGTCTGGTGGATATGAACGAAGTGGATGCCCACTTCGACTTTCTCGGTTACCGCTTCAAACGAAGTAAACGCGGGAAAATCATGCCCTTGGCTCGCCCGAAAAGCGTGCAAAAGCTCCGTGATAGTATCCGCAAGAAGACTCGTCGCTGTAATCGTCACAGTATGTCCGTGATCATTGAAAGGATCAACCCAAGCCTGCGCGGCTGGTTTGCTTACTTTAAACAAGCCAAGCGCAATCAGCATCAAGGGTTGGACGGCTGGGTGCGAATGCGGCTGCGGTCGATCTATCGAAAACGCCACAAAGGCAAGGGGCGGGGACGCGGGCGCGATCACCACCGCTGGCCTAATCGGCACTTTACCGAGCTTGGACTGTTTAGCCTAGTGGCAGCCCAACGCGAAGCTGTTAGCCTCCGCAATGGAGTAAAACACTGACCGGAGAGCCGGATGCGGGAAATCCGCACGTCCGGTTCGGAGGGAGGGGTGGGGTTCAATCCCCCATTCCTACCCCTATC
>CAZTOG010000022.1:0-1977 GCA_964615135.1 uncultured Balneolaceae bacterium | reverse complement strand
GTTGAACTAAGCCGCGCTACCGCGCGGGGGGATTGATTCAACAGTTGGCAATCGGCAGTCCGCCGGTTATTCTGGACACCTATGTCCAACCAAAAAAAATACCAATAGTCGGGCACGCTATGTGCGTGCGTTAAGCCTG
Organism: uncultured Balneolaceae bacterium; assembly: GCA_964615135.1. Lineage (GTDB taxonomy): Bacteria > Bacteroidota > Rhodothermia > Balneolales > Balneolaceae > Balneola. The sequence continues at coordinate 1,838 of CAZTOG010000022.1, read as the reverse complement.
CGTCGTTATTCACCTCGCACGCTGGAGAGTTACGTAAGCCGGATGTATGATCTGGCGCGTTACTACATGCGGCCCCCCTCGGAGCTGAACAGCGACGAGTTGCAGGCCTACCTGTATCACCTAGCCTACGAGCGCAAGCTCTCGGCGAGCACCTGCAACGTGGCGATCAACGCGCTGCGATTGTATTACCAGTTGGTGGAGGGGATTCCCCGCGACCAGTTCACGCTCATGCTGCCGCGTCCGCGCAGCGGCTGGCAGTTGCCGGAGGTCTTGAGCGTGGAGGAAGTCGAGCGTTTGATCGGCTCCGCCACCCAGCCGCACCACCGGACTTTCCTGATGCTCGTTTACGGCACCGGGATGCGTCTGGCCGAGGCGATTCACCTGCGTGGGCGTCACATCGACAGCGACCGGATGCAGATCCGGGTGGAATCGGGCAAGGGCAACAAGGACCGCTACACGGTACTCTCGCCGGTGCTGCTTAAGGAGCTTCGCGCCCACTGGAAGCGGCAAGGCTGCCGTGACTGGCTGTTTCCCTCCAAGAGCGGCTACGGGCCTGCCTGCGTCGCCACCGGGCAGTATGCCTACAAAGTGGCAAAGAAACGGGCGGGCATCACCAAGGAGGGCGGCATCCATATCCTGCGCCACAGCTTCGCCACCCACATGGTCGAGGGCGGGGTCAACCTAGCTGTAGTCCAGCGCCTGCTCGGGCACGCCGACCTGCACACCACCGCCCGCTACCTGCATCTGAGCAAGCGGGGGCTCGACAACTGGAAAAGTCCGCTCGATCTGATCGTGCCCGCCATTCCTCCCGGCATGGAGGGAGCACCGCGCTGAGCGCCCGGTGCCCAACTTGGCACAGATCGTGCGCCGTTTCGGTTCTGATTACCTGAAGCGGCGCAGCGGACGCGTGCCCACGCATCAGCGTAAGGCACTGCGGGCCATCGAGTCTTGCCGCACCCGGCGGCTGGGCGGGATCCGCCGTGCCTGCACGCACTGCGGCCACGCCCACGTGCGCTGGCACTCCTGTCGCAACCGCCATTGCCCACGCTGCCAGCAAGGCAAGCAACAGCAGTGGATTGCCGCACGCCTACGCGAGCTACCACCCGTGCCCTACGCGCATCTGGTTTTCACCGTGCCCGCAGAGCTGGCCGAACATTGCCGGACCGACCCCGAAACGCTCTACCGCGCCCTCTTCGAGGCCGCCTCGCAATCGGTGCTCCAACTGACCCGGCAGCGCTACGGCATCAAGCCCGGATGCATCGCCGTGCTCCACACCTGGGGGCAGAACCTGCACTTCCATCCCCACGTCCACCTCATCGTCACCGCCGGTGGCATGACCCGGAGCGGCCACTGGAAGCCCATGCCCGAAGGCTATTGCCTGCCGGTCAAAGCGCTCAGCACCATCTTCCGGGCCAAGTGCTTCGCCGCACTGAAGCGGCTCGGACAGGAACTACCAGCCAAGCGCCTCCCCAAAGAGTGGGTCGTCCACGCCCGCGCGCCCCAGGCCGACCCCGGCAGTATATTGCTCTATCTCGCACGCTACGTTTACCGGGTCGCGCTCGACGAGACCCGTATCCAATCCGTCGGCGCCGACTCCGTCACCTTCGGCTACAAAGACTACGCCGACGACTCAAAGACCAAATCTATGACGCTGACCGGACAAGAGTTCCTCCGCCGTTTCCTCCAGCACATCCTCCCCACCGGCTTCGTCAAAGTCAGGCACTACGGTCTCTTCGCCCATGCCACCAAAGCCAGAGCACTCGCGACACTGCGGGCCAGCCTCAAGGCGCAAGGTCAATCGCTCGCCCGTGCCACCCGCGCCATCCTCGCACTGCTCG
>CAZTOG010000021.1:0-2324 GCA_964615135.1 uncultured Balneolaceae bacterium | reverse complement strand
CTCAGACCTCCAATACCCGTATCTATAAACCAACCACTTAGCTTCTTGGTGTCGTAAAATAAAAAATCCCTAAATTTGGAACAGGAACCAAAATTTTCAAATTCGATGGGACAATTATTACTACCCTTATTTCCAGATGATACAACAATGATTACACCTGTTTTAGGTGTACGTAAGAAAGATGATACTGTTTATTATCTACTGAGTGGCATGCCTATTTACTCACATTTAGAATCAGACTTAAACAAATTTCGTTATATCACTTCCAACCTTATACTTCAAGGATTATGTAAGAACTGTGATATTGCAAGAACTTTCCATGTATCTGATCAAAGCGTTAAACGTTATAAGAAAAAACTATCCGAAAAGGGCGAAGAAGCCTTTTTTAGAGAAGACCTTCGCAAAGGAAGAAGTCATAAGTTGCTTCCAGATGTGGTAAAGCGCATTCAAGAAAAGTTAGATAAAGGACAAAGTAATTATTCTATCGCCAAAGAAGAAAATATATCAGAAGGTGCTATACGTTATGCCATAGGCAAAGGTTATCTTAAAAAAAAAGTATAACTACACCCAATACTACGCCTGCCAAAAGCCGAAGCCAAAGATCAACAGAGGATGCCTTACAAGCCGAACAAATTGGTATGGGTGCTTCACGTATAGAAGAAAGAGCCTTGGCAACGACTGGCAAACAAGATTATGCCCCCAGTTATTTTGAGCATAACCAGAGTGTTCTCAATGCAGGAGTTTTACTATCCATCCCCTCTCTAATTTCTCAAGGATTAAATAAAGCTTTCCAAGTATACTCTCCACTACCCTCAGGATTTTATGGTTTACAACATATGTTACTTTTACTTTGCTTTATGGCACTTTGTCGTATAAAGAACCCCGAGCAATTAAAAAAATATCCACCAGGTGAATGGGGTAAACTTTTAGGCTTAGATCGCATACCTGAGGTAGGATATTTTAGAAAAAAAGTCAAGCAAATCGTAGAGCAGTCTAAAACAGATACGCTACAAAATAAATTGTTTTTAGAATGGACTTCAAATCAAAGTGAATTCTACTTTTATATTGATGGACACGTTAGGATTTATCACGGTTCAAAGGCTAACCTTCCTAAGCGCTTTGTATCAAGAGAAAAGCTGTGTTTAAATGGCAGTACCGATTTCTGGATAAACGACCAACAAGGCATGCCATTAATGGTTATTACAGCAGAGTTAAACGAGAAATTAAAAACAGCTATTGTAACCGCAATTGAAAACATTACAGAACAATTAGACATACAAAAACCCACAGACGGCAAACCTGCTTTTACGCTCATATTTGACAGGGAAGCATACGAACCTAAGTGGTTTAAGCATCTGCTAGAAAAATACAATGTAGCCGTAATTACTTATCGTAAAAATGTGAAAGATAAATGGAAGGAAAAACTATTTAAAGACACTGATATTAAAATCCTAAGCACTAGCGTTACGGTACAGCTTTGCGAGTTAGGCGTAAGCCTTGATAACTTATGGTTCAGGGAGGTAAGAAAAAAATCGGAGAACGGTCACCAAACTGCTATTTTAACAACTCACCCTTACTTATCAATAGAAGAAATTGCCGAAAAAATGTTTTCCAGATGGACACAAGAAAACTTTTTTAAGTACATGATTGAAAACTTTGATTTTGATAAAATGATTGAATACGGTTTTGAAGATGTCTGTCCAAAAAGAACATTACCAAATCCGGAATACAACAAGGTGAATTACCAATTGAAAAAATGCAGAGAAAAGAAAAGTAGGCTTCAGGCAAAAGTCTTTCGCAAAATAGAAATAGATGAAGATCTCACTATAGATAAAGCACTGGAGAAATATGCAAAAAAATCAGATTCACTACTGAAAATCAATGATTTTGAAATTGAAATAAAAGATTTACTGGAACAACGAAGTAATATTAAACCACGCATTAAAATAGAAGAAATGCCAGAGGATAAAAAATACAACAAATTAAAAACGGAAAGCAAAAAACTCAAAAATGCTATACTAATGATAGCCTACAGGGCAGAGACCAGTTTGTATAATACCATGAACGAATTTTACAAAAACAATAAAAAAGACGGAAGAATGATTTTAAAAGAAATTTTTACAAGTGATGCAGACATTATACCCGACTATGAAAATAACATATTAAACGTAAGATTACATTCATTATCAAACAACCGTTTCAATGAAGTGGCATCAAAAATTTGTAATATTCTTAACGAAACAGAAACACCATATCCTAATACAAATCTCATACTAAATTACCAAACGGTAGCTTTTTAGTTTACGCAAGTCTTGGAGGTCTGA
>CAZTOG010000020.1:0-2407 GCA_964615135.1 uncultured Balneolaceae bacterium | reverse complement strand
GTTATCTGCAACCCAATTTGAACGACGTCGATGAAATGAAGTTAGACAATTATAAACCGAAAAATGATGTGTTGAAAAAATACATTGACAGTTATTATTTCATTTCGGAAAACAAAAAATCTAAGCAGATTAAATACTATACATTTCCAAATAATTTCTGTATTCTTTCGGTAAACCAAAATGCTAAAGTAGAACTCAAAGAAAATTCATACTTCATTTCGAGTGCTAAAACAGATGATATTTTGGCTGATATTGTTGTAAGATATTCCGAACCAATAGAAGTTGTTTATGAAAACGCAGTAGATGAAATCACTATAAAATTCAATCCGCTTGGAATAAATCATTTCATTGAAAATCCTGAAATTTTCAAGCAATCGAAAATGGATAACTTTGTTCCTTTTTCTGACTACACTGAAACAATGAAAATGATTTTTAATGAAAGCGACCGTAACAAGCAAATTGAACTTCTTGAAAATTATTGGTTATCAAAATTTGTAACGAAAGATTTAACCTTAATGGAACAAATTTTAGCTGATATAGAAACTGAATTAACAATTGATGCGATTGCTAAAAAACATAGCATTTCCAGAAAACATATCAACGCTTTGTTTTTAAAACATATCGGAAAGCCACCTTCAGAATATCGTAAGATTTATCGGTTTAGAAATACGCTAATAGAAAATAAAAAAAGTAAAAACCTTACTACACTATCTCACGGAAGTCTTTTTTATGACCAATCGCATTTTATCAAAGATTTTAAGGCTTTGACAAAAATAAAACCAAGCTGGTTTTTCAAAAATATAGATACTGAACAAGACAACATTTGGCTCTTTATGTAAGTGGTTACATTTTTACAATTTTTAGAATAAAACGATAAATAGTTTTGTCCTTTAATTTTTAATCGAATTTTAGAATGAGGCTTTTACAACATCATACATTATTATCGTTTATTTTTCTAATTCCTTTGGTTGTTTCCGCACAACAACATACAATTACAGGGAAAATTGTTGATACAGAAAAATACCCCATTGATTTTAGCAATGTTGTACTGCTGAATAACGATAACTTCGAGTCTGGATATACAATAACAGATAGCTTGGGAATATTTCGTTTAAATGCTGATAAGGGAACATACCATTTACTCATAGAACAATTTGGAGAAGAATTGTATCGTAAAGAAATTCAACTAAATCAAGATTTAGATTTAGGAATCATTGAGGTAAATCCATCGGTAATGCTTGAAGGAATAGTAATTGAAGGAAGAAGAAAAACCATCGAGCAAAAGATAGACCGACTTGTATATAATATCGGGAATGACCCATTATCCAAAACACTTACTACAGAAGATTTAATAAAAAGAGTTCCTTTGTTACGAGTTCGAGATAATAATATCAGTATTGTTGGAAAAGGAGCTGTAAACGTATCTGTAAACGGTAAACTACAACAGATAAGTAGTAGTGAGTTGGTTTCTTTTCTCAATAATTTTGACCCATCAATGTTGAAAAGCATTGAAGTTATCACAACACCACCTGCTAATTTTAGTGCACAAGGCAATGCAGGTATAATCAATATTGTGACTACACAAAAGATGAATACAGAAGAAAATTGGAGTGCATCGGTAAGAAGTGCATATATTCAACGCTCTTTGCCTGGAACAAATAACGGAATATCGTTCAATTACAATAAAAACAAATTTTCAGCCAGTGCAAATATCAACTACACATTAACACAATTGAATGTTGATTTAGAAAGCAAAGGAAATGATATTGAAGAAATAACAGACCGAAAAGATAAAGGGAATCAATTTGGTGGTTATCTGAACCTTAATTACCGACCATCTGAAAAACACGATATTTCAACTTCGTTTAATGTTTTTAATTCAGTAAATGAAAACAATTATACCAATAAAAGATTTACAACTTCTACTTTCCTAACAGATGGAAAAAGAAGAAATGAGCATACAAGATATTCTGCCGACCTGAATTATATTTATAAAATAGATACACTTGGCAGAACAATTACCACATTTGCTAGTTATAATACCAATCTGCCGACCGAAAAATTTAATACAGCAACTACTGAGCAAGGAACAACTGTAACAGATTATCTCAATAATTTAGGAGAACAAAGTTATAAGGCATTTTCTGCACAAATTGATTTCCATTTTCCGTATAAAATTGGAGAATTGGATTATGGTGTGCAGTATTATACTTTGAAAAATGATGCCACAATTGACTACACATTGAATGGAAACGGCAATTCGGAAAGTTTTCTGTATGATGAAAAGAATTACGCTTTGTATGCAAGTTTCGCAACAAAAGATATTGGCAAATTTCGTTTTAAAGGCGGACTTCGTTACGAATACAACAACGTAAATTTAAAGAACCAAAATAATAACAACAATTTC
>CAZTOG010000019.1:0-2421 GCA_964615135.1 uncultured Balneolaceae bacterium | reverse complement strand
TTATCATTTTGCACGTAGAAAAGCAGATGAAATTATGCTTACGTCTTGGGATTTGGTTGTCATTGATGAGGCGCACTATTTAAGAAATGTATATAAGTCAAGAAACATTACTGCAAAGGAAATTCAAAGAGCAACAAGAGATTACAACAAGATTTTATTAACCGCTACTCCTTTACAGAATAGACTGGAAGAATTATACGGATTAGTCTCCTTTATAGATCCTGATTTATTTGGTGATATCAAAGCTTTTAGAAAGAAATACGTTTTAGAATCTGGAGCACAAGATATCGTAGAACTTAAATTTCGACTTAAAGATATTATTCATAGAACGTTAAGACGGGATGTGAAGGAGTTTATTAATTATAGAGAACGTATATCTATAACTCAAGAGTTTCAACCTTCTCCTAAAGAAATAGAATTATATGAAAGCGTTCTGGAGTATCTACGAAGAGATGACACCTATGCTTTTCCATTGGCTCAAAAACATTTGATGCAATCGGTAATCTTCAAGCTTTTAGGTTCTTCATCTTTTGCAGTGGGCAGAACTTTGGAAGCCTTGATTAGACGTTTAGAGAAATTACTAGAAAATTCGAAGGTCGTAGATGATGAATTGTACGAAATGTTTCTGGAAGAATATGAAAACCTGGATGATGAAGTCGACGAAATAGAAGAAGATGAAGATGAGGATGTCAATGAAATAACTTTTGAAGATAAATTAGCTATTGAGGATGAAATAAAACAACTAAAGAGTTTTCTACTATTAGCCCATTCTATTGAGCACAACGAAAAAGGTGAAAAGTTAATAATGGCTTTAGAAACTGGCTTTGAGAAACTGGAAGAACTGGGTGCGAATAAAAAAGCATTGATATTTACTGAATCTACTCGTACGCAAAAGTATTTGTTTGAACGCCTATCTAAAGAGAAATATGCAGGGAAAATTTTGTTGTTTAACGGAAGCAATAATGATGATGTTTCAAAAGAAATCTATAAGGCTTGGAAACAGGATGAACAGAATATAGACAAGGTTACGGGCTCAAGACCGGTTGATATTAGGCATGCCTTAGTAGATGCTTTTGCGAGTGAAGATTTTGATATTATGATAGCAACTGAAGCTGCTTCAGAGGGAATTAACCTTCAGTTTTGTAGTATGGTTGTTAATTATGACTTGCCTTGGAATCCGCAAAGGGTAGAGCAAAGAATTGGTCGATGTCATCGATATGGTCAAAAACATGACGTGGTTGTAGTCAACTTTATCAATGGTTCTAATGCCGTTGAAAGAAGGGTGTATGAATTATTGGAAAGTAAATTCAAACTTTTCGAAGGGGTATTTGGTGCTTCGGATGAAGTGTTGGGAACCATAGAAAGCGGAATGGATTTCGAAAATAGAATTGCCGAAATCTATAAAAAGTGTAGAACGCAAGAAGAAATCGAGCACTATTTTAATCAACTACAAGAAGAGTTTAAGGAACAAATCGATCAGCGTGTTAAAGATGTTCAGTCGCAATTATTTGAGAATTTTGAATATTCTGTGATTGAAAAATTGCGATATACTTTATCTGAGACTCTGGTGTTTATCGAAAAATATGAAAAATGGCTGTGGGAGTTAACACGTTACTATTTAAAGAACAAAGCTCAATTCATCTTTGACGACTATACTTTTGTACTTGATAATGGAGAAAAATATACGCTAAATAAAGCAAGAACAGATGCTAAGCGATTTTTCATCAATGGAAATATAGCGCAAGAAATAATTAGCCTTGGTAAAAATGAAAACACACCCAACGCACTTTTAAAGTTCGACTTATCATCTACTAATATTAGAAACAGTGAGGTTGAAAATTTAAAATCAAAAAGAGGACAAATCAGAATCAATAATTTAGAAGTGTCTTCTGAAATTGAAGCACATAGTGTTTTGATTTTTTCAGGTATTACAGATGAAGGAGAACGTTTAAGTGATGAGAATTGTAGGTATATTTTGGGATTAGAATCATTTGTTGAATCGAATAGTATTTCTATTTCACCACTATTAGAAGATCTTTTTATTGATGTTAAGAAAGAACGATTAGCCCATCTTGAGGCAACAGATGCAGCATTGATGCAAAGAGAATTTAAAAAGTTTCACAATTGGGCAGATGACAAATTAGAAATTTTAGAGGATGATTTAAAAGAAGCTCGGAAAAATGTTAGAGATTTGGATCGTGCTTCGATGGAAGATGGGCTTTCTGCATCAGAAGTGCTTGAAGCGCAAGAAGCATTGGCAAAAGCCAAAAAGAAAGTGCGAAAGCTAAGAAACGAATTATACGAAAGAGAAGAGGAAATTGAAGAAGAAAGAGATGCGATGATTCAAGAAGCAAAAGAAAAATTAGACAGAACAATAACAGATGAAGAAATATTCACCATTTCTTTTGAATTAATATAATT
>CAZTOG010000018.1:0-3479 GCA_964615135.1 uncultured Balneolaceae bacterium | reverse complement strand
GAGCCTCCGTTACTCTTTAGGAGGCGACCGCCCCAGTCAAACTACCCACCATACAGTGTCCCCGCCAAGGGCGGGTTAGACCTCAACTGGCGCAAGGGCGGTATTTCAAGGACGGCTCCAGGGCGCCTGGCGACACCCCTTCATAGCCTCCCGCCTATCCTACACATGCGGCAGCTAAAACCAGTGTAAAGTTATAGTAAAGGTTCACGGGGTCTTTTCGTCCCGCTGCGGGTAATCGGCGTCGTCACCGATACCACAATTTCACCGAGATCATGGCTGAGACAGTGTCCAAGTCGTTACACCATTCGTGCAGGTCGGAACTTACCCGACAAGGAATTTCGCTACCTTAGGACCGTTATAGTTACGGCCGCCGTTTACCGGGGCTTCAGTCAAGAGCTTCTCGGCCTAAGCCAATAACCCCCTTCTTTAACCTTCCGGCACCGGGCAGGTGTCAGTCCCTATACATCGCCTTGCGGCTTAGCAGAGACTTGTGTTTTTGATAAACAGTCGCTTGGACCTCTTCACTGCGCCCCCGCTCGCGCGGGGGGATCCTTCTCCCGAAGTTACGGATCGAATTTGCCTAGTTCCTTAGCCATGATTCTCTCGAGCACCTGAGGATACTCTCCTCACCCACCTGTGTCGGTTTGGGGTACGAGCGCCAACGGCAAACCACGACGCTTTTCTCGGCAGCCGGATTAGCTCCACTATCCCTTCATCGTGAGAATCCGGGTACTGTCGGGGCTCGGCCTCGCGGGCAGCGGATTTGCCTGCCACCCAGCCTACCCCCCTTCAACGTGCATTCGTCAGCACGCGGGAGTTTCACTTCTGCGTCACGCCTTGGCCACGCGCCGGCGGCGGTAGCGGAATATTTAACCGCTTTGCCATCGACTACCCCGGCCATGCCGGGTGCGCCTTAGGTCTCGACTAACCCTGATCCGATTAACGTTGATCAGGAACCCTTGGGTTTACGGTGGACGGGTTTTGCACCCGTCTTATCGTTACTCATGCCTACATTTTCGCTTCCGACCGCTCCAGCAGCCCTCACAGACCACCTTCAGCGCAACCGGAATGCTCCCCTACCACTTCCCTAATAAATTAAGGAAATCCACAGCTTCGGCAACAGACTTATGCCCGACTATTATCGACGCCGAGTCGCTTGACTAGTGAGCTATTACGCACTCTTTAAAGGAATGGCTGCTTCTAAGCCAACCTCCTAGTTGTCTGAGCAACTCAACTTTCTTTTCTCAACTTAGCCTGTATTTAGGGGCCTTAGCCGATGGTCTGGGTTGTTCCCCTCTCGCCACGGGACATTATCACCCCGTGACTGACTGCCTGGCGACTCTCTGCCGGTATTCGGAGTTTGGCTGGGGTTGGTAGGCGGTGAAGCCCCCTAGCCCAATCAGTGCTCTACCTCCGGAGAGACAAAACCAGACGCTATACCTAAATATATTTCGGGGAGTACGAGCTATCTCCGAGTTTGATTGGCCTTTCACCCCTATCCACAGTTCATCCCCTAATTTTTCAACATTAGTGGGTTCGGGCCTCCACGGTGTCTTACCACCGCTTCACCCTGACCATGGATAGATCACTCGGTTTCGCGTCTGCCCCGCTGTACTGCACGCCCTATTCAGACTCGCTTTCGCTGCGGCTCCACCGCTAAGCGGCTTAACCTCGCACAACAGGAGCAACTCGTAGGCTCATTATACAAAAGGCACGCCGTCACCACGGCCCTTACTTCAGTCGTTCGCGCCCCGACCCTTGTTTTTTTAACCGGTTTCGCTGTCGCGGAACCTGCCAAACAAGGCTGCCAGACTAATGGCGCTAACAACCAAAGTAAGAGCCGCAGCTCCGACCGCTTGTAAGCACACGGTTTCAGGTACTATTTCACTCGCCCTCTCGGCGTTCTTTTCACCTTTCCCTCACGGTACTTGTCCACTATCGGTCATGCAGATGTATTTAGCCTTACCGGATGGTGCCGGCTGGTTCATGCAAGGCTTCACCGACCTCGCACTACTCAGGATACCCGCCAACACACCCACCGCACAACTACAGGGCTTTCACCTTCTGCGGCGCCGCTTTCCAGACGGCTTCAATTTAAGTGGGTGCGCATCGCGCAGGTCCTACAACCCCCGCCTCCGTGGAGACGGGTTTGGGCTGCTCCGCGTTCGCTCGCCGCTACTTACGGAATCACTATTGTTCTCTTTTCCTCCGGGTACTTAGATGTTTCAGTTCCCCGGGTACGCCTCCATCCTTGCGGATAGATACCCGCCGTAAACGGCAGGTGGGTTGCCCCATTCGGACATCCGCGGATCAACGCTATTATGCAACTCCCCGCAGCTTATCGCAGCTTGACACGTCCTTCATCGCCTCTGCATGCCTAGGCATCCACCGTGTGCCCTTACTTGCTTTTATTATATGGTCTGCACGGCACCGCCGCCGACCACACACAAAAACTGAGCTTCAATGTTTCTCGATTCATTGCAGACGCCCGGAAAATACCGAACGCCTACCCTAGGCGTACGCGCACGCCGAATACGACGCACACGCACTGTTTTTGTATATACTATATACTATACTATCATACTACGTATTTATGCATGAGCACTGCCATACCAAAGCATCCGGCATTAAATACTAACGTACCAAATACCAGATACCAACGTACTAAATACTAACGTACTAAATACTCGGCACTGCCATACTAAAATACAACGTACTATATATTGTTAGATTACTTCTTCACCATGTCAAAGAACAACGCCCCCGCGGGGGACCAAAGCCCCGCCTAAGAGCATACAAAAAAAATATCAAATGCGTGGAGCTACGGGGACTCGAACCCCGGACCCCCTGCTTGCAAAGCAGGTGCTCTAGCCAACTGAGCTATAGCCCCTCAATGCCGCCGGCGGCCCGGCCTATCCAGCGCTCCCTTGTGGGCTTGGGTGGACTTGAACCACCGACCTCACGCTTATCAGGCGTGCGCTCTAACCACCTGAGCTACAAGCCCCTCGCGGCAGCTCGCGCCCGGCAGGGTGCCGCACGCCGGCCCGGTCACTGCACCAGGCAGGATCCCGAGCACTCAACAGATTGTTTGAGACGAGCCCAAGGCAACGGACACTCCTTGAAAGGAGGTGATCCAGCCGCACCTTCCGGTACGGCTACCTTGTTACGACTTAGCGCCAGTCGCCAGGCTTACCCTAACGACCTGCCTTTCCCCGAAGGGAATTGGCACGGCTGCATCAGGTACTCCCGACTTCCATCGCTTGACGGGCGGTGTGTACAAGGCCCGGGAACGTATTCACCGCGCCATTGCTGATACGCGATTACTAGCGATTCCAACTTCATGGAGTCGAGTTGCAGACTCCAATCCGAACTGAGAATGACTTTAAGGATTTGCGCCCCGTCGCCGGGTGGCAGCCTTCTGTATCATCCATTGTAGCACGTGTGCAGCCCTGGACGTAAGGGCCATGATGACTTGACGT
>CAZTOG010000017.1:0-4667 GCA_964615135.1 uncultured Balneolaceae bacterium | reverse complement strand
TTTTGATTATCTGATATCGATGTTGAGCTTTTTTTAAAATATTGCCTAACGGTTTCGTGTATGAGCAGTAGCGGATTTGAAAGTACAAACCTTTCAGTTTAGCACAAAGCTTATTAAAAGCACAGACCTTGATTTTACCACTTCACCCGCTATTGCTTATACACAATGTTGTGCGTTCGCCCTTTATTTTCAGTCGGTTTAGTCAATTTTCAAAGGTAGGATTTTTTGGGGTAGGGAAGGCACTCTCTCTTGCAAGTTTTGGTCAAGCGTTGGCTGGTGCGACTTGCAAGAGTGTGTGCCTTTGGGGCGGATTAACTGGCACAGCAACTTAATTTTGATACGTCTTTTCCGAAAGTTATTGCTGCTAATTTTATACCTTCTCCCAAAGTCAAATAAGGGTAGAAACTGTCTGCTAAGTCTTTCACCATTATTCCGTATTTGATTGCCATACTTAATTGTTGTATGAGTTCTCCACCTTCGGGTGCGACTACTCTTGCACCTATAAGTTTGTCAGTTTCCGAGTTACGAATGAGTTTGATGAAACCCCTTGTGTCGTTGGCTGCTATGGCTCTCGGTACGTCTTTCAATTCCAATTTTGACACTTCAAACGGAATGCCTTTTGATTCTGCCTGTGCTTCATCTAAACCTGCCCCTGCAATTTGTGGGTCAGTAAACACCACCCAAGGTAAAGAAGAATAATCGGCTTTATTATCTGTTCCTGAGAACGCATTTTCAACGGCAATTTTACCTTCAAAAGCGGCTGTATAAACAAATGCAGGGGTGTTGGTTACGTCACCTGCTGCGTAAATGTTAGGTAGATTGGTTTCCATTTTTTCATTCACAGCGATATGTCCGCTTTTGGTGAGTTCCAAACCAATGTTATCTAACCCTAATTGGCTTGTATTGGCTTTTGTGCCTGTGGCAATTACTACCTTACCTTTTTCTATAATTTGCGTAAATGAACCGTCAGGACATTTACAGTGAATGATGGTTTCATTCGCTTGTTTCTCGAATTTCACGGCTCTGAAATTAGGTAAGATTTCAATGCCTTCTTTTCGCATTTGGGTTTCCAATGCTTCACTGATGTCTGGGGTTTGTGTCCGTAGAACACGGTCGGTAAATTCAATGATTCGGACTTTAACGCCTAAACGATTGTACGCCATTGCAATTTCCAAACCTATGTAACCTGCTCCCATAATGGTCAAGCTTTCGGGTTTTTCTTCCAAGTCGAAAAGGGAAACGTTGGTCAAGTAGTCAATTTTGTCCAATCCTTCAATAGTCGGAATGTTGGTCGTAGCTCCCGCAGCAATTAAAAATTTGAAGGCTTTGTATTCCTTGCCATCAACCAAAATGGTTTTGTTGTCTTTGAATTTTGCCCAACCTTTTAGCATAGTCAGGTTTTCAAAATCGCTTACCACATCCATATATTTTTTCTCTTGAAGTGTGGCTACTAATTTTTTCTTGTCTTTGATGATTTGAGCGAAATCAATATCAACTCCTTTTGGCTTGATGCCTTCAAAGTTGGAATGTGTAGCGTGATAAGCCGACTCGCCTGCACGAATAAGATTTTTAGAAGGCACACAACCCACGTTGACACAAGTACCGCCAAAGTCCAAACCACCGTTTACCATTAAGGTCGATAATCCTAAACTTTCGGCTTTGATTGCTGCCGAAAATGCAGCCGAACCGCCACCGATAATGATTAAATCAAATTGATTAATTCCGCTGTTTCCATTATCAGGGATTTCACTTTTTACACGATAGTTTTTTGTGCCGTTGATGGTATTAATGATTTCTTCTTTGCTGGTTTTGGTAGGGTCAAAAGAACATTCGCAAGTAGCTTTTGGATAGCTCACATTAGCTTCTTTTACACCTTCATTTTTGGAAAGTAATTTTTCAATGCCTGTTGCACAATGGTCGCAGGTCATTCCTATGATGTCAAGTTTTATTATTTCTTTGTTCATAATGATTTCTCTTTTTGATTTTCCTTAATGATTTCGGCTTTATAGCCTGTCTGCTCAATAACCTTGATGATAGCGTCAGGATTTGTTTTCTTTGGGTCGTATTGGATGGTTGCCAAATCGCCCGGATATTCCACTTTGTGTTCAATAATGCCGTCCACTTCTTTGAGGGCATTTGAAATATGGTTGGAACAACCTGCACAAGTCATTCCCGTGATTTTCAGTTGCAGGGTCTTACCTTCTTGCTGTGTTGTATTTGCTGTTTGTGCTTTATTGTCAGTCGGTTTGCAACATTGTGCATTGAGCTGAGCAATTCCAATTAGGAACAAAGCACTCAATAGAATTAAATTCTTTTTCATTGTGTAATTATTTAATTAAGTTCTTAAATACAAAAGGCAAAAAAATACTATTTCTTGCCAACCACTTTGTAACCTGTACCGTTGATGGCTTCTTCAATTTGAGCGATACTCACTTTGGTTTGGTCAAATTCTACTTTGGCAATCGCTTCTTCATAAATCGCATCTACCTTAACAATGCCTGGCAATTTGTTCACATCATTTTCTACGTGTGAAGCACAACCATTGCAAGTCATTCCTTTTACATCAAAAGTTACCGTTTGGATGTCAGAAGCATTGACGATTACAACTTCCTTGTTGTCGTTTGAAGGATAGAAAATGTGTGCATAGTTTGGAAAAGCGAGCATCAAGGCTGCAAACACGGTTACAATTCCCAAGAATGTTTTGGTCTGCATAAAGGGTTTTTTTTCGTCTTCTTCGCAATCACATTGGATTTCTTCGGCTGTTCGTGGTTTGAGTTTCTGATACCAAGCAAAGCCCAATACCAAAACGGTGATACCGATTAGATAAGGTCTTGCTGGTTCCATCCATGAAAAGGTAGATGCCACTCCTGAAGCTCCTGAAATAAGAGCCAATACAGGTGTAATGCAGCAAAGTGATGCTGCTACTGCCGAAAGCACACCCGCTCCGACAAGTCTGTTGTTTTTCTTGTTCATACTGTTTCCTTTTTTGAATTGTTTATGATGTGTTTAAAAAATGGACGAAGTAAAGTAAGTTGCTCCTGTTTCAAAGAGTAGAAAATGGTTTGTCCTTCTCTTCTACCTTCAATGACGTTTCCGTCTTTTAGTTTTCTGAGGTGTTGCGAAACGGCAGGGATGCTCATTCCGAGAATGTCTGAAAGGTCGCAAGGACAAAGTTCGTTTTCTTCTTCTAAGAGAAATAAGATTTTTAACCTTACTTCGTTTCCTGCCAATGCTAAAAGTCCACTCAGTTGACTGAATGCCTTGTCGTTGGTTTGAAGTATTTCTCTACAATTGTCTATTTGAACCTTGTCGGCAAACACACGGATACACGATTGATTGTTTTCCATAATTTCCTTGTTTAGGATTTAATAACGCAGCAAAAATACAAGTAGTTTTCTTATTTAAGCAAATACTTAATTATAGTTTTTAACAATTCTTCTTTGTCAGCGGTGGGTGATTTAGCTCTTTTGGTTTTTTAGCGTTGGCTTTGAGTGTCGGAAAAACCAAATGTGCTAAATGTGCGGTGGGTTTTTAGGGTGACGCACAACGGGTGGCGGTATGTGCTGAACTGCAAAAAAAATAGAGTAGAATCAGGCAGTTTAGCATATACCGCTTGTTAGGCACCGTTTTTAATGTGCTGAATATTTTTGATTGGACTCAATCTGTTTATCAAATAGATTTCCAATGATGAGGCGATCCAATAATGATTTGAAGGAAAGCCAATTGTCACAATACTTGTCAATTCTGACCAGTGTAAAGATGGTTTGTACCTTCTAGTTCCATTTTCAGATTTATCTAATCTCCAATACTTCTTGAGCCTCTTTCCTAATCCGCAATCCTTATAAGAGCCGAAACCAGTTCCTATACCAGAACCGATATAAACTACCTCATCAACTTTGAGTAAAGCGTAACAGCCACGCTTATCATGATTCGGAATAGTATCAAAAAAATGCCAGTTAATAGACCAAACAGGTGCTAATCCATTAGATTCATTCCAATATTGTTTGAAAAAATCTGTTGTTGCATTTTTCAAATCAATTAGATTAGGCATGTCAGTTTTTAAGTTTTGGTGTGTAACTTGAATTCGGTATAAATGTCTCATTAATTACGGCACTTTTTATTACTCCAATGGATTTATATAACTCACCATTTTGATAGCTGTACGTGAAATAAAAAATGCCATCAACTATACCTCCATTTGTGTCGCGTGCATTAATAAATTTCCAGTCTTTTATCATTGATTGATTACGTAAAAACTCACTCATTTCACCTATATATACAGTGTACGCATCTTTTTCATTAGTTCGAAGTGAGATATTTATGATGCCAGTTACAATATTGTTTTGATCATAATGGATACCTATGGTTTCTGCTAAATTCGCACCACCATTTCCAAGTTGAGATTTGTCAATTTCATATTCTATAGTATAAACTTTGCAACTACAGTCCTCTCCTTTTGATTCTATGAAACCACCAGTGCGAATTTCTTGGGGCATTTTTTGACCTACTTTAATCTGACTCAAGAATGTTTGACTAAATAAATCAGTATAAAGCGAAATTGATGCAAGTATTGTAAATATCAAAAATTTCATAATAAATGTGTCTAATGGTGCCTAACGGGAAAAGTATTGGCGAAGTGCGGGATTTCGAAGAACTAAACGTTCAAG
>CAZTOG010000016.1:0-6542 GCA_964615135.1 uncultured Balneolaceae bacterium | reverse complement strand
ACAGAACAATAACAGATGAAGAAATATTCACCATTTCTTTTGAATTAATATAATTGGAAAATATACAATGAAGAATTACGAAAAACTACAGGCGGTATTAAGAGAAATCTTTGAAATTGACAAAGCAGATTTGGATTTTGGTATTTACCGAATTATGAACCAAAAAAGAGAGGATGTCAATCAATTTATTGAGAAACAATTACCTAAAGATATCAAAGAAATTCTTAGCCAAACCCAATCCAAAGACAGCGTGCAGCTCCAACAAGATTTGGATAAGTTAGGGACAAGCTTAGATAATGCTGGTGTGGTAAGAGAAAGTTCTCCCAAATATCTTGAACTCCAGAAAGCTATTGAAGCTTCAGTGGATCTTACAGCAATGGAGCAGGAAATATTTTCTCATTTGACTAATTTCTTTAAGCGTTATTACAAAGAAGGGGATTTCATATCCCAGCGCAGGTATAAAAAAGATGTGTATGCCATTCCTTATGAAGGTGAAGAAGTGAAATTGCACTGGGCAAATGCAGATCAATATTATATTAAGACATCGGAGTATCTGAAAAATTATTCCTTTGTATTGCCTCATGACAAGAAAGTGGTTTTTCAATTGAAAGAAGCATCCACAGAGCAAAACAACAACAAAACACAAGGCGATGGCGAGAGACGTTTTGCCATATATGAAGAAGAACCTATTGAAGTAGATGGCAATAATCTTGCTATAAACTTTACTTACGAATTGCATAAAAAATCGGTGAAGCAAGATGCCTTAATGAAAGAAGCATTTGAAACAATTTCCTCCAACCTTCCTGTTGACTTTGCGGAAATATGTGCTTCTGGTTCTGCTCCTACAGAGAAAAATAAAAGCAGAACATTAGTTGAAAAACATTTGAATGATTATGTATCCCGAAACACTTTTGATTATTTCATCCATAAAGAGTTAGGTGGTTTTTTAAGAAGAGAATTGGATTTCTATATCAAAAATGAAATTTTGTTTATTGATGATATCAACACCGAAAATCCTGCCTTTTTCACTGCGCAATTATCCAAAATAAAAGCCTTCAAAACCGTTGCCGATAAGATTGTTACTTTTTTGGCGCAAATAGAAGATTTTCAAAAGAAACTGTGGCTTAAAAAGAAGTTTGTAATTCGTACGGATTATTGTATTACGATGGATAAAATTCCAGCGAAATATTATGAGGAGATTTTTAATAATGAAGAGCAAATGCAAGAATGGCAAAGCCTTTTTAGTTTTCAATGTTCATTGAACAATTCACAGTTAAAAATAAATGAAGATTCACCTATTTCACTGAACGAATTAAGTGAAGACAACTTACCACCAAGCATAAAATACGCCGTACTAGACACCAAGTTTTTCTCGGAAGAGTTTAAAGATAAACTCATGGCTGAATTCTATAATTTGGATGAAGAGACCAATGGATTATTAATTAATTCAGAAAACTTTCAAGCCTTGAATTTGATGCAAGAGAAGTATAATGAAAAGATAAGTACTGTTTATATTGATCCTCCTTATAATACAGATTCTAACTCCATTTTATATAAAAATAATTTTAAAGACTCCTCTTGGCTATCCTTTATGAATCAAGTTTTAAATCTTTCTAAGATATTGGAGAAAGTCAATGGAAATCATATTGTTGCAATTGATGAAGCTGAAAATTTTCATTTAAAACGACTTTTGAAAGATATTTTTCCACTAAAAAAGGTTAAAGACATTTCTATTATTCATAATCCTGGAGGAACAATGAGTAAAAACATTTCAACTTCAGGAGAAAATGCAATGTTTTGCTATGATGATAAAGTTGAAAGTATTGCTAAAGAAATAAGAGATGACAATCCAGATATTCGGGATCTAATGAATACGGCTAAAGGAAAAACAAAAAATTACTTAAGAGAGTCAAGTAAAACTTGTTTTTATCCTATTCTTGTTAAGAACTTAAATGTAATTGGAGTTGGAGATGTTTGTGATGATGATTTTCATCCAAAAAGAAATGAAACTAAAGATGGGGTTATTTATGTTTATCCGATTGATAATGATGGTGTCGAAAGAAAATGGGTGCTAGGTAGAGAGACTGTTGAAAAACATTTAGATGAGTTGCATCCCTATTTTGATGAAACAGCAAAAGTTGTGAGAATTAGAAGAATAAAAAATAAAATTAATTTTAAAAGTATATGGACTAAAAAGAAATACAGTGCAAAAAAATATGGAACTGAATTACTTGGAGATATAGTTCCATATACTAAAATAATAGATCCACTTTTTCCTAAATCAATTCATTTAGTAGAGGATTGTGTTTATGCAGGATTAAATAATAATACTGGTTTTGTACTAGATTATTTTGGCGGTTCTGGAACGACAGCTCACGCAGTAATTAGATTAAATAAAAAATTACCGAACCAGGAATTAAATAATAAATATCTTTTAGTTGAGATTGGGGAGCATTTTTATACAGTTACCAAACCCAGAGTACAAAAAGTAATTTATTCCGACAACTGGAAAAATGGCAAACCTCAAGATACAGAAGGTATTTCTCAACTATTTAAATACCAAGTCTTAGAATCTTATGAAGACACTTTAAACAACTTAGTTCTTGCACAAAAAGATTTAGGTGAATTAGGCTTTGATGAAGATGCACAAGAAGAGTATTTACTACAGTATATGCTAGATGTGGAAAGTAGAGACCACCTATTTAATATAGAGATTTTCAAAAATCCTTTCGACTACAAATTAAAAGTAACTGAAAATAATGAGCTCATTCCTACCAAGGTAGATTTGGTAGAGACCTTTAATTACCTCATAGGTTTATATGTAGAACACATACAACGCACCAAAGATATTAAGTTTGTAGAAGGTACTACAAGAGAAGGTGTAAAGACATTGGTGATTTGGAGAAACTTAGAAACCACTTCCAATAAAGAAACAGAGGAAGTATTTAGAAGATTATTTGAAAGTGAACGTACTTCAGAGTTTGATCAAATCTATATCAACGGAGATCACAATCTTACGAACTTTAGAACTGGAGAGGACCAGTTTAAAGTGAAAATGATAGAAGAAACCTTCTTCAATAAGATGTTTAATGTAAACGAATTATAATGGCGAATTTTCACGACACCTTAGTACTCAATAAATATCTACTTTCTCTTTTTGGAATTGATAGTATTGGTAAGAAAATCGTAGGTAAAAATGGTGTAGAGATATTTACGGAATTAAAATACTCTATCAACGAAGGTTATACCGAGGAAGGGAATACGATTTATTTGCAAAGCTTATTAAATCACCAATACCCAACAGAGCACCTTAATAAAGATATGCTTAGGGCTTATGATGATAATATTGTACGCTTCACCAAAGAGATATCTGAAAATAGAGAGGAAATGATTACTTGGAAATACTTCCAATACCTATCCTTACTATTTACCGAGATATATCTGGATAAATATTTTTCTAATAAAACGAAGTTGTTGGCAGAGCTCAACCAGTATGTAAAGGAGTTTAATTTAAAGCAAGTCGATCCTTCAAACTTAAGAGGAAAAAAGAAAAAGGATGTATTTATAGCGCAACCTTTTACTTTAGCAGGTTTAAATAAGTTGGCGTTTTGGAATGCAACAGGTTCAGGGAAAACCTTGATTATGCATATCAATATCAAACAGTATTTGCATTATACCCGTAAATATAACCTGCACCATCAAAATAAGGTGTTACTTATTACACCCAATGAAGGTTTATCAAAGCAGCATTTAGAAGAGTTTAAACTATCAGGTATACAATCCTCTATTTTCAATAAAGATACTCCAGGAATGTTCTCTGGTAGAGAGGTTGAAATTTTAGAAATCACAAAACTAGCCGATGAAAGTGGAGATAAAAGAGTTGCTGTTGATAGTTTTGAAACAGATAACCTCGTTTTAATAGATGAAGGTCACGGTGGAATGGGAGGTGAAAAATGGAAGCCTTTTCGTGATCAATTAAGTGAAACAGGCTTTGCTTTTGAATACTCTGCCACCTTTGGTCAAGCAATTAATGCTATTTCCAGAAAAAAGGATAAGGAAGAGTTTATGCAAGAATATGCCAAGAGTATTCTTTTTGATTATTCTTACAAATACTTTTATGAAGATGGATATGGAAAAGATTATCGTATTCTTAATTTAAAAGAAGACGACAACGAGTATCGGAATGTATATTTAACCGCTAATCTTATTTCATTTTTTCAACAACAATTAATATTTAAAGAAAAAGGGAATCAACTTAGAGATTTCTTATTGCACAAACCATTGTGGGTATTTGTAGGTGGAAAAGTAAATGCGGTTCGTAAGGAAAATGGAAAAGACGTTTCCGATGTTTTAGAAATCATCTATTTTTTGACAGAATTTTTGAAAAGTCCGCAAAAGTCTATTGAGAATATAGATGCTATTCTTCAAAATAAAGCCGGTTTGGTAGATAGTAAAGGCTTTTCTATTTTCGAAACTTCCTTTAGTTATTTAATAGAACAGAATATTAGCGCTGAAGATGTATTTACGGGAATTAATGAATTGGTTTTTAATAACACCACCATAGGTGCTAATCTGTATTTAGATAATCTAGTTGGAGCCGATGGAGAATTAGGTTTAAGAGTGGGGGGAGCAGATTATTTTGGTGTTATTAATGTTGGTGATGAGAAAAAACTATACAATTTGGCTGTTGACAATGGCGTTCTAGGAGGCGAACGAGATTTTTCAAGCTCTTTATTTAAAAATATTAATGAGGACGAATCTCCCATTAATTTATTAATTGGTTCAAAGAAATTTACAGAAGGCTGGTCGTCTTGGCGTGTTTCTTCTATGGGATTAATGAATGTAGGTAAAAGTGAAGGATCACAAATCATACAGTTGTTTGGAAGAGGTGTACGATTAAAAGGTTATAATTTTTCTTTAAAACGTTCAACAGGTTTAGATGACTATCAAAAACCGGAGAATGTAAGAACACTAAAACCTTGGTTAAGACATTTAGAAACACTACAAATTTTTGGTGTTCAAGCCAACTATATGGAGCAGTTTAAGGCATTCTTGGAAGAAGAAGGCTTACCAACCAATGATTCTTCTTGGATAACGATTAAAATTCCTACCGAGAAAAAGAAAATAGTCAATGAAAGAAAGCTCAATCTTATCCAAGTAAAGGATAGTGAAAGCTTTAAAAGAAAGGAATTGATTCGCTTAGAATTAAATCTTGATTTGTTTGAAGGAAGATTGGCTGAATTAGATATGTATCCAAAAATTGACATATTACAAACAAGTAAGTCAGGTATCGAACTTCAGAAGGAGAAAGCAGTATTACAAAATAACCACTTAGCTTTATTGGATTGGAATAAGTTGTATTTGGATATGCAAAACTACAAGTCAGACAAATCCTATTCAAACCTTTCAATCACAATAGAAGCTTTAAAAGAAATACTTAACAATGTTTCTTGGTACAATTTATTAGTGCCATCCCATAAAATGGGGTTTAATAGTTTTGGCAATGTGTTTTTATGGCAAGAAATCGCTGAAACTTTGCTTAAAAAGTATTGTGACCAATTCTATTTGTTTTATAAAAATCAATTCAATTCTGAGCATATAGAAGCAGTTGTTTTAAATGAAACAAATGAGAATTTCGTATTAGAGTATGATTTTCGTTTAAATAGCGCGGAAGATATTGAACAGTATCAAAACAAGGTAGAAGAACTGAAAGAAGAGGTTTTAAAGCCTACATTTAATGAAGTTCAGATAGCTACCGAAGCCAGTGCCTTTGATAATGTGCTCCATTTGTATAAACCTTTGGTATACATTGGAAAGACATATGAGAATTTAATAAAGGTAAGCCCAATAGCTTTAGACAAATCTGAAAAGCAATTTTTAGACGATTTATTTACTTATGTAGCAAAAAATCCAGAAAATTTAAAAGACAAAGAAGTTCATGTTCTCCGTAATCAAAGCAGAAAAGGAATTGGTTTTTTTGCTGAGGGAAATAACTTCTACCCAGATTTTATTCTTTGGGTAGTTGAAAAGGACAAACAAAATATCAAGTTTATTGATCCAAAAGGCATCAGAAACTCTAGAGGTATGAATGATCCTAAAATTCAATTTCATAAAGTAATAAAAGAGAAAATTCAACCACAAGTTGAAAGTCAAGGCATTGTTTTAGACTCTTATATTATATCCAATACATCCTATTTGGAAGTTAATTGGAAGGATAGCTTCGAAATAAAGGATTTTAACGCTGAGAACGTTTACTTTCAAAAGGAAAATGCAAGTAATTATATTGAATCGATTTTGAATTAGAGCTTTCTTAAACAGAAGTTACAAGAAAGTCGTATCTAAATACTGTTTTAAAAAGTACGATTGCACAACATTGTATAAGCGTAATGCGGGAATTATTGCTAAATTGAACAATTCGTCACGAAATAAAATTTTGGATAAAATGAAAATATCATCTTCGAAAACCCGCACTACGCTTATACTTGATCGTTGTGCGGCAGCTTAAAAGACGACACCAAACCAAAAAAATCATCTTGACAACC
>CAZTOG010000015.1:0-14957 GCA_964615135.1 uncultured Balneolaceae bacterium | reverse complement strand
TCATTAAAGCTCGCACAAACAATCTGTTAAATGCTCAAAATCAAATCAAAGAACACTGCTTATCTATGAGTTTCAATTTCATTTCCAAGACAGAAACCAAAGATAAGGA
Source organism: uncultured Balneolaceae bacterium (assembly GCA_964615135.1). GTDB lineage: Bacteria > Bacteroidota > Rhodothermia > Balneolales > Balneolaceae > Balneola. The sequence continues at coordinate 14,848 of CAZTOG010000015.1, read as the reverse complement.
ACTTTTAGATAAGTACAAAATTATTTATTAAATAAATCAATCTATTTTTAACTTTGTACGTTTGGCTAGTTCCGGCCAAAAAAATAAGTACCCGCCCAATGAACAAGTACTTACTTTATTTACAATAACGTATAACTACTCGGAATCTTTTTCCGATTCAGTTTCATCCACTTTTGGCTCTTCAGCTTTAACATCTTCAACCTTAGCTTCTTCAGCTTTGGTTTCTTCCACTTCTGCTTTTACCTCTTCCTTCTGAGTATCTTTTGGCTCTTCGGATTTAGTCGCTTTCTGCGTTTTAGCAGAAGCTTCGGCTTTTTTGGCACTACCGGATCTACGGGTTCTCTTTTTGCCCTTACCTTTCGATTCCGTTTCAGACTCGTTAAAATCAACCAATTCAATCACGGCTAAGTCGGCGCCGTCGCCACCGCGAAAACCTGCCTTTACTATTCTGGTGTAACCACCGGGTCTGTCGCCAACTTTGGGCGCCACCACATCGAATAGTTCTTTAATGGCTTCTTTATCATGCAAAGCGGCAAATACAACACTTCTGTTGACTTGTATATCCTCTTTGGATTTTGTGATAAGCGGCTCAACAAATACTCTTAATTCTTTTGCTTTTGCAACGGTTGTAACTATAGATTTCTCTAAAATCAAAGCCTTGGCCAATGCTTGCAATGTCGCTTTTCTATGAGCGGTTTTACGGCTTAATTTTCTACCTTTTACTCTGTGACGCATTTCGTTTTTCCTTTAAATCTTAATCCAAATATTTTGATACATCCATGCCGAATTGAAGTTTTTTCTCTTCAATTACGCCCTGTAGTTCTGCCAACGATTTTTTACCAAAGTTTCTGAATTTCAGTAAATCTTGTTCATCTCTGGTTACCAATTCACCAATGGTATTGATATTTGCAGATTTCAGGCAGTTATAGGCACGCACACTCAAGTTAAGGTCTTCAATGCTGGTGCGTAAAAGGTTTGCCACTCTTTGTTTTTCTGCATCCACTTCCTCTTCTTCTTGAGTAAATGGCTCATCAATTTTTTCAGTAATGAATTTCTCTATATGCTCTTTCAGGATTTTTCCTGCAATGGTCAATGCTTCTTTTGCATTTACCGAGCCGTCTGTTTCTACATCCATAACCAGCTTTTCGTAGTCGGTTCTTTGCCCAACCCTTACGTTATCTACGTTGTATTTAACCGATTTTATGGGTGTAAAAATTGCATCAATGGGTATAAGCTGTAAATCATCTTCTTCGAATGACATCTCTTCTGCCGGCACATAGCCGCGGCCTCTGCCAATTCTGAGTTCCATCTCTATTTTGGCATCTTCAGACAGGTTAGCGATAACCAACTCCGGATTTAGCACCTCATATTCTGCGGTTGCCTCGCCAATGTCGTTGGCAGTCAATTGAGTTGCGCCTTCTTTTGTTGAAAGATGAATAACGCCACTGCTCTGCTCTACCTGTTTGAAACGTACTTGTTTCAAGTTAAGGATGATTTCGTAAACGTCTTCTTTTACGCCCTTAATGCTGGCATATTCGTGATCGACGCCGTTTATTTTCACAGCAGTAATTGCAATACCCGGTAGTGATGATAGCAATACTCTACGGAACGAGTTACCAATGGTAACACCAAATCCTCTTTCCAGCGGCTGCAAAACGAACGTTCCGAAACTGTCTTCGTCTTTGGCCACATTTAGGCTGTCGGGCATTTGAATACTGTAATTACTCATAACAAATAAAAAATTTTATAAAATTATTTAGAATAAAGCTCAACAATAAGCTGAACATTTATATTCTCAGGTATTTCTTCTATAGTGGGTACATATAGGAATTTACCTGATTTTGATTTGGAATCTACTTCCAACCATTTGAATCTGCTTCTTGAAGCACCTTGCAGCGCATCTTCCACTATCTCCAATCCTCTTGATTTTGGACGTAAGGAAATGACATCGCCCGGCTCTACCATATACGATGGTATATTAACCAAGCCATTGTTTACCACAATATGTTTATGCGACACCATTTGGCGTGCTTGGCGCCTTGTTTTAGCAAAGCCTAATCTGTAAACCACATTATCCAGCCTGCTTTCCAGCAGTTGAAGTAAAATATCACCAGTTACGCCCTCTTTGGAGTTTGCAGTTTCGTAAAGGTTGCGGAATTGTTTTTCCAGCAATCCATAGGTATATTTTGCTTTTTGCTTTTCCTCTAACTGGATTGCATATTCCGATTTTCTGTGAAATCTGGAACGGCCGTGCTGTCCCGGGCCGTATGGTTTGCGCTCCAATGCTTTGCTAGGCCCAAAAATGGGTTCTTTAAAACGTCTAGCAACTTTTTGTTTAGGACCTCTATATCTTGCCATTATAAATATTTCTTACGATTAAACTCTTCTACGTTTGGGTGGACGGCATCCATTGTGTGGAATGGGCGTGCGGTCTTTTATAGCGGTAACTTCCAAGCCAACGCTAGCCATTGCTCTGACTGCAGATTCGCGGCCGGCTCCCGGTCCTTTTACAAAAACCTCTACTTTACGAAGCCCCATATCATAAGCAGTTCTGGCTGCTGTTTCTGCGCTCAATTGTGCGGCATAAGGGGTGTTCTTTCTTGAACCCCTAAAACCCTCTTTACCGGCAGACGACCATGATAGCACCCCACCGGTTCCGTCGGTAATAGTAACAATCACATTGTTAAATGTAGCTTTTACAAATGCAAAACCGTTTGGGTCGCTAATTTGTTTTTTCTTCTTTCTTTTCGCTGCAGCGGCTGACGCTGCTTTACTTTGTTTTTTCGCCATTATTAAACTCAGTTATCTTATTTAGTTACTTTTTTCTTGCCAGCGACGGTACGTTTTTTACCTTTTCTGGTACGTGCATTCGTTTTTGTGCGTTGCCCGCGAACCGGCAACCCTTTTCTATGACGTACACCACGGTAACTCCCAATTTCAATTAAGCGCCTTATATTTCCGTTCACTTCACTTCGAAGTGCACCTTCTATTTTGTATTCTTCGTCAAGCAGTCTGCGAAGCTCTACAACCAGATCTTCGTCCCAGTCTTGTACCTTTTGGTTTGGATCAAGCCCAACTTTATTTAAAATTTGCTCAGCAGTTGTTTTCCCGATACCATATATATAAGTCAGGGCAATAACACCGCGTTTGTTTTTTGGTAAATCTATTCCAGCAATACGTGCCATATATTTTTATCTAATTAAATAATTAACCTTGACGCTGTTTGTTACGTGGGTTCTTTTTGTTAATTATAAAAAGACGCCCTTTTCTCCTAACGAGTTTGTCATCCGAGCTTCTTTTTTTTACCGAAGATTTTGTTTTCATAACCTTTAGTTATTTATATCTATATGTAATTCTACCCTTGCTCAAATCGTATGGCGACATTTCTACTGCCACCCGATCGCCGGGCAATATTTTAATGTAAAACATTCGCATTTTACCGGAAACATGCGCCAATAGTTCGTGCCCGTTTTCCAAGCGCACAATAAACTGCGCGTTAGGTAAAGCTTCTACTATTTCTCCGTCTTGTTTAATGGGCTCTTGTTTAGCCATGGTAAAATATATTTTCTTGATTTTTTGATAGCTCAGCAATATAATCAAAAGTACTGAGAATTTCAGCACTTCCTTCACGAACTACAATATCATGTTCAAAATGTGCCGCCAGACTCCCATCTGCTGTGATGATAGTCCAGCCATCTTTCAGGGTTTTGACCCGCCAGGTACCCATGGTAATCATAGGTTCTATAGCTAATGTCATGCCCGTTCTTAACCTTTCACCGCGACCTTTTCGGCCAAAATTCGGTACCGATGGGTCTTCGTGTAAATTTTTACCCAACCCGTGGCCTACCAAATCGCGTACAACGCCGTATCCATGTCCTTCGCAGTAACTTTGTACGGCATAAGCAATATCACCAATTTTATTACCGTGTATTGCCTGATCAATTCCTTTATAAAGCGATTGTAACGTTACTTGTAACAGTTTCATTACTTTGTCGTCAATTTCGCCTACCGCAAACGTAAAAGCGTGGTCGCCGAAATAGCCATCCAGCTCTACGCCGCAATCTACCGATACAATATCGCCTTCCTTCAATACTCTGCTTCCCGGTATTCCATGTACAACTTCTTCGTTTACAGATATACAAAGTGTTGCGGGAAAAGGATTTCTGGGCGAACCGTATCCTTTAAAAGCCGGTCTGCCGTTATTTTTTTTTATATAATCTTCGGCAATCCGATCCAGTTTGCCGGTTTCAATACCCGGCTCAATTACTTTACTAACTTCTCCGAGAGTTCTTGAGACCAGCAATGCGCTTTTACGCATTTTATCTATCTCATTTTCGCTCTTCAGATAAATCATCAGGCTCTACGTGTTCCTTTTATTTTGCCGGTTTTCATGAAGCCGTCGTAGTGACGCATCATTAAATGGCTTTCTATCTGTTGTAGTGTATCCAACGCCACCCCTACTATAATTAGCAAGCTGGTACCGCCATAAAACATGGCAAACCCTGGCGTAACACCTAACAAACCGGTAGCAATGGCCGGTAAAATTGCAACAAACGACAGGAAAATAGAACCCGGTAAAGTAATTTTAGTCAAAATGTTATCAATGAACTCTACGGTAGCCTTGCCCGGACGTACACCCGGAATAAAACCACCTTGTCTTTTCATGGTATCGGCCATTTCCTTTGGATTGATGGCGATAGCCGTATAGAAAAATGTGAAAAACACACAAATAATAAAAAATACTATAGAATACGTAACTCCCGTAAAGTCGGCCGACCAGGCAGTAAAAAACTGTATGGTTGTATTTTCAGGGAAAAACTGACCGAAAGTACTGGGAATAAACATAATAGATTGTGCGAAAATAATGGGCATAACACCTGCCGCGTTTATTTTCAGTGGCAAATACTGTGTAGTACCGCCATACACTCTACGACCAACTACTCTTTTAGCGTATTGAACCGGTATTCTTCTGGTGCCTTGTGTTAATAAAACAACGGCAGCAATTACTACAATCAATGCGGCAATCTCAATAATTACTAGTATTGCGTTTTGCTTGGTTACCAACTCGTTATAGAAGTTGGTTGGTAAGGCGGCAATAATACCAATCATAATAATTAACGAAATACCGTTGCCTATACCTCTGTCCGTAATTCTTTCACCCAGCCACATCACAAACACGGTACCGGCGGTAAGCACAATCATCGCTGTAATAGAAAATGCTAAATTGCTTACTACAATAGCCTGTGGTGCGGTAGCTATAAGGTTAATAGAGAATGCAATAGCCTGGAACGCCGTTATTAATACTGTTCCATAACGGGTTAATTGCGTAATCTTTCGCCTGCCCTCTTCGCCGTCTCGCTGGAGTTTTTGGAAATAAGGCATTATTGCACCTGCCAACTGTATAATAATAGATGCAGTAATGTAAGGCATAATACCTAAAGCAAATACACCTGCCCTTGAGAAAGCTCCACCAACAAATAAATCGAATAAACCAAGTAAGCTTGATGCGTTACCTGAACTTGCTATTAAAGCCGAAGCATCTACACCGGGCAGTGTTATATAACTACCGGCCCTATATACCAATAAAATACCTACTGTATATAGGATTCGATTCCTCAGATCTTCAATTTTAAAAATATTGCGTATGTTTTCTACCAGACTCATGCGTCTCTAGGCTCGTAATTTAGTTATTGATAATTGTTATCGAGCCACCTGCTTTTTCAACTTTTTCTACAGCTGATTTACTGGCGGCATGCGCTTCTACAGTCACTTTAGTTTCTATTTCTCCACGACCCAACAATTTTACGCGGTCGTTTTTGTGTGCCAGACCTGAACTTACAAGGTCGGCCAGGGTAATATTGTCATTCAGTTTACCCGCTTCAATAAATTCTGCAATAGTTTGGATATTTATAGCACGAAATTCCACTCTGTTTGGATTTGTAAAACCAAACTTTGGAATACGTCTTTGTAGCGGCATCTGTCCACCTTCAAACCAAGGTCTGTTTTTATAACCCGCCCTTGATTTTTGGCCATCATGGCCTTTTCCTGCGGTGCCGGCCCAACCTGAACCCTCGCCGCGTCCAACTCTTTTACGGTTCTTTTTATTTTCGGCCGGTGCTTTAATATTATGTAGTTTCATGATAAACTCTGTTAGGTATTAACCTTCAAAAACTTTATTAAGTGAAATATTTCTTCTTTGGGCCACTTCCAATGGATCGGTCAATTGTCTTAGCGCTTCGAAAGCTGCTTTAACCATGTTATGCGGGTTAGAAGAACCTTGTGATTTTGATAAAATATTGTGTACTCCGGCAACGTCGAGCAAGTTTTTAACGGCTCCACCGGCAATTACACCTGTACCATCGGTTGCGGGGCGAAGCAGCACTCTGCCTGCACCTGCTTTACCAATTACACCGTGGTAAATACTTCTGGTGCTGGTTAGCGGTATGCGAATCAGGTTTTTCTTGGCATTGTCGAAGCCTTTTTGGATGGCATCCGATACTTCGTTTGCTTTGCCGAGGCCGTAGCCTACAACACCGTTACCATCACCAACCACTACAATTGCGTTAAAGCTGAAACGACGACCACCTTTTACTACTTTTGCAACACGGTTTACATGTACTAGTTTTTCCTCAAGGTTGAGGTTAGCGGCCGGTATAGATTTTTTTCTTCTTACTTTTGGCATTTTAAATCTCTTCTATTAAAACTGTAAACCACCATCGCGAGCGCCTTCGGCAACTGCTTTGATAATTCCATGATATCTGTATCCGCTGCGATCGAATACAATGTTGTTAATTCCTTTGTCTTGTGCAAGTTTTGCAATTTCCTCGCCAGCCGATTTAGCTTTCTCTAAGTTTCTATCGGCTTTGCAAGAGGCCAGGGTATTGCCGGCCATGTCGTCAACGATTTGTACGTAAACGTTTTTATTGCTTTTGTACACAGTCAGGCGTGGTCGCTCGGGGGTACCGCTGATGATGCCTCTAACACGACGCTTTACCTTATTTCTTCTTTCTGTTTTATAGTTGCTTCTTTTCATCTTAAAACTCCTTATTTACCGGCCGATTTACCTGCTTTGCGGCGTACGTATTCATCAATATATCTGATACCTTTACCTTTGTAAGGCTCCGGTTTTCTGAACGAACGGATTTTGGCGGCAACCTGGCCAACCAACTCCTTGTCTATACCGGTTATAATTATAGTAAGGTTTTTACTGCTTTTGGTATCCACTTCTATATTTATTCCCTCTGGCGGCACGAAGAAAATAGGGTGCGAGTAGCCTAAAATCAGCTCCAACACATTATTTGTTACGGCCGCTCTGAAGCCAACACCTATTACCAGAAGTTTTTTTGTGTATCCTTCTGTAACTCCTACCACCATATTGTTGATTAAAGTACGATATAAACCGTGAAGTGCTTTGTTTTCTTTATTATCGTCGGCTCTTTTAACAACCAATTCGGCGTCGTTTTTTTCGAGCGAAAGATTGGGGTGCACTTTCAGTGTAGTGGTACCTTTTTCGCCTTTTACGGTAATAAGGTTATCTGCACCGATGGTCAAATCTACTTTAGAACTAATGGGTATGGGTAATTTTCCTATTCTAGACATAATCTATACTCTATACTCAAAATTAATAAACGGAGCAAAGAACTTCGCCGCCTATATTCAATTTATGTGCTTCTTTATCGGTCATCAGGCCTTTAGAAGTTGAAACTATTACAATGCCCAGGCCACTTCTCGAGCGGGGTATATCGGCTGAGCCTTTATATACTCTCAAACCTGGTTTGGACATCCTTTTAATTTCTCTGATTACCGGCATTCCATACGAATCGTATTTCAGGAATAACCGTAACATACCTTGTTTACCGTCTTCGATGTCGATGTATTTGGCAACGTAGCCTTTATCTACCAAAATTTTGGCAAGTGCTCTTTTCATTTTAGATGCCGGAACATCAACTCTTCGGTGCCCTGCTGTTTGGGCGTTTCGAATACGGGTTAAAAAATCAGCTATTGGATCGGTCATTATTTATACTAATTAAAATTACCAGCTTGCTTTTCTTATGCCAGGTATCTTGCCTTCTGAGGCAAGTTCGCGGAATTTGATTCTTGAAACTCCGTATTGGCGGATATATCCACGGCTTCTGCCGGTTATGCTGCAACGGTTGCGTACGCGAGTTGGACTTGCGTTGCGCGGTAGTTTTTGCAAACCTTCGTAGTCGCCTGCTTCTTTCAATGCAGCACGTTTTTCTGCATATTTTTCTACAGTTCTTTTTCTTTTTTCGTTACGTGCTATCCAAGATTTTTTAGCCATAGGATTCTATCTTAATTTCTTCTTTTAAATGGCATTCCAAAGTGTTTCAACAATGCAAATGCTTCTTCGTCGGTTTCTGCTGTGGTTACAAAAGTAATATCCATACCGTGTATTTTTGCAACCTTGTCGGTATCTATTTCGGGGAAGATGGTATGCTCTTTTATCCCTAAGGTATAGTTGCCTCTTCCGTCAAAACTTTTATCGGGCACGCCTTGGAAGTCTCTCGTTCTTGGCAGTGCCAAGTTGATAAGTCTATCCAGGAATTCGTACATCATTTTAGATCTTAGGGTAACTTTGCAACCGATGGGCATTCCGTCTCTTAACTTAAAGTTAGATATAGATTTTTTTGCTACGGTTACAATTGGTTTTTGTCCGGTAATCTGGGTTATGTTTTCTACCACATTATCAAGCACTTTTTTGTCTTGAATTGCTTCTCCCACGCCTACGTTAACAACAATTTTTTGGAGCTTTGGGGCTCTCATAATATTTTCTAACGTAAACTCTTCCTTTAATGCCGGAATAATTTCTTCTTTGTATTGTGTGTATAGTCTTGCTTCAGCCATCTTAATTGGTCACAATAAATTATTTATCTATTATTTCACCACTTGTTTTGGCATATCGTACCCAGCGGCTTTTCCCGCCTTCCTCGATTCTTTTACGGCCAATACGTGATGGTTCATTAGTTGTAGGGTCTATTACCATAACATTAGATATATGGATAGTCCCTTCTTTTTTCAATCTTCCGCCTTGCGGGTTATCTTGCGAGGGCTTGTCGTGATGAATTCTCATATTGACACCTTCTACAAGCACTCTTTCTTTATCGGGCTGCACTAAAAGTACTCGCCCGGTTTTGCCTACATCCTTTCCGGTGAGTATTTTTACAGTATCACCTTTTTTAACGTGTAGTTTTTTTTGTTTATTAAACTTACGTGGCATTTTACTTTCCTTTTATAGTACTTCAGGAGCCAGCGACACAATTTTCATGAAGCTTTTCTCGCGCAACTCTCGCGCAACCGGCCCAAAAATACGTGTTCCTATCGGCTCTTTGTCTTTATTTATTACTACTGCAGCATTTTCGTCAAAGCGGATGTAGCTTCCGTCCTTTCTGCGGTATTCTTTTTTTGTTCTTACGATAACTGCTTTTACAACATCACCTTTTTTAACGTTGCCGCCCGGTAATGCCGTTCTTACAGAGGCCGAAATTAAATCGCCTACTCTTGCATACCTGCGTTTAGAGTCGCCCAGCACCTTAATACATTTGATGCGTCGCGCCCCGCTGTTGTCTGCTACATTTAATATTGTTTCCGTTTGTATCATCGTTTATTACTACTAAAAATTATTTGGCTTTTTCTACGATTGATACCAGGCGCCATGATTTGCGCTTGGATAGTGGTCTGGTGGACATGATTCTTACTTTATCACCAATTTTTGCCTCATTATTTTCGTCGTGAGCCATGTATTTGGTTGTTTTAGTAATAAATTTGCCATAAATGGGGTGTTTAACCTTACGATCGTATGCAACGGTTATACTTTTATCCATTCTATCGCTGACTACAAGTCCTATACGTTCTCTTCTTTGTGCTCTTTCCAAATCTGCCATTTTAATTTCCTAACGCTTATTCAGCACTATTTTTTTCTTTGATAATGGTTTTCAATCGCGCAATTTCCCGTCTTGTTTGCATGATACGGGCCGGATTTTCTAATTGTCCGGTTACTGCTTTTGAAAAATTTAATTTTTGCAATGACGCACTTTCGTCTTTTAAACGTGCATTCAATTCTGCAATCGATAATTCTCTAAGTTCAAACGCTTTCATAATTCTATACCTTATTACTTATCGTCGTAGCCTCTGCGAACTACAAACTTAGTTTTAATTGGAAGTTTGTGCGAAGCTCTTCTCAATGCCTCACGTGCGCTTTCTTCGCTTACACCGGCAATCTCAAAAAGAATACGTCCTGGTTTTACTACTGCCACCCAGTGGTCCAATGCGCCCTTACCTTTACCCATACGGGTTTCGGCGGGTTTGCTGGTCATGGGTTGATCCGGAAATATTCTGATAAAAGTTTTTCCTTCACGCTGCAGGGCACGTGCAATAGCAATACGGCATGCCTCTATTTGGCGCGAAGTGATGAACTTGGGTTCGAGTGCTTTTAAGCCAAAATCGCCGAAGTTGATCATATGACCTCTGTTGGCATTACCTTTCAGGTTTGAACGGTGTACTCGACGTCGTTTAACTCTTTTTGGTTCTAACATCGTTTAATTAACTAATTTTGGTTATTAGACCTGTTACTTTTTCTGCTACGGCGGCGATTTTTACGATCTTTTCTGCCACCACGGTTGTGTCTAGGCTTAGATTCCATCTCACTGCGAGTTTGTGCACCCGGAGTTAAATCGACATTACCTATAATTTCACCTTTGTAAATCCATACGCTTACCCCAATGGCTCCATAGATGGTTGCTGCTGTTGCAGTGGAATAATCTATATCTGCCCGAAGGGTATGCAATGGAACCTGACCTTCTTTATAATGTTCGGTTCTGGCCATTTCAGCTCCGCCCAAACGGCCCGAGCATCGTACTTTTATACCTTTTGCACCCATACGCATTGCCGATGCAATTGCGGTTTTCATGGCACGTCGGAATGAAACTCTCGATTCTAACTGTTGGGCAATATTTTGTGCCACCAGGCTAGCATCAAGTTCCGGTCTTTTAATTTCACTTACGTTGATTTGAACTTCTTTATTGGTAATTTTTTTCAATTCTTCACGCAATAGTTCAATCTGCTCGCCGCCTTTACCGATAATTACACCGGGACGACTGGTACGAAGTGTTAACAATATTCTTTTTGGTGTTCTTTCTATAATAACGTTAGAAAGTCCGCCATTGCTCAGGCGTGTATTTAGATATTCACGTAGTTTCTCATCTTCCAGTATAAGGCTGGGCTGGTTATCTTCCGAATACCAATTTGAATCCCATCCGCGGATGATTCCTAATCTAAAACCTATTGGATTTATTTTTTGTCCCAAATTACTGCTCGTTTTTATTTATTGTTATCATCTTCGATTTTAGCCACTACTACAGTAATATGGCTGCTTCGTTTGTTTATGCGATGAGCGCGGCCTTGTGCTCTTGGTCGAATTCTTTTGATAGTAATTCCTTCGTCAACAGCGATGGTTTTGATGTACAAATCTTCGTCGTTAAATCTTTCATCCTGGAATTTATCGCGCAAGTTTGCAGCGGCTGATTTGATTACTTTCGCAACATCTTCGCTACATCCTTTTTTGGTGAATTCTAGCTTTTTCAAAGCCCTGTCAACTCTGTCACCTCTAACCGCGTCGGCTACCAAGCGTACTTTGCGAGGTGCTTTTCTTAAATGTCTTTGCACTGCACGTGCTTCGATTGTTGTGATATTATCCATCTTTGATACTTACTATTTACCCTTTTTAATTGGATGACTGCGGAAGGTACGTGTGCTCGAAAACTCGCCCAACTTGTGGCCTACCATGTTTTCGGTTATAAACACCGGAATAAATTGTTTTCCGTTGTGTACTGCTAGCGTCAGCCCAACAAAATCGGGCGTAATCATTGATCCTCTGGACCAGGTTTTAATTACTTTTTTGCTTCCGCTCTCGTTTGCGGTGTCAATTTTTCTTTGGAGTTTGTAATGTACAAATGGTCCTTTTTTCAGTGAACGTGGCATATCTTTCTATAATTATTTTTTGGCTTTTCTTCTTCTAATTATATGTTTGGAAGACATCTTGTTTGGGTCTCTTGTCTTCTTACCTTTAGAGTAAACACCCCATGGCGAACGTGGATGCCCACCTGAAGCTTTACCCTCGCCACCGCCCATTGGGTGATCTACCGGGTTCATTGCCACACCACGGGTTTGCGGCCTGCGGCCCAACCAGCGGCTACGGCCCGCTTTGCCCAATTTGATGTTCATATGGTCGTGGTTGCTTGTGGTGCCAACCGTTGCCATACAAACGCCCAAAATCATTCTAACCTCACCGGACGGTAATTTCACGGATACATATTTACCTTGCTTACCCAATAATTGTGCCGAAGTTCCTGCACTTCTACAAAGAGCTGCTCCTTTTCCGGGAGTCATTTCTATGTTATGGATGAATGTGCCCGGAGGCATATTTCGCATTTGAAGTGCATTTCCGTTATCCGGTGTCACTTTTTCGCCTGCAATTACTTTATCGCCTACTTTTAAGCCATTGGGTGCAATAATATATCTTTTCTCGCCATCGGCGTATGCCAATAATGCAATACGTGCCGTTCTGTTCGGATCGTATTCGATCGTTTGAACCTTTGCAGGTATATCAAATTTATCTCTTTTAAAATCTATTATACGGTAACGGCGCTTATGCCCTCCGCCTCTGTGTCGGGCGGTTTTTCTACCATGAGCGTTACGTCCACCCGATTGGTCGATACCTTTGGTCAGGCTTTTCAGTGGCCTGTCTGTTGTAATATCGGAAAATACCGGGGCAATTCTGCCTCTGCTGCCGGGTGTTGTTGGTTTTACTTTTTTAGTTGCCATAATATCTTACAGTATTAAATTTCTTCGAAGAAATCTATTTCGCCTTCTTTAACAGTTATTATTGCTTTTTTCCAGGGTTTTGTTCTTCCGGCCTGATATCCACTTCTTGTATATCGCCCTTTGGGTTTTGATGGCATAATTAAAGTGTTTACTTTTGCAACTTTTACGCCCGGATATGCCGCTTCAACCGCTTTTTTAATTTCTGGTTTGGTGGCCGATTTTACTACTTCAAATGTTACTTTACCGCTTTCTTCCTGAATGCGTGTTAATTTCTCTGTAATTAACGGTCTGATTAATATACTACTCATGCTGCAGCCTCGTCATTTTGTGGTTCCAAGGTGTTTTGTAGCAATTCTACCGCGCTTTCCAAGAACAAGATCGTATCGGCGTGCAAAATTTCGTAAGTATTGGGCTTATTGGCTTCCAACACTTTTACCTTTGGTAGGTTACGCGCCGATTTAAATATATTCAAATCTTTGTCTGCAGTCAGAATCAATACTTTTTTTCCACCCAGCTCTAATGCTTCAATTATGGATAAAATCTGTTTTGTTTTTGGCGTTTCTAGCGTGAAATCTTTTACTACTTTAATGCCTTCATTCGATGCTTTAAGCGTTAATGCCGACTTACGTGCTAAAAGAATGGTTTTTTTGTTCATTTTAAAGCCATAATCTCTTGGCTCTGGTCCAAAAAGTGTTCCACCACCTCTCAACAATGGTGATTTAATATCACCACGACGTGCATTACCGGTGCCTTTTTGGCGATACAGTTTTTTGGTACTTCCAATAACCTCGCTTCTGCCTTTCGTTTTGTGTGTACCTTGTCTTTTGTTAGCCAAATGGCGGCGAACATCTTCGTACATCACGGTTTTGTTAGGCTCTACTGCAAATATTGTATCACTTAATTCTACTTGCTTGCCGGCTTTTGAGCCGTCTATATTTAAAACTTCTACTTTCATTGTAATACTATATACCTGGTTTAGTTAGCAGTTCTAAGTATCCGCCGTTAGCTCCGGGTACCGATCCGGTTACCAAAATCAGGTTCGATTCCGGTAATACTCTGGCTACGCTCAGGTTTTTTATTTTTACGCGCTCTCCACCAAACTGGCCGGCCATTTTCTTTCCTTTAAATACTTTACCGGGTGTAGCGGCATTACCAATAGAGCCCGAAGCTCTTAATTGTTTTCTTGAACCGTGTGTTGCCGTTGCGCCACCTTTAAAATTATGACGTGCAACCACACCGGCGTAACCGCGCCCTTTGGATGTACCGGCAACATCAATAACGTCGCCCACTGTGAATAAGGCATCAACGGTAAGTTCATCGCCTACTACCAAACCTTCCGGGCGGTAATTTCTCAACTCCATTACTTTTGCCTTCGGCGCTACACCTGCTTTATCAAAATGTCCTTTTAAAGGCTTTGATACTCTTTGTTCTTTTTTATCAAAAGCGGCGATCTGCACGGCATTGTATCCGTCGGTCTCTTCCGTTTTGATTTGGGTGATAACAGCGGCTGGAACTTCGATGACTGTAACCGGAATACTATGTCCGTTATCGTCGAAGACGCTTGTCATTCCCACTTTTTTACCTATCAAACCACTCATTTGTTCGTGTTCTGAATCTTTATATTATCGTTATACTTTTATTTCTACATCTACGCCGGATGGAAGCTCTAACTTCATCAAGGCGTCAACTGTTTGCGAGCCGGTAGATAGAATATCTATCAATCTTTTGTGTGAACGGTATTCGAATTGCTCCCGTGATTTCTTGTCCACAAAAACCGACCGGTTTACAGTTATAATGCTTTTGCGAGTTGGTAGCGGGATGGGTCCCGATACCAACGCACCTGTTTGTTTTACGGTCTGAATAATTTTTTCAGCCGATTTATCGATCAGATTATGATCGTACGATTTCAATTTTATTCTGATTTTCTGTTGTGTTGCCACGTATTAGAGCCTCTTAGCCTAAAATTTTGGTTACCACGCCGGCACCTACGGTACGGCCGCCTTCACGG
>CAZTOG010000014.1:0-20854 GCA_964615135.1 uncultured Balneolaceae bacterium | reverse complement strand
TGGTGCCTACGTTTACGTGCGGTTTAGTCCGCTGAAAGGTCTCTTTTGCCATGATTTAACTACTTAATTTTTGATTTATATGAAAACGATTATCGACCTGAGCCGATAGTCGGATTTGAACCGACGACCCCTTCCTTACCATGGAAGTGCTCTACCTCTGAGCTATATCGGCTTTCACAAGTGAGCGAGCGACCGGGATCGAACCGGCAACATTCAGCTTGGAAGGCTGACACTCTAGCCAATTGAGTTACGCTCGCTTGACGTGGGGAGAGCAGGATTCGAACCTACGAAGTCTTACGACAACAGATTTACAGTCTGCCCCAGTTGGCCGCTTTGGTATCTCCCCATTTCTTAACACTACAAGAGCCAGTGACCGGATTCGAACCGATGACCGGCGGTTTACAAAACCGCTGCTCTACCAACTGAGCTACACTGGCTTTCGTGAAAGACCTAGAAATTAATGAACCTTCTGTTTATTGTCAATAAGTAATGAGTTATATTTTTAATTATTTTTAAACCTTGCTCTTCTTTATCAGATAGGCTCTATATTTCAGCGCCACCCAAACCAATATCGCTAAAACTATAACTATTAAAACAATTTCACCATATTTCGATAAATAATCACCTATAATTGGCCAATTATCTTTAATATATATACCTATTATAATCAGAAGAGCGTTCCATAGTACCGAACTTATAAATGAATTGAGTACTGTATAGCTTAATTTTAAGTGCATGATACCCGCCATTAAGGATATTATTGAGCGCGTGCCTGCTAAAAACCTGTTGGCCAGCACTACCCACTGCCCGTAACGGTTCATCCAAAACTTTCCTCTTCTGAAGGTTTTGTACTTTACAAATTTAAGGAATAAATGATTTTTATTACCGTATTTAACACCCACTCCCCACTTATAACCAATCCAATACATGGTCATAAAACCGATTACTGAGGCCAGGGCGGTAATGAGCAATATAATTGTAAAAGAAATCAAACCTTCGGCAACCAAATATCCACTAAATACAATTAAAATATCGCCGGGTATGGGGGGAATAACATTCTCCAAATATGCAACTGTAAAAAACACCAGGTAAACTCCAAATATAGGAGCCACATTAACCCAGTCAACTATGTCTTGCAATATATCTTCGACCATTATCTAGTTCTTAGCAGGTTCAGACTGTTGTGCACGCGCAATTATTCTGCATAGGTTTTCTTTAATCTGTTATTTAAAGCAACCTTTGTCCAAGTAATTAAAAAGCAGGATAAAAGATTGTTATGAAAAAGCCTCTAACCCGCCCCAAAAAACCAAGATTGTTGATTCGAAATTAAAGAATCAACATTGCATCGCCAAACGAAAACAGGCGATAATTATCTTTTTTTGCCTCTTCATAGGCTTTCATCAAAAAGTCGTATCCTGCAAAAGCAGACGCCAGCATCAATAAAGTAGATTCGGGGCGATGAAAATTGGTTATCAGTCCTTCAGTAATTTTAAAATTGTAGGGAGGATAGATAAACTTGTCGGTCCAACCCGTTCCCATTTTCGACATACCGCTTGCCATCACACTTGTCTCGATAACCCTGACCGTACTCGTACCAATAGCAACTACTTTTTTCTTTTTGGATTTTAATGCTACATTAATTTTATCGGAAGAATCTTTGGATATAAAGTAATTTTCCGAATCCATTCTGTGCTTGGTCAAATCTTCAACCTCTACATCACGGAACGTACCCCAACCGATATGCAAGGTAACCGGCACCATAATCACTCCTTTATCCTCTATTTTTTTAATCAATTCCGGAGTAAAATGCATGCCTGCGGTTGGAGCGGCTACAGCCCCTCTTTCCGATGCATAAACTGTTTGATAGCGCTCTTTATCCTCTTCCACCGGCTCTCTTTCTATATATGGTGGTAAAGGCATTTTACCCAAAGTATCCAACCTGTTATATAACTCATCGCTGGGGCCATCAAACAAAAAGCGTATAGTACGCCCTCTCGAAGTTGTATTATCAACAACCTCTGCAACCAGCTCGTCGTCTTCATCCCCAAAATACAGTTTATTGCCAATACGAATTTTGCGTGCGGGTTCTACCAACACATCCCAAAGCCTGTTTTCGGGCTGCAGCTCGCGTAGTAAAAAAACCTCAATATCTGCTTCTGTCTTTTCTTTTTTACCATTTAAACGCGCCGGAAAAACCTTAGTATTGTTATATACTATAACGTCGCCCTCATTAAAATATTTGTGTATATCCGAAAATTTTACGTGCTCTATACTTTGCTCTGCTTTATTCAGCACCATCAAACGGGCTTCATCGCGTTTTTCCAGGGGAGTATCCGGTATGTTTAGTCCTTCGATTTCGTATCTATACTGGGTGAGTTTCATTCTCTCCTAAATAGTTTGATTAACTTGTTAAATTGGTTATAATACTGTTTCTTGAATAGAAGCGTTAATATAACAAATATTATGCAGAAATGCATATTTAACTTATTTGCTAATTATTCTGCCGTATTTATAATTACCCGATAATTTGTTATACTTAAACGATAGTCAATTACGTTACCAAGCCAAGCTTTATGTGAGGTATATTTATGAATAAGAAAACACTGATTCCATTTATTTTTACTTTATTCTTTTTTAGCACAAGTGCTATGGCACAGTTGCGTGGTGATATTTCAAAACCTTTCGACTATCAGGGTCCGGTAATAAAGCATGGCAGCGCTACGGCAGGAAGTGTTTTGAATAATTTTTTCAACTCTATTACCATGTCACATTCTTATTCAATGTCTATGGGTTCGGTGGGCGGCTCATACCAATCGTTAAACGCCTATACCAACACCATACAAATGAACCTATCGGAAAAATTCGATGCCAGATTTGACGTTTCTTTTCTGCACTCCCCTTTTGGTGGCAACAGCAATATGTATGGATTTACCCAAGATCAGCCAAGAATAATTCTTAGCAATGCAGAGCTAAACTATAGATTTAGCGAAAATACCCATATCCAGTTACGTTTCCAACAATCACCTATGCCCTACGGCTTCGGGCATGATTACAGGTACAACAGATTTAACCCCTGGTATTGATAAACTAGTGAATGCTGAGAGATAGCTTTTCAACAAACAGTAAAAATAATCTATTTCTAAATGCTGCCATCGGCTTTTTGAGCGTACTTCTCATCACTTTGGTAGTTGCTTTGTTTTTCAGGTTCCTGCTGCCCCGCATCAGCAATGCCCGCTCCGACATCAACCAAGAGTTGGTAAGCACGGTAATTCAATTGGAGGTGCTGAACGGTTGCGGCGTGCCCGGCATAGCAAGCACTTTTACATCTGCCTTGCGCAATAATGGCTTTGATGTGGTTGATTCCGGCAATTTCGAACGTTTTGATGTGCAAAAAAGCTTTGTAATATCAAGATCTAATTCCACCGATAATGCCAAACAAGTTGCAGCCGCACTTGGCATAAACGAGGAAAATATTATTACGGAAGCCTCGCCCGATTACTATTTGGATGTAACCGTTGTCATCGGAAATGACTTTAATCAGCTTAAAAACAAATAAATGACCCATAAAATCAAAGAACCCAGTCGTAAAAACTTTAAATTTGCGTCGGATGCACAAAAAATAGACACCAAAGAAATGCTCAATATTATTACAGAAGCCCTTCTGGATAAAAAAGCAAAAAGCATTACTTTATTGGATGTATCTGACCTCACCTCGCTGACCGAGTATTTTGTAATCTGTCATGGCAGCTCCGATGTTCAAATCAAGGCCATGGCTGATGCCGTTGAAAGCGATGTAAAAGAAAAGCTGGGCGAAAAAGTATGGAAAAAAGAGGGCACCGATAACCGTACATGGATTATTCTGGATTATGTAAATGTTGTGGTTCACGTTATGAGCGAAGAAAAACGTGATTACTACGCTATAGAGCGCATGTGGAACGACGCCAAAATAACCGAAATTGCCGACGAAAACCCGGAGGATTAAAAACCATGGCTGAACTCCCGAAAGTACTGATTACCGAACCCATTCCCGAAAAAGCAATCGCCCATCTTAAACAATATGCCAATGTAACCGTTGGCAAAAAAGGATTTTATTCCGATGAAGGTAATCTGTTAAAAGACATTGCCGGATATGACGGGTTATTGAGTATGCTTTCCACACCGGTCAGTAAAAAAGTACTTGAAAACGCGCCGGATTTAAAAGTGGTTGCCAATTTTGCGGTAGGCTATAATAATATAGACGTGGAGGCGGCACACAAACTAAATATAAAAGTAGCCAATACCCCCGATGTGCTTACCGAAGCGTGCGGCGATTTTACCATGGGTCTTTTATTGGCAGTATCCCGTAAATTTAACGATGCCGAGGCTTATTTAAGAGCAGGAAAGTTTAAAGGCTGGGAACCGCTTGGTTTTCTGGGAATGGAACTACGCGGTAAAACTTTGGGAATTGTCGGAATGGGAAGGATTGGTCGGGCTTTCGCAGAAAGAGCAAAAGCATTTGGCATGAAAATAAAATATTATAATCGTAATAAAGTAGATAGCGCCATTGAAGAAAAACTTGATGCCGAGTATATCAGCTCGGTTGAAGAACTTGCCAGTATTTCCGACGTGCTGAGTTTAAATTGCCCGCTGACTCCCGAAACACATCACCTGATTGATAAAAATATTTTTAAGATTATGCCAAATCATGCCATTCTCATTAATATAGCACGGGGCGCTGTTGTAAATGAGGCCGACCTGGCCGATGCACTCCACAATAATGTTATTGCAGGCGCCGGCATTGATGTTTTTGAAAAAGAACCCGAAGTACATCCAAACTTGCTTACAGCACCAAATTGTACGCTGCTGCCGCATATTGCAAGTGCTACATTCGAAACCAGAGATGAAATAGGTCTTTTGGCTGCCAATGCGATAATTTCGGTGTTAAGCGGAGAGCCCGATAGTGCAATAAGCAACCTGATTCGCAAATAGCGCACAGAAAATCTACAAGGCGGGTAATAAATATTTTAAGCTTCGGCCTGTCTCCCGAGCATAACATTTCGTATCTTGGCCGGCTCTTAAAAAAGTATTATGTCAGATTTTAAAAGCCGTTTTAAAGCAGAGGCTTCCATCCTGCTTAAACTGGGCGGCCCCATTATTGGAACACAGTTATTTCAAACCGGATTGAACGTTACTGATACCATTATGGCCGGTAACCTGTCGGCTCTGGATTTGGCCGGCGTTGCTATCGGAAATGCAATTTATATGCCCATAGCCATCCTATGTATGTCAACGTTGGTTGCCATTAACCCCATTGTATCGCAACATTTGGGAGCCAGAAATTTTGAGGCCATTGGCAAGAGCGCCCGTCAGATGATTTGGTTGGTGCTTTTACTAACTATACCCAGCATTATTCTAATCTGGAATCTGGATATCGTTATGCGGATTATGGGCGTTACCCCCGAAATTATTCCCATTTCACAAGGGTATTTAAAAGGGGTTGCATTGGGTATATTGCCCCTTTTTGTGTACTCGGGTATCCGATTTTTTAGCGAGGGTTTGTCTGTTACCCGACCAGCCATGTACATTGCAGCAGGCGCCATTGTTTTAAATATCGGGGCCAATTATGTGTTTATGTACGGCAAGTTGGGTCTGCCCGCCATGGGCGGTGTGGGTTCGGGTTATGCCACTTCTTTGGTGAACTTCTTTTCAGCACTGGTTTTTCTGATTTTCACGGCCCGTTTCAGACCATTCCGCAGGTTTAGTATATTTAAAAAAATAAGACGCCCCGACTGGCCGATAATTAAGGAATTTCTCTATATCGGAATACCAAACGGGGTCAGTTCTGCTATGGAAGTACTGTTATTTGCAACAGTCAGCTTATTGATGGGCACTTTAAGCGTTAATGCGTCGGCGTCCCATCAAATTGCAATAAGCGTGGCATCCACTATGTATATGATACCCCTGGGGCTGTCTATGGCCATTACGCAGCGTGTGGGTTTTTCTCTGGGACAAGGTTCCATCCAGAATGCGCGTTTTCGGGGACATGTGGGTATAATAATCTGCGGTATTATAATGACCATTACAGCAATTATTTTAATTTTAGCCCCTGACACCATTGTTGGCCTATATACTAAAGATATGGCCGTTAGAGAAGCTGCGGTAACTTTGATTTTCATGGCGGGGTTGTTCCAAATATCCGATGGTTTGCAAGTAGGCGGCATCAGTGCTTTACGTGGACTTAAAGATACACGTGTACCTATGTTTGTAAACTTAATTTCTTACTGGCTGATTGGCTTCCCCATTGGCTATTATTTGGCTTTCAACATGGAATATGGTCCCGTTGGGCTTTGGGTAGGTTTAATTTTTGGCTTAACCATAGCCGCTATTTTACACAATCTAAGATTCAATAGTTTGTCTAAACCAAAAAATGCCCATAAATTGATTTAGATTTTTTTTGAAAGGGCATACACAAAAATCAGCTATTACAAGATTTACTCTATATATTTATTATTTATATGCTTAATACACATAACAAACAAATATTATATACTGTAGAGCCGGGGAGGACGCGGATATCAAATTGGCTGCCAAAATAATTAAAATCTATCGTTGATAAATAGCAAGAAAAACTTTATCTTTTCAGACTATTCAAGAAAACAATTTAAACGAGTTTAATCGTGGATACTTTAAGTTTTAAAACATATTCGGCAAAAAAATCCCAAATCGACAAAAAATGGATTTTGATTGATGCAGAAGATCAGCCATTGGGTCGATTGAGTACCGTTATTGCTTCTATACTAAGGGGCAAAAACAAGCCGATATTTACCCCACATATGGATACCGGTGATAATGTAATCGTTATCAATGCGGAAAAAGTTAAGTTGACAGGCAATAAATTGGCCGACAAAAACTATTTCCGCCATACATTTTACCCCGGTGGCGAGCGTTTTACCAGTGCTTCCGTTATGTTGGAAAAAGACCCTACTTTTTTAGTTACACAAGCTGTTAAGGGTATGCTGCCCAAAAACAAACTGGGACGCAAATTACAAAAGAACCTTAGGGTTTATGCAGGTCCTGTTCACGGGCAATCTGCTCAAAATCCTGAAATCTACGAGCTTTAATTTAATACAATAAATGGCACAAGCTAACTACATTGGAAGAAGAAAAACCTCAACCGCCAGATTATACATCAAGCCGGGTTCGGGCGAATTTCTTATCAATAAAACACCCATTGAAGAATATCTTACAGAAAAAGCTATCCGCAATATAGCTTTACTACCGTTATCCATAACCGAATTGGAAGGCAAGTACGACATTAAAGTTACTGTGCGCGGTGGTGGTAAATCCGGTCAGGCTGGTGCAATTCAACATGCTCTTGCACGCGCCGTAGATGGCGAAAACGAAGAATTGCATAGCATTTTGAAAAGCCACGGGCTTCTTACCAGAGACGATAGAATGGTTGAGCGTAAAAAATACGGTCAGCCTAAAGCACGTAAGAAATTCCAATTCTCAAAACGTTAATATTAGCATTAGCGTTACAACATTTTTTTAAAACCACACATATGTGGCGACCGGCAGCCAGGTGTTCCAACAGGGTTGGAATTGGTTTATCGGAACGACCCACATAGCGGACAAACCTAAACATTACATATCTAAAATTATGGCTAAAGCAGCTTCAATAGAAGAATTACTAAGGTCGGGTGCGCATTTTGGACACTTGACCCGTCGTTGGAACCCAAAAATGAAAGAATTTATCTTCATGCAACGGAACGGGATCCATATTATCGACCTAAAGAAAACCCAACAATACCTGCAAGAATCGCTGGATCAGATTCAGGAACTCTCAAGAGCGGGAAAAACCATCCTGTTTGTAGGTACCAAAAAACAATCTACCGAAATTATTAAGGCAGAAGCCGTACGCTGCGGTATGCCTTATGTAACCCACCGTTGGTTGGGAGGTATGTTAACCAACTTTACCACTGTGCGCAAAAGTATCAGCAGAATGGAAGAAATAGAGCGCATGAAAACAGACGGTACTGTAGATGAACTGACCAAGAAAGAAGGCCTGATGTTGGAGCGTGAGCAGGAAAAACTCAACAATACACTGGGTGGTATTGCCAACATGACCAGACTGCCGGGCGCTATCTTTGTAGTAGATATTTTAAAAGAACGCCTAGCTGTTAACGAAGCTATTAAATTACACATTCCTGTAATTGCAATGGTTGATACAAACAGCGACCCCGATATACCGGATTTTATTATCCCATGTAACGACGACTCGGCCAGAACCATTCAATTGATAACTTCTCAAATTGCCGACGCCATTATTGAAGGCGCAGCTGAAAGAGAAGCCTATGCAGAAGAAGAATTATTGGAAAAAGCTGCAATAGAAGAGAAAAAAGCCGACAGTGAAGAGTCAGACGATAAAAAACCAGGCCGCCGGACACGAAGAAGAAAAACCTCATCAGCATCTGCCGATGATGCAACCAGCGATGGGGATGACGAGAGCGACGATGACGAAGCCAAAGAAGAAAATTAAAATTAATTATAACCTATAATATTTATACCAATGAGTATCTCTGCAGCAGATGTTAAAAAATTAAGAGAAATGACCGGAGCCGGTATGATGGACTGTAAAAATGCCCTTACCGAAGCTAACGGAGACTTCGATAAAGCTATCGAGATTCTACGTAAAAAAGGCCAACAGGTAGCCGATAAACGTGCCGACCGCGAGGCAACAGAAGGCCTCATACTTTCTAAAGTGGCCGATAATGGTAAAAAAGCCGTAGCTATAGAAATCAACTGCGAAACCGACTTTGTTGCACTTAACGAAGATTTCCAGGCACAGGCCAATGCTTTCTTGAACTTTGCTTACGATAACGACATCAAAGATTTGGATGCCCTGTTGAATTCCGAGCTTGATGGACAAACCGTTGCCGACCGTGTTCAAGATATGGTAGGCCAAATCGGGGAAAAAATCGAGCTTTCCAAATTGGTATATTTGGAAACCGAAGGCACCGTAGTTGATTACATCCATGCCGGAAACCAATTGGGCGTTTTGGCCGAATTTGACGGCGAAGTAAGCAATAAGGATGTTGCCCGCGATGTTGCAATGCAAATTGCAGCAATGAATCCCATTGCCGCATCACGCGACGAAGTTGACGCTTCCGTTATAGAAAAAGAATTGGAAATTGCAAAAGTACAATTGATAAACGAAGGAAAGCCGGAAGAGATTGCCGAAAGAGCTGCTCAAGGTAAACTTCGCAGATTCTATGAAGACAACGTGCTTTTAGAGCAAAAATTCGTAAAGGATAGCGACATCACCGTTAAACAATATCTGGAACAAAACGACAGTCCATTGGTGAAGTCGTTCCGAAGAATACAATTAGGCAAACAAGCTTAATAATTTTTACTAAATTAAGGCCGTCTCGATTAACGAAACGGTCTTTTTTTTGTCTATAAATTTTTAAATGAGTATATAGTGGCTAATAAATACAAAAGAATTTTACTTAAACTGAGCGGCGAAGCATTATTGGGAAAACAGGGGCATGGCATTGACGGGAGCATATTATCTCAATACGCCAAGGAAATAAAAAGCGTTCAACTGCAAGGCATAGAAGTGGCTGTTGTTATTGGCGGCGGGAATATTTTCAGGGGCGTTAAAGGCGCAACCGAGGGAATGGACAGGGTTCAGGCCGACTATATGGGTATGCTGGCCACTATGATTAATAGCATGGCGCTACAGGATGCGCTGGAAAGAGAAGGCGTAAAAACACGATTGATGAGCGCCATAAGAATGGAAGCGGTAGCCGAGCCTTATATACGAAGACGCGCTATCCGTCACCTCGAAAAAGGCCGAGTGGTAATATTTGGTGCCGGCACCGGAAACCCATATTTCACCACCGATTCGGCAGGCTCGCTGCGTGCTATTGAAATTGAGGCTGACGTAATTTTAAAAGGCACCAGAGTGGATGGGATTTACGATTCGGACCCGGAGACAAACAAAAACGCAAAGAAATTCGACGTTATAACCGGTGACGAAGTTATAGAAAAAAGACTGGCCGTAATGGATATGACCGCTTTTACCCTTTGCCGCGAAAACAACACCCCTATTATCGTCTTTAACATGAACACTATTGGCAACTTAAAGAAAATTGTCAGCGATGGCGAAAACCTGGGTACAACCGTTGTATGGGATTAAAACCGGGCGCCGAACGGCTATCCAAACAAAAAAGAGCTAAGTATAAGCCGCGGCAACTTTATCGCCGGCAAAAATCAGTTTAAAACCAATTCTTTCCTCTGTATCTATTATTTCCAAATCACCGGATAGCTGCTCGGCCATCATTTCTATTATTTGGTTGCTCAATGTTTTATTGAACGCTTTCCCTTTAACTCTGGATTTGCGCGGTAAATTTAAACAGATTTCAATTTGGGTTACTTTATCTTCCTGTTGAATACTGAAATCGATCATAAGTTTTTCCTCGCCGGTTTTGTATTTTAAATCCACCTGTTTGATGAGGGAATTTATAGCCTCATTTATAAATAATGCGGCAGACATAGCCTCCACCAGATTAAATTTTGCGGGATTGATGTCAAAGTTTATATCAATATCGGCACTGCCCGTAAAACTTTTCACCAGGTCTTTGGCATAATGGAGGTTGGCCATGTTCAACTCTATGGTCGAATAGTTTTCGGAGGCATAAATTTGTTCGTGCACATAAGCAATTGTTTTTATTCGGTTTGTAGTGCCTGCCAAAACGGCTTTGACTGTCTCGTTTTTGGTCTCAAACGCCTCCAATTGAATCAAACCGGAGATAATGGCCAGATTATTTTTAACACGGTGGTGCATCTCGGTAAGAAGCATATTCTTTTCTTTTAAATTCTGCTCCAACTCTTTTTCTTTCTCCAGGCGCTCTGTAACATCTACAATTATAATCTGTTCTGCTATGGCATCGGTAGCCCTGAAAGGGATTGTGATTACCTCAGCCGGTATTTCTCTTCCACTTAACGATATAAGGCTGATGGATACCAAACCGTCTTTTTCGCCGCTATAAAATTCTTCCCTGTAATTCCGCATTTCCTCTTTGCTGGATGGATGGATTAAATCCAAAGGGTTCTTGCCGACTAGATCTGCTTCTTTTTCTGCGCTGAACAGTTTGATACTTGCCGGATTCGCATATCTGATGATATTATCCTCAAGAATTAACACCCCGAAAGGGGTTTCATCCACCAACAATTTATATCTCTCTTTATGTGCGTATAAAATTCCTTTTTGCTCGGTTGGAAGGTCATCCGTAACATCCATTACCGTACACAAAATACCTTCCATTTCATTTTTAGCGGACAAAACCGGCGATGCATTCATAGATATCAATCGATAATCACTACCGCTTCTCACATTGTATTTCCTGTCCCAAATCGCCTTTTTTGTCCTTATAACCCTCGAAATAACAAAATTTCTACTGGTAATCGGACGGGAATTGCTTTTATTGAGTTCTGAAATCAATTCATCTATATGCTTGTCCCGCAAAAAATTATGTGGGAGCTTTAACAGGTCTTCCGCAATGGTATTTGAGTAGGTAACTATGCCCTTATCGTTTACATATATAATACCGGTCGGGCTCGTTTCCATCAGGCGCTTAACCTTTGCTTCTTCCGCCAACAAAGCCTTATCAAATGCTTTCAAGCTCTTCGCATTAAATGTGCCCAGCAGATATATTATAACCGATGCAAATAAAACAAAACCTATGCCCCTATAGGTACGGAGCCTTAGATAAAGCTCTTGGTCATTGGTATAATTTAAGAGAAATTCGTTCGAATATGTTACCAATAAACTTCCTATAAGAAAGAAAAATATTGCCCCGAGAAATGGATTTAGTAGTATTCGGGATTTTATCACTCTAATGGTTTCCTTAAATTAAATTTTGGTAAATAAAGATGTGCATTTAGCGTACCAAATAAATCATTTTAATTGTAATTAGCAATATATTATTATCAGACAATAATTTTTATAATCTTTCTAAATTATAATTTCTTTAAAGATTAAGAAATAAGCGCCGATTTTAGTAAATTAAGCTAAAATTCCCAGTAATAAACAATTACCCTAATTCTATATTATTTTAATATGTTACCAGAAGAATTAAACGAAATTATAGATGACGCTGATTTAAAAATGGACGATTCGGTCAGCTATTTGAAAAAAGAATTTTCGCATATCCGTGCGGGTAAGGCCAGCCCCTCTTTATTGGAAACCGTACAAGTAGAATATTATGGCTCGCAAACACCTTTGCAGCAATTGGCAAGTATTACCGCTCCCGAAGCACGTTTGCTGGTAGTACAACCCTACGATAAAAGTGTAATGTCTGACATTGAAAAAGCTATAATGTCGGCCGGCCTCGGGTTAAACCCGATGAACGATGGCACCTTGATTCGAATTCCACTGCCCATTCTTACGGAAGAACGAAGAAAAGACCTAGTTAAATTGACCAAAGACAAAGCGGAACAAGCCAGGATAAGCGTCAGAAATGCCAGAAGAGATGCAAACGATTTAATTAAAAAAACAGTCGAATCTAACTCTCTACCGGAAGATTCCAGATACGAAGGCGAAAGTAAAATCCAAAAATTAACCGATAAATATATTAAAGATATAGATACCCTGTTATCCGCCAAAGAAGAAGATATAATGACCGTATAAAGCATATATATCTATAATCATAAGACTTACTATATTTATTGAATGTATATATCGGAATTGACTTTGCAGGGCTTTAAAAGCTTTGCAGACAAAACAAAAGTAACTTTTGACAGCGGCATTACCTCTATTGTCGGGCCCAATGGGTGTGGTAAATCCAACATTGTGGATGCTCTGAGATGGGTTTTGGGTGAGCAAAGACCTTCGCTGCTCCGTTCTGCTGCCATGAGTAATATTATATTTAACGGTACAGCCGAAAAAAGAGCACTCGGCATGGCCGAAGTAAATCTTACTTTTGTAAACGATAAGGGACTGCTGCCCATTGAATATAGCGAAGTAATGATTACCCGCCGCCTGTATCGCTCCGGCGAAAGCGAATATCTCATAAATAACACTCCATGCAGACTTAAAGACATTATGGAGCTATTTATGGATACCGGGATGAGTTCCGACGCCTACTCGGTTATAGAACTGAAAATGGTAGAAGATATATTAAGTGATAAAAACAGCGATAGGCGAAGACTATTTGAAGAAGCTGCAGGAGTTACCCGATATAAAGAACAAAGAAAGCGCACTTTTAGAAAACTTGAAGACACCAGAAGAGACCTGCAAAGGGTTGAAGACCTGATCATAGAGTTACGAAAAAACGTCCGCTCGCTGGAAAGACAGGCCGAAAAAGCCGAAAAAGCAAGAAAATTCAGGGCAGAACTGGAGTTGCTGGACAAAGCCTACTCAAGTTTCAATTTCAGCAAAATAGCCAACGAACTTGAGCCTATAATGGAGCGCATAGAACATGCAGAAAAAGAAAAGAGAGAGATAAACAAGGCATCGCAAGAAGTTGAAGAAAACCTGGAAACCGCACGCAATCAGCTCGCGGAAAAAGAAAAATTACAGGCCGAAGAACAGCGACTGGTAACACAACTCCATAATGCTATACGCGAAGCAGATACAAACCTGCGCATTGTTAAGGAAAAAATAGAAAACGAAAAGCGCAATATAAGCGACTACACCAAAGATATAGAACAAGGCGAGATCGATTTAAAAGAACTCAATGCCATGTTAGCAAATAGTAGGGAAAAACTCGGTTCTTTTGACGATAAACTGGAAAAAGCGCAGGATATTCTGGATACCACAAAAAAACAATATTCGCTTTATCAGCAGCAGTATAATAAGGAAAGGCACCTGCTGTACCAGCACGAAATTGAATTGAGTGCGGCCAATAACGAACTGAGCTCGCTACATACCAACCGAATTAAAATAGAATCACGCCTCGAAAATACCGAAGGCGATCTGGAACGCCTTGATAGCGAAATCCTGGACCTGAACGACGAAATAGATAATTGCAACGGCGAACAGGGATTATTGGAAAAAAAACTGGAGCAAATTACCGTCAATCGAGATGAGCTGGAAAAAGAACTGGAGGTGGCCCGAACCAGCCGCGAACATCTTACCCGGCAGCAAAACACTTTAAAAGACGATATAAGAACACTACAAAGCAAAATCGATTCCTTTAATTCGGAAATCCAATTGCTCGATAATCTGGCCCGCTCCAACGAAGCTTTTCCGGCAAGTGTAAAATATCTGGTTGAGAAACAAAGTCATAATTTCGGGACACTTACCACAGTGGCCGAAATATTCAATACCGACGAAGAACATGCCGTAGCTTTGGAATCGGCTTTGGGCGACGCTCTCAATTTTGTTGTTGTTAACTCGGTAGAAGAAGCAAAAAAAGCGATCCAACTGTTAAAGGAAAACAAAAAAGGAAAGGCGACATTTATACCGCTTGACCAGCTTCCAAAAACATCTGAAGTGCTCGCAAACAGTCTGGCAGAATATGTAAAAACCGATGGCAAGTTCAATGCTTTGAAAGAATTATTGCTGGGTAATATTATGATTTTTAACTCTGCCGAAGAAATATACGCCGCTATTAAAAAGAACAACGCTATTACCGGCGTAACGCCTCAGGGCGATGTTGTAAACAGTTCCGGATTTTATCGAAGCGGCAGTAAAAATAAAAATACGGGAATACGGGTAAGTCTGAAAGATAAGATAGAAAAACTGGAAACAGAGGCCGAGAAGGCAACCCAAAAACTGCAGGAACTGGAAAACGAGCTGGCTGAGACGGTTAAAAGTTTTGAAAATATAAATATAGATACGCTTAGTAACAGTTTAAAGGAAAGGGAGCAGGAAGTAAGAAAACTGGAGCAACAAAAACACAGTTTAAACTCCAAAGTGCAGGTTTATCAAAAAAATATCGGCGAACTGGTAAACCGAAAAGATCGGTTGAAAACAAACGAAGGATCGGCACAGGATGAACTTAACTCCATACTTCCGCGACAAAAAGAACTGCAGCAAAAAATCTTGGACCTGGATAAACAGGTCAGTGGTAAAAAAGAACTGCTGGAAAGTCTGGAAGAAGAGCGCTCCATTTCGCAAAGCAGATATAATGCAGCCCAACTCGAGCATCAGGACGTGAAAAACAAGACGGAAAATCACGAAAGGGATATTCAGCGCGCCGAAACGGGTATCGATGGGATTAAATCCAGAATCGAAAATAGAAAAAAACTTATTTCAGAAAGTAAAACACGCATCGAAACCTTTAATTCGCAAATAAACGGCCTTAACGAAGAACTCGACGAAAATCGTACCCTGAAAGTAGAGGCCGATCAATCCCTGAGTAAAGCAGAAGAAATGGCAGCCCTGCAACGTGGTAAAATCAACGAGTTTGAAAGAAATTCAAAAGAAATTACCCGTCAAAAGGAAGTCAATATGGAACTGGTGCACCACTTAAGCATGGCCAAAGAAAAAATGGAGATGCAAAGCCAAACCATTTCCGATTATATATGGGATACCTACGGTGTTTTAATGAAACAGATAACCGAAGTACTACCAGAGAACGTAACACCCGACGAAGCCAAGACAAAAATATCCGTTTTACGCCAAAAATTGAGTAATATCGGTGAGGTAAACGCCCTGGCCATCGACGAATTCAAAGAAGAAAAAGAGCGATTGGATTTTTACGACGTACAAATAAACGATTTGATAAAAGCCGAGGAAAAACTTCTCAAAACCATTGAAGAAGTAAACCATACCGCTACCGAACAATTTAATGTTACGTTTGCACAAATCAGGCAAAACTTCCAAAAAGTATTCAAAACCCTTTTTACCGAAGACGATTACTGCGATTTAATCATCGAAGACGACGCCGAAGACCCATTGGAGGCACGTATAAATATTGTGGCCCACCCCAGAGGCAAACGTCCATCCGGAATTTCACAGCTATCGGGTGGCGAAAAAACCCTGACCGCCATTGCGCTTCTTTTTGCCATTTATCTGGTAAAACCGTCGCCATTTTGTGTGCTCGATGAGGTTGACGCACCGCTTGACGATGCCAACATAGAGCGTTTTTCCAATATGATAAAGGAATTCAGTAAAGACACGCAGTTCATCATCATTACGCACAATAAAATGACTATGAGCAAAGCCGAAATGATGTACGGCGTAACTATGCCGGTAACGGGTATAAGTAAATTGGTAGGTGTTAAAATGGACGAAGTTGCCTGACAGAATCCCACACTCCCGATAAACAAACTCTCGGTATACAAGATCTTCTCTAAATATTAAATTATTCGCACAATAGCCTCTGGTTTATATTATTATTCTAGACATTTAATCAACAAATAATCAATAAAAACAATTAATAAGTACAATTAATTAATTTATTGAAGTTTTTGATTTTAATATTAAATTACTCCATAATTAATACGGATATTGTTTTTTATCTAAATAAATAACACTTTCTAATGCATTTCTAAATAAATTTGCAAATTATGGATAGAAAAGAATTTATTAAAAAGGTCGGCGCATTATCTTTGGCGCTTACCGGTCTTCCGCTCGGGAAAAAAGTATTTGCCACAAATACAGCTATAAAAATCCAGGGTGAGCCTGCCGATGAGTATAGAAAAAACGTTGATACCGACGAAGACGACTATACTATCTATGTTTTAAAAATTAATAATAGTGCGATTGTAGATTTTCCTAGCACAAGCGACGAGAACAAACGGATTACCTTGGAAATAGAAAAGCGCGACCCCAAAAGAGTATCCAATATATTGGGTGAATTGAAGTACGAATTCTACATTTCCAGCGTTCAAGAAGACAAAGAGTTTTACCAATGGCATGTTAAAACCGAGAGGGCGAAAAGATTGAGCGGCACAATATCCTGGCCGGATAATTTGTCGAAAAATCCGGCTCTCATAGTGAGATTAATGGAACGGGCATGGGTTTTAGATAAAAACAACTCTCCCCTTGTAACATTAGGCTATGTTGATGAGTTTGAGGATTGCTTTATTACTACGGCATGTGTGGCAGAAAGAGGGCTGGCGGATGATTGCCATGAGCTAAGTACTCTCCGCTTTTTAAGGGAAAATTATATGCGAAATACAAAGCAAGGCCGTTATTTACTCGATGAGTATGAGTGGCTGGGTCCGGCCGTTGTTACTGCTATTGGGCAATGCGGAAATAGAGCCGAAATTTACGATTATCTTTATGAAAACATGATAACACCCTCGGTAAATATGATTGAACAGGGTAAATATCAAGACGCGGTAGATTGGTACGAAGGCTTTACTATGCAACTTAAAACTAATTTCAAGATAGTAAACTCGTAATTCCCAACTTCAATATAGCGCTATACTTGTAACCGGATAAGCATTTTATAAGCAACGTTATATTAAAAATGCAGGCAGGGTCGAAATCAATTATTGCCGACCACCGAAAAGTAAGCCACAACTTTAGGCTGAAAGCTCCTCAGTTTGAGGTTGTAATTGGTAGATGTAAGCTCAATATCGGGCGTAACGTACCCTGTTTGATCCTCCAGTATTTTGGCGTACGGCACATACACTTCATACGGGCGCAACTTGGATACCTCGTTGTAATACCTCAGCGGCACGTCGTATTTAATGGTAATGGAGGATGGGTTATAAACTATGCTCTCGCCTCTCGGTATATCCCTGGTTTTGATGAGAATATTCACCTCTCCTTCGGTAAATTCCGAAACGGAAGCCATATAATTTACTTCGGTTGTATTTAACTGAACAAGCGGATTATTATTCTTCAAAGGCACGACCTGCTTAATATCCGTTTTTATGGCTTTCAATTTCAGGGTATCGCTTATAACCCATTCGTTTATATATCTGATTTGTGATTCAGCGCCCGAAACTTCAATACTGTCAGGGGTAATTATGGGTTCGCTGATAAGATCGTATCTCTTTTCAAATTGCAACTCTACCGGCAAAACAATGGGTATTTTTTTTGTAATCCTGTCCTCCAAATTGACCTGAATCAGCATTGGTTCTACTTTGGTCACCTCTATTTCCTGAACAGTGCTCATTTTTTGCCTGATTTGGTTAAAAAGATTTACGCTTCTGGCTTCTACTGAAATGGGAATTTTGGGCGGATTGTTATAAATTCCGATTAAAGGCAGGGCCGAACCCGTTATATGTACCTCCACGTATTCGGGTAAATTGTCCGTTAGCGATTTTTCAGCGGGTAAATCAGCAAGTTCCAACGGCATTTTAACGGTTATATTAAAGGTACCATTTAGGTTTACAAGCAACCACATTACTATGGCAATTAAAAAAGCGCCCACAAATACAACGGTTTTCTCCTTGCTAGTAAGCGGAGCCATCATTTGCTCGGCGCCCGGCTTTTTACCGCCAACCACAAAGGATTTTGTTCTTCTCCATATATTTAAAAATATCTTTTTAGCCATAGTCTATAATATAACTCTCCGCTGTTCTTAACACAATCAGGCCCTTACAATTATATCGGATACTATTTGGCCTTTCACTTTTTTGTTGAGCCGATTGGCAATATTAAATCGATTGGCGTGTATTTCGTGCCGCCAAACCTGGTTTTTGACCGTCATAACCAATTTGCTGCCTTCAAAATGTAAATCTTCTGTTTGTTCGGCAATCCTTTTCCCTACCACTTCTTCCCATACCGACAATATCATACCCTTTCTCAGCTTCTTTTTATGCGGAAACTTATCAATATAATCCTGTAGAATTTCGCTAAGCGGTTTTGGTGTATTAAACGACATCATCCTAATTTATAACTTTCTAGATTTCCTTTATAATTTTACCGGAGGCCACCCTATAAAGTTTGTTCTTTTCGCCATCAAATTCAATCCACTTTTCAAAGGGTTTGGGGTTTGCCGATGTAATGAAAATCTGGCCTTTATGGCTTTGCAGGGTATGCAGCAATGCCTTTGTTTTATCGGGGTCCAGATCGCCAAATACATCATCCAGCAACAATATCGGCAGGTCGTCCAGCTCGTCGGAGTAGTAATGAAGTTGGGCCATTTTTAAGGATAATGCAAACAATCTATGCTGCCCTTGCGAGCCAAACCTGCGGAGTTCAAAATCGTCGAGATAAAAAATAATTTCGTCCCGATGAGGCCCTGTCAATGTTTGTTCGCGCTCGATTTCCTTTTCAAAAAGCTCTTCCAATTTTTCTTTATAATGCGCCCGTATCTGTTCAGCATCGGTGGATGGCTCGCAAAATGTAGAGTATTTTAAATTTGTGGTAAGATCCATTCCCGAAATTTTGGCATAATCTTTGGCCAGGTAATCCTTAAAATTCTCTAAAACTCGGTAACGTTCTGCAACAATCTGCGCCCCTACATCCAATAACTGTTCGTTCCAGGGTTCTAAGTACACCTTTAAAGTATCCATAGAACCCTGATAATCTTTTAAAAGTGCATTTCGCTGGCGTCTCACCTTCCGGTACTGAATCAAATTCCTTAAATAAGCCCCGGAAAGCTGGCTGATAAAAGAATCTAGAAATGAGCGGCGTTCTGCGGGCCCTTCCAAAGTCAGTTTTTTATCATCCGGCGACAGTGAAACCACGGGAATCATACCTATTAAATCGGAGTGCTTTGCCAGCGGCGAGTCGTTCACAAATATCTTCTTTCCATCGCCCCTCGAATAGGTACACGAAACATCAAATTCTTTACGGATATTCCCTTCGAAATAACCCTTAATCATAAAATAGGTTTCGCCTTGGGCAATCACGTACATGTCGGAAGTAGAAACAAAGCTACGCGACATACAAAGATAGTGAATAGCATCGATCAGGCTTGTTTTACCGGCACCATTTGGCCCCGTAATCACATTTAAACCCGTCCCCCATTCCACATCCGTTTCCACGTGGTTCCTAAAATTCAGCAATTCCAGTCGGGTTATTTTCATGCACGCAAAATACAAATATAAACGCCAATAATAAGCGTTTTTATGTGCTGTAATTATCGTGGTTTCGATATAAGGATTTTAAAAGAGGCTGTAATTGGTTGGTGAATTTACAATTTGTAGTATTGTAACATTAATCTTACTTAACCTTTCATTTTCAAAGGCAATATCGCAGTGCTTTTCTAATAAACATCCATTGCTGTTGGTTTTTAATGGTAAAAAAGAAATGCGCATTTTGTATTGTTCATACCTAAAATATTTATTCTTTAAACCAATTAATAATACAAATTGCGCAATGGGTATTGCTTATAACCTTTTATTTTTGCTTTTTGTAGGATAATAAATTAAAATTAGGTTTACAGAAATTTGCGCAATTGTGATTGCGTATATTTATGAGTTGTGCAACATACTGTAAAAAGCTTCATGACAAAACCTATTTAATCCATTTCTAGAAATAAATATGATCAACCCATACCAAGCAAAGTATTACGCATATGAGCTCTCTAAAAAGGCAACTGCCGATAGTCCAGAAAAGTTTGGAGCCACTCTTATGGATGCTAAAGTTGAACTCAATCCACACCAAATAGAAGCTGCTCTTTTTGCTTTTAAATCTCCTTATTCAAAAGGGGTAATCCTAGCAGATGAAGTTGGATTAGGAAAAACAATTGAAGCAGGAATATTATTGAGCCAAAAATGGGCCGAAGGAAAAAGAAGGATTTTAATTATTTGTCCCTCATCACTACGTAAACAATGGGTGAATGAAATGGCTGACAAATTTTATTTGAAAGCAGAAGTTTTAGAAACTCCTTCTTTCAATAAAAAGATAAAAAACGGCCAACGAAATCCTTTTGACTCAACAGATTCAATAAAAGTATGCAGTTATCATTTTGCACGTAGAAAAGCAGATGAAATTATGCTTACGTCTTGGGATTTG
>CAZTOG010000013.1:0-34909 GCA_964615135.1 uncultured Balneolaceae bacterium | reverse complement strand
ACTTGGCTCCAATACCATTTCGCATAAGGTTTTGGATTGATAGTCCACGTCGCCAAATTGCAAGATTTCATCGCCCGGGTTAACCGAGCTTTCGAGGGATTTATCCCAAATAAGGCCTACCGTCATTTTACCGTTGTGCAAAATGGGCTGAATTGACCAAGGTTGCTGCGTAAGTTCTTCATAATCGATATCATCATAAGGATTGAAATACAGTCGTTTTTTGGAGTAATCAATGGTGAGTACGCCAAAATCCAATAATTTGGTGCCCAGATAGGAATTCTCGATCTGACTTACACCGGCAACTATATTTTTAAATTCGAAGTTTTTAAGAGGCAGATTATCCAAACGTATCAGTATATTATTTTGGCTGCTGCCCGCTCCGAAAAAACCTTCGGTCGCAACACCTTCCGTTTCTGCCAATGTTTCGACCGCTTTAATATTTCCCTCTTTAAAGATGCGATACATTCTGTTCGACATGGTGAAAAATCCATCCGAGCCGGTATCTATTACCACGTAATCCTCGGCTTTTGGCTTTCTTTGAAGCTGAATTTTGAAATAGGGAGTGCTTTGGTTTTTATCCAGACCGAGCGGTAAAGCATCTTTTCTTTTAAGAGATAAATTACCGGCGCTATCGGTAATGGTCAGGATTTTCTCTCTGCTATTTATTTGTACCACCGAATTTTTTAGAACGCTGCTGCCAATTACTCCATCAATCTCAAAACAATCTAGGGTTTGTGAGTCGCCTTTGTTCAAAATCAATCCGCCTGAATTCAAAAAGGTTACATTGCCCAGCTTTAACTCCGGTAAAATAAAGGTGGTTTTTTGCCTTTTTATATTGTTGATATCGTTTATGATTATATTTGAAGTATCCACAAGTTCCTGTTCGTCGCTGATATTGTCATATAGGACAAACGGCGAGCCGGTATCGAACAAAAAATTGTATTCTTTGCCGTTTATACCTACCGGGACGATTATTTTTCCTTTAACAACTTTGTAGGGAATGGTTTCGTGATATTTTTTCTGTTCGATGTTGCTTCGACTGGTATTGATCTGAGAAAACACGGAAGCTGTGAATAACATCAAGATAATGGTGCAGGCAAATTTCTTCATTTTGTCTCCATTATAAATTACGGGTCGGACATTGGCATCAACTTAGCCAAAAAAACGACAAATAAAGAAGATTTTTAAAACAGGTTTTAAATAGGGGTTAAATGGAGATTAAAAGAAGTTCGAATGGTTTTTTATACCTTTCATAAATTATATACAATTTTGGAATTGAATTCCATTTTTGTATATTTTAATATGATAAAACGTATTGCAGAAGAAGAACTTGTTATTTTGGCTGAAGAATTCAAATCGGTGGCCGTTATTGGGCCCCGACAATCGGGCAAAACCACATTGGTCAGAAAGGTTTTTACGGATAAACCCTATATCAGTTTGGAAAATTATGATACACGGGCATTTGCAATGGAAGATCCAAGGGGATTTTTGGCAACCTATCCAAATGGTGCCATACTCGATGAAATTCAGAATGTGCCCACATTATTTTCTTATTTGCAGCAGGTATTGGATGAGGCCACTGAAAATGGAATGTTTATTTTGACGGGTTCTAATAATTTCCTGCTTCAAGAAAGTATTTCCCAATCATTGGCGGGTAGAATAGGGTATTTGAAATTGTTACCGTTGAGCCTCAAAGAAATCGATCAAAGGGATATGGATGTGAACAATTTGTTGTTCAAAGGCGGCTATCCAATTCTTTATTCGGAATCTGCAAACATTAACAGGTGGCTTTCAAACTATATTCAAACCTATGTGGAAAGAGATGTCAGACAACTCAAAAATATTATGAATCTGCCCTCATTTGAGCGTTTTATCAGACTTTGTGCCGCAAGGGCCGGGCAGCTTTTGAATATGAGCAATCTGGCTATGGAAACGGGAGTTGATGTCAAGACCGTGGATTCTTGGTTGGGGGTTCTAGAACAAAGTTTTATCGCATTCAGGTTCCGTCCGTATTTTAAAAATTACAATAAAAGGATAGTGAAGATACCCAAATTGTATTTTTATGATACCGGATTGATTTGGGCATTGCTCGGCATTGAGAATCAAAACGATGTTATATATCATCCATATAGGGGAAATATTTTTGAGAACATGATTGTTCTGGAATTACTCAAAGCTAGATGGAATAGGGCAAAAGAAAGTAATCTTTACTTCTGGAGAGATAATTTTGGCAATGAAATTGATGTTATAATCGACCGTGGAACGGAACAAATACCTGTAGAAATCAAATCGGGACAAACTATAAACAGTGATTTCTTTAAAGGATTGAAGTATTGGAACAAAATAACTGGTACTGAGGGCGGTAATGTTGTTTATGGTGGAAATGAAATACAAAAAAGGAGTGAAGGATTTAATGTGTATCCTTTTAATAAATTGGATGAAATTAGAGCATAAGTTTTATGCAATTTTGGAATTAGATTCCATAATTGTATAGTTTTACGGAATATTATCCAAAATTTGAGGTGATTGGGGGTAAAACCTGCGGTTTATGGCAGATTGATAAAAGACTCAAGCCTGTTTATTTTATTCCCCACATCTCTTTTGCAAAACGGATGTACTGCTGCCAGTCGAACCGCTCTGTACCATGCACGCCCGTGCGAATATGATATCGAATGGTGTTGCCGATGGAGGTATCTATCGCCGGCATTATGCCGGTTTCCAGTCCTTTTTCATCGAAAAGAGCGTAAACTTGTCCGGCATGCCAGGCACTGAGGAATTCCCCTTTGGGATCGCACCACGCATCTTCCGAAGCACTTGCCACATACAATGGTCGGGGCGCAATAAGCGCTAAAAGTTCGTGCTGGTCGATGGGCAGGGAGAAAATATCATCATTATAGCTTTTGTATTTATCCGCAAACCAATGCGGGAATCCACCATTTATATTGTGTGGCATTTCACCGTACCATCTTCTGGATAAAGTTGCTCCGCCGTGGCCCGATTCGTTCGATATTACAATAGAAAATCTTGTATCCGATGCACCCGCCCATAGCGCAGCCTTTCCCAATCGCGAATGTCCCATAACGGCCACTTGATTTTGATTTATATCCTCATCCATTTCAAAATAATCCATAATTTTGGTCAGCCCCCAAGCCCACGCACCAATGGCGCCCCATTCTTCGGCTCGGATATCCAAAATATCTTGCATACTGGTTCTGATTCCTGTTTTCCAACCATCGGGGTGGTCCGGTTCCAAATCCCCATAATAAGCGGTGGCAATACCAATGCCGTTTTCAATAAACAAATCTATG
Organism: uncultured Balneolaceae bacterium; assembly: GCA_964615135.1. Taxonomy (GTDB): domain Bacteria; phylum Bacteroidota; class Rhodothermia; order Balneolales; family Balneolaceae; genus Balneola. Next base: position 31,601 of record CAZTOG010000013.1, on the reverse strand, counting down.
GGCCATGAAGAAGCTTCAGCGCCACGTTTCATCATGAATTCAGGTTTATCCTCAAAAAGCTTTTGGTAATTTTCTGATATTAAGACTTCGGGCTCGGATGTTATGGCTGCATTTCCATTAAAATTAAGCGATACAAGGATTGGCGCAGGTTTATCTGATTTTGGCAGATATAACAGAACATCCACATAGGCTGCCTCATGGTTTGGATTTAAAATCAGGCGTATTTGCTTCCTCACCGCATTGCCATTTAGCGCATCACCGGTTCCCATAACCTCAAAAGTAATGGGACTTTTGTTCTTTGGAAATCTTCCATAAACATGTTCCTCAAAGAGTTGGTAGATGTGCTCGCGCTGAAAATTGGTCCATTCATCAGCCGTTTTTACCCGTTCGCCGTTTTGTTTCAGAAGTGGGTCGGGCAGGATATAGGGGAGTACATCGGCTTCGTTGTAATTTGTGGTTTTGGGAAGATCTTGAGCATATAAAAAAGTGCCGGAAAACAACGTAATTAGAAATAAAAACGAAAATGGTTTCATCATGTTATGTTTTAAAGCATTGTTTGGATTTTGTTTATAGGTACATTGGGTGCAAGACCGAACGGCGTCATTTCTGTGCAGACTCCCTGTCCAACTTTGCAATATAAATGAAATTATACAAAAGCATTCGGAATTATTAAGGATTTGTATGCTAAAACATCATTTTAACGGATTGATAAACGCTTTTGCGAACGCAATGGTTACTATAGAAAAGTTAAAACACAATTATTATGGCAACTACAGAAAAAACACCTGCCGGAATCAAATACTGCCGAAGCTGTTACAAGCATTTGGCCGGTTTTGTAGGGGTTCAGGTTACTGAAGCTTTGGTGCGGCATGGATATTTAATTCAAAACGAAGCCGATTATTCTGTTACCGAAGATGGTTGGGTTTGGTTTAAAAAATTGGGCATTGTCTCTGAGGATTTTAAAGGGAAATATCGTCCATTGACCAAGCAATGTTTGGATTTCAGCGAGCGTCGCCCACATCTGGCCGGACTTTTGGGACAGGCCATGTTACAGCGCATGTTGGAATTGCACTGGTTGGAGCGCATTCCGGGTGGCCGGTCCATAAAGTTGACCGATAGAGGTAAAAAAGCTTTACAAACGCAGCTTGATATAACTTATTCCTCCTTATAAACATAATAATCTGCCTCGGATGGATGGTCTTGGATATATGAGTTTTTAGGCTCTTTTCTGATGAGATAAATAATCATGAAATCACCAATGGCAGCAACGGAAAAAAAGATTGCAAATAAAAGCAGTTTAAAACTTCCTATTGCGATGGCAATAATTGCGGGGATAAAACCAAGAATGATAGCCGGCATAATAGCGCCTAAAACATAGTGCTTTACCTTTAAAGGCTCTTTGCAGTGACAATATGGAGTCAACATTTTTACCATAAAGCCGAATTTAATAGATTTGAACCCTCTTTTTGCAAAAACAGCCCAAGTAATTCCGTGAATGAGTTCATGAAGTACAATTCCAACTACTAAAATAATGAACAAACTAAAGGTGCCAATCCCAAACTCTATCCCGTTAAAATTTTCTTTAATATAACTAAACTTAAATCTGTCACCCCAAACCAAAATATAAGGGACGAGATACAACGCTGTGAATACTGGAAAAGCTAATAATCCGTATCCGTTTGCTTTTGCTATATCAATTATGTGTTTTTCTTTTTTTAGATGTTCGAAATTGGGATCTGACATAAAGATTTTATTTTACACCTTAGCTTAAAACTAAATAAGTAATTGTATTAATTTATTTTATTGTTGATTTTATCAACAATGCAATCAAGAATATTTTGAATAGTTAACTTGGTTCTTCTGCCAAAGTCTTTCATCGATTTATAGGCAATGTTCAAGTGAAATTAGCATTATTTAATCTAAAAATGGAAGAATTTTGGGAACAAAATAGATTGAAAACGAAAAAAGAATCTTATTTACTTAAATGGAGTAAAATTTCCGGTTGTATCCAGAATTTAGGGAATGGCTTGCATTGTAATTGGGATTATTGACTATAGATTGTATTGCTTAGATTTTGTAATCTAAATCATCGATTTAAATTTTCTCTCTATAATTTATACAGACGGGTGATATTATGATAAAGCGAATATTTTACGAAATTTTGGGCGTTATTTTACTTCTGGCCATAATTGTAGCCGTGCGGACTATTTCGAATAAGCCGGCGCAAAGAACAGTGGATATGGTGAAACTGCCCCAGATTGATATAGACAATGCGTTGGAATCCCTATCTCAGGCCATTAAAAAAATTACCATTGCCGATGCCAAGGATGCTTTGTTGAACGAAGATTGGTTTTTGGAACTTCATAAGCATTTGCAAAGTCGATATCCGTTGTTTTATGCTAATACGGAGCTGGAAGTTATAAACGATTTGAGCCTGCTTTTTAAATGGCAAGGCAGCAATCCCGATTTAAAACCCATTGGATTGATGGCGCATCAAGATGTGGTTCCCATTGCGCCCGGAACTGAGGAGCATTGGGAGGTTGATCCGTTTTCAGGTGAAATAAAAGATGGTTTTATATGGGGAAGGGGCGCACTGGACGATAAATCGTCACTGATTGCCATTTTTGAAGCGGCCGAATTGTTGATGGAGGAAGGATTTGCTTCTGAACGCACCATTTATTTTATATTTGGCGCCGATGAGGAGGTTACCGGTCAAAGAGGTGCAAAACCCATTGCCGATTTATTTGCGGAGCGTGATATTCAGCCCGAATTTATTTTAGATGAGGGAATGGCCATGTTGGACGGCATTGTGGACGGGGTGGATAATCTGGTTGCTGCGATAGGAATTGCTGAAAAAGGATATTTAACCTTGAAATTGGAAGTAGAGGCCACTCCGGGACATTCGTCCATGCCGCCCGCAAGAAATGAATCGGCAATAGCGCAAATAAGTACGGCGCTGACCAAATTGGATGCCCAACGTATGCCCGCAAAAATTGATGGGGTAGTCAAACAAATGTTAACGGAAATTGCGCCTGAAATGGGCGGCGTTTCGCGAGTGGCACTTTCTAATTTATGGCTGTTTGGTCCACTGGTAAAAAGTCAGTTGCAATCGGCTGACCGTATGAACGCAGCCATGAGGACCACCACAGCACTGACCATAATAAACGCCGGAAACAAGGAGAATGTATTACCAGGCAGGGCAGAAGCTACCGTGAATTTTAGATTATTGCCGGGAGACACGGATAAAACGGTGGTTGATTTTGTTCGCCGAACCATTGGCAACGAAAATATAAAAATCAGCGTGGTGGATGGATATGCAGCACCTTCATCTATTTCATCCACAGATTCTAAAGCTTATGACGTGCTTCAACAAAGCATTTTGGAGGTATTTCCAAATGCGGTATTAATGCCGTCTTTGGTGCTGGCTGCTACCGATTCGCGCCATTTTGAAGGTGTTGCCGACGATGTTTATCGTTTTTCGCCCATGCGTATGACCGCCGATCTGCTCGAAGGCGTTCATGGAACCAACGAGCGTTTATATGCCGATAATCTGGGTGAAATGATTGCCTTTTATTATAGGATAATGGTGAATGCGGGAGGGTAGGTTGGTAATTGGAGCGAAAAAAAGTGGAATATTTTAAATTTTTAAAAAGAAAGGAATCCCGAAAAGAATTCCTTTCTAAATAATCGTTATCTATCGATTCTGATAAATTCGCCTTCCAGTGTAAATTCCAATTCCAGACCGTTATTTAATTCAACTTCCTGGTGTTTTCGGTTTAATTCCCAGTCGGTTATTACATTGTCCGGATAGTTTGCTTTTACATAGTTGCTTATTTCCAGAGGTATTACGGTGCTTGGAAGCTCACCTTTACCGTCAATTTTCTTGATTTGAAATTTACTGTCGAATTCCAACTCAGTTCGGTCGTTCAGCTTTATTTCGTATTCTTCTTTTGTCCACTCTACATCAATTTCTGCCTTTACAATAGTCTGGTTTGGAAAGTGGGTTTTAATATACGTATGGATGGCTTCCGGGATTTCCGAAACCGTAATAACTCTATCTTGCGCAAACGTTGCAACGGATGCTGCCAAAATGAAGAATAAAGTGGTGAGGATTAATTTTTTTGGTTTGTTCATGGTGTTTTATAATTAATTTGAATTATTTTTCTCAGCTAAATTTATACTTTTAACAATTTAACTTTAACTTTTAATTCAGCTGTTTATTGCAGATTTTAGAATAAAATAACAAAATATTTATGCCACAGGTTCTCTATCCAACGGCTTTTTTGCAATGCCGACAAGTCAAGTTGGCTTGGTGTTATAGTCTCATTAACAGGGTTTAAAGCAAGTAATACTTTAGTTACCTATTAATTCGTATATAAATTTGGGCGTTGGCGGATTATTTTTGAGATATTCTACACCTTTATTTAGCGAAAGCGCCCAGCGGTCGAGCCAACTGTTGCCCCACTCATCGTGAATGGTGATTTCTGTTTTATATGCAGGGTCTTCAAGGGCTTCGAGTAAACTGATGAACTGGTAACTATGCGCCTTGAACAAATCAATTACGTCTTGAATAACTGCTGCATTTAATTGATTGTTGTGCATTAAAAGTATTTGATTAATGTGCCTGCCGAACACGTTTTTTGAAAGGTTTTCATAGTAAACGATTTTCTTTTCCATATTGTCCAAATAGGCATTCATAATCTCTTGTTTTAGCGTCTCATTTTGTTGTTTCATGGCAATTTCGTACGCATAGGAGAAGAAATAATCTTCGTGTAATAGTGTAACCGGTGCTTCTTTGTACCCCTGTTCCTCAAGATACTTTGCCAGCGAATCGGCTCTTTCTTTGGTTTGCCCCGTATGCAGAAAAGGATGCCTTAGGTATTTATAGCCCGATTCTAGCGTCATCAGATCTTTTGTTAAATTGGCGCCTTTATCCACTTCTTCGGCAAATTCGCTAAGTGAAATTTCGTGATAGTCGATGTGCGAAAATGTATGGTTGCCCAATTGAAGACCCAAATCCGCCCAGTATTTTAACAATTCCAATCTATAGGGCACTAAAACATCGCCTTCGTAAAGCCAGCCTTCGTTAATAAATCCAATAGCGGGTATTTTATTTTCTTTCAGCTTACCAGCCAGTGTTTTAAATGTTTGTACGTACGTTGTGGAATCTATTTCCAATTCTGCCACTACCGGCAGATCATCGAAGGTAAAACTGATTTTCTTGGATTCCTGACAAGAGCTAAGCATAATCATGGCTAAAAAATATAGTGGAATGGTTTTCATGGACAAAATGGAATTGAAATTTTAGATTGTGTCGATTTTAATTAACGAATAAAAGAGTGTTTTATAAATACCCGATTGAAAGAGCGCGAACTGATTAAAAGAACACTTTAAATTATAAAATCGCAATAGTAAAATGCTTATTAATAAAATAATGACATAAAAAAAGCCCTCCGAAAAGGGCTTTTATACATATAGGATTATTTTTAAAATTACTTAATCAAGGTCAATTTTCGGGTTTTAACCACGCCGTCGGCTTTCATGCGGTATAAATACAAACCACTGGAATACTGTGAGGCATCCCATTGTATGATATGGTTACCTGCTTGCATATTTTGATTGAGCAACGTGGTTATTTTTTGTCCCAACATGTTGTAAATGCTCAACTCAACATGGCCGGTTTTGGCCAAAGAGTATGGGATGGATGTAGTAGGGTTGAACGGATTTGGATAGTTTTGATGCAGAGCGGTGGCAACCGGCAATGTGTTTGACTCCGGTTCGTTCGAAGTATATACTTTATGCAATACTTCACCAGTCAATGCATCCATATATACAAGCAAAGAATCTGTAGTTTCGTAACCAGAGCCGCTATAATCGTATATATAATATTTTACGGTCCACATAACCGGAGCCGTTGGCGTTGGGTTTGGTTCAAATTCCCAGTATTCGTGCGATAGGTGCATTTTAATTTCCAATTCCATTTCTTCGGCGGCGGTGTAACTATTTCTGAGGTCGGTACCGCCGTTTTCTTCAGCAATGGATATTGCGTGGCTGCTGCTAATAGCGTTTACCGGGATTTCTTTAAAGGTTTCAAAGCTTACATCGACCGGTATTCCCAACTCTTCCAGATTATCAGCAACTGCCTCAATCTCGATACCAAAAGGTGTAACCGACATCATATATATTTTTCCTTCGTCAACATTACGATATACATGTGCCCAGTAATAACTTTTGCCTTCTAAGATATGGAACGAGTTGGTATCTTCGTCTGTATCCTGGCTGGCGTCGGTAATTGCTGCATAAAGTGTAAGGGTTGTTCCTTCCTCATCGGCAGACTCCTGCACCATTGCTACAGACTCTTCATAACTGAGAGGTAGCAGTTCCCATTTCTGCAATGTTACGCCAGAATATATGCCTTCAACGGTAGTTTCGGTGCCCACGGTTATGCTTTCTTCCGTTTTAAAATCGCCGTCAGTATCATAAACGTAGAAAACGGGGAGTCCGCCGTCATCAAATGTACCAGATATTGCCAATGGATAATAGGTTCCTTCTACCACATTTGGGAAGGAGAAGCTAAGTGTTTCCGTATTAACCAAGGCTTCGTATGCAATATCCACGCCCACTTCGCCACCAATTAAATTGCCAATAGGCTTGTTTCTGCTTAATATAGCCATTACCAACTCTCCCTCTACTTCTTGTTTAAGTGCCTCAATATCGTCTGCGGTGATGGTGCCTTCCACAACAAAGGTTTCTCCTTCAACCGGTGGTTCCGGTTCGCTGCCTTCCTCTAAAACCTCGCCTGTAACGGCATCTATAATCAGGGAAAGTAATTTTAGTTCAGGCAGTGGGCTTCCCGGTTCTTCAACCATTATGGAGTAACGGGCGGTCCAGTAAAATCCACTACCGTTATCGGGTGGATATATGGAAAGATTGGTTTCGAAATTATTATCGTTTAACAGATAATACGTTGCGTTTGCATAATTATCATCTTCTTCTGTGTAATATTCGTTGATAAAATCTTTTGAGCCATTTTCCTCAAAATATAAAGCGGCATCGTAGCTGCTCAGTAAATTAGAGGGGAACGGTTCAAAATTCTCGTAGTCTTCTTCTTCAACAGGGTAATTAAGCAAAACAGTGCCCGAAAAGGGGTCGGCCAAAGTTTGTGTTATTGTTTTATCTATAGGGTTGTAGTAATGTAAAAACCAATTATTGGATGTTCCGGCATATAAAGCGTCCACATCGCCGGTTTGGAAAAACGCGTAATGCGAAAATGCTACATCAAGGGAAGTATTTTCGTCTAGTAAAGGTTCTACTTTTGCCCGGGCTTCATCTAGAGTAATGGGTTGAATTTTTTGTCGCTTTAACTCAATGTCGCTTACAAGATAGTCAACCGCATTTGCCGTGTTTACATCGATAGGAGCTTGATAACTCAGCCCATCTACTGTATTATGAAAGAAATAAGTAGGTAAGGGAACACTAAAAACATCGAATTCTTCAACAATGCCAACTACATAATAAGTACCGCTCGGTACATGATTGAAACGGAAGGTTAGGGTCTCATTATCTACAATAGTGTGATATTCGAAGTCGTAAATACCCTGTTCGTTCATAGTAAATTCTGCTGGTTCGCTAGTCAAATACACGGAAACCGTTTTATCTTGAATTTCATCCCTTAAAACTTGGATATCATCGTGTGTCAGGTAACCTTCCACCGCAAAATTCGGAGTATTTTGGCCCATGAAATTTCCATTATAAGGATTGAAATAAAGGGTTAAATAATCAATACGCTCATAATCTTGAACGGCAGCATATTCTATAGTCCAGTTAGGCAGAATATGGTCGTCCATTGGGAATACATAGGAATTGTACTCATAATTGAGTTCCATTCTTACTTGTATTTCGTAATCGTCTTCATGTTTCAATCTGAAATCGGCGCCTCCTACATCTTCAGCCAATTGCATTATGTAGTCGCTATCGTAGGCCATATCAATGTTTATTGGCAAATAGGCTGAAAGCGGGAGATCGTGCCGAAAACCCAGGTTATCTTTTGTATAACTTTCTCTGACTTCTGCGCCATCGGGTCCCACACTAATTCTATAGAAAAAATCATCGCTTGGATTATAATAGTATTGCTGCCAATTCCCGCTTTTTCCTTCCAATAAATAGGGTTCTTTATCATAATTGCTATCATAGTTGGCATTGGCTAGAAATAAAACGGCATCTTCATCGAGTTCTAAAACTTTAGTGGCAGATATATCCACAGATTCCATAAAAGTTATGGGATCGAACTTGATTTGCATCAGATCTATGCCGGTTATTAATGCTCCGTCTGCAAATGGGAAATCAACCTCTATAGATTCGGTAGCTTCTAGATTGCCATCTGTATCGTATATATAATATACCGGTAAATCGTTTTCGGCTTGGAAAGCGTAGGGATAATAGGTTCCTTCTCTTACATAAGGAAATGAGTAAGTCAGATTTTCAAGATCTGTCAATACGGTGGCATAAGCGATGTTTAAATTATCGCCATCGGCCTCACCAATTATGAATGGATCCGGAGATAGAACAACTACCACAAAATCGTTTTCCAAATCAGCCTTTAAAGCTTCCATATCATCGGCAATAAAAGAGCCTTGCACCACAAATTCGCCTATATCCGGCGCGGTAGAGAAAGTGAACAAATAAGGCACGTCCATTACTTCCCCATTTTCTGCCATAGCACCTAAAACTACCGCCGTATAATCGGTGTCGCTTGCTAAGTCAACCTGAAAAGTAATAGAGGTACCGGATGGAGAAATTTCATAATCGAGTATATCGGCGCTTCCAAAAGGTATTAAATCAAAAAAATCAGCATCGTCTTCATCTTCAACCCATATTTTCTGATTGAAATTGATGGTTATTTCATTGGTTTCAATGCCTGCCTCGCCGTTACCGGGAGTGGTGCTCAACACTTCAAGGGCCTGACTAAGAACAGGCAAACCTATTAGAAGCAACAATACAGTAAGTAAATAATGTTTTTTCATAATGCTATTCTCATTTAATTATATTAATAATAGTTTAATAATAAACTCTCTAATTATATAATAATCTACATATTAAATATAATATATAAAAGCATATTAAAACAATATGCTTTTATATTTATGTGAAGATTTGTTTTTGACTTTCTGATTTAAATAATATTACTAAATCTCGGATTTATTGGAAGGGAGAGGAGTTTAAATAAACATTATGTATGTGGTTTATAAAATAAAGATAGGCATAAAATATTGGCGCTTTCTATAATGCGGAACAGACCACATCCAACTAGTGCTGATTTAAGGGCAACACTTTACCCGTAAATTCTTGGTGAAAAAGGACATTATTCTATTTTAAGACGATATTGGGAGTTTCTACAACATACTGGTTATTTTGGTTGTGGGTCATATATTGCCAATCATTTTATTTTCATCAGTCCGGCTAAATCCAGGAAATATTGCTCGCTCCAAATATCCATTACCGAAGGATCCGGGATAAATCGACGCACATCTTGTTTAACTTGTTCTATGTTTACGGATTGAATTTTTTTGTGCAACAGTTCTATAAATTCGGCTTTAGTAATGGTATCTTTCTGCCAATCTTGAGTGTCTTTTGCCCTTTCCAAAAAATGAGATAAATCTAATTCCACACCTTTTCGTATGTACCATTCCATGTCGTACCAATCTCGACCTTTAACGCGATTTTTCCATTTTCTGAACAGTAAAGCATGCATTTTTCCGGCAAATAAGCTGGGCAGTGTGAGGCATTTGGCGTAGAAGGAAAAGGGACGAAGTAATAATTTCTGTTCGGTACTAAACCCAAGTGGCGGATATTTATCCACTTCTATTTTAATTTTAACCGATTTATTGGATCGAACACCCGTTTGCTGGATGATATCTTCCAAAACAAGCTCTTTTAGCAATGTTTCACCTTTTAGGAAAGCCGATTCTATCGCAGTTATTACTTTTTTTCTCTTTTCTTTGATGCTTATCTTTATTCCGACTGACTTAAATTCGGCTGTAATGCTGTCAAAATAGGGTTCCAAAGTAAAATTTGGGTCGCTATATAAAAGTGAAAAATCCAGATCTTCCGAATAACGGTCCAGCCCATGGAATATGCGTAATGCCGTGCCTCCATAAAAAGCAGCTTTATCGAAGAAGTCGGTACGGGATAGGCCGGCAAGTACAATTTCTTGCATAATTTCCCGCATTGCATGTAGAATTTCCTCTTCATTTTTTGGGTTATATTCTGCCAGCCATTCCTGTATCATAGGCGTTCTAAAGTTTTGATTAGCATTTCGAGGCTACTTCTTTTTGGTGCATCTTCCAGCCAGGTTTGTATGGTGCGTACATCCAATTCTTGGAGACTTTCTTCGTCAATTCTCAAATCTTCGAGTAGGTAGTCTTCGGTTTGGATCATACTTCGGAGCAATACACCTCGTGTTAGCACAATCAAATCGCAAAGTGCTTTTTCTGGAGAGGCAATGAGTGCGGTTTGTAGTTCGCTTAGGCGCACGCTTCTAATGCCAAAAGCATAGTAAGGGGAGGGCAACCTTGTAAATGAGAAGTTGCCGATGGGTGTTTCGTATGTTGTAGTGCTGCGCAGGGTAGCGGAACTTACTTCATATACTCTTTCGGGAATCATACCCCAATGCGATAGCGCCGACTCCATGGTTACATAGCTGGGACCTCTTAAGTAGTTGGCAATGAGAAACATATTGGGGGTTGTTATGTTTGTTTCCGGACCGGGTATGTATAGGCCTCTTCGAAGCGAGATTAATTCTCCTCGCCTGATCATTTCACTAATTTGGTCGTTTGGCCGCCGATAACCGGTTAGGTTTTCTCTTACCATGCCATGTGTAAGTGGTATTTCTGGATATGGTATTGTTCGTCTTCTCATTGTATTGTTAAATTTTGCTTATATAATCGGTATTTTTTCGTTTATATACAAATTTATTAACAATTTTATGTAATATATTTACTACTTAAACGGTTTTATTCCGTTTATCTATGTATTTTCTTTCATAATAATTATCGTTATTATTATTTTTGGCATAAGGGGTGCTTGCTATTTACTCAGTGAGACTTTTGAATTTATATCCTAAATGAATTTAGTCTTGAATCGAATAGCGTATAGAATGAAGCACACCTATTTCTGTATTTTCAATAAAGGTTATTTTTTACGAATTCTATGCAGTATTCTTTTATTTGCTGCCTTACTTGCCTGAATTCGTTGGCAATTTCTTCTTCTGTTCCGGTTGCCTTGGCAGGATCCGGAAAGTTATGGTGAAATTGCTTTGCATTGGTTGGAAATACCGGACATCGCTCTTTGGCATTATCGCATACGGTAATTACATAATCGAACAGGATATGTTCATATTCGTTGATATGATTGGAGGTGTTTTGCGAAATATCGATGCCGTCTTCCTGCATGGTGGCTATAGCATTGGGGTTTACGCCATGTGTTTCTATGCCGGCACTGTAAATGTTGGCTTTATTGCCCGCAAGATGTTGCAAATAGCCGTCTGCAATTTGACTTCTGCACGAATTACCGGTGCATAATATTAGAATATTATATTTCATTTTTGTAGTATTTGTTTTTTAACCAAAATGATACTCTTACTAAGAATATTAATACGGGAACTTCAACCAATGGTCCGATTACACCAGCAAAAGCCTGCCCCGAATTCAGGCCAAAAACAGCAATGGCAACGGCAATAGCCAATTCAAAATTATTGCCAGCTGCGGTAAAAGCAACAGAGGCCGTTTTATCATATTCTACTCCCATAGATTTGGTTACAAAAAAGCCGATTATAAACATAATGGTAAAGTATAAAAGTAAAGGAACAGCGATTATTAGCACATCCATCGGTATTTCTACAATTAGCTCTCCTTTTAGCGAAAACATAATTACTATAGTGAAAAGTAACGCAATTAAGGTAATGGGAGAGATGGTGGGGATGAATTTGTTGTTATACCATTCTTCCCCTTTGGCTTTTACTAAAATGACTCGACTTAAAATGCCCATTAAAAATGGTATCCCAAGGTAGATCGCAACACTTTCGGCAATAGTAGAAATAGAAATATCAACAATGGCGCCTTCGAAACCAAAAAGAGGTGGGAGTTTGGTAATAAATAACCACGCATAAAAACTATACGCAAAAACTTGGAATATACTATTCAATGCAACTAAGCCGGCACCATATTCACTGCTTCCTTCAGCTAAATCATTCCATACTAAAACCATAGCAATACAACGTGCCAATCCAATCAAAATCAACCCAACCATATATTCTGGATAATCTTGCAGAAAAATTAAAGCCAGCGCAAACATCAAAACTGGACCGATTATCCAGTTTAAAACTAAAGAAATGGACAGTAATTTTGTGTCTTTAAATACTTTTGGAAGAAGCGAATATTTAACTTTGGCAAGGGGTGGATACATCATCAAAATTAAACCTACCGCAATAGGAATATTAGTGGAACCCTTGCTGAAGAGATTTACAAATTCCGGAAAATTGGGAAATAAATAGCCAATTCCAACTCCAATGGCCATTGCAAGAAAAATCCAAAGAGTAAGGTTACGATTCAAGAAATTCAGTTTTTTCATTACTTATAATTATTAGCTATAAAGAGAGTTTTAGTTGAGTGAGTATATTTGCTACATTTATATTTAACAGCAGCTATCGTTTAATCCGGTAAGTTTGGATGAGATTTCATCGAAATAAAATTTCAGCTTTTGCATGGTATCCCCATCAATGCAGTAACAGATTGTATTACCTTCGATATTTCCTTTAATTAGCCCCGCATTTTTTAATTCTTTGAGATGCTGTGAAACGGTGGGTTGCGCCAATGGTAACTGATCTACAATTTCGCCACAGATACATGCATTTACCCTTAATAAATGTTCTATAATAGCAACTCTGGCAGGGTGGCCAAGCGCTTTTGCAAGTTGTGCAATTTCTAATTGATTGTTGGTGTAATCAGCTTTTTTTGTAGCTCTCATATTCCGTTTTTTTCAAAGTAAATTTGTTCATCGCAATATTACGATGAAGACTAAAAACTAGCAACAGTTTATTTGAGCTTTTTAAAAAACTATTCAACAGAATTAACCCGGAATTAGAAACTATTCGTCAATAATTCCGAGTTAAAGAAGAGCACCAATTCAGAAAAACAAAAGGTGTTAAATTGCAATATCGAAAGAAATGTGTATATAAATTAGGATGTTGTTAATTTTATACTTCCATAAAGTGAGTATTCACATATATCTTTCTAATTCTGCTATCTTAATTTTATATCACCACCATCTGCCATTAAAGTTTGCCCCGTCATAAATTGGCTGGCACTGCTTAACAGAAAAGCGACAATAGGTGCAATGTCTTCTTGCGGATCCCCAAAGCGTCCTAATGGCACTTGTTGCAATACTTTTTGGTATTCTTCCGGAAATTTCTCGCGCCATGCTATCACCCCTTCGGTAAGTGCAACCGGACAAACAACATTAACCCGGATATTATCCGCTGCCCATTCTGTTGCTACCACTCGGCTCAATCCTCTAATTGCTTCTTTTGCAGCGGCATAACTGGCCTGGAATGCGCTTCCGGCTAGAGCCGCACCTGAGCCAAAATTAACAATCGAACCGCCCGATTTTTTCAATTCAGGATATGCTGCCAACATAAACTGCAAAGTAGCTTTGAAACCGGTATCAAAAGATAAGTCCCAATCTGCCTGGGTATGATCCAGCAGGGATTTCTGTCGGGAAGCATGCGCATTATTTACGATACCTGTTAACTTCTCAAATTTTGAAACAGCCATTTTAACCGCTTTATCTGCGATTTCCTTTTTGGAAACATCCCCATTTATAAAGGCAATTTTATCCGGAAATTCCTTTTGTAATGCATTTCCGGCGTCTTCGTTAATATCTACTATTACGGCAGATGCGCCCAAGCTAATTAGCTTTCTTGTAATTCCGCCGCCAATACCGGCTGCGCCCCCGGTTATAATTATTACTTGATTTTGTAGTGTTATCATAGCATAAATTTTTGAATGTAAATAAATAATTTATATAGGATAACGAAATAATAACACCAATAAAAAGCAAAAATTATGGTGCTAAAATTGGATTACAGGCAAGTTTTAAATTGATGCTGCTTCAAACCAGATTTAAGGTCATCAAATAGATGGCTAATAAATGTTCTATAATTAAATTAAACGGATTAGAACGTTAGAAGTAATTTGTTTTTTTTATGAGAATGTGTACGGTTACTATAAATGCAAATTCGATTTAGGCAGAAATCCGATCAAATGGGGGGCGATATCTAAATTTGGGTAATGGAATAGCTGCCGTTGGTAAGCACAAGTTCAAGCTTTATGGTGATGCGTTTGGTGCCTATTCCTAAGAAATCCAGCATACTATAAACTCCGGATTTTTTGATTCTACTTCGCCGACACAGTACAACGGGGCTCGTTAATTGGTGCATTCCAATTTCGTTGCTGATTAGTACGCCAACTGCACGTTTTCTTTGTTAAAGATTTTGAGTTTCTCTGTTCATTGGTGGTCAAAGGATGAATTAGTAGGGATTGACGAAATGTACCGTCAGCTCTGTTTCCAATTCCAAATGCAGCCGTACTGTGCCAAAGAACAGACCTACGCCGCCCTCCACGTTGGTTACGGTAAGCGGAGTTACACCTCCGTAATTGGTCCGGTGCCGGTGCCAGGTTTCATAAATGGCTTCGGGCATTACAACATCAACATAAAAAGGAAGACGAAAGGTTTTTTTCAGACCGACGTCCTCTTCTTCAAAAGGAAATTGAAATCTTGAGGTATGCGTAACCGCAAGCTCCTCTTCCCCCGCATAATCTCCGGCCGAATGAGTCTGGTAGCGGAGATTTCGGCTCTGCACTAACGAAGAGTCCTCTTCGGAATACACCCGAATGGCAGTAAATGGGGGCATAAACGGAAAATGGAACCGAAAGGATACCTCGGCTGCGCCCCATATTGCATCAACTTCCGTAGCCGGATTAATATCGATGCGATTAACCGGGTAATCGGGCACTAAGGCCGTTGCTTTTGCGTTCATTCCGTTTTTATGGACGCGAATTTCAAAACGATCGCCCGCCGCAGCGATTATCCCGGCGTCAGGTTGGTAGTGTCCCGGTGATTCCTCGGTTATTGAAACTGATTTTCCATTCCTATACAACTCAATATCCGCTCCCGAAATCTCCAACGCTTCTGTATCCACTAAAAACTTCCCATCCGTACGGGCGGTTCTGAACGACTGGCGCACCCGGATTACCGGCAGCGGCTCATCAGCGTAAAAAACAGCGTCAATTTGCAACACGGGTTCATGTTCCGCCTCAATAGCGGTGCTCATTTCACACGAAAGAGTAGTCCATAAGGCAGTAAGCAGAAGGAGAAAACTCAAAGGACGCATTTTTTCAGCAAGTATTAAATTCCGGTATTTAAAGGATTTGAAAAATCGTTTTGTCATCGTGCATCGCCTCCAAGCGCTATTCGCAAACTTAACATTGGCAGCACCGGCAGCTGCCCCGTATATCGGTTCGAGGGATCAACTTCCAGCATGGTGTCAGAAACTTGTGTAACCCGGGTGCGGCTGCTCATCATCCATGGATTGAACCGATTATAGACGTTGATTACGTTGAGGGAAAGTTCTGAACGGCGTTTAAAAATGCTGCGATTTTTCCAAGTGATATTTAGGTCGAGGCGATGATAGGCCGGCATGCGGAAATTATTCCGTTCCAAAATAACTTCGGTGCTTTGGTCTCCGTCTTCCCCAATGTCGAGCGGATCTAATTCTTGCTGATAATGCCCGGTGGCAAAGGTGATTGGCTGGCCGGTTTTGTAATTAAATAAACCGCCCACGGCCCAATTTTCGGCTATATCCCAGTTTACAAAAAGCTGTATATCATGGCGCTTATCGGTTCGTGCAGGAAATTTCCGACCAAGGTTTAACTCATCGAATTGGTTCCATGCCCAGGATAGTGTATAGCCCAACCAACCGGTTACTTTACCGTCCGCTTTTTGTGCAAACAGCTCCACCCCGTACATCTCCCCGTCGCCGCTTAAGGTGGCATTGCCGGTAAAAATGGGAAGCGTTTCCAGCTCGTCAATCGCTTCGCGTTCGGCCACAGGGTCAAGACTCAGCAGGTTGTTCATATTCTTGTAATAACCTTCGATGGAGAGGCTGATGTCTTCGGTAAAATCATAGCCTACCCCAAAAGTAGTCGTCTTTACACGTAACGGCGTACGTTCTTCGTTACTCCAAAACCAGCGGTCGGTAGGAAATCGCGCCATATCTACACCCACAATGTGGATATATTGCGAAAACTCGCCATATCCGGCAGAAAAATGCAGTGGAGACCGGCCCTGCCATTTCACATTTATCCGCGGCAACCAAGAATGGTAACCGCCTTTGCTGTAATATTCGTAACGAATACCCGGATGAACGGAGAAATTGCCGAGATACACACTACTACTTATATAGCCGCCAACCTGTCCGGCCGTGGTTTTTAGTTTATTGCCGTTAAAATGATTTTTTTGGCGATTGAAGGGCTGTTTATTGAGCCGGTCGTAGGTTTCACTTACCGGAAAGGGGTAGATATCTACCCATTCGAGGGCGTGCGATTCATCTCCGAAATGGTGCAGCACCCATTCTGCCCCCGCATGAATTGTGTTACGGTCTCCCGCAAAAAAGGTGAAATGCTGCTGCACTCCCGTATCAAGAAAACGCTGCTTGAACAAGCTTTCTTCGGTTTCTACCCGAGTTTCTGCACCCTGACTGTGAGCATACAGGTCGGTCATACCGTCGAGAAATGAGGAGGTGTAGAACGAAAGAAATCCTTGCGTTTCGGTAGTGTAGTACGCTCCGTGTGTTTTAGCCCGAAGGGAAAGAGTCTGATTTTTCCACCCTACCTGTTGTCTGCCGATATAGTTATCCGCATTAATGGCGGTCGTCTTAGCCACGGTTTTGGTATCTCCCTTCAACTGGTCATTGTTTCGGAACCAGGCCGCCTCCAACTCCATTCGGGAACTGAGCCGATGCACCAGTTTTACGTTCAAATCATAAAAAAAGTAACCCAGGTCGTGCGTATCCTTTTTATACTCATTTTCTTCTGCAAATTGGCGGTTGATGAACCAGAACACCGGGTCCATATAGGTGCGCCGCAGTGCAATCAGATACGAGGTTTTTTGGTTGATGGGCCGGCCGTACGAAAAGGAGGCACTTAGCGGGGAGATGGTTAAATAACCGGCGCCGAGACGTTCGCTGCCTCGCTGCAAGCCGATGTTTAACAAGCTGCTGGCCCGTCCGCCGTAGCGCGCCGGAAATATGCCTTTGGTAAGTTCTACCTGATCTATAGCTTCGTTATTGAACGCGCTGAAAATACCGAAAAGATGCCATGGATTATATACCGGTACGCCGTCCAGCAGAATCAAGTTCTGGTCGCTGCGGCCGCCGCGAACGTAGAACCCACCCGTAAAATCAGAATCCGTTTTAACCCCCGGCAGGTTTTGTACTATCCGGATTAAATCGGGTTCGCCGAGCAACCGCGGCATAGTATTCAATGGAAGCGAGCTGATTTCTATGGTGCTGAGCGGCGCCTGCTCCCGTTGAGGCGAGGCTACTCCTTCGGCCACAACCTGCAGTTCACCCAGCTCTTGCGCATCCCGTTCCAACACATATATCGGCTCCTCGTCATCCCTTACGGGAAGGCGTATAGTTAACTCCAGCGGGCGGTATCCCACAAAGGAGATGCGCAGCCGGTGTTCGCCATCGGGCAGATTCTTTATGGTAAAATAGCCGCTCAGGTTGGTGGTTGTGCCGGTTTCCAAATCGGGAAAATAGAGGGTAGCGCCGTACAGCGGAGTGCGGTAGGCATCGTTTTCAATCACCCGTCCCCGAAATGCTCCGTCGGTTTGCGCCGCAACCAGCTCGCTAAAGCAAAATAACAGAATAAATGCGTATCTCATCTATTTTGTCGGTTTTTAAGGGATTGATTGGGGTCCTCGTTGGCCAGAGGCTTTGCAAGCCGTATTTTCTATCTTCCTTTTTTGAGGTGTATTAGTCCGCACGGGCTACTATTTTTATTATTTTCGGCTGAGAATTTCCTCCTTCTTGAACCGGTGCCCGTTTCGGTTGTCCGGATATAATTATTTTGTAATAGTTATCTTCTGAAGAAGGAGTTAAAGTATCAGGCAAAATCCAAGAGATTGTAACTATAGTTTCACTTTTCTTGCTCGAAAAACTTTCGGTTTGGATAATTTCGTCAGGCCGCCAATTATCGAAAGAACTAAAACGACCTAAAGCAATTTCAAAATCTCCAATCTCTTTGCCAATTGCACTCACTTCAAAAGTTATTTGAAATCTGTCACTGGGGCTCCATTCAAGATTTCTAAACTCATTAGAAGACGGGCTAATAATCTCTATAGTTTTTCCAAGTTCGTTCTCTTTACACGAAGTGAATATAATCGCCATAAGCAAAGCAATACTGGCCAAATAAAGTCTTTGTGTTTTGTGAAATAAACTGCCGTCCGGCCCGTAATTGGTGTTTCTATTCATAATCTGTTCTACTAATCTGTAATACATATAAATTAGGTATAAAATAGCTCTGGCGGTAGTTGATTTTTGTTATCCGCCAAAGCCATTTTTTGTTAAATATTAACTAATCAACAAACTCATTAAACATGACTTGGGTAGCATTATTACTATTGTTATAACGAACCCATGCACTATGTCTACTATTAGTTCCTTTATTTTTATCTCTACCGATATCGGTGAGGTACACCTGCCATTTTGGTTCCTGTTTTGTTTGACCGCTCCGACCTACAGGGATAACATGTACATAAGTCTTTGGTGTTGATCTATCTAGAGTCCCATTTCCGTGGTAAGGTCCTATTTTAGAATCATCATCTGGCATAGTTCGCCAACCATACCCGTCATTTAATCGATTTATTTCCGTTATTGTTCCACCGCGAGAGCGTCTTTTTGTACCGATAATTCCTTTATTATAGGATTCATTCCAAATATACCACCTCATGTTTGCTGATAGTACTGGTCCACTGGATGAACCTCTGTATGTTATTTCGTAATCTTCGCCATTTGAGTTTTTCCAGGCATAAACCCTATAATCGCAATTGCTTCCACAAGATGGTCGAGAATTTAGACTCTTCATTAATGGGGCTCCATCTACATTCCGCTGAGTTGTCTGAAGATTCATAAATTCTTGATATCGTGCTTTTGCAAAAGGATCTTTAAAGTTGTAGGAAGCCAATTCCTCTAAGTTTAACCGGTGAGAATGAATCAAAGCAATTTCTCTAGAATCATCCTCTCCATCCTCACCATAATACACTTCTAACCGATACTCAGCACCTTTAATAGCGACGTCTCGTGAATAGAGTGATGTAGAACTAGCAACATATTGCCGACCCTCAATCACAATACTTCTGTCCATATCTAACAACGAAACTTCAATTGGATCAAAATAATGAGCGAGCTCGTTCCAAAGAGCAGGGTTAAGAGTTACTTCTCCAACTTGCTCAAGGGTAGCTGAGTAGTGTACAAAATCTTCCTTTGTAATAAAAGTGCGAGATTCGTGTAAATACTCTGAATCAAGGATTACTTTTAGAACGCTATCATCATCTAATTTATATTCAAAAAAATCATCACTGGAAAGTATATTTCCATCTTGAATATTACTATTACATCCAATAAGGAGCAAAGTCATCCATCCGATTAACAGAAACAAAACTAATTGAACTTTTTTTTTATTAAAATACATGGTCGTTATTTGTTTTAAATTAATGTTTTTAGGTAACACGTTTGGAGTATTCGAGACCTTATTACAAAATAAGGCCACAATTCTATTATTCAAGAACTTTCGCTCCGCTTTTTGTGCTTTTCCAAATTTAATTTGCTGCTCAATGTTATTTGAATGCATTGTTTAAAGTTTAAAATATTTTTTTGCCATAATTGCATAAACAGATTGTATATCTTTCTTTTTCAACTGCATAATCTTTTTCTTGTCAAAACCAATAGTCGCCTTTGCTCTTACCTTTGCTATAACAATGCAGAAATTACGTGACAAAAACTGACCCATTTGTTTATCATCTTTAAAACCTGTTTTCCATGCAATTGAGATTGCTTTTTCAAGTGGTTGGCGATTCCATTCTTCAAGTATTGCTACAAGCTTAACTTTATGAAGAAGTGAGATTGCTGTATCGTGATAAATATCATAAATACGGCGAGAAAAATAACTTCTCGAGTATCCCATTTTTTTTGCCTATTGAGTCACACTGGTAATCTCTTCAATATGCTGTTCCAAAAACTCTACGACCATGTCAAGAGGTTCTCTTTTTTGAACAGGTACGAGGGGATTACCTTTATTGATTTTAGTATGCATTATAACTCTCTCCAATTATATTTATTATTATGTAATACATTACCTAATTTCGCATGCGCATCTGACAGATAGGATACACTAAGTCAATATTCCTTACAAAACTTCTAATAAACTCTATAATATATTTAGAAATCAAATCTAAGTTTATATTAATACAGGCATTTTATAAGCGTGATAACCGGAATCTTGACTTAGTGGCTGGCTCTTACCAGTATTGTAATTTTGTGAGCTTTTGCTTGGTTTATGCCATTTGTGGGACCAACACTTGTAAATTCGACATGTCAAAAACAAAGTTACAATGGGATTAACACCTTAATGGATAAATGGAATATATCTGTTTTTTAGCCAAAGCTAAATGGATTAGACCGCTTAGAAGGGTTTATCCTTTTTACTTTTATGCAGGTGTGTTTGGTAGTTGTAAATGAAGATCCGATTCAAACAGTAATTCAGTCAAAAGTAACTGTATCTAATTTTCGGTGATCGAATAAGTAGTCGTCTATAAGTTCAAGTTCCATATTTGTGGTGATGCGATTGATATCTATTCCTAATAAATACAACGAATTATAAAGCATGAGTTTTTCTAATCCTTCTCACTTATCAACTGTAATGAAGCCATATAGTTAGCGCACTCCAACATCGTTGCTGACGAGCTTTTTCTTTACTCATTGTACACCAAAGAGCGCCTTTTCCTATGCCTCTTTTGATAGTCTTATGTAATGTTTTTTTAGAGTTCCTAATGAAATTGTGCTAACCTTTTTCAATATGGGCACATCCCCATTTAGAAAGGCAACTTTATCCGGAAATTCCTTTTGTAATGCATTTCCGGCGTCTTCGTTAATATCTACTATTACGGCAGATGCGCCCAAGCTAATTAGCTTTCTTGTAATTCCGCCGCCAATACCGGCTGCGCCCCCGGTTATAATTATTACTTGATTTTGTAGTGTTATCATAGCATAAATTTTTAAATGTAAATAAATAATTTATATAGAATAACGAAATAATAACACCAATAAAAAGCAATATTATGGCGCTAAAATTGGATTACAGACAAGTTTTAAATTGATGCTTCTTCAAACCAGATTTAAGGTCATCAAATAGATGGCTAGCGCTGAAGCCGCGGTGTAAACTAAGCCGCCAAAAATAGCATAACCTAATTTTTTATGCATATTTGACAGCTTGCCGGGCAATGTATTTTGGTATTTTATATTAGAAAGGATGACGAGAACCGTCCAGAATAAATAACTTAGCACCGCAATTATTATATGCGATGCCAAAGTGAAAGTAAAAATACCTGTACCATAATAATTGCTTTCCGCTGCCAAACTACCCGAACCTCCGCCCGAACGTATCAATCCTTCCAGCGCCAAAACACCAACAACACAAATAAGAAAAATAATATTTTGGATTTTTCTATGGGAAGGATAATTACTTTTCTTTGCAATTTTCACGCCATACCAGACACCAAAAGGCGAAAAGAATGTGATAACCATCACGGTGGTCATAATGAAAACTGTTAAGTTCATGCTATTTCAGTTTAAAATGCGGCTAATTTTGAAGTAAATTCTAAAATTTATTTGTTAGATTATTCATGTCCCCATGGCAATTTTGGCGTATCAATGGGATTTTCTAAATCAAAAACTACACTGAATAAATTTGGAGTGGTTACCCGTCGCAAATTGTACGAATATTGGTTTTCGTTGATGGTTATCCACCAAAGGTTTGCGCCTGCTCCGGGTATTAAATCAATGGTTTCCTGGTCGGCCGGGAAATATTGTACATTAGCTGAACCGGCGTGGGAAGTCAGTCCGCCGTACATGGTAATTTCATCATCGCTGCCGTCTTCCAGTCGATGATCGTGTTTTAGCAGAATACCGTTTTCTTTTTTAGTTAAAACCCACGTACGTGAGCGATCATCCCCTACATAAAAAGGGATTTTAATGGTATTCTCTTCGCAGGACATCACGTACATTCTCATTTCTTTGCCGGCAAAATCAGCCGGGACCGGACTTGCAGCAAATTCTCCTTGGTAAGCTTTTCCGCAGTGTTTCAAAAGGTTGTTCCAATAGGCTTGTTGAGTTTGTGTTAAATTTATAGCGGCATTCTTATTTTCTTGATTACCGGTTTCGGCACAAGACAGCATCATAAACATACCCATCAATAGTATTAATCCAAGATTTTTCATATTCTAAATACTTTAAAATTAAATTTGTACATAAGCGTTAATCCATATAAATATAGTAATTTATTTATAAATAAATATTTTTAATGACAGATATTGTACAAATCCAAACAAGCGAAATGTCTTGTGTAAGCTCTATATTAATGTGGCGTTTTAAATAGTTTGAATTCTTTTAGAAAGAGCAATATTTACCAATTGGTCAAGTTTTCGGGTATAAAATGGGGAGATTTCATTGGACGGGGCAGGGGCTTTAAGCCTGTCCTTTTCTATGGAAACAGAATAAGGTAAAGGCCATGCACGCAGCGATTTCGCAATTTTATCCATGGTTGTAATCCCGTTTAATGCTTGAGTTCCATCCGCCCAGGAAATCAAGCCAATGCGTTTATCCAACAGGTAGGGTACAGGCTGATTTGCCGTAATTTCTAACCAATCCAAGCAATTTTTCATCACACCGGGAATGCTTCCGTGGTAGAGAGGCGCCAGCCAAAAATGAAGTTCGTGCGACAAAAATGCATCGGCCATGTTTTTAACCGATTCCGGCACTTCAGGAATTGGTAATTTTAAAAGCGGAACGTCAGACTCATCAATTTTATATAGAGTTACGCCAACACCGGCCTCGTTTAGTTTTTTTGTTAAATAATTAACGATAGACATAGAGGTGGAGTCCGAAGAATTATCTAAAGCCCCAATAAAAACAAGTGCCTTCATAGATATTTATTTTGGATTAAAATGTTTTGTAGAATACTTCAGTTAGTTAGGCAATCAGTCAATGGCCATTATATTTTGACATCACAACAAATTTACTTCATTAGTAATTCGCTATAGTTGCAAGGGGTTGCCCAGTGCGAAAGACTTCCTTCGCACTATCCCAGAAAGCACCTGTTACCAGTAAAAATAGCTAGTACATGAATCCGAAAAGCCAAATCGGAATAATATTGCTATATCCAATTTCAATATTATCTTTGGCAACGTAAGCATTATCTAACCCTGTAATCTGTTTTCTTGTTTTACTTTTCCCCCCAACTTCAAACGTATAAGTTTTATCAATCAAAAAATCGGCCTTTTGCGAGAGGTTTACTTTGTGTAATCCTTTAAATTGGTTTAAGATAAACGTTTCGCGAATGGTGCCTGTTTTCATGTTACCCTGCGCTAAAGCATGAATCAAATTACTATTGTTTAAATATAGTTTTTCAGGTTTGGTCAACACGCCGATTCCGGATGCATCTTTATATAATGCACTGACTAAACCGGCACGTTCCAATATTTTAATACTTTTTACTAACATATTTCGTGAAAGAGCTATCCTCTCACTTAATTTTGTGATGTTAGGTGTAAATGGAGCACTTGAGGCTATTGCAATGAGTAATTTTTTTAGTTTTACTAAGGTACTATATTGAAAACTCTCCACCGCATTGATATCTATTTCGATGATAAGGTTTATCGTATTTCGTAATTTTTGGATATATAGAGATTCATTTTCTTTGTAGTACGGATAAATTCCCGTTTTTAAATATTTATCAAATAATGGAATTGGTTTAATTTGTTGAAGAATGTCTGTTGCAATACTAATATGATTTTTTAGGATTTCTATTAATGGATAAGCGGGCAGTGTTTGTTTTGTTTCAAACTTTATAAATTCTCTAAAAGACAACTCTTTCAGCTCATACGTAACCGCTCTTCGGCTTAAATCAGATTCAGATTTATAGATTTCAAGCATAGAGGAGGAGGTAAAAATAATATTCAGTTCCGGGAAATTATCGTAAATAAGTTTAATTTCTCTAGACCAATTTGGATATTTATGTACTTCATCTAGCAGTAAATGTGTTCCGCCAAATTGAGCAAATTGTTTTGCCAAATCGTATAGTTTGTGTTCAAAAAAATAGATATGATCTAAGCTTATGTACAATGTTGATTGCGATGACAAATGTAGTTTTGCCATTTGCAAAAGTAAGGTGGTCTTTCCTGCTCCTCTCGCACCTTTTACTGCTATCAAACGGTTGTTTAAATCAATTTTATTTATAAGATAGCGTTGTATATCCAATGATATACTCGCCATTTTTGATTGATATTCTAGTAATAAATCGTCCATAATTGCTTTATTTAAACAGTAAATATAGTAATTATTGTTAATAATAGAAAGCAATTTACACGAATATTGCTCTTTATAGACAGCAAAATGTAAGATTTGATAGATATCGATTGGATTTTTTGATAGGAAGCCGGAGCTTCCGCCCGTGCATCACGAAGCCGGAACTGCGTGATGAGAACGTATAGGCATCGTTGCAATTTTTTGGCTCTCGTTCAAAGGTCCACCTTCAACACGTAATTCCGGAAACTCCAGCTTCCAGTCAAAAATCAAGGATTGAAAACTATGTAATAAGAAAAAAGAGATATCGAATAGTGAATAGCGAAATTTATACATCGCGGTTCTTCCAATATAATCTATTACTTAAGCCTCCTAAATGTAACCAAAATAGCACTTCGTGTCGATAATACATTGGGCATATAGGTGTGGGTTACCAATTCCCAGCCCTCTTGGGCACGTTTATTCGTTAAATCATTTAGATTATTCAGTTCCTTTGCATCTACGGTGTCTTTAAGGCCCCATGTTTTGTTTGTTTCAAGAATCTCACTTTTGTATTCATAATTAATCTTTTCCATAAAACCTCCAATTTTAGAATGATTCATTTTATTCAAAAATAGATAAAATCAACTATACATATATGCCTTCAAATTAACGCTGTAATCCGTTAAAATACTTTCGAGTTTTTGCCTGTTGTTACTGCTCTTTGGGGTCTCATTTTCAAGATGTTTGATAAAATCCGTTATTGCATCGACAATTTCTTGCCTATCACTTTCCAAAACCTCTTCTTTTTCTGCTTGCTGCTTCTTCATATCCAGACTATGCTTCGCAATTTTTAAAATTTCATAGTCTTTACTGAACTGATTAAACAGGTCGTCAATTAAAAGCTCGGGGATGATTTGATTTGCTGCTAAATCGGCCGATAATAATCCTCGTATGCAATAAAATGTAGTTTTATATGTAAAGTTTTTGCCGGATTTCATTAGCTTGAAGTGTGCCTTAGCAAGTGAAATATAATGGTAGAACAATGCTTTGAAATCAAAATTTGCGATTATATTCTGTTGAAAAACAGCCCAATCGGGCAGCTCGTTTAAATACACGATATTCGATCTGATCCACTCAAAAACGGTAGGATTGCTTTTCGCCAAAAGTCCGAACATTTTATCGATATCGTAAGAGACAAAATCAAAATCTCCGTCCAGAACCTCGATGATATCTCGGTGTTTTTTGAAATCAAAATATTGGCGCTTGGATTGAAGATGAAAACCACGAATATCATAATCACTGTCGGGACTCGCAATCCCCCAAAGTCGGCTTCCGCTTTCAATATAAAAAAGTGGTATTTCTTCTGTGTTTTTAAAAACAGTATGGATGTGTTCAATCATTCTGTTCAATCGTCTATAGTAATCATTTCACTTTTGCTTTTGTGCGATCCGCAAATAGCACGGATTCGCCACGTTACGCCGGAAGCTCTGGCTTCCACTCAAAAAAGTCAAAAAACCAAACTTTAAGATAAGTAGGAAGTATATGTAGAAAAACAATTAATCCTCAATCACCCTACGATTACTCGACCCATGAAAAGCCCGCATGGAGGTAATTTTATTTTCCTCATTAAAACGAAATACATCTATGACATCCGTTAAACTGCGAACACCATTAAAATTCATTTCCAGTTTAAATGGGAAAGCTGCTTCTGAACCTGCAATCCTAACCGGACCCGTTCTTTCGACTTTTAATTCTATATTTACGGCACCTGTGTAAAATTTACGCAAATTATCTATTCCCGAAATCACTTCGCTCCCCACTGGATCTTCTACGGTGGCATCATCGGCATAAAGAGATATTATACCTTCTAAATTACCTTCGTTTAAGCTTTGTAAGTATTGGTCAACTGTATTGATGTAGGGGTGGGTGTTTGTGTTCATCATGACAATTAATATAAAACATAATTTGATAATTTTATCCTATAAAAAGCAAAATTAATAGATTAGAAATAATTAGTTTCGTCTAAGTTATTTTATTTACTTTATATTTTAGCAGATAAATGTGGTAAATCCATCCAAATGAGTACTTTTTTTGAATAAATTGATACCGGCTAATTTGCCAAAAATATCTTCTATATCTGCGATAATTTTCATAAATACTGCAACCAAAAAACCACCCACACCCACTCTTAAAATTAAAGAGTACGTGTAGGTGGTTTTAAATAAGTTTAATTGTTTATATATACAAATTAAAAGTAAAGTTTAACCTTTTCTTAACTTTAGAATTGTATTGAATTTAGTATTCACGGTTTTACGTTTTTGTATTTTTTTGGGTGTCAAATTTTAATTATTTTAACCTCCTATATTTATTATAGATATAGAAATTATAAAGATTCTTAAATCTATTTACTAATTAAACAGTCTGTACTTCATCCTTTAAATTTTAGGCAGGTTTTAATTAAAAATTCAGATCCAAAGGCGAAATCTTTCCGCCTACGGATAATCAATTTTAAAAATGTGTTTAATGACGTCAGTTTGTTGAAATAAATCTGATTCCGGATCACGATATCGTTTTTCAGAGTGAAGCGTTACGAAGCCAAACCATAAGAAAAATCTATAAAAAGTACGCCAACTATAGCACCGTAGTAAGCTTTCTCTGGGAGTGGAAAAACTTGGATCAAAGTGTGTTATTAACATAGGAAAGGCATTCATATATTTTTCGCCATAGAAAAAGGCATTCTTTTTTTGATGGCCGTATTTGTATAGCATAAATATGGATAAAGCCCAACCTAATTGACCCGTTGTCTCATCTTCAAAACCATCATTATATGCCCACAGAAATTTATCTGTGAACGTTTGAAAAAATTCACGAAATATTTGAGTTCTGTTATTGGATTCTAGTAACTTTTGAGACCTTTTTGTTAAACTCATTTTACTATGCCTTAATTTGACTAATTTCGACAGTTGAACCACTATTCGTGTACTGTGTATATGATGGCAACTATCTTCATTCCATAGTTTTGTAACGCCCGTTTCAATGGCATCGTCTAGTAAAATTCTTTTATTATAAAGCTCAGCCACTATTTTTACAGGCATTGCACCAATCGATGTCATTTTTAACTGCCCTTCACGATGAATTATTTTCAGGAATTCCTCAGCAGTTCGAAAAAGCGGAATTTGATTTATTATTTCATCATCAATGCGGTCACGGATTTGAATGGGTGACTTTTCACTGTAAGGTTCATACAAAATATTATGTAATTGATTGGGCGAGAATCCAAAAAATTCATCCTTTGGTGCATTATTATAAGCTGAAATTAGTTCATCTAGGTTGAAGGGCAAGTCCATTTTATTGTAATTATGGTATTCGTTTAATGGTGCATTTAAGTGACTAAACACCTGTTACATTACTGTTTAAATTTATTAAATAAAAACTAATTTAATAACCAAAAAACTGATCGAATTTATTCCTTCACCTCAATTCTAACTTTATATCGCTTTTCAAATATTTCAATAAGGTTATCTCTTGATGTCATATTTCCATATATCCCAGCGGGAATGTTGAATAAATTTCTCTCTTTTTCGCCATGTCGAACTAATTTGAAACTCCAAGCCGTATTAAATCGCCACTCATATTCTTGTATAATCAAAATTTTATCTTTGAGATTTAAAGACTTGAATTCATCATAACTGAGATAACAAATATTGAACCGAAATATCACTCCATCCCGTTTGAATATCATGCCTGAAGTATAACGCTTTAAAAGAAGACTGATAATAATGACGCAGCCACACAATATATACGCCAAAACATAATTTCACCCATTTTCTGCCGAAAATTGCCGGGAATGGACAAACCAAATGCCAATAATATTAAAGGCATTGCTTTATATAAAAAAGCAGTAATTTTCTGACTTTTTGTGAATCCAAGCAATAGCGCCTCAGACGTTTCGGGTATTATTTTAAATGGATAGAAATCTTTTTTTCATAAAACTTGTATTGCCCGAGATAATTTGCTTATGCGTTTTATTGAATGCAACCGATTTTTACCGGTAATGCGGATGGAATTATTTTTTTATTAAAACCTAGGGATTGGGGTTCGTCTTTACCTATAATACACTCGCACAAAACTGTGTGTTGTGCGGTAGCCAGTTCTTTAGACTAACTGGATATGCTGATTTTCAATTTTCACATTGAAATTTATTTCAGCTTTTAAGGCTTTAAAAACTTTTAATATCGTTTCTATGGTAGCACTATTTGCGTGATTCTCGAGCTTAGAAATTTGGGATTTATTTACACCAATAAGTCGCCCAAGTTCTTCCTGAGTTAGGTTTTGTTCTTTTCGGGTTGCTCTAATCATTCGCCCGAGAAGTTCCATACGCAATTCGTATTCATATTCATCCCTTTCTTTAGTGCCTTTTTTACCAATATGCTTATCTTCTATTTCAGCTAATGTGTATGTTTTCATTTTATTTGTTTTTTAAGTTTCTATTCTTTTCCCTAAAATATTTTTCCCTAATTCGTTCTGCTCTTTCAATTTCGTTTTTTGGCGTTTTCTGTGATTTTTTAACGAAACCGTTACAAGCAATAACCAAAGTCTAGGTTTTGGCTGTTTTATCCCAAAAAGCCAATAAACGTATTTGTTCACCAAGATATTTAGTTCTAAACTCCCGAATGTTGTCGGTTAATTTCTTCAATAGCTTTGGGTCTTTCGTTTGTTCTGCCACTCTAACATTAAAAATTACTTTCTTTTTAGATTTTGGGTCTAAGGTTTCAAGAAACTTATCGACTGTTTCCAAGAATATGGTTTCAAAATACTGCATTTTGTCTTATATGGTATAAATATAAAATAAGTTTCAAAATATCGCAACATTTTACATATTGCAATTTATTGATTTTCCTTTTCAGGTGTCGAATAACGGTTTGGCAGCTTGGCGTTTGTGGCGGATTTTACCGATAAACTTTAATCGAAGAACGGATTTTCAATTTACCTAAAATGTTCAATCGAAGCCGTTTACCCGCCATAACGCCAAACTGCTTGTTATCTGTTCGGGCTTGTTTCCAAAGGTTCTTCATCGTAATCACTTTTAAATAATTCAACTTCTTCTGGACTAATAATAACTTCCATTTTTTCAATAACGTCTTCATCAATAATTGAAGTTTTGGTGATAATCTTTTTTAGCTTTTCATTAAGCCAATCAGAATTCCACAATTCAACTGTTTTATCATTCACTTTCTTACATAAATTCTCATCGTATTGTTTAAGTCTATTAGCTTTTAAAGTAAGCCGTTGCAACCAAATTTGTATGTGTCCTGTATTGGGTATGTTCTCGAATTTCGACAATACCAAGTCAATAATTTCTTCCTTTATTTTCAAGGTTTCTAAACTGGCAAGAAGTTTACTTAAAATTGCGGTGCCAATTGGATATGTTCGTGGGTTTTTAACCATTATCTCAACTAAAATACTAATTATAGGCAGAGGATTTCTAATTTTTTCCACCTTTTTTATTCGGTTGAAAAATTTTGACAGAGAGGTGCTTAGGCTTCCCGAATTTGGATATTCTAACGAAAGGTTGTAAATGATTAATAAATGTTTTTGGAAGTCTTTTGCTCCTTGTCTACTTTGATTCCAAAATAACTTATCAGGTTTTATGGAAGAAGAAATGATATTATTAAAATTTGCAGTTTTCTGAGAATTTAGTTTTAATCCTATTTCAGCAAGTGTGTCCGATAATATTTTGGCAATTTCTTCTATATTATTTGGGCTGTTAGAAAATAGCCTATAATCATCTCGGTATCTCAATATTTCATAATCGGTAATTCCTTTTTCTTTAATTCTATCACTTATTAATAAATCAACATATCCAAGAACAATCTCTGCTAAAAAATCCATAATAACACTTCCTTGGGGAATTCCGTTGGTTTGTCCGTAAGCCATATCTTGTAAATGACTATCAATTATGTTTCCGATAGAAGCATTTCTTTTCCTATTTTTTTTAGCTTCAATTATTGTATGTAAAGCCCAAGGAATTGAATGGGTATAGATAGAACCATAACAATCCGTTATATCTGTATGTAGAACATAATTGTAATGTAGACCAAGCTCAATGGATTGTTGTTCTATTTTTAACCACCAATTAGTAACGCTTGTGGCTTCATCTGACTGTTTGGTTTGAGAAACTAAAGGTAAACTATAGCATCTTATTTTCTGGTTTGCTTCAAATTCCTTAAATCGATTAAGGATTAATGCCCAATTATCCTTTTCAGTAATCTTCCGAACTAATGATATATACAACGCAGGGTGGATTAAATGAAAAGGACGCCAAGCAAATTTTCCGTCTTTGTTGCTTAGGAATTTATAGTTTACATTTTCAGAATTACGAGGATGGGTTGCTTTTTCTTTTCCGTTTTCATCAGTGTAACTATTATAAAGGTCCGATAATGGCTTGTCTTTTAGTTCATTAAAAGTTTGATTAAGCAATTCCGTGAAATTAAAGTAGCTTGGTAAATCGAAGTTGAAATAACTTTCATTTTTTAGAAAATATTTCAAAGCTTCTTCGTTCTCTAATTCTGTAATTTTTTTCATCCGGATTGCTTTAAAATTTATACTGAAATTGTTTTTTAGACTGACAGCTAACGCCCGGCGGCTTTACGAAGTTGGGTCACCCCAATTTTGTAAAATTGCCAGATGTCCGAAGTTCGCGAAGCGACGAGTCGTAAAGCCGCCGGGCGATGCGCCGAAAATGAGCGTAGCGAATTTCCGGCGCATCGGTCAAGTATAAGCGTAGTGCGGGATTTCGGAGCGATTCACTGTCCGCCTGCACCAAACTTTGATAGATGCCAAAATACTCAATTTTAGCCACTCAGCCCGCATTACGCTTATACAATGTTGTAGGTAGTGCTTTCTTTTTCGTCCGTGCGTT
>CAZTOG010000012.1:0-53165 GCA_964615135.1 uncultured Balneolaceae bacterium | reverse complement strand
ACGTTACCTGCAAGTGTAAAAGACAGCATCAAGACAACAACACAACCAGCAAGCTAAACAGACCTATTAAAAAGTCCACCTTCACAAACACTTATTTCTTACTTTTGCCATAGACAGATTTTCTATAACCTGTTCCCCATTTTGCTAACTCGTCAATGAGCGGAGAAAGAGTTTTTCCATATTCCGTTATCGAATATTCAACAGTTATTGGCTTTGTATTCATTACTGTTCTGCTGACCAAATTGTTCATTTCCAAATCTTGAAGTTCCTTTGAAAGCATTTTAGTTCCAATTCCATTGACCTCTCTTAACAAATCCATAAAACCCAAAGTATTGCCCTCAATGAGAGTTCCCAAAATATGGAACTTCCATTTTCCAGACAACAAACTCATTGCATCGCTAATTGCTTGAATTCTCACTTGACAGACAGACGTGGAATTTATTTCAGCTTTTTTTTTCATCACTCAATTAATTTTATATGCCCTGCAAAGCTACAAATTTATTAGGTGGTTTCCAACAGGAAACTACTTTCAAAAAGGAAACCCATAGCAATTATACATTTAATATGTCGTAATTTTGTGTCATCAATAACAACAGAAATAAATAAGAATATGAAAACAGAAAATAATAAAAATATGAAAACAGAAAACAATAATAATCCGCTACTGTGTGATCCAGTTGAAGGAATGTGTGGAATACCTGACAGCGCCACCAAAACAAAAATAGAAGTTCAAGGCATAGAAAAACCTGTAAAAGTCGTTTATTTTACAGACCCTATTTGTTCTTCTTGCTGGGGGATTGAGCCACAACTACGAAAATTGAAATTGGAATACGGCAACAGCATAGAAATTGAATACCGTATGGGTGGTTTGTTGCCTGATTGGAACTACAACAGCGGTGGCATTAGCAAACCATCTGACGTGGCACACCATTGGGATGAAGTAAGTGCTTATTATGATATGCCTATTGATGGAGACCTTTGGTTGGAAGACCCTTTACACTCTTCTTATCCCCCTTCAATAGCGTTCAAAGCGGCACAAATACAAGACAACGAAAAAGCCGTTTTATTTTTAAGGGAAATCCGAGAAATGGTTTTTCTGCAAAAAAAGAACATTACAAAGTGGGAAAATTTGGAAACCGCAGCTAAAAAAGTTGGATTAAATATTGTGCAATTGAAAAAGGATTATGAGGGAAATGCCAAAACACTTTTTGAAGAAGATTTGAAAGTTGTAAAAAAATACGGTGTAAGAGGATTTCCAACGATTTTCTTTTTAGACAATTCAGGAAACAAGGAAATTGTATATGGTTCAAAACCTTATGCTTTTTATGAGACATCTGTTTTAAAACTTCATCCCACAGCAATCAAAAGTGAATACAGTAAAAATTGGGAAACACTTTTTGCAAAATACCCATCCTTGACTGCCAAAGAGTTTTCCGAACTTTCGGGAACACCCAGAGTAGAAAGTGAAACCGTGTTGAATGAATTGGTTACACAAGGTAAATTAGAAAAATTAAGTACTAAAAACGGTTCAATCTGGATCATTAAAAAATGATAATGTTATGAATATTTCACCAAAAACAGTAGTTGATAAAATGTTTGATGCTTTCGCAGCAGGCAACATTGATGCAATATTAGAAACGGTTTCAGAAGATACCTTATGGATTTATCACGGTACGCAGGTCATACCAAAAGGAGAATTTAAAGGAATAGAAGGGGTTCGGAAATTCTTTACCAGCATTTTTAATGGAACAGAAGTTCTTAAATTTGA
This sequence comes from uncultured Balneolaceae bacterium, assembly GCA_964615135.1. Classification (GTDB taxonomy): domain Bacteria; phylum Bacteroidota; class Rhodothermia; order Balneolales; family Balneolaceae; genus Balneola. The sequence continues at coordinate 51,397 of CAZTOG010000012.1, read as the reverse complement.
AGCAGAGCAATTTATTATTCAGGAAAATGTTGTGGTCATTCTCGGTAATGAACATCAACGAGTAAAAAGAAGCGGTAAAGAACTCAAACAAAAATGGGTGCAGATCTATACCATAGAAAATAATTTAATCGTACGAATGGAAGAATTTGCCACATCAGAGGTTGAAAACAAATAGAGTAAATTGACACCTTGAACAAAAGCAAAAAGAAACAGGAAAACAAGAACACCAGCAGGTAACATCGGTTTTGCAAGATAGCGAGTAAACATCTTCGTATCAAACTTTTGTACTATATTTGAGGTTTCGTCTTCGTTTCAAAGTTAGTACTAAAATTCGCTACCTCGCAAAGCCGAAAACCGTTGTGAGAGATTAAAACTAAACTCTGCCAAAAAATTCAATCATTTTTTTAAGTCTTAGATTTGAAGAAATATAATCGCAAAAAATGAAATGCCCTAACTGTAATATAGAAATAGAAGATAGGTTTTGTCCAAAATGCGGAATAGAAAATACGGGCGAAAAAACAACAACAGAAGTTATTTTAAAAGATTTTGTCGGCTCAGTTTTTTCACTTGAAAAATCATTTTTTAATCAATTCCAGATTTTATTAAGAAATCCCACTAGAATAACGAAAAGTTATTGGCAGGGGTTTCGAAGATATTATTTTAGTCCAGCCAGATGGTTTGTAATTAGTTCTTTTACTTTGGCAATAAGTCTTACAATTACCAAGGGAACGTTTTTTGGGATCTCAATTTTTTTAACAGACAATCTTAACCTTAACATTTCTTCGAATTTATTGATCTTTCTACTTTTTATGCCCTTTATTATGATTTCTACTTGGTTGACTTTTATTAAGAAGAAAGATTTTTCGGAAATTGCTGTAATGACGATTTATAATTCAAGTTTATGGGTCATCATATTTTCTTTCATTTCCATTCCCGCTTATTTTTTAATGAAATATGACCATTTACCCATATTTTTCAAATTATTAATTCCTATAATGATTTTTTTAATTATGTATTGGAACGTGCGGGTCTTTAAGTTTTCAAAACTAAAGTCCATCATTTATTTTTTATTGAATAGCGGGATTTTTATGGGAATTATATTCATTACTTATTTAACTTTTAAATTATTGGAGATAATAAATATTTTGGGATAAAATCGAAGCCTTATCCTTATTACAAACAGACAAAATCAGTAGAATAAAAGAATCGGTAAAAAATATTAACCTCTCACAACGACTCGTTTGGCAAAAGCGGCAGGAAACGTCTTCGATTGAAAATTTTACATAAATTTGAAATTTCGTCTCCGGTTGAAGTTCCGTGCTAAAAGTGCCGCCTTCGCCAAGCGAGGCAAACGATGCGCCGGAAATTCGCTACGCTCATTTTCGGCGCATCGTCCGGCGGCTTTACGACTCGTCGCTTCGCGAACTTCGGACATCAGGCGGTTTTACAAAATTGGGGTGACCCAACTTCGTAAAGCCGCCGGACGTTAGCGGCAATGATGAAAAAATACTTATACATATTATTTATTTTTGGATTTTCACTTTCTGTTTGTGCTCAAAATCCATCTAATGGAATTTCATTTGAAAAACTGATTTCCAAATTTAAAAATTATGGCTCTGAATGGGGATTAACAAAAAAAGATACACTGACTGAACCATATTTATTTAAAGATGATGACTTTCAGGTCTTGATTAGTGAGAACCCTATTTATTTTAAAATAGACACTCTTGTAATCAAAAATCCTTATTACACAGACGATTTTGACGACTGGGATGATAATTATATAAATTTCCCAAAATCTTTTTCCGTTATATATGAGAACAATCTTATATCGTTATTTGATAATGGTAAATTCGTTTGTCATAGTCTAAACAACAATGCAAGAAATAAAAATTTGGAAAATAAACTAAACAGCAAAAAGTTTAAATATCATTGGGTAATAAATGGAAAACTATACGCCAAATCAAAATCTTTTTTATTCAGCAGATTATATCGATGGAATGGTAAAAAATGGGAGAGTTCAAATATAAAAATGCCTGTTTCTGAACAACCAATTTTATTTTCAGATAACGAATTTATTGTTTACCGTAAATGTAGTGGGGAATTTGGAGGAACTATTTTCTTTTTCGACAGGCAAAGCAAAAAAACGTTTTTCACGGAATCAACTTGTGCAAATACAGTAATAAAGAAAAATGGACAGTACCAAATTCTTTCACATTTAGGCCATATGATGGGAACATCGGAAATAAAAATTATTGATGACCCTAAAAAACTAAGTAAAGTCAAATTAACTCAGAAAAGACGTGGAAATTTAGGCTATCAAGATAAAACGAATGCTTATTCGAAAGATTTAGAAATTTCTGGGATTCAACTTTTCTCTACCTTCAAAAATCGAGGTAGAAAGTTATTTTTAACAAACTTAAACGAAAGTACATTTTTAGCAGAAATAAAAGGAAAGGAAATACAAATCGTAAATCCTTTATTCAATAATGATAAATATACACACGATCCAATAACAAGTACATATGGAGAATACACTTTGATTAATATGGACTTTTATGGAATCGCAAACGATCGAGAGGTTTCGGTAATGATAATTAAGGACAATAAAATCACATTATTGGATTGGAATGAAAATCACAGCCGCTAACAAGCAGTTTGCCAAAAGAGCGGGTTAAGTTTTAAAACGGAAGTGTCATTTTTATAGCACGCAAAAGCCGATTATTTACATTTTTTTGTTAAATTTAAAATCTAAAAATCGGCTTTTGCTTGGTCAGTGTTTGAATCGAAGTTGCGGCTTTTAATTCCGCTCCTTCGGCAAGCTGCCAGACCGTTAGTGCAAGTGCGGTCAAAGTACTAAATCTATGCTCCTGAATTTGCAGGTTTAACCAAACGAGCTTTAACGGAGCTTTTAGGTAAGTTTAATGTGTCCGTTTTTAACTATTCCGAATCCGACTTATCAAATGATGTAGCCAATGCCTAACATTATAATTTCAGACACAAGCTGTTTGAAATTTTTAGTTACCCCCCTACTCCTATCCTTTAAATATTACTTTTTTACTATATTGATTACAGAATTAAAAGTTTGAACATAAATATAAAATCATACGGGGATTACAAACTTTATGCAAAACAAAGATTTCGATTTTTACGAATTAATATCCGATGCGGGCGGACAATTAAAACTTGAATTTAAAAAGGGGACTAAAATCAGGTTCTTTTTTTTATTCAAAATGATGCCGGTGATTATATTGGTTTTTGGCTTGGGCATGCCCGAAAATTTTCGTCGTGATATTGGAGATATGGCTTATTGGGTAGTTATTTTAAGCGGGTTGGCGATTATTTTTGCCTTTGTTCTGCATCGCTATACTTCGGGAATAATATTTCGGTATGATGGGGTAATATTACGGCTCAATATCTGCTATTTTGGTTATGATAAGACCGTACGGTTAAACCTGGATGATGAGATAATTATCCAAAAAAATTATGGGGGACAATTTAGCACTTCCTGGATTTTCTATCTGGTGCAACAAGGGAAGAAAAGGAAAAGATTGTTCAGCATTCCCGCCGGTCTGACCGATAATCTGGTATCAAGGGATAATTTTATAGCTGTTTTTGAGCAGAAATATAAGGTTAAGACGATGATAAGGGAATAAAAAGGATGCTCGTTTTTGTTTTACGCATCGCGCTATAAACTTATGTTTCATATCTCGTTTGTCAGGTTTGTGCTGACAATTTTATTATGGAAGATAACTATTTAGTAATAATTAAATTTTTCAAATCAAAATTATATCCTACCTTTAGCTGATTCAATTTAAAAGGAACTCGATGGGCTTGAGTATTCATTATAGTGGCTATCTTAAAGGTGCAGATTTGCTACCGGAATTAATTCGGGAGGTACAGGATATATCAGAAATTTATGGTTGGAAATATCAGATCTTGGATAGCGTTTTTCCAAATGAACATTTTAATGAAAAAGCGGATTTTGAGAACCTTTATGGTATTAATTTTACGCCGACTAATTGTGAAACGATTTCAATAGTGTTTTTATCAAACGGCAGAATGGCTTGCCCGGCTCGGGTATTGTTGGCTGATAAAACCGAATTACAAGATGAGGATTCATGGATTTATTTCAATTCCGTAAAAACACAGTTTGCCGGTTTCCGCATTCATCAGTTGATTATACATTTATTTAAGTATCTGAATGAAAAATATTTTCGAAATTTTAAGATGAATGACGAAAGTTATTATTGGGAAACTATGGACGAGGCTAAAATGAAGAACCAATTTAAGGTTTATAATACCTTACTTGAAAACTTCGAACTGGCTATTGAAACCTTCCCAATGCAGAGCGATGAAGGAATAGAACAATATTTCAAACGAGTAATAAAACACGTCCAAAGCTTAAGAAATCGTCATTAAACGGATTTTTAATAGAATATTCTTATCCATTAGCCATTTGTTCATATTATTTATTTGTTCATGTTACGTGAACGTCGTATATATATGAACATAATTAAAATAAAATGGAACAGGATATTATACATAATGCATTGGGAGAGTTGGAAAAGCTTACCGGTATTCAAGCTACATTTCAACAAAATGGGCTTCTTGATGGCATTTTAGAGTTAAACTTTAATAATGAAGAGTACAAATTTATCGTTGAAAAAAGGCGGGAGTTAAGAAAATATCAGCTACCGCAAATGGAGAAGCACCTCCATAATTACGATAATTTTATGCTCATTGCTTATCGCTTTACACCTAAAATAAAGGAAAAACTTAGAGATAAGGGAATCCCATATTTAGAGGCTAATGGAAATGTTTTTTTAAGAAAAGATGATTTATTCCTATTTATCGATACTCAAAAACCTTTAAATATTGAAAAAACGAGAGGTAATCGCGCATTTACCAAAACTGGTTTAAAGGTGTTGTTTTATCTGCTGAGGCACAAAGAGGCTATCCATTTAACACAACGTGAAATAGCCAATCTAACAAATGTTGCTTTGGGTAATATTCCGCAGATATTAAATGGCTTAAAAGAAACCGGATATCTTATTCCTTTAGATAATAAAACGTATGTATGGGAAAATAGAAAAGATCTATTGGAAAGGTGGATAGCAGAGTATGAAACTATATTACGGCCCACATTGGTAAAAGGGAGATATACAATTAAAGAAAATTGGGATAAAATAATATTAAATAAAGGCACTGTATGGGGAGGTGAACCGGCCGCAGATTTACTTACCAATCATTTACGCCCTGAAAAGTTTTTGCTCTATACCAATGAAAATCAGGTAAATTTAATTAAGAACTATAAGTTAATGCCCGATAAAAACGGAGAGTTAGAAGTATTGGAAAAATTTTGGGAGGGAATAGCAGATAAAACAGCGCCCGAGCTACTGGTCTATGCTGATTTAATATTGGAAGGTGGCAAACGAAACAGTGAAACGGCTAAAATAATTTATGATGAGCACATCGAACCAAACCTATAAAGAACTAGCCATACCCTATTTCAAGGAATCATTCGATATTATTGATGAAATAATGCAGGAATTGGGTATCCCCTACTATCTGATAGGGGTAACTGCCATTGCTCTGGAATTGCTAAAAAAAGGCATTAAGCCGAGCAGAGGCACCAAGGATATCGATTTCGCTGTAATGGTTTCAAGCATTGAAGAATACGAACGAATAAGTGACGCCATGAATTTAAAAGGTTTCAATAAAGTGGCGGCTCCCTGGACTTTTTACTCCGAACGGTTTGATGTCGTCATCGACTTACTGCCCTTTGGCGAGATTGAAGAAAAAGATACCGCTAATTTCAGAGGCCGCAATATTGATTTGCATGTTTTGGGTTTTCATGAAGTAATGGAAGAAGCGGTTTCAGTTAATATAGATGAGAAAATTGCCAATATACCGCCACTTCCGGGTATGGTTGTCCTAAAAATTGATAGCATGGAGTGATCGTCCAGAAGAACGCGTAGATGATCTTTCGGATATTTTAAAAATAATAGAGCACTACCATGATTTAAAGTGGGATGAGATCGTAGAAAAGCATTATGACTTATTAATCAATGAACGATACGATGAACTATTGATTTCAGCTGAAGTTTTGGGCAGAAATTCAAAATTATACCTACAAAAATCCGAAGCAATATCTGAACGGATATTAGATGTTTTGGAAACTAACCTAGAAGACACTGCCAATTCTAAAATAGCAAGAATATGGGCCGCAAAATTAGATAAAGAAATCAAATACACATTTTCTTTGCTTAGCGCTATCTATGAAGGGATTATAGGGTAACCAATAATAATTTTCGCAGATGGTGATTTCTAAATTCAGAACTATGGTTTATCTTATTTCAATAAAAAAAGCTTTGGCCATTCGACCAAAGCTTCGTTAACAAAATATCGCCTGGGATTAATTCCCCATCATCATTTGTTGCATAAAGTTGTTCATCCCTACCACATTAACGCCTTTGGGCACATCCAATTTATCTGCCGATATCTTGGTTTTTTCAAGTTTGGTTACCTCAAAAAGCGTAATCATTTTTTGGGTTTCCGGGTCGTAGGCTTCTACATAAACCGGAAAATTGCCACCATTAAATACGTTGTCTTTTAGCACTCCATTATAGGCCACTTCCACATCTTCGGGCAGATTGGCCCAGCTTTCTGTCAACATGCCCCAATTGATATTGATTTTGGGCGCCAGCCAAATGGATATACGACTGCTTTTATTTTTCCCATCCGCATTTTCGACAACCATCTCGGAAGCTTCTATACCATTGAATTTTTTGGTTTTATTGGTGAATTTAATATTGGGTTCACTGGCGGTCTCTTTTTCGGATGTTCCATTGCCACCCATATTGGCCATCATCACAAGCATGCCCAAAATATTGTCAATTTCACTTTTTGTAATCTTAAAGGCCGAGTTTCCTTCGGTAAGGACAATAAAATCCCTTATATCGTTGCGAATAATTACGCCGCTGGACGACATCCCACTTAATTTCACGTCATCTTCCCCATAAATCGCAATGCGGTCTTTGTTTACATACATATTTATGAGGTTCTCTTTGGTACCTGCTTTCTCTTCGCTGTATAATTTCATTTCTAAATGACCTTCGAACTGTGCCACGGCCATTTGTGAAATCATTAAAAACACAGCGATTATCAGTAATCTGCTTTTCATTATGGTTCTCATTGTTATCGTTTATTACTTGGTTATTGACTCAAACGTTTTTGTTTGTATTGTATTATGTTTTTTAAAATCAATTAATAACATAATCTAGATATTATCTGACAAATATAATGCTTTTATTTCTTATCCCCAGCCTTATTTTAATGCAGTTAAATTAATGTATTTTTCTGTCCATAAAGCAATGGAATATACCAACATTTTACATGGTGGCTGTCTTTTAAATCGAATCTTTAGGTTTTTATTTTATATTTTTGAACAATAACATTGGGTTATGTAACAATCCAAAATACTGCTACCTGAAATTTGAAAAAACTTACACTAAAATCCGATTTTAGCGAACTGAACAAAATCGACCATTATTTGGCCGTAATTATGGCTGATTTCTCTGTTGACGGGGCCTTGTTTGATGCTATGAAAATGACCTTGGTCGAAGCCATTTCCAATGCTATTGAGCATGGCAACCGGTTTGAAAGCGGTAAACAGGTGCACCTCCGCGCCGGTAAAGAAAGGGGGGTTATTGTTTTTGTAGTGGAAGATGAGGGAAGGGGATTTGATCTAACTGAAATAGAAAGCCCTTTAAAAGAAGAAAATCTTCTGAAAACGAGGGGCCGAGGAATTTTTTTGATGAAGCAATATGCCGATGCCGTTCAATACAACAACACCGGCAATATTCTGACCTTAAAATTTAAATCCGATTAGTCTTCTGCTTTGTTGAGCAGCAAACCGCTTAATCGAAGTAATTCAATCTCGGTATTTTTGGCTTCAATTTGTGCCATAATAAGCCTGTTTTCTGCATTTAAAAGGCTTTGTTGTGCCTCTCGCAGTTCAACCGAACTGATGGTACCCAATCGGTATCTTTCCAGGGCTATTTCCTGACTTTTTTTGGTATATACCAGATTTTCTTCTTCCAGGTCTATCAGCTCAAAAGCGTCTTCGTACGAGGCGTAGGTTTGCAATAATCGGGTGGTAAGCGCCAATTCCGTATCCTGATATTTCAGCACCTCATTTTTATGCAACAATTTGGCATTATCACGCCTTCTGTTTTTGTTAAACCCATCAAACAGATTGATTCTTGCCGTTATACCATAATTCCATCCTTTGGTTTTCGAAAAATTGGAAAAGCCGCTGCTTGCTTCTACCCTGCCAAAACCATAACCGCCGTTTACCGCAATTTCAGGCAGCCATTCACCCGATATTTCTTTGATAACAGAGCTGGCCACACGTTCATCCAAACGAGCCAGCGACAGCTCGGTATTTTGTTTGAAGGCATAATCTTTCAACGTTGCAAAATTAGGTAGTTCGTCCAAATTAATGGTAGATTGCACCTTAAATTCGGCAAAAGTAGTATCCGAAAGCACCTGGTTTACCAATAGTTTGGCTCTTTTCAACTGGGTACCTGCCCTGATCAAAGCCGCTTTATCTTCGTTATAGTCTGCCCGGGCCTGCATTAAATCGTATTCGGAGCCCGAACCTACATCATATTTCGATTCGGCAATACGTATTCTTTCCTCCGATATTTCGACGGTGTTTTCGAGCACTTTATACACCTTTTGCTGCCCTACAATTTGATAATAGGCCTGTATCAATTCGGTAAGTAATGCTTCCACCTGCATTCTGGTTTGGGTATTACCGATATTTGCTTCAATTTGCAATCTTTCTTTTGCAGCGAACATAGTCAGGCCGTCAAATATGGTCCAGTTTGCACTGATATTGTAATTCAGGTTTTTTGTTTCGGCACCTTTTTCGTCCCTATCGGGCAGTGTGGGTGCGGTGTAGTTGGTAACGTTGTCCTCTATCCTCTTATCAAACCCACCGCTGGCGCCAATTACGGGCAGAAAACCCGCATTTCCAAAGCTGTTGTTATTTTCGGCAATTTTGGCATGGTTTCTGGCTACTTGAATGCCAAAGTTATGTTCCAGTCCCAGCTTAATGGCATCTACCACATTCAGTGTATCTTGAGCGGTTAAACTTCCCAGCCCAAAAGTTATGCTTAGCAGTAATATGGCTATTATTTTTTTCATTTTACCCTTCAGCTGTTAGTTTAACAAATTCTTTTTCTGCTTTTTCGATGGCTTCTTCGCTAAAATCTATTTCGTTTGATTTTACGGTGGCCAGATAAGAATAAATTGCCGGAATTACATAGAGAGTCAACGCACTGCCAATCAACAGACCGCCTATAACGGCAACCCCCATCGACACCCGGCTCTCGGCACCTGCACCCAATGCCAAAGCAATGGGCATAATACCGAGTATGGTAGAAATACTGGTCATTAAAATAGGTCTGAAGCGAGCGGCAGATGCATCCAATACCGCTTCAACCACGGTAAGTCCCTGCAACTGGCGTTGGTTTGCAAATTCCACAATAAGAATCCCGTTTTTAGTTACCAAACCAATCAACATAATCATTCCAATTTGGCTGAATATGTTTAGTGATTGATTGAAGTACCACAGGCTGAACAATGCGCCTAATAAGGCCAACGGCACCGTTAACATAATGGTAACGGGGTCTCTGAAGCTCTCGAACTGCGCAGAAAGCACCAAATAAATCAGTACCAATGCCAGACCAAAAATGAACCATAAACTCGATGAACTTTCGGCATAATCCCTTGATGCGCCGGCCAAACTAGTAGAAAATGTATTATCCAGTACTTCTTCGGCAATCTTTTCCATAGCAACAATACCGTCTGCAATAGTTTTGCCCGGTGCAGGGCTGGCACTGATGGTGGCCGATTTATACCTGTTAAAACGATATAGTTGCGGCGGACTGCTGTCTTCGCTTACCTTAACCAGGTTATCCAGCTGTACAAGGGTGCCATTTGCACTTCGTACGGTCAGGCTTTTCAGGTCAACCGGTTCGTTTCTGTTTTCTCGCGTGACCTGACCAATAACCTCATATTGTTTTCCTTCCATTACAAAGAAGTCGAATCGCTGGCCACTGAGTGATAACTGCAATGTTTGTGCAATATCCCTTACAGAAACCCCCAAATCTCGGGCTCGGTTTCTGTCAATTTCAATTCTGATTTCGGGTTTGGTGAATTTTAAATCCACTTCTTCAAACGCAAAGGTCGGATCTTGTCGAACTTTTTCCAAAAATATGGGCACGGTTTCCTTTAATTTGTCAAAACTTTGGTTTTGAAGTACAAACTGCACCGGCAATCCACGACTGTTACCAATGGTCTGCTGCTCTGAAACATAAGTTTGTGCACCACTGAGGTTTTTAACTTTACGTGTCATTTCTTCGGCAATGGCCGTTTGGCTTCGGCTCCGTTCCGATGCATCTTTTAATACACCAATGGCAAAACCCGTATTTACCGAACTTGAAGCCCCGTATCCAGGCGAGGTAACCGTTATTATAGATTCCATTTCAGGAATACTGTCTTGCACCATATATACCAGCCGATCCATATAATCATCCATATATTCAAATGTAGCGCCTTCCGGAGCGGTTGAGAACATTCTGACTCGACTTCTATCTTCAATAGGTGCTGTTTCTTTGGGAATGGCCACCATCAACCCATAAATAAATGCGCCGCTTAATATGATAACCAAGAACGCCATCCATCGGTTGCGCATAAAGCTTTGCAGCGAGTTTTTGTATGCTCGGTTCATTCGAAGGAAGAATGGCTCTGTTTTTTCGTAGAACCAGCTCTTTTTCTCCCTTTTTTTCAACAATTTTGAAGAGAGCATGGGGGTGAGCGTCAGAGCTACAAATGCTGAAATGGCCACTGCCCCTGCAATTACAATCCCAAATTCTCTAAATAATCGCCCGGTAATCCCGCCCATGAAAAGAATGGGCATAAATACCGAAATCAGAGCCAAAGTAGTGGCAACAACGGCGAAAAATATCTCTTTGGTTCCAATTACACCTGCCATTATAGGATCTTGACCCAGCTCTATTTTTGTGTAGATATTCTCTAAAACTATAATGGCATCGTCCACAACCAGCCCAATGGCCAATACAATGGCAAGTAATGTCAATACGTTGATGGAAAAACTAAATAAATACATCACAAAAAAGCCGCCAATAAGCGAAATAGGTATTACTGCCATCGGAATTATGGTGGTTCTCCAGTCGCGTAAAAATACAAATATAACGGCTACTACCAGTATAAAAGCAAGTATAATAGTTTGTTTAACTTCGTCGATGGAAGCGCGTACATATCTGGTAGAATCGAAGCCTATCGATGTTTCTATATCATCCGGTAAATCGTTGACGATATGTTCGACTCGCCTGTAAAATTCATCTGCAATTTCTATCTGGTTGGCTCCCGGTTGGGGTATCAGCACTATACCTACCATGGGCACGCCGTCGCGTTTTAGTATGGTGCGTTCATTTTGTGAACCCAGCTCGGCATATCCTATATCTTTCAGACGAATGGTGCTTGTTGGCGTACGTTTAATGATGAGATTGTTGAATTCGTCCACTTCCACCAGTCTTCCCATAGTTCGTACCGTCAGTTCAACCTGCTCGCCTTCAATTCTACCGGAGGGCAGCTCAACGTTTTCTTGTGTTAGTGCATTCCGTACATCCAGCGGCGTAAGATTATGGGCAGCCATTTGCATGGGATCCAAACGCAAACGCATGGCATATTTTTTCTCGCCCCAAACCTGCACACTGCTCACGCCGGGTATGGTTTGTACACGTTCCTTAAAAAAGTTATTGGTAATATCCGTCAACTCGAGCAGACTTCTGGAATCACTTTTCAAGTTGAAGAATAAAATTGGACTTGCGTCGGCATCCGCTTTTGTAACAATGGGCGGATCGGCATCGGGCGGCAGGTTTCTTATTGCTCTTGAAACTTGCGAACGGACGTCGTTGGTGGCCGTTTCGAGGTCAATTTCCAATTCAAACTCTACTATAACGCTACTTCCCCCCTCCCGACTTACGGAGGTCAGATTTTTAATACCTGCAATACCGTTTACCTGCTCTTCAATAGGTTCTGTAATCTGTGATTCTATTACATCGGCATTGGCGCCTATATAACTGGTACTTATGGTTACGATGGGCGGATCAACAGCCGGATATTCCCTGACCGCCAAATTGGTAAAACCAATAATACCGAACAGTACTATAATTATCGAAAAAACCCATGTTAAAACGGGTTTTCTAATACTTAGTGTAGATAGACTCATATTTAATATACCTCTACATTTGCAACTTTCACTTCCATTCCGGGCCTAACCTGCAAAAGTCCGGTTGTAAGCACCGTATCTCCGGGTGCAACGCCGTCTATTAATTGGATTTTTTGGTCACCACGAAGACCGGTATTTACGCTAAGAGACTGAATTACACCATTCTTTATCATATAAACCTTTTGCCCATTCAGTTCCGGCACCAACGATATGGTCGGAACCATCAAAGCATTATAAAAAGTATCCAGAGTAAGTTGGATATTTGCAAACGCTCCCGGCAGTAAATTACCGTCGCTGTTCGGGCTTTGGGCGCGTGCGTTTAATGTTCGGGTATCGGTGTCTATTCGGGGCTCTTTGGCATATACAACACCTTCTATATTCTTGTCTATACCCTGTACCGTGTAAAGTATTTTACTGCCGTTTTGCAGCTGAGATGCATAACGTTCCGGCACCGAAAAATCAATTTTAATGGGGTCGATGCTTTGCAAAGAAGCGACTCTTGACGAAGGTGTAACGTACCCGCCCTCACTTACATATTTCAGTCCTATTTTACCATCAAAAGGTGCTACAATTTCCGTTTTTGCAACTTGTGCTTTTATAAGTGCAACCTCTGCCCTTAAAACATTCACTTCGTTTAAGGTTGCATCGTATTCTTCCTGACTGATGCCACCTTTTTCAAGCAGTTGCTCCTGTCTTTTTTCCCTGTCCTCGGCTAAATTTAACCGAAAATTTGCGCGGGTCAGGTTTGCGGCAAGCTCGCTGTCGTTAATTTTAACCAGCAAATCGCCCTTTTTAACATCTTGGCCTTCGTTAAAATATATTTTTTCGATAAGCCCGGCACTTTCGCTCGTTAAATCAATCTCTTCGTTTGCACGCAGCGACCCGGTAATATTGATATTGTTATCGATGGTGTCGTGTTTTACTATATATACGTTTACCTCAAGCGGTGCTTCGGTAAATTGCGCACTCGTTCCCTGTTGTTCAGAGGCTTTTAGATAATCGGATACTTTGGGGTAAGCCAGCAGGCCTAAAATAAGCAATACGCCTAAAATGACTAAAGTTTTTTTCATAATTGGTTATGTAGAGGGGTGTAAATTCAAATCGTGGAAATTTAACCTTTCTAGAACAGTTACCATTCTGTATTTTTGATAATGCTTGTAAAATTATTCTGGTTTCTTTGAAGATGAGATTTTGAACAAATAAAAAAAGCCGTTACATAAAATATAACGGCTTTCAATATGTGATATGTCAATCAAATTTATGCCAGTTGTGCATCCAATTGCTTTGAAAGAACGGATTTTGGAACTACTCCTACCACGTGGTCAACAACCTCGCCATTTTTGAATACCAACAAAGTGGGTATACTGCGGATACCGAAAGCACCGGATACCTGGGGGTTAAAATCTACGTTTAATTTACCCACTTTAACTTTGCCTTCGTATTCGCCGGCCAATTCTTCAACAATCGGTCCGATCATACGGCAAGGGCCGCACCATTCTGCCCAAAAATCTACCAATACCGGAGTATCGGAATTGATTACTTCCGTTTCAAAATTGCTATCTGTTAATTCTACTGCTTTAGACATTTTTATTACCTGTTAAAAATTATTGCTTTTTCTTTTACAAAATTAAATTATGTATTTATTTAAACAATATCATATTGTTTAAATTTATCGTCTCAATCGTATTCGTTTATGAAGTTAAGCGCAGTTCAACGTTTTCGTCTCCCAATACTTTACGCAGCTCTTTTAAAAGATTATTAGACGGCTCAATCACAAACTTTCGAATATTCATATTTATAGGTCCGTTCGCCTCACCACTTCGAATAGTCAATTTAACGTTGGTATTACCTCTATTTTTAGAGAAGAGGCTTTCTACCAGCACCAAATCGTCTCTGGTTATCGAATTTGTATCGAAGGTTATCTTCAAACACATTTTTCCCTGGTTTTGTTCAAACAGATTTTCCACTCTTTCAAAAGCGTCTGCAACTATGCTGCTTCCTCTTTCTCGTATCTGATATTTTCCGGTTATATATACAACATTATCAACTTCTAACAAGGTTGCATATTCATCGTATGTTCTACTGAAAACAACTACTTCATGCGTCGAATGAAGATCCTCGACCATCAGAAAACACATGGGTCTTCCCTTGCTATCCACCATTTGCCGCTTTCCGGTAATTATTGCAATAAAGCGGATATGTGCGTCATTTTTAAGGCTTGAAATATATTCGCTGCTTAAATTTTGCTTACTGAATATTTTAATCTCATCGCTAAATCTATTCAGAGGGTGTCCGCTTAAATAAAACCCTATATAATCTTTTTCGTAATTCAGTTTTTCGGATTGGCTCCAACTGGCAACGGGATTTAATTTTGGCTCGGCCTCAAATCCACCGCCGCCACTACCGCCAAATAAATTAACTTGATTAAGCCTTTTCTCCTCCTGTTTTCTGGTAGCATATGATACAATATCCTCTACATTGGCAATCAGCATGGCTCTGTTGGCTTCCAATTCGTCGAAAGCGCCGGCAGCAATTAGGCTTTCCAAAGTTCTTTTGTTGCATATTCTGGTCTCGATGCGTGCGGCAAAGTCAAAAATGTTCGTAAATGCCCCATTATTCTCTCTTTCTTCCACAATATGTTCCAATGCCGATGAGCCAACCCCTTTTATGGCAGCCATACCGTACTGTATTCTGCCTTTTTTAACCACAAATTTACCCTGCGAGGTATTGATGTTCGGCGGATCTACCGGTATATCCAAACTGCGACACTCTTCTATGAAGGACGCTATTTTATCCATATCGTCCAGGTTGTGTGTCATCACTGCTGCCATATATTCTGCCGGATAGTTGGCTTTGAAATACATGGTATGGTATGCCACAACGGAATAGGCGGCCGAGTGTGATTTATTAAATCCATAACTGGCAAACATGGCCATTTTATCGAATACGTCTTTGGCCGTTTTATCGTCTATACCGTTTTTGATGGCTTTTTCTATGAATATCTTTTCCTGCGCAACCATCTCCTCATGCTTCTTCTTGCCCATAATACGGCGTAGAATATCGGCTTCTCCCAGTGTGTAGTTGGCCAATTTTTGCGCACAGCTCATAATCTGTTCCTGATATATCATAATGCCAAAAGTCGGTTCCAGAATATCTTTCATATATTCATGATCGTACTCAACTTTTTCGCGTCCATGTTTGCGCCGAATATAGTCCGGAATAAATTGCATTGGCCCCGGTCTATAGAGGGCGTTCATGGCAATGAGGTCGTTTATATTACTGGGCTTCAGGTCTTTTAAATATTTCCGCATCCCGTCACTTTCAAACTGAAATGTGCCCAACGTGCCCCCCCTTTGATAAAGTCGGTATGTTTTTTCGTCATCAAGCGGAATTTCGTCCAGATTATATTCTGTTCCGTGATTCTCTTTGACGTAACCAATCACGGTTTTAAGTATGGACAGGGTTTTAAGACCCAAAAAGTCCATTTTTAACATGCCCGCACTTTCAATTACGCTGCCATCGAACTGAGTAACGTTCAAATCGGCATCTTTTGCCGTGCTGATAGGGATATATTCCGTTAAATCATCGGGCGCAATGATTATTCCGGCCGCGTGGATACCCGTATTGCGGACCGAACCTTCCAAAACCTGAGCCAATTTAAGCGTTTCAGCTTCCAAACCGTTGCTGTCTCTGAGTTCGCGCAGCTCTTTAACGTCTCTAAAGGCGTCTGCCAGCGTGGTTCCCGGACGTGATGGCACCAATTTAGCAATTCTATCGGCATCAGAAAGGGGTAAATCTAGCACCCGTGCAACATCACGCACAGAAGACCGTGCCGCCATGGAACCAAAGGTGATAATATGAGCTACTTGGTTTTTGCCGTATTTATTGGCTACATAATCAAATACTTTTTGCCGTCCATCATCATCAAAATCAATATCGATATCGGGCATACTTATCCTTTCGGGATTTAAAAACCGCTCGAAGAGCAAATCGTATTTAAGGGGATTTATGTTGGTAATGCCAGTGCAATACGCTACCACCGAGCCGGCCGCCGAGCCCCTTCCCGGCCCAACAAATACTCCCATATCGCGGGCCGCTGCAATAAAATCCTGTACAATCAAAAAGTAGCCTGCAAAGCCCATGTTTTTTATTACTCCCAGCTCCATATCAATGCGCTCTTGTACTTCGTCGCTCAACTCTGGATATCGGGATTTTGCCCCTTCAAGGGTTAAATGCCGGAGATAATCGTCCTCATTGCTAAAATCGCCCGGAAGTTCAAAATGCGGCAATATTACGTCTCGCTCCAAAGTGATGGGTTCTACTTTTTCTACAATTTCTTCCGTATTTATAATGGCTTCGGGTATATCGGCGAATAGCGTTGCCATTTCTTCGGTGGTTTTAAAATAAAACTCTTTATTTGGAAATCCGTATCTGTAACCACGTCCTCTACCAACCGGTGTTGCAACCAATTCGCCGTTGTCTATGCACAGCAGGGCATCGTGCGCATCGGCGTCTTCTTTTTCCAGATAAAAAACATTATTCGATGCCACCAATTTTATATCATATTTTCTGGAAAATTCTATCAACACCTCATTTATACGCTTTTCCTCTTCCAAGCCGTGGTTGATGACTTCCAGATAAAAATCGTCGCCAAAAGTCTGTTTCCACCACATCAGTTCTTCTTCGGCGTACTCTACACCTTTGTTCAAAATCAAATCGGGTATAATGCCGTAACGACTTCCGCTCAGGCAAATAATATCTTCGCTGTATTGCTCTATAATTTCTTTATCTATGCGTGGATATTTGTAATAATACCCCTCTGTAAAAGCCAACGAGCTTAATTTTGCAAGATTTTTATACCCATTTTTGTTCTTAGCCAGCATGGGTATTTGATATCGCTTGTCACGATTGTCGCGCGTAAACTTTTTTTGATGGCGGTCGTCAACCAGATAGAATTCGCTTCCCACTATGGGTTTTATTCCGGCTCTATTTGCCTCGGCAACAAAAGAAAAAGCCCCGTACATATTTCCCAAATCGGTTAAACCAACTGCCGGCATTTCCAGACTTTTGGCTTTTTCAATAAGCTCTTTAACACCCGCTGTTGATTGCAATACCGAATATTTGGAATGGCAATGAAGATGCGTAAAAGCCAGGTTTTTGGCCAATTCGGGCTTTATGACCGTACCGGGGGCAGCCGCGGTTACTTCATCATCTTTTTTTTTGGTATCGGTAACCTTTGTTTTCAATCGGGTTGGCGACACCAAATCGATATAGTTTTCCCTGACCAGATAGCTCGCCGGAGGTTCGTATAATTTGGTTTCTATGGGGAAAACCGGCTGAATAACTTCTAAGCGCACCAATTCCAGAAATGCACGGGTTGTTGCTTCTACGTCGGCCGCTGCGTCGTGTGCGTCTTCAAATCCCTTTCCAAATAATTTATGGTGCAACTCTGATAAAGTAGGCCATTTGAAGCCCCGGGCGCTTCTGATGGCAACATATTCGGTGCTTTCCTCTTTGGTATCTATTTTGCGTTTATCGGAAAGGGCTGATGGCACCTTTTTGCGTAAAAACTCGGCGCCCATAATCTTTTCATCAAAACTGATGTTATGGCCGATCAAAAAATAAGCTTTCTCAATTTCTGCACTGAATATTTTGAGTACTTTTTCCAAATCCTCCCCTTCCATCAAAGCGCGCTCGGTAGAAATACCGTGTATCTTTTCGGAGTTATAAGGAATGGTGAAACCCTCGGGTTTTATGATGTAATTACCGCTGGAAATCAGCTTACCGGTATGGTCGTGGGTTTGCCATGCCAACTGGACCAACCGCGGCCAGTTCTCCAAATCGGTTATAGGTGCTGAATAATCTCGCGGCAACCCGGTGGTTTCCGTATCAAATATTAAATACATAAACTATTAATAAATATTATTATAAAAGAATTTTATAATTTTTTGGAATGTACTGCTAAGCTAAGCCAAAAAAATAACATCTGCTTCGAAAATGCCAGATAAAATTTCTACAACATCTGTATATGGGCTGTTAATATCAAATCGAAGTGATTATAAAATTATAAAATATTCCATATTTATTTTAGCACTCGTAAATAAATCTCGCTGTATAAAACTGATTATAATTTATTACATTTCTAAAATGTGTATTATCAATAGATTTTATAATTTTAACGAATAGTTTATTTATTTAAAGGTTATGACCCTAACTCAACTCTCCTATATTGTTGCCGTAGATAAATACAGGCATTTTGCCACTGCGGCCCAAAATATTTATATCACTCAACCTACCCTAAGTATGCAGATACAGAAGTTGGAAGATGAGTTGGGAGTATTGATTTTCGACCGTTCAAAAACGCCGGTTATTCCAACGCCCATTGGCAGCCAAATCATCAAACAGGCAAAATTGATTTTAAGCGGCGCAAAACAGATTGAAGATATGGTATCCATCAGCGAAGATACCCTTACCGGTTCTTTTAAAGTTGGGGTTATACCTACTATTGCGCCCTATTTAATACCTCTTTTTTTGAGGGAATTTACCCTGCAATACCCGGAAGTGAAAATTACCTTCGAAGAAGCCCTGACAAAAAAAATTCTTAGCGGACTTCAGGAAGACTATTACGATTTTGGGATTATAGCCACTTCCACAACCCAACATTTTTACGAAGAACATTTATTTTTGGAACCGTTTTTGGCGTATGTATATCCAGATCATCCCTTTGCAAAAAAAGAGAGCTTGAGTGTACAGGACCTGGACGAAAACGAGTTATGGCTACTTACCGAAGGCCATTGTTTCAGAAACCAAACGCTTAAAATTTGCAAACAGGCAAACACTGCACGCCAAAAACAACCGGTTGTTTTTGAAAGCGGCAATTTAGAAACTTTGAAACGATTAGTAGAAACTAACTTCGGCGTTACTTTAATGCCCTATCTTGCCATGGGCGATCAGGCTAGCTGCAACAATGGCGTTGTAAAAGAATTTGAAGACCCGGTGCCTACCCGAAAAATAAGGTTGGTTTATAGTCGCGAGTATTTAAGAGACGGAATCATTTCCGCTTTTGCCGACGTTATAAAAACCTGTATTCCACCCGAGCTTTTTGAACAAAAAGAAGAGTTCATTTTGGAGTGATAATACCCTTATATCAATTTTTACACCCCATTGCATTAATAAACGCCAAACATCTAAATTGCAGCTACTTAAACGCATTAAATAGCGATTCCTATCTCATTTTAAATTGTAACTAATTTTTACCTTTTTAATTTGTTTTAACATGAGAATAGCTACAGTTAACAGTATTTTATTACGTACAAATTTTAAGTATAATTTTATTAAGTATTCATAACCCATGCCTATGTCACGGAATGTTTTCTTGGGTCTGTTCTTGTCTGTAATATTTTTATTTACAGCGTGTTCGTCTGGCGACGACTCGCAAGGATTTAACCCCTTTCAACAAAGAAATTTGGTAATACCTGCGGTTGAAGCTGTTCAATCGCAATACGGTTCATTGCCATTGGTAGAGAGATTTAGCGGAAACGTAATATCGGAAAATCAAATCGAACTTTTTTCGGAAATAAATGCGCGCGTAACAGAAGTTTTAGTGGAAAACGGCGATAAAGTGAGAAAAGGGCAAATTTTGGTGAGATTGGAAGATGAACCGTTAAAAAAACAATTACAACAAGCTGAAGCCGGGCTGAAAATTAACGAAGCACGCCTGCGCCAAGCCGAAGCGCGCCTGAGCGAGTTGGAAAACCAATATAAAAGAATTGCCATACTTGCCGAGAAAAATCTGAGCAGCGAACTGCAATTAGAACAAGTAGAGGTTCAAAAAATATCTGCCGAAGCTGATGTAGAACTAGCCAAAGCACAAATAAGTCAGGCACAAGCACAGGTGGAAGAACGAAGGCTTCAGTTGGAAAAAACAGAGATAAAATCGCCGGTTGACGGCACTATAGGCCAAAGAAATGTGCGCTCCGGTATGCAGGCAACACCAAACACCAAACTATTTACAATCGGTGACCTTTCGAAATTACGTGTTGAAATTATTTTGACCGAAAACATGATAGGAAGAATCAGAGTAGGACATACCGCTATCATAACAACATTAGATGACGACGGTGAGCCGGTTGAAATTAAAGCCAAACTGTCCAGAATAAGCCCGTTTTTGAATGAAATTACCAGAAGTACAGAGGCCGAAATTGATATAGACAATAAAGATAACTTACTAAGGCCGGGTATGTTTGTTCCGGTTGACATCCTTTATGGTGAGAGCCAACAAGCCACTTTAATACCAACGAGTGCAATTTTTATTGACCCAAAAACCGGAAAAGAAGGTATATATCTGGCTAATTCCATCGGTTCAGAAATAATTCCGGTGAAGGACACATCCGACACCCAACTAACTCCTTTAACCGAACCTACCGAGGTTACCTTCCAGGAAATTGAAATTGTAGCACGCGGTAAAATGGAAGTGGGGATATCCGGCTTGGAAAGCGGTAAATGGGTTATCACACTGGGTCAAAATCTACTTGCCGAAGGACGCAAAGAAGCCCGCGTAAGAACTACAACCTGGGAGCACGTGCTAGGTTTACAGAATATGCAAAAAGAAGATTTGTTGCATAAAATCCTCGATTTGGATAACGGATCGATGACCAATGGTGTTAACCTCTAGTTTCTAAATGTTAAAAAAATGTCATTAATAGATACCTCCGTTAGGCGACCTATCGCCACCACGATGTTTTTCTTAATCATCATTACACTCGGTGTAATAGGGTTTAGATATTTGCCTGTAGATTTACTACCACCGATAGAATTTCCGCAGTTAACTGTTAGCACCAGTTATTCAAACGTTGGGCCGCAGGAAATTGAAAAAATTATTACAGAGCGCGTAGAAAATGCTTTAGCCGGTGTTCCGGGAGTTGAAAAAGTACGCTCAAACTCAAGCGAAGGCAGAAGCCGGGTAACTTTAGAGTTTAGCCAATCGGTTGACCTGGACGTTGCCGCAAACGACGTTAGAGCCGCACTGGACCGCTTACGCGGCTCATTCCCGGAAGAGGTTGATGCACCGCGAATATGGAAATTCGACCCGAACGACACTCCCATCGTTATGGTCGGGGCAAAATCGGAAAAAAACCTTGCTGAACTAACTTTGATTTTGGAAAGGGAAATAACCAAAAGATTTGAGCAAATAAATGGCGTAGGTTCAATCGATTTTTGGGGCGGAATAAACCGTGAAGTTAAGATAAACCTGAACCGAGACCGCCTGTTAGCAAGTGGTTTAACAGCCTTACAAGTTCAACAGGCCATCAGTAGAGAAAATGTAAACCTCCCGGGCGGTAATGTTTCTTCGGGCACCCAACAGCTTTATGTGCGCACATTGGGCGAATTTGAAAGCGTAGATCAAATAGCAAATACAATTATTACAACGGTAGATAACAAACCGATTTTTGTAAAAGACGTTGCTGAAGTGACATTCGGGTATCAAGACCTGAACCGCGTAGTAAATATTGACGGACAACACATGCTTCAGTTCGGTTTACGCAAACAATCGGGCGCTAATACCGTGGCCGTAGCCGCCGATATCCGAAAGGAAGTACAACGTATAAATGAAGAAAGAAGCGATGTTGAACTTTTTGTTACCTCCGACCAAAGCACATTTATACAAGATTCTATAGATAACGTACAAAGCTCGGCTATTTATGGGGCTTTTTTAGCGATTATAATTTTATATCTGTTTTTCAGAAACGGTTCGTCCACATTTATCATATCAGCCGCTATTCCAATTTCCATCATAGCTACTTTCGGGCTGCTATATTTTAGCAATCTAACTTTAAACCAAATGAGTTTTGGAGGGCTGGCCCTTGGGGTCGGTATGATTGTGGACAACGCCATTGTGGTGCTGGAAAATATTATCCGAATACGTGAGGAAGAAGACGAAGATTTGGTTACCAGTGCACTTATTGGTACAAAACAGGTGATTGGCGCCATTATTGCCTCTACATTAACAACTATCGTAATATTCTTACCGGTGGTGTTTATGCAAACCATTTCGGGACTATTATTTCAACAATTAGCCTTAGTGGTTACCTTCTCGTTGATTTGTTCGCTCATCGTAGCCATGACATTAGTGCCCATGCTCTCCAGCCGATTCTTAACCGTTAAGAAAAACACTGAAAACACAAAACGTGGCTGGTTCCAAAAACTATTTTCACGTTTGGAAATTAAATACTCGAACTGGCTTAAAGTAGTTGTAAAAAACAAAAAAACAGTATTTGGAATAACAGCATTATTGGTAGTATCCAGTTTCTTTTTAATACCAACCATACCCGTTGAACTGGCCCCGCAGACCGATGCAGATGAAATTAAAATAGATTTGCGCATGGCTGATGGAACCAATATTACCATTGTTGATGAGTACTTGAAACAGCTAATTGAGGTAGTCAACAGCACCATTCCAAAAGACGATATCTCCCATATTACATCTAACGTACGCGACGGAAGTGCATCGGTAGATATTACGCTGGTAGATGTCTCTAAAAGAAAAGGTAAATCATCCGATTTGGCCCAGGAAGTACAAAAAAAGGTGGAGGGGGTCATTCCCGGTGCCGATATACGAGTTTCAGCACAATCAGGGTTGTGGATTTTACGCCGGATATTTGGCTCGGGCGGTTCCGAAGATTTACAGTTAGAAGTACGCGGCTATGATATTGATACTTCGTATGAAATAGCCCAGGATATAAAATTGAAACTTGAAGAACTCAAGGGTTTCCAATCGGTCAGGGTGGGCAGAAGTGAAGGAACACCGGAAGAAAACATAGTATTTGACCGCGAAAAAATTGCAAAAATGGGGCTCAGCACCAACGACGTAGCAAGAACGTTACAAGCAAATATTGGCGGTGTAAGAGCAGGTGCATTTAGAGTGGATGGCGATGAATTCCCCATAACTGTTCGTTTACGCCCGGAAGACCGACTCAATTCCCTGGATTTGGACAATGTTTCCATCCGTACTCCCTCTGGTGCTGTCCTCCCCGTTTCCGCACTTATACAAAAAGAAACCGGCCGTGGACCGCAAGGCATATCAAGAATTAATGGCCAACGTGTAAATAATATTACCGCAAATCTGGAGCCCGGTTTGGCACTGGGAGACGCCGTAAATATGGCCAGAGAAAAACTAAGCGATTATAACCTGCCTGCCGGCTACACCATTGTGTTCAGTGGTGAATACGAAGAGCAACAAAAAGCAGCCAAAGACTTTGCAATGTCTATTATAATGGCGCTGGTACTTATTTATATGGTAATGGCGGGACAGTTTGAGCGCTTTCTTGACCCGTTAATCGTTATGTTTTCAGTACCTTTAGCTGTTATCGGAGTTGTTCCAACTCTTTTGATTACAGGAACTTCCCTTAATATACAAAGCTTGATGGGAGTAATAATGTTGATTGGTATAGTGGTAAATAATGCCATTGTTTTGATTGACTACATCAACCTGTTGAGACGTGAAAAGAATATGGCTATTTACGAAGCGGTTATAGAAGCCGGACGCTTAAGATTACGCCCTATTTTAATGACCACGCTAACCACTGTGCTGGGTCTCTTGCCGCTTGCTATGGGTATCGGTTCCGGTGCAGAAATTCAGGCCGCTTTGGCACGCGTGGTTATTGGCGGATTAACCGCTTCAACGCTGGTAACTTTGGTATTTATACCCGTTGTTTATATTTATGCAGACGGTGTCAGAGAAAAGGTTATGGCCTGGAGCTGGAATCCATTCAGAAAAACATCTGAAGAGGTAGCACCCGCCAGTTAAGTTTATATTTAATACCTTTATTAAGCCATAAATTCACGTTTATGGCTTTTTTTATGCCATTTCAATGGAATTATATGATGGTTTTAAAGATTAATTTATAAACACTTGCATTAACTTTTATATACGATTATGTCATCCTGGATTTTAAAATCAATTCCGCCCCACGACTGGTTTATTTGTCTGGATATAGCTTCCTATTTCGATTATGAGCATAACCCGGAACTTATTTTTGAAGAGGGTTTTACCAGACCCATTCCGTTGGAAGATCGCGATATTATAGTAACCGTTTTTTTTAACGGCGATTCGGAATCACCTGAATTTCATATAGAAAGCGCCGAATCGTTATCGAAAGAGGAAATAGAATATGCGAACAAGAGTTTGTCCAAAATTTTAGGAACCAATATGGACATCCGTCCCCTTTATGATAATGCCGAAAAGGACACCGTACTGCGCCCAATATTGAGCGAATTATACGGATTGAAACGAATGACACGAGCCAATTTATTCGAAGATATACAAAATCGGATTGTTCAAATGCAAATAAACCATAAACCTACCGCGCGAAAAATGATGTACAAAGTGCGGGAATCGTATGGAACAACTTTGGTTCATCACGGGAAAAATATTCCGGCCTGGCCGCGTCCGGGGCAATTAATGTATGCCGACCCCGTAAATATTCGAAAATTGGGTCCAACGCTCCGGAAAGGCGAATATTTGGTAACCCTGGCAACCCGAATTATGGGCGGAGACATAGATTTGGACGCATTAATGGAGGCCACTCCCGAAGCTACCTATGAAAAATTTCAAACTATAAAAGGAATTGGCCCGACCGCCGCTCAAGACCTGATAATGATGAGAGGCAGGCCTGATGCGGTTTTTCCAAGCAATAAACAAAAAGGACAAGAAAGGAGCATTAGGCGTTGGATTTCTATGCATTACGGTAAAAATCCGGATACTATTACAGATAAGGAATTCCAAAATACCATTCGTTACTGGAAAGGCTACGAAGCCGCAGCTTTAGAGTTTATTTTTGTAGATTGGGTAATATCCGAGAAAGAGCGGAAAGCCAATGAAAAAAAACCTAAATAATAAATAATGATGTTTTTATGACAAACTCAGAATTTGAAAAAGCGATTCACTCCGAAAAGCCGGTTTTAGTTGATTTTTATGCCGATTGGTGCGCGCCATGTAGAGTTTTGGAGCCAAATATTCAAACAATAGAACAACATTATGGCGATAAAATAGATGTTTTAAAAATCAACACCGATGCCAATGGTAACATAGCCGGGAAAATGAACGTTTTCAGCATACCGACCCTATTTCTTTTTCAGAAAGGTACTTTAAAATGGAGAGCCACAGGTGTAAAATCGGTAAAAGACATGCAAAAGCAAATCGACAAACTTCTGGGCATTGAAAACAATTCTCCGGGATTCTTCAAATCTTTGATTAGTAGAATATCCCAATAGATTTTAAGGGATATTTTGTTAGAGTTGTATTTATCTATATCAATTTTTTGGAAGTAATTTCATGTTGTGGCTGGTCTTCCTGATCCGCTCTGCCGGCGGAGAAGAATCTGTAGCGGCACCACTTGTTTTACTGTGGATGAACCTCCGAGTAAACTATAAATTAAGTGCGGTAATCATCTCAGCGCATCGTGACCACCCCGCCCGCCCACGGGCACCCCTCCAATGGAGGGGAATTTGGGGTTCTAGAGCTGTATAATGTGTATATTTTCAAATAACAATTTTCATATTACAGCAAAATACTACTACAGCGCTCAGTTCCATTCCCCTCCACCGGAGGGGCAGGTTTTGCGCTTGCGTAAAACCGGGGTGGTCTCCAGTGCATATTGGATAACGAGACAGGAAATTCGCGCCAAAATACATATCAGCGATATTGGCGGAGTGGATCATCAAGACGTAGAAACCGATACACAGAATACAGAAAACAGATACACCGCCCGCTCCCAATCCAAGCACCAAAGGTGCGTAATCAATAACCTCGAGCGCAGCTCGGGGTACATGAATCCCATCAAATCTCCAAGCGCCAAGGGCGCGTAATCAATAAATCGTATATAAAACTCAATAATTCATATTATATCAATAGTTTATATTAACTCCTCCACCCCCTATAGGAATTTAAGGATGGAAGACGATTATGCTCCAAATCGAATCCGTTGAAATTAATACACACCTTTTGATTCGCCGGCGAGCGAAGACGATTACGCGCCGTTGGCGCTTTAGTGGGAATATCACACATCATTAACCGAGCCCTATGGACTCGGCTAATGATCGCGCACCCTTGGTGCTTGGATAAAATCTAGGATATTTACAAGAAATCCACCCTCTCTCTACTTGTGGAAGAGGGCAGGTTTATGCTTGCATAAAACCGAGTGAAGGCACAACTGAAACAAGCGGAAAGAAAAATAACTCATGTATTTGGGGCTAAAGCCCTGATACCATTTGCACAAATCAATCCGTCGGATAAATCCGACGGAAATGGATTTTATATATTCAAAACCGTTACGAATAAACCCAGAATACAGAAATCCACTCTTCTGTATTCTGGGTTCTGCCTCCCGGCTTCTGTTAACTATTCCCAAAATCTCTAAACCGCACTTGCATAAAACCGGGTGAGGGTACAGAAATACGCTGTACAAGACGAAAAAGACATCACAGAGAATGGATAACCGAACAATCTTTCAAAAAATCAACTAATCGCCAATATGCCAAACTTTAATAATTTTACTTTATAAATCAAACAATGACCATTAGCTTTCAATCCGCGTTCAAAAAAATGCTCATTATAGTTGTATAATGAGCATTTTATGTTAAAATAGAAAGTTATATCGAGCTTATAAAAAGCTTTCCAATTTTGTTATTCCGGATTTAACGGAAGCTATTTTTTGCATACTTTCTTTAGCATTGCCCGGCTCCGACAATTCATCGCCATACCAATTTTGTGTATTCTGGATGGCAGCAGAGGCCAGGTCGGATTTAACTTCCGGTGCAAGTCGGTCGTTGATTATATCTAGGTTTAAAGCCACTAGGTCGGCATTGGGATTGCCGTTTTCTATAAGTAATTGCGTAGTATAAGTGAGCAACTGTACTTCATCCGAATTTAAGGGTGTGTTTTTAAATGAAGAAATACCGGGTTCTTCCAAAAATCCCTGAAATAAAAACGATTGAACACGCATAGCAAACATTTGTTTGGCCAGCGATAAAGACGGAGAAAATTCATGCTTGTTAAAAGCTGTTTTGGCTTTTTCTAAAATACCCAAAGATGCCGTTTTGCTATCCAACCTATCCAAATCACGTTCGAAACCATACACAATTTTAAGGGCTTCTTTTATAATTTCGGCGCTTTTCAATTTTGCATCTTCCTGCTGGTTTTCGGGCAAAAGTCCCCAACGGAGTACATCAATATCCGATACTTCCAATCCACTGCCCATGGGATAAGGAACCACTTTGTTGCTCCTTTCAATGAGTGTTTGACCGGTGTTATCTACCGCTTGTACCATCGCTGTATCTTGTTGAGCGTTACATCCAATTAATAGCGTAGCTACCAAAAGTGCACTAAATAGAGAAATAGTTAATTTTTTCATTGTATTTATCTTAGAATTAAAGTTTTACCAAGGTTCATAAACTCCTGGGCAGCCGCCGTAGAGCCCTCTTCCGGTGAATAATAGCCCATTCCCATCGTTACAATTCATATACGCCTCGCCATAACCGTTTCCAAACTCAACAACGAAATACTGGCAGCCAAAGTCTTCAAAAGTACATATTCCCAAAGGGTCACTTACGTAGAGCGTATTTGCATCTGTATTAGTTAAAGGAATAAAAGTACTCATACACATTACAACTAGAAAAAATAAAATATGTTTAAGTTTAATCATAATATATAAAGTTTAACATTTGAGTTGTTGATTTTATTTAAATAAATGTTACTTATTCAAAACCATCATAAAAAATTATATTGTAAAAAAAAAATATTTCTACACACCGATAATCTTTCAAATCTCGAGGGCGTGATTACTACAAGACGACTATTCAGTAAAATATGACCTGATTTACAACGTAATTACCTAGCAACCCAAAACCCCTGCTGTTTCGCTACATTTAGGATTATTATACAAAACCCTCAATCATTATATCCACCAAGGGCGAGCAACTCGGTGTTCCCCATACTATCCAAAAAAGGAAGGCGTGAGATTGATATTCAACATATAAACAATGGTTTCCAAGAACAACCTAACCAACACAATCAACAATTATAGATATTCCGGCAGCATTACAACGTTGCTCAATGGCCTCATTTCGACTACGGTTGTAAGATGCCATTCAGTATTTTTTTGTGGCGAATTAGCAGTATTTTTATTTCTTATAGTAATCTGCATTACTGTAATGAAGATTACGATAATATACATTACGTTATCGATAAAACCAGGTTGTTTTTGGGCGCACTGTAAGTAAGGCATCTGGACAAGGTTTAAGGGAACCTGAGGTTCCCGGATGCATTCCGAATCCGCGCCACCGGCGGATCGGAACGAGGATGAAGTGTAGATCAATGCTTCACTCCAGATCCATCGCGTGAGTTCTGGATGACGAAAGCCCGAAAACCGGCATACCGATAATGGACAACCGCCCCCACCGACAGCCAAAAACAAAAAACTCATCATGCATATTCCCTTCTCTTGCATTATATTCATTGTTATTATTTACCTAACCAAATAAATAATCAACAAAAATAACCATGCGGTATTTATACTTATTTTTAATTCTCTTTTTGCCGATTATGGCTTCGGCACAGCTGACCAACCCAAAGATTTCTATCATACCCCGGCCGGTTGAAATAGATCAACAAAAGGGCGAATTTGAACTGAAATCCACTGCTAAAATCTGGGTAAAAAGCGAGGAATTGGCCAACTCTACGGTAACTCGACAACTGCAGAGCCTGTTAAATACCGCAACATGGTTCGATTTGCCTATTGTTAATTCCGCTTCTGCGCAAGATACCGTTATCAGCCTTGCATTGGTATCCAAAACAAAAATCGCTCACCCGGAAGCCTATACATTGATAGTAAAGGACACCGCCGTTGAAATAGAAGCTTCTACCGAACAGGGGCTGTTCTATGGGCTGCAAACGCTACGGCAGCTGCTCCCACCCGAGATAGAGCATAAAGACCGCTCTTTTCTGCCCAGAAACCAAACCTGGAAAATTCCGAAGGTGAGAATTTACGACGAGCCGCGTTTTGAGTATCGAGGAATGCACCTAGACATGGCCCGCCATTTTCAGAACGCCGATTTTGTCAAAAAATATATAGATATGATTGCCATGCACAAAATGAACCGCTTTCATTGGCATTTAACCGACGACCAAGGCTGGAGAATAGAGATAAAGAAATACCCAAAACTTACTGAAATCGGAGCATGGCGGGATTCCACCTCCATTGGCCGTAACGTAGGCGCCAACGCAACGTACGATAACATCAGAAAAGGCGGCTTTTATACCCAGGATGAAATCCGCGACATCGTGGAATATGCGAAAAGCAAGTTTATCACCATAATTCCGGAAATTGAGCTACCCGGACACGCAAGTGCGGCGCTAGCCTCCTACCCCGAATTTGGATGCTTCGAAAAAGAATATAAAGTGGTTTCTACATTTGGTGTTTTTGAAGATATATTTTGTCCCAAAGAAGAAACTTTCGCTTTTTTGGAAGATGTTTTTGATGAGGTTATGGAGCTTTTCCCCGGCGAATTTATACATATCGGCGGCGATGAAGTGCCCATGGTGCACTGGGAAAAAAGCGACATCGCACAAGAAGTTATGAAACGGGAAGGCTTAAAAGAGGAAATAGAACTGCATGGCTATTTTATTACCCGAATAGAAGAGTATCTGAATTCCAAGGGACGCCAAATTATTGGATGGGATGAAATTATGGACGGCGGTTTGGCGCCCCGTGCCACCGTTATGAGCTGGCGCGAAGAAGTTGGCGGTATAAAAGCGGCAAAAATGGGCCATTACGCCATTATGACGCCTTGGAGCACCAATTATTTCGACCATTATCAAGCGGATATGCGAACAGAACCCCTTGCCATTGGCGGTTTTACCACGGTGGAAGAAGTGTATGCCTACGAACCCATACCGGAAGAACTACGGGGCACGGATCTGGAAAAATATATTCTGGGTTCGCAAGGCAACGTTTGGACCGAATATATGCACACCCCTGAAAAAGTGGAATACATGGCTTTCCCGAAAATGTCGGCTTTAGCAGAGGTTTTATGGACACCGCAAGAACAAAAAGACTGGTATAGTTTCTGGGGACGATTACAGAACCATTTTAAACGTTTGGATTACTTGGGCGTCAATTATGCCAGGCACTATCAAGGGAAAATGGGTAATTAGATGAACAAAGCCTTTTTATTGGTTTTCGGCCTTTTATTTTCTGTTATTTCGGTACAAGCCCAGCCGTCACAAATCGAAGAAAAAGAAGAAATTAAGCCACCATCCATTGGCAGAGAATTTCGGGCGGCATGGATTGCAACGGTTGCAAACATAAACTGGCCAAGCTCGCGTGATTTAAGCACCGACGAGCAGAAAGAAGAGGCTCTTGAACTCCTGGATCTCCTGCAAAAACACAATTATAATGCCGTAATATTTCAAGCTCGGCCACAGTCTGACGCTCTTTATAGCAGCGAAATGGAGCCATGGTCGTATTACCTGACCGGTGAGCAAGGTAAAGCACCCGAGCCTTTTTACGATCCATTGAAATTTTGGATAGACGAGGCACATAAAAGAAATATGGAACTGCATGTTTGGATGAATCCATACCGTGCTCATCATACGGCCGGGGGTGAAATAACTGAACATTCAGTCGTAAATAAAATGGAAGAGGTGGTGGTTGAACTGGAAACCGGTTTTTATTGGTTCGACCCATCCGATTTAAGAACACAGAATCACTTGCATAATGTAGTGATGGATATTGTAAAGCGATACGATATTGATGGCGTACATTTTGATGATTATTTTTATCCCTATCCAAGTTATAACAACGATAAAGACTTCCCCGATGATAAAAATTGGGCATTATATCAAAAAAATGGTGGGGAACTGAGTCGGGCAGATTGGCGGCGAGAAGCTGTAAACACATTTGTGGAACGCATTTACAATTCCATTAAAGAAGAGAAGCCGTTCGTCAAGTTTGGTATCAGCCCTTTTGGGATATGGCGACCGGGTTACCCTTCATCCATCACAGGAATGGATCAATATGAAATTTTATATGCCGATGCTAAAAAATGGCTGAACGAAGGCTGGGTCGATTATTTTTCGCCGCAATTATATTGGCCGATAAACCGTATAGAGCAAAGTTTTCCGGTACTTTTAGGCTGGTGGAACTCCCAAAACCATAAAAATAGAAATCTCTGGCCGGGCATTAATATTGGTTTGTTCTCGGATGAACAGCAGGCTAACGAGGTTATGAGCCAGATTCTGATTACTCGTGGCATGCTTAGCGATGCCCCCGGCACCATACACTGGAATACAAACCCATTAAAACTCAACGAAGCTTTAAGAGATAGCTTATCGAGAGCCATATATAAGAAAAAAGCGTTGGTTCCGCCCATGAACGAGTACAATAAAATGATACCGGAAAAACCAAAAGTCAGTTTCAGCCTTGACGATTCCCACAACCTGGTTTCAATAATTTTGGATGAAAATAAGGAAGATATTTCAAGCTGGATAGTTTATACCAAATACGAGAGCGATTTCGATTTTATTATAAAAGACCGTACAACTTTGGTTGAGCAAATTCCTTTTTTTGTACTCGACGAATCTAAAACAAGCGGGCCTTTCAATATGGAAACCGTATCTACACTGGAGGAGGTAAGAATTACAATCATAGATCGTTATGGCGTGGAAAGCGAACCATTTATTTATGAATTTTAAAAACCGGTTAAATTAACAAAGGGATTCAATTCACCTCGGATTGAATCCCTTTTAATGCCAATAATTTTAGAATTTCTATTCCTTTCCCTGTGTTAAAATACAAAGGCTATCTTCCAGTGCTTTTACGGAATGTTTTACTTCTTTAGGAATTTCCACCTCATCATAAAGCCCCATTGTAACTTCTCTACCGGCTTCTGTATATAAAACGGACCCTTCCAGCACGGTCAATTTTGAAGGATGGTACGCCTGGTGTTCTCTCATTACCATGCCTTTTTTAAATACAAAAGCCAATACCCTGAAGTTGGCATTTTGATGAATAGCACCGCCCACCGGATTTTCCGAATGCTCGAGTTTTTCTTTGATATTTTTGATTGTCATGGCTGCGTTATTTTTTACCTTATTTTTTAAAATCTACTAAATAAATATATTAAACACTCATTTTAATTGAAGTTGTTCCTAAAATCAGGTCCTAAAGGAATTTTAAAACTTAATCCTTCCTTCCTCAGTTCGTCGGCTTCTTCGTTTCTATCCATTTTTACCAACATTTCAACTACTCGTACCCTTGCTTTAAGTTGGTATTTATTGAACAACAATGCTTCTTTAAATGAATTTTCTGCATTGGTAAATTCATCATTCTTCAAATAAATCAAGCCTTGTACATACGCAAATTCAGCTATTTGCCGCGGTAATTTCAGATCGGTAAGGGTGTCCAATATTTCAAGGGCTTTTCTGTCTAACCCAATTTCAGTTAATATTTCTGCGTAGTATAGTTTATCCTGCCAGGACAAACGATTAGTGTCCAATTTCGACAATAACTGTTCAGCTTTAGGTTCATTTCCATTTTCGGCATAAACAGAAGCTATTCTAAGGGTATAACCCGGAAAATTATTTCCGGCCGAGCTCAATATCTTCTCCCCTTCTTCCAAAACATCCAGTGCGGCCGACCATTTTTGCTGCCTCATCAAAACATCTGCATAAGTAAGCCTGTGACCAAAATTCTGAGGTTTTTGCTCAATCAGATTTTTGAAGAAATTCTCAACTTCTCCCGAATGCCCCATCAAACTCCGTATATTATTGTAGAATGCTTCGGTATCATCTCTTCTATCCCTTAAATAGGTAGAAATGGTAGGCGCATCCTTTAAATATCTCTGTGCAATTTCGATAGCGCGGACGTAATGGCCATAGTCAAAATATCGAGATCTGTTTACCAGGTTCATGCTTGCTTTTTCGGCTAGATCTTCTTCAAGTATTCTGGCTTTTTCAAACAAAAGTTCTTGTTCCTGCAAAGATTGTTCAAAATCGATTATTCCATCCAAAGCATTATGGTGCAAAATGGAAGCCTCCATCAAATATATCGGAGCGTAATTTTCTGCAATATTTTTGGCGATAGAAATATAATAATCGGCATTTTTATATTCTCGTAAGTCTATGTTGAGCTGAGCAAATTCAAGCAACGCAGGTACGTAATTCTCGTTATACTCCAACGATTTATTCAAGTAATCTTTTGTCAGCGCATGGTTGCCTCTATTTCTCGCCCTTTTAGCCAGCGATAGGTAGGTTTGCGCCCAGTTATCGGCCAAAGCATCCTTATTGCCCGCCAAATAGTCATTTTGCTTGCCTGCCAACTCTTCCAAAAAATTGTATAAATCGGGGTCTTTTTGTTGAATATATTCTTTGGTGTTCATCGATTTATGATTGAGCGGATGTACCTTTTTATCAGACAAAAAGCCGGCATAACCTTGTGCGAAGTACTCACTTTCATTATTGGAAGCGTAATAATCCAGTGCATACCCTCCTTTCATTGCATTGTGGTAAAGCTCGCGTATTTTACGGCTTTCTTGGTCGGTTAAAATGGTGCCATGATATAAATGGGCGTATTCGTGAGCCAAAACATTACGTTCCAAATGCGCTCCCCTTTCCAAATATTCAATTCCTGTTGCACCGCTGCCAACCCCGCGTATATCCATCCACTGCCGGTTATCAAACGTAGTACCATACCTGAAAAAATTATTGTTCATGGCTTGTGCGAGATCGATATGCAGAGGTGGAATTGCAAATTTGGAATTAAATTTATCTATCATTTCCAAATAGGCTATGCTGGGACCAATCTGTTGAGCTATCATTTTCTCGACCCTAGTGCCCGAATAATATTTCGCATCCTGAAACACTCTGTTGAATACCTCGTCGTTTGCCGGTAAAGCAGTGTTTGCTATCATCTGTTCCAATTCTTCGAAACCATCCAAATATTGGAATTGACGCTGCTTTATAACTGCGGCCAGGGCGTTATGTGCAGGACCATAATTCTGTTTTTTATCTAAAATACTTACAAAATTGGTTTGTGCGGAATCCAGACGCTCTTCCCGATTCATATCATAAAACATATAAAAAATCGAGCCGCGTGCCATTTGTGGTAGAACAGAATCTTGGTACTTATTTTCAATATCAAGGGTAAGATTTATGGCTTCACTCAGCTTATCGTTTTTTATGAGGCTTTCAACCTGTTCCAATTCCTCCCGCACTTTATCATCGCTTTCCCGGGCATAATCGGCGTAGGTAAGATTGGTATGGCCGTTGCCAAAATGCCAATGCGTTAAATAATGGAGCGGATTTATTTCGAGTGCCAAGTTCCATTGGGCCGCCATGTTATCCAGTTGGGTAGCGTCCACCCGCCGCCAAACGGCGTAACCATAACTATAGCGGGCATCCGCATCAAAAGGGTTCAACTCTATTGCTTTGGTGAGTGCCTGTTCGGCAGAGTTTGGTTTCTGATCCCAAAACAAACTTTCCGCTTCCAATAAATATCCATCGGCTAATTTTGGGTCCCATTTCTGAACCATTTTTGCCCAATCGGTAGCGGCATCGTAATTTCGGTTCAGCAGTTGGATCTTGCCTTTAATTATACCGGCCGATGCATTATTCTTATTCTCATCCAAAATTTTATCAGCAATTCTTTCGGCTTTTTCCAATTCCCAGGCCTGAATAAACAGTTCGGCTCTCAATAGTTTGGCATTCTCATTTGCTGAATTTATATCCAATATTTCGTCAACCAGTTTTTCGGCCTTTTCATAGTTATGGTTCTTGAAATCCAATTTGGCTTCCAAAAACAATCGCTCTTCCGACGATGGCTCAAGTTTAGCCAAATATCGGCGGGCATCATCCCATGCCCCGAGTTCTATCAACGTATCTATTTCTTTGGCAGAGGTTTTTTTATCCAGATTTTTAAGGGCCAGCTCTCTTTTTTGGTGCAATACGTCAAGGGCCGTTTGGGTGTCGTCAACTACTAAGTCCGGAATTTCTTCGCACGCCCAATGAAATGGCGATACTATAAAAATTGCCAATAATAATGGTATAAATGATCTTCTAAGTATTTTTTGCAGCATAATAAGGGGTTATAACCATCTTACGGGAGGTGTGTTTATAAGATAATACGGATTATTAACTAATTTAGTAAAAGGGTGATTAAACTAAACAGTGTGCAATAAACGGGTTGCATCTTCGGCATCAAGGTCTCTGATTTTAAATTTAATACCTTCCGCACCCGATGCCACCGTTACGCTAAAAGTAGCCAATTTACGCCATTTTTGGAACGGATTGATTTTCTCGTCGGATGCTTGCACTCTTTTTCTCTTCAAAAAGGCGGTTTCTCTGGCTAAAAACCGTGAACGAACCACAATATCGTTACCCATAAAATATATGCCCGCATCTTTATACTGAAGCCACCCAAGTATAGCAAACAACGGAACCGGTATGAGCAATTGCCAGGTCAAATCGAAGCTATACCATAATACTACGGCAATAATGGCATAAAAATAATTCGGAAACCTCAGATATTTAAACAAAGCACGTTTGGGTGGCCTGAGTTGCGGACTTTCCAGTTTATATTGCTCCAGAAATTCGCCGAAAAAACCATCTAATTCAGTTTTGGCCAGGTAAGGAACCAATGTAATCGACTTTTCGGCCGATTCTATCTGGTAGCCCGCACTTTCTATATATAACATGCCATGCTTAAACGGTTGACGAAACACGCCTTCAACAAATCGCACAGCTTGAATTCTATTATAGGGCACCGTAATCTGTTTTCTTTCCAATAATCCGGAGGTTATGATGAGTTCTTTCTCCGTTTTCTCCACTTTGAAGCCATAATATTTAAAAATCACGCCCATAAACGACAGTACCCACGATACGAATAGTATGATGAATGCTATGCTTATAAAAATCAAATAACCACTGAAAAACGTAAAATTATCGACGAGATATTCTATGTTTTCTTCCGTTAAAAAGAAGTTTGTTTGGCCAAGAATGGCACCCAAAATGGAGGCAATCAAACCAAAACTGCCCGATGTAATACCAGCCATTATCAAATCTTTTCGGGATAGTTTCCAACTGGCCAATACCTCGGGCGATGTCTCGCGTTGTGTTGCGGTTTGGACTTCTTGAAGGCTGTCTATATCTGATTCGCTATCAATATTTGCAGTTTCATCGGCATTTATATCATTTCGCAGTTGATGCTTCAGCTCTTCGGCTTCTGCCCGGCTCAACGCCCTGATGGTAGCCGTTTCCGTGCCACTACCGGCCGTTTTAATTTCTACTTTTACTAAGCGGAAGATACGCTGTACAATGCCTTCGGTAATATCTATAACCTGGATTTTGTCTTTGGTTAAATAATGGTTTCTTTTGACAAATAAGCCGCTTCTTATCTGTAATTCATCACCTTCAACTCTATAGCGAAACATCCACCAGCCTAAAATCCCCGAAACAAAGCTCCAGAACAAAGTAAATCCCAATATATAGGCGAAAAATGCATCTTCGCTTTGTGTGCCCAAAACCAAAAGGATGATAAACGTAATAATATTCCGGCGTATAACGGTATATAAACGATCGATGGCGGCTGCCGGGTGTTGGCGTTTAAACTCAGACATCTTCTTTAACGTGCCTTACCAGTTGTGAAATTTTATTACGTACATCTACCGCAGTGGCGTCGTCCAGGGCGGGTATAACGTGTGTGGTTGCCGCGGTGGATATGGTAACGGAAGAAAGTTTTAAAAATCTATATATAGGTCCCTGAGTTGTATCTACGTGCTGTACACGATTTATGGGCACGATAGTTCTTTTTATGGTTATCAGGCCGCGTTGGAGATCAATTTCATTCTCGGTAACGTCATATCGCCATATTTGCCAGCGAACTCTTGGCACTACAAATACATTGAGCAGATAATAAATTGAAACGAGAGTAAGTATTACCCAAAACGTAAAATTAGGCAAGAAATCGAAAAATTCGGGGTAAAAAAATATTACTCCCGGTAGGATAAACCAAAAAAGTCCCGTTAGAGCAGCCGAAGCCCGCCATGCTGTTATGGCTTTTTTATCTATTCTGGTTTCTGGGATGTTATTTATAGTTTGCAAAGCTGCTATTTAAGTTAACTTTTAAGTTATTCAGTATGGGTACAAACATAATAATTTAGCCGGTCAGTAGCAGAATTTTATTTATCGGTATATCTGATTTTTATAGATTTTCCATTATTTCTAATTCTTGTACTTTCTCCTCTTTTACCGTAAGCATTAAGACAAAACCAATAACCAATAAAACAGGGATTATAACCATACCCACACGTTGACTACCCGATTTTAAGGTAAAATATCCTACTAAAAACGGACCTATAAACGAAGTGACTTTACCCGAAAGCGCCAATAATCCAAACATCTGATTGTTCAATTCCGGTGGTGTTGTTCGACCTATAAAAGTACGACTGGCCGATTGTATAGGCCCCACGAAAATGCCTAAAATCAATCCCAAAGAGACGAACCAAACCATGCTATCTACTAATAAAAGTGCAATCACGGGTATTAAAAGACCTATTATGGACAAGTTTATGGTGAATTTACTGCCCAGTTTATCGTCCATCCATGCCAGACCAAATGCTCCTATTCCTGCGGTGATATTCAATCCAATTCCAAAATACAGTAT
The DNA here is from genome assembly GCA_964615135.1 of uncultured Balneolaceae bacterium. Classification (GTDB taxonomy): domain Bacteria; phylum Bacteroidota; class Rhodothermia; order Balneolales; family Balneolaceae; genus Balneola. The sequence goes on along the minus strand of CAZTOG010000012.1, from coordinate 13,354 downwards.
ATCGCTCTCGTCCATATCAAATGTTCCGGCCGCATAAACACCACCCAAAGCAAAAATAGTTACAATGGCGTCGTTGAAAAAAACACGGGCAATTAAAAAACGACCTATATTTTTAAGTTTACTCGCATTTTGAATGGATAATTTTATTTGCATATATCCATCGCGGACGGATTGCATTATTTTTTTATTGGTCGATGGAGTGTCTTTGGTCCAAATAAACAGCGGAAGGGCAAAAACCGCAAACCAAATAGCGGCCATTACAAAGGTGGCCCGAACCGGCTCCGAGGTGCTGGTGTCTAATCCGAACCATTGTCCATCATTTTGTATAAATACCACTAGCGCTAAAATGAGGCAAACCAAACCACCTAAATAACCCATACCCCAACCCCAGCCACTCAAACGTCCCATTCTGGCCGGACCTACCAAATCGGGCAGCATAGCATTATAAAAAACATAGGCAACTTCAACCGCAACCGTAGAAATAAATACTAAATAGAGCGAATAAGAAATGGAATCCGTACCGGGTGTTGCATACCATAATAACGCACTGGCTACCACACAAATAGCCGTAAATACTGCCAACCACGGTTTTCTCCGCCCCGCTTGATCGGCCATGGCACCAAATAAAGGCGAGCTGATGGCAATGACAATAGCCGATAGACTAATCATATTAGCCCACTGTGCGGTACCCGTTTCTACATCGGCAGCAATGGCCTTGGTAAAATAAGCTGCAAAAATAAAAGTCTGAATTACTGCAAAATATGAACTGTTTGCCCAATCATAAACGACCCACGCTATTAACCCCTTTAACGACGGCTCTTTTTTAAAAGCTTCGAATCTATTTGCCATATAAAATATTTTATTATGTGTTAATCCAAAGGTTTAATATCGGTTTAGAAATTGCAAATTAAAAATTGTTTTTTTAATCGGTTTTCTGTTGTCGGTGGGGAGGCTTTCCGTTATTCTTGAACCTATGCTTCAGACCTTGATTCGGACCTCTGTTTCTAGGTGCGTACGTTTTATAGTGTGCTTCGTAACCACCCCGGTTTATACGCAAGCGCAAAACCTGCCCCTCCAGTGGAGGGGAATTTTTGGTCTCGTGCTGGCATAAAACCTCTATTTTTTCCTCGTTCCCAACCTCTGGTTGGGAATGCCTCTTGGAGCCTCTGGTTTCACGGTACATAAAGTCATGCAGATTTATTGTAAATCACCATAAACAATTCAACTAATAACTATTACCAAATTAAATATTTAGCTAATAGCCCATTCCCCTCCACTGGAGAGGTGCCCGCGGGCGGGCGGGGTGGTCACGTAGTGTCGTACTGGCGCTTGATTTCGGTGTAAGACGGGCTTCGAAGATGTATCTAGTGATTCACTTTGGACTAAATATTCCTGGAATTAAATTTTGTGGAATTAGCCCAGCACCAAGGGTGCGGTAATCATTAGCCGAGTCCGTAGGGTTCGGTTAATGATGTAAGGAATGTCCAAAAAAGCGCCAACGGTGCGTAATAGAAAGGTGTTTTAGTTAATATAAGATCCCTTTCGGATTTACAATCGTGCTCTTTCTACAAATTTCATTTCTCCAAGCAGCACCGGTACAGATTCTTCTCTGCTCTGCCGGCGGATCGGAATGACCTGTTTCTCCCCTATTGTTTACATAACACTGAATTTCTCGGCAATAACCGACTCTTCCACATCGGCGGGCGATCCTTTCATTATCATTTCTCCCCGATCCAATAATCCTACAATATCGGCATTTTCTACCGCGGCCAAACGGTGGGTTATTTCCAAAATGGTCATTTTATGCGACCAGTTTTGCAGCGATTGCCTGATTTTCTTTTCCAGTTCTATGTTTAGGTTTGCCGTAAACTCGTCCAGAATAAGTATGCCCGGTTTCATGAGCAACGCCCTTGCAAGGCAAATGCGTTGTTTTTGCCCACCCGATAGCGCCGTTCCGGCCTCTCCCGTGTCGGTATCCAATCCGTCGGGCATGGCTTTTATTTCATCGGTCAATCCGGCAATTTCAAGCATATCCCATAACTCTTTTTCCGTGGCATTTGGTGCACCTAACAGCAGATTTTCGCGAATACTACCTCTCAATAAGTCATTTTTTTGAGAAACCGATACTATATTCCGGCGGAGCGAGTCTAATGTAAACCCGCGAATATCTTTATTGTTTATCTCCACATTGCCATGTTGTGGATCGTCGTAGCGCAGTAAAAGTTGTGCCAGAGTGGATTTCCCCGAACCCGAACGGCCCACCAAAATACCGTAACCACCGGCCGGGACACGAAAATCTATGCCATGGAGTACATTTTCACCTAGTTTCCCATCACTTTTGGGGTAGGCATATTCAATAGAGTTAAAAGCAATTTCTGGCGCCGTGTTTAAGTTCAGTTCCTGTGGACCGTCTTTAACCCGTTCTTCCAAGTGGCTCATTTCCCATAAACGTCGTGCTGCAGCCAATGAGTGATCCAGGAAACCAACGGCGTCTTCAATACCTCGCGGACCTTCAAAAATCCTAAAAGCCACTGCTGCCACCATCGCAAGCACAACCAAAGATACGGTTCCCGAACCCATCCAGATTACCAAAAATGCCGCCATTAACGAAAGGGATAGATTTAAACCACGTCTCAAAGCTCTTATATCGCGGGCGGTTTTGGAAGATTCCGCAATAATATCGCCATAACCGGCCATCGACTGCAGGCGGCTTTGTTCGCCATTATAATCTATAAGTTCGCTCATCCCAAAAACGGAATCCGTAATATGCTGATTCAACCCTCTACGGTCTTTAAGCGTGATTTGAGTAGCTTTCAAGGCTTTTTTTGTACCCACATAAGGCACCAAGAACAATGAAATGGCCAAGCAGATTACAGCACCCGAAATAATGCTCCAGGGAACCCAAAACAGTGCAAATATTATGGCGATGGTCGGCACAATATACGCTGCCATCAGCGGCGCAAAAGTATGCGCATAAACTACTTCTATACGATCCACATCGCGGGTAAGGCTAGTGAGGATATCACCCGACTGGGTATGCGTTACAACCGATGGCGCTTTAGGCCAAAGAGAGGAAAAAACGGTGATTCGGAGCAATTCTAGTGCCTTGAATGCCACATAATGGCCGCTAAACTGTTCAAAATAGGCAAATCCCGCTTTTAACAGGGCGATTACCACCAAAATAAGCATGGTTGTTGAAAATGGGAAAAGCATATCGTTTATCACAAAACCTACAACCGCGCCGGCTGCGATAGCAAAAAGTGCCAAGTCGAGCAACAGATTCAAGATTCTGCAAAATAAAGAGAATAATAACGGCAGATGAACCGGTTTTGTAATTCCCAACAACCATTTTATAACCACGCTTAGAGGTGCAGACTTTGTTTGATTATTAGTATGCATGTGATGGCACCTCTTCTGTTAAAACTCCGTCTTTCAAGCGCCATATTTGGTCGGCCAGTTCCAGTAAAGAATAGCGATGCGTGATAATTAAAATGGTCCAATCACGGGGCAATGATGATATGGCTTTTATTAAACGCGCCTCCGATTCTATGTCGATTTGGCTGGTGGGTTCGTCCAATAACAGAACTTTACGTCCGGATAATAGCGCGCGGGCCAACGAAATTCGCTGTGCCTGTCCTCCCGAAATCAATTTGGCTCCTTCCCCCAGATACGTATGCAGGCCATCGGGCATATTTTTGATTTCTTCATCAATTTGAGCCTTTTCCAATGCTATCCACATTTCCTCTTCGGTGGCATCGGTTTTAGCCAGACGCAGGTTGTCGGCAATGGTGCCGGTAAACATCCATGTAGATTGGCTTACCACCGCATTTTGTCGCGCTTTGTTACCTTGCCTCGATACATCCAAACCATTTATGGAAACCTTGCCTTTTTGAGGTTGCAACAGCCCTCTCAAAAGATTCAATAATGTGGATTTACCCGCCCCGCTATCGCCAATTATGGCAACACGCTGCCCTTTTTGCACACTAAAATTCAAATTCTCAAATACCGGACCCCGACCATAATCAAAACTAACTCCAGTTATTTCCAGTGTACTGTTATTTTTTGGCGAAACACCGTTACCATTTAATGAAACGGATAAGTCTAAATGAGAATTTGCCTGATTTTCTACATTCGCGTCAAGTTTTGTATCCACTGCCGGTTTTATATTGATCAGCGTTTCGCTTTCTTTCATATAAGCACCTATTTTCTTTTGGGCTGCCATCCCTCCCATGCCTATATAAAAGAAACCGGCCACTTGTTGTAAAGGCTCCAATAATAAAATAGTTAATAGCACAACGGCCAGAGCTTCACCTAAAACCAAATGCTCTAATCTTGCAATTACAAGGCCAACCGTCAGGCAAATTAAAACTAACGAGAAAAGTCCGTCCACTACAATAATTACAAGCTGATTTCCTGCCAATAATTTCATGATTGCCACGCGATTGGCCTCTCCTGCTTGCCTTAGTTCAGACTCGATACGATTCCCGGCACCTAAAAGACGTATGAGCACTAAATGTCGAATGGCATCCAAATAGCGACCTGATAGTTTTGCCCTTTGTTTTCTGGAATTGGCCGATGTTTGCCTGAAAAAGCGCATAAAAGCATATAAAAGCAGCGGAATAAGTGGAATAACCGCCAAAACAGTAAGACCAATAACCCAATCCACAAAAAAAGTGATATATAAAAGCACCATGAAAGGAATGAACATGGCTGCCAGTGTGGATCCAAAATAAACCTGTCTGTATTCGGTAAGGCGTTCGCTGTTATCCGACATCATTTGGATGATATTACCCGGCGAAAATTGATCCTGTCCGTTCAGATAGCCAAAAACTTCAAATTGATGATTTAATATATCTCGACGGAGCCTTTTTTCTTCATTTCGGGCTGCCCTGCCGCCATAAGCCAACTCTGCAAAAGCGCATAATCCGGCTCCTGTTATCAGCGTGAAAACAATTAAGTGCCTGGCCAGAGAGGCTTCAACCAATCCCAAATAACCACTGATGCCAACCAGCGCGGCACCGGCAAAAAAAGCACTTGTTAAGCGCAACAGCCCGACCAAACGGGTATCTCGTTTACCCGGCAATGAAATAACATTCACTCTGCCGGAAGATTTACGTTTTTTAGATTTCATATTTCTAACTCAAATTTAAAAACCCATAAACATGGAAATAAGCGGTTGAAAAGCCGATGTACGTATCGATAAAATACACTTTAGTCTCTCTCTTCAACGCCTATATTTCTGTGTTTATGAGTTATAATAAAAAGCGTCTCGACTCAATCGATACTTTTAGTTAAAGCAACGATTAATAAAATAGTCTTATTTATAACCAGTCTAAATATAAACTATAAAATGAAGTTTATCATCCATTGTTTTATAAAAAAATTTAAAAGGGGGTAGTTGAATGGTTGAATAGTTGAATAGTTGAATAGTTGATTGGTTGATTGGTTGATTGGGGGATTGGTTGATTGGGGGATTGGGGGATTGGGGGATTTAATTCTTGTTCCGATTCGCCAGTGGCGCGGATTCGGAATGTATCCGGGAACCTCTGGTTCCCTTGAATTTCGCTCAGAATCCCCTGTTTCGTTTTCCAACATACACTCGGGACCACCCCGGTTTATGCGCAACCGCAAAGCCTGCCCTGCGCCAGCCGGCGCAGGGAATTTTCACTTTTACTCCCGGAAAAAGTTAACAGTTTTACTATAAATTATTGATAATAATCCAACTATTAACTAATACCATATCCACTATTTAACTAACAGTTAATTCCCCTCTACGGAGGGGTGCCCGCTTGCGGGCGGGGTGGTCGGGATATTGTGATAAGACCACCGCACTTAGTTTATAGTTTACCTGGAGATTTATTCACAGTTAAACCAAGTGGTGTCGGTATAGGTTCTTCGCTCCACTCAAATGACCCTATAAAAAATTATCATTCATAATTCCCTAAAGAAACTTGTCACCAGAAAAAAAGGCTCCGAGAGAATTGTCTCGAAGCCTTGTACTTTTTTTGAGCTTGGTTAATTATTCTTTGCTTTTGTTACGCAACTTCTTCCAAGCATACGCACCACCAGCAGCCGCTAACAGTCCCAAACCACTATCAATAGGAGACTGACTCGGCATACCCGGCAGCATGGGGGGTGGCGGAGCTTGCGCCGTAACCGCCGTTGATATTAATAAAACCAAGCCTAATACTAATGCTGTTATTATAAATGTTCTCATTTTCTTTTTCTCCTTTATATAAAATTATTTGATTAGCATCATCTGCTTGGTCAAGGTTTGGCCACCGGATTTTAGCTTGTAGAAATACATGCCACTCGCTGCCGTGCCGGCTTGCCATTGTACGGTGTGGGCGCCCGCTGTTTTGGTAGTGTTTACCAGCTCAGCCACTTTTTGTCCCATTACGTTGTATATGGTCAAGCTTACATGGCCCGCATCTGCAACCGAGTATTTAATGGTAGTTGAAGGGTTAAACGGATTCGGATAATTTTGCTCCAAGGCAAATACCGCAGGTCCGTCCTCTATTTCATTAGAAGTTGGTGTATCACCAGCCGTAATACTAATTGTAATGCCACTTTCCTCTGCAATTTTGGCTTTACTTGGGCTGGGGGCAGGTGGAGTTAAAATACTACGCGGCGCGCTCGATGCCATTACTTTTTGCTTTGGACTGAGCATAAATGTATAATCTTCTACTTCACGCAGATTTACACGTTCGCCTGTGTTGTAGTTGTTCACAAACACATCCCAGCTTTCAGGTAGGTTTTTAAAGTTTTCTGCTTTTAGAGTTACCTCGCCTGATTGTAGCATGTAGCCATCTTCACTTGCTTTTAAGGCATTTATAGAAAGCGCGTACTCAGCTTCTCCATCAAACTCCAATGGCAGGTTGTTAATGCTCATGGTTTCGCCATTTACAACGGTACCCATACTTAGGTGGCTGTGGAAATCCAGTGGCTCGAGTTTGAGTGCATCGCGGCTGTCACCGTCCAACGCACCGTCTTTAGTAAATGTGAAGAACATTTGGTCACTCATTTCGCCCATATCTGCTACAATTTTGAAGGAAGCCGATTGATTTGTGGTCTTTTCGTTGGGATTGTTACGTGAGTCAGAGGTTATTTTAAATTTCTTACCAAATGACATTTCTCTTACTACCCAAAAACCAGTATAAGCACCAATTTCACCATCTTCTAAAAGCCCATGCCCTTGAACACTATTATATGCTAGATATTCTTGTTCACTTCCATCATATACATATACCACATCATAAACGCCATCTTTGTCGATAGCATCCCAAAAAATAGGGGCTACATAAGGGTTGCCCAATAGAGACCAACTATCATACGAACTATCATAAACAGGATGAACTAATTCGGTAAGATCATAATCGACATCTGGATTGAGTTTAGTTTTGGTTATTTTAAGGCGTTTAGGGAAGGTGCCTTCGCTTTCGTAATCATCCGACTCATACATGTACACCAAGAAACCACTACCTGGAGTAATGGGAACGGTTAGGTCTGTTACCGGCGCGTATGTATTGGTGTTTATATTATATACGTTAATATTGGAAGGAGCATCTAGACCTGCATATTTAGCACCTATTGCACCCTGTGTCCACACTTTAGACAAAAAGTGTTGATAGGTATCGGTACTCGGTGATGCCAGCATGTACCAAGCTTCCGTGTCGCCTGCTTTACCTATCTTATGCTGGGTTGGGCAAGTACCCCATTGGGGCTGAACCTCCACAACACCCTCAAATCCGGAGTCGATATCAAATAAATCTGGGATATCTGCAATATTTTCAACACACCAACCTGAAAGATCATGATTGAACTCTTCAGCACCGTAAAACATACCATAAAAATTAGTTACTTTAGATACATTCCAATTGCCAATACTCTGATTAAAATAAGAAGCCTCAAACATTCGGTTCATAGTGGTAACATTGGAAACATTCCAATCGCCAATATCCTGATTGAACTCATAAGTAGCTTCAAACATTCGTTCCATATCGGTAACACTGGAAACATCCCAACTGCTTATATCACCATTAAAATTAGAATCATAAAACATCTGGTACATGTTAGTAACACTGGAAACATCCCACTTGCTAATATCTTTATTAAAAGAAGACACACCTGAAAACATGTAACTCATATCAGTAACATTACTTACATCCCAACTGCTTATATCATCATTGAATGCTGGCGCCCATAGAAATAAATCATTCATCTCCTCTACTAAAGATGTACACACTTGGCTTACATCTACTTTATTATTAATCATGTTTCGTAATGTAGTCTCAGTTACTGCTGTAAACTTTACTTCTTCTTCATTAATAGTAATCCAATCTGAAGCGCCGGAACTAGCGCCCTCACACGTTACGGTTACGCCGTTATCGTGAAGTTGAAATTGGACCAAAACTGCGTTAGCATTAGGCACTATCAAAAATGCCATTAGAATAGCACCTAATTTAATAAATATTGTTTTTCTCATAGTTATTGTCTTCCTCTTAGCTTATTTTTTTAGTTAGTTTTTAAAACTATCACGTTTTAACATTTATAATAGGAGGGTTGTACCCATCTAGGTTGTACCCCCATCTACAGTATAAATATTTACTTATAAATACCTCACTCATAAGATGTATTATTTATAAATGTAAATCAAATGTATTTGTAAAATATATTTTACTTAGGCTTTATAAATAAGCTATAAAATCCTGTTATTTAATAATTTATTGATATTGTATTTTATTTATTTTCGGTATTCAGTTATACAAATCATAACGAAGTATTTGGAGTTTTGAGCAATTTGGTTGCATAGAAAAGAGTGCTTTTCGGCGTAGCTCAATGGCCTCATTTCGACAGCGCTCAATGGCCTCATTTCGACAGCGCTCAATGGCCTCATTTCGACTATGTTCTAAGCCTTATTTATATTTCACTCGAAAAATCAATCCGAAAGTGACCACCCCGGTTTATGCGCAAGCGCAAAACCTGCCCCTCCAGTGGAGGGGAATTGTACCGAGCGTTGACTTAATATTTTTGTTCTTAAATAAAAAATAAAATTAAAAACATACATACCAGGTGGCTCTAGAACCCCAAAATTCCCCTCTTTGGAGGGGTGCCCGCGGGCGGGCGGGGTGGTCAAGGTTAGTGGAGCCTACTCTCATTCGGGAGTGGTCGCGATGAAGCACTTTATTGGCTTGGGAACCAGAGGTTCTCTGTAACGTAACGAACGGGACGTTCGGTACAAGGGTAAATCCGCACCACGCACGAATCGGTACGAGAATAATAGCCAATAACTATTTTACTAATACACTGTTCAACTAATAACTAATACCAAATCACCTATTTAACTAACTACCAAATCCAGAAACCAAAAATCCATTTTTTTGGGGTTGGTTTCGTCGGTAAGCGTACAACCGGAGTCATTTTGGCGCGGTGCTTTGTATTCCCGATAAATTAACTCGCCTTTTTGGAGGCTCAAACCGTAACTAAATAGCGGACCATCATACACAAAGGTATGATATTCGCCGTTTTCTCCGCATGGATCGACATTACCAGGTAAATCGTCTATAAATTGGAGATTTACCTCCCTCCCAACAAAACTTTTATCCAAAACTTGGGCATTTACGGCTACAACAACGGCTTTAAATCCGACGTCTATAAAATCCAGTACGACTTGTTTGGTGTTTCTCTTCCAGAGTGGAAAATGCAGATTAAAACCCAGCGGTTGAAGATGGCCTTCGCGATATGCTTTTAAATCTTCCAACAAAATATCACCAAAAACGGTATCGGTAATATCCTGCGATTTGTAATGATTATACCGATTTTCGGTTATCCGGTTATATTCCTCCATATCGGTATTTTCCGGCAACATCAATAAATGAAGCGGGATTCCAATGGCTTCGGCCTGTTTTTGCATCAATGCTGCCGAAACACCATGCGCCGATACTCTGTTTATATTTTGGGCAACATTGGTAAGCAGCTCAACCACTTTATAATTGGGATTTTTGCCAAATTCATACAGTGCAAGGGCGCTGTCTTTGCCGCCGCTCCAGTTAAATATTACTTTTTTAATCATGGGTATAGCCCTTTCCTTCCAGCACGTAACGTACTACAACCTGTTTTCTGTCAGGTATTTGGGACGAGTACTCAAAAACAATACCATCAAACCAATATTTAAGGTTTAAATCGCGTGCCAATAGTGTTACGGCCGGAAGAAAAGAACTAGCTCTCATAATAGATTATTTAGATGTGGAGTCTGCAAATTCGATGACCGAAATCTTCCTTTTCATATATTCAAAACTTCCGAACATGACCGATCCATATCCCACGGTGCCCGCCAACATTTTCAGCTCAAACGGAATGGCCGCAACCAAACAAGCCCAGAAGCCTGCTAAAGTCGGCGGATATGCACTGCCAGAAAGCCATACGCCCAGGTCGGTTACTATCCAGTGAATAAATACAATCAACACGGATGAACCTAAGAAAGTAACTATATTCTTGTTTTTCATCGAATAACTTGCAACCAGCGCCATTAATCCGAAAGCGCCGTAGGTCCAGTACCAGCCATCATAGAAAAGCATCCATTCGCCAAAAAACACGAGTTTATTTAGCATAACATCGCTTATCCAGAGTATCAAAATCGGGAAAATAAGCGCTTTGCCACGCGAAAAATAAGCTCCCCCAAAAAGAGCCATGGCTCCTATTGGGGTAAAAGCGGCAATGGCATCAATACGGGTGGTTTCATTCCACATCATTATGCGCCAGGCGGCTGCAATAAGGATGAGTGCAAGTATAAATAAATCTTTTGTTTCCAGTTTGAGTTTTCTCATGGGAATAGCCTCCATTTTATAATTTACAGACTAAATCTAAATCCAAATTTAGCGGTAGTTCCCAGCGAGTTATATCCATAAACCTCTATATAATCTTGATTGAGGATATTGTTCACATCACCGAACAAGGTAAGTCCTGCAACCGGGAATCGGTATTCTATATGGGCATTGAGCATGGTATAGGCATCCAATTTTACCTCTTCTTGCATATAAAAATTCGCCGGATCGAAAAACAGATCGGTTCTTTCGCCTATAAAGCTTGCGCTCAGGTTGAAATGCAGGTCTTGAATCGGGTTTACACCAACATTCAAGCCAATTTTATGTTTGGGACGGCGGAACAGATTGAATTCTTTTACATCTTGTCCTGCGTTATCGTTGGTAGTTACTTCTCCGGTCAAATAGTTGTAATGTGCGTTCAACGAAATCATTTCATTTACAATATAACCGGTAGTTATTTCAATACCTTGGTCGTCTTGCTCATCCTGATTCATATATCCGGATAAGGCATATACAATTACATCTTTGATGTTCCGGTTAAAATACATGGCTTTGGTATTCAATCGGCCATCCAGAGCGTAAAACTCAATCCCAATATCGGCATAGCGGCTGTGTTGTGGTTTTAAATTGGGATTGGCACCAAACGGCCCGTACATTTCGCTTAAAGTAGGCGCTTTAAATCCGGTACTGATATTACCAAGTACCCTGACATATTCGGATATATTGTAATAAGGAGAGAAGCTATAATTCAGGTTCCAGCCCGCCTTGGTATGTCTATTTAAACGAAATCCCAACTCGGCTCCAAACCTTTTTTTGTGCCCAAGCAACACATTTAAATAGGGACTCATCAATGAGGCTGTTGGATTGGTAATATCATCCGTCATTTCCAGTTTTTGATAGTTAAGACCACCCAGGATTTTTGAATAATCGTTCACAATAAGAGTAGCAAAAACATCGGCGTTATGGGTGTTTCCGTTATATCCAGCGGTCCCAAACGCATCGATAAACTTCCTCTCCACATTGCTATAATTATATGCACCGTTCAGTCGGAGTTTTTTGGTTTTAAAGTTGAGGTTAACTCCCGGATTGATATTTCTGGCTTCATAAACATTATCGCCATCGGTAAAAGCATCAGAGTCATAATCGCCGGTAAAATCGGAGTAAAAAAATGTAGGACTGACCGTGAATTTATCGCCCAAAGCCACATCCACTTTTGCATTCAACGCATCCTTTGTAAACCCGTCTCTGTCAAATGCTCCCGTATTGTTAAAATCGGCTGCCTCGCTGATTCCATCGGTCTGTTCTCTGCTATAATTCAGCGAATATCCGACTCTATCGAGGGTTCCGTTCAAACCCAGTGAACCCAAAAAGGAATTATGACTGCCATAAGATGCAATTCCGCTCAATTGTGCCTTATTATCGGTGGCTTTTTTGGTGATGATATTGATAACTCCGGCAATGGCATCCGAGCCATAAAGAGTGGACATGCTGCCCTTCACCACCTCGATGCGCTCAATCAGATCGAGCGGGAATAAACGAAGGTCAAACGCCCCGCCCGTGCCCGATGGATCGACAATAGGCTGGCCATCCAATAAAATAAGTGTATATGCGGCACTGGCGCCCTGTAAATACACGCTTTTGTCTTTACTTGCGTTGCTCAAAGCACCGTTTATGTTAATTCCGCTTTGCTCGTTCAGCAATTGGGCGATATCCTTGCCCGCATTTTGCCTTATTTGCGCCTCGTTGATAACAATGACGGGGCGGGTAGTTTCTCTGCTCGAAGTAGGTGTTTTTGAAGCCGTAACCACAATGGTTTCAAGCTGTAGAGTATCGGCGGGCTGTATATTTTGTGCGTTAATATTCGAGGTAAAAGAATATAACAACGCACCGAAAAGAATGGTTTTTAAGATTTTGCTCATGGTTTTTTATTAAGTAATTAAAGTTTACCAATGAGCTTTCGGTTGTGCACCTTATATATGGTGCTAAAGTTTTGGGGGTAAACAATAGGCCGTTTTAACTGCGAACGGCGTATTTTTCCCGGCCTTTCCTCCGAAAGCCTATATGGATATATAGTGCATTACAGGCAGGTCTTCTGGCTCACTCTGCATAAAACGCCTTCCCGCTCTTTGGAACAGTGGCATTAATGTTATATGCTTTTATTTTATAGAGTTTACAGCTACGGGGATAGCTCCGGACTTAGAACCAAAATTCTGCACCGGATTCCCTTTTAATTCTACATAAAAACAGAAACCTGTTAGCATTTGAATATTAAGGGAAATTAAGGGGGAAATCAAATGGGATGGGTGTCGGGTTGGATGACAAGATTGTATTAAATATCCATAATCTATTATTTTTGCTTTTTATGGCGGATTGAATTAGAATTATGGAGTGTGTTGTATTAAAGATAGCACGGGGTAAACAGCAAAACCATGAGGGCGACCACTGAGGCACAGAGATACACAGAGGAAAACTAACCCGTTGTAAATATGTGACTTTATAATAAAAAAAACACCATGAAAGAAAACGAAATA
>CAZTOG010000011.1:0-67047 GCA_964615135.1 uncultured Balneolaceae bacterium | reverse complement strand
GGTGATTGGGTGATTGGGTGATTGGGTGATTGGGTGATTGGGTGATTGGGTGATTTTCCTCGTTCCGAACGTCCCGTTCGGAATGCCCCCGGGAACCTCTGGTTCCCAAGACGATAATTGAACATTATTAAACATTGTTATTGTGTACCTTAAGACGTGTACACTCGTGACCACCCCGCAGCAGGCGCATGCGCCGCCGCCCGACCACCCCGCCCGCCCGCGGGCACCCCTCCGCAGAGGGGAATTTAGAGCCCTGTGTATATATGAAGCATATATTTCTAAATTTCATCTTTCATTTTATAGCAAAATACTACTAATACAGCGCTCAGTCCTATTCCCCTCCACCGGAGGGGCAGGTTTTGCGCCCGCGCATAAACCGGGGTGGTTCAGCGGGGCGTAATTAAACGTCTTTAATACTTAATTTCTGTAAGGAATCACTTTATTTCTCCTCTGACTTTTATAACTAACATTCAATTAAGCTAAACGAATAATATTATGTCAAAAGATAATCCAGTCAGAAAATCAAAAAACTATTTCTCATTGCCCTATAACCCTATTTTAAAACAGCGTGCTCGAAAACTTCGAAATACGGGCAACTTAGCAGAAGTTTTATTGTGGTCACAGCTGAGAAACAAACAATTTAAGAGCTTTGATTTTGACAGACAAAAAATTATTGGAAATTATATTGTCGATTTTTATTGCGTAAATAAAAATGTTGTATTAGAGGTCGATGGCTCAAGCCATATTGGTAAAAAAGAATATGATGCGAAGAGAGATATTTATCTGCAAAGTTTAGGCTTAAAGATAATTCATATTCCAAACGAAGAAATACTTGATAATTTAGATGGTGTAATGCAATATCTGAAAAAGCACGACGCTTTTAAGTAAACAAGCGTCCTATTATTGAATGAAACCGATATCTTTATTTTAGGTTTTGAACAGGATATGACGAAAGTCTAGTAGATATTTTATTACGTGATTAGGAGTACACTTGGCACCACCCCGCCCGCCCGCGGGCACCCCTCCGCAGAGGGGAATTTAGAGCCCTGTGTATATATGAAGCATATATTTCTAAATTTCATCTTTCATTTTATAGCAAAATACTACTAATACAGCGCTCAGTCCTATTCCCCTCCACCGGAGGGGCAGGTTTTGCGCCCGCGCAAAACCGGGGTGGTCCCAAGTGTACTATAAAACGTAAGCGTCTTATCAATAGCATGGATAAATATTCCACCCTAGGCCCTCCGCACTCGCTCTGGGTTGTAGAAGTTAGAGAATTCGTTGACAAAATTATCTTCTGTTATGCTAGCTATTTGGTAGATAAATGAATTCCTAATGCATTCACCAAAACCGCAGTTACCACGGGGCTCTTCATTTTGGCTTGACCAAAAACGATGCTTCAGAAGTCTCAGCACGAGCACAAAAGGTCAAGGCCAGGAAATATTCGCTAAATCGGTCTTCATTTCGCTAAAAGAAATCAATGCTCCTTAGCATTTCGTGATAAATTCAAACTACTCGGCGGTATGATTTCTTTCTTCACGCTGCATTACGCCCGATTTTTAACGCTCATAATTCCAAGGCCGATTTTTGGATTCTTTTCGACTAATAACAAATTAACCATTCAGCTAGTAAACTAGTAGTCACTAAACAGTATAGAAATACCAAAACCAAGCACCACAGGTGCGTAATCAATAACCTCAAGCGCAGCTCGGGGTTACGTGAACCCACGGAACCCAAAGCGCCAAGGGTGCGTAATCAACAAATCGTGTATAAAGCTCGGTAATCTACATTAAATCAACTCCTCTGACCCTCATTGGGATTTAAGGATGGAAGACGATTATGCTCCTGATAGAATCCGTAGAAATTAATACGCTCCCTTTGATTACGCACCGTTGGCGCTTTAGTGGGTGTATCATACATCATTAGCCGAGCCCTATGGACTCGGCTAATGATTCCCGCACCCTTGGTGCTGGGCTTTAGTCACGAAATAGAAACTCTAGATAGCTATAAATCCCATATTCTACTGCGCCGTTAGTGATACAGACTTTTTAAGGCGCATTAAATTGGCGAAAAATGCTGGCACTTGGGTAACCGACATACCCGATAACAGATAACCGGCACACCAACCTACTCCGATCTTAGCGCCAAAGGCGCTTAATCAGAAACCTCGAGCAGCGCTCGGGGTTAGATGAACACGCTCCTAACCAAAGCGCCAAAGGTGCGCAATCAATCAGCTCACATAACGCTAAGGAATTGACAACTAATCTTAGTATTGGATTAATTCCCATACCTATAAGAGAGCACTCTCCTATAAAAAACCTCATTTTTACTAAAACATCCTTTGATTACGCACCGTTGGCGCTTTTTTGGGCATAACGCATCTCTTTAACCGAGCCTTGCGGGCTCGGCTAAAGATTGCCGCACCCTTGGTGCTAGGTTAAAATCCAGGATATTAATAAAAAATCCCACCCTCTCATCCGTCCACCGACGGTAGAGGGCAGGTTTTATGCTCGCATAAAACCGGGTGAGGGCGTGCTCATAGGGCTAAAGCCCAGGAACATGTATATAAAAACCATTGCCGGATAAATCCGACGGAAAAAGATTTTATATATTCAGGCATCAACATAATCACATCAGTCTTGCCGATAATGGCAACCTATTCCCTAATCTCTTAGTCCATTAATCTCTAAACCGTACCCGCATAAAACCGGGTGAGGGCTCGCCCGGAACCCGGAATGCAGAATGGAATCTTCTGTATTCCGAGTTCTGAATTCTGCCTTCTGCATCCCAAAAAACCGACAACCGATTAACTAATCAACAATTCAACAATTCAACCAATTAACTCCACAACAAATCCCCCCAATCAACTAAAAATTATCAAACATCTTTTGTATATTGCCATGACCAAAAAAGCGGTTTCATGCCGCCAAACAATTGCTGAAAAACACAGGATAAATGAAATTTTACGTATGCATAAAAATGGTGCCTGATATCAGCGCGCCTACTCAAATAAAAGATGGAGAATTAATAATGGATGCCGACCGTACCGTGCTTAATGCCTACGATGCATCGGCAGTGGAAGAAGCCCTGGTTTTGAAAGAAAAACACGGCGGCGAAGTGGAGGTTATATGTGTCGGGCCGGCGAAAGCATCGGAAACTATCCGAAAAGCATTGGCCATGGGCGCCGACAAAGGTGTTCACATCCAAACTTCGGGAAACGAAAATTACAATTCTGCCAGCTATGCCAAAATTCTGTCGGCTTATCTGAAAGACAAAGAATTTGACGTACTTTCGCTGGGCAAACAATCTCAAGATACCGACTCGGGATTGACCGGCAGTATGGTGGCCGAATATCTGAATTTACCTTATGCTACCAACGCCGTTGGGCTGGATATTGAAAGCGAAGGCACTATCACGGTTAAACGTCAGGGCGATTCGGGACAGGAAATGATAGAACTGCCCTACCCTTGCGCTGTTACTTGCTCGAATGATATGAATAATCCGCGAATTCCAAACTTGAAGGGAATTATGGCTTCAAAACGTAAGCCCATCGAAGCTGTGGAAATAAATGCTTTAGGTGTTGATGAAGGTTCTTTAAAACCAAACACTTCTACTTTGAGCTACGAAGAGATGCCCGCACGCCAGGCCGGTAAAAAATACGAGGGCGACGCAGACGAAATTGCGCGACAGGTTGCCCAACTGCTCGACACCGAAGCTAACGTGATTTAATAGAAATTTTAAACCTTTTTTTGACCTCAAGGATAAATAAATGAGTACTATTTTAACTTATATCGCCATTGCGGATGGCAAAATCAAACGTTCATCACTCGAAGTTCTTTCACAATCAAAAAATTTGGCCGATGCCGGCGGTCGCGAATGTGCCGCCGTTATTGTAGATGCCAACGCTTCAAATTTTGTTGAAGAAGCAGCCAAATATGGCGCTTCAAAAGTATTTGTGGTAGAAAATCCGATATTTAAAAACCATAGAAATGCACCTTTATTGAAAGCACTGAGCAAAGTTATGGAAGCGGCTAATCCTTCAGTTTTTGCTTTTGCATCGTCCGAAAGTACCAAAGATATTCTGGGCGCACTCGGTGCCAATCAAAATGCGGCAGTTTTATCCGATGTTTCGGCTTTTGAACTTTCCGATAACGGCGTAATGGCAAAAAGACCGGTTATGGCAGCTAAAATTTTGGCCAATACCGAAGCAACCGGTGATAAAATACTGGTTTCCGTGCGTTCCGG
Organism: uncultured Balneolaceae bacterium; assembly: GCA_964615135.1. Taxonomy (GTDB): domain Bacteria; phylum Bacteroidota; class Rhodothermia; order Balneolales; family Balneolaceae; genus Balneola. Next base: position 62,802 of record CAZTOG010000011.1, on the reverse strand, counting down.
TTCTTACGATTTAGTGGAATCACCAACAACGGCCGAAACGGTTACGGTGGACTTCAACATTTCGGAAGATGAAATCAAAGCCACTTTGAAGGATATTATTTCTGCCGCCGGTGGTGATACGGTTGATCTGAACGAAGCCGATGTTGTGGTTGCAGCCGGACGTGGTGTGAAGGACGAAGCAGGAAAAGCGCTTATTTCGGAACTGGCATCGGTGCTCAATGCAGGTATCGGTGCATCGCGTGCGTTGACTGAAGCCGGTGTTTACGATCCAAGCCTGCAAATCGGGCAGACCGGTAAAGTGGTTTCGCCACAGTTATATATTGCGGTTGGGATTTCGGGCGCCATTCAGCACGTGGCAGGCATCACAAACAGTAAAGTGATTGTAGCCATCAACAAAGACCCCGATGCACCCATTTTTGAAGTAGCAGATTATGGCCTGGTAGGCGATTTATACGAAATACTACCGCCTTTTATCGACGAATTAAAAAAGATTAGGGCTTAATCCATATAAATTTATATTTTGGGGGCGATACGGTCCCCTTTATTTTAGACTGTACCAAACAAAACCTGAATCATCACTCGATTTCTGTATTATGGATGAAAAATTCGATTGTATAATCATTGGCGGTGGTATAGCCGGCCTGGCGGCAGCCATGACTCTGGCTCGAAATAACATGAAATTTCTGTTAATTGAGCGGGGCGAGTTCGCCGGAGCTAAAAATGTGTCGGGCGGGATTTTATGGGGATGCGATTTAGCTAAACTGGTTCCCAATTATTGGGAAGAAACTGATGGCGGATGGGACAGATTCGTAAATCATCGTCGGTTAACCTTTATGGACGATCAATCCTCTTTTTCGCTGGATTTTAAATCCAAACATTTTAACGAAACACCCTATACCGGAGTGGCGGTTTTACGTTCAAAATTTGATAGCTGGTTTGCCGGTAAGGTGCAGGAAGCCATTGATGCCAGCGAGTTTGCCATGGATTCTTTCATAGCTACCGATTTGAAGGTGGACGAAGTGATTATGGAGGATGGCAAGGCGGTCGGCATTCGCATTAAAGACGAAATTATGTATGCCGATTCCGTAATTATTGCCGAAGGCGTAAATAATTTACTTACCCGGCAAGTGGGATTACAGGATAAATATGTTCCGGCCGATCACATGCTGATTGGAGTGAAGGAAGTTATCCGTTTTGACCAAAAAGTGCTCGAAGACCGCTTTCAGTTGAACGGTTTGAGCGGGATGACCAACGAATTTGTGGGCTGGGCAACCGATGGCATCGACGGAGGTGGATTTATGTACACCAATCGCGATTCCATTTCAATCGGATTGGTGCTGGGTATTAAAGATTTGAGGGATAAAGGCCCGGGCAAGGAACCTTATAATATTTTGAACAAATTCAAATCGCACCCAACCATTGCAGACGCCATTCGCGGAGGTGAAATTGTGGAATACTCTGCGCACGCGGTTTCATCAGGCGATAAAAGAGTGATGCCCAAAGAACTTTATAAAGACGGTATTTTGATTGCTGGTGAAGCCGCTAATCTGCTCATGAATGCCGGAAAAGCCATTCAGGGCATGGATTTCGCGATGCGCTCGGGTATTCTAGCAGCAGAAACCATTGTGGAAGCGAAAGAAAAAGGAGATTTCACTTCGGCAACCTTAAAAAATTACCGAAAGAAATTGGATGATAGCTATGTGATGAAAGACATCAACAATTTCCAGGATGCAGTGCAGTTGCTACATACAGAAACCATGCAACAAAAAGTTCCCAACATATTGTGCGATTTTGGGCGGCAGTTCTTCAGTATAAAGAATGCGGAGACGCCAAAAACCGAAAAAATGTTACTGGCCGCCATTAAACGCCATTCTTCACTATGGGAACTTGCAAAATTAGGATTTAAAGCGAGGAAAGCATTATGAAACTACTCAAACTATCTGAACGACTTGGCTTGGTCAGCTACAGAAATCAGACCGTTAACGAAATCAAGCCGCATATTATCGTAAATACGGATATTTGTAACAGTTCTTGTCCCCATAAATGCACCACGTGGGTATGCCCGGCCAGCTGCTACACCATCGAAGAAGGTATTGTACGTTTTCAAGTGGAAGACTGCATCGAATGCGGTGCGTGCATGTACGCTTGCGATCAAGGCGCCGTCAGCTGGAACTACCCCGATCCTGAAATCGGCCGCGGCGTAAACTGGAACTTCGGGTAGAAGCGGTTGTCGGTGTGTCTGTTATCGGGATGCCGGTTTTCGGATGCCAGTAGGTCTGGATTAACCTGGTAGCGATTATTCTCGTAACGAACGTTCTGTTCGGATGGCGGTCAGCCAAATACCACATCTAGCCTCGTAACGAACGTCCCGTTCGTTACGCTCACGGGAACCTCTGGTTCTCAAGTCGATTATTGAACTGTTATTGTAGACTTTAAGGAGTGCACTCGTGACCACCCCGCCCGCGAGCGGGCACCCCTCCAATGGAGGGGAATTTAGGGCTCTGAGTTTATTTGGCGTTTATATTTCTAAATTTCATCTTCCATTTTATAGCAAAATACTAATACAGCGCTCGGCCCATTCCCATCCAGTGGAGGGGTAGGTTTTGCGCTTGCGCATAAACCGGGGTGGTCCCGGGTTAGCTTTAGAAGAAGGGATTTGGAAACCCACATCAAGATGTCTATCAGCGTGTGTTATCAAAATATAGGTTTGTGCCAAAAAATTAAATCGGTACCATTAAGCGTGGTGCTCTATACAAACTTCATGCAAACTAAAACACCTTTCGATTCGCCGGCGGGCGAACACGGTTTCGCACCTTTGGCGCTTTAGTGTAAATATCACGCATCTTTAACCGAGCCCTATGGACTCGGCTAAAGATTTCCGCACCCTTGGTGCTGGGCTAATTATCCATAATGGAATCTCGAAATAATTCTAAACCACATCCCCTACTTCACCCTGATACCCATCCAAGCTAGTTGCGGAGCGGTTCAGAATTACGAAAAATACCCAATACTTAAATACCAGAGAACAGATACACCGCCAACATCCGATCCAAGCACCAAGGGTGCGGCCATCATTAACCTCGAGCGCAGCTCGGGGTTAAATGAACCCACCCACACCCTAAGCGCCAAAGGTGCGAAATCGTGTTCGGCTGCTGACGAATCAACAAATTCGTGTAGAATTCGGAAATCTATATCTAATTAGAGAGTTTGATTTTTTTCTAAACGCTCATAATTCCAAGGCCGGTTTTTTGGATTCTCTTCCACTAATAACCATTTAACGAATCAGCATGTAAACACATTTGCGGATCTTCCCGCGGGATTTCGATTTATTATTGGAATTTTGAGCAGGCCGACATTTGCTTCCAAATAATATTATCGCGCCACAAATTATGTACTAAAATCGCTTATTTCCTTACAACTAATCAACCAATAAACTAATTTACCAGGCTATAAACCAATTGTCATTCAGCATCCCGATTTGTGGCAGATGCGAAACTCATTTGATAACAGGAGCATAGAATCTATACTCAGCCCCCTCTCCTATTTGATGGGAGAGGGCAGGTCTTGTGCCTGCACAAAACCGGGTGAGGGCACGTACGGATACAGGGGCTACAGAGTGAGATTCAAGGGAACCAGAGGTTCCCGGATGTATTCCGAACGAGACGTTCGGAACAAGAACTAATTCCCTAATTCCCTAATCAACTATTCAACTAACCCCAATTTGTCCAGCACTTTTATTCCACAAATCTGTTATATTGGTAAGCTATTCAACAAACATTAAATTACAGATAATCGAAAATGAATAAAAATACGGAATCCACTTTATCTTTTGATTTGAGCAGCGATCAAAAAATGATTCGCGACAGCGTAAAAGAATTTGTAGAGAGAAATGTGGCTCCAACGGCCATCGCAAGAGATAACAGCTTAGAATTTCCGCACGAAATTGTAAAGGAATTGGGCGAAATGGGCATGTTGGGCATCTATCACGACGAGAAATATGGTGGCGGCGGCTTCGATTCTGTTAGTTTTTGTTTGGCTATAGAGGAGATTGCACGTTGGGACGCTTCGCTGGCCTTAACCGTAGCTTCGCATACTTCTTTGTGTACGGGACATATCGCCGTAGCGGGAAATGAAGCACAAAAAATGAAATATATTCCGCAATTGGCATCAGGAGAAAAATTGGGCGCTTGGTGTTTGACCGAACCCGGTTCGGGCTCCGATGCCTCCGACATGAAAACCACAGCCGTAAAAGATGGGGATGACTATATCATCAACGGCTCCAAAATTTTTATTACTCAAGGTTCCGTTGGCAGTATCTACGTTGTGTTGGCCAAAACCGATACAAGTAAAGGCACAAAAGGCATCAGCGCTTTTATTGTTGAGCGAGAAATGGGTGGGGTAAAACCCGGAATCCCGATGCACAAAATGGGCATGAATTCATCTAACACAACAGAAGTATTCTTTGAAAATGTACGAGTTCCAAAAGAGAATTTATTGGGCGAAGAAGGAATGGGTTTTGTGGATACCATGAAGGTATTAGATGGCGGAAGAGTGGGGATTGCTGCGCTATCCGTTGGTGTGGCGCGCGGAGCTCTGGAAGAATCAATCAAATACTCCATGGAACGCAAGCAGTTTGGAACGGCCATTGGTAATTTCCAATATATTGAAGGAAAAATGGTGGATATGGCCACCGAAATTGAGGCCGCGCGACTATTAACACTCCGAGCAGCGGTGCTAAAAGATCAAGGCAAACGATATACGGTTGAAGCCTCCATGGCAAAACTATTTGCCTCGGAACTCTCGGTTCGTGCTTCCCTGGATGCCATACAAATTCACGGTGGATACGGCTATACCAAAGAATATCATGTGGAGCGTTTTTTACGAGATGCCAAATTACTCACCATCGGCGAAGGAACATCGGAAGTTCAACGACTGATTATAGCCAGAGAGCTGAAAAAAGGTTTTTAATTCCAACGGTTGCTTATAAAATCTCTTAAATGAATTACGGGGATGCCATTTCGAGTATTCCCGGTAAATTCATCTAAAGTAACTACCATTTTGGGATAATTATCTTTTATTCTCTCCAAGTTTCCGAATTCCCTATCTATGGTTTTTTGAGATTTTAGCTCCAAAGCCGCTTGTATGTATATTCTCTCTCCCGATTTTTCGGCTACGAAATCGATTTCCCCATCTTTTAAAATACCAACATTTACTTCATAATTTTCGGTAAGTAGATGATTATACACCACATTTTCAATAATCTTAACACGGTCTTCCAGTCTATATCCCCATAAAGCGTTTCGAATACCCAAATTCTCGAAATAATGTTTCTCACCAATTTCAAACAACCTCTTACCTTCTATATCATAACGACTTACACTATGTATTAAATAAGCATCCGCTAAATGTTTAGTATATAACTGTACTTGGTTGGGAGCAATATTTACTTTTTGCGATTTCAAAAAATCACTTATGCTCTTTGCCGAAAAAAGACTCCCTGTATTTGAGCATAAAAAATACACCAATTGCTCTAAAAATACCGTATTTCGTACATTATATCTGTTTATCACATCTCTGAACATGATAGTAGAGTAGATATTTTTCAGATATTCGAAAGCTATATTTTCTTCTAACTCCAAATGCTTTAAGTATGGTAATCCCCCAAATTTCAAATATTTATCCAGTGCATTATCATCATCCGGTAATTTGTGAAATTCTAAAAATTCAATATAACTAAGGCTGTGAACCGTAATTTCAATCGTTCTGCCACTCAGTTTCCCTGCAACATCCGTAGATAATAAGTTTACATTGCTGCCTGTGCAGTAAATGTCCAGGTCTTTATTCAAATGAAGTGACCTCAAAGCCGTTTCAAAATCTTTTATATCCTGTATTTCATCAATAAATACGTATGTTTTGTCCGATTTAGCCTTTTCTTGCAAAATATAGTCGTTCAAATCGTTTGCGTCCCGGATAAAATCGAACCGCAAATCCTCTTTATTGATATAAATAAAAGTGGAGTCAGGGTTTTCATCTTTGATCAGTTGTATCAACTGAAAGAGCAAATAACTTTTTCCCACTCTACGCTGCCCGGTAAATACTTTAATTAGGTTCTTGCCTATAAATGGTTTAACTCTGTCTATATATAAATCTCTACTTATGATATTTTTAAAATCAGCTCTCATTTAAATTTTGGTACTCAGCCATTGCTATCTTTATATTATAATTATACTGATAACTTTTCAATAATTCAATATATATTATATATACGTTTATAACTTTTATAATAAAGATAACTTGTTATAATCATACTTATAACTTATACTTACTCCGAACAGTTAACTTGGAACTCCCATGCTTTCAATTTCCACCAAAAATAAAGGCCATAAAAAGGTGTATTTATTACAATTTCAGTTCCTGAATTAGTGTTTTTTTCCTTACTATTCACAGTACAGAGAAATTATTACTTAAAGACCACTTTAAATCAATGTCAAAGAACTTATTTAATATTGACGATGCCTTTTTATTCGAATCTGAATTGAACGAAGAAGATCGTCTGATTATGGAAACTGCGCGCGATTATGCACAATCAAAACTGGAACCCCGCGCTTTAAAAGGGAATACGGAAGAATTTTTCGATATGGATATTGCCCTTGAAATGGGCGAGATGGGACTTCTGGGAGTTTATTTGCCAGAAAAATATGGTGGATCCAACGCAAGTCAAACCGCTTATGGTCTGGTTGCCCGCGAAGTGGAAAGAGTGGATTCGGGTTATCGTTCTTTTATGAGCGTGCAGTCTTCATTGGTGATGTATCCTATCAATACATTTGGTACCGAAGAACAAAAACAACGCTTTCTGCCCAAACTTGCAACCGGCGAAATGATTGGTTGTTTTGGGTTGACCGAACCCGATCACGGCTCCGATCCCGGCTCGATGGTCACCACAGCTGTTAAAACGGATGGTGGATGGATTTTAAATGGTGCTAAAATGTGGATTACGAACTCCCCCATCGCCGATGTTGCCGTAGTTTGGGCTGTTGCGAAAGAAAGCAAGGACGATAAAGGTGTAATCCGCGGTTTTTTGGTAGAAAAAGGCATGAAAGGTTTTTCGGCTCCGACAACAAAATATAAAATGTCGCTACGTGCCTCAGAAACCGGCGAATTGGTATTTGATGATGTTTTTATTCCCGATGAAAATGTTTTCCCCGATATCCGTGGATTGAAAGGTCCTTTTATGTGTTTAAATAGTGCTCGATACGGCATTGCATGGGGCACGGTTGGGGCAGCAGAGTTTTGTTATCATCGCTCCAGAGAATATACTCTCGATAGAAAGCAATTTGGTAAACCATTGGCCGCCAATCAGCTCATACAAACCAAATTGGCCAATATGTTAACCGATATTACTGCCATGCAACTTATGGTATTGCGTTTGGGCGAATTGCGAGATGCCGGAAGAGAACATTCGAGCATGATATCGTTGGCCAAACGCCATAATTGTGGTAAAGCGCTGAATATTGCCCGAGTTGCACGTGATATGCACGGCGGAAATGGAATTGTAGGTGATTATCGTGTAATTCATCACATGGTAAACTTAGAATCTGTAAATACGTACGAAGGTACTTACGACATTCACGGTTTAATACTTGGACGTGAGATTACGGGAATTCAATCCTTCACACCCAAAGGAAACGGATAATTTAGCTGTTTGTTGGTTGTCCTTATGTAGGATAACCGACACACTAACAACCCCAAACAAAGCACCAAGGATGCGCCATCAAAAACCTTGAGCACAGCTCAAGGCTATACGAACACCAATCGTTCCCTAAGCACCAAAGGTGCGTCATCAATAAATCTGTATAAATATCCAGAAATACACACCTAATCAATGGGTTTGATTAAACTCCTAGACCTCGAAGGGGTCACATGTTTATTGAAAAAAATCGTGCAACGGAAAGATTTCGTAAAAAACAAAACAATTCAACTATTCAACTAAAAGCCTTTCCGAATATTTTCTAGTTTCCAATGTTCTGTTGATACTCCATATAATTTCTGCTCTTTCAATGGATTCAATATCTTCCAATTTATTCTCTCTATAGAGCCAGTTTACAACTTCTAACCAACTCCAAATATTGGTTTTTGTAGTTACACCTGCCAGTGGAATTGGAAAATTGCCTTTGCCACGCTCACCATTTATCAATAACCTCACATATTCTCTTGATTTATTTATTCGTCGTGCAATTTCCGATGCAGTAACTAAATCCGCCGGCTCAACCCGAGCTGCTTTATACCCTATTTTCTCGACAGAATTAATGGCATCATTTACAGTTGCTTTGAAATTATTGGTGTCACTCACAAAATCTAAATAAACGATTTTGTTTTTTGAAAATATCAATGCATTATCACAACCAGCCTCAAAAAGGGCATCTTCCAAAGCATCTGTTATTTCACTAACATTGGATAATATTAAAGAAAATGTAATATTACTGTTTTTCATGGTAAACTTTATTTTTATGCATTATGTGGACAATCATTCACACGTCTTACTATTAATCTAGCATGATTTTTAGCACTTCTTGGCGTGCTATATATTGATAATTTACAACCATTCCTATTATTTTCAGGGCAATAAATACGGCAAAAGGCATGTGCTGAGCTTCCAGCTTTAATGATTCTCCAACCTTTAGATATAGCAAAATCAATTGCAGCCTGAATTTCTTTATTTGGATGTTTTCTTATTGACACCATAATATAATTTATTAGTTGACTTTAGTCAACTATAGAATTTATAACTACCCCTTTCTTTTTATAAACAGGTGAAATTAAATTTATATTTATTTATAAGTATGACTTGTTCATCATTCCAACCTTACAAAATCAATTGAAAACGTATTGGAAGCCAAAGCTTCCCAACCAGAGGGTGGAACGAGAAAAAAGCTATTCCACACCCCAGATATTTCGCTCCGCTCAATATGACGATGAAAGCCGACTCCCGAGAACCTAAGCACCGCTAAACTTTCTTCATAAAAACCAAACAATTTCCGTTTTGATTGTGTTAAATTATAAAGCACATAGAATTAGCCGGAGAATACGTTTTGGAAGAACTACTTAAACAAATCAGAAATTGTAAGGTCTGCGATGACGAGCTGCCCTTGGGCTCAAGACCGGTTTTGGCGGCATCGGAAAACAGTAAAATTGTAATTATTAGTCAAGCGCCGGGACTAAAAGTTCATCAAACGGGCATACCTTTTAATGATCCGAGTGGTGTTCGTCTGCGGGAATGGATGGGCATTGGCGACGATATTTTTTATGATGTTGAGAAAATTGCCATAATTCCTATGGGCTTTTGTTATCCGGGCCGCGGAAAATCGGGCGATTTACCTCCTTGTAAAAAATGCGCTCCGCTCTGGCATCCAAAACTCTTTAATCTGATGAATAAAATTGAATTACAACTACTTGTTGGCCAATACGCGCAGAAATATTATCTGGGCAAGCGCATGAAACGCAACCTAACCGAAACCGTGCGTACTTTCGACGATTACCTGCCCGAATATTTACCCATGCCTCATCCTTCGCCGCGCAATAATATCTGGTTGAAGAAAAATCCGTGGTTTGAAGAGGATTTTTTGCCCGTTTTGAAGCATAAAATTAAGACAATACTGGATTTGTAGTATTTAGAGCCACTTCGGTATTAATAGTTTAACCTTTAATACCGAAACCCAACCTAAACTAAGATTTAACAATAACGGCGCGCGTTACTTTATCGCCCACTAATATTTGGTCCACCGTTTCCATCCCCGATAGAACTTTGCCAATAATGGTGTATCGACCGTTTAGATGGGGTGCCCAGTGGTTCATAATAAAATATTGACTTCCTTCGGTGTCTGCACCGGCACTGGCCATTCCTGTTATAGCACGATTATAATGTTTTGAGCTACTTTCGGTGGGCACTATATAATCTGGACCGCCAAATCCATCACCGGTTTGTACATCGCCGCCCTGAATTACGAAGTTGGGCACCACTCTGTGAAAGGCGACATTATTGTACTCGCCATTTTCGGCCAGGCTCTGCATGCCGGATATAGTAGCTGGAGCAGAAAGCACATCCAATTCAATTCGTATCAGGCCTTTATCGGTGTACAAACGCATGATGGGATTGGGTCCCAATTTTGCTAATTTTCCCCAATCGGGCGTTCTGAATTTAACCGGATCGGACTCGTTTTCTTCCACTTGCCAGCCTAAATTGGCCAATGTTTTGTTCAACGCACTGTTTCCATATCCCGCTAAAGAATCAATCAAGGATTTTGATTCCTCTTTAAATCGTTTATTGAAAATCCCTGCCATACTTTGATATACTTCAATATCTTCCGGCAGGCGGAAACGTTCCAACATATCTGCCAACAGGTAAAAATCGGAAGCAGGCAATAGATTTTCATCCATAAACAAATCGCTCATACTGTACGCCATCGATCGGTCTGCATTATCCATACTGTACAGCAATAAATTACGGGCATTTTCAACTCTATTGGCCGTTTTCTTGGCTTCATCCAGATTTTTCCACCAATTGGCAAACTCACTCACGGCGAAAACCCTGAAAAGTCCTTCATTTGATTTAATATCTGCTTCCAAAAGTTCGAAATAATCATCTTCGGAATAATATTTTTTCAGAATGGCATACTTTACCGATAGCAGATATGGGTCGTCACCAGCCAAATCAATGGTCATATCTTCCAGAGTATTTGCCTCCTCAATGGTATTCAGCGCTTCCAACCGCACCATATTGGGCAGCAATCCAGAGCCGGCAATCTGCGAGCGCACCACATTATTCAGTTCTTCGGAGTATTCTGCGTGCATTTGAATAGTTTTTAAAGCGCTCATTATCACATTGTGGTTATAATGATTTAACAGAGAGCTTAAAACCAATGTGGAATAATCCGTGACCGGTGCCTGTTCCAGGGTTTTTGCAACTTCAATGGCAAACTGCGTGTTCATCAATGCAAACTCATCCAAATCGAAGTGATATAGTACATCTTTGGCATGATTTATCATCAATATTTTGAATACATACGGATCAAAAACATCGTCTCTGTTCAATTCTCTCCACTCATCCAGCAATTGTCTTTCTGCTGCGCTGTCAAATGTTTTTCCGGTGCGATAGTAACCGTATAAATATGCTCTTCGTGTCTCCGATTTTGACTGACCTACCGCTCTATTTACGATTTCCGCTTGCTGCTCTGCGTCAAAATCATATTTGGTAGTCAACATTCCCATGGCGTAAGCAATTTCAAACTCCAGTTCGTCGTTCATGTCCATTAATTCCACATCAAAGAGCAATTCTAATGTCGATTTATTGCCATGAACGCCCAAAACCGATGCCATTCCCACTCTCAAATCGGGATTCTCTTTCCATAACGAGTGTAATTTTTCCAGATGTCGCTCGTCCAGATCTTTAAACCATAAACCGGCCCAGGCATCTTTGGTATTAGCAGATGCGGCCCTCTCAATCAACGCATCAATATCGTTATAAGGCGTATTTATCATGGCTTTCCAGGCCTGATTTGCAACCATGGCGTTATCCGAATCTGTAAATTCGAGCAGTTTTTGTCCGTCTCTTTCAAAAACCGCCTCATAAAGCGCAGGATATTCGTTGGTTATTGCCTTTTTGAATTTTGACTTATATCCATCGCAATTTGCGACAAAGATTAAAACCAAAACAGCTGATAAAAACCTATACATAAATTATACACATTAAATATTGACCTTGATGCTATTTTTTCGTTATTTGCACATACTTTATACACATAATATAATATAGATATGGACCATGTTCATTTGACGCGAAAACAGCAAGAGTTTTTTAATTACATCCTTGAGTATAAGAAAGAATTTGATGTTTGGCCTACTTATAGGGAAATTGCCGACCATTTTGGGTATAAATCTCCCAATAGTGTTACTCAAAACATTCAGTCTTTGCTCAAAAAAGGGTATTTGATTAAAACGGAAGATGAAGAATACGATCTTCCTCCGTCCAAAAAATCATTATACGTACCGGAATATAACGATCCCGGCATTCCCATACGCGGTTTAATTGCAGCCGGTTTTCTACAAGAAGCCGTTGAGGCGGATCTCGGGGCCATAACCATGGAAACGCTATTCCCCCATTTGGATAAATTATTTGCGCTGAGGGTGTCTGGCTTTAGCATGAAAGATGTAAATATTTATGACGGTGATTTTGTTATTTTGATGGATACCGATGTGAAAAACGGTGATATCGGTGCTGTTTTATACAATGGTGAAACCAGTTTGAAACGTATTTTTATGGATGATAACGGACTACGCCTGGAACCGGCAAACGAGGCGTACGGTGATATCATTATAGAGCCCGATATCTTTGAAGAAGTTCGTATTATCGGTAAATATATCGGCCATATTAACAAAAAAGGTTTTCAACACGCCAAGGCAGGTTAAAATCCGTTGCTTTTTAGCAATATCTGCGCCGGGAGCAACCGGTATTAGAGCAACGCAAGCACCCATTTACCGATATCAAACACAAATTGGATATAAATAATATTCAAAATATATGGCTAATTTTTCACTTTCATATATCGGAATATTACTGTATCTTTACTAGCTATTTAAAAATTCAAAAACGAAATTATTTTAGGTCATGTACGCTATAGTTGAAATAGGCGGGCACCAATACAAAGTCGCTGAAAAAGATATATTATTTGTCAATAGACAAAATACCGATAAAGACAAACTTACTTTTGATAAAGTTTTGTTGGTAAAAGACGCTAAAGGTGCTGTAAAAGTTGGTACACCTGTGGTAAGCGGTGCAACAGTTACTGCTAAATTGTTGGATCAGGTAAAAGCAGACAAAGTTATTGTATTCAAGAAAAAACGCCGTAAAGGATATCAAAAGATGAATGGACATCGCCAAATGATGTCTCAAATTCAGATTGAATCGATATCGACATCGAAACCAAAAGCAACCAAGAAAGAAGCACCAAAAAAAGAAGAGGAATAAACAATGGCACATAAGAAAGGTCAAAGCTCAACTCGAAATGGTCGCGATTCGCAAGCAAAACGCTTGGGAGTTAAAAAATTTGGCGGTGAATTTGTACGTGCAGGCGGCGTATTGGTACGTCAGCGCGGTACCAAACATCATCCGGGCGAAAACGTAATGCGCGGAGGAGACGACACCCTGTTCTCCGTTGTTGATGGTAAAGTTTATTTTACCGTTAAAGCCGGCGGCCGCACTTTTGTTAACGTTGAGCCAGCAAACTAACAACGAGTATAAATATAAATAATCGTGTTATTTATTTATAAAAAGCCTTAGCTCTCTGAGTTAAGGCTTTTTTCTTATATTTGGCACATGAGCAATTTAAAAATCCCAAATCTGGACCTTAGCATTGGCAGTATTTACTGCATTGGAAGGAATTACGCCGAACACGCAAAGGAGTTGGGCAATGAAGTCCCAAAAAATCCGCTGGTTTTTTTAAAACCGGTTAGTTCTGTTTGCTTTCATAACGAGGCCATTGTTATACCGCCACAAAGCAGCAATGTACACCACGAAATAGAATTAGTGTTGGCCATTGGTAAGAAAGGGAAGGACATTCTGCAGGAAAATGCCCGTGAATATATTGCCGGAATAGGACTTGGGATTGACCTGACAGCGCGCGATATCCAACAAAAGGCCAAAGAAAAGGGTCACCCGTGGACTGTAGCCAAAGGTTTTGATACATTCGCACCCATCAGTGATTTTATTGCCCCGGACAAAGTTGACAGCCTCGATAACCTGAATATAAAACTGGAAGTAAATGGGGAAGTCCGACAGAACGGAAATACAAAGGATATGATTTATAGCTGCGACGAGCTCATTGCCTATTTATCGGAATATTTTACCTTATATCCCGGCGATTTGATATTCACGGGCACCCCAAAAGGCGTTTCACAAATTAAAACAGGCGATAGAATAAATGCATCGCTAAATAATAATCTGATTCAACTTTCTTTGACCGTTAAATGAGAATATTACAGTTTCTATTTGTTGTCTTTATTTTTTTGGTTCCATTTAGCGTGAAAGCCCAGTTGTTGCAAAGCAATTACCTGTGGCCAACCAATTCCGGGCAATTTTTATCTTCTACTTTTGGTGAAACACGCTCCGCACATTTTCATGCAGGGCTGGATATTAAAACCTGGGGAGCTGAGGGATATCCCGTTTACGCCACGCAAGATGGGTATTTAAGTCAGCTTTCTATTAGCAGCCATGGTTACGGTAAGGCTATTTATCTAAAACATACCGATGGGAGCTACTCGGTTTATGCACATCTTTCGCGTTTTAACAATCAATTCCAAAAACTGGCCGATGATTTAAGATTTCCGGGGTTTTCTTACGAGATGAACGCCAATTTCGAAAAAGACAGCCTATATGTGCGCCGGGGAAATATTATTGGTTATACAGGTTCAACAGGAATCGGTCCGCCTCACTTGCATTTTGAAATCAGAAACAGGGATAATGAACCTATTAATCCGCTGGAAGCCGGCTTTAACATAAAAGATAATGTAGAACCGATATTCAGGAATTTATTAGTTGAGCCGATTTTACCGACAAGTACTATTTCAGGCAAGAATTTGGCAAAAACGGTGAGCCCAAAACGTCTTAAAGCAGGAAGCTATAGTTACGGAAGAGTTAAAGTTTCGGGTCCGGTTGGCTTAAATGTGCATGTTTATGATGGTGCAAACGACGTTTTTAATAAATATGCTATATATGAACTGTATGTGGTTCAGGAGGCAGATACTTTATTCGGCCAAAAAATCGATTCTTTTAAATTTTCGCAGGCAACTACCATGCCTTTGGATAGAATTGCAGCGCCGGGCACGGTGTCTAAAAGTTACCATCGCCTATATGTGCATCCCAATGCCAACCACCCCTTTGTAACTACATATAATGAGTATTTTAATGTTAAATACGGTGTAGAATATACTATTATAGCCAAAGATTATTTCGGAAACACTTCTACAGCTACGGTTCAGTTTGAGGAAGATGAAGATGTTGTGCAGAAATCAGACACCATTGGTTTGGATGAGTTGAAAAATGGGATTTGGTTCGAAGATTATATCAGTTTAGAAGGTAAAGCGTACATCGATTTAAATGAGATAAATATGGGAGTTTTATGGGATACTACCGCAGGACAAAGACTGGTGGATTTCAAAAACGACCCCGGCACTTTTATGATGCGTATTAATCCCGATTCGACCATCAAAGTTGAAACACCGGATAGAAGAATTATGTACCATTATCAAAATAACACCTATCACTCGCCCATAAGTGTGTTGCATAGTTCAAAAATCGATACTAGTGAGCAAGTTTTTGAAATCAATATAAAATCGGCTCACGTAATTCTTAATAAAAACATAGAAGTTTATGCCTATCTGGGCAATTTTTTGGAAAACTACGATAAAGCAGCTCTTTACCACTATAACGCAAGCAACAAACGGATGAGTTTGGTCCCCTCTACCATTTCAGGAAACAGATTATCGGCTCGATTGCCCGGATTCGGTACATATAGGGTTGTGGCCGATACTACAAAACCGGTTATCAAATCGATTCGTTACTCTAAAATACATACCGGTGAAACGGTAATAATAGCAGATGTAAGCGACGACCTGTCCGGTATTGATTTCAGAAGTGCGGTGTTTACAGTAAACGGCATTCAGGGTATTGCGGAGTACGACTTTGAGAAAAACCGATTTACCTATTATAATCCGGCTGTAAAAATACAGGCCGGTAGCAGCGTTTATTTTAAAATAAAAGATAGAGCCGGTAATTTTTCTGAAAAAGAAATCCGGCTCTAACAAAATAATTCTAACCGCTGCGGGTTATTTATATGCGATGCAGCTTATTTCTACCAGAACATTTTTTGGCAGAGTTTTAACAGCCACCGTTTCGCGAGCGGGTGGATTTTCAGTGAAGTAGCCACCATAAATTTCGTTAACAACAGCAAAATCGGTCATATTATCCAAAAATATGGAACACTTTACAACTTTTGAGAAATCGGTTCCTGCCGCTTCTAGCACAGCGCCAAGGTTTTCCATCACCTGCTTTGCCTGCACTTCGGCATTCGAACCCACAATCTGCATAGTGTCCGGGTCTAAAGGTATCTGCCCTGAGCAATAGACAACCCCGTTTAATTCAATAGCTTGGCTATAGGGACCAATGGCTGCGGGTGCTTTATCGGTTGAAATTACTTTTTTCATGATTTATTTTATTTATTAATCTTATCATTTTATCTTGTTAAGATATTAACCCTTTGCGGAAAGGTCTTTATATACTTACTTTTGAATATATAGCTAAAAATTAACATAAATAACCACTATCAACAGAAACTAATATGAAAAAGCTAATTTATAGCCTATTATCTCTGACTATATTTACAACCTTATTAATAGGTTGCGGGTCCGATTCACCTTTTATGAATATGGCAAAAAAAGGGATAGAGTCTCAAGATTATGAATCTGCACTTGCTGCCATCGACTCAGTTCTGGCAGAAAATCCTAATAATTTGGAAGCCTACTACTATCGCGGGGTAGCCTTTGGAGAAAAAGCAAGCAGCAACCCTGTTATTGCGGATAGAAAAGGCGACTATCAGCAAATGCGCGATGCATTAACATCTATAGCCAATTTAAAAACTGAAGGCAAAGACGCTATCTTCGAACTGCAGGCCGAAAACCTGATTTTGGGGAAATGGGGAGAAGAGCATAATTTAGCTATTCTGCATGCCACCGGCGACTCTGCTGCACCTCAAGCAGATGACCACCTGGCAACTTCCATCGATCACCTGAATAACGCTGTTACTATCAACCCGGATAGTACGCTATCGTTCGAAATTCTGGCACACGTTTACCAAATGGTTGGCGATTATGATGGTGCCATCAGAGCCCAGAAAGATGCAATGGCTTTAAAAGATGAAATTCCGGAGGCCGATTACAGTAATCTTGCTACTTTCTATATGCTGACAGATAACTACGAGGATGCCGTAATCGTACTGGAAGACGCCCTGGAGCAGTATCCCGATTCGGTAGATTTGGTGCAAAAAATTGCCGACTCTTATATGAATGTAGGCGAAAACGAAAAAGCCATCAGCACGTTGGAAGAATTAATCTCTTCTGATCCCGGCAACGCTCAATATCGCTTGGTTATGGGTACTCAAATCTACATAATGGCAAATAAATTGAACGATGATGTGTCGGCCAATTTTAATCAAATTTTTGATTTAGATAGAACGGCTCGAAGTTTAAGTGGTGACGAAAAGAAAGAAGTTGAAGCTAGAATTGAAAGCATGCGCGAAGAAAACGCCACGAAATTGGCAGAATCGGATAGATTAACCAATCGTGCAATTACAGAACTGGAAAAAGTTACTGAATTGAATCCAAATGATGCAAATGCCTATAATACTTTGGGAATTGTATATCAAAATAAAGCGGCTTTATTCTTCGATCAACGTAATGCCACAACCGACAACGCATTGGCAGACGAATTTGACGAAAAAGCTAAAGGCGAATTGTTAAAAGCCAAAGACAGCTACGAAAAAGCAACCTCCTTAGATCCTGACAACCAAGAATATTGGGGCGCTTTATTTAGAGTTTATACTGCTTTAAACATGAAGGAAGAGGCTGAAGCAGCTATGGAAAAAGCAGGATATTAATATCCCCCGCTCCACCAATTAAAAATATGACACATTGAAAAAATCAGTTTTGACCCGACTTGCAGGTATTGCACTTGCAGTCGGGTTTTTCTTCGCTTGTACCCCATTAAACAAATTACCTAACCAGCATAATGCCGATAAAAATAGTGATTTAAATTCGGCGCTTGCCAACATTGACAGCAAACTTTCAGCAAATCCTAACGATGCTGCGCTTTATTTCGAAAAGGCTTCTGTTTTAGGAATACTTGCCGAAAATGAAACCGTGGATGGAAGAACCGGTTTGTACACAGATTTTGCCGAAGCTTTAATTAAAAGTCGCGAACTGAGCGATGATAATTCCATGTTTGCAAAAATTGACAGTTTAAACAGTCATTACTGGCAGTTTGAATATGGCGAGGCGGTAAACAGTTACGAAAAAGGTGCAAAGCACGGCTTTTTTGACGAAGCACTGGCGCACGGCACAAACGCTCTGACTATTAATCGTGATAATGCCAAAACATATAAATTATTATCCACTTTATATTATCAAAAAGGCGATATAGATACTGCTCTCAGTATTTTAAACGAAGCACAAAACAAAACAGACAATTTAAGCCTGATTTTTGAGGAACTGGGATTTTTATATCTGGAAACCGGTAAGCCGGAGCGCTCGGCCTATTATTACAGCCTTGCAAACCCTGATGGTATCTCCAATAAAAATGCGGCATTTGGTTTAGCCAATGCATATATAGCCGCTAACGACATGGAAAATGCCCTGGATATTCTCAGGCAGCTCAACACAAAATATCCGCACGACACCCAAATAATGATTGTTTATGGCACTCAACTTTATACCAAAATAGACGAATTGTTTCA
Source organism: uncultured Balneolaceae bacterium (assembly GCA_964615135.1). GTDB lineage: Bacteria > Bacteroidota > Rhodothermia > Balneolales > Balneolaceae > Balneola. Next base: position 44,245 of record CAZTOG010000011.1, on the reverse strand, counting down.
AAAACTGGATTTTGCTTATCAACAGTCCGATCTTGATAAAACCGAAACCATACTTGAGGATATCAAGAATTTATCTAAAGTAACAGGCCGTATTTTAAACGAAGCGCACGACAGGGACAAAGAAAATGTTGAGTATCTTGAAACCTTGGCTGTTTACTATAATAATATGGCAAATCAGTATCTAAATCTGGTACCCAATGGATTTAAACAGCAGCAAAAAGAGTTAAATATACAAGCACAGGCCTCCATCGATTTGGCCATAAACAGTTACGAAAAATTGATTGAACTGTCGGCACAAGACTCAAAATTGATTGAGAAAGTTGATGCATTGAAACAATTGAAATAATATCGAATTTATTAAAATGAAATTTAACACCAAAGCCATTCACGGCAGACAAAAAATTGAAGAAACTTCCGGGGCTGTGATGCCTCCCATTTTCCAAACTTCAACGTATGCTCAAGAAGCACCCAATGTGCATAAAGGCTACGATTATGCAAGGGTCGGCAATCCAACGCGTACCGCTTTGGAAAATTTAATCGCTTCTTTGGAAGGTGCAGATGAAAGCGCGAGTTTTGCCAGCGGCTTGGCAGCCATGGATGCATTTCTTAAAATGTTCCGTCCGGGCGACCATATCATCGCTACCGATGATTTATATGGCGGCTCATATCGCTTATTTACTTCCATTTTTGAACCGTACGGTCTTGAATTCTCTTTTATAGACATGACCAATATGGATATTGTGGAGAACGAGATTAAAGAGAATACAAAACTACTTTGGATAGAAACGCCAACCAACCCGCTTTTGCGCATTGTTGATATCAAGGCATTGACGGATTTGGCAAAAAAACACAATATTTTAACCATTGTTGACAATACATTTGCATCGCCTTACTTGCAACGACCACTCGAATTGGGTGCAGACGCTGTTCTTCATTCGGCAACAAAATATTTAGCCGGACACTCTGATTTAATCCACGGATCTGTTGCCAGTTCCAATAAAAAAATTATGGAAAACCTGCGTTTTCAGGTCAAAGCTACGGGTGCAGTTCCCGGCCCAATGGATTGCTACCTTACACTAAGAGGCATAAAAACACTTCATGTACGGGTAGAAAGAGCCGTACAAAATGCACGCCAAATTGCCGATTATCTGGATAATCATCCAAAAGTGGAAAGAGTGTATTATCCGGGACTAAAATCACATCCGCAACACGAGCTCGCCGCCAGACAAATGGACGATTTTGGCGCAATGCTATCATTTTCTTTAAAAGATGATTCTATAGAAGCAGCCACCAAATTTATGGCCAACACCAAATATTTTACCCTGGCGGAGAGCCTGGGCGGTGTAGAATCGCTGATAAGCAACCCTGCTTCGATGACGCACGGCTCCATCCCTAGAGAACACCGTATTAAAGCCGGGCTAAACGACTCGTTAATCAGAATTTCGGTAGGAATTGAAGACGTGGAAGATTTAATTGCCGATTTGGAACAAGCTTTTTAAATTAATAATTATTGAGTTACAGCAAGTTATAAAATCCATTTTTTAACATTTTAACCACTTTTGATATGAGAGAAGTTGTAATTGTAAGCGCAAAAAGAACGCCAATGGGCTCATTTGGCGGAAGTTTGTCATCGTTTTCTGCACCTGAGCTGGGTAGTATTGCCATTAAAGAGGCTCTTGTTGCGGCAGGAGTTGACGCCGATATGGTACAAGAGGTTGCAATGGGCAACGTGCTCAGCGCCGGAATTGGTCAGGCGCCGGCAAGGCAAGCAGCCTTAAAAGCAGGATTATCCATAAATACGCCAGCCACTACCATAAACAAAGTATGTGCCTCCGGAATGAAAGCCATTATGATTGCTGCGGATCAAATCAGGCTCGGTGAAGCAGATGTAATGATTGCAGGTGGCATGGAAAGTATGAGTAATGTCCCCTACTACCTCCCAAAGCAACGTTTTGGCTCAAAATACGGCAACGTTACGGCCGAGGACGGTATCCAAAAAGATGGTTTATGGGATGTTTATAACGATTATGCCATGGGCAATGCCGGTGATTTGTGTGCGCACGAGTGTGGAATCAGCAGAGAAGAACAGGACGAATACGCTGCAACCTCATACAAAAGAGCGCAAGAAGCACAAAAAAACGGTTACTTTGAAAATGAAATTGCAAAAGTTGAAGTAAAAGACAGAAGAGGCAACGTAACCGTAATTGCGGAAGATGAAGAGCCAGGCAGAGTTAAATTCGACAAAATAGCCGGCTTACGTCCGGCATTTAGTAAAGATGGAACTGTTACCGCGGCCAATGCTTCTACTTTAAATGATGGCGCTGCGGCCTTATTGTTGATGAGTGCCGAAAAAGCCAAAGAACTGGGACTAAAACCCATCGCAAAAATTCTGAGTTCAGCAAGTGCAGCTAAAGAACCCGAATGGTTTACCACTGCACCAGCCGATGCCATGCCGCTTGCATTAAAAAAAGCCAACTTAGAGATATCCGATATCGATCTTTTCGAGATAAACGAAGCTTTTTCGGTTGTAGCACTGGCTAATAATCAAATTTTAGAGCTGGATGCCGATAAAGTGAACATCCACGGCGGCGCGGTCAGTTTGGGACATCCGCTGGGCTGCTCCGGTGCCAGAATAGTGGTTACCTTGCTGCATGCACTGCAAAGAACCGGTGGTAAATATGGATGCGCAGGCATTTGTAATGGCGGCGGCGGCGCTTCGGCGCTTGTAATAGAAATGATTTAATACAATTTTGATGTAAAAAGAGCATTTGAAGCTCTTTTTACATTTGACATTATTCTTTCTCTGTACTATTATTAGATAAGACTTTAAATAAAACACCATCACATCGATATATAGCTACAAAAACAGATAAAATAAGAATCTCGGATATCTGTCCGTCGGGAATAACCCCATTTATAAGTCTATAAAAGAGAATTATATATACAAAATAGCTACTACACTAAAACACTTACGTGTTTATATATTTATTATTTAATAACGTATAACTAATGCGAATTAGTCTTCTGCTATTTTGTGGTTTGCTGATACCATTCCTTATTTCGGATGGTGCAATAGCACAAAGCTTCAATATTGTGGCTGAAACCCCTGCATTTACCGACTACGAGTTGAGTAATGAGGAGTTACGCATTATGCCGGCATATTCTGTGCTTATTCCGGTAATTAACGGCGCTCCCGGTTATCAAATAATAGAACAATCCGTTGCTACGGTGAAAGATACCTTATCAGATAGCAGAAAAATGGATTATTTACTGGTATCGCAATCAACACCGGTTGTAGAAACCTTGGAAAATGGTTTTTTTCGAGGAAAAGAAGTAGCGCCTACAGCCATTCATATTGCAAGAACGGCCAACGACGACTTATTAATTACGCGAAAGCTCAAATTGAGAGTGTATAAAGATAACACCTCTCCAAAACTGAAATCGGGTGTAAAGCCCAAAATGGAGTCCTCTCCCCTTGCTGCCAATAATTGGTACAAAATACCTATATCCGAAGACGGTATTTATCAAATAGATGGGAAGTATCTGAGCGATTTGGGAATCAATATTGCAAATACTAAGCCTGAGAACATTCAGTTATGGGGCATGGGCGGTGAAGTGTTGCCCGAATTGAACAGCGCGCCCAAACCCGAATTTATTGAGATTCCAATTATAGTGGAAAGTTCCTCGTCGAGTAGATTTGCAGAGACCGATAAAATCACCTTTTTTGCCAATAGTGCGGATAAAGAATTCAGGAAAAATGGTGAGTTCGTAAATGAAATTCACCCTTACAGTAAATTTAATTACGTGTTCTTGACGGTTGCATCTACCACCGGTAAAAGAATGAGTGCCATAAATCAGGGTATGCAACCTACCCAAACCATCAGCAAAGTGGAAGATTTTTTGTGGAAGGAGGAGGAACTAACCAAAGCAGAAGCCAGTTTGCGATCCGGACGCGAGTGGCTGGGGCAAACCATCAACTCTACAAGGAGCGGCACTTATGTATCTATTTTAACGGATACCATTCCCGGAATTTCTGCAAACACACCGTTTACTGTGAGAAGCCAAGTTTACGGACGTTCTTTGAGCCCGCTGACCATAGATATACGACTAAATAATACGGCTGTAGGCACTATAGTTACACCGGCTATCCAAAGTTTTAATAAAAGTGATGGCCCTACTGCCCGTTCTGCCACTATCAACAAAGTTATAACCCCGAATATCTCAAACGGGATTATAAACATGGAATTGAGAAGCACTTTGAGGAGCAGTAACGATCAGGTATTTGTCGATTGGATTAATATAACTTTCGATAGAGAGCTGGCCGCCAAAAACAACCGGTTACGCTTCTTTACGCCCGCCAATAATGTAAACCAGGATTTTGCAAACTATGTACTGAAAGGATTTAATAGTACGCCAATAGTTATGGATGTAACAGAGGCCAATAATCCGAAGCTCTTAGCCGTTTCTTCCTCGGGTAGTAACTACAACTTGAATTATTACGCCGGCAATAATCTTAAAATTATCGCACAATCGCAGTTTAAAACACCAGAAATGGGGACGGCCATAGATAATCAAAATTTACACCAGTTTGAGGTTTACCCCGATTATTTGGTAATCACCTCAAAAGAATTGTTAAATCAAGCGAAAGAGTTGGCATCTTACAGAGAATCGCAAGGATTGGTTCCGCTTGTAGTTACCCAGGAAGATATTCTGAATGAATTTTCGGGTGGATTGACGGACCCAACAGCTTTAAGAAATTATATCAAATATATTTGGGATTTGTCTATAGCCAATAACGAACGAATGTTGGATTATGTGCTCTTTTTCGGCGATGCGACTTACGATACCAAAGGCATCGTTGCAAATCCTAATTTAAAAGATCACGTATCTACTTACGAAAGCATAGAATCTGTATCTCGCGAAAATACATTCGGCACTGACGACTATTTTGGTTATCTGGGCGATGATGAAGGCGACTTCAGCACCGGCCAAACTTCAAATAACTTCCTAATGGATGTGGGCTTGGGCAGAATACCGGTTCAAAATGCAGCTGAGGCTGCCAATTTCATCAAGAAAATAAAGATTTATGAAAATTCTGCCAATAAAGGTGGGTGGCAAAATCTGATGACTTTTGCTGCCGATGACGACATGCCAAATCCTGGCGAAAAAGACCTGCACGTTTATAATGCCGATGTTTCGGCGGCGATGATGAACATAAACGAACCCGGCTTGCGTGTTAAGAAAATATATGAGTTTTCGTATCCCGAAGAGATAACGGGTGCAGGAAGATCGTACCCCGAAGCAACCAAAGATTTTATCAACGCTATTAACCAAGGTACGCTTTGCTTAAGCTATTCCGGTCATGGAAACGAGCAAGTTTTATCGGATGAAAAACTATTCCACACCAATTTTATACCCGATTTTATTAACAAAGACCGATTGACAATTCTGATAACCGTTACATGCCAATTTGGCCGTTACGATGATACGGATGCGCAATCGGGTGCCGAAAAAATAGTTTTAGCCGATAATGGCGGCGCTATTGCATCTTTTACAACCACCCGCGTAGTTTATACCAGTGCTTTCGAAGGGAATAATAGTAATTTCGCGCTGAGCATAGCGCTTTCTCAACGCATGACTGAGCGAAATGCCGATGGAACCCAAAAAAGGTTGGGTGAAATTAATATGCAAACCAAAAACAGTGTAATCAGTGGTACAAACGTTCGTATTGGTTCCTCGCTGAACAATAAAAAATTTATTCTCGTCGGCGATCCGGCTACGATATTTCAACTTCCGGCAAAAAAAGCACGCATCACTCATATTAACGACGATGATGTAACCAATACCAACAATACCGTTCAAATACGGGCGTTGGATACCATAAATATTCAAGGCGAAGTGTTGGATAAAGATGGCAACACCGATGTGGGTTATAATGGCGAAACAGCCGTTACTATTTTTGATGCCAACAGAGGAGTGAGTTTCCCGGAGCGCTCGTGGATTACCGACCCTGAGACATCGTGCCGATTTGATAATTGCCAATATTTGGTAGAAAATGATGTTTTATTTAAAGGCAAAGCCATGGTGAATAATGGCACATTCTCCGTGCCGGTTATAATACCCAAAGACATAAGTGCGTCGGATAAAGAGGGCCGTATTTTGATTTTTGCAAATTCGGGCGGCACAACGGCGGGGGGCTCGTTCACTAAAATTAATTTTAACGGAATAAATCCGGATGCCGTAAATGATGGCACAGGGCCGGATATGGATATTTACCTAAACGACAAGAGTTTTATAAACGGAACGCTCGTAAACAGTTCGCCAACACTATTTGTGGAGTTGGAAGACGAATCGGGCATAAACACATCTGGAACAGGAGTAGGGCATGAAATAATAGCTACAATCGATACACAACCCAAACAAACAATAATCCTCAACGAATATTTTGAGGGAAATTTGAACAGCTTTACAGGGGGACGTATCGAGTATCCTCTGGATCAAATACCGGAGGGTAACTATACGTTAACCGTTCGAGCGTGGGACGTTCATAACAATCCATCCGAAAAGGAAATCTATTTCGAGGTGGCAGAACAGGAAGATTTGGCGATTAGGAATATATATAACTATCCAAATCCTATGAACAACAAAACTTCGTTCACTTTCGAACATAATCAACCGGGTAACCCAATCGACGTGTCTATTCAGATATTCACTTTGAGCGGAAGACCGGTTCAGCACCTTAAAGAATCAATTATTACCAATAGTAATTATGCCAGTATTTCATGGAATGGCCGTGACAGGGATAATGATCGCTTGGGCAACGGTACTTATGTTTATGTGCTCAGGGCTACGGCAACTACCCCAAAAGGAAAACAAACCACAGAAAAAATCGAAAAATTAGTAATCATTAGATAGAAGTAGTAAAATTTTAAATTATTACGTTATATTTACCAGCTAAACACTATGTCATCAGTATGAAAAAAATATTATTTGCTTTAGCAGCAGGCTTATTTGTTTTAGGCCCAACTTTAACGCACGCTCAGGTGGGAATTACCGGTGTGCCTTTTTTACAAATAGAACCCGATTCGAGAGGCGCGGGAATGGGTAACACGGGAGTGGCAACCGCCGACAATGCAGCCGCTCTTTTCTGGAACCCGGCTGGACTTGGCTTCCAAACCGACAACCAAGCCAGTATTACCCACTCCAATTGGCTTGCTAATTTTAACGTTCAAGATTTATTTTACGATTATGTTGTTGTAAAACATCATATTAAAGGCCTGGGAACTATTGGCGGTCATCTGACCTTCCTAAACCTTGGCGAACAAGTACAGACGGGAGAAGGCGGTCCGGACGAGGTGCTTTCCAGGTTTAATAGCTATGAGCTAGCTTTTGGGCTTGCTTACGGCACGGAATTAAATAAAAATCTGGCTCTTGGTGGCGGACTTCGTGTAATTTATTCAAGTTTAGCCAGCGGTGTGCATGTTTCCGGCCAAAAAGTTGATCCGGGCGCAAGTGTAGGTGTTGATTTAGGCGCTTTATATAGAACCGACACCTTTGATATAGGCAATAACGAAGCACAATTTAGGGCGGGTATAAACTTATCCAACGTGGGGCCCGGAATACAATACTCCGATAATGCCCAAAAAGACCCGATTCCAACAATTCTGAGATTCGGTTCGGCTTTCCAAATGTCGCTGGATGAAGATAACATAAACGAAATTACAGTGGCTTTTGACGTTTCAAAAGTAATGGCCAGAAAAAGAGGCTATGAAGTGGCCAGCGGCGACTCGACCATTACCGAGTACGAATCGGTTGGTGCGCTAAGAGCGCTTATCGACTCTTGGGGAACATACAAAAGATTAGACGCCGACGGTAAATCAATAGATGTGGGTTTAATGCAGCAATTTATGATTGGTACCGGCCTTGAATACTGGTACAATCAACGTTTTGCACTACGTGGCGGTTTTTACTTTGAAGACCCAAATAACGGCGACAGAAAATACATCACTTTTGGCGCCGGCCTGAGATATAATAAATTCGGTGTCGATTTTAGCTATATCAAAACATTGGAAAATGAGCACCCACTAGCAAATACACTCAGATTCACCGTTCTATTGAACTATTAGATTAGATGCCAGCATTCAAAACAATTTTTAGGAGCATGTGTGTGTTAACCATGCTCTTTTTGTTTAATCTCAAAGCCGGATATTCGCAAAATATCATTCCTAAAAAGAGCCATGCCATCAATTTAGGCTCTCCCAAAACAGGAAATATCCCCACCACCGGAACTTTGAACATTGTTGCCATTATGGTCGAATTTCAACCCGATTCTAACCGATTAACCTCAGGAACGGGTATATTTGGGCCGGGAGGGCTGCCTTATATGGAAAACAACGCGGAAAATATAACTATTGATCCCCTCCCACACGACAGAAATTATTTTGAATCGCACTTGGAATTTGCAAAAAACTACTTCAAAAAAGCCTCCAAAGGTCAGTTGGACATTCATTACCGGGTTTTGCCCAATATTTACCGGCTTGACAAGAAAATGGAAGAATATTCGCCAACCGGAGAGACTTTTACCTACGAAAAAATTGCCCATTTAATCAGCGATGCCTGGACTAAAGTTGAAGAAAGCGGTGGGTTTGATGCAAACGGATTAAATCCCGATGAAACGGCTTTTGTCATATTCCATGCAGGTATTGGCCGGGATATAGAGCTAACGGGCACTTCATTGGATATTACGCCTCTCGATATTCCATCCCTTTACCTGGGCAAGGAAAATTTAAAGAATCTGTTGGACAACCCTTCCTTTGAAGGCATCCCCGTAAATAACGGGAGTTTTAAAGTTACAAACTCGATGATAATACCCAGAACTGAATCGCGCCGTGGCACAGATATACAAGATAATGAGTTTGTGTTCCCACTTTCCATAAATGGTTTGTTAAGCGCCTCTATTGGAAGCCATTTGGGATTGCCAGATTTATTCAATACCGACACCGGCGAGTCGGGAATAGGGAATTTTGGACTGATGGACGGCGCCGGATTCTTCTCGTATAATGGCCTTTTCCCGCCGGAACCATCGGCTTGGGAAAAAATATATCTGGGCTGGGAAACCCCATTTTTGATTGATGTAAACACACCAAACCCTATTGTACTTTCCGCCGCTACTCTGGATGAAGCCAACAGTATTGCCAAATTCGAGTTATCGCCAAACGAATATTTTTTAATAGAAAATCGTCACCGGGATATCCATAATAGCGGTGTTACCCTGACCATTCAAAAATCGGACGGCACGGTGGTGCAGCAACAATTTGATAATAAAAACGAGGCTTTTGTTTTCCAGGGCGAAGGATTTGAAGAATTATTTGAGCCGGGAGTGCTGATAGATGTGGATAATTTCGATTGGAGCCTGCCCGGTGGCTACGATATTGGCGAAGACGGAAAAGAAGACACCGATGACGACCGATTTTTGAATGGCGGAATTCTTATTTGGCATATCGACGAATCGGTTATTAAAATGGGTCTGGCCGATAATACTGTTAATAATTTTAAGCGAAGAGGAGTGGTGTTAAAAGAGGCCGATGGCTCACAGGATATTGGAAATCCAGTGGAAGGCCTATCCGATAATTCTGCGGCTTATGGCACACCATTCGATTTTTGGTGGAAAGGCAACAATTATCGCGTCGTTACTCCGACGGGAACCTATTCTTACTATAAAAATGAGTTTTCTCCCACTTCAACACCCAATAACAATAGTAATTCGGACGCTCCCTCCTATTTCAGATTTTACGATTTCAGCGATAATATACCTTATGCACATTTTAAAGTAGAGGCAGTAACTCCACCAAATGCGCCGGAGCTGAAGTTTTCGGCACAATTAAACGAAAACCGCTTGTTTAACGAACCGGGCAACACCGCTATTTATCCAAATACCCTGCTAAAAGTGTCAAATAGCACCCTTCCAACCTATGTTATCCCTTTTGCCGAGGGTGCCTATTTCTATTACCCCGAAACCGGCACAATAGAAAAGGTATTATCCGAAAATACGGTTAAAGTTTATGCCGACGAGCGTATATTTTTGGGAAGCATCGCCAATAATGGTCAGGATTTAAAAATAATCCCTTATACACTGGAAAACGGCGCATGGAGCATAAAACCCGATTTCATTCTGCCCTATAAAAATGGATTATTGAGTTCACACAAAGGCGACACCATTGCTTTGGATGGTTCAACTTATGGTTTTGATGCACACGACTTTCAGGTTTATAACAATTTAAGGCCCCAACCCGTGCAAGAATCAATAAAAATGGGTAGCCGATTCGCAAAAAACTTCGATAATTACATTCAATTTGGGACCGGCACGGATGATTATCAAAAACCGGGTGGTACAGAGCGTTCTTATGTAGGTACCATAGAGTTTCCCGGTAATAAAGTGGGGTATTTTATACTGGAAAACGACCGGCTGATTGTGGTAAATCCGGACGATGCCAATACTTTTAACACTTTACTTGATGGCAATAAAATCGGTTGGCCGGCCATTGCAGATATTGATAATGACGGTGAACTGGATTTTATATATATAGACTACGACCACAACGAAATCAATGCTATAAATACAAATGGCGGGCGTGTTGGAAGTTTTCCCATTAATTCCCAAAAAGATGAGATTTATGTAGGCACACCGCTTTTAGCCGATATTAATGGCGATGGCAAACAAGATATTATTGTGCTGGTCCAATCCGATTTTGATATTAATATCCGAATTTACCACAACGATGGCAGCGAGTACGATTTTTCGCCTTTATATGTTGGCAGTTCGGCAAATGTACAAACAAAAGCCGTACATCCTGTTATATTCGAAAATAATTTAGTGGCAGTAGGACATAAAGGGGAGCTAAAACATTGGGTTTTTGAAAATATGGCAGAAGCGGATTGGGCTACCAAATACGGTAACGAAAAGTACAACAAAATTGCAGCGCGGTTAAAAGGAGATCAATCAGACGTCCCGGTTTTTGAGGTTTTAAACTATTCGGAAACATACAACTGGCCCAACCCTGCCGATGACGAAACCAATCTCAGATTTCAAGTGGTTCGCCCCGGTGGCGAGGTTGAAATAAAAGCCATAAGTTTAAGCGGCAGTATAATTTATGAAAATACATTCCAGACCCGTGGCGGCGCACCGGAAGAAGTCGTAATCAATACTTCTAACTGGCCCAGCGGTGGTTATTATGCAATGATAAAGGCTACGGTGAACGGAAAAAGCGAATCGAAACTTGTAAAAATAGCGGTGGCTCATTAATGAAGTATATTTTTATCTGCACAGCACTGCTTATCCTATCTTTTGCGCCGATTTTTACCAGCGCACAGACTGATCCGGCATTATATGAGTATCCACAAAACCATCTGCCCTGGTTTACCATAGAAAGTGAGCATTTTTATGTGCATTTTCAGGAGGGAAACAGCCGTTCGGCCAAAATAAGTGCATTGATTGCCGAAGAAGTATATGCTCCGATAACCGAGTTGTATGGCGTAAAACCGGATGAAAAAACCAGTATAGTGCTAAAAGACCGTGAAGATTATTCAAACGGCGCAGCGTATTTTTTCGATAATAAAATAGACATTTGGTTGCCGGCATTAGATACACCGCTCAGGGGCACACATAATTGGTTGCGAAACGTGATATCTCACGAATTTACCCATATAGTACAGCTACAATTGGGTATGAAACGCAAAAGAACACTGCCGGTTACTTATTTTCAATGGCTAAGCTACGAAAACGTACGTCGACCCGATGTTTTATATGGTTTTCCTAATGGAATTATAACTTCGCCGTTTGCAATCATAAATATTCCCGCATGGCTGGCCGAAGGAACTGCTCAATATCAACGCCAAAATATGCATTATGAGTATTGGGACGCCCACCGCGACATGATTTTGAGAACCCGAATACTGAGCAACACTTATTTTAAACTCGATGAGATGGGTACTTTCTCATCAAAATCGAGTCTGGAACGCGAAACGGTATATAATCAAGGCTACGCTTTTGTAATCTATCTGGCAGAACGATTTGGGGAAGATATTCTACCAAAAATAACCAGGGCATTGGCACAAAAAAGAGTATATAACGTAGCCGATGGTATCGAAGAGGCCACCGGTATGGACGGGTACCAGGTTTATGATGAATGGATTGCGGAAAGAAAAGAATTTTATACCAATGCCACGCAACAATTGCTAGAATCGGAATCCGATTATGTGGAAAATAAAGGCGAATTTAACTTTTTCCCAAAAACATCACCCGATGGTACTAAAATCGCTTATTTATCGAATAAAGGCATTGATGAAGCACGCACCGCACTCTATTTAAAAGAACTGGACGGCAGCGAAAAGCAGGTGGCTATCGTTTCTGAAGTGAGCTACGATGCAGGCACTACCCATGCCGACGCAGTTTCGAAACCCGTTGTATTGCTGGTTTCAAATTCATATTCATTTTCGCCTGACAGCAAATACATTGCCTATTCTGTTAATAAAACCAATCGGTTGGGCGAGTTTTATCGTGATGTTTTTATTTATGATATTGAAAAGAAGAAGAATAAACGTCTCACACATTCTGCGCGTATTGAATCGCCTGCATGGCACCCGACCGAAAATATGATTGTAGCGCTACAGTACAATAAAGGCACCCAAAATCTGGTAAAAATAGACCCGGAAAGCGGAGAAATTGAAAAACTAACGGATTATGCCAACGGTCAAACTCTTTACACGCCAAACTGGAGTCCGGATGGAAATAAAATCTTCTTTTCTTTCGCCCAATTTAACCAACGCGGAATAAAATCCATAAATCTGAAAACCGGAAATATCCAAACCATTCTGGAAGATGACGAACACGATTACCGAGATCCTTTTGTATCACCGGATAACCAGACTTTATATTATTCTTCCAATGTGAGCGGAATCTTCAATATTTATAGAAAATCACTTGTTGACGATAGCGAGCCGACACAAATAACCAATGTCTTAGGCGGCGCTTTTATGCCCCATTTGAATACAAACGGCGCCTTATATTTTTCGCAATACGAAGCAGACGGATATAAAGTTAAATCCAAAGAGATAAGCAATGTTAAACGCGCCAATTCCTCTTTTGCCGATGCATACCGACCTACCCGCAAACCGGGTTTTTACCAAGTACGAGAAAATATTGAATTGTATGACTACCTGAACAATTTTGATGATACCAAAATAACAGCATTTACCGAAGAAGAAACAGCCATAATTGAAAAAGACGATTATGTATTTACCCTGCCTTCTTACGGTGATGAAGAGGAGTTTGCGTACCGTAAATACCACGATGTTTACACAAAATTCAGTATGTATCCGGTGGTGCGTTTCGATAATTATTCAAAATTGAACGGCAATAATGGGACATTACTCAAAAAAGGTCAAATCGGTAAACTAGGCGAAAATTTATGGCGTGACTTCAAACCCGGGGTTTATTTTAGCTCCCGCGATGTGCTGGATAAAATCAGTATTTTTGGTAGCGTGCTATTGGGCATTGGTTCTGTGCCTTCCGACGGATTGAACGATTATTTTTACCCTAGTAATCTACTCGGCTTGGATAGGGATGTTTTCCTTGCGGCAGAGTATAGAGGTATTCCGTTTATTAAAAAGAGCTGGTCGCCCACTATTGCGGTAGAATTTTATAATATGCGCCGTAATGTAAAAGATGGGTTGACTATAGAAGAATTTGCGTGTACATCGTGTGCCATACCCGATACCGTAAACGTAGATATTGCTTACGATATTTGGGAAGTAGATTTGTTTCTACGCTCAAAAATAGATCAACGTAGTTTACTTGAATTGGGATTGAGTTACAGCCCGTACCGCGTTTCTACCGATAATTTTTACTCCAACGAATTAAAAGCGCTGGTTACAGGTTCGTCCGACCAATATTTTAAGGGCACTACCTTATCGGCCTCATACACAGTCGATTATTATGGCTACACAAAAGATGCCGATATCGCTCCCATTGGGTTAAAAGGTTATTTACGCTATCAATTCCAACCTAGTAAATTGCTCGATACCTACGATATTAAAGACGGTATGTTGATGCCGGTATATAAATCGGTACGTAATCATTCGACAGAGCTGAATTTCAGGTACGGAATGCAGCTTCCCAATCGGCAGGCATTGCAACTTAGAACACGAGGATTTGCCTATTTCAATAAAACGGGCGATTCTTTTTACACCGATTTTATAGGCGGATTTTTGGGTATGCGCAGCTATCCTTACTTTGCACTGGGCGGCGAACAAACTGCTTTTACCAGCCTTTCTTATTTTGCACCCATATTTAAAAATATAACTAAGCAAGTTGGCCCTTATACATTCGATAAAGTTTTTGCGCGCTTGTTTTTTGAGGCGGGTAATGTATGGAATTCACCATTCGAGTCGGGGGATAACATAAAAACCGGAATCGGAGCGGAACTCAGAATTGCATCGAGCGGATATTACCTGTTTCCACTTAAGTTTTTTATAAGCGCATCTTATGGTTTCGATAAATTTAATATTACCTTACCGGATGAATTTGTGACCGGAACCGGCAGCAATACGGTGCAATACGGCAGAGAATTATTATTCCATTTTGGCCTGACATTTGATTTTGACCTGTTATGAGAAAACTGATTTTACTTATTGCTTTTTGTGGTATTGGCACCGCGGTTGGATATTCGCAATCCATCCATGGTTTTACGGGCTACATAACTAAAGATGATAGTATATCCGCACAAAATAATTCTGTGGTCGCTCTTGCCGATATGAAGCTTACAAAATCGACAGGTTTTGGCTCTAAAATTATAGAGCTTGAACGAAACAATCCGGGATTTGCATTTCTTTCATCGGGAATTTTACCGGGTTCGGCGCAAGCCGCCAATGGCAAATGGATACGCGCGGGTATTTATGCACTTACCGAAGCCGCCACAATAGCCTATTATTTTAACCGCAACGCAACGGCAAAACGTCAAGAAAGAGATTACGAACGTTACGCCGATAGAAATTGGAGCGTTCTGGCCTATGCGCAATGGTTGGTAGATTACTCGCAAGAACATCATTTAACGAATGGATATGAAGAACTGGCCAACCATATTGCCGGTCAATCACCCGATTTCTCGAATACAAGAAATGATTGGTTTAAAGTAAGTTTGCCTCTGCTCCAGAAGGTTGAAAGAAATACACCGTATGTTTTAGAAGACCGAAGAATGAGTAATTTTTCGCATAATCTGCCGGATTACGGTTCTCAACAGTATTACGAGCTTATAAGCAAATACTGGCAATTTCAGTCGGGCTGGCAAGATATATTCCTCAATCCGTTATTAAACCCAAATTTTCCCTTTTTTAAATGGGATGGAAGCGATGCATCGGCTATGTTTTACGAGGGAAGAGACCGGGCGTCAGATTTTAACGACAATTACCGGCTGGCAAACAACTTATTGAGTCTCATCATCGTTAACCATATTATATCGGCGTTTGATGGATATATGACCGTAAAACTGAACAACAGCCGCCTGCAGGCTTCAGCAAATCTATTGCGGCCCGATTCGTTTTCTTTGGTACTTAGTTTTTAACGATTTATGACAATGACATTTTGAATTATGCTCAAATTACTGACTAATATAAAACTTTATATATTTCTGTTGAGCTTACTTATAGCCGGGGCTGTTGGTATTTTGGTAATAGATATGCTGCTGATGCCGACTTATACAAGCCACAACAAAGGGGTTACCGTACCCGATGTTACCCGTATTACCTTAAATGAGGCAGAAGAACTGCTACATAAAACAGGACTGCGTTATGAGGTTGCACATAGACGCGCCAACTCTACCTTTCCGGCAAATTATGTGTTAGACCAACAACCGGCGGCGGCAAATATAGTAAAACCGAATCGCAAAATATATTTAACAGTAAATACCGAGGTAAAACCTACCGTAGAAGTGCCTAATGTAACCAATTTATCGCTGCGTAATGCCGAAATACAGCTCGAAAATTATGGTCTGGAAGTCGGTATAATAACGTACGAATCATCTCGATTCAGAAATGTTATTTTGCGCCAATCCATACCACAAGGCACCGTGGTTGACAAAGGCGCTACTATAGATTTGGTTGTAAGTGATGGATTGGGAGATAAAATTGTTCAAATTCCTGAAATTATCGGTTTAAGTTTGCCGCAGGCACAGCAAAAATTAAGAGAAGTTGGTTTGAGAGTAGGCGAGATCAATTTCCGTCCCATCCGGGATATAGAACCGAATACCGTTTTGGAATTCTCACCCAAAGTTGAAGAAATTGTAGAAGGACAGATTTTAAACCTGATTATTTCTGAACCTTTTGATGTTAAAGAAGAGGAAGAAGGTCGGGCTATATTTGATGATACGCTCAATGTTAACGACGGTACAAATGATAATTAATTTTTAGATTATGGATTTTAATATACCCATACTGGCACCTTCTATATTGGCTGCCGATTTTGCAAATTTGGGAAACGACATCAAAAAATGTACCGACGCAGGTATAAATTGGATACATTGCGATATTATGGATGGCCATTTTGTGCCAAATATCAGCTACGGACCTTCTATAGTAAAAGCCGCAGCAAAATCGGCACCGGATGCATTTATAGATGTGCATTTAATGATAGAAAACCCGGATAGGTATGTAGATGATTACTTTCAAGCCGGGGCCGACCTCATCACCGTGCATTACGAGGCCTGCCCGCATCTTCATCGCTCCATTCAGAACATCAAAAAATATGGTATTATGGCGGGCGTGGCAATTAATCCGGCTACTTCCATCCAAAGCATTGAGCCCATTTTGGAATATGTGGATTTAGTTCTGATTATGAGCGTAAATCCCGGCTTCGGTGGGCAGAGTTTTATCGAAAGTGCGTATAATAAATTGAAAACTTTGGCCGAGCTTCGCGAAGAAAATAATTACTCCTTTTTAATTGAAGTAGATGGCGGTATTGGGCCAAAAACGATTACAAACGCCGTGAAATCGGGTGCGGAAATTTTGGTAGCGGGCAGCAGTGTGTTTAATACGGATGATATTCCAAAACGAATAGAGGAATTGAACGAATTGATGCATAAATAACCCGAGCTTTCAATTATTATATAGTTTGATATTGATTTATTGATACTTTTATCCTTACTTGAATAAAGAAATCCAATCAACTAAAAAATAAGGAGATTTAACCATCGCCGAAAGTAATACCGTTACAGAAAAAACTATTTTGCTCGAGAATGTCGATACATTCGCCGTTTATGGGATGTACGAAAGTAATATCAAACTTCTCGATAAAGTGTTCCCCGAAACCAGAATTACCGCCAGGGGCGCGCGTATAAAACTCACCGGTGCTGCCAACGAAGTCGATACATTAAGCAAAATTATTGATGGTATGGTAGAGGTAGCCAACCGCAAACAAAGCGTATCGGAAAGTGATTTGCGCACGTTAATTGCCATCAAAATGGGGCAGGCCAAAGCAGCCAATCCACGCACCTCTATGCAAAATGGGCGCAATGGCGACGTAATTCTGCATACGCACGATGGAGAACCCATCACCGCTAAAACACCCGGCCAAAAACGTATAATAAAATCGAGTGCAGAATACGATATAGTGTTTTCAATCGGTCCGGCCGGTACCGGTAAAACTTACACATCGGTGGCATTGGCGGTCAGGGCTTTAAAAAATCATCAGGTAAAAAAAATAATATTGGCTCGCCCGGCCGTAGAAGCCGGCGAAAATCTCGGTTTTTTACCCGGCGATTTGAAAGAAAAAATAGATCCATATTTACGCCCTTTGTACGATGCCCTGGAAGACATGATAGAGCCCGAAAGGCTTGAACTGTACCTAAAGCGTAACATTATAGAAATTGCGCCATTGGCATATATGCGCGGGCGCACGCTTAATAACGCATTTGTAATATTGGATGAGGCGCAGAATGCAACTAATATTCAGATGAAAATGTTTTTAACGCGTATAGGTTTTAATAGCCGGGCCATAATAACCGGAGATATCACGCAAACCGATTTACCTCGAAAACATGAATCGGGACTTATATCTATACAAAAAATATTAAAAAATATCGAAGGTATTGATTTCGTATATCTGCACGAAGAAGATGTTGTACGCCACAAATTGGTAAGGGATATCATAAAAGCGTACGAAAAGTATGAAATCTCCTTGCAACAAAAAAGAGAAAATGCCACCGATAGGTCAAATTAATCTCCATAACTAATGTAATGAGCAAAACATACTGCGCTTCACTAAACGAAGGTACATTTTCTGTAGGGTTGGATAAAAAGTTTGTACGCATAGAGCCTCATGAAAATGCGGCAAAAGGGGCTTTGAAAATATCTTTAAACCCATTCTTGATTTACACGCCCGAGCGTAAATATCTGTTCGATAGCGGTATTGGCGAGTTTGGTGAAGGTACAGGCCCCGAAACTATCAGAAAAAATCTTGAAAAGCACGGCCTTACGGAATATGATATTACCGACATAGTGTGTAGCCATCTACATTACGACCATATCGGCGGCCTTGCAAATCGTGAAAATGGCTACTGGGAACTCACTTTTCCCGATGCAAAAGTTTGGGTATCTAAAAAAGGCTGGGATAAAGCTATCAATAAGGAGCTTTATTATGATGATGAAAAAACAGAATTTCTGCATTTTTTAAATGCCCGGGCAGATTTGCATTTTTTAGATGATGAAGACCAACCCTATCCCGAATTAAAAACTAAAACCATCGGGGGACATACCGAATTCCACCAGGTTCTTTTATTTAATGATGGAACTCATAAATTTATGCAGGCCGGCGATGTTATTGCCACAAAAGTGCAAATAAATCGTAAATTTGAGGCCAAGTACGATTTTGACCCGGTAGAAAGCAAAAACCAAAGGGAAATATTGGGCAAACTGGCATACGATGAGGGATTTACCATTTTATGTTACCACGATACTCAGCATCCCATTGTAAAAATTAAAGGCTATGAAGCCGATATCGGCTATATATTAGAAAATATTGATTCTTATGACCCTACCTAACACAATTGTTGAAATAAAAAATTATTTGGTGAAACAGGGATTCCCCGATAAAATAAACGCTGTAGTTATATTGGGCTCCGGCCTGGGCGATTTTGGCCGGGAAATAGCTAATCCAATCGCCATACCTTATTCCAAAATACCAAATTTTCCGCAATCTACCGTAATAGGCCACTCGGGTACTCTTATCTTGGGCGATATTGGTGGTGACAAGGTACTGGCTTTTTCCGGACGTTTTCATTTTTATGAGGGGCATACCTTCGATAAAACCGTTCTGCCTATTAAAATTGCTAAAGTATTTAATGCCGATAAAGTTATTATTTCGAATGCAGCCGGGGGTATAAATTTGGATTACAGAGTAGGCGATTTAATGATTATCCAGAATATTATACGTTTGAATATGCTGGTATCCGAAACTGCTCCTCAAACCTGGAGCATAGATTTATATCCCATTGCCGATAAAGTTAAAAAGGTAGCCGATAAATTGGGTATTGCTACCCATCGCGGCAGCTATTTATACGTAAAAGGTCCCAATTATGAAACCAAGGCCGAAATCCGAGCTTTCAGGCGCATGGGCGGGGATGCGGTAGGCATGAGTACAGCTCCTGAACTTGTAGAAGCCGCCCGTTTAGGTTTAAAGGTTACGGCCATATCGTTAATAACAAATGCCGCTGCCGGTGTTACCGATCAAAAACTGGATCATGGCGAAGTAAAAGATGCCGCCGAGAGCAAAAAGACTGAATTTGCCACTTTGGTGAAAGGATTGATACGCAGTTTTTAAATTTTTTATTCTTAAAAAAAAGAAAACCCGTTTTATAGACTATAAAACGGGTTTTTTTTGGTTTATAATTTTATTTTGGGGTACTAAACTTTAGTTATCCCACCATATCTTATCGTAGATATCATCGCTGCCACCAAATTGACGTTGGATAGCTTCTTTGTAATTTGCTTCGTTATTAAATAATTCCGTTTCGGTGTAGCTTTGGCGGCGTGGCACTTCGTTACCACCCGATAATGCCATTGCAGGAAAACCCGTTCTTCGGTATTCTGCCCAGGCTTCGAAACCATGCATAAATAAATGAACATATCTTTGAGTTGCAATTTGCTCAATAGCATTTGCTCCATCGAAAGCTACTGCCGGTTCTGCAATAAACGCAGCATAATCGGAATCGTCGCCTGTCCATTGAATTAGCGATTGCTTGATTGCATTGTTGTAATTTGTTTCAACATCTTCGCCAATCCAATTCAATTCGCTAGCTTCTGCCTTAGCAAATAATATTTGAGCATACGTTACAAGTTGAATTTTTGAATCTTGCTCCCTTATTTTTTCGCCAAGTAGCGAGAAATCTTCCGTGTTTTCGGCTGCCGGGTCGGAACCTATTGCTAATCCAACGTAATCTCCGCCATTTCGGGCCGGGTCGCCATAAACAGATAAACGAGGATCGTTATTAGGTTTCATCAAACCAACCAAACCTTCAGTTAAAGCCCACCATTCGCGGCCAGACTCTTCAATCTGTCCGTACCAATAACTTTGATTGTTTGCATCTGCTAAGTGCTGGAATGCAAAGTTATCATCGTTAGACGAGATAATATCTGAGTTGTTTGCATCGCTAAATTCTGCGCTTGCTTTGGGCTCATCAATATTTGATAAACGCAACGCCATCAGCATACGTAGCGAGTTAGCCAGTTTTTTCCATTTCATCATATCACCGCCATAAATCAAATCGTTTGGCATAGATCCACTGGTATTAATTTGATTGGTAGCTTCTTTTAATAATGCAAAGTTTGCATCATAAATAGCTTGCTGCGTGTCGTATTTTGGGGTGATGTTGTCGCCTCCTTTCAAAGCTTCAGACATTGGCACATCGCCCCAACGATCGGTGAGGAACCAGAAATAATACGCTTTAAGTATTTTGGCTACTGCCAGCTGGTTTTCTGAAGGAGGCGTGTTTAATCCGCCATCAAGTACCGTTTGTAAATTGATGAGCGGACCCTGGTACCATCCGTAGAAGCTGGTGCTTTCATCTGGATAGCGCGATACTACCACGTATTGAGTTTCTGCTAAATACTGTGCTAAAAACTCGCCTTCAGTATTTGAGCTTACGCCTGGTAGCGATAACATGGCATTGGAAATCAATTGATCTGCCGATGCCTGGCTGGGAGAATTTGGATTATTATTGATTGATTCATCAAAGTCCAAAATATCACATCCAACCACTAATAGTACTGTTACAAGTATTACTGATAATTTCTTCATAATTATAATATCCTTAAAATGTGATGTTTATATCGAAACCGTACGAACGAACCGTATTAAGCATACCGGCTTCGTACCAGCTTATCGATTGACTTCCGGTTGATAATTCGGAAGGATCTAATCCTTTTGGTGCATCTTGCCATATTGTAAGAGGATTACGTACCATTAAACCTACGCGAATATTTTGTACAGGCAGTTTTTCAATTAAATTACTGCTCACGTTATATCCTAACCTAACTTCACGTAATTTCACATAACTGGCATCGTATATATATTCTTCGGCTATACGTTGGCCTAGAATACCATAGTATGTTTTTGCAGGTACATAAGCGGTAACTTCTTGCCCTGTAGAGTTTGAAATTCCGTTAACTTTTACACCCCCACCTGCCGAAACATCGTCGCGTACATTAAATCCTTTATCGTTTGTAGCCGCAGTTTTTTTGGATAAACCGGTTCTGTCGGCAAGAGACTGACTTCTACTGAAGAATTGACCACCAATTTGGAAATCAATCATCGCTGATAGACTAAAGTCTTTATAATTTAAAGTATTATGAAAGCCTCCTGTCCAGTCTGGCAATGCGCTTCCGAAATTATGCGTTGCATCGGTGTACATGGGTATATTGTTATCATCTAATAATATTTTACCCGTTGCTTCGTCGCGCTGATATGCTTGACCTACAATAGTACCAAATGGCTCGCCTTCATACGAGTTTAAGTACGTTGTAACACTCGAATATCTGGTATTATCGTATTGATATACGTTTATACTTGGGTGTAATTCAACTACTTCTCCAATATTTTTACTGATATTGAAGCCGGCATCCCAGTTAAAGTCTCTTGTTTGAATTGGAGTCCCTGTTAAGCTGATTTCTATACCTTTATTTTCTATTAAACCTGCATTTATATTTGTTGCACCATAACCACTTGTTCCAGAAATATCTAAGCTAATAATCTGATCTTTATTCTGTTGCAAGTAATAGGTTAGTTCTACACCTAACCTATTAAACAGGCGTAAATCAACACCAGCCTCGTATGAATGCGAGAAAGATGGTTTTATTGATGGGTTATTTAATGTGCTTGGTAGTGCAAGCGAACTTGTTGACCCATAATTAGTGCCTACAACATAAATAGGTGTTGTTTGGTACGGACTTAAATCGGATCCGGCTTTTGCGTAACTCAAGCGTAATTTACCAAAACTAAGCGGCTCCCAATCTATTAAGTCTCCAAACACGAAACTACCCGATACCGAGTAGTACCAATAGGAGTTGTTATTTTTTGGAAGTGCAGACGATTTATCGTTTCTAAGAGAAACGTCGAGGTAATACACATCTTTGTAGCCTAACGATAACAAGCCATACCCACTCATAATTTTTTTGTTTAATAAATAAGAGCTTGTATTTGGTCTGTCGATAGATGCGTCTATATTATAGAATCCCGGGGTTGATAGCCCACCCACTGTAGATTCTGAAACGTATGTATAATGGCGATCGTAAACATTACCACCTAAGGTTCCGTTTAGTGTAAACTCGTTCCAACGTTTATTGTAACGTGCCATTAACTCGTAGTTCATTTCGGTGTTTTGATACTTCCCAACCGAGTAGCTTGGCGTCCCATTTCCACCAAATGCCCTTCTACTCTCAATATTTTGAGTGTACAGGTCGGATCTGATAAAAGCGCTTAACTCTAAACCTTCAATTGGAGTATAAGTAAGCCCCATATTTCCAAAAAGGCGATCTCTGCTGTCGTCTCCAAAGCTTTCGTATGCCATAAAGAATGGGTTATCAAAATAAAGTGGTTTTAAGTTTGATATTTCGCCATCTACCGAGCTTGGTGTTCGTAGATTCCAGTGCAAGAAGGTTCCATCCGGGTATTTATAATCGCGCATTCTATTCATGTCGATATTTCTTTCAAACCATTGTCCGAAGTATCTGGAACCAGCTTCTGCACCTTGTACAGGTCTGCGGCCTTCGTTTGTAGAAAAGTTTACATTGGCATTAAATTTCCATTGATCACTAACTTGAATACCCGTGCTTACGCCTACATTACTTCTATTTAAATGTGTATTGGGCTCAATCCCGGTGGTATTAGTGTTATTAAAACTTAAACGGAAATTAGCTTTATTCGTACCACCTGATACGGTTATGCCATTACTGAACGTACTTCCTGTTTCGAAATAATCTTTAATATTATTTGGATGAGGTACAAAAGGCGTTGTTTTTCCGTAATCTTTATCTGCCGGGAAAAAACTATAAAACTGGCGAACGGGTGTACCATCCATTTTTGGTCCCCAGCTTTCGTCAATCATATCTACATATTTCTCGCCATTTGGCAGGGTTTTCCAAGTTTGGCTAGAACCGGCCCCGTATAAATTTTGATAAGGCATAATATTGCCCACTATATCAAAAGTTGCAGAACTGTTTAACTCTACCGTAAAACGGTCGGCACCCCTAGTTCCTTTTGCAGTTGTAATCATAATAACGCCGTATTGGCCTCGAATACCATACAGCGCAGATGCTGCAGGACCTTTTAGCACGTTAACAGATTCGATATCGTCGGGGTTAATATCTTGGGCCAGGTTTCCGTAATCTCTGCCTACGCTTCCCGAGAAGTTAGCATTAGAAATAGGCGTACCATCTATAACAATTAGTGGTTCTCCACTTCCGCTGATTGAGTTTACCCCTCTAATTTTAATTTTTTGAGTACCACCCATACTCGCGCCGGAAGCACCTGTAACTTGCACTCCAGCTATTTTACCGGCAAGCGATCCTATGACGTTCTTTTCTCCTGCCATTGTTAAATTTTCACCATCTACAACTTGGGTTGAATATCCAATAGAACGCTGTTCTCTTGAAATACCTAATGCTGTAACAACCAAATCGTCGAGCATTGTTGTAGATAATGAAAACTCAAAATTCAGTACAGTTGTTTCATTATCTCTTACGGTAACCGATTTGATAACATTTTCATAGCCTACATATCGTGCTTCAACATTGTAGGTTCCTGCATTTATATTTTTGAGCTCATATTCTCCTTCTGCATCAGTAGGAGTTCCGGTTTGTGTGCCAGATATAACAATATTTACTCCCGCTATTGGCTCTCCTGTTTCTGCGTCTGTAACGGTACCTTTTATGGTACCTTGCGCGTACAGCAAACTTGGAACAAGAATAAATAGCGAAAATAAAAACTGTGCAATCCAGCCTTTATATCTATTTTTCATATTGTATTTTGGTTTTTTTGGTGTTTGTTATAAGTATATAATAGAATAATAATCCATTATAGATTGTTTCACTATTTATATAAAATAATTTCCAAACTAATTCAAATTAATAATACAATATTGACATATAGCCTAAATAAGACCTGATATTATAAGCTATATAATTATAAAATAATGTTGTTTTCGTTTAGATTATTAATGATAGTGTAATCAACCTTTAACAAACTAATTGAATGGAGGGAGAATGTTTATTTTTTTACAAATACGTTACAAATATTTACATTTGCAGACATTGATATAAACTTTGTACACACCACACCTAGTATTATGCATGTAATAAACAGAAATGTAAGGGATTGTCTTTTAAACCCTATTTAGTGTAATTTAAGTAGCTTAATGGCTTTTTTTCTTAGCTTCTCTCTTACGGTCGTGCGGATCCAGATACTTTTTGCGAATACGCAGGCTTTTGGGGGTTATTTCCAGAAGCTCGTCGTTTGCTATAAACTCGATACACTCTTCCAGACTCATTTTTTTAGCCTGCGAGATACGAATGGCTTCGGCTGAAATTGCCGCTCTATGGTTAGTAAGCTGTTTTTTCTTGGCCACGTTAACAATCATATCGTCGCTGCGGTTGTTTACGCCCACAACCATTCCCATATAAACAGGATCTCCCGGCTCCACAAAGAATGCGCCTCTATCTTGTACGCCCTCTAAAGCATAAGCGGTGGTGTCGCCCTGTTCTAAGGCTACCAAAGCCCCTCTGTTTCTGCTTATTATTTCGCCGGCAAAAGGTTCGTAACCATCAAATTGCTGGTGCATAATGCCCGTGCCTCTGGTTTCGGTCAACATTTCGCTTCTAAAGCCAATTAAACCACGCGTGGGAACCCTGAATTCGATGCGATTATTCTCTCCTTCCTGACTCATGCTTTGCATCATTCCCTTTCTTTTTTGCAGGTTATCTATAACTTTATTGCTATAATCGGTGTGTACGTCAACCACTACTTCTTCAACGGGTTCGTAGGTAATGCCGTTTTCTTCGTACATCAGCACTTCGGGACGTGAAACCGCAAACTCAAAGCCTTCTCTTCGCATGGTTTCTATAAGAATGGCCATTTGAAGCTCGCCCCTTCCGGAAACTTTAAAAACATCGGGACTGTCCGTATTTTCAACCCTCATGGCCACGTTGATACGTGTTTCTTTTTCCAGGCGGTCTCTAATCATATTGGAAGTAATATATTCGCCTTCCATGCCCGCAAATGGCGAATCGTTTACACGAAAGTACATAGCAAGCGTAGGTTTTTCCAAGTCTATGTAGTCTAGTGCGCTCATATCGGAGGTATCGGCCAGCGTATCTCCAATATTCGTCTCGTCGTAGCCGGCTATGGCAATGATATCGCCGGCGGAAGCTTTTTCTACCGGTTCGCGTTCCAACCCATTAAAAGTAAACAATTTAGTAGCACGCCCTTTCATTTTTTGGCGACCTTCTGACGAAATCAACGCAATTTCCTGATTAATTTTAACAGTGCCCTGCTCAATTCTGCCCACGGCGATCCGGCCCACATAATCGTTCCATTCTATACTGCTCACCAACATTTTAAATGGCAAATCCAGAGGCTGTTGAGGTGCCGGCACATGCGCCATTATCGTTTCGAAGAGAGGATCCAAATTATCATTTTCGTCTTCCAATTCTCTTTTCACAATTCCCTGTTTAGCAATGGCATAAAGAACAGGAAAATCGAGTTGTTCGTTGGTTGCGTCGAGCATTACAAAAAGGTCGAATATTTCGTCCAAAACGGCATCCGGACGAGCATCATCACGGTCTATTTTATTGATTACAACGATGGGTCTATAGCCTAGACTCAGCGATTTGCGTAAAACGAATTTAGTTTGTGGCAGTGGCCCTTCGGCGGCATCCACCAGTAAAATCACCCCGTTGACCATTTTTAGAATACGCTCAACCTCCCCGCCAAAGTCGGCGTGCCCGGGGGTATCAACAATATTTATTTTGGCATCTCCCCAATATACAGCTGTATTTTTGGCATTTATGGTAATTCCGCGTTCTTTTTCCAAATCGCCGGAATCCATAACTCTGTCAGCTACTTTTTGATGTTCTTTAAAAGTACCGCTTTGTTTTAAAAACTGGTTTACAAGTGTGGTTTTGCCATGATCTACGTGTGCAATGATGGCTATATTTCTGAGATTTTGTGACATTAAATAATTTAAATAAAAATATTGGGCAGTCTTGAATATACGGTTATTTGGGGTAAATAATGAGATTTATTTGAAAAACATTTAACTAAAATCACTTATAATTTAATGATATATTTAAAATCATCATTTTTTTATTATATTAATGCGTTGCAAATCTTTTAAGAGATAAGATCCATAAATTAGAATTGAGCGATAGCTTTGTATAAAATCAGATTAAGTTGTCTTTTATCTTGAATAGGGTTTTATTGATTACCGGATTAGCAATATAAAATAGCTCTCGTGCCACTTTTTGTGTGCATAAGTATTCTATTCATTTAAACAAAGGTTATAAATAATGCATAGCTCACTACTCATTCTCTTTTTGGTTTTGGCAGCAGTGGCAATTCTCGTATTTGTGTATGTTTTTTATACATCTACGGGCGACAGGCCAGATGCCGGCGGGGCTAAAAACCCATTAACAAAAAGATTTTTCTTTATAGTCATACTATTTAGTGTATTGACCATTTTGGCTTCGGTAACCATTCCTAAGTCGCCTTATTACATATTTGCAGAGGAACAACCTGATAATGTAGTTCATGTTGCTTCCGGGCAGTATTACTTTTTAATGTCAACAAAAAGCATAGATCCCAACAAAATGGAGTTGGATGGACCTGTTATGATAAATGCGGGTGAATTGGTGGAATTTCGGGTAACAAGTTTTGATGTAAATCATGGTTTTGCCATTTACGATTCCGACAATAATTTGATTGCTCAAACTCAAGCCATGCCTGGATATGTAAACCGTTTACGCTGGCGATTTGAAGAACCCGGCGCTTACAATGTATTTTGCCTGGAATATTGTGGGATGGGGCACCAATTAATGCGCACAACGTTTGTAGTCAATTAAGGAGATTATTATGAATTTAGATAAGTCTTTACAATCAAATAAATCGAAAATTACCGCTATTTGGATAATTACGGTGCTGGCTTTGTTTATAGTGAGCATTGTGCTGGGCATTATTATGCGCCTGAATCAGGGAGCAGTTATTCAACTCTCACCAAATACATTTTATACCGATATGACCGTACACGGATTGACCATGATTGGTATATGGTTTGTAGCGGGAATGGCGGCGTTGCAATTTCTTATGGACAGATATGTTAACACGAGTTTAAGTGTTAACAAGGCCGCATGGTTTTTAACTGTTATTGGTGTAGTGCTGCTTTGGGCTTCTACTTTTATCGGTAAATTCCATGCCGGGTGGACATTCCTGTACCCACTGCCATTTGCAATTGCCTGGGAAGCCTGGGCAACGCCGGTCTTTTTAGCCTCTTTAACCGTATTGGGCTTAGGGTGGCTGATTTGGACCGTGAGTCTTATTTCGGCGCTGCTTTCGAAATACACTTTTACGCAACTTTTTGCCTGGCAGCATTTGAAAAAGAATCCCTCCACAGAAACCCCTCCATTTATACTCATTTCTATGATCAGTTTGGTGGGCATTCTAACCTCTTTAATTGCTGCAGTAATATTAGTTATTTTATTATTCGCAGAATATTATTCGGGCGGTACTTTTGTAAATGATGCTTTACTGGCTAAAAACCTCACTTACTTTTTTGGCCATACCTTAGCCAACGAGATGCTGTACCTTGGTTTGGCAGTGGTTTATGAGCTGTTCGGAGAGATTTCGGGCAAAGCTAAATGGAAAACTACCTGGTACGTTGCATTGGGCTGGAACTTTACATTATTCTTTATCTTGGCGGCGTTTTTACACCACATGTATATGGACTTCGTACAGCCACAAGGGTTCCAGGTTTTAGGCCAATTGGCGTCGTATTTTTCTAGTATTCCGGCTGCCGGTGTAACCGTTTTAAGTGTTTTGCTTGCGGTTTATAAAAACAAAATTGAATGGAAATTGGAAAATCTGCTCTTCTTTATAGGTATTGCTGGATGGGTGGTTGGCGGTCTTGGCGCGGTAATAGATGCCACTATATCCAATAACTTCATTCTGCACAACACACTTTGGGTGCCTGCGCACTTCCATACTTATATTGTTTTAGGTAGTTTATTGATGAGCATTGGATTTTTCATTTGGTTTACCAAACAATACTCAGGCGATGCGAGTGCGTACCCGCTCACAAAACTAAAAATTGCTTTATTAATAATAGGCGGTGTCGGTTTCCTACTTGCATTCTATTTTGCGGGAGCAGAATCCGTACCCAGACGATATAGCGATTATCCGGCCGAATTTACCAATGCCAAAATGTGGGCACAGGTTGGCGCCGCTTTTGCAACTGTTTATTTGGTAGCGATACTTCTATTATTCGTCAATATTACAAAGAGATGTATAAGTATATTGTCGCAGCGTTAGTATTATTTTTGATTAGTAAATCCGTTTCTTCGCAATCCAATTTCGATTGGACCGAAGAAACGGATATTTATCAAAAAATTTACGATGCCAAATTACTAACTATTGATAACCAAGAGCTGACTCTACTCGACTTAGCCGAAAAGCAGCCCTTATTGGTCAGCTTTATATTTACCCGCTGCGCCGGCATTTGCAGTCCCCTGTTGTTTCAGTTAAAAAATGAAATAGAAGATTCCAATCTGAGGGAGAACAACTATAAAGTGCTGGTTTTAAGTTTCGATCCCCGAGACTCACTGGAAGATATGCAACGGTATGCCGAAGTTTTTAAACTCGATAAAAATGAGACCTGGGTTTTTTCCATAACCGATAATATCGACCAGGTTATCGCATCAGTAAGTTTCGACCCCGTTTGGGATGAAGCCACAAAACAATTCGAACACGATGCCTTAACCGTGGGCATAGATACTAACGGCTATATTACCCGAAAAAAGATTGGATTACCGCACACCAAAGACATTAAAGAACTGTTGGCCAGTATAAATCACAAATTTACCCCAAGCCACCGGTTGCCAACCAAGAGTAATATCTTTTCTTGTTTTAATTATAACCCCGAAACGGGAAAAAACACACCGGGTTTTGGCTTATTGTTTATTCTGGCCCCTGCCCTGTTTACGTTTGTAATACTGGCTTTCATACGGGTCAATTCTTCCCATAAAGAATAAAACACTTGAATAAGTGCGCTTCATTATGCACATTGAGGCTTGCCCACATTTTTGATATGCTTTTAGAACTATCCTCAATGGTGCAATAAACTCTATTTTAAACTTATATTTTTATGAAGCGAGTACTACGTTTTATTTTAGTAGCCGTAATTGGTTTTATCGCGGTATATTTACTGTTCAAATTTCCTATTTATAGCCTAATCGGCCTCGGTGTTTTGGTTGTAGCCATCGGACTATACGATGTTATTCAAAAAGAACATACCATTCTGAGAAATTTTCCGGTAATAGGCCATTTCCGATATTTACTGGAGGGTATCGGTCCCGAAATAAGACAATACTTTGTAGAGGCAGACACAGACGGTAAACCTCTGAATAGAAACCAACGGACTTATATTTATACGCGGGCCAAACAGGATAATAAATCGCACCCTTTCGGCACCGAACACGATTTGCAAAAAGAAGGTGCAGAATGGATTATGCACTCTATTTATCCATGCAACAAGCCAAAGGATGAGCCACCGCGAGTTTTAATCGGCGGACCTGACTGTAAACAACCTTATTCTGCCAGCTTGATGAATGTTTCGGCGATGAGCTTTGGCTCTTTGAGTAAAAATGCTGTAATGGCACTGAATTTAGGCGCGAAAGCAGGTGGTTTTTATCATAATACAGGAGAAGGCGGCATTTCAGAATACCATCGTAAGGGCGGTGATTTGGTATTTCAAATAGGCACGGCATACTTCGGTTGCAGAGATAAAGATGGTAATTTTTCGGATGAAATTTTCAGGGATTTAGCGAACTTACCCGAAGTTAAAATGATAGAAATTAAAATATCGCAGGGCGCAAAACCCGGGCATGGCGGTGTGTTGCCGGCTGTTAAAAATAATGAGGAGATTGCACGCATTCGAGGGGTTGAGCCACATACCACTATAGTTTCGCCACCGGGACATACCGCTTTTAACGATGCCGATGGCTTGATGGAATTTATTCAAAAACTTCGCGATCTGTCGGGCGGGAAACCCATTGGCTTTAAAATATGCATCGGCAGCAAGAAAGAATTTGATGATTTATGTATTGCTATGAATAAAACCGGTATAAAACCTGATTTTATTACCATAGATGGTGCCGAAGGTGGGACAGGTGCCGCACCTATTTCTTTCTCCGACCATGTGGGTATGCCCTGGGAAAACGGGCTGGTGTTTGCGGTTGATACCCTTAGAAAATATGATCTGAAAAAGGATATCAAGGTGATTACATCAACAAAAATTATAAACGGTTTCGATATTATAAAAGCATTGTGCCTGGGAGCCGATTTATGCAATTCTGCACGTGCAATGATGATGGCGCTCGGTTGTATCCAGGCATTGGAATGCCATTTGAACACTTGTCCGACGGGAATAACTACCAACAACGAACGGTTAATGCGCGGCCTGGTGGTTCAAGAAAAATGGGTGAGGGTAAAAAACTATCAGGAAGAGGCCGTTAAAGACTTTATGGAATTGATGGCGGCAACAGGATGCACCGATTTAAACCAACTCAGCAGGCAGTTAATCTACCGTCAGGTTGAGGGCAAGTCGGTTTCGTTTGCCAAAATTTATCCTGAAAATGTTTATGCTTAGCCTAAAAAGTGCAAATATATCAATCAAATAAAAAAGGGACCCGTTATAGTCCCTTTTCAAACTTTTGAAATCTTGTTATTTGTTTTTCAAACTTTTCTGTAAATCATCCCAATCTTGCAAGAATTTTGCCAATCCTACATCGGTAAGCGGGTGATTTAATAAAGCTGTAATAACATTTAACGGCATGGTAGCTACATCGGCCCCTGCTTTGGCACATTCCAAAACATGCATGGGGTGGCGAATACTGGCTGCCAGTACTTCGGTTGCATAACCGTAGTTATCGTAAATTTCTACTATATCGTATATCAACTGCATCCCTTCAGACGATATATCATCCAATCTTCCCAAGAAGGGCGATATGTAAGTTGCGCCGGCTTTAGCTGCCACCAAGGCCTGAGTTGCCGAAAAACATAATGTACAGTTGGTTTTGATGCCTTTATCGCTCAGGGTTTTAATGGCTTTGATACCATCTTTGATCAAAGGTACTTTAACAACTACGTTGTCGGCTATTTTAGCCAGTTTAAGCCCTTCTTCTACCATATCATTATAACTGGTAGAGACTACTTCTGCCGAAACATCTCCTTCTACAATGTCACATATTTTTTTAATATGTCCTTCAAAATCGCTTACGCCAATTTTAGCACATAAACTTGGATTTGTTGTAACGCCATCTAAAACGCCTAATTCGTTAGCCTCTTGAATTTCCTCTAAATTTGCGGTGTCTATAAAAAATTTCATATTTATCTATTTAAGTGAGTTTAATCTTACTAATTTAACCAATTGTACACTTACTTTCATTCATTTGTTATGGTACTTTTAAGGATATTTTAACTATTTATTCGATTTTATGGTGGTAATTGGGGCAGTAATTATTTATTCTTAAAGTAAATTATAAAGAACAGTTTAAATCGAGAATCATGAGCAAATCAGGAAATTTTTTAGCAGGATTATTAAGCGGTGCCTTTGTTGGCGCGGTGGTAGCTCTATTGTACGCGCCCGAGGCCGGAGAAATCACGCGCAGCCGTCTGTCGTATCACATAAGCAACTATATTGATGAATTAACCGATTTATTGGCGCAGCTTAAAAAGGAAAAAGAGCAGTTAATGTCGGATGCCAAAGACAGAGGAAAGGACGTTGTAGATGATGTTAAAGGCAAAATGGATGAATTAATTAAAGAAGTTGAAGTATTGATAGATTCCCAAAAGTCTAAAACTACTTCATAATAATTTACCTAACCATTTTTTTGTTAAGCACTTTACGCTAGAACTTATTTAAAAAAGAAAACCCTGTTTATAAAAATAAACAGGGTTTTTTTATATTTTTTGGATATTTCGTGATTGGTTATGCTTCGGTTATTTCCTCGTCACTTCCACTCAGTTCTTCGAATACTTTAGCAACTTCTGCTTCTGTTTCGCCCATATCCTTTTTGGAGCCAACGATAATGTCGTTGTATTCTCTCAATCCGGTACCGGCCGGTACTTTATGGCCTACCACAACATTCTCTTTCAAGCCACGCAAGTAATCTTTCTTGGCTTCAATAGAAGCTTGAGTCAGTACTTTTGTGGTTTCCTGAAAAGAGGCTGCCGACAGCCAGCTTTCTGTAGATAGAGCTGCACGTGTAATACCCAACAGAATTGGTTTGGAAATGGCCGGCTCGGCTTCTCGCGTTACCAGTTCTTCTTTACCTTCTTTAATCAGTTGGTTATTTATGGAGCGTACTTCTCTTCTATCCAGAATTGCACCTTTTTTGAGACTGCTGCCACCGGTTTCGGTTACAACAAACTTACCAAATAACTCATCGTTTTTGGTGTTAACCTCAAAGCGGTTTACTTTATCGCCTTCCAGGAAGACGGTATCGCCCGGATCGGTAATTTCAACTTTCTGCATCATGGTACTAACGATAACTTCAATGTGTTTATCGTTAATTCTTACACCTTGCAAGCGGTAAACTTCCTGTATTTCGCTTACCAGATACGATTGTACAGCGTATGGCCCAAGGATATTCAATATATCCTGCGCGGGTATTTGTCCGTTTGACAATTGCTCGCCAGCTCTTACATAATCGTTGGATTGTACCAAAATATGTTTACTTAACGGTATTAAGTATTTTTTCTCTTCGGTTCCATCTTTGGATGTTACGATTACTTCTTGCGAGCCTCGTTTACGGCCACCCATTTCTACAATACCATCAATCTCTGATACAACGGCCGGGTCGCTTGGCTGACGAGCCTCAAATAGCTCGGTTACACGCGGCAGACCTGCTGTAATATCTTTAGATTTAGCACTTACTCTGGGTATTTTTGCAATAACCTGGCCAGTTACCACTTTCTCACCATCATCGGTAGAAACGTGTGCACCAACAGGCAACAGATGTTCTCTAATCGAATCGCCACTCTTAACAACAATGGTTGGTACCAAGGTGCGGTCTTTAGAGTCTGTAATTACTTTTTCTTTGTGACCGGTTTGCTGGTCGGTATCTTCGGTATATGTAACGCCTTCGATAATATCTTTGTACTGTATAGTACCATCAATTTCGGAATAAATTAATGAGTTATAGGCGTCCCATCTACATAATTGGACTCCTTTTGGTACGGTATCGCCCTCTTCAACCATCATTTCGCTACCGTAAGGCACGTTATAGCTGATGAGTACTTTACCGTCTTTATCCACCAATTTGATTTCACCACCACGGCTCAGAACGATATCGCGCTCTTCTTCGCCATCGTGATATTTAATTATACGGACATTTTCGAACTCCACTTTACCGTCAAATTTGGCTTTATGTTGCGATGCAGCTTCTATACGCGAAGCCGTACCACCAACGTGGAATGTTCTCAAGGTTAGCTGGGTACCGGGCTCTCCAATGGATTGAGCGGCGATAACACCTACAGCTTCTCCTTTTTCAACAATGCTGCCTCTGGCCAAATCCCTACCATAACACTTGGCACACACACCTCTGGCGGTTTCGCAGGTCAGTACCGAGCGTATTTCCACTTCTTCTATAGAAGTATGGGCTATTCTTTTGGCCACAACTTCGTCGATCATCTGATTTGCCGAGCAAATTAAATCATCGGTAATCGGGTCGTATATATCATGCAAAGAAAAACGTCCAACCACTCTGTCTTCCAGTCTTTCTACGATGTCCTCATTATTTTTTAAGGCGCTCATCTTAATACCACGCAATGTGCCACAGTCTTCTTCCGTGATTATCACATCTTGTGCAACGTCCACCAATCTACGGGTCAGGTAACCGGCATCGGCTGTTTTAAGAGCTGTATCTGCCAAACCTTTACGCGCACCGTGAGTAGAAATAAAGTATTCCAACACCGACAAGCCCTCTTTGAACGAGGATAAAATTGGATTTTCAATAACCTCATTACCCTGTTGCAGTGAGCTTTTTTGTGGTTTCGCCATCAATCCACGAAGTCCACCAAGCTGGCGTAGCTGTTCTTCGGAGCCTCTAGCGCCCGAATCTGCCATCATATATACCGGGTTGAATCCGTTTCTATCCTGGGAAAGTGCCTCGAACAAGCTTTTTCCTACTCTGTTTGTAGTACTTGTCCACTTATCTACTACTTGGTTATAGCGCTCGTTATCCGTGATAAAGCCCATCTCGTATCTGTTGTAAATCTCAGATACCTCATCTTGGGCATCTTTAATAAGCTGTGCTCTTTTTTCAGGGATCACGATGTCATCCAAGCTAAACGACAAGCCACCTAGAGTAGCATTTTCAAAGCCCAGGTTTTTCATATCATCCAGGAAAGTAGATGTAATTACAGTTCCTGCACGGTTATACATTTCGTTGATAAGAACACGTAGTTCTTTCTTACCAAATGTTTTGTTGATAAATCCTAGTTTTTCAGGTACAATTTCGTTAAAAATAACCCTTCCGGTCGATGTTTCGACAATTTCTGTAGATGCATTGCCGTCTTTATCCACTATGTTTACACGCACTTTAATTTTAGCATGTAAATCGAGTTTGCCTTGGTCGAATGCAATCAAAACCTCATCTGTACTGGAAAAACGTTTGCCTTCGCCTTTTTGGTTTACACCAATTTTGGTTAAGTAATAAAGTCCCAAAATCATATCCTGGGAGGGCACTGCAATCGGGTTTCCGTTTGCCGGGCTCATAATATTATGCGAACCGAGCATAAGCACGGATGCTTCCAAAATAGCGTCATTACTCAGCGGCAAGTGAACGGCCATTTGGTCACCGTCAAAGTCTGCGTTAAACGCGGTACATGCCAATGGGTGCAATCTGATTGCTTTCTCCTCGATAAGTACCGGTTGGAAAGCTTGAATACCCAATCTGTGCAGTGTTGGTGCACGGTTTAATAACACGGGATGGCCATCTATCACATTTTCGAGCACTTCCCACACTACCTGGTCGCGACGATCCACTACTTTTTTAGCACTTTTTACTGTTTTTACATAGCCTCTTTCAATCAATCTTCGGATGATGAAGGGCTTGTAAAGTTCAACGGCCATTTCTTTTGGCAGGCCGCATTCGTGCATTTTAAGCTCCGGACCAACTACAATTACCGAACGACCTGAGTAGTCAACACGCTTACCCAATAGGTTTTGGCGGAAGCGACCACTTTTACCTTTAAGCATATCGCTAAGCGATTTCAAAGGTCGGTTGTTACTTCTTACCGCGTTGGATTTACGTGAGTTATCGTAAAGCGAATCAACCGCTTCCTGCAACATTCTTTTCTCGTTTCTGAGAATAACATCAGGAGCTTTAATGTCCATCAATCTTTTAAGGCGGTTATTTCTAATAATAACACGTCTGTAAAGGTCGTTAAGGTCTGATGTTGCAAAACGTCCACCTTCCAGAGGTACGAGCGGTCTCAACTCCGGTGGAATTACCGGTATTACACTTTGTACCATCCATTCCGGGCGGTTTTCGGTGTGCTCGTTTGCTGCTCTGAACGACTCTATAACTTGTAGTCGTTTTAATTTTTTCTTTTTACGCATTTGCGAAGTTTCGTTCTTCACTTCGTAGCGTAATTGATAGGCAAGTTCATCCAAATCGATATCTGCCAGCATGGCTTCAATAGCCTCAGCCCCTTCTTTGACAATGAATTTATCTTCGTCGTCATCGTCTAGGTCGAAGTTATCTTCCGGCAGCTGATCAATAATGTCGTATTTTTCTTCTTCGGTAATCATGTCGCCTTTTGCGTAGCCCAAATCGCGAGCTACACCGGGGTTGATGATTACAAAAGTTTCGTAATAAACAATTCTATCGAGTGTTTTGGATGATACGCCCAGTAAATATGCAATTTTGTTGGGCAGTGATTTGAAGTACCAAATATGTACAACCGGTACGGTAAGGGTAATATGCCCCATACGCTCGCGTCGTACTGCTTTTCTGGTCACTTCAACGCCACAACGGTCGCAAATAATACCTTTGTAACGAATTCTTTTGTATTTACCGCAATGGCATTCAAAATCTTTTACCGGTCCAAAGATCTTCTCACAGAAAAGACCGTCCATCTCCGGTTTAAAGGTTCTGTAATTAATGGTTTCCGGGGTTAATACTTCCCCGTGCGATTGCGATAAAATTGTTTCAGCAGAGGCGAGCGATACGCCAATGCTGTTAAAGTCGTTTGAGACTGCTAATGTTTTAGTTATAGGCAAGGGTTTCCTCCATTACTTTATTAACAGTAAATTAATCTATGTGAATTTCAAGGCCGAGACCCATAAGTTCTCTCAATAGCACCTTGAATGATTCAGGCACGTCTCCATCAGGAAGGTTTTCACCTTTTACAATGGCTTCATAAACTTTGGAACGCCCTTTGACATCATCACTTTTTACAGTGAGCATTTCTTTCAATATACTGGATGCACCATACGCGTAAAGTGCCCATACTTCCATCTCACCCAAGCGCTGGCCACCAAACTGTGCTTTACCGCCTAATGGCTGCTGGGTAATCAACGAGTATGGTCCGATAGAACGTGCGTGCATTTTATCTTGAACCAAGTGGTTCAATTTCAGCATATATATATAACCAACGGTAGATTTTTGGGCAAATGCTTCTCCGGTGTGACCATCGTATAAAGTTACGCGTCCATCTTCCGGTAAGCCTGCTTCTCTCAGCTGGGCCTTAACGTCGTCCATGTTGGCGCCATCAAATATAGGCGATGCAAATTTCACACCCAATTCTTTACCTGCCCATCCCAGAATGGTTTCGTAAATCTGGCCAAGGTTCATACGCGAGGGTACGCCCAATGGGTTTAAGCAGATATCTATTGGTGTTCCATCTTCCATAAACGGCATATCTTCTTCTGGTACAATTTTAGCTACTACACCTTTGTTACCATGGCGGCCCGACATTTTATCGCCCACCTGAAGTTTTCGTTTTTTGGCAATATAGATTTTTGCTTTTTGGATGATACCCGGGGGTAGCTCATCACCAACCTGTATTGCAAAAGTACGTCTTTTTGCCTCACTGTCTATTTCACGGCGCAGTTCGCGGTAGTTTTTGAACAACATTCTAACGTGAGCTACCAATTCTTTATCGGTTGCCCAGGCAATGTTTTCGTTAATATTTACCGGATCTAACTCTTCAAACACCGATTTTTTATATTTTTCGCCTTTTGGTATAAGCTCTACATTACTGTAATTGTAAACGCCGGGAGAGGTTTTATCTCTCAAAAGCGAATACATTTTATCGGCCCATTGTTGGTTCAATTTGGCCAATAATTCGGCATGGCGCTCAGTTTCCTGTTCAACACGTTTCTTTTCTTCTTTTCTGGAAACGAGTTCGTCGCGTTTGCGGCTAAATAATCTGGTATCAATTACGGTTCCTGAAACATCCGGTGGAGTTTTCAGCGAGGCATCTTTCACGTCGCCGGCTTTATCACCAAAAATGGCTCTAAGTAGTTTTTCTTCCGGTGTAGGATCCGATTCTCCTTTTGGAGTAATTTTACCTACTAAAATATCACCCGGGTTTACTTGTGCACCAATACGTACAATTCCAAGTTCGTCAAGGTTTCTGGTTGCTTCTTCACTTACGTTTGGAATTTCGCGGGTAAGTTCTTCTTCACCACGTTTGGTATCTCTAACCTGCTGCTCGAACTCTGTAATGTGAATGGATGTGTATATATCATCGCGTACAATTCTTTCACTTACTACAATAGCGTCCTCAAAGTTGTAACCTCTCCATGGTAAAAATGCTACCAGAAGATTACGACCAAGTGCCAGTTCGCCATCGTCAGTCGAGTAACCATCTACAATAGCCTGCCCTGCTTTTACTTTATCGCCAACGTTTACAATAGCACGCTGATTAATGCAAGTATCTTGGTTAGTTCGGATGAATTTATCTAAATGATATACTTTAATACCGTCATCGAAATAGCAATGCTGTTCAATGTCGGTTCTATTATACTTAATACGTACTTCTGTGGCACTAACGTAAACCACTTCACCATCCGCATCGGCAGTAACAATTGCTCTTGAGTCTCTTGCGGCGCGGTGCTCCAGGCCCGTACCAACAATCGGAGCTTCGGGGCGCAACAATGGCACTGCTTGACGTTGCATGTTAGAACCCATCAAGGCACGGTTGGCGTCGTCATGCTCTATAAACGGAATCAGCGCTGCTGCCAGAGATGTTATCTGGTTTGTTGCAACGTCCATGTATTCAATTTCTTTTGGACTGGCTACAACGTAGTTACCTTCACGTTTACGCGAGAATATGGAATCGTTTACAAAATTGTTGTTTTCATCCAATTCGGCGTTTGCCTGTGCGATTACCGTTTCGTCTTCTTGCTCGGCAGCCAGGTATTCCACTTCATCCGATACTTTTTCGCCGTTTACTTTTCTGTATGGTGTTTCTATGAAACCATAATCGTTCACTTTTGCATGAACGCACAGCGAAGAAATCAAACCAATGTTAGGACCTTCCGGCGTTTCAATAGGGCAGAGTCGTCCGTAGTGAGTGTAGTGCACGTCACGTACTTCAAAACCGGCTCTTTCACGGGTAAGACCACCGGGGCCTAAGGCTGACATCCTTCTCTTGTGGGTAAGTTCAGCCAATGGGTTGGTTTGGTCCATAAACTGAGATAGCTGATTTGTACCGAAGAAAGTATTGATAACGCTGGATATGGTACGTGCGTTAACTAAATCTTGCGGTGTTAATTGCTCAGCATCTCTCGAACTCATACGCTCGCGTATGGTGCGTGCCATTCTTGCCAAACCGATGGCAAATTGTTGGCTTAATTGCTCACCAACCGTTCTCACACGTCTATTACTCAAGTGATCGATATCATCGACTTGAGATTTTAAATTTTTTAAACGGATTACTTCCTTAACGATGGCCACAATATCTTCTTTTACCAGGTATTGTTTGTCTTCGTTGCCATCAATGCGCAAGCGTTTGTTAATTCTATATCGACCTACTTCACCTAAATCGTATTTCTTGTCGCTAAAGAATAGTCTTTCCAGTATGGCGCGTGAAGTTTCAGGGTCGGGCATTTCTCCCGATCTTATTTGTTGGTAAACCTCACCAAGTGCGCTGGTTTCGTCCCAAGTTGGGTCTTTGCGTAATGTGTTCATTATAACATTTCGCTCAGACTCTTCGGCCGATAGTTTTTGTAATAAAATATTTTTTACGCCGGCTTCTTTAAACATGCCGTAGTCGTCGTCGGTTATTTCGTGGTCTCGTTCCAATAATATTTTACGATTCAGAGCCTCGGTAACCTCGCCGGTTTCGTCATCAACAATTTCTTCCAGTTCTTCAACAACTATATTCTCTGCAAGTCTGCGGCCTACAATTTTTTTATTGAAATCATTTTTAGAACCAAATTTCAACGCTTCCGACATTTCGAATAATGCCAGCAGGTCGCTATCCGAAGAATATCCCAATGCTCGGAGCAATGTTGTTGCGGGTACTTTTTTCTTTCTATCGATATAAGCCCAAAGTACGTCCCTGATATCGGTTGAAAACTCGATCCATGAGCCTTTAAAAGGTATAACTCTTGCAGAGTATAGTTGAGTGCCATTTGGGTGTATAGATTGGCCGAAGAATACTCCCGGTGAGCGGTGCAACTGCGAAACAATTACACGTTCTGCTCCATTGATAATGAAAGTACCTCTGTCGGTCATCCAAGGCAAATCGCCCAAGAATACTTCCTGTTCGATGGTTTCGCTGGCTTCGTCGGTATCGTCAACAGACGATAGTCTCAGTTTAGCTTTTAGCGGTACCGAATAGGTTAGTCCTCTTTCTTGGCATTCGTGGATAGTATATCTGGGAACGTCAACATTGTAGTAAAGAAACTCGAGAATATGTGTATCTCTGGTATCTTGAATCGGGAAATTTTCGAGGAATATTCGTTGTAATCCTTGATTCTCTCTCTCGTTAGGAGCGATATCGAGTTGTACGAAGTTTTCGAAAGATTCTAATTGGATATCCAGAAAATCGGGATAATCCAGAATGTTTTGTGTTCGCCCGAATGTTAGGCGTGACGTATGCGGAATAGTTTGCATCTTCTTGTTCAAAAGGAACCTCTCCTTTTAGTTGAAGGTAAAATGAACGGTAAAACCCTGATTAAAGGGTTGTTTAATATAGACGCCAATAGCCAATACCGAAATCGGCATTGGCTACCAACGTAATTAGTGTAAATCGCTTATTTAAGCTCTACAGAAGCACCTGCTTCTTCTAGCTTGCCTTTGATTTCCTCGGCTTCTTCTTTAGAAACAGCCTCTTTAACAGCATTAGGTGCGCCGTCAACGAGTTCTTTTGCTTCTTTAAGGCCAAGGCCGGTAATTGCTCTTACTTCTTTAATAACAGCAATTTTCTTATCGCCGGCAGAAGTTAGTACAACATCAAATTCGGTTTGCTCTTCAGCGCCATCAGCGTCTCCGCCTGCGCCTGCTGGGCCTGCAACAGCAACAGCTGCGGCAGCCGGTTTGATACCGTATTCATCTTCTAATACTTGTGCTAGTTCGTTTGCTTCTTTGATAGTTAGGTTGACAAGCTGTTCAGCAAGTTCTTTAATGTCAGCCATTTTTATCTCCAGTGTTTTAATTTATTATAAAAATTTTCTGCCTTTCTAAAGACAGGTTTAATAAGGGTTTGTTATTCGCCTTTTTCGGCGATGGTTTTTAAAGCGCCAACAATATTGGAACCTTGTGCATTTATCGCACCTATCACGTTGGTGATTGGTGACAGCAGCAAGCCTATTATATCGCCGATAACTTCGTCTTTCGACTTCATTGCGGCCAGGGCTTCCAGTTTATCCGGTCCGTAGTATTCACCATCGATCAAAGCGCCTTTAAATTCGGGCTTCTTATACTTCTTGGTAAATTCTTTCAATATTTTTGCTGGTGCTGATAATTCATCATCTACAAATACAAATGCGTTCTGGTCTATCAAATTGGGAATGATATCTTCATATCCTCCCAAATCTTCCATAACCAGTTTCATTAATTTATTTTTATAAACTTTGTAGAATACGTTTCCCTTACGGAACTCACCACGCAATTCGTTTGAATCTGATACCGTCATGCCTGTAAATTTCGTAATGTATAAACCATTCGAATTTTTCAGATTTTCGGTTATTTCGTTTAGAATTGCTTGTTTTTCTGCAGTAGGCATATTTTCAATTCCTCCTATTATAGGGATGTAGCTGCGGTTCTGCTTATAGGTATGCTTGGCCCCATTGTAGAACTCATGTAAATGCTTCTCACATAAAGTCCTTTAGCCGACGCCGGTCTCAAACGCATAACGGTGCTTAAAAATGCGGTTGCATTTTCTTTAAGCGCGTTAGCATCGAAACTTACCTTACCGATAGATGTATGCAGTATACCGTACTTATCAACTCTAAAGTCAATCTGGCCGGCTTTAACTTGTTTTACTGCTTCTGCTACATCCATAGTAACGGTGCCGCTTTTTGGGTTTGGCATTAAGCCTCTTGGACCAAGAAATCGACCCAATCTTCCGAGCTTGCCCATTACGTCAGGTGTTGCGATAATCACGTCGATATCGGCCCACCCGCCTTCAATTTGTTGTATGTAATCATCCAAGCCAACGTGGTCGGCGCCTGCTTCTTTAGCTTCAGCTTGTTTCGACTCGTTTACGAGAGCCAAAACTCTGACTTCTTTACCGGTTCCATGAGGCAAGCTCACGGTTCCTCGCACCATTTGGTCTGCATGGCGGGGATCAACACCCAAACGGATATCAATATCTACCGATGCATCAAAATTGGTTGCCGAAGTTTTCTTTACTAAATCGCAAGCCTCTTCCAAGCTGTATTCTACATTTGGAAGTACCAAAGACGTTGCTTGTTCGTATTTCTTTCCTTTTTTTGCCATGATCACATTCCTCTATTTCTCGCGCCTTACTCTAATGCCCATACTCCGAGCCGTGCCGGCAATCATTTCTGCCCCAGCCTCGATGTCGAACGCGTTTAAGTCCTCCATTTTCTCTTGGGCGATTTCCTTGCATTGGCTCCAGGTTACCGAACCCACCCTTTTTAGATTGGGCTCGCCTGAACCGGATTGTATTTTGGCCATCTTTTTGAGAAGTACTGGTGCGGGCGGAGTTTTCGTTTTGAAGCTAAACGATTTGTCCGCAAACACAGTAATTTCTACAGGGATGACTGTTCCGGCTTTGTCCTGGGTTTTAGCGTTAAAGGCTTTACAAAACTCCATTATATTGATGCCCGCTTGCCCTAAGGCAGGACCAACGGGAGGTGCAGGCGTAGCCTGGCCACCAGTAATCTGGAGTTTCAGGATTCTTTCAACTTTTTTAGCCATGGATTATCAGGATCCTAAAATTAGTAACTTCTGTTATTTGCGTAATAGCTAGATCAACTAGTTTCTTTGTTAAGTAGCCGATTCCACTTGGCTCACGTCTACTTCTACAGGGGTTTTTCGCCCAAAAATGGACACTAACACTCTCAATTTTAACTTATCGGTGTTTACCTCCTGTACAGTTCCATCAAAATCTTTGAATGGACCTGAAATTACCTTCACCAAATCCCCTTCGCTGTAAGGGATTCTGATGTTTTGCATATCTTCCACACTATCTCTGACCCTGCTTAATATCCTGTTTATTTCGTGTTTTTTAAGCGGCTGTGGACGCACCTGGGTTTTATCTACTTTTAAAAAACCCAAACTTGAAGGCGTGCTTTGCACAAGGTTGTTTACTTCTTCATCGTAGTGGGTATGCAATAATATATATCCGGGAAAGAAATTCTTTTCACGCGTGCGTTTTTTACCGGCCCTTATTTCAACAATTGTTTCGGTTGGCACCAAAACCTCTGAGATTTTATGCTCCAGGCCTTGTTCCTCTATTTCACGCTCGAGATATTCTTTTACCTTTTTTTCATGACTGGAGAAGCAACGAACTACATACCAGTCATGTGCTTGTTCTGTTCCCATTATTTATAAATAAATTCTAATACTGTGCTATATACTTGGTCTATGCCAAAAATAAAAACAGAGAGTATTATTGAGAATACAATTACAATTACGGTGTTGTCTATCAGTTCTTTCTGAGTAGGCCACGATACCTTTTTAAACTCAGCTACCACACCATCAAATATTCCGGATAATTTTGCCATTTTATTTAATTTAGTTATATGCACGGGCGGAGAGACTCGAACTCCCGACACCTGGTTTTGGAGACCAGTGCTCTGCCAACTGAGCTACGCCCGTATATGCGGAAAGTAGGCAGTATGTACGGCCTACTTGTCTTCGCATATTTCAATTTTCAATTGATTAAGCTAATTATTAGCCTAAAATTTTGGTTACCACGCCGGCACCTACGGTACGGCCGCCTTCACGG
>CAZTOG010000010.1:0-100561 GCA_964615135.1 uncultured Balneolaceae bacterium | reverse complement strand
ACACAACAAAATGATTAATGAGGAGAAGAAATGACTCTTAATCGTACCAGAAAGGAATTGAAATGGGGCTATAAAATATTGACGCTCTATAGAGTTGTAACTCTTAATCGTACCAGAAAGGAATTGAAATAGGTGTGTCGAGTTTTGGGAAAGTATAGTTTTGCCCCTCTTAATCGTACCAGAAAGGAATTGAAATATAACCATCGGTCCATGAACACAGTAGTTTAGCCCGCTCTTAATCGTACCAGAAAGGAATTGAAATAAATAAACCTTAGAGCTAAACTCGCCTTCTCCATAACTCTTAATCGTACCAGAAAGGAATTGAAATCTCAACAAAAACGGTGGAATCGTATATACCAATAGTCTCTTAATCGTACCAGAAAGGAATTGAAATTTAACATGAAAAGGATTGCTAGCACCTGAATAATTACTCTTAATCGTACCAGAAAGGAATTGAAATTTATGAAACCCCTCCTAACCCTGATAGAAGAGTAACCTCTTAATCGTACCAGAAAGGAATTGAAATGCTTCACCATCAATCACATAAGACAGATAGTCAATGCTCTTAATCGTACCAGAAAGGAATTGAAATGGC
Organism: uncultured Balneolaceae bacterium; assembly: GCA_964615135.1. Taxonomy (GTDB): domain Bacteria; phylum Bacteroidota; class Rhodothermia; order Balneolales; family Balneolaceae; genus Balneola. The sequence continues at coordinate 99,966 of CAZTOG010000010.1, read as the reverse complement.
GTAACACCAATCATTAATTGAACAATTTCCTCCTCTTAATCGTACCAGAAAGGAATTGAAATGATGAAGCCTTTGCTCACTTGAAAGCCTCACTTGAGCTCTTAATCGTACCAGAAAGGAATTGAAATTTAACTTCGCTTGCTCTATTTCTCCAATTTGTGAACTCTTAATCGTACCAGAAAGGAATTGAAATTTTACTGTACTTGTGAAAGTTCTATTTAAATTCCTACTCTTAATCGTACCAGAAAGGAATTGAAATTTGACTTCAATCCATCAGCACGATTTTGGGCACATGCTCTTAATCGTACCAGAAAGGAATTGAAATGAGCCATTCTTTAAGCAGCAGATTGTAGATTGGAATCTCTTAATCGTACCAGAAAGGAATTGAAATTATATTACGCGCCGAATAGTTGTTAGCGTTTTTATCCTCTTAATCGTACCAGAAAGGAATTGAAATATACCTACCGTAACGGTGGCTACGACGCTATCGTACTCTTAATCGTACCAGAAAGGAATTGAAATTAGTGTACGGACGACCTAACGGTACTTCGGCTTCGCTCTTAATCGTACCAGAAAGGAATTGAAATTTGCATAAAATCGCGCGCTCGCGCTGCCGTTTCGGGCTCTTAATCGTACCAGAAAGGAATTGAAATGTCGGCATTCCAGCCGAAAGATGGTGTTCGGAGCACTCTTAATCGTACCAGAAAGGAATTGAAATGCGAATTATGGTGATGAGTATCAAGTTAATTTTGCCTCTTAATCGTACCAGAAAGGAATTGAAATTTATTATCAAAATCTGTGTCATCAACTTTTACAATCTCTTAATCGTACCAGAAAGGAATTGAAATTGAGATAAATAGTACTGATGTCGGGCAGAATATGAGCTCTTAATCGTACCAGAAAGGAATTGAAATGAAATGGTTAAATATGCATATCCCGAGGAGAATTTTCTCTTAATCGTACCAGAAAGGAATTGAAATAGATGTTACATTATTAATAAACTTAAATAGCCTCACTCTTAATCGTACCAGAAAGGAATTGAAATAATTCACAAAACAAGTGCCTTCTGGTTTTAAAACCCTCTTAATCGTACCAGAAAGGAATTGAAATTATTAAGATATAAGCCGTTGCCAGGGCATCCAGGCCTCTTAATCGTACCAGAAAGGAATTGAAATGGTATTTAATCCGGGATGAATTAGCCGCAAAAAACGCTCTTAATCGTACCAGAAAGGAATTGAAATGGAAGCGTATTATGCGAAAAGATACGAGCAATTTATCTCTTAATCGTACCAGAAAGGAATTGAAATTTTTTGGCGGTATAAGTATTGTGCTGAACCGAAACCCTCTTAATCGTACCAGAAAGGAATTGAAATTTTTTTGAACTGTTTGAAGTGTTCGTAGGCTTCCGTGAATACCCTAAATTTTGATTAAAATTGAAATACAATTCATTATTTATTAAAATGAACTCTGCATACTATTCCCGACATACAAAATAAAGTTTTAAAGTTGGATAAAAAAGACCGACTGACCTTGTTGTTGAAATTATTGGGTAGCTTGGAACCGACTGTCTCCGATGGTAATGAAAATATTATGGCTAACTGGGTAAATGAAGCAGATTCCAGATATCAAGCATGGAAAGAAGGGGAAATGAATACCTTTTCAGAAGAGGAAGTCTTCAAAAGGTTGAATAAAAAACGAATAATCATGGAAATTCGGTTCTGTAGGTGCCTAAATAAGATTGATAAGTTCAAGAACCATATTCTCTACCGTTTTACGGGAAAAAGTACATAAGCAGTTCCGATTTCCAATCAAAGCTTTCGTATCAACAATGATGACGTTTTAGTGATAATTTTATATTTTTCATTTCCAATTTCCTACAACTAGATCACACCGGAACCAGAGGTTTCTGAGAGTATTCCGAATACGTGCCACTGGCGGATCGGAACGAGGAAAAAGAATAGATTACACAGAAAGCGTTAGTTGCTATATCAGGAGATTGCCAAAAAGATACTTGTATTCGCTGCGTATTTTTTCGCAATGACGACCCTTTAGAGAAGGCTCATACCTCCACATTCATAATTCATAATTATTTCACCTAACTAAAAATCTCCTTCGTCAATGAAAAATATTTCCTACATTCGGATAAATGCATTTCATTCCTCAAAAAAACAGCCATTATGCCACAACAACTATTGGATGATATCCAGGCTATTTTGCAAAAGATAAAAGATGACCAACGTCTGCTGGAAAAGATTGCGCATTTTATGCAGACGAGCATTTTGCCCAAAATTGAAGCGGAAGAGCCTGTTTCAGCATTGCCCGAAAAGTATGAAAAGGTAGCGATCGAAATTGCGCGGTCATTGCAAAGCGGCTCTTTACGCATAACGTGCTATCTGAACCGGGATACTTTGGAAATTGAAGAACTGCCGGAGGATTATGAAAACTACGATTGGTACGGCGATACGGATAAAGAGGGCAACCCCCTACCCCGTCACAAAAGCTGGGAAAGATATTTGGCTTTTGAGCCCCTCTCTTCGCAGGATTCTTATCAAATAATGGCCGATTTTGCCGAACAATTGGATGACACCAACGTTCAGAACTTACTTTTCGATATTCTGAACCGCCCAAAACCTTTTTCTCATTTTAATAACTTTATCCATAACTCAGACTATCGCAGGCAGTGGTTCGATTTCCAAAATATGGCCTACGAAAAGCATGTTAAGCGAATTATAAGAGTCTCTTTAGGCGGCAATGAAGCCCAAAAATAACACTGAAATTACCTATGGCATATCCTTGAACCGCATATCATTAATCATTGCCACCATTTCTTTTATAATATCCTCGTCCAGACCGGTTTGATCTGCCAGTTTCTTATAATCCGGTTTTTCATCGGCATTGATAGCCGGTATCAATAAATCGAGCAGTTTATTCATATCTTCAAAATCACCCTCCTCCTCTTCCAGATAATCCTCTTCGAAGAATAACTCTTCGTATTCATCGAAAACCAACTTTTTTTTTAGAATTATCCCTGTAGTATGAAACATGGAAGGTTGTACATAAATATAGTAGTATTCGGGCAGCGGAATACCGCAACGTTCGATTTTTGCTGCCAAATAATCATACCCTTCTATGGTGGAGGCCGAGAGTACAATTTCCTGGTCGGCAGCATTATAATAGGCCCGGGCAAAATCTGGATAACTATCCACTTCAGGCGCTTTTAGCTTCAATATGCGTCGCTTTTTTTGCAATACAAACTCGTCCTCGAGTTTTTTTAGATCTAAATCAGGCACCTCAATGTACGATTTTATAAACATTGCCATCTTACCCCCTTGTTGCATTACCGGTACCTGAGAGCCATACAGCAACATCATATATGGCACGGGATTTAACTCGATATTATCTGCCAAATCCTCTAACGTTTCAATTGCAGGTTGCAGCTCCGTTGCAAAAAAGAAGATATCATCGGGACCAAAACTCTGATAATGGGCAATAGGACCATAACTTTGCCAACATTCACCATTAAACCCAATCAGATTAAACCACATAATGGGAGATTGCACTTCGAGAATTTTGCCGATACTCTCTGAATACAGTAAATAGGTTTCGCCGGTCAGGTAATCTTCCATTTCATAAAAGTCTGCGGCAGGACTCTTTACTATGGTCGAAAAACTAAAACGCCACGGCTTTTTCGATTGTTGCTGCAGGAAGTAAAGATCATCCGGTGTCAGATTTTTTACCTGCTCACCTTGCAATAATCTGTGGATGTATCCCGATTCTTTAAATATTCTATGCCCTATATATTGCATTTTAAGCATATCCGTCCATTCGGGATCAAACTCTTTAATAATATGCTTATATGGCCGCACTCTCCGGTCAAATTCTTTATCTATGCCAACGCTATTGGCAGCATAGTAAATTAGAAAATTATCAATTACGCGGTTGGAAATCTGGCTGTTCGTTTCGCACCGGTTTTTTAATAGCTCAAAATTCAATTCAAATCTAAATTTAGTTATTGGGATAAGCGTAAGATAATAGTAAACCGGACAAATCCACTAACTTTATTATGGCTTATTTATAGGTATTAATTTGTTATAAATGATGTACAATGAAAAAATTTAGTAAAGATTAAAATATATCATCTGAATATACACTATGGGGCTAATGCCCCGATAACAATACGCACAAAATCAGTTCGTCGGATAAATCCGACGGAAATGAATTTTATATATTCGGGCGCCAACCTAGTCGTATCTGATTTGCCGATAATGGATAACCTATCTCCTATTCTCTTAATCCCCTAATCTCTAAACCGTGCCTGCACAAAACCGGGAGAGGCCATCACTGGAACCAGAGGTTCCTGGGTCCATTCCGAATCCGCGCCACCGGCGGATCCGAACGAGAAAAAAACGAGAAAACCCTGATAACAGATAACAGATAACAGATAACAGATAACCGACAACCGATTAACCAATCAACTAATCAACCATTCAACAAATAACTATAACAGTTTTTCCATTTAACATTTTTAATTATTGCTTTTTCTAAAAACTATTTAGTATATTTGCTTTATTAAATTAACACTTATACTGAATAATTTACGTTTGTACCATGAAAAAACGACTTTTAAACATTTCAAACCGTAGAAAAAACGGAATTAAAACCGATTTTATTCGATATCTATACAATGATATAGATTGGTCTCAGCCTTTAATTTTGATTAAGGGCGCCAGAGGCTCAGGTAAAACCACTTTATTATTGCAGCATTTTAAAAAAAATCCTAATAATGCTATCTATTTAAGTTTGGACGATTTTTATTTCGAATCAAACCGTTTATTACTGCTAATCGAAGATTTATATGATGAAGGATATCGGGTGTTTTACCTAGACGAAGTACATCAATATCAGTACTGGTCAAGGGATTTGAAAAACCTATATGATAACCTTACAGATATTAAAATAATTGCAACGGGTTCTTCAGCTTTGAAAATTGACAAGGGAGTGGCCGATCTATCCAGACGAATGACCTCCTATCATTTATACGGAATGTCCTTCCGTGAATATCTAACAATAGAATTGGGAGTAAACATTGCACCTGTTTCTTTGAATGAACTTTTGGATAACCACGAAGGAATAAGTGATAAAATCAATGATTTAATCGAACCTTTAAAACATTTTAAAGACTATTTAAAACACGGTTATTACCCTTTTTATAAATCGGATAAAAAATCTTACCACCAAAAATTGCAACAAACCGTGCAACTTACATTGGATGTGGATTTACCGGCGGTTGAGCCGTTGAACTACTCTACTGTAAAGGGAATGAAAAACCTGCTTTTTGTACTGAGTCAGATCGTGCCCTATACCCCAAATATACAGGCACTGGCCGATAAGGTTGATAGTCCAAGAAACTCGGTTCTCAAAGCACTCCATTTATTGGAAAGAAGCAATATTTTAAATCTCTTGCGAAGCAGCGCTAAAGGGATCAGTTACCTCCAAAAACCGGATAAAATATACCTGGAAAATCCCAATCTTTTCTATGTTTTTAATAATCCAGCACCAAATAAAGGCAATTTAAGAGAAACCTTTTTCTTAAATCAACTAAAAGTAAAACATGAGGTTACTTCCTCAAAATTTGGTGATTTCATGGTAAATCAAACCTATACTTTTGAGGTTGGCGGCGCTACAAAAACAGGCATACAAATTACAGGAGTGCCACTGGCCTATATCGCGGCGGATGAAATTGACTATGGCAGTCAGAATAAAATCCCGCTCTGGTTATTTGGTTTTTTGTATTGATAAATGGTGAGAAACCCCAATATTATTCAATATCTTCAATACTGTTTATCGTATAACTAAAAGCTCTTAAATAATTCGTTAAGCGAGAGAATGTCTTATTATTTGGTAAATCGTGGCAACGATTTAATTTCTTAAAAAATTTTTTCTTTCCACTGAATTCACTCCAATCTAATACAAGATTGTAGTTATCAAGATAAATTGTGGCTATCAAACGGGCTATTCTGCCATTCGCATCGTAGAAAGGGTGAACATTTATAAATTTTTGATAAAAACGTATGGCTTGATACAATGGGTCAATAGAATCGGTGAATAAATAAGAAATTGCATCTGTAATACCTTCTTCAATACTTTCAGGAGAATCACCCATGTATTTAGGAGTTTGCTTATGACCATGCTGGATGCCAAAATATATTACCCCTTTCCGTGGGTCTTTTTTTAATCTATACTGCCCCGCAAAAGTAAATAAATCCCGATAAATAAAACCATGTATAAGCTTTGGTAAAAACGCATAAATATTTATGTGGTTGTTATCTTTATCACTAAATATATCTTCAACCAATAACTGGTGCAAGGTATTATAACGTTTCCAACTTGTCTTATATACCTCTTCCGCTGTAAGCGCCGTATCAACAGCATAATCGGCCAGAAGGTCGTTGGTTACAATTAACTCAGCTTTATCAATTTTTAAAGTCATATTTATTCAGTACCTCGGCAAGGTTCTTATGCTCAAAGTCAAAGCTGTATAAATATTCTTTTATATCCTTAAAAACAGGTACATATTCTTTTTCCATATCAAAAGTAAAGGCATAGTGAGAATATGTTTTAGGCGGGTAATACTTATTCCCTTTTTTAATAGGGAAATTTTTGGCAAAAGCCTGTTTACTATAAAAATTGTACATAATACCGTCTGGAATATGCCCTCCTTTTTTCTGACAGCTTTTCCAAGGCTCTTCAAGATGGGTGGTTTTATACAACTCAATAGCCGAGTAAACTGAATAACTGTCTAAAATAAAATCCAACAAAGGCACATTCAGCTCAACTGTTTCTGTTGCCACTATAGGCTTTTTTCCGAAGCTCTTATATTTTTTATAAATATCCGGTTCAACCGGACCATACGGCCAAGCCTCAAAATGCGCATCAAATAATTTCTTCTTGGCAACCAATTGCCAAGCATAGCAATAGTACATCAATTTCTGAAGTTTCAAAGGGCTTACAGTTCCTTGATATTTCGAGACTATATACTCTGCTATCTGAAATTTATTCACGGGTTCTTTAATATAGATTGAGGTTGCAAATAAAAAAAAGTCACCTATAAGAGATAATATAACATATTTTAGCTGTATTACCATTCGTTTTAATCATATCGGTACACAGAAAACTACTTATTCAGGTCATGCATAGATTGAGTAGCATTTAGCGGAACCGAAATACTCTCCTGACCACCCCACCCGCAAACGGGCACCCCTTCCGCCGGCCGGCGGAGAATTTATTATTAGTTAAATAGTTAATTTTATGATAGTTATTGGCTGGTTTGTTATAGATTTTTTATAATTACATAAATCGATATTATAAAGTAGATATTCTGACTGAGCATCTTAGCCCCATTCCCTGCGCCAGCTGGCGCAGGGCAGGTTTTGCGCTTGCGCATAAACCGGGGTGGTCCCAACGTGCTTTAGAAAACGAACCGCATAAATTCACATCAAGATGCCTTTCTGAGTATATAACCATTGACCCTCTACTGAGGAAAACACCATCTCTCGTTCGACGGGAGAGGGCACGCTTGAAGCAGGAGATTGCCACAAAAATACTTGCATTTGCTGCGTATTTTTTCGCAATGACGATCTTTCGAAAACCTACATCCAACAACAGATAACCAATCAACTCTTCAACAAACAGCTACTCATCTAAAATCCAACACCGGTATTCCATCGGGTTCCCACCATAAATTGGGGGTTTGGGCGGTACTGAGGAGCTCGGTTTTCAGGCCTTCTATTTTTTGTCCGGTAGTGTAAACACTTTGCAGGGCATCGCCGTATTTTTGGACCAGTTCGCGCACCTTTTGTTCATCGCCTTGCACCCAGTGGAGCGTATAATCCAAATCGGGGAACTCTTCCGTTTCCTGAATCAAAAAATCGTCCATCCAGGCCTGTTCTCTGCCCACCGCTTTGTTGTACGCAAATTGATATTCCAGTGCCTTATCGGGTTTTTTAAGCTGTGGATTTTTCATCCAAAAAGCCTCTACATAATCCTGAAACGGACATTTATAACTTCCAAATGAAATCGGACTTACCACTACAGCCACCGAACGGCAACCTTGTCCCCCATATCGAAAGGCCGCTTCTACCAAACTTTCCATATTATCGGCGTTATCGTCGGGTAAATAAGCCATCGAGAATTTGGCGGTGCGTATAATCCATTCTACATTTTCTTTGACGGCGTTTATTTTTTTGGCAATAGTTTTTACAGCTTCCACCGTATTTTCAGAGCCGGCAAAGTACATTTTATCTGCTTCTATGCCTGCAAAATCGTTTAAATTGGTAGAGTATTTTATACGGTTGTCCAATCCCGCTTCTATCATTTTATCCAGATAGCTTTGCAATAGATATGGATCTTTATTGGATAATTTTCCATAATAATCGGCACCGGATAATATACAAGCCAGTGCATCCTGGAATCCCACTAACGGCAGGTTTCCTGCATGTAAACAGAGTGTTTTTTGGCCAAAATTATTGTTTTCGGAATTCAATTCGGCTTTTTTTGCCCATTCCTCAATCTGTCCCGCATCAATTTTCTGTTTCAGCGCCCGTATTTGAAATTTAATGTCCTCTATGGAAAACAAATCATCCGCTACCGTTTTATCGATCATCTTTTTGAGGTGCATATTGTCGGATCGCAACCATTCTTTGGTAACTTGGGCAACTTTTTGGATGTGTTCTTCCATTTTTCTCAATCCTGGTCTATTAAAAAGTTACAGTCACGTAAATTTTGTGGATCCCATCTGCCCAGCACTTTAAAACGCCCATCTTCGGACATCACTCCCCTATCTCCGGTCAGTATAAATGCACAGGAGTGGATATTGGCCAGATCGATAATTCCAATCAGACCTTCTTTTCCATTTGCAACGCATTCAAGCGGGTTTTTTGGATTTCTGATGCTTACTTCCATCCACGGCACGCACTTAAACCACTCATCGCCCAAACTATATGCCTGACTCAGCAGCTCCGCCATACCATATTCGGAATGTATCTGCCCTTGTGGCAATCCAAATCTACCGGCCAGGGTTCGGTGCAAATCGCCTTTGTTCATTTCCCTGCGATAGGTTTTCATGCCGCCGGTCTCCATGATAATCGTATCGGGCGGCACATTCACAGTTTCAATTTCAAGCACATCCAACAACCCAAACGCCGCACCGAATATCATCAATTTTTTACCGGCATCTTTTATTTTGGAAAAATCCCTCATCGGTAGTGGTTTATTCAGCTCTAAAAATCGACTTAAACCCGTTTTATCCTGTTCAATCAGTACATTTAACATCCAGATAAGCGATGAATTCGGATTTTCACTGTAGCCGGGTGTATAGGCCCAAATCACATAATCGTCGATATTATAAAATTCGTTCATTCCCTTTAATATCGAGTGCTTATAAACGGATGTGTCTAGCAAATAATGCGTGCTACGTTGCATACCGGCAGTACCGCTGCTTTGGAAATATGGTAATTCGGATATATTAGCTTCCGATTGTTCCGAAATGGTTATAATCGGTGCATCTTTAAAGGCTTGAATAGGAAGTAAGGGGAAATCGGATACTTTTGTAGCCTGAGCCAAGCCCAATGTCTCACAAAACGTTCTGTAAACCGCATTATTTTCGATTTGATAGCGGAATACTTCCAATGCCATTTCCTGAAAAGATCGGTTTTTATCAAAAAAATCCATCATTTTTGTGCTTAAATATCTATTGAAAGCAGTGTTTTATTGGTCAACACAAAAATCCTGTTTTCCGTTACAAAAATATCCCGAATGGTTTCTTTTTGCCGGTTCAGTTGCCAAAATTCTTCACCGTCTTTATTTACGGATGCAGCGTCGGCCGTCCACAGTGCATTTTTTGTTTTATGGAAGGATGTTGTGCCGGATGCGGTAGGATAAAAACTTTCATACAGTCCATTTTCCGATATTTTATGTACGGCTTTTTGCTTTTTATCGAGCAATAGGATGCTGTTTTCCATCAATTGCAGTTTAGCCACGTCTTTAACCTCGGCAGGAACGGGGAACTCATCGATAAATGCTCCGTTTTCATTCATTTTGAGTATGCTTTTGGCTTGATTGTCGTAAAATAGCAGTTCACCCTGTTTGTTTACGCTTAAAAACGTGGGATTGATTCTGCGGTTGCTTCTAAAAGCCGATAAATCTTTAATGGAACTGAGCAGCTGCCAATGGCGGTCGAAAACCTGGATTCTGTTATTGCCTAAATCAGATATAAACACTTTCAGTCCGTTAGTGGCGTCAATATCAACGGGACGATTTAGTTGATAATCACTGCTTCCACGGCTTCCATAAGTTCCCAGCACCTCACCCGAATAATCGAGCTTCAAAATCCTGTTCTTACCCTGCTCTACTACAAAAATATTTTGATGGGTCAGATAAAGTGCGGTGGGATTATCCAATCCGTCGTATAACACCTTCACATCTTGGCCATTCAATGCCTGTCCCCTCACAGCGCCGGCATTGATTACGGCCAAAAACAGACAGATTGAAAGTGTTATGATGTATTTCATTTTCATAATGGTTAAATCCATGATGTGATTTTCAACACACCCAACATGGGGCGTTGACTTATGAAATGAACGGTATAAAAGCTGTGAGATTACGAAAGTTTTTCAGCTATATCGATAATTTCGGTGAAATCGGCCGCTTTTAAACTGGCACCTCCAATCAGTCCACCATCCACATCAGGCTGACTTAACAAGTCGCCGGCATTTCCGGGTTTCATACTTCCGCCGTATAAAATACGAACGGCCGATGCGGTTTCTTCGTCGTACAATTCGGCCAAACTTTTACGGATATGGGCGTGCATTTCCTGTGCCTGCTCCGGCGTGGCAGTTTCGCCGGTACCAATAGCCCAAATCGGTTCGTAAGCAATGGTTACATCCAAAACATCATCGCCGGAAATTTCGGCCAGAGCATTTTTTATCTGGATACGAACCAAATCGAAGTGGCTGCCTTCCTTTCTTTGTTCCAGAGTTTCGCCCACGCAAACCACCGGGGCCAGTGAATGCTGCAACGCTTTGCGTACTTTTTTGTTTACGGTTTTGTCCGTTTCCCCAAAATATTGGCGACGCTCGGAGTGCCCTATCAGCACAAAATTACATCCGCTTTCGGCCAACATAGTTGCACTTACTTCACCCGTAAATGCACCGTTATCTTCGTAATGAAAATTTTGTGCGCCAATCTGAATATCGGTATCGTGCAAATAATTTACGGCCATCGATAGTGAGATAAAAGGCGGGCAAACCAGTACATCCACATCTTCCGAAATGGTCGGTTTTTGGGTTTTTATGCCTTCCAAAAGTTTTGCGGCTTCATCCGGACCGCAGTTCATTTTCCAGTTTCCGGCTATCAAAAATCTACGCATGTTTAATTAATTTCTTCTTTACTGTTTCTATTAAATATACCATTTATGGCGCCAATCACGTCAGAAAACTCATTAAGTTCGTATTTCCTGACAATTTTACCCTCGGTATCCACTAAAAATCGGGTCGGCAGTTTGCTCACATTAAATTTCTCCAAAACCTCGGTAACATCAAAGCTACCCGGCACGGCAACTGGCCAGGGATTTTCAAATTCATCAAACAACGCTTGCACGGTAATCTCGCTTCGGTCGATGGGTATGGTAAACACATTCAATCCATATTCTGAATATATCTGCTGAATAATATAGGTGCGGTCAATTTGGTCTTGATACATATTATTTGTGGCCGATGTTATTTCCAGAATATAGGCTGTTCCTTTCACACTTTCGTTGCTCAGAGTGTCGCCCTCGAAAGTTGTGAACGAAAATTCCGGTATTTCTTTGCCCAACGATAAATTTTTGAAGTCATAATCCATGTCGTCTGCCCATGCCATGGCTCTTTCATCCTTTTTATACTTCTTTTTGAAGTTATCCAATTTAGACTGTGCTCTATCCACTTCGGAGCTATCGTAATACGCGCTTATAACGGCAATATCCAGCCCCAGGTGCAGTTTTTCATTTTTGGTAAGGGTTTTTAAAGAATCCAGATATTTGATGGATGCTTCCAGACCTCTTTCCCTGGCTGCCATTTCTGTACCAAAATCGGCGGCAAACTCAATCATCCTTTCATTTTTCAGCGATTCGTTCAGTCGTTGTTTCATCAGCTCATTGTCAAAACCATCCAAAATACGGATGGATTCGCGTGCGCTTAAAAGCGAGCCGATTGTTTCCGGGTGTTTGGTATAAGCTTCCCAATATAAATCGCTCCATTTACTTATTTCGGCGGGTAATGTGGAATCACTCAAGGCGCCGGTCTGCATAAAGGCAAGTACCCTGTTGAAGCCATGTTCTACCCTTTTGTACACTTTAAAAGCCGTTTCTTCCTTGCTGACCACCTCAAAAGTTTGCTCTAATCCGGGAAGTTCGCCGGTAATGTTCAGGGTATCGTTCGCGGCCAAAATAGCCTGTGTATTGAACAGCAAATTCCCGCTTCTGCTGATAGCTACCGGATATAATCCCTGTTCGGGCACTTCAACCTGGCCTTTTAAATTACCTAAAGTATCCGTTTGTGCGATAAAAAGAGTGTCTCTTTCCCCTCCGATTTTATCGTTAGTAATAAGAAGTTGAATTCCCGAATAATCGCCGGAGGCGTCGATGGAATCGGCAACGGTTATGGTTGCATTTATCCTCGCTTTTGCGCTTTTGTTTTTATTGTTGCTGCACCCGGCAAAAGCAATTATAATGGCGGCTACGAGCAATAAATGGTATTTTTTCATTCCTCAAAATTTAGTTTGGGATGGGTTTTATCGATTTTATCCCAATTTCTCGTTAATCATTTTGGTAATCATCTTGGGATTGGCCTTGCCTTTAGAAGCTTTCATGGCCTGCCCAACAAAAAAGCCCAACAATTGTTTTTTCCCTTCTTTAAAACGCTGTACTTCATCGGGATTATTTTCTATGATTTCGTTTACCAATTCTTCCAAAAATCCGGTATCGGATACCTGCAACAGGTTCATTTCTTTCGCCAGTTCTTCGGCTTCTTTGTCCGAACCGAGCATGGCGTTAAAAATATCCTGCATGGCAGAGGAGTTGATTTTATCCTCTTCTTTGAGTTTTACCAAATCGGCAACCTTTTGTGGTGAAATGGTAAATTCTCCGATTTCAATGCCTTGCTCGTTCAGCACACGAAGTACTTCGCTTAAAATAATATTGAGCGCGGCTTTGGCATTTTCTGCAAATTTGGCTACTTCTTCAAAGTAATCGGCCAGATAACGGTCTTCGGTAATGGTAACGGCATCCACTTCACTCATTCCATATTGTTCTACAAAACGTTTTTGGCGCCTATCGGCCAGTTCTGGTAATTCGGCTTTAATTTCTTCCAGCATTTCTTTGGATACATAAACCGGTGGTAAATCCGGATCGGGGAAATATCTGTAATCCTTGGCCGATTCTTTTGAGCGCATGGCACGCGTTTCCATCTTATTGGTATCCCAAAGTCGGGTTTCCTGCATTACTTCGCCACCGTTCTCAATAAGTTCTATCTGGCGATAAATCTCATATTCTATGGCTCTTTCCACGTTACGGAACGAGTTCATATTTTTGATTTCTGCACGGGTTCCAAATTCTTTTTGTCCGCGCGGACGTACCGATACGTTGGCATCGCAGCGCAAACTTCCCTCTTCCATGTTTCCGTCGCAAACCTCCAAATATTGCACAATTTGCTTTATTTTGGTGAGGTAGGCATAGGCCTCCTGGGGCGTTCTGATGTCCGGTTCCGAAACAATTTCTATGAGCGGCGTACCGGCACGGTTTAAGTCCACCAGCGTATTGTACGGGTCTTGGTCGTGGATGGATTTTCCGGCATCTTCTTCCATGTGAATACGAGTAATGCCTATTCTTTTATCGTATTCGTCCAATTCTATATCCAAAAAACCTTCGTAACAAATCGGTTGGTCATCCTGCGAGATTTGATAACCTTTGGGCAAATCGGGATAAAAATAGTTTTTACGAGCAAAAATGGATTTTTCGGCTATTTTGCAATCGGTGGCCAGTCCCATTTTAATTATATATCGAATCAGATTTTCGTTTACTACCGGCAGCGTACCCGGATGCGCCAAACAGTTGGGAGTTACCTGCGTATTGGGCGCCTCACCAAATTGAGCGGGTGCGGTGTTAAATGCCTTGCTTTTAGTTAATAATTGCGCGTGGACTTCAAGCCCGATTACGGCTTCAAAACGTTCGTGATCAATAGTATTCATCGATATTTTATGCTTATCTGAGTAAAAATTCCTTCAATCTTATAAGATATTAAAGTTGAACAACAGTTATTGGCAAAAAATGTGATTTTTGATGGGTTTATACGCCTATAAAAGCATAATCGGGTTAAATTCTGTGCCAATTTTGCAGTATTTTGATTTATTCCGGTTTTTTTAAGAGAGCGCCGAACAAAGTATCTGCTTTTTCGCTATATCCCGGCAGCAATTTCGAGTTTATTAACTGCAATCCGTGCTTTAGAACCGTTCTTTGTATTTGGGCGTCGTTTTCTGCCTCAAAAATGGAGCAGGTAATGTATAATAGATACCCGCCCGGTTTGATATTCGGTATTACTGCATCCAAAATATTTTGCTGAATTTTAGAATATTCATTTATTTTTTCCGCCCTGAAATGAAATAATTGCTCCGGTGTTCTGCTCCATGTTCCGCTACCGGTACAAGGCGCATCAACCAAAATCATATCAAATTTTTTGTTGATGGAGGTTGATTCCACTGCCGATAAATCCAAAACCATACTTTTATAGTTCTCGATTCCCGCCGTTTTAAACCTGCTTTTGAGATTGTTCAAAATATTCGGACGAACATCCGATACCGTGAGTTTTATATCTGGATTTTCGTCGTAAATCAGCAACGATTTACCGCCGCTGCCGGCGCAACTATCCCAAACTTCTGCATTTTCGGGCAAGTCGGCTTCATTAAAAAGTTCGATTACCCGCTGCGAACTGTAATCTTGCACCACTATTTCATTGTCAGGTGTAAAAAACCTATCGATTTGAGTACCATTGGCTACGGAAATGCCGTTATCTGAATGCGTTTCATAATCCACCTCGTGCTTTTGGAGGATTTTAAGCACCAAATCCTGGTTTTTCGGCCGGATACGTAAAAACAGCCTCGGTTGTATGAAGTGGGATATTGTAAATGGTTCAAAATCCACTTTTTTGTCCAGCTTGTCCTGCCATGGAAAAACCTGCTTTGCATCAACATTCAAAAACGTCATTTTCTCTTGAATGGATTGAGTTATTTTATCCGACCATTCCGGTTTTATGGCATCGATGATGGCATTTTCGTTTTCTGAGCATAAAAATAAAGCAGTTAAAATCCTTTCTTGAATCGGCAAATCCATATTCCATTTACCCAAGCGAAAATAGCAGTAGCACAGATGCGATATCGTTCGTCTGTCGCGTGAACCATATTTTTTATGCACTCTGAAAAATCTTCTTATGGCAATGGAAAAGGGTTCGGACCCATCGTAGCCGGAAAGTATTTCCTCCGCTGAATTCAAATAAGAGTAGAATCTGTTTTTTTGGCTCATTTTTCTGATTTTATAGCCTGTTATATTCGTTAAAATACCATTGTTGTGTTATACAATGTATGGAGCCCTGGCCCCAAACCAAATCGGCGCAGTTTATGCCTATTATATCCCTTTCGGGGAAGTATTTTTTTAATAATTGCATTGCTTGTTGGTCGTGCGCCGGATCGTAAAGAGGCACCAGCACCACGCCATTTGCTATGTAGAAATTGGCATAGCTTGCCGGAACATATTCGGAACCGTCCACCGTTGTGCCTTCAATTTTGGTATTGGGGAGATGCAGTGTTTCAATTTTTAAGTTTTTGCCATTAGCCAATTTTACCGATTTCAAGATTTCCAGATTGGTTTGCAGCGCCTCATAATTTACGTCATTTTTATCGTTGCTTATCATGGTCAGCACAGTGTTTTCGTTTAAAAAACGTGTGATATCGTCTATATGTCCATCGGTATCATCGCCCGCAAGTCCTTTTTTCAGCCAGATAATCTGTTCCAATCCTAAATATTTTTTTAAACGCTCTTCAATCTGCTCTTTTGTGAGATCCGGGTTTCGATTTTTGTTCAAAAGCACCGATTCGGTAGTCAATAAAACACCTTTTCCGTTCACGTCTATGGCTCCGCCTTCCAGCACCATTTTGGGTTCTACTCTTTCCATGCGCAGAACATCTGCCACATAGGTTGGAATGAAATTATCGGCATCGAATGGCGGATATTTTTCGCCCCAGGCGTTGTACTCCCAATCCAAAAGAATGAATTTCCCTTCCCCGTTTTTGGCAAAAATGGGACCACAATCGCGTGCCCATACGTCATTTATTTTCTGCACGTGGAAGTGGATACGTGAAAAATCCACACCCGCATCTTTCAACCGGTTTTCTGCCCGTTTCTTGATATTTTCATTGCTTACAAAAAGGTGTATAGGCTCGTATGTATGCAATGCGCCGATAATTTCCACATATACCTGCTCCACTCTTTCAAGGCGCTCGCCGGGCCAGGTTTCTCTGTTTGATGGCCAATGCAGCTGTGTGGCAGAGTGTTTTTCCCACTCAGCGGGCATAAAATAGGTTTTATTCATTTTCCGGCACGTCGTCGATATATCTTTTGAGGATGCCGCCGTACAAATCTATTCTGCGGTCTCTTAAAAAGGGCCAGGTTCGGCGTTGCTGTTCTACTTCGTCCAGATTGCATTCCACTACCAACACTTCTTCTTTATCGCCGGCTTTGCCCAGTATTTGTCCGAACGGCGCAGCCACAAAGGAACCACCCCAATATTTGGTGCCGCTTTCTTTGCCCACCCGGTTTACGGATGCCACAAAACAACCATTAGCAATGGCATGGCTTCTCTGAATGGTTTCCCAGGCATCTTGAAATTCTTTTCTTTCCGCGCGACCTTCGCTTCGCAGCGTTCCTATAGCAGTTGGATAAAATATTATTTCTGCTCCCATCAAGGCGGTAATTCGGGCAGCTTCGGGATACCATTGATCCCAGCAGATTAGCGTGCCTATTCTGCCGTATTGCGTATCAAATACTTTAAAACCCGATTCTTCATCGCCGGGAGCGAAATAGTATTTTTCGTAAAATCCGGGATCATCGGGGATGTGTGTTTTCCTATACGAGCCCAATAAAGTGCCGTCCGCATCTATAACAACCAGCGAATTATGGTACAGTCCCTTTGCTCTTTTCTCAAAAAACGGTGCAATGATTACCACTTCCAGTTCTTTGGCAAGGCCGGCAAGGCTATCGGTCATTTCTCCGTTAAGCGGTTCGGCCAAATCGAAGTTTTTTTCATCATATTTGACACTGAAATATACCGTATTAAAAAATTCCTGAAGGCAGATAATCTGCGCGCCCTGACCGGCAGCGTCTCTTATCAAACTCATCTGTTTATATAGGTTTTCGGAGGTGTTATCGGAGCAGGTGGTTTGAATCAGCCCAACTTTTACGGTATTTGGATGCTCTGTCATATTTTTTACTGAAGTGTTACTGATTTTCGGTTATTAAATTTCATTTTATATACAAATACTTTGACTATATTTAAGCCTTGTTATGTGCTTACATTAATTAGAAAAGCGCTTTTTTCCAAGGCATTAAATAGATTTTAAAATCAAGTTTTATTAAAGTAAAACTTAAAATTCTAATGTTTAATACTTAACTTTACGGCCACATTTTAATCAATAAACTAAAAATGAGAGTTAACTATAATACAAATCCTAAAAGTCATTTTGGTTTAGACTATTTAGGTCTGGAAAACAATAAAAATGTTTACTGGAATTTGAATCCTGCTGAGTTATACGAGCATGCCATTTTAAATGGCGAAGCTATGCTTACCAAAGATCATGCGCTTTTGGTACATACCGGAAAATACACCGGCCGCTCGCCAAAAGATAAGTTTTTTGTAAAACAGGAAGGCTTTACGGACCATATCGATTGGGGCGGTTTTAACCAGGAAACCACGCAGGAAGTATTCGATAATTTATATGCAAAAGTTCAGGATTATTTAAACAATAAAAAACTTTTTGTTAAAGATGTTTTTTGCGGTGCGGACGAAGAAAATAGGTTGAAAGTACGTGTGGTAAGCGAAGCGGCCTATCATGCCTTATTTGCGCATAATATGTTCATCAGGCCCTCTAAAGAAGAATTGGCCGGCCATGAGCCGGAGTTTACCGTTTTGGCGGCTCCGTTCTTCGAAGCAGACCCAAAAGTGGACGGAACCCCTACCAGCACCTTTATTTTGTGCGATTTTAAGAAAAAAATCATTTTGATAGGCGGAACGCTTTATTCGGGTGAGGTAAAAAAAGGAATATTCGGGGTTATGAATTATTTATTGCCCCAAAAAGGCATTATGCCCATGCACTGTTCGGCAAATCACGATAAAAATGGCAAAACAGCCGTGTTTTTTGGGCTATCGGGAACCGGTAAAACCACTCTTTCAGCCGACCCCGACAAAATTCTGATTGGCGACGACGAGCATGGCTGGGACGATAAAGGGGTTTTCAATTTTGAAGGCGGTTGCTATGCAAAAACCATTAATCTATCGCGCGAAAACGAACCGATGATTTATGCAACCACCGAAATGCCCGGCACTATTCTGGAGAACGTAATTCTGAACGATGATCGGGAGCCCGACTTTGACGATGTGAGCCTGACCCAGAACACACGCTGTGCATATCCAATCCATTTTATTCCCAATGCCAGCAAAACGGGCACGGGCAATCACCCCGAAAACATTATTTTTCTAACGGCGGATGCCTTCGGTGTAATCCCTCCCATTTCTAAGCTGACCCCGGAGCAAGCCATGTACCATTTTATTAGCGGTTATACTGCAAAAGTTGCAGGAACCGAGCGCGGCGTTACCGAACCACAAGCCACTTTTTCGGCCTGTTTTGGAGCACCGTTCATGCCATCGCATCCAACGGTATATGCTGAACTGTTGGCAGATAAAATTCGCAAACATGGTGCAAATGTTTGGTTGGTGAATACCGGTTGGTCGGGCGGACCTTATGGCGTGGGCTCGCGCATGAAATTGGCTTATACCCGTACCATGTTGGCACAGGCCATAGATGGGAAACTGGATAATGTGGAATACGCAGAAGACCCTGTTTTTGGTTTAAAAGTGCCTACCTCGATTGAGGGTGTACCCTCTAAGGTACTGATGCCTCGTAATTCCTGGGAAAATGGCGACGATTACGATAAAAAAGCCGGCGAGCTGGCAAAAATGTTTATCGAAAACTTCAAACAGTTCGAAGATCAGGCCAGCGATGAGCTCAAGGCAGCTGGCCCTAAAGTAAAAGCCTAGTTTAAATTTATTTCCATAAAGCAAAAAAGCCCGTTTTTGTGTAAAACGGGCTTTTTTTATGGAATACTCTGTTGTTTGCACACTGCTTTTTACTCACTCAGTTCGCTTAATTTCTCCAGGTTATCCTGTACCTGCAAAGCTTCTATTAGTTCGTGTAAATCACCTTTCATAATATTATCCAAATTGTACAGGGTCAGGTTTATGCGGTGGTCGGTGCAGCGGCCTTGCGGGAAATTATAAGTTCGTATTTTTGCCGATCTATCGCCCGTGGATACCTGACTTTTGCGTTCGGCGGCGCGTGCTTTTTGCTTTTTTTCCAATTCAATATCGTACATTCTGGAGCGGAGCATCACCATAGCTTTTTCTTTGTTCTGGTGCTGCGAGCGTTCTTGCTGGCATTCCACCACAATTCCGGTAGGTTCGTGCGTAATTCTGATGGCTGAATCCGTTTTGTTTACGTGCTGTCCACCCGCACCGCTTGCCCTAAACGTATCGATTCGCAAATCGGATGGATTGATTTCTATGTCAACCTCTTCCACTTCGGGCAAAACGGCCACGGTTGCCGCCGATGTATGCACACGGCCCTGACTTTCGGTGGCAGGCACCCTTTGCACACGGTGTACTCCCGATTCGTATTTCATTTTACCGAATACTTCCTTTCCTTCGAGCGAGAATGTAATTTCTTTGTATCCGCCAACTTCCGATTCGTGAAGTCCCAAAATACTGACTTCCCAACCCTGGCCGTCGGCATATCGACGATACATATCGAACAATTCGCCGGCAAATAACGCGGCTTCGTCGCCACCGGTTCCCGCCCGCACTTCCATAATGGCATTTCGGGCATCTTCGGGATCTTTCGGGATTAACTTAAACTTTATACTCCCTTCCAGTTTCTCTAATTCTTCAGCAATCTCTTTGTTTTCTTCCCTGGCCAACTCAGTAATTTCGGGATCTTCGTTCATTTCTATCAGTTCATCATTGCCCTTTTTTCGGTGATTTAAATCGGCCCACGCATCATAATCTTCCACCAATTCCTTAAGGTTACCGTGCTCTATGGTCAATTCGGTATATTTTTCGGGATTATCGAAAATGGACGGGTCGCTCATGGCGGTGGTAACTTCTTCGAACCGTGATTTTATCTGTTTTAATTTTTCTTCTATGTTCATGTATAAAAACTGTATTACATTCTTTGGGTAGCAAAGCTAAGCATTTTTGGGCACAATTTTTGGACTCGGTTATAGTTGTGCTGAAAAATATTTCCAATTTTAAGGATGTAGCTTGTACAAACGCGTAGGGCGGTATTTGTTTTGTATGGTTATCTCTTTTTTGAGAACTCCGTTTTTGTCCAGAGAATAAAAACCGTTGAACTTTTCTTTTTCCAGATTTGGCACAGCCATGAAAAGTTTATCGTCCACAATACTGAATACGTTCATGCGTGGTGATGAGTTTGAAGTTGGAATATCCAGTTTTTTGGCCGTTCCCGGCGTTGACGGATCGATTTCGTAATAATTCATTCTGATATGGGTGGGTGCATCATCTGAAAAAACGTAAGGATTTTCCGATATGTGCAAATATATCTTGCCATTATAGGCTATAATAGATTGTGCAATACGTTCCGGCCCGAACATTCTTTCTATATTTATCGACCATTCCTCATCGAAATCGGTTTCGTCTTTTTTTATGCGAAATACCGTAGATGGATTGTGTGCGTTGAACTGATTCCAGCCCCATGAGCTAAAATACAGGTTACCGTCATCACCTAAAGTGGTGGCTTTATTTTCGGATACAAAAAAACCGACGGTTCTTACCCCTTCGTAGGCAATTATTTTTTCAACTTCATTGGTTTGTATATCTATTACGGCGAGGTAAAAATGGGTTTCATCGTCCGCTATTAAATTAAAACCGGCCTCTTCCAAAAATGTAACACTTACAAATAATTTGCCTTGTTTATGGTCCAGCACCAGCGAGCCCACACGCACCAGGTTATTGCCCGTTTCATCCGTCCATTGCACATTTGGCCTGAACTCTTCGATGATTGGTTTTAAATCTATGGAGCCCGTTAAAATCATTCGGGCAGGGTCGAACGATTGGATTTTGTACGCTTCTTTGCCCTCGTCGTAGAAATAACCCAGATGCTCATCCACAATATCCAATTGGCGTGCAGGAAACAGATTATTCTTCGAAATGCTCAGACTTTCATCTATATACATTCTGTTTTTGTCGTTCAGGGTCAAACGGTACAGCCCCGGCGTTGACGAATATCCCTTTTTGTCTTTGGCCAGCGAGAATAGATACTGATTCATCGAATAATGCCCGGACGATACCGATGGATTTGAGTTCACAAAAAATGCGCCATCTCCAATCAAATCGTATGAAATATCGGGATCAATATCATGCAGGTTGAACGAGTAGAAAACGGTGATGTCTTCGGTGGATGCGTCTTCGGTTGCAATTACATAATTAAATTGGCCGAAATCGGTTTTTGGAATTTCGATTTGATCCTCCAGATTCTCTACCATACAGGCCGTATTTATCACTGCAAATATTAGTGCGAAAAGGGCTATATAATTCCTGTACCTATGCATTCTTTAAAACTCCAGAGTTATTTTTGCAGAAATGCTTCGGCCGGCACTTTGCATTTTAAAATTATTGAAAACAGGCGAATCAAAAAGGTTTTCAACTTCCGTTGAGAGCGAAAATACCTGTCCTTTTGCAAAAGGGAGCGACCAAACCGCCCCCAAAGAATGCACCTGTTGCATGGGAATAACACGGCTGGTATAAACCTTGCTTTTGCCATAAAGTCCTAAAAAACCATCCGGTTCAAACTGTTTTTCGATAAAATCGAGGTAAAACTGATGTACATAAGAATAAGCCCAATAAAAACGGAAATTATCTTCGCGTTTTATCAGATTATCGAACTTATACGACGCCCCCAGGTTGCCAAAGTAAAAGGGCATATTGCTTACGCGCGCATTGATGAAGTGGCTGTCGTGGGTAAATTTTTCGCTTGAGCCTTTAAAACGGAATTCATTATACGTCAAATTGCCATGCACCAGTAAATTATCGGTAAAATAGATTTGGCCTTCCAGCTCCACCCCATATCCTTTTACTTTGTCCAGATTCAGGTGCTGCGCCTGCAACAGGGTAATTTCTTTTAACCGGATCATATCCTGCATCAGGCGGTAATATACATTGGCCTCCAGGTTTATTTTTGAATTTCTCTCATATCGAATTCCGGTATTTATATTGAAGCTTTTTTCGGGTTTTATGGTAAAATTGGGAATTATAAACACATTATCGCCAAATATTTCGGCCTGATCGGGCAGGCGATAGGTGTTTTCCAAAGATGCGCGTAACATCCAGTTATTGAACAGATTTATTTTCAACGATTGGGATATGCTCCAACTGCTGTTGCTTGCCGTAATATTTTCCGGCGGGCCGATTCCGCTGCTGCTTATACCACTGGTTTGGGAATTCAGAAACTTAATTTGTGAGAGACCTTCGGCGCGACCGTCGAACAAATTATATTCGTAGCCTAATCCGGCAATAAACCGATTAAAGTAGATATCTGTCTTGGTATTATCGCGACTCAAATCGTCGGCAATTCTTTTCAAGTTGTTGTTGATAAGATTGAGCACCAATTTTTGGTTGGAGGTTATATGGTAGGTGAAAAGGCTGCGACTGGTAAAATTATTGATGTGTGTATCAATTTCGCGGTTGCTGAGATGAGTAAGATCTATCCCCGTTTCCGAGCCGGAAATGGCTTCGTGTTTGTTACCGTACCAGTCGTAATAGCCATTTTTCAGCGGGTCGGCCAGTTTATAATCAATGCTGCTGTAAACCAAAAATTGTGAAATATCGAGTTTGTTGCCGAAAACGGATTTTTCGTATAACACGGTGGGAATTGCGTACGCGTTTTCTTGCATATATACCTCGCCGTAGGGTCGGTTCCGCGAAGCAAAATCATTTTGGAGTTCTTTTTTAATGGCAAATCCGGTTACTGAAAATTTGAGTCTGTCGGCCCATTTTAAGTTGCTCAAAACGGTATAAATTTCGCCATTAAATTGTTTAAATCCATTATGGAACATTGGCCGGGTTACCGTAAGCATCCTACCGGTAGCGGGGTCGTCAACGGGCAGGCCGGTTACCTTAAAATTATTATCGGAATAATTTACAAAGCTATTTACGCCCAAGGAAAGCCTGTCGGAATATCTATAAACGGAATTAAGGCTGAAACGATGGGTATTAAACGAACCGATTTCATAATTGATGCGATTTTTGCTTATTTCGTCCTTATTTGTTACAATATTGATGGCCGCGCCCAACGCATCAATACCTATTTCTGTGGGCAAAACACCTTTGTAAATTTCTATATAAGAGGGCGTTCCTGCGGGCAGTTTTGTCAAGCCCATACTGGTTCCCAAATAATCTACGGGGATACCGTCAATCAAAAACCTTACCGATTTACCGTTCACCCCACCTACCAAAATATCGGCCGCAGCACCAAGACCGCCGGAATTTCTGACCCGAACGCCAACCGCTCGATTCAGGCTCTCTTCTACCGTTATGGATGCCAATCGGAGTGTTCTCAAATTTACCACATCCGTTTTAATAGAATGCTCCCCCTTTATTTTCGCCTCACTTTTAGACTGCACCTGAATGGCTTCCAGGTCGCCCGACATAAACTCTACCTCTAAAACAATATCCAGTACATCTTCGGTAACCGTAATAATTTCCGGTTTGGATAAAAACCCATCATAATCGGCCAGCAGCAGATATCTCCCTTCTTTTACATTATTGAAGCAAAATTTACCGTTGTTATCGGTTTCTACTTTCTCATTCGCCTTTGAATCGGCCACGTTAAGGGTAACTGAAGCTCCGGGTTGGTTTTCACCATTTACCTGTGCAAAACCACATACCGTAAATTGCGCAAATGCGGGCAAACTTAGCAGTAAAACAAAAGCAGTTAAAACTGTTTTTTTCATCAATTATAAAATTCAAACAAAATCATAACGTTTTTATATCGCCAAAAAAGACAAGATTTAAACACCATAAAGTTTATTGGCCTCTATGGTGAAATCCTGTCTTTTTTTGCGAAACGTAGTTTCTTTTATAGGTACTATTCTTATAGATACTATTCGGTAACTATATTATAGTCGTTCTCATCCACTTGGGTATTTATATCGTCGATTAGAACAAAAGTTCTCGAGTCTCCGTTTTCCGAATCTTTCAAAATTAGTCTGTCATTTTTCAGGTCAATTTTATCGATAAACCAGGTAATTAATACTTCTTCACCACCAAATTTTGGGTTTCCGCCTAATTTCATCACAAATTTCTTATCGTTAACGGCTTCTTGCTCATATTCTTTAGCCGGTACAATTCCCATTGGGTAGGCATAGCGATAATTCAGCATATTATTTTCCGCCAGGTTTAAAGCCGCAATTTTCAAGTGTGCTTTTTCCGGGTTGTCGGCATCATCCATTCCCGGACTGTATAAATCCGAACCCGGCTCCAATTTCCAGTGGGTATTACGGAGTTTTTCCTCGGTAGTAAGCACCGCAGGCTTCACAAAAAGCTCGTTTTCAAAATAGACTTCCGGTATATCGCCCGGCGTGTTGCGAGTCATGGTAAATTCTACGGGCACAGATACTATATCACGGATAGAACCGCCGGAAACACGCGAATTTACCTTGGCCGAAAATTCCAGTTTATTTCCATCGTCGGAAAGAACTACTGAATTAACTTCTGTCAACGAAAAATTATACGGTGGGAACTGAGGATTTATCTGCCCTATTTCAAAGCTTTTACCATCTTCGGTATAATTCCAATACCAAAATTCATTGCTATCAACATCTTCGTGACTACCAACTTCTATAAAAACAAATTTATTAGCTGAATTATCGGACAGCGCTTTGTCCTGAAAATCGAAGCCAATCATATCCAAGTACATAGCCGGGGCGTAAGCAAAATAATTACCGGCGGTGTAGTCTGTATAAACATCCCATTCTACCAGGCTGGCATCGGTAAAATTGACCTTTTCCATCTTCCATTTACCTTCTATTTTCAGTTCCAATTCGGGGTTATCATCTCCTTTGTCGGTTACTCCGCATCCCATAAACAATAGAGTGCAGAGCACTGTTATAACAAGGCTTGGGTAGTGTGTTTTTTTAAGCATAATTTTTATATCTATTTGATTTTTAAAACTGTTCGATTTTTAATTTTTGTTTTATACGCATGAAAGTAAGTCTTATTGCCCGGAATCATCGAGGCTCACCTTTTTGTAAACATTCCAACCGTGATCCTCTTCGGCATCGTTCGCTGGATATTTAAATTTGAGTGCACCTTGTAAGCCGGCATCACTTTCGTGCTTATAAATTGTAAGTGTAGAGTCGGTGATATCCTTGAAAAACATCACAAAATAGATTCCATCTTTGTTATTGCTTCCACCTTTTCCCACCGTAATACTACGCATCTCTGCCACATCATAGCTGACTACCATTTGGGTGTATTCCGTTGTAAAAGCAGGACCTTTCATGCTATAAAGAATGGAGTCGGAGGAAAAAGTGAAGGATGAGAGTTGTGGCCCCTCATCCGGCACTTCAAAAGACCACGTATATTTACCCAAAAAAGGAAGTTTGGAATCCTGTAGTGCAAGATTATTTTCCTGTTTTCCGGTGGATTGACAGTTTAGCAGACTCATATAAAAGGCTATAAGCGCCAATATTTTGAGGCTTTTGTTCATTTTTCTCAGCATTTCTCTTCATGAATAGTATTCGGTGATATTGGATATCTACCATTTTTGACATTCGCAACAATGTGTTGGTCAGGTCTTTTTGAATAGTCTAGTACAAAACTATAAATAGTAATTAAAGTCGTTTTTAGGCGATTTTAAAAATATTTATTTGTTTTGGATTATTGTTATCTTTACTTAGACTAATTCTAAATTACAAGCATAAAATAACTATTTTAAATTTCACATTCCTACTTTAAAAGGAATAAAAATGCCGTGAAAAGGTATTTTGTATGAATCAAAGTGCAACTACAATCGAGCTGAGCAATCTTTTTTTAAATAACGATAATCTGTTTAAAAACCAGGTTAAGGATTCGTCATGGGGCGAAGAATGTAGATGTATCCATGGCGATTTAGCTGATGGTTTTTGTGATGAGTTTTATTTTAATGGCTTTCATATCAGGTATTTTAAACTTTCTATTCCAGAAAATATTGAATTTCCTTTCAAAAACGAGACGGATAATATTCAATTAAAGTTTGTATTGACCGGCAACCTTACTTTAAAAGAATTAGGCGGTAAACAAATAAACCTTAAGCTCAACAGCAATCAGCATAATATCGTTTATTTAAACAAATCGGGTTATCGCATTAACTGTGGCGGCAATGATTTTCAGTTCTTTTCCATTGCTATCGAGCCCAAATTATTCGAAAAATATCTGCATTTCAACAATCCTGTATTGGAAGAGTTCAAAAATAAAATAAGCAATGGAAGTGCATCCTTAATCTGCGATCATAACTGTCCCATTCGTTTTAAAATGTTCCAGATTATAGACGATATCATCGATTGCAATAAAGAAGGTGTACTCAAAAAAATGTTTTATGAAGCCAAGATTATAGAATTGCTTATGCTTCAGTTTGAACAAATATTTATGTGCGATTTCACCTCTAACTCGGTAAAAAGGGATGATTTTAAAAAGATTTTTGAGCTCAGGGCTTACTTGCAGGGCAATCTGGATAAAAATATAACTTTAAAAGAGCTTTCGAGGGTAGTGGGCACCAACGAATCTACGCTAAAAAAGGGATTCAAAGAGGTGTTTGGCAAAACAATTTTCAGTTATTGGTCTGATTTAAAAATGGATCGCGCCGTTAAATTATTGCTCGAGGGCGAGATGAATATAAGCGAAATAGCCTTTGCACTGGGCTTTAAATATCCACAGCACTTCTCTACTGCATTTAAGCGTAAATACGGTGTAACGCCCAGTAAATACAGGTAATTATTCCTTAACACTACCTGTAACCGACCTGTTTTCACCATCTATCTATCTATTATTTAATAGCATATAAAAATATAAATTATTAATTTTTATATCCATTTTTTAAGTGTACTTTTAAATTGGATTATTGATTAACTCTCGATTAAGGTATTTTTTATTCCTGCTCTAGTTTTTTTTCTCTATCCTTAATTAAGTATTTAACCAAAATAAAAGAAATGAACATATATATAGGAAACTTAAGTTACGGTGTTTCCGATGACAATTTAAAAGAAGTATTTGAAGCTTTTGGCGAAGTAAGTTCAGCAAAAGTTATCACAGACAAATATTCAGGCCGTTCCAAAGGCTTTGGTTTTGTTGAAATGCCTAATGACCCGGAAGCCCAAGCAGCTATCGAACAATTGGATGGTGCAGAAATTGATGGGAGACAAGTACGTGTAAATGAGGCACGCCCTCGTGAAGACAGACCGAGAAGAGATTTTCGCTGATATATTGACGCGATAAATTATATTTAATAAAAAAGCCGTTTATTTATATAAACGGCTTTTTTTATGTCTTTAAACTGCTATTTAATTAAAAGCGTCTTTTATTTTCGAAAAGAAGCTTTTACTGCCGCTGTCCATTTTATCGGGGTCGAAATTATCGGATTTTTTGAACGCCTGCAGCGATTCTTTTTCACTTTCCGATATGTTTTTAGGCATATACACATTTACTTTCAGCAGTTGGTCGCCTACGCCCGAATTTCTCAGGCCATTAATACCCTTTCCTTTCATTCTCAGGATGCTTCCGGGCTGCGTGCCGGGCTGTATATTAACGGTTGCCTTGCCTTTCAGCGTTGGTACTTCCACTTTGGCGCCCAAAATAGCTTCGGGTATGCTCAAAATCAGGTTATAAACAATATTATTGCCATCGCGCAAGAAATCACTGTGCTCTTTTTCTGCAATAACAACAATTAAATCACCTGCCGGACCTCCCCTTCTGCCCGCGTTTCCTTTTCCTCTCAATGTTATATAATTGCCATTGGAAACACCGGACGGGATTTTGACCTCAATAACTTCTTCGCCATTGACCCTGCCTTCACCGGCACATTTGGTACATTTGTTTTTGATGATTCGACCTTCGCCATGGCAAGTTGGACAAGGCTGCACGTTTACCATCTGTCCCAAAATGGTATTGGTAACTCTTCTTATCTCGCCGGTACCATTACAGGTGCCGCAGGTTTCGAAATCTGATTTGGTTTCTGCGCCGGTACCATCGCACTTATCGCAATTAACAAATTTTTTTATCTTGATTTTCCGATCGGTACCAAAAGCGATTTCATCTAGTGTTAGCTGGAGGGTAATTTTCATATCCGAACCGGGTGTACCGGCAGAGGGTCGGCCGCGGCCGGAGCTGAATCCACCGCCACCAAAGGCACCGCCAAATGCGCCACCGAAGATATCCCCAAATTGTGAGAAGATATCCTCCATGTTCATTCCACCACCGCCGAAGCCCGCTTGTCCGTTAACGCCATCGTGGCCAAAACGGTTATATCGGTCTCTTTTATCGGCGTCGCTGAGAACTTCGTAAGCTTCGGCTGCTTCTTTAAATTTCTTTTCTGCTTCTTCGTTGCCTTTATTACGATCGGGATGGTATTTCATGGCCATTTTACGGTACGCCTTTTTAATGGCGGCATCGTCGGCATTTTTATCCACGCCCAATATTTCGTAATAATCTTTTTTTGCCATTATTTTTTACTCGCTAACAATTACTTTTGCGTGATTTATGGTTTTACCGCCCATTTTATAGCCTCTTTCCAAAACTTGTATAACGGTATTGCTTTCTACGTCTTCGGATGGCGCCGGTTGCTTTAGCAGCGCATCGTGTACATCTACATCAAAGGGTATATTTATCTCGTCAATCGGTTCGACCTCGTATTTTTTCAGTATCAGGTTGAACTTATCTACCACCAACTTAACTCCGGTCAGCAGTCCATCCTGTACTTCTTTGTTTTCTGCTCCCGATACTTCTATTGCCCGTAATAAATCGTCATAAATGGGCAAAAAATCTTTTATTGCGGCTGTTTTAGCTTCATCGAAGAGCATTACCCTCTCCCGTTGAACTCTTTTTTTAACATTTTCGAGTTCGGCCATTCTTCGCAGCACCGTATTTTTTAACTTTTCGTTCTCCAGCTCCAATGCCGATATTTCGTTATTGGCATTTTCTTGCTTTTCGGCCATATAATCTTCTTTGTTTTCTGCCGCCATTTCGGCTTGGCCGTCAAGTTCCTCAACTTGATTCAGCTCGTTATCCATCTCAACATCCTGAGACTGGCCAAATGCTTTTTTCTTTGTTTTTTTACTCATTTAAGCAGTTAAATTAAATTTCGTTTTACCATTATTGCTGCAAACACTATGCCATAATTATGATAAAAGCCAATATTGTCATTTTTGCATTTCTGTTGATTTTACACAACAAAAAAAGCCACTTCGAAATTCGAAGTGGCTTTTGAAATAAGGATTTACGTTTTATCTGAACAATTGGTCAAATGTTAACGATACATAGTAAATGGCACCTACCGATGGCGCACCGCCGCTCAATACATATTGATCGTTCAATATGTTAGAGCCACCAAATTTTAAGGTTGTGCTATATTCCGGTATGGTATAACTAAGTTGTGCGTCAACGGTGGATACCGCAGGCACTGTTTCATCTACAAAAGATGATAACCAATCGAATTCGCTTTGATAGCGATAAGTAATGTTAAAGCCGAAGCGGTCGGTGAGCTTACGGTTGCTCAACATTACGTTAAGTTTGTGTTCGGGTGTATTAAAGTCGTTATCGTATGCACCAGACAAACCATCCAATAGTTTGTTAAAGTTATAGTTAAATCCAATCATATAGCCGTAAGGCAAGCTATAATCCATTCCAATAATGGCACCATGTGCTGTTACAGTTTCTGGATTGTTGGTGTAGATCTGATAAGTATTCGTGCTGTTACCACTCAACAAAGCGGGAGCTGTTGCCGGGGTCAGCGGTAAAATATTACCGTTTGAGTCTTGAATTTGTCTTACTCTGTGCTGTGTTATAAAATCGTTAAAGATATTATAGTAGTAAGCCAGGTCAACAAACAGTCTATTTCCTATCAGGCCTTTATAACCTACTTCTATAGCTTGTACTTGCTCTGGTTTTACCGGGCTGTACGAGTCGTAAGCCTCTAAAGCAGCGGCAGCACCCGGATCGCCGGCAAGAAGACGAGTCGAGAATCGCTCAATCGATTCTAAAGTATAAGTACTTTCTGTAACTTTATACTTTTCGTTGAAATAGGGCAATCCACCCAATAAACGAGCAGTAATAACATCCAAATCGATGTATTGTGCCTGTGTTGACGGGTTACGGAAGCCTGTCTGATAAGAAGCACGGATATTTTGGTTTTCTGCCACTTTGATTACGGTCGAAATTCTTGGACTGAACTGTCCGGTGAAATTCTCACTCTTATCGTAACGTATCGAGCCGGTCAGTTTCATTTGGTCGTTGAATAATGATTTCGCACCTTGGAGGAACGCGCCCCATTCGTTGATATTTACGCCGCCTTTATCGTCAAAAATAGTACCGTGTGAGCGTAACTGGAATTGCTTGAAGCTGGCACCTGCCAATAAATCCATAAATTTAATTTCATTTTTGAAATCGTATTGTCCTTCTACGTGGTAGAAACTGGATTGGTCGTCGAATTTGGCACCATCCGGTATTCTGGCGCTTAAAGCTTCGTCAAAAGCTGCTTTAAATTCGGGGCTACCCACTTTAAAACGTCCGGCATCTGCCGCGCTGCGCGAAGCCCAGTGCAGTTGTGAAACTATGCCGGGGTTGCTCATAATTGCAGATACAATGGCCGGGTTATATGTAGGATCGCCGCCGGTTGCCTGCATAACAGCTTGCATAATACCGCCCGCAAAGTTTGTAGCATAGGTACCAAACCACACTTCATTTCCTCTGCCCGGGCTTGTACCCAGTGGGTCGTGTGCGATACCATTAATATAGTAACCAACAAAATCTGCAATGTACGAATCGCCGGAGTCTTCCAGTGTTGCGTACCCGAATAATTTGAAGTTATCGCCTTTCAGTTCAACTTTATGCTGCCCGATATTGAAATTTTTCAAGCTGTAGCGTTGCGCACCCGTATAAATGGATGTACCAAAACCATAACTTGCGGCGTAACTAGCTTCAATTTTATCGGTTATACGATAATGCAAAGAACCACTGGCTTTCATGTTTTTGGCATTGTAATCAATTAAATCAACCTCGTTATATCCGGTCATATGCACGGCCTGGTTAGGTAATGAACCAACATAAGGCGCTACAAATTGTGCGGGCAACCCGGTTGCTCCTGCCAAAGCGTTGATTATATCCGGATTTGTTGCCAAAAGTTTGATATTGATACCGCCGTCATCGCCATACATATGCACACCATCGTATGCCGGATTATGGTTTAGAGCACCTTGTTGCGTGGTATTTTTATCTGTATAATTTTTTCCACGCCAGTCATCGGCCTCCATGTATGAGAAGTTGGCTTTGAATGCAAACTTGTTATTAAAAGCTTTAGCGTAACGTATAGATGTTGTAAACATGGGGCGCGGATTCGCAGGCTCGCCCAACACCGGATTTCCACCCAGGTGGTTTACACCCGATTTAACACTAACGCTCAGCCCTTGATAACGGAATGGGTCTTTACTGTTAATTAAAAGTACGCCACTAAATGCGTTTGGTCCGTATAGCGCAGATGCCGCACCCGGAATAAATTCTATTGTTTCCACATCAAGTTCCGATGGTCCGTTCAGGTTACCAATCGGGAAGTTCAAGGCCGGAGCCTGCGTATCCATACCGTCAATCAATTGAACCATTCTGGTATTACCGGTAGAGTTGAAACCACGCGAGTTTATAATCTGGAAGTTGATACTACTTGTAGTTACGTCAACTCCTTTTAGGTTTGCAATGGATTTGTAGTATTCGTCGGATGCGGTAGTTTTAATAGCAAGAACATCCATTTGCTCAATACTGACCGGTGCTTCCAACACACTCTCTTCCACTCGGGAAGCGGAAACAACAATATCCTGACCTAAGTATGTTTGCTCTATCAGAACAATTTCCAGATTGGAAACAACATTGTCATTGATTTCGATCTCTTGCGACTGATAGCCAATAAACGAGGCTTGAAGCACGAGTGGAGGGTCTTGTTTAACTTTTAATGAAAATTCGCCCAACCCATTTGTTGGTGTACCTACGATGGTCCCTTTTACCGTAATATTTACCCCGGCCAAAGGCTCACCAGTAACATCTACAACTTTTCCTGATATTTGGGTCTCATCGTCTAAGTTGATTTCGTTTGCCATAATTGGCGTAAGACCAAATAATAGCAAAGCAAGACACAAATTGAGAGCGTATGTTAGTTTTTTACTCATAATTGATTCTATTAATTTATATTTAATAATATTTGGCAAATATCGTTTAATCCTAAAACCATCTAATTAATCGGATGTCTTTTAATGTTGAAACAGATTACCTGCCAATATTCGAATAATTAAACTATTCAAATTATCCATTTTTTTAATACAGATTTTGCAGAGTTATTTTTTGAGCACTTATTTTTTATGATTTTAAAAAAGTAACTCTACCCTTCAAAAATCGTATATGTTTATAATAATACAAAAAATATTTGTTGTTTAAAGCAACTAATGTAAATTGTGTTATTTTATATCGTGAATATTATAAATATTCTGATAATTATATACTTAAAAAGCCCATTTTCCGTTTAATTATAGCAAGTATTTATTTATTTACTGTATCTATCAAAAAATATTAATCGTAATTTTATGACAATATTCAAGAAAACCAGTCTTTTATTGGCTTTAATGGCAACCGTATTAAGCTATAATTTGAGAGCACAACATCAAGATTATCCCGAAAGGCTGATAACGATTGATGTTACAAAATCGATAACCGTACCGGCCGACCTTATAATATTCAATATTAATCTTAATATAGAGGCAAAAACACCAAAAGAAGCCTTCGACCAGCACAAGGTTAAAGAAGATGTATTGGCTTCGTTACTAAAAGATTTGGGTATAAAAGAAGCAAATATCCGCCACCAGCCTATAAATATCAATAAAAGATACCGAAACGACGGCCAGGACCTGTATTCACAAACCAGCCAATCCATATCCGTCACTTTCAGCGATTTCGATATATACGAAAAGGTTCAAATTACCTTAATCGAAAACGGATTTGATTCGTTTGACGGCAGTTTTTCTTCGTCTAAAATTGAGGAAGGAAAGAAAAAAGCACTAGAAACGGCGCTGAACTCTGCCAAAGAGCGCGCTCAATTCATTGCTAATAATATGGGCGTGAAAGTAGGAAAAATAAAGAGAATCAATTATTCCGATTACGAAGTCAATCCCAATTTCAGGCGCATGGACACGATGGCATTTATGAAAGATAGCGCCGGTTCCTCCATGCTGGATTTTGCACAAAGCGTAACCATCAGTGCCAGCGTGCACACCGTATTCGATCTGGAATAAATTATCGGCCGGCAATTATGGGATATAAATACTCCCAAACCGTTTGAGCCACCAATATGTGCCCCTTTGCAGTTGGGTGGATGCCGTCTGACTGATTCAACTCGGCAATTCCACCCACTTTTTCCAAAATAAATGGAATTAGAGGCAAATCATTCTCCTCTGAAAGTTCAAAAAACAACTCCGAAAAACGTCGGATGTAATCTTCGCCCAGATTGGGTGGTGCCTGCATGCCGGCTATTATAATTTGAGCTTCCGGGTATTTAGCGTGTACTTTTTCGATTATTTGTTGCAGATTTTTCTTTGTATCGGTTAAATCAATACCACGCAGCGCATCATTTCCGCCCAATTCTAATATCATAACATCTATTTTGCGTTGCAGCACCCAATCAATTCTGCGCAAACCACCCGCCGAAGTTTCTCCACTCAATCCGGCGTTGATTACTTCATAACCCAGACCCAAGGAATCAATTTTTTGTTGTATCAGGGCCGGGTAAGCTTCTCCTACTTCAATACCATATCCCGCAGTGATGCTATCGCCGAATATTAAAAGCGTTTTAGGGTGCTGAGCCGAAGCCGCCGTTGCCATGACCAATAAGGTTAAAAGTGGTAATAGGTATTTTCTCATTTAAAAAAATCCGTATGATTAATTTGAAACCATAAACATTTTAATGCTGTACGGCATTCAAATATAAGAGAATTTAAAATGTATATAACAGGAATGAAAACATCCCGTTTAATGGTTTAAGTGCTAGTATTAATCAAACATTTATCAAGTGGGCAATATTTTACGCGTCGAAAATTTATTACGAACTTTTAAAAGCGGTAACAAAGAAATTACTGTAGTCAACGATCTCAGTTTCGAAATACAGGAGAAAACCAGCTGCGCCATTATAGGACCATCAGGCAGCGGAAAAACAACTTTACTGGGTCTGTGCGCCGGTTTGGACAGCCCCAATTCGGGCAATGTATTTTTGGACGGCATAAAAATAAACGACCTGGATGAAGATCAGCGCGCAAAAATACGCAATGAACATGTGGGCTTTATTTTTCAAACTTTCCAGCTGATTCCCACATTAACCGCGCTGGAAAATGTGATGGTTCCGCTCGAATTGAGAGGAGAGCCGACTAAAAAGGTGCGAAAACATGCACAGGAACTTCTGGAACAGGTTGGTTTGGGCGAGCGCGGCCATCATTACCCCAGTCAATTATCGGGCGGCGAGCAACAACGCGTAGCCATTGCACGAGCTTTTATCAACCAGCCCAAAATACTTTTTGCCGACGAACCCACCGGGAACCTGGATGCCGAAACCGGATCGAACATCGAGAATCTAATTTTCGATTTGAACAAAAAACTAGGCACTACTTTAATAGTTGTAACCCATAATCCCGATTTAGCCAATAAATGCGAACGTATCATAACCTTGAAAAACGGTTCAATAGTAGATGACACCAGAGTTGGCGCAAACGAGGTGGCTTCGAATGGATAAATGGTGGCTGTTCAAAATGGCGTGGAGAGATTCGCGCACAAACAGGGCCAAGTTGTTTTTATATATGGCGGCAATTATTGTCGGGGTGGCGGCCCAAGTTGCAATCACATCATTTCGTGCCAATATGCACGACGCCATCAACAGCCAGGCCAAAGAATTACTGGGTGCAGACCTTGTAATCAGTAAAAACGATAGCTTAAACGTAGAAATACTCGATTATATAGAAGATATCAACGTAGAAATTGCACAATCAGTTGATTTCAGCTCTATGGCGCTGTTTCCAAAATCGGGCTATACGCGTCTTTCGCAAATAAATGCGGTATCGGGTGCATTTCCTTTTTATGGGAATATTGAAACTGTTCCAGAAAACGCCGCCGGTGTCTATCAAAAGGATAAATCGGCACTGGTAGAAGAATCCATACTCATACAATTTGATTTACAGCCGGGCGATTCGGTTAAAATTGGCAAAATACACTACAAAATTGCCGGTGCCCTGCGCGATGTGCCCGGCCAGCCCATGGCCGCGTCGTTTATAGGTCCCCGAATTTATATTCCACTCGATGGTTTGGAAGAAACGGGATTAACTGACCGCGGCAGCCGGTTGAGATATAAACATTTTATAAAACTGGCCGATAATGTTGACGAAAAAATAGTTCTAACGGAATTAAGAGAATTAAGAAAAGAGCATAATTTCAGAATAGAAGACGTAGAATCGAGAAAGGAGGAGGTTGGGCAGGCGGTAGTATATGTGGCCAATTTTCTCAATTTGATAGGTTTTATAGCTCTTTTATTGGGCGGACTCGGCATTTCGAGTTCTATTTATGTGTATATAAGAGAGAAATTTAAAACCATTTCTATTTTGCGCTGTCTTGGGGTAAGTTCCAATAAAGCCATGATGATCTTTGTGATTCAGGCCCTTTTCATGGGCGCTATCGGCGCATTAATCGGCGCTTTTTCGGGAACTCTGATTCAGCTTTATTTACCCCATTTATTGCAGGATTTCCTACCGGTGGATATTGAAATAACCATTTCCTGGGCATCTATATTTATTGGAATTGCAACCGGAATTTTCATTTCATTCCTTTTTGCAATGTTTCCGCTGCTTGCCGTGAGAAAAATCTCACCTCTTTATACTCTGCGATCGGTTCATATAAATATCAACAAACTTCTGAGCAGAGCTGATAAATTCATCATCGTTACAGCCGTGGTATTGTTCGTTTTTATTTATGCACAGTTTATGCTGAACAATATTGTCGCCTCCGCAATTTTTACAATAGGCTTGGGTATTAGCATACTGATGTTGGCCGGCATAGCTATTTTGGTAATGAAATTGGCACGAAAATTGGCGCCTGCTGCTATTGGGTACGAATGGCGTCAGGGGTTGGCAAATCTGTACCGACCAAATAACCAGACGACCACCCTTTTGCTAACATTTGGTTTGGGAGTAACTTTAATCAGTTCCCTTTATTTAACTCAGGATGTATTATTAGAAGCCATTAAATTCGATGAATATGAAAACACGCCCAATTTGGCTTTATTTGATGTTCAGCACGATCAAAACGAAGGTGTAAATCGTTTAATTGAAGAAAGCGGATATTCCATACTGCAAAATGTGCCGATTGTTACCATGCGCCTTCAGAATATACAGGGAAAGGAGGTGAAGAATATTCTCGCCGATACCACTTTTACCTCCAACAGGTGGGCATTAAACCGTGAATACCGATCCACCTACCGCGATAGCTTAATGGAATCTGAAAAGATAGAAGAAGGAAATTTTATCGGCACGTACAACGATATTGATGGTTATGTGCCCATTTCGGTTGATATAGGTTTGATGGACGACCTGAATTTGCAGCTTGGCGATACTTTGATTTGGGATGTTCAAGGATTTCCCATAAAAAGCTACGTATCGAGCAGCAGAAGTGTGAAATGGGATTTACCGCAACCTAATTTCTTTGTGGTATTTCCAAAAGGAGTACTCGATTATGCCCCCCAATTCTACGCCACAACATTAAACACCGGCGATAAACAAGGCGCATTAAACTTACAGCGCGATATTGTTTTGGCATATCCCAACGTCTCTGCGCTGGATATTGGTCAGATTTTAGAAACGGTGCAGACATTTATAGATAAAATCACATTCGTAATTCAATTTATTGGTCTGTTCAGTGTTATAACCGGGTTGATTGTTCTGGCGGGGTCGGCTTCTACGGGGAAATATCAACGTGTGAGGGAATCTGCGTTATTGAGAACATTGGGTGCCACCCGAAATCAAGTTTCTAAAATCCAAATAATAGAATATGCCTTTTTGGGTCTTATGGCTTCACTTGTTGGCATTACTTTATCTGTTTTTGTGGGCTTTATGGTAACGAATTTTTATTTTGATATTTCGTTCAAACCAAATATTACAATAATTCTTCTTGAAATCGTTATTTTAATTGTGCTAATTCTTATAATAGGAATGATTAATACCAGAGAGGTACGAAATAAAACGCCTTTGGAAATAATAAGAGCGTGATAAATCGGAATAATTTCCGGTAATTATCAACTAACAATCACATAAATAAAACAAAAATGAAAAGAACCAAACAACTTATCACTATTCTTACTTTGATACTCACAACCGTTACTTTAACAGGTTGCGATTCGCTCAGCAAGACTTTACAGGGAACCGTTATTGGAGCGGGTGCAGGTGCTTTAGCAGGTGCCGTTATAGGTAAAGCAGCCGGTAATTCAACTACGGGTGCCATTGTTGGGGCCGGTGTTGGCGGTGCTGCCGGTGCTGCAATCGGAAACTACATGGATCGTCAATCGCGTGAGCTAAAAGAAGACTTAGACGGCGCAACAGTTGAGAGAGTGGAAGAAGGAATCCAAATCATTTTCGATTCGGGTATTCTATTCGATACCAACTCATACGATTTGAAACAAGCTTCCAAAGCGGAAATTGAAAAACTTGCCAAGATTCTTCAAAAATATGAAGACACCGACATTATGTTTTCCGGCCATACTGATATTACCGGGCGTAAAGAGTATAACCAGGAACTATCGGAAAAAAGAGCTACATCCGTTGCAGAATATGCTGCCCAATTGGGTGTTGAAGCAACCAGAATGACCATTGTTGGTTTTGGTATTGAAAAACCCATTGCCAGCAACGAAACAGTTGAAGGACGTGCTCAAAACCGCCGTGTTGAAGTAGCCATTTGGGCCAACGAAAAACTTAAAAAAGCAGCCGAAAAAGGACAGCTTGATTAATTTTATAAAATATACTTCAAAAAAAAGGCTCTTAATTATTTAAGAGCCTTTTTTTTTATTTTCTTTAGCCAAGCAGATCACTCATAATCTGTTCTATATAATCATCTAGTTTGGCCGTTAATTTATCGTAGTCGTTTTTATGTTCCATTTTTGTATTAACGCTGCAATAAAACTTTATTTTTGGTTCTGTGCCGGATGGACGTGCCGAAATAATATCTCCGTTTTCGGTTATGAACTGTAGTACGTTCGATTGCGGGTATCCCATTTTCGTTTTGCTACCAGTTTCCAAATTTAATGCCTCATCCGTCATATAATCCTTGATGGTTACCACCTTTGCGCCGGCTAATATTTTTGGTGGATTATTTCGGAAGGTTTTCATCATATTCTGAATTTCATCAGCGCCGGCTTTACCTTCTTTGGTAATGGATATCAATTTTTCGCGATACAGTCCATGCTCGGCATATAAATCAATCAGCGCTTCGTATAAACCAATGCCTTTGTCTTTATAATATGCCGCCATTTCTGCAATCATTACGGCAGAAACAATAGCGTCTTTATCGCGCACGTGGTCACCCACTAAATAGCCATAACTTTCTTCTCCACCTACGATAAATTTCTTTTTTCCTTCCAAATTGGTCATCAAATCGCCAATATATTTAAAGCCGGTGAGCGTATCAAAGCGTTCTACACCAAACTTGTCGGCAATTTTATCGATTACATTGGTGGTTACGATAGTTTTGACTATAAATTCATTACCGGTCAGTTTATTGTGTTCTTTCCAGGCAGTAAGCATGTAGTTAATTAACAAAGCAGCGGTCATATTTCCGTTGAGCAATGTCCATTCCCCTTTATCGTCTTTGGTTGCAATGCCTATTCTATCCGAATCGGGATCGGTAGCCATGACCAAGTCTGCGTCTATTTTTTTTGCCTTTTCCAATGCCATGGACAATGCCTCGGCTTCTTCGGGATTTGGATAAACCACGGTTGGAAAATTTCCATCGGCCACCATTTGTTCTTCCACATAGCTGATGTTTTCGAAACCAAATCTTTTGAATGCATCGGGAGCCACAACGGCAGCGGTTCCGTGTATGGCCGAAAACACGATGCTCATATCTTTCTGGCGTTTAATGGCATCCTGCGATAACGACAATTTGAAAAGCTCTTCGATATATTTTTCGTCAAATTCTTTGCCAATTACTTCGATTAAATCATCATTTCCGGCGTAATTAACGTCTTTAATATCTTTAATGGCCAACACTTCGTCCATTACCATTTTATCGTATGGAGAAACCAATTGGGCGCCGTTTGGCCCGTATGCTTTAAAGCCGTTATACTCTTTCGGGTTGTGTGATGCCGTCAAAACTACTCCGCTTTGGCAACCCAGCTGCCTGATGGCGTAGCTCAGTTCCGGCGTTGGTCTTAAACTCTCGAAAAAATACACTTTTATTCCATTTGCAGTAAATATATCGGCAACTGTTTTGGCCAGGATATCCGAATTGTTTCTGCTGTCGTGCGCAATGGCAACTTTAAGTTCTTCGCCTGCGTAGTTCTTTTTAAGGAAGTTGCTTAAACCTTGGGTAGCAATACCAAAAGTATATTTGTTTACCCGGTTCGAACCCACGCCCATTATTCCCCTCAAGCCACCGGTGCCAAACTCCAAATCTTTATAAAAAGCATCGGTCAGTTCGGTGTATTTTTCATCGGCTAATAGTTGACGTATGGTTTCTTTCGATTCTTCGTCGTAACTGCCGTTTAACCAAGTTTGTATTCGTTCTTTTGTAGAAGCATCAAGTGGTTGCATAATAAGTATTGTATCAAATTTTGTTTATATATCGGATAAATTTAATCAGTTTTAAATATACGAGTATTTTTGTCCAGTTTTTATAGCTATTCGTCTAAAACAACAAAACAAATCGTTGATATTTCATATTAATTTGAAATGTTTACCGGCTTGTTGTTGCACCAGCCCCTTCATTTCCAATTGCAGTAAAGAAACCAATAGTTTTGATGTGGGCATGTTCAGTTTTTCGCCGATATCATCAACTTGTACCGGATTTTCCTGCAACAGTTCGCAAATAGAAACGCTGATTGGGTCTAAATTCATTTCTTCCCACCTTTTTGGTTTTGGAATAATGCTTTTGGTATCTGTTTTGATTTCTGTTTCGGCCTTACCCTCGAAAGCAATTTCGTTCAAGATATCCTGAATATTTTGCACCAGCTTGGCTGCCCCTGTTTTTATCAAATAATTACCGCCGGTGCCGGAAAGATTGTCCATATTGTGCGGTAGTGCAAAAATTTCACGGTTTTGGTCCAGTCCCAGCTCCGCTGTAATCATACTACCGCCTTGCACACCCGACTCAACTACCAGAACACCCAGACTCATCCCGCTAACTATTCTATTTCGAACCGGAAAGTTACCGGCATCGGGTGCAGCACCCGGTGGAAACTCGGTAATAACCGCCCCGCCATTTTCGACAATCCGTTGTGCCAGCGATGCGTGTTTTTTAGGATATATATTGTCTATACCCGAGCCCAATACGGCTATGGTTGTTCCTTCGGCATCGAGTGCGGCTTTGTGCGCTATAGCATCTATGCCGTAGGCCAGGCCGCTTACTACACAAAGTCCCTCTTCGGCCAGTTGCGCCGTGATTTTTGCTGCCATTTTCTTACCATACTGTGTAGGTTTTCTTGTACCAATTACGGCAATGCTTTGTTTATTGAGCACATTCGCATCCCCTTTAAGCCAAAAAAATGCCGGTGGCGAATAAATATGTTTCAGGTATAAGGGGTATTCTTCGTCAAAAATAGTAATTATTTTTGCGCCTATTTTTTCCGTTTTCACTAATATATCGTCCACTTCGTCCCAATTTTTAAACGAGTGGATTTCCTTAGCGGATAGATAGCCTATGCCCTCGAATTTTTTCAGTTCTTTTTTACTGAAATCGAATACTCTCTCTATATGTTCTTTGTTTTTTGTAAAACTGTTAATTCTAAAGGCTCCCAATCCTCGAACTAAGCTGAGCGCCAATAGGTTTTTAAGTATTTTGTTGTTTTGCATGTTGAATTTTCTCCCACAGTACCTCTTTCAATTTGTCTATGCCGTACCCGGTGGCCGACGATATGGGGATTACCGGTATATCGTCTTCAAATTGAAATTTCTTCTCTAATTTATAATTTTCTATTAAATCCATTTTTGTAAGTGCCAGCACCCTCGGTTTTTCCAATAAATCCTTTCTGTACATTTTCAGCTCGTTCAAAAGCGTATTGTACTCGTAAACGGAGTCGCCGATGGCGTTGACCATAAAAAGGAGTACATTATTTCTCTCTATATGTCGTAAAAACTGTATTCCCAGCCCTTTTCCCTGATGGGCTTCTTCAATTATGCCCGGGATATCTGCCATTACAAAACTTCTGTAGTCGCCCATGGTTACCACACCCAGATTGGGTTCTAGTGTTGTAAAGGGGTAATCGGCAATTTTGGGTTTCGCCTTTGATAAAGCCGACAACAAAGTGCTTTTACCGGCATTTGGAAAACCCACAAGGCCTACATCTGCAATCAGTTTAAGTTCCAGCTCAACTACCCTTTCCTCGCCCGGCCGGCCTTCCTGTGCGTAGGTTGGTGTTTGGTTGGTGGGGCTTTTGAAATGCCAATTTCCGAGACCGCCTCTGCCGCCTTGCGCTATTATCAATTCTTCTTCATTGGCAGAAATTTCGCCCAATAATTCGCGGGTGTCCGCATCGTATGCCACGGTGCCCAGTGGAACCTGTAGTATGATATCTTCTCCAGATTTACCGGTAGAACGGCTGCCCGAGCCATTTTCTCCCGCTTTGGCCTTGATATATTTTTTATAGCGCAAATCGAGGATGGTATTCAGCTGAGCATTTCCTTTTAAAACAATGCTCCCGCCATTGCCTCCATCGCCGCCATCGGGACCTCCTTTGGGTACGTACTTTTCGCGGCGCAGGTTGGCGGAACCATCCCCACCTTTACCGGCAGTTACATAAATTTTGGCATAATCGGCGAATCTCAATTACTTATCCTCGTAATTTTTGGAAATTTGTTCAATAACCACCATCTATCACAAGTGGGCGGCAGTATTAAAGAAGGATAGGTTTGAGTGCCTATCCTTACAATAATTTTTTAAAATAGTTTTAACCAAACACGTTAGAATGGTTATTTGTGCAACACTATTTTTAATAAACGTGTTAATTTGGCTTTCATTTTGGTGCGTGGTACTATAAAGTCGAGAAAACCGTGCTCCAAAAGGTATTCGGCTGTTTGGAAGCCATCGGGCAAGTCTCTTCCAATAGTCTGGCGTACCACTCTGGGACCTGCAAAGGCTATTAAAGCGCCGGGTTCGGCAACGTTAAAATCGCCCAACATGGCAAAACTCGCGGTAACTCCACCGGTTGTGGGATTGGTCATATACGAAATATAAGGGATGCCTTCTTGCTCAAGCTGTGCCAATTTTGCGGATGTTTTTGCCATTTGCATCAGGCTCAGCACACTTTCCATCATTCTGGCACCACCCGTTTGAGAGATAATGATAAGTGGTATCTTTCTTTTTCTGGCTTCATCTATAGCCATACCCAGGCGTTCGCCCACAACCGAACCCATACTGCCACCTATAAATGAAAAATCCATACAGCCTACCACAATATCCAGGCCGTTCATCTTACCTATACCAATCCTTGCAGCATCGGTCAGACCCGATTTCCTTTTCGATTCTTCCAGACGATCGATATACGGTTTTCTATCTATGAATTTCAAAGGATCGGCAGATACAATTTCGTTGCCGATTTCTTCGAATTTCTCGTTATCGAAGATGATAGAGAAATATTCTCTACTCCCTATCCTGAAATGATAGCCGCTGAGAGGATCTACCCAGTAATTGTCTTCCAATTCGCGCCGGTGGATAGCTTCGCCGGTGGTCGGCACTTTTATCCATACGCCTTCGGGCATATCTTTCTTTTTCGAAGTTTGAATATTGTCGTCTTTTCTTTTAAACCAGGCCATAGTTGTCTATTAATTTTATATGCTACAAAATATAAATATTTTGCTTTAAAATCTGATTATGATTGCGTTGGTGTATTATTAATCTGATTGCTTGTAATGTAGTTTGGGTTTAACTCTTCTATGGTTGTTTTCTCAAAATAGGCGCTCGTTGGTTGCAAGTTAAATAATTTTATGATGTTTATGGCAGAAATACTTTCAATGTCGTTCGTATCCAGCAACAAATCGCCAAAATTAACCCTATCCAATCCGGTACCTGCTATTTTATCGTTATTTTGGAGCATTTCTTCGAATTTCGAAATTTTAACAAGAGCCGGTTCACTGCTGCTTTTCAAGCCATTATTTATCTTAAACTCTTGATGGTACAGGTGCGAGCGTCTCGCATCGAGTATGGCATGGATTACGGTATTTTCTGTGCTATCCAGTTGTGAAGCAGCAACGGCAGCAAGTGTATTTACGGCAAATAAATTGATTTTCTTGCCAAAAAACAGTCCTTTTATGGCACTGGCACCGATTCTCAGCCCGGTATAAGACCCCGGCCCATTGCTTATCAAAGCTGTTTCGATCTCGTCTATTTGAAAATTATATTTGCCCGTCAATTTCTGCACAAAAAGGAACAAATGGGTGGAATGCACTCCTTTTCCGGTAACTCTTTCTTCGAATACTTGGCCTTCTTTATTTTGAAAGGCTACCGAACACACATCGGTCGATGTTTCAAATGCTAAAATCATTCGTTAACTGGCGGCAATACCTGTCTTTTCTTCTAAAAATATATTGCCTTCATTTGTTTTGGTTTATATGGCGTAGAGTTCTCTTATCTGAGGTGCAAATATACGATTTTATACCGGCACGATTTTAACTAATTGGCTCAGAGCCTGTGCTTTTCTTTGGAGGTAACATTTTCTACCGTCCATTCAATTTGTTTTACAAAGGGCGCTTTTCTGTACTTGCAATCGGCAACCCGGCAAATTTGGCAGGAAAAATCTTCGCAGTAATCGGTATGGATCATCAGCTCTATCTGAGAGCCAAATTTTTCCGAAATAAGCTGTTCCAATTTA
Source organism: uncultured Balneolaceae bacterium (assembly GCA_964615135.1). Taxonomy (GTDB): domain Bacteria; phylum Bacteroidota; class Rhodothermia; order Balneolales; family Balneolaceae; genus Balneola. The sequence continues at coordinate 55,209 of CAZTOG010000010.1, read as the reverse complement.
TCCGTTTCGTCGTGGCCCTGCTTAATCGTAAAATACCAGGGTATGGTCAGGTGCAAATCGATGTGCATTACCGCGCCATATTTCACAATACGTAAATTATGGATATCCACCCAGTTTGGCTGGCGATTTTCCTGAAGGTAATCCACTATTTCCTTCAATAATTTTTCGTCCGATTCGTCCATGATGCCCGCGATGGCGCCTCGTACAATTTTGTAACCGGTAAATACAATTATAAATGCGAATACCAGGGCCGTAATACCGTCAATCCACCATAAACCGGTAAGTTTTAGCAATAAAAGGCCGAGTATAATCCCGATTGTGGTATAGGTATCTGTTTTTAGATGCTGTCCGCTGGCCTGCAATGCCGGTGAATTATTTTTTTTGCCCGTATTTACCGCCCAAAATCCAAATGCATAATTGATGACGGCCGATATGGCTATAATATAAAGTCCGGTATCCAAACGGGTTATTTCTACCGGATCGAAAAAACTGACTACGGCTTTATAAATTATAAATAATCCGGCAAGTGTGATTAAGGTTCCTTCCATCCCCGCCGAAATAAATTCTATCTTACCGTGGCCGTACGGGTGGCTTTTGTCGCGTGGAACGGCAGCAAGCTGTAAACTGTAGAGTCCGAAAAAACCGCTCATTACGTTTACTATACTTTCCAGGCTATCGGTTAAAATTGCGACGGAGCGGGTCAGCTGCCAAGCTGCTATCTTAATAATAAATAGCAGTATAGCTACCACAACTATATGCTTCTGTATTTTTATGTTCTCTTTGCTGTAATGCATTGCTATAAAATATACCGATCTATTATTTATTAAGATAATACTTTTATTGGCTTTTTATGCCCTTAAAGAGTTGGGCAAACTACGCTTAAAATCTTTAAATTCAATCGATTTAAATAGGTTATTTTATTTTAACAGTAAATTAGGCATCTGCATTGGCCCGAATTAATATGACGAATCAATCTTCCTTGCAATTTAACGTACCGACCGTAAGCGAATTTACCGGCCATATCAAACAGCTTTTGGAACGTAATTTTAACGATGTTTTGGTAGAGGGTGAGGCAAGCAACGTGAAGAAAAGTGCGAACGGGCATATTTATTTTACTCTGAAAGATGCCGGTGCACAACTTCCCTGCGTAATTTGGCGGGGTACAGCGCAGCAATTATCCACTCAGTTAAGCGATGGCCAACAAATTATAGTAGGTGGCGACTTGCAGGTATATGCGCCCCACGGACGGTATCAATTAATTGTGAGTTTGGTGCAGCAGGCCGGTATCGGGAAATTACAACAGGCTTTTGAGGCGCTGAAAGCCAAACTTCAAAAAGAAGGTCTGTTTGATGAAGGAAAGAAAAAGCCGCTGCCAAAATCTCCACGCACTATTGGGGTGGTAACTTCACGCACAACGGCAGCCTTTCAGGATATTATATCTACATTGGAAAAAAGATGGCCATTGGCCAAGGTGATATTGCATCATGCCGGTGTGCAGGGCGTTAACGCGGCCCCCGAAATAGCAAGGGGAATCGACTATTTTTCGGAAAAGCAAAATGTAGATGTGGTTATTATAACGCGTGGAGGTGGGTCGCTGGAAGATTTATGGCCGTTTAACGAAGAGGTTGTGGCGCGTGCCATTTATAAATGTACCATTCCGCTTATCAGTGCTGTTGGCCACGAAATAGATTTTTCCATTTCAGATTTTGTTGCCGATGTGAGGGCTGCAACGCCTACTCAGGCCGCTGTTTTGGCAACGCCCGATATAAACGAAGTACAGATGTATATTGAAGATCTGTATCGGCGGATGACGGTAAATACGGTCGGCAAAATTCAACTTTATAAGGAAAAGGTGGTAAATCTGGGTAAATCGCATTCTTTATTGGTTGTAAGGCAGAAAATAAAGACGGCCGAAATCAATATTGCTACCATCAGGGAAAGACTGGCCTTCCAGATACAGCTGAATTTGAGAAACAATAAGGAGAAAACAACGCATTTATTGCACCGGCTGGAAAAAATGAATCCAAATATACCCTTGGACAAAGGTTTTGTGAGGGTTTGGCAAAATGATAAATGGATTCGTGACGGTAAAAACTTCCAGGTCGGTAATCCCGCGCAACTAGAGTGGAAGGATAATAAAATAGATATTTAATGGTTAACTGAAATTGAATGGCGACAACTAAAGAAAATATACATATTCTAGGTGGTGGAGTGATTGGCCTTACCACGGCAGTAACTTTGCAACAGATAGGATATTCGGTAAATATCGTAACCCAACGAGATGCTCAAAATACGGTATCGGGAGTGGCGGCGGCTATTTGGTTTCCCTATAAAGCCTACCCGATGAAAGAGGTTAACGAGTGGAGTTTATACTCGTACAACAAATATCTGGAACTGGAAAAAGACGGGAATACAGGCGTTTCATTCATTCCTTTTACCATAGTAGAAAAAGAAACCACAGCGCCAAGCTGGCTTGCATCCCTGCCCAAAGGTTTAAAACCGACCAAAAATAAAACCCGTTATAATGGAGTCGATTCTATTGCTTATACGGCATTATTTCCACTCATCGAAACCCCATTATTTATTAAATATCTGCAAAACCAATTTATGGAATTGGGCGGGAAAGTGCAGTACGAAACCATAACAAGCATCGAAGATTTAGACCCCGGTATAACCTATATAAACTGTTTGGGATTGGGCGCGGCAAAGATTTTTAACGACCCTGACATGTACCCTATTCAGGGGCAGATAGTAAAACTGGAACCAAATGCCGATATTAAAGGACTTTCTATCGAATACCCGATTGATAGTTTTGAGGATGAACACCTTTATATAATACCGAGAAGCGATTGTATTGTGGTCGGGGGTTCGTCCGTTAACAACAATTTTAGCACGGTTGCAGATGAAAAAAGGACGCAGCGGATATTAAACAGAGCTTATTCCATAGTTCCTGAGCTGAAAAAACTGAAAATATTGGATTCTGTTGTGGGTTTGCGACCGGGCAGAAGCCGAATAAAACTTAGCAAGGATGATAATTACAATATCTTTCACAATTACGGGCATGGCGGCGCCGGTTATACCGTGGCCTGGGGTTGCGCAGAGGCTATCGGTGCATTATTGGAAAAGGCCTAAATTCACCAAATATTCATATTTATTACCTATTATCCGCAACTTTTTGCCGTTTAAACAGTAATTTTAAATATTAACCAAAACAGTTATGTACTTTTATAAACGCTTTCTTTTAACTCTGTCGATATTTTTTTTAGGCTTTGCAACGATAACATTTGGTCAAGAAAGTAATACCCCGGAATTATATGGCGATTTCCGAATTATATACTCCGGTTCGAGCTTAGACTCACACGGTTTTGGTGGTAAAGCAGATTGGTTACGCGGACGGGTGGGTTTAAAGTATGATATAAATTCTAACCATTCCGTTGCGGGGAGAGCTGTTTATATTTTTTCCAGAGACCCGGAGACCCCCAGTTTTAGTTTAACGGCGAATGGTAAACTGGCTGCCGATACTTTTTCGTTCGACGAGTTTTATTACCGCTATAAAGATGAAAAAAATATGTTAAAGTTAGGTCGTTTTCAGAAAAGCTTTTCTTTGCCCACCACTACCGGCAATTCTATAATGCGTTTTCAAAGCTCGAGTGTATCTTCCAGTTGGAGCGATGGCCTTTATTATCAAAGAAAACTGAATGATGGCTGGGCTTCCGATATTATATTGGAATATCAAAACAGGGGCAATCTGACATTTCCGTACAAAAACCCACTGAGTTTTGGCAAAAACGAACATAACTTGATGGGATACTTTGGCTTTATCAATAATACACGCGACGAGTTTAACTTTGTTCAGAAAAACATATCCATAATGTGGGCGCCCGATGCATTTTTCCATAATGGCAATTACATGTCTTATTTAACCATAAATGGTTCGCTTGTATTTGATTACCCGCTTAAAGAGGCTCTACATGGTGGGTCGTTCCGTGTAACAGGAGAATTAGGGAAGAACATGGCCACTAATTTTAAAGATGGCGTCGCAGCTACGGCCTCGTTTGGTGTTTATGATGTAGCCGATATTCATAATTTAACGGCCGAGTTTTCTCGTAACGGTCGCTATTATCTGAACTCTCCGTACAGTTTAAATTCCAATAATTTTGAATTGCGTTACGGTGTCCAACTCACTGCTAAATTTTCAATGGAGGCCAGATATCATATCAGGTCTTCGCTATATCCCTATGTATCGAATATTTACAGTACATTTGTCAGAGCCACCTATTCACTATAACCTTTGATGTGTTATTATTTGCACATTTTATTTTTAAAAAGCCCGATATTTAATTTACTATCGGGCTTTTTTAATTTTGTAATTCGCTATTCTTTTAATCCAAATGTGGCTTCACCTTTCTGTTCCTGATCTTTCAGTTTTTTTACCAGTTCAAGGGCATCGGGAACAACATCGCTGCAAAGCACAATTAACGAGCCTTTTTGAGCATTGTTCACGGCAAATTTTATGGCTTCTTTCTCGGACGGAATAACGGTTATTTTCTTGTTTGGATCTTTCTCCATTATTCCTCTTTTTAACAAGCCAATTAGCTCATCCTCCGTTCTTCCGCGCAAGTGTTTATCCTGCCTTATTATAACTTCGTCGAACATTTCGGCAGCTATACTACCCAGTTCGATGGTATCTTCGTCGCGTCTGTCGCCCACGCCGGCAATGATGCCCACTTTCTTTTCGGTATCGATGGTGTCGGTGAATTTTTTAAGCGCCAGCATACTGGATGGGTTATGTGCAAAATCGAGCAATACGTCGAAGTTCTCGAAGTTAAACATGTTCATTCTGCCCGGCGTTTGTGAGGCCGAAGGCACAAAAGTTTCCAATGCAGCTTTCATATCCTCTATGGAAATGCCGCGTACGTTGGCAGCAATAACGGCGGGAAGTATATTTTGAATCATAAACTCCGCTTTACCGCCAAATGTGAGTGGTATTCGGTCTGCCTGCATAATGCGCATTTTCCAGATGCCACGGCATAGAGTTATATAACCATTTTCGTAAATCGCGGTAATACCTCCTAGTTTTTGCAATGCTTTTATTCGTGGATTGTTTTCATCCATGGAGAAAAGCGCCAGATTACAGTTTATGCTTCTTCGCATACTATAAACCAGGTCGTCATCGGCGTTTAAAATTGCATATCCATCGGGCAAAACAGTTTCGGGTATAACTCCTTTTACTCTGGCCAATTGTTCTACGCTATTTATTCCCTTCAAGCCCAAATGATCGCTCGAAACGTTGGTAACAATACCTACTTCGCAGCGTTTAAAACCAAGTCCGGCTCGCAATAATCCGCCTCTGGCACATTCTAAAACGGCAAAGTTTACGGTGGGATCTTTCAGCACAAATTCGGCACTGACCGGACCGGTACAATCGCCCTTCATTAACATTCTGTTTTGAATATAGATGCCATCGCTGGTAGTATAACCCACCCGGTGCCCGTTCATTTTTGCCATGTGCGCAATCAAACGTGTGGTGGTAGTTTTTCCGTTGGTTCCGGTTACCGCCACGATGGGAATACGCCCGGTGTCGTCATATTTGGGGAATAGTTTATCCACTACAGGTGCAGCTACGTTACGCGGCAGGCCTTTGGTCGGGGCCAGGTGCATTCTAAAGCCGGGACCCGCATTTACTTCCAAAATAGCGCCACCGGTCTCGTCCAGCGGTTTACTGATATCGTGCGTCATAATATCGATTCCGCAAATATCCAGGTCTATTATTTTGGAGATTCTTTCGGCCATCGACACGTTTGACGGGTGCACAATATCGGTAACATCTTCGGCGGTGCCGCCGGTGCTCAGGTTGGCTGTATCTTTTAATATGAGCATTTCATCTTCTTCCAGCACGGTATCTTCGGTGTAGCCTTTGGCTTCCAATATGGCTTGGGTCATGCTGTTAATATCAATCAGCGTCAATACATTTTCGTGACCATATCCACGGCGCGGATCTTTATTTACTTCGTCAACCAGTTCACGAATGGTAGATTTGCCATCGCCAATAACGTGTGCCGGTGTTCTCAGTGCGGCCGCAACCAGCTTATTGTTTATTACCAGCAGCCTGAAATCCTTTCCTGTAACATATTTTTCTATAATTACCCTTCTGGATATTTCTTTTGCGGCATGAAATGCTTCCAAAGCCTCTTCGTAACTGTTGATATTTACGGTAATGCCCCTGCCATGGTTTCCATCAATGGGTTTTACCACCAAAGGGTAGCCCACATATTCACATGCCGACTCCAAACTACGTTCCCTTGTAATAATATCTCCTCTGGGCACCGGTATTTCGGCCTGTTCCAATATATGTTTGGTATCCTCTTTATCGCATGCCAGCTCTACGCCTATACTACTCGTTTCGCTGGTAACGGTTGCTTGTATTCTTTTCTGGTTTTCGCCATATCCCAATTGGCAAAGGGAGTATTTATTCAATCTTATCCAGGGTATTCCCCTGCTTTCCGCTTCTTCAATAATAGAGCCGGTGCTGGGCCCCAATCTTTCGGCCTCCCGAATTTCCTTCATTCTTTGGATATCGTATTCCAAATCGTATTCTTCGCCATCTATCAATGCCTGGCATATTTTTACGGCTGCCCGTGCGGCATAACGCCCAACGTGCTCTTCCAAATAACTGAACACTACATGATAAACTCCTTTTTCGCCATAACCGCGGGTTCTTCCAAAACCGGTATCCATACCCGCCAACGTTTGGATTTCGAGCGCAATATGTTCGATCACGTGTCCCATCCAGGTACCTTCTTTTACCCGCTGAAAAAAACCTCCCGGCTCTCCGATAGAACATCTGTGGCTATACAAAGTGGGCAACATGGCTTCCAGCCTCTCGTAAAACCCATCCAGCTTATTGGTTGGATATTCCTCCATTTCCTCAAGGTCAAGAACCATAACTATGAGTTTGTGTCGTCTGATCGACCAATAATTTGGTCCCCGCATTGCATTTATTTCCCTTATCTTCATAGCTTAAAAAAGTTTTGTTGAATTATTCATGTATAGTGTTTATATAAGCAACCTTATATTTATAATCTAAACAGTATAGTAATAAAAATTTTTATTATATGAATATAAAAGGTACACTCATCCCCATTGGTGGAAATGAAGACAAAGGAGATGAGAATGGTGAAACCGAAATGTACACATTAGAGTACATAAACGAAGGTATTTTATCGCGAGTGGTTAAAGAAAGCGGAGGCAATTCGGCCTCTATAGTAATAATACCGACGGCATCCAGCATTCCTATAAGAGTAAGTAAAAACTATTTGGAAGCATTTGGCAAGCTGGGATGCGATAATCTTCATATTTTTGATATCAGAAGCAGAAGCGATGCCGAAAAACCGGAATATCTGGAAATTATGCGTAAAGCCGACTGCGTTATGTTCTCGGGTGGAGATCAATCCAAAATTGTAAAGCATATTGGCGGCACAGAACTCGATAAAATTATCAAGAATAAATATATCAACGAAAATTTTGTTATAGCCGGAACCAGTGCAGGCGCAATGTGCATGAGTAGGGAGATGATTACCGGAGGTGGAAAGCGTGATATATTGCTGAAAGGGGCAGTTCATATGGGCAAAGGAATGGGCTATAATCCCTATCTGATTATCGACTCGCATTTCATCAGGCGCCACAGATTTGGGCGGTTGGCAGAAGCAATGGCACGCCACCCCAGATTAGTAGGAATAGGTTTGGGCGAGGATACCGGATTGGTCATAAAAAACCAGAATCATTGCGAAGTTATTGGTTCCGGTATGATGATTCTGTTCGACCCGCGCAAAATTACGCATAATAACCAGGAAATTGTGGAGACCGGCGCACCCATGTCTATTGCCAATCTTAAAATCCATATTTTAAGCAAGGGCGATACGGTTACCATTGGTGAGGCAGAAGTGCTTATCTCTTTGGCAAAACCGTTGCCACAAAATAATAGAACTTCTTTTAGTTTAGAGGATTAAAATCCTTTATTTATTTATAAATCTCGATTTGTTTTAGAGCGCTATGGGTTTCGGTAACTCCCGACAGCCTGTAGGCTCTATACATCCCCTCGGTATTAAAGGGAAGGGCTACGTTTCCGTTTCGGTCCACTGCAATTAATCCGCCGTCGCCGCCTAGTTTTAGAACCCGATTGTGAATTACTTCGCCGGCTGCTTCGCTAAGCGTCATTCCTTTGTATTCCATCAGGCAGGAAACATCGTATGCTACCACACCGCGGATGAAAAACTCGCCGCTACCGGTACAGCTAACGGCGCAGGTGGCGTTATTTGCATAATTACCGGCTCCAATAATGGGGCTGTCGCCTATTCTACCCCATCTTTTATTGGTCATTCCACCGGTTGAAGTGGCCGCGGCCAGATTGCCGTGTCGGTCGAGCGCAACGGCGCCTACAGTTCCGAATTTTCGGTCCTTTTCCGGATTTTCGGGGTTTTCTAAGCTATGATCCAACTGAAAAGCATCGGAATCTTTAATTTCCAGCCATTGCTTATGGCGAAGCTCATCGTAAAAATATTCCGCATCCAAAAACTCAAATCCCATTTTTTTTGCGAAACTCATGGCACCGGCACCGGCCAAAAATACGTGCTCGCTATTTTCCATTACGCTTCTGGCCAGCGAAATGGGATTTTTAATTCCGGTAACCAAAGAAACGGCACCGGCTTTCAAGGTTTTGCCATCCATAATGGAGGCGTCCATTTCGTGGGTGCCTTTGTGGGTAAATACACTTCCTTTTCCGGCATTGAACAATGGCGAATCTTCCAGTTTTTTTACCGATTCTTCAACCGCATCCAGTGCACTGCCACCCTTTTCCAGAACCAAATATCCGGCATCCAGAGCTTTTTCCAGATCTGCCCGGTATTCTTTTTCTTTTTCGGCGGTCATCCGGCCTTTTACAAGGGTGCCGGCACCGCCATGGATGGCCAAGGAAATTTTACCCACTTAGTTCTCCCTTACTTCTTCTTTGGGATAACAGCCCAGTACTTTTAATTCTACGGCTTCTTTTTTGAGTTCATTCAAAGCCTTGATTACGTTGGCATCGCTGTTATTTGCTTCTATATCCAAATAAAAAGAATAACGCCAGGGCTCGTGTGGCAACGGTCTGGATTCCAATTTGTTCATATTTATGCCGTGTTTGTACAGCACATTCAGGCATTCAATCAACGAACCGGGGTCGTTCGATGTTACCATCATAAGGGATGTTTTGCACGGCACCTGTAAATCGACCTTAACCGGCTCTCTTGATACCACCACAAAGCGTGTAAAATTCTCTTCCTGATTGGCTATATCGTTCGCAATTACGTGCAAACCGTAATAATCGGCGGCGTGCGCACCGGCTATAGCAGCTTGGGCAATATCGCCATCTTCCAATACTTTTTTGGCGGAAATTGCGGTATCCAAATATGATTCTACTTTACAGCGAGGTAATCTGGACAGAAATGTGGTGCATTGCTCCAATGCCTTCGGGTGCGATATAATTCTGCGTATCTGGGTTACATCAACCGGCTCAACGGCAAGCAGGCAGTGTACTATTTTGAGAATCTCTTCCCCTACAATATGCAGGTTGGTTTTTCCCAGAATATCGTATGTATCGTTAATGGAGCCGGCGGTGGTGTTTTCTATGGGCAGCATGGCAAAATCTACATTGCCATCTATCACAGCCTGCGCAGCTTGTTGAAATGTGTTATACCCATAAGTATCCACATGGTCGTAACGCTCGCCGAAATGCCTGGTTGCCGCAAGGTGGCTAAAAGCGCCATCGGTTCCCTGATAACTAACCGATACCCGACCCTTCCCGTTTTTGTTGTTCTGATGGTCGATTAACGAATGGGTTTGATAGCGTACCGAGTTGGTAATTATCTCCCGGAATAGATTTTCGGCATAGTATTTATCCAGACCAACTTCTTGGGCATAATTTCTGATTTTGTTCAGTAATATTTCTTCACGCTCCAAATCTCTGATGCCAACCGATTTGTCGATTTTAAGAGCCGATACTTCCTTTACTACTTGTTGGCGTGCAACCAAGGCCTCAACAATCGATTTATCGATCTGATCCAGTTTTTCGCGTATTAACGATAATTCCTTCTTCATTTTTCCTTTAATAATATTTAAGTACGGAATGTACCAAGATTTTTACATATAGTTTACCCATTTAGCCCATTTTTCGGCTTTTAATTTAAAGTGCGGGATACTTAAGTTTTAATTTTTGTATAATTGATTATATATTTAGAAAAGCGCTTCCAAAATTAAATGCTACATTACCTTATGGAAACACAAAAACAACTCGACGACTTTCAGGCTCGAATTGATGCGGGCGAAAAAATAGAACCCAAAGATTGGATGCCCGATAGATACAGGCAGCAAATAATACGCATGGCCAGCCAACACGCCCATTCCGAGATTGTTGGAATGCTGCCGGAAGGCAATTGGCTGCAACGTGCGCCGTCTTTGAAAAGAAAATTGGTTTTATTGGCAAAAGTACAGGACGAATGCGGACACGGACTTTACCTGTACAGTGGTGTGGAAACTTTAGGGATTTCGCGCGATGAGCTGGTAAGACAATATCTATATGGTAACGCTAAATATTCGAGTATTTTTAATTATCCAACGCTGAATTATGCCGATGTTTGTGTAATAGGCTGGTTGGTGGATGGTGCGGCTATTGTTAACCAAACCATGTTGGCGCGCTCGTCGTACGGACCCTATTCGAGGGCCAATGTACGAATATGCCGCGAGGAGAGTTTCCATAAAAAACAAGGCTATGAAATGGTTGCCAAAATGATGGATGGCACTCCCGAACAGCGTAAAATGGTGCAGCGTTCGGTAAAAAGATTTTGGTGGCCAACACTTATGATGTTCGGTCCGCCCGATACCGATTCGCCCAATAGTGCAGATTTGATTAAATGGAAAGTGAAACTTAAAACCAACGACGAACTGAGGCAGCATTTTATAGACCGCGCCGTGATGGAAGCCCAGGCAATAGGTGTCGAGTTTCCTGATCCCGACCTGAAATTTAATGAAGAAACCGGCCATTGGGATTTCGGCGAAATTCCGTGGGACGAGTTTTGGGATGTAATTCGCGGCAAAGGAATTATGAATAGAGTGCGTATGAATGCCCGACGAAAAGCTTACGAAGACGGCGAATGGGTGCGGGATGCCGCTATGGCCTACGCCCAAAAACAGAAATTGAAAGAAGAAAAAGCATCTTAAATAATGGTTTATTATGAGTAATAGCAAAGATAAAAACGAATGGCCGCTGTGGGAGGTATTCACCCAATCCGGTTCCGGTAAAGCCCACGAGCACGCCGGTAGCTTACATGCCGTTGATGCCGAAAATGCACTCCAAAACGCCAGAGATGTGTATTCCAGGCGTAACGAAGCCGTTAATATTTGGGTGGTTCCATCCAGCGCGATTACCGCTTCTACGCCGGAAGATATGGGACCTTTCTTTGATCCGTCAAACGATAAACCGTATCGCCACCCTCAATTTTACAGTGTGCCGCGTGCTTCAAAAAAAAGAGCTTAACCAAAGGAATCGATTATGAGCAAAGATGTAAAAAAATTGAGCAGAAATGACGCTTTTTTAGCCTATATTTTGCGATTGGCAGACGATAGACTCATTTTAGGTCAGCGTGTTTCGGAGTGGTGCGGGCACGGCCCCGAGTTGGAAGAAGATTTGGCACTTTCCAACATGGCGTTGGATTTAATCGGCCATGCCACTGCGCTGTACGAGCTTGCCGCAGAGATAGAAGATAATGGCCATGATGAGGATTATTTTGCTTTTTTTAGAGATGATGAGGATTTTACCAACTTACAGCTATACGAATTGCCGAACGGTGATTTTGCCTTCACCATAGCCCGTTTATTTTTATACAGTTCGTTCAATTATTTTTTATATAGAGAATTAAGCAATTCTGCGCACGTTCAATTCAAAGGAATGATTGAAAAACACCTAAAAGAATTGAAATATCATATCAGACATACCCGCACTTGGGTTTTGAGATTGGGTGACGGCACCGATGAGAGCCACCGACGCATACAACAGGCTTTTGATGACCTTTGGATGTACGTAGATGAATTATTCTATATGGATGAAGTGGATGAAATGGTGCTAAAAGACGGAAACGGCGCGGATAGTTCTAAATTTAAGGCTGAATGGAGAAAATTGGTCGAAGACACACTAGAAGAAGCCACTTTAACCGTACCCGATTGGGAACAATTCAGCATGACCGGCAGCCGCAACGGAATGCATACCGAATATTTGGGACATATTTTAACGACCATGCAGTTTTTGAGACGTTCCCACCCCGATGCTGTTTGGAAATAATAATCCATAAAAACCGGAATCATGAAAACACTTCACAAATACACCAAAAAAGAAATCTGGGAATTCCTGCGCGATATAAAAGATCCCGAAATACCGGTGCTGGATATTATTGAAATGGGTATAGCCAGAAGTGTGGAATTTGAAGGCGATAAAGTTATAGTTAATATAACGCCTACATACTCCGGCTGCCCGGCTATGAATGCCATCGAAAGAATGGTACGCGAAAAGTTGATAGATATGGATATTTTTGATTTTGACGTGATTTTGGATTATTCCGAAGCATGGACTACCGATTGGCTGACCGAAGAGGCGAAAATAAAGCTAAAAGACTTTGGTATAGCTCCGCCCACTAAAACCACCAATGATGGTGATTATCTGAAAGTGCTGTCGGGCACAAAAACGGTTCCGTGCCCATTTTGCGACTCGTTTGAAACCGAACTGGTAAGTGAGTTTGGTTCTACGGCGTGCAAATCGCAATATTTTTGCAATGGCTGCCACCAACCGTTCGAGCATTTTAAATGCCACTAGCATTTGGTTTTGTGCTACTCTATAATCGATTCCTTTTCTATAAATATTAAATTCAAATAGCAGCTGAATGGCCTATAAATATATAATCACATCACTTAAAAACAATGTTTTTGAAATTATTTTGAACCGTCCCGATAAACTCAACAGTTTTACCATGGATATGGGCAAGGAGTTTCAAAAAGCATTGAACGAGGCAAAAAACAACTCCGAAATCCGTTGTGTTTTATTAACAGGCGCCGGACGTGCGTTTTGCGCCGGCCAGGATTTGCAGGAAGTTGTGGATATGGCCAAAAATGGTGATGGCGATTTGAGCGAGGTGGTGCATAAAACCTATAATCCAATAATAAAAGCCATCCGATTTTTAGATAAACCGGTTATTTGTGCTGTAAATGGTACCGCTGCAGGTGCAGGCGCCAATATAGCACTGGCGTGCGACATAGTTATAGCGGCAGAAAATGCAAAATTTATCCAATCGTTTTCAAATATCGGTTTGATTCCCGATAGCGGTGGCACCTATATTTTACCCCGATTGATTGGCTTAGCGCGAGCCAAAGAACTCGTATTCACCGGCCGGCTGGTAGCCGCACAGGAAGCCGTTGCCATGGGAATGATATATAAAAGCGTAAAGCAGGAAGACCTGAAAGCCGATTGTATCCAACTGGCCGAAAAGCTGGCAAAAATGCCCACGTATGGCTTCGGTCTTACAAAACATGCCATCAACGCCGGGTTTAATAACAGCTTGGCCAACCAACTCGAATTGGAGGCAGAATTACAGGCCAAAGCCGGCGCATCCTACGATTATAACGAAGGAGTACGTGCGTTTTTGGAGAAACGTAAACCGAGTTTTAAAGGAAAATAAAAATTACGGGCGCTTTAAAAGGCATTCGTCACCATTAAAAACATAATTTAACACTTTTTACCTATCTATATTTTAAACCATACACGCCTGTTATATATTCACTTATAACAAACTCACTATATGTGCGGAAAGTTTAGGGCTGTTTATTCCCGTCAATTCTTGGTTTAGCCCTTTCAATTTATATGCTTTGTACTTACAATGCAGAACTACACTTTTTTAATATAAATTAAAACTGACTACTATTATGACTAAACTATATAAACGAGTTCTTTTTGGCGCTCTTTTTCTTTTTGGTTTCGCGGGTATTGTGGCAGCACAACAGCAAGATCCGGCCGAAATACTAAAAAAATTGGAAGAAATTGCCATTATCGACCAAAAAGTAATGATGCCCATGCGCGATGGAACCCGGTTAGCTACCGATATCTACCGACCCAAAACAGATAAACCGGTTCCGGTTATTTTTTCAAGAACCCCATACAATTTCAATACCTGGGTAGATGGAAAAATGCAAACCCGAGCTTTGAACGATGCCTATAATGCAGTAAAACGTGGTTATGCCTACGTGGTTCAGAACGAAAGGGGCCGATATTTCTCCGAAGGGGAATGGGGCATTTTGGGTGTACCATTAACAGACGGTGCCGATGCTTTTACCTGGATGGAAAACCAGTCTTGGTCGAATGGTAAAGTTGGAACCATCGGCTGTTCGTCAACAGCTGAGTGGGAAATGGCCGTTGCGGCGCAAGGTCACCCGGCGCATGCTGCTATGGTACCACAAGGTTTTGGTGCCGGCGTGGGCCGTATCGGCGATTATTACGAACAAGGAAACTGGTACCGCGGCGGAGCGGAGCAAATGCTGTTCTTTGCATGGTTGTACGGAGTTGAGCAGGACGATTTTAAGCCTCGCATTCCCAAAGATGCAACGCAAGAAGATCTGATCCGTATTTCCAGATTTTATGATCTATCGCCAAAAAACCCGCCGGTAGATATGACCGAAGCTTTAAACCATCTTCCCATCCAGGATATATTGAAAAATATAAACGGTAAACAGGAGATTTTTGACGATTTAATCCGTAGAACTCCCAACGATCCAAAATGGTACGAAGGCGGACTTTACCACGACGATATGGGTTATGGTGTTCCAAGTTTCTGGTTTGTTTCGTGGTACGATGTGGCTTCGAGTCCCAATTTGGCGCTATATAATCACGTAAGAGAAAATGGAGATACCCAGGAAGTGCGCGACAATCAATATTTGATTATTGCTCCTACCCTGCACTGTGCATTTACCAGAGCCAGCGAAAATACTATAGTTGGTGAAAGAAGTGTAGGCGATGCCCGCCTTAACTACGATGAGCAAATTTACGATTGGTTCGATATGTGGCTAAAAGGCGAAGAAACCAATTTTGCAGAAAAATATCCCAAAGTTCAGTATTACACTATGGGCAGCAACGAGTGGAAACAATCGGATGTTTGGCCGCCCAAAGAAGCAAAAATGACCACGTATTACCTGAACAGCGGTGGTAAGGCCAACAGTCTTTATGGCGATGGTAAACTGGAAACCAAAAAACCCGGCAAAGACAATCCCGATTCATTTGTTTATGACCCCATGAATCCGGTGCCATCCTATGGAGGTAACGTTTGTTGTACCGGTAATGCCGTTCAGGGCGGTGCGTTCGATCAAAAAGGTATGGAAACACGCCACGATATCTTGGTTTATACCACCGATCCACTGGAAGAAGGCGTTGAAGTTACCGGCTTTATAGAGTCAACTTTTTATTTATCCAGCGATGTTAAAGACACCGATATTACGCTTAAACTTATCGATGTTTACCCCGATGGCTCGGCCTACAACCTGGACGAAACCATTCAGCGTGTACGTTACCGCGAAGGCTACGATAAAGAAGTGTTTATGGAAAAAGGCAAGGTTTATAAAGTTGATTTGACTCCTTTATCTACCAGTAACTACTTCGAAAAAGGACACCGCATCAGAATTGAGATTTCCAGCAGTAACTTCCCGCGTTTTGCACGTAACCTGAATACCGGTGGTAAAAACTACGATGAAAGCGAAGGCGTTGTGGCCAACAATACCATACACCATTCATCCAAATATCCATCACAGATCAGATTGCCTATTATGCAAAAATAGTGTTAGGTAATATTATCTGAAGTAAAAATTAAAGGCTGCCCGGTGCAGCCTTTTTTTGTTTAGCGTTTTGCCGGATTGACTAATGGCAGTAATTTCAACTGTAAATTTCGAGTAAACGATAAAATTAAATAAAAGCGTTGATTTATAATCGCATTCTTACTCTTTTGCCAAATGAATTGTTAAGCTATTATTTATTTTTAGACTAGCCTTATGTATTGATTTTCAATCTTTACGTTGAAATTTATTTCAGCTTTTAAGGCTTTAAAAACTTTCAATATCGTTTCAATAGTTGCACTATTCGCATGATTTTCAAGCTTGGATATTTGCGATTTATTCACGCCAATCAATTGTCCGAGCTCTTCTTGAGTTAGATTCTGTTCTTTTCGGGTTGTTCTAATCATCCGCCCGAGAAGCTCCATACGCAATTCGTACTCGTATTCATCTCGCTCTTTAGTGCCTATTTTGCCGATATGTTTATCCTCCATTTCGGCCAATGTGTATGTTTTCATCTTCATTTATTTTTAATTTTTCCGTTCTTATCTATAAAGTATTTCTCCCTAATTCGTTCTGCTCTTTCAATTTCGTTCCCTGGTGTTTTCTGTGTTTTTTTTATGAATCCGTTAGTGGCTAGAACTAATGTTTGGGTTTTGTCAGTTTTATCCCAGAATGCTAACAAACGAATTTGTTGCCCAAGGTATATAGTTCTAAATTCCCAAATATTTGCAGTTAATTTCTTGAATAGCTTTGGGTCATTTGTTTTTTCAGCTACCCGGACATTAAAAATCACCTTCTTTTTTGACTTTGAATCTAATGTTTCAAGAAATTTGTCCACTTCTTCCAAAAATACAGTTTCAAAATATTGCATTTTTCTATAGTAGTGCTATTATAATAAAAGTTTCAAAATTTAGCAACATTTCAGTCTAAACATACTTATTGATTGCTCTATTTTACCATCGTTTCACTCCCAACTTCATGCTTCCCATAATTTCACAAACATATTCCACCCTAATTCTAATCCATTATCCTATAAAAAGCAAAAATAAGGGCATGGATATAATATTTAATGGTCTATCCCACCAACCAATCATGGTAATTTTCAAACCCTTATATCGATGGCTTGTTCGATACTGATCTAAAAAGTATTTTAAATGCAAAATCAATAAAACGCTCAATAGACAGACCTGACCCGTCATTTTGGCAAACCAACCGTTAACCCCGACTTTTCTCTTTTAGTTCTTCTAAATTCGCTTCAATTTCTTTCAAAATACCCAAGATTTCAGTTGATTTGATTTCAGTGGGTTGCCCGTAAGTTAGGGATGAATTATATGGCAATATTAAATTATCATCTTTTGGCATTGCCTTTCCCATACCAATCATATAAGCCGGAACATATTTGATTTTCGGCCGGCTTCGTAACACATAAGCTATGCCCGGTTTTAAAGGTTGTTGTTGTTCGGGTTCTCCTCTCGTTCCTTCGGGAAAAATAATAAGTGAAAATCCGTCGTCAATTGCCTTTATCATTTTATTAATCGGGTCATTCTCAGGGTTTTCTTTATCGCGTTTTCTTTGAATTAATAGTGTATTTACAAAATAGTTGGTCAATACCTCTTTTAACCTTGTCTTGCCAAAATGGTCTGCAGCCGCAACAGGCTTTACTTTATCTATTATTTTACTGGGCAAAGATGCCAGTATAGTCATTGTATCCAAATGGCTGTTGTGGTTTGCTACTATTATAAACTGCTTTTCTGATTTTAGAAAATCTGCATTATCAAACTTTACACCAATTATGATTTTTAAAAACCATCTTATATGTACACTGTAAATAATTCTTAAAATTAATTTTTGCATTTAGTAAGCGATGTAATAGACAATGTGAAAGAAAACCGGTGCCGTGTAAGCCAAAGAATCTATTCGGTCGAGAATACCTCCGTGCCCCGGAATGGTTGATGCCATATCTTTTACGCCAACATCTCTTTTTATTGAAGACATTACAATATCACCGAAGTAACCTGAAATGGCAATCATAAAACTCACAAAAATTACCTGATTTACACTCAAAGGGGTTAAAAATCCTAAAAAATATCCAATAATGGTGGTACTTATCACCCCGCCTATAAAACCTTCCCAAGTTTTGTTCGGGCTTACTTTAGGAATAATTTTATGTTTTCCGAATATCTTACCCCATGTAAACTGCATAACATCATTAATTTCAGTCAAAAATACCAGGAACAACAATAGCCCTCTGCCACCACTCGTAAATCCTTCAATTGCAGGGAGAGAAAGTAAATAAGCCATATGACTTATACCAAAAACCGTCAACATCAAAATCCAGTGAAGAACAGACATCGATTTGGTAATTCCAACGGTATCGCCTTTTAAAACAAGTCTTAATGGTAGAAATAAAAACATTACAACCGGAATAAAAATGATATAAGCTCCATACCAACCGATATATGCTAAATAATACTGTATGGGTATGGATAAAAAGGCCCATAAAATGGCTCTTCGGTCTGTTTGTCTGAATCCTAAAACGGAATACAATTCTCTGAAGGCAATAAAAGAAAGAAAAGCGATGGCAAAATACGAAATGGTAGTGTTTATTAATGTTGCACATACAAATACTATTGCCATTACCCACCAAGACTTTGTTCTGTCTTTGAGTTCTTTTAAGTTTGCTTCCGGCTTGATTTTTCCAATAACATAGAATAAAATGGAAGCAAACGTTAATAGTCCAAAAATGAGGAGAACTATTAATAGTAAATCATTATTCCGGAGTATATCCAGCCTTAGGATGTCTTTCATTTTTCAATAGATTTTTTTAGTCTAATCGAAGTGCTTATTATTAATAATGAGGTTACTACTAAAAAGATGTATAAGGAATATTTGTTAAAGTTAACTGAGAAATAGCTTAAAATTCCATAAATACCTAAAAGCAAAGCTCTGTCACTTTTGCCCATAGGTCCTTCATATCGCCTTTCGTTAGAAACAACTTTTCCAAGAATACCCGCAAATTCATTTATTATACTCAAGCAAATGAATACTGCAATTAAATAGAATATATCTCTTTCAAATTTTAATAAAGGGAAAAACACAAATAAATCTGAAACAATGTCTCCAATTTCATTTAAAATCTCACCCTTTTTTGATTGCTGATTATAGGTTCTGGCCATCATCCCATCAAGGGCATTCAGTGCCATTCTTATAAAAAGACCGATAGGAAGAATTAAAAATAGGACAATATTGATATCGGCAAACCAAAACCCTACCCCAATGATAAATGATAATAAAATGGAACTTATTGTAATTTGATTGGCTGTTATTCCTTGTTTGTGCAGTAAAGTAAGAATGGGCTTTAACAGTTTCTGAAATTTTGGTTTTATATTATAAACTGAAATCATTTAGCTTATAGGTTTCTTTTAAAATTAGTACTAGCCCTAAATTCCACACAATCTCAAATACGCAGATATATTTGAACCTAATTGTAATTTATTTTTCTATAAAAAGCAAAAATATTAAATTTTAAATAATGTATATTATATTATTTATATAATTATTTTAGGCTATAGACAGCATAACTCTGAATAAACAATGTGTATTTTACACTATTTTATTGCTATTGAAAATGAACTATAGTGTTATATGTTGAAAGCGTGCTGCTATATTTTGCATAAAAGTGGAATGTTAGTTATCTGCGTCGGCTAAACCAATACTGTCATTAATTGTAATTTCGCTAACCAACCACGGTTATTTTAAAATCCTTGTATCGAACACTTCTCATATAAACACATCGGTAAAAAATCAATTATAGGAAAAAAAGCATAAAAAAAGCCAACTCATTTTTACATGAGTTGGCCCACTCTAATTACAACAAACACCATAAGTTGTAACTATATTCCAATTCTTTATTTATACATCAGATGGTTTAATGGTTTACCAATATTGGCCGATGTATAGGGTATGTTTAAAAAGTTGGCTACGGTAGGTGCTATATCAATTATACCAACGTGCTCGGTTGAATTACCTGCCGGAATGTCCCAGCCGTAAAATAGCACCGGTACTCTTGCATCGTAGCTCCATGGGGTACCGTGCGTGGTGCCTCTTTCGCGGGATGAAGCAAACCATTGCGGATCGGTCCAATACACCACATCGCCCGATCGGGTAACATTAAAGCCCAATTGCATACGCTTGCGTATGGGGTCGTCGAAGGTGGTGTTCTGCATGGTATAAGAGGTTAGCGCTCCGGCAACTCCTTCTACTGTAACCAGTAAATTAGCTGCATCTTTTTGAACTTCTTCCGCCTTTACTTTATTTTCACGCAACAAGTCGTAATCCAAAAATAACTGCATCGATTCAAATCTCCTTACCGGATCGAAACCGTACATTTCGGTTAGTTCTTCCCTAAGCATTTTCTCAATGTCTTTACGTACCAACGTGCCGGTAGGCATTTTCAAATCCTGTAGGTAGCGGGTGTTTTGCGCGCCGGCATGATCGGCAGTCAGAAACAATAACACATTATCCTTTCCAAATTTATCATCCAGGTAAGAAAGAAAATCAGCCATATCTCTATCAAAACGGATGTAGGTATCTTGCAGTTCTTTTGAACTAGGCGCAAATATATGACCAACGGCGTCGGTTGCAGAAAATGAAACTGCTAAGAAGTCTGTTTCTTTGCTTTGCCCCAGATTTTCGCCTTCAATGGCGGCGTAAGCGAGTTCAAAAGTGTAAGTATTTCCAAAGGGAGTTGAGGTAAAAATACTTGTGCCGGATGAATCGGCCATGGCTGGTAAATCGTGCGGAAATGTAACCGGGAATTTTTTTGTGATTGTTCCTTCATATCTGTTATCGTCTTCCACGCTTTCAATATAGTTTTCGATGGGTAGCAGTGTTTCCCACGGTTTGCTCACATATTGAGCCGGCAGGTTTCTATCGTTAAATTTATTGACCCAATCAGGTAATTCATCATGGTAAAAAGTGCTAGATACAATTTTGCTTTCTTTTGAGTCGAACCAGTATGCATTGCCGAGATAACCGGCCGGTAAAATGGCTCCGCGGTCTTTAATGGCAACCCCTACCACTTTCGATTGCATATTTTTACTCATACGCAGCTCGTCGGTAACGGTTGAAGACAGCAGCCAGTGCGGCGATCTTTCTCCATTGCTCGATTCCGAGCCTACGGTTTTCACGTTCACATCGCCCACAACATTGGTGCTTCCGCCGGTTTCTTTAATAAACCAGCTATTTCCAATAATACCATGGTAAGCAGGAGTGGAACCGGTATAAACAGATGCGTGTCCCGGGCCGGTATAGGTGGGGGCGTAGTTATAATGTGCATCGTCGAATGAAAATCCTTCGTTCATCAAACGTTTTATGCCGCCATCTACGTAATGATCCCAGTATTTATAAATGTAATCGTAACGCATTTGGTCAACTATAATTCCTACAACTAATTTTGGTGTTTCGTCGTGGTTTTTTTTCACCGGATCGCCATTTTTATTACTGCCAATAAAGATTACGGATAGCAGTAAAACGACAATCGTTAAATTAAAGTGGTTTTTATTTTTCATATGGTGTTTTGGTGTATTAGATTTTAGTTTTCTATTATTTCTGCAGTTAAGCCTTCTAAATCTTCAAAATCTTTCATAACTCCTTCTATTGGGCTGAATGAGCTATAGCCGGCGGTTGACTCTCTGTTCGAGCTTGCGCGGTGAATGCCTACCAGTGCAACGGGATTGGCCACATCGGCATTCGGATAATCATCAATTATTTCGGTAAATACCGGCGAACCACTGGTTCCGCCACCTGAGGTTGCATATTTTGCACGGTACTGGCATTGCAAAATAATTTGGTGGCTGCTTCTTGAGCTATCCACACAAGTGCCTATGATATCTCCGCTGGACCAGCCCGATTTAGCTCCTACTTTTTGCAGGGTCATTCCTTCAAAAAGGTTAAATTCTACATCTACTACGGTAAATACGGGGTCGTCCTTATCTATGGTGGTTCCGCCCTCAACCAGCCATTCTGTACTTTTTCTGGTGGTTTTTGCAATATAACCTCTTGCAGTAGGTACATCGTCACCGGCTACGGCTATGATGGCAGAGTCACTCCATCTGCACGGCCAGCAATCTCTGTTCGATCTTATACAAGTTGCGTAAGAGAATGGTCCGTCGAGAACCTCAATACCTGCCAGATCCGATTCTCTGCTACTGCTGCCTTGGTATATTTTTGTGGCGCTTTCTCTGTGTGGGTTATCCGTGCAGTGCGAGTTTGTTACAAATACTTCAATATCGCCCAATGTTCCCAAAAAGCCCATCGTACAAAGGCTACTGCCCCTTCTGGTATTTAAACCGCCCAACAGCGGACGTTGTTTATCTCTTATACTTCCACTTAATGTAGATAAATCTATGTCGCTTTCTTCAATTTCAAAATCATCAATTTCGGCATATTCACGCTCGAACATGAACGAGGCGCGGGGCAGTTTTAAAACATTCACCATATAATCTTCCAAGGTATCCAGATTTTCCTGGTACCATTTGCTTTCATCTATCCCGATGGCAACTTTATTGTTGCGATGCGAAATGTGGGTTGAAAGAACGTAGTCGTATTCGGAGCTGGTTAAAAGGTATGCCGTTGAAAGCTCCCTCCATGCCGCCAAATCCCTAAAAGTGAATTGAGCCTCGTTTATTTTAATTGCGCCATTTTGAAATGCTTTTTGCTTTCTGACACTGGTCTCGTTAGAGACTGTTTCGCGGGCAATGCCTTCGTCGCCGGGGTTGGTCAGCATTACATTGAATATGCCGTCTTCGTCTATATAAATGCCGCCAAAACTATCAACCACATCATTAATTCTATGCGAAACGGATTCTGCGCCCCGACGTACTGTTTTAAGCTCTTCGAGTACATTTTCGGGTGAGGCATAATATTCTTTAGACTTGCATTGCGGTCCGCCCGGATCGGTATCGTTACCTTCGTTCAAGCCGGTTTTTTCTGTGAATTTTTCGTTCGATGATGTTGTAGTATTACAGTTAGTTAAAAATGTTACCGATGCGAGCAAGGTCAACAGAGCGGCTATCGATTTAATTTTTGTCAGATTTTTGTTCATCGTAATTGATAGAAAGTTATGGCATTATAAGTAGATTTTTGTTTAAACGCATTGAAGAAAGGCTAACAAAATGTTGTATTAAATTCTCTCCCGTTTATGGGAGAGAATTTATGTAATACAAACTAGGTTCTTTACTACCTTTATCTGAGACTAAGCTCGAATGTTCTGTAATTTTTTGCGGCTTTAACTTTACCGGTGGTATCGCCAAGTAAATTTATAATTACGGTTTTGCCTCTTCCTTTAACTTTATCGGCAGTTATGTTTATATAGCCGAAGCTGTCGTTTGCCGGGATTATTGCGGTTAAGCCATTATCCGTTTCAAAATCTTCGCCGTATTCGGCGGTACTGCCGGCATCAATTTCAAACTCTATTTCAAGGTCTTTATCTTGTTGTTTGCCAATGAGTTGGAATTTGAGTTCGTATTCATTTTTGATAAAAAGCAGGATACTATCTTCTTGTGGATATGGAAACTCTACCTGCAAGGGGCCATCATAAATTAATTTATTATCCGGAAAACAACCTGTGAATGTAAAAGATATTAGCAGTAATGCCAGCCCTGATATTTTAAAAAGATTTTTAAGTTTCATAATTATAATATTTAAAATTAAAATTTTTCCCTTTAAAGTTAATAACCAGGGTTATTATCCAGTTTATCGTTGTTCTCAACCTGTGTACCCGATAATGGCGCCAATATTCTGATATCGTCAAATTTTACGGGCGGTAACACGGTTACGGCTGGTTTGGGTACATCCATTGCTTTTCTTTTTAAATCGAACCAACGATGGCCTTCGAAAGCCAGTTCTCTTCTTCTTTCGTCCATAATTTCGTTGAATAAAGCAGCGCCGGCGGGGGCGTTGTTGCCTAAAGCGGCTAACCCTCTTTTAACGCGCAGCTTATCTAGGGCTTTTACGGCTTCCACTTCGTCGTGTAGTTCGTAATGTGCTTCGGCTTGGATAAGAATCATTTCCGGAACACGCATTACCGGTATATTATCGGTGTTGTTGCCAACCGAACCGGGGTATTTCATCAGATAATTGTGGGTACCGTTGTTATCGGTGTGCGTACTGAAAAGATTTATCAATCTGGCGTCGTTATTGTCGTAAAGTGCCATCAACTCGTCCGATGGCAGCATATCAAACCAGCCCGGAGGCGGATTTGTAAGTGCATTCAACGAACCACTACTACCGTGTAATACATCAAATTTTAATTCAAATATGGATTCGGGATGCGGTAGTTGCTCATACACATTTCCTGCACCTACATATTCTATTAAACTGCCTTTAGCATTAGACTCGGCTGACTTTGCGTGATCCAGTGCTAAATCCCATTTTTCCCAATAGAGATATAGCCTTGCTAAACCTGCATGTACGGCTGCTTCTGTCGCAAAATAAACATTCCCACGGTCGTTGCCTTGTAAAAAGCTCAAAGCATCTATATAATCTTGCTCGGCTCTTTTATAACCTTCGTCAACGGTTTCGCGGCCACGCAAATCTGCCTGACTTTTGCCCAACACCGGTTCTGTTCTGATTATCACCCCTTGGCTCCATTCTGCAATCATCGGGTGGTTTGGCTCATAGCCATAAACTTTTAAAAGATTTTGATATGCCAGCGCTCTTAAGAATAGTGCCTCGCCTTTTATTCTATCTTTTTCTGTTTGGCTGGCGTCTTCAACTTTATCCACACCATCTATAATTATATTTGCCTCGTTTATAGCACGGTAGGAAGTTGACCAAACGCTGGATGTAAAGTGCGAGCCATACTGGTTGGTTGCCTGCCCTGTAAAACGCCCGGAGTCGATGGGGTGTTTTTGAGCGTTATCGGCCATAATTTCCGGCGCGGCCATTAAATAATATCTATAAAGATTATCCGATCTGAAGCGATCGTACGCTGATGTCAGTAGTGCTTCTATCCCACTTTTTTCTTTTAACAACATCTCCGGACTTGCCGATGTAGTGGGTTCTGTTTCCAATAGGCTGTCACAAGCAGAAAAAGAAACCAGTACCAATACTAATATTAAATTTTTTATACTTATAAACTGTTTCATCTTTTCAGTTATTAAAATTTAAAGTTAAGGCCGATTGCATATTGACGGCTTTGTGGATATCCACCGGTTGCAGTACCTACCATTTCAGGGTCGCCGTAAGGGTAATTAGACCAAGTAACCAAGTTTCTTCCGTGTACAAATAAGTTTGCGTTCTTAATTTTCACTTTTTCCAGCAAACTGTTGGGCAGCGAG
Source organism: uncultured Balneolaceae bacterium (assembly GCA_964615135.1). Taxonomy (GTDB): domain Bacteria; phylum Bacteroidota; class Rhodothermia; order Balneolales; family Balneolaceae; genus Balneola. The sequence goes on along the minus strand of CAZTOG010000010.1, from coordinate 29,974 downwards.
TAATTCAATCGCATTTCTTTTAGGCGGATATATGACGCATCTTTAATTACCACCGATGAGTGGTTGTGGCTGCTACTGCCCAAGAAAGCATTATCTACATAAAATCGAGGCAATTCGGACATATCACCGGGTTGTCTCCAAGATACGTCGGCCACTCTTTGCGACAGACCTCTTTCTGTTGCAACAGTTTCCATTCTGTAACCGATGGTTGAGTTATAGGTAGAACGGCCATACTCGTACTGGAAGAACACATTCAAACTGAAGTTTTTGTAATTAAATGTATTGGTCAATCCGCCGTAAAAGTCGGGCGAGTATTTACCGCGCATTACTTTGTCTTCTTCTTTTCTTTCATAAGTAATTTCACCGTCTTTGTCGTACCAAAACGGCCTTCCATCGGCAGGGTTAATACCGGCGTAGTTATAATCCCAGATAATATCAATCGGGTAACCCACGCGTACCGAGCTGCCCAGAATATCCAGGCCATCTACCAATTCTATAATCTCGTTTTGCTGGTAGGTGTAGTTAAAGCTGGTGGTCCAGTTGAAATTTCTGGCAGAGAACCATCTTACGCCCAGTTCAACTTCGTAACCGTTGTTTTTAACGGTACCCGAGTTTTGTGTAATGCTCGAGAAGCCGCTGTCGGTAGGTAGCCATGCCGAAAGCAATAAGTTTTTATTTAATTTATGGAAGTAGCTGAATTCTCCAAAAACTCTATGTTTCAACAACGAGAACTCCATTCCCAGATCCAAACTATGCGCTTCTTCCCAGGTCAGTTCGTCGTTACCCAAGCTGGATGGTCTTAAACCAGTGTTGCCATCGTATGGGTCGCCCCCGGCACCGAACAATGAACGCGCTGCGAAGTTGCCAATACTTGAGTTACCGGTAATACCATAGCTTACTTTAAATTTCATTTGATTGATGTAAGAAATACTTCTCATAAATTCTTCCCTTGCCATATCCCAGGCAAAAGCACCGGAATAGAAAAGTCCCCATCTGTTCTTAGCACCAAAACGTGAAGAACCATCGTAACGCAAATTACCACTCAGGTAATACTTACGGTTAAAATCGTAATCTACCCTTGCCAAGAAGCCTGCGGCTCTCCACTGGGAAGTACTACCGGACACGTTGAAATCCTCAGCAACCAAATTCAATTGCTTAAATATCGGGTTGGGTAATTGAGAACCGCCGGCACTGAAGTTTCCGGTATCATTAGCGCGGTACTCAAACCCGCCAATTACGTTAAAATTATGCCTATCAAAAGATTGGTTGTATTCCAATATCTGGTTGGTGTTGAACAGTGTAGCTTCTTTATAATACTCCGTAACCGTACCGCCAATATCTATGTAGCGTGGTAGTTTGGCAGAGGTGTACATGTGTTCTGCTACTGTTTTAAAGTCAACGCCCCAAAGCGATCTGAAGGATAGATGGTCGCTAAAATCGTAAACACCCGTCAAGCTACCTCGGAATTGACGTGTATTTGCCTGGCGTGTATTTTCGTTCAATCTTTGTACCAGGTTTACGCGAATAATATCATTGTGGTTGTAGTCGCCATCTTCCGTATAAATCGCATCGATCGGACGCTGGGTTAAACCGCCGTGGAACGGGCTATTAATATTTGCACTTCCCGTAATCAAACCGTTACCGGTTGATGAAGCCACGCTCATACGGGTTGCAACCGTAAAGTTATTTGTAAATTTATGGTCTATATTCGCCCGGAACGCCAATCTGTCAAAATCACTTTTCAGAGAAGCTCCTTCTTCAAAATCGTACGATCCCGACAAAAATATTCTAGTATTTTCAAATCCGGTTGTGGCCGAAACATTAAATTTGTGCAGTGCACCCACGCGGGTAAGGGCGTCTTGCCAATCGTACGTCGGGGCAGTGGCCGGGTCGCCATAGTTGGCTATTGCCTGTTGCCTTCTATTTTCGATAGCGGCTTCGGAGGTTTCGCCACGGTCGTAATATTTATTGACATAGCCCTGAATCATGATGTCTGTCCAAGTTGGTCCGTCCAGCACATCAATTTTCTTAGGCTGCTCGTTATATCCAATTTGTGAAGAAACGCTGATTTCGGTCTGTCCTTTTCTGGCCTGTTTTGTGGTAATCAAAACTACACCGTTAGAACCCTGTGCACCGTACATTGCCGTAGCGGATGCATCTTTCAGTACTTCTATATTTTCGATATCGTCGGGATTTAACAATGCCAGCACGTTCGATTCAACCACAGAAGATGAAGTGGACTGCACTTGTACACCGTCAACTATGTATAGTGGCGAGGTACCTGCGTTAATAGAACCGGTACCACGTACGGTAATCCATAGCCCACTACCGGGTTGACCACTGGAACTGACCACTTGCACGCCGGTCATACGACCTTGCAAAGCCTGATCAGGCGATTGAATCAATTTCTCGTTAAAATCCTGGCTTTCAATTCTGGAAACGGAGCCGGTGGGCACACTTCTTTTACGTGCCGAGTAGCCCGTAACAACAACCTCATCCAAACCAAATAATTCTGATTGGAGATTGATATCAAAATTCAGCTCTTCATCTTGTGCAACCTGGATTCGCTGCTGAAAAATTTCATAACCAATAAAGCGTGCTATCAATGTATAGGCGCCGGCTTCAACATTTTTAATTTCGTAATTACCGTCAACATCGGTTGTTGTCCCTCTGTTTGTACCATCCAAGTTAACAGTAGCGCCGGGCAAAGTTTCCCCCGTATCTGCATCATATACAACCCCTTTAATGGTTGCAAGGCGCATAACCGATTTTGCAGGTAATTCTTTGATGAGTATTACCTTTCTGTTATTGGAGAGGGATGCGTAAAGTTGAGTTCCATCTAGCAGGGCATTCAACACATCGTAAATATATTCATCCTCGGCTTTGTAATTAATAATTTTATCGGGAACCACCTGTGTGTTGTACGAAATACCCACACTCACTTTTCTAGTAAGCTGTTTTAAAGCCGATCCAAGAGGTATATTCTGAAAATCAACCGTTACATTTTGGTTATTATTTGCCGATAAGGTATTCAGTGCAGTCATCTGTTGTGCATTTACCGTTTTTACGGCAAACAAACACATAACAACAGCAAACCCTATCGTTGTTTTTAATAAGCTTTTGTGTTTTTTGATCATATCAGCATTTATTATTTTATAAAATATCAAAATTGTTGCTTAGTCTTTCCAAGTTACTTTGCCATTATTGATTTTGTAGTTGATGTTAAATGTTTTGGCAATGGTTGCCACTGTAGTATTCAAATCAACTTCTTCAAAATCAGCAGTGAGCTTTAGTTTTTTGAGTTCCGGGTTATCAAATACAACTTCTATTTGATACAGATAGGCCAATTGACGGCTAATATTTTCCAAAGATTCGCCGGCATACGTTAAGCGGTGGTTAATCCAACTAATGTAGTTTATGGCTCGCGCCTTCTCTATGGTTATCCGATTTTCGGCTTTATTCAACAACCCAAATTCATCTTTTGTAAGCAGTACTCCAACATTATTGGTTTCGTCGGTGCTTTTTAACGAAACTTTTCCTTCAACTACAGAAACCTGTATATCGTTGGTAGCCTTGCTAGATTTTACATTAAACTTAGTTCCCAAAACTTCTATAACTGCACCATCGGTTTGTACTATAAATGGATGAGTCTCGCTTCTTTCAACCTCGAAGTATGCTTCACCCGTTAAGGTTACCACTCTCTTCTTTTCTTTTGTCAACTCTGGCACCACCAAGGTGGAATTTTCGTTCAAACGTATTTTTGTACCATCCGACAATGTAAATATCTTCTGCTGCCCCTCAATAGTTTGCGTATTTATAAGCACAATCTCATTCTCTACCCTATCTATATTAAAAAATAAGTCGTTCGATTTATCGTATAAAACTATTGAAAACACACCCACAAGCAGTAATATTACGGCAACTCTCAAATAATGCCGGGGGGCATTTTTAGTGTTTTTTCCTGCTTTGTTGTTCTGGATTCTCTCGAAGAGCAAATTACTGTGCAATTGGGCATTAATATGAACGTCATCATCTATCCCATCAAAAAGAGCCTGCTGTCTCTCTATGTCTTTAGTCAGGTATTCAGCTCCTTCGGGGGTCTGAAACCAATCCAGCACCCTATCCAATTCTTCCTCAGAACAAATTCCTAAAAAATATTTATTTAATAATTCCTTATTCATTAAAACGATTTATAATATTTCGAAATATATTTTGTGCACTTCACATTTCACCATTAGTACAATTAAGAATTGCAAAAGTATTAGTGAAAATTCAACATTTTGCACAAAATTATAAATAATGACGTGTTTTTAATCAATTTTACAATTTAACCCTAAATACGCCTGCTTTAAAATAAAAAAACCGTTTTTTAAACGGTCAATAAATGGCTAACTAATTATGATGGGGTAGTAGATAAGCAGGATACGCCGAGCCAGTTTCAGCTGCCCGTTTTTCTGTTTTTATTTTTATTTGCAAAATCTCTGATAAAAGTAGTTGCCTTGTAATAATGTACTTTAACGGTATTTTCTGAAATTCCTAAATATTCGGCCACTTCCTGGTTGGTCAGGCCCTCGTTCGACCTCAATTCGAATACTTCTTTCATTCTATCAGGTAAATGTTCTGCTGCTTCACGGCAAAGCTCTCTATATTCTGCTAAAGAATTTACATTAGTATGGGGCTCCAAATCCATCTTTTGTTCATACTGTATCAGAATATGTTTTTTGACCTTGTCGCGATTGCTGGTAAGCATATTCAGCACATGATTTTTAGTAGCCGTAAATAAAAAGCCTTTTAACGACCCGGTGGTGCTAAGTTTTCTCCGGTTGTTCCATAACTTAATGAACACATCGTGCACTGCATCCTCTGCCAGCTCTTTGTTGCGCAAATATTTTAGGGCAATACCATAAAGAACTTGGTGAAACTCTTGGTACACCAATTTAAAGGCATGTTCGTTACCTGCCTTTACTCTTAATAGTAATTTGTCCATATCTGAATCGTCAACCATACTTTAAATACTTGCGGAGCAATAAAAAATAATTGGGCTGCTCTGGTTAAAGTCTTTATAATGCGGGTGTCAAAATATTTTTAAAAATAATACTATAATTCTATTTCAATATATTTTACAACTTCAGTATTACTTTAATAGCTGTAAATCTAATTAAAATTTAGTTACTCTTAAAAAAATATCTTAAAATTTATCATTTAATAACAAAAATATATTGTATTTAAGCACTGTTTCGCAGTAATTAATGTCGTTTTTGTTCTCTTATTTTTTATCTTAAACAGCACATAAACAATATTCGAAGCCATTTTATATGCTAAATCAAAATTCTATAATCGGTGTAGTTGGTGCCGGTACTATGGGAGCCGGAATTGCACAGCTTGCGGCCGATTTTGGACATACCGTTTATCTCTATGACGCCTTTCCCAGCCAACTTTTGAGAGCGAAGGAAGGTTTGAACAAAATTCTTGCCCGCCAAATTGAAAAGGGAAGGATGACACAAATACAGGTCCAAAGCATACTCGATAAAATAATATTCAAAGAAAATATCACGGAATTTGGGGAATGCGATTTGGTTATCGAAGCCGTAGTAGAAAATCTGGATGTTAAAAAAGATGTTTTTGCCCGACTGGAAGGAATTGTATCAAAAAAATGCATCCTGGCCAGCAATACCTCCTCTTTATCCATTGCGTCTATTTCATCGGAATTTAACAGGCCCGGGCGCTTTTTAGGTATCCATTTTTTCAACCCTGCCCCTCTGATGAAATTAGTAGAAATTATTCCGAGCATAGCCACAGATAACGAGTATGTAAAAACGGTTCAAAATTTGATAAAAGGCTGGAATAAAACGACCGTGGTTTGCAAAGATGCACCAGGATTTATAGTAAACCGTGTTGCCCGCCCATTTTATAGCGAATCGCTGCGTATTTTGGAAGAAGGACTGGCAGATGTGGCCACCATAGATTGGGCCATAAAAGAAATAGGAGGTTTTAAAATGGGTGCTTTCGAGCTTATGGATCTTATCGGCCATGATGTTAACTATAAAGTAACCTGTTCGGTATTCGAAGAATTCTATTACGATCCGCGTTTTAAACCTTCTTATATACAAAAACGATTGGTCGAGGCCGGTTGGTTGGGCAGAAAAACCAAGAAAGGGTTTTATGACTATGGAAACGATGCCAAAAATCCCGAGCCGACAAAAGATAAAGAACTGGGCAACTATATTTTTAACAGAGTTTTAACTATGCTTATAAACGAAGGCTGCGATGCTGTTTTTATGAATGTAGCCTCTATAGAAGATATAGACTTGGCAATGAAAAATGGTGTCAATTACCCAAAAGGTTTATTGGAATGGGCAGATGAAATTGGATTACCGGTTGTATTAAACAGAATAACCGAACTTTATGAAGAGTATCTGGAAGATAGATATCGCCCAAATCCACTGCTCAGAAAAATGGTACGAGAAAATAGAAATTTTTACGAAAAAATATAAGATGAACGATATAAAAGATAAATCTGCCCAAGAAAACATCCAGAACCTGCTTCAAAACGACGGATTCTCAACATGGATGGGCGTTGAGATTGTGGAAGTGAAATCCGGGTACGCAAAAATCAAAATGTCGATTAGAGATGATATGCTTAACGGTTTGGGAGTAGCTCATGGCGGCATAATATATGCTTTTGCCGATACCGCTCTGGCTTACGCCGGGAATTCGCGAGGCACGCCCGCATTTGCTATCGATAATAACATCAATTATATAAAAAAAGTGAATGTTGGCGACGTTTTATTTGCCGAGACAACCGAGGAACAAAATGGCAGAACTATGGGGGTTTATAAGGTCGGCGTTACCAATCAAAAAGGGGAAATTGTTGCTGTGTTTAGGGGGACAGTGTTTAAGAGTAATTAGTATGTTAGTATTGAGTATTGAGTATTTAGTAGTGTGTTTTTGGACCGTAGTTCTTATTAAAATTAACATTTATCACCCAATGAGATTTATTTAACCCAAATTTAGTTTAGAAAATGGAAAAAACTATTCTCACTACTAAATACTCAATACTAGCATACACAATACTAACGTACTAAACCCCATTCCCATGCATCAATATAAAAAGTTAACTGTCTGGCAGGTTGCTGTAGATTTAGCAACAAATGTTTATAAGCATACACAAAATTTCCCTTCGAGTGAACAATTTGGCATCACATCACAAATAAGACGAAGCGTTGTTTCTATAAGCTCCAATGTTGCGGAAGGCGCCGGTAGAAAATCGAAGAAAGAATTCAGTTATTTTTTAAATGTTGCGTATGGCTCTAGTTCTGAATTGGATACGCAATTATTAATAGCTAAAAACTTAAATTATATTAGTGAAACCATTTATAAAAACCTTTCAAACGATATTATAGAAATTCAAAAGATGATTTATTCTTTATCAAAAAAACTAAAAGTTAAATAATAATGGAAGTTTATATAATTGATGGAATCCGGACCCCTATTGCCAATTTAAAAGGCAGTCTTTCTTCAATACGCGCCGATGATTTGGCTGCAATTCCAATAAAAGAACTGATGAAACGAAATCCGCTGATAGACTGGTCGCAAATTGAGGACGTAATTTTGGGCTGTGCCAACCAAGCGGGAGAGGACAATAGAAATGTAGCTCGAATGGCCGCTTTATTGGCAGGTTTGCCCGCATCGGTTCCCGGCGAAACCGTAAACCGGTTGTGTGCTTCCGGAATGAGTGCGACAGCAAGGGCATTTCACGCCATTAAAGCCGGGGAAGGAGATTTATTTATTACCGGTGGCGTAGAACACATGACCCGCGGACCTATAGTCATCGGGAAAGGCGCTGCTCCCTATTCTACTTCCGGCGAGATGTACGATACTACTTTTGGATGGCGATTCGTCAATCCAAAAATGCACGAGCAATACGGAACTGATGGAATGGGCATAACCGCAGAAAATGTGGTAGAAAAGTATAACATTAGTCGCCAGGATCAGGATAAATTTGCAGCCTGGAGCCAGCAAAAAGCAGTAGCAGCCCAAAAATCGGGACGGTTGGCCAAAGAAATCGTGCCCATTTCCATACCACAGCGCAAAAAAGATCCCATCCTTTTTAAAGACGATGAATTCATCAAACCCAATACCACATCGGAAATTCTGGCAAAACTGCGACCTGCTTTTAAAAAAGATGGGAGTGTAACCGCCGGAAATGCATCGGGATTGAACGACGGCAGCGCCGCATTATTGGTGGCATCGGCCAAAGCCGTGGAAAAATACGGATTGAAACCCAAAGCAAAAATTATAGCAACCGCCGCAACCGGTATTGAACCTCGGATTATGGGTCTGGGTCCGGTAGAAGCCACCAGAAAAGTACTGAAACGAGCAAAACTCACATTAAATGATATGGATATCATTGAGTTGAACGAGGCCTTTGCGGGTCAGTCGTTAGGCGTGACCAGAGAACTGGGATTGGCAGATAACGACACTCGTTTAAATCCAAATGGTGGTGCTATTGCTTTGGGACATCCACTGGGAATGTCGGGCGCACGCCTCATCCTAACTGCCATGCTGGAACTTCAAGAAAGAAAAGATGCCAAATACGCACTTTGCACCCTTTGCGTGGGGGTTGGACAGGGATTTGCTATGGTGTTGGAGGTGGTTAGTTGATTGGTGTATTGGTTGAATAGTGTATTAGTATATTGATTGAATAGTTAAGTCGTTATTTGTTAGTGGGTTAGGAAATACATGAATTATAAACTTTACAAACGATGATATTATAACTTATTTGGCCAAAGAAGAAGTGATTATGGGAGTGATGGATTAAGAGTTGATTTTATTATGTATAATGGGGTGCAACATCCTTTTAGTGCCTTTCTATAATGTTTTTAAAGAAAATTAGGTGTATCACCGTTCCATTCTGCGTAATCCCAATATTTGTATGCGCTTTCCAGTGCTAAGTATAAGTCCATGGCACGGGCTATGTTTTGGTACGATTTCACATTATTAACATAATCCTTACGGGTTGTAACCATATACGAAGCTGGTTTATCAGTAAAAAATAACATTTTTTGCCTCAAATCGGCAACGGCTACCGCATGGCTGCGAATATTTAAACCCTGGCTACGGCTCATGATCGAATCTATATTATTCTGCTCAAGTACATAGCTCGCCAATGCTTCAAAAGCGGTGTATTGGAGGATACGGGAATTAGTTTCTATTTGGCTTTGAGTTGGGTTTACCTTTTTTAGCTCACTTTTAGCGGCATTCAGAATAATATTTAGTTTATTTATGATATAAGTATTGCCTGTTAATGCTTCATTTAATATTTGCTTCAAACCCAAACCTTTAGAGTCATCTCCACCATTATCAAATCCATTCAAAGAAAGTCCTGGTCGAATAATGGATGTAAAGTATTCCGTTGCGAAACGATTATTGGCTTCATTAGGTGGAGTGATAGTTACAGTCTGACCGTATGTTATTGTTGTAGTAAAAAAAATGGTAAGTATTCTAAATATAGTTTTCATTGTTCTCTGGAAGTTATTTTAATTGTAGTATGGTTTTCTAAGCATTCAGAAGAAGCTCTTAATTCTATAATCGCATCACCACTGTCTAGCCCTTCTATTCTCAATAAAGGATTTTCACCATATAAACTGTAAGTTATACTAGTACTAATTGCAATATATCCACTTAACTGATCCAAACTATAACTAACCCTTCCCTCCGTACTCACAAACACGGGCGGATTAGTTAGATCAATAAGTACGGTATCACCTACGGCTACGGTTATATCGGGGATAGGGTTTTCTAGGGTAAGCGAACCCGTGCAGGGACCGGATTGGGTACAATTGGCAAGCCATAGTGCAATGCTAATTAAGAATAGGGGGAGGAGAAGTGTTTTTTTCATGAGTGTATTATTTAACGTTAATCTTGCCTCAAATCGGCCACGGCAGTTGCATGGCTGCGAATGTTTAAGCCATTGGTATTGCTGGTGTTTTTGCTTATCCCGTTCTGCTCCAGCACATAGCTCGCCAAGGCTTCAAAGGCAAGGTACTGGAGACGATTACTGTTATTTCTAAAATCATTTAAGCTTGATGGAGATTGTTTTATGGGGTCATCTGCTATTCCAAGTACATCAGAAAATAATTTTTTTTGTTCATTGCTGCCCGTTACATATACTTGATTTAAAATCTGCTTAAGGCCGTATCCCTTGCTGTGATTACCTCCGTCATCAAATCCCGCCACAGATAAACCAGGGCGTTTCATATTGGAATGAATTTCATCGAAAAATCTATTATTCCCAGTAGTAGGTGGAATACTGGTAATTACCTGAGCTTGAATGATTGATATTTTCAAAAGTATCAATCCTATTATCATTACCATGTGTTTCATATTTGCACCTCGTTCTTTTTGTAGGTTATTCTTAAAAAATATTAATTAATAGTTGTATCAATTACAGTGACATTAAAGGTTGTGGAAACGATATAATCCATACAATCGTCCTTTGCAGAAACATATATTTTTGCTTTTCCTTCTCGTCTTGGTTCAACAAACACAATATATCTTTTATTGTTCTTATTGATGTTAGCTCCAGTACCAACTACATAAAGGTTATCTGCTGAAACACTAATCGAAGTTATTTCTTTCTCTGTATGACTGAACACTTCCGGTTTTTCAGAAATATCCCTATAAAAAGGCTCTCCGCCCACATATAAAGTAATATCGGGGATTTCATTCTCCACGATAATCTGGCCGGCGCAATCTTGGCGACAGGTTTCGCAGCTGTTCAGCACAAAAAGTAGAACTATTGCGCTTAGCGCCGTTCCAAACAGTTTTATTATTGGGTTTACCATAATCTTTTTCATTTTGCACCTCATGGTTCTTTAGTTTTGAGTCGTATCCTGAACAGTTACATTAAATTTAATTTCCTTTGTAGTACAATTATCTTCAATTCTAACAATAACATCTGTATTTCCTTTAGTTATGGGAATAACTTCTAATATTGTTATTCTACCTTCGCTGTTTCTTCTTACGGTTGCAAATGCAATCATCCTATTACTACTTGAGGCTAAGAAAGTTAAATATTGCCCTTCTGTTTGCCTAAATGCAACAGGAGGGGCAAATAAATCCCTATAAAAAGGCTCTCCGCCCACATATAAAGTGGAGTTTCTCACTATAGTGGACAATGGAAATGGTTAATTTATGCCACATGCGTGTTACTGTTTTTGTTGGCATACTCCGCCGGCGAGAGCCCATTCAGGTACGAATGGATTCTTTGGGTATTATACCAGCCGTCAATATAGCTAAATATTATCCGCATGGCCTGCCTAAAACTGTGCAACTTAATCCGGTTCAGACATTCCCCTTTAATAGTCTTAAAAAAGGATTCCGCCACCGCATTATCCCAACAGTTTCCCTTCCGCGACATGGACGCCCGACAGCCATAGCGAGCAAGTAAATCCACAAAGGATTTACAACTGTACTGACTGCCCTGGTCGGAGTGCACTATTAGGGCGTGAGAAGAGGTTATTTGCCGGGCCCGCAAGGCTTTTTTAAGGGTAGCAATAGAAGTGCTTGACGCACTCATATCCGCACTTAGCGTCCAGCTTACGATCTCCCGATTATACAGGTCCATACAAATAGTCAGGTAATAATAGCGCCTGCCTATAAGGATATAGCTGATATCGGTTACCCAGACCAGGTTCGGACGGCTGACCTCAAACTCCCGGTTAAGTACATTTCCGGCCACTCTATAGGGCGGCGGAGTATGGCCGACGTGCACAAACCTCCTTATAGGCTTCACGCGCAGTTTATGAGCACGCATCAACCGGGCTACGGTGGCTTTAGAGGTATGAATGCCTATTTTTTTAAGTTCTATCCAAACCCTTGGACTGCCATAGGTAGCTAGGCTACGCTTGAATATACTTTTAATGGCAGCAACTAAAGATGCGTTACGCAGAGCGCGCCTGCCACGCTCGCTGCGCCATTTATAATATCCACTCTTGCTCACTCCCAAGACCCTGGACATCAACACCACAGGAAATAAATGACGGTGCCTGCTCATGAAAGCAAATCTTTCCTGTTTGGTGAGCTGAAGATGCCTACTGCTTTTTTTAGTATTTCTACCTCCAGCGTTTTCTCACGAAGTTGCTTTTTTAGGGTTTCGACTTCCTGTTCTTCTTCGGTAAGGATTTGCCGGCCGCTGCCCGGGAAGGCGCGCTCGGCTTGCGCGGTGAATTGCGCGCGCCACCGGTAAATGCTGTTGGCGTGCACTCCAAAACGCGTAGCAAGCTCGGCCACACTCACATCATCAGCCAAGGAAAGCTCCACAATTTGAAGTTTCTCTTCTTTGGTATATCGTTTTTGAATTCTGGTCATGGTAAATGGTTTTAATTAAAGATACTGTTTAATTGTAGCCATTCCACATGTCCACTTTTTTGAGAAGATCCAACCTTATCATTTTCCTCAAATATAGGTTTGCCCCATTCCAATGATATGTTGATTTTATCCGTATCTATATTTTGATTCCAAACCAGCTGGGCGCGGGCATCCATATTTAGTACAAATATAAATGCGGCAAATAATGGTATTTTAAATTTCATGTTATATGCGGTTTAAATTTAAAAAGTTAAGATGTCATTTTAGCTAAAAGAGAATTTTCTTGCCTTTCATAGTTACTTTTATTTCTTCTATTTTATAGAGTTCAGTACTAAAATCAGCCCTTATTTCTCCCTTTATATCTGCGGCTGATTCGGGGATTTGCAGGGCGGTTTCATAGCCTCCTTCTCCATTGGGCTCCAAACGATAATTCCGGCTTTGGTTTCCGTTCCACATTAATTTCAAGTGGAGCACATCCTCACGGCCAATGCTAAATTTCTGCCGTTCGAGCCACTGTTCGGTCAAAACAACCCGCAACACTCGTTTTTGGTTGTTAAAATAGTCGGTCGGAATTACATTGGCGTAAACCCGGGCATCAATAAATTCTTGACCACGGTTAATCATGACCGGCTTGTTCTCTCTATCAAGCCCGGGAGCAATCCGATACTTATATACCGAAACTTCATGTTTCCTGATTTCTACGGGAAGAGTTAGTTCATATATCCATGGGTCGGCCGTAGCTTTTAGCGGCACACCTGTTTCGGCCCAATCATTAAAACTTCCCGAAACGGTAACCACATCGCCTTCCTCCGGTTCAAAAAAACCCAATACCATTTGATTGCTCATGTTTACCCTCCAATGTAGCGTATCCGGCACCATGGGCGACCAAAACTCGTTAAATACAAAAACCGGCCGCTCCCGTTCGAGCTCTGCCTTCGTTATACTACGGTTGGCAATGTATTCCCACTGCTCGCTTATGGTACGATCTTCTCCAGCAGGGGTAATTACAAATTTAAAACTTAATTCTTCATCTGTAATAAAAGGAAGCCGGCTGCCATCTATCGTGTATATCCAATCTCCATCCTCGTCGGTCAGTACATGCTTGCCGGATTGCCAGTTATTAAAGTTACCGACCATACTTAACCTATCGCCATTTTCCGGCCTGAACAATCCTTCATCATGTACCGAGGCCATGTCCACGCGTAGATAAAGGCCTTCCTCTTGAACACTGCAACCAATCCAAAGTATAACAATGCTTATTATATGCACACGCATCTTATACATTTTTATAAGTATTGGTTCGCTTCCAATTAAGTCATAAATATTCATCTAAGCAAGTGGTTGGTTAGTGTATTAGTTGATTGGTGTATTAGTTGATTGGTTGAATAGTATATTAGTATATTGGTTGATTAGTTAAGTCGTTATATATTAGTGTATTATAAAGTATTAGCAGTATCAAAATTTGTTCCTGCATTGAAGAATGGAACCACGGAATACACGGAACACACAGAAAGGGGAAAAACGTGTACTTTTTCGTACTTCCTGTTTTGGAGCTAAAGCCCCGAGCCTCTTATATAAAACCCATTCCGTCGGATAAATCAGACGGAAATGGATTTTATATATTTAAACCAGCCCCGTAATAAGTAATTACGAAATATACGTTATTACTTATTACCGTCAGCTTCAGCTGACGGCTAAGAGAGGAGCACTCTTGGTTTAGGGCTTTAGCCCAACAGGAAGGGAATTTATTTTACTTCGGTGGATAAATTTGGTGGAATTTTGAAAAGTTAAATGAGTTTTGAAAGAAACTCTCCGTGTATTCAGTGTATTCGGTGGTTAAATAAGTTGGAACCACGGAATACACGGAACACACTGAAAGGGGAAAAATGTGTACTTTTTCGTACTTCCTGTTTTGGAGCTAAAGCCCCGAGCCTCTTATATAAAACCCATTCCGTCGGATAAATCAGACGGAAATGGAAATGGATTTTATATATTTGAACCAGCCCCGTAATAAGTAATTACGAAATACACGTTATTACTTATTACCGTCAGCTTCAGTTGACGGCTAAGAGAGGAGCACTCTTGGTTTAGGGCTTTAGCCCAACAGGAAGCGGGCTTATTTCATTTCAACTAATACCAATTTACCTCGTGCCGAACGTCTCGTTCGGCATGCTTGTCGGAACCTCTGGTTCCCTTGTACAACACTAATAAAAGCACGCGATTTGCGTATCGCAATTTCAGAGTTTGCCAAAACTTTACCGGAAGAAGAAAAATACAGGCTGAAAAATCAAATTATCCGGTCTTCCAGGTCTGTTGCAGCTAATATCGCTGAAGGTTATGGAAGGTTTTATTACCAAGATACCATCCGGTTTTGCAGACAAGCGAGGGGTTCGCTTTTTGAAACAGAAGAACATTTAATCTGTGCATTGGATGAAGGTTACATCCAAAAAGAAGAATTCAATGAACTATTAGTTATACTTAAAAATTGCCTTAAAATTTTAAATGGCTATATTTCCTACTTGAAAAAAGAAAAACTAAAATAGTCTTATACTTGGACCTAATACTTAAAATCTTCATAACTTAACCCCCTAAATCCCATAATCCCCAATCCCTAAATCCCTAAATCTCTTAATCTCTCAATCCCCCAATCCCCAACCCAAAATGATCTATCAATTCGAAAACTTTAAACCCGTCATCCACGAAAGTGCATTTATTCATCCGCAGGCGGCGGTTACCGGTAATGTGATTATTGGCAAAGATGTATATATCGGTCCGGGTGCAGCAATACGAGGCGATTTTGGGAAAATAATAATAAAAGACGGTTGCAATGTGCAGGAAAATTGTACCATTCACATGTTTCCGGGGGCGACCGTAATTCTGGAAGAAAGCGCGCATGTTGGGCATGGTGCCATTATTCACGGGGCTCATCTTGGGAAAAATTGTTTAATTGGCATGAATGCGGTTGTAATGGACAATGCCAAAATCGGGGAAGGCAGTATTGTCGGGGCTTTGTGCTTTGTAAAAGAAGGAATGCAAATTCCGGACCGAAAAATTGTGGTCGGAAATCCTGCCAAAATAATCAAAGACGTAACCGACGAAATGCTGGCCTGGAAAACCGAAGGAACGGGTTGGTATCAAAGGTTGCCAGCACAAATGCATCGCAGTTTTAAAGAATGTGAGCCGTTAAGAGAAATCCCCGACTCCCAACAAACGCAAAACCCCGATTACTTGACCTGGGGTCAGCGAAAGAAGAAGGATAAATAGAAAAACAGCTCTAATCTTTTATAAAAGCCTAAGGAATTTCAATTCTTATATTTTGGATAAATTATTTATCTTCATATGGATACGCATTTTGTTATGAGAAACTTCTTGCATCCTCAACACTTTTAAATATTTCAAAAACACTGCAAAATGCCCAGAACAGAAAAACAATACTTAATAGACGGAATAGATACTATTCAAAAATGGAATCACGACCGATCTATACATGTTTTGTTTGATATGTTTTATCGTTTTACATTGTTTGATATGGATAAAAATACGGTTCTATGGAAAGAATTCAGAGAAGCTCTAGCCGCTAATGATTATTTAAAAGACAAAGAAGCCCGCCGTTTTCTTACTTCTAAAAAGTTTGCAAAACAGGGTTATTGGTGGTGGGATCCTGAAAATTGGACTCTAGAAGAAGAGTAGTATAGAACACATATAAAAACATGTTTCGGTAAAAATAATTATCCTAAAAATTTAAGAATATGGCTAAAACAGAAATAGAAGAATTACGGGCAAATTTAGAAACCATTGTTAAATGGAAAGAAGGCCGGTCTGTAAATGCATTGCTTGATACCTTTATACAGCTCAATTTTCTGGATGTAAAAGCAAATAAAGAAGAGTGGCAAAAAATAAAAGAAGCTTTGGCCACTAATTCTGAATTGAAGGATGAAGATGTCCGTCAATATTTAACTGTTAAAGCTTTTGCAAAGAAGGGTTTTTGGTGGTGGGACCCTGAAAATTGGACTCTAGAAGAAGAATAACATTGTCCTTTTAGTTAGCTTCATTCCTTTAAATCAATACTATAAAAAAGGATTCTATTTGTATTCTAATTTGTAGTGTTTACTCAATGTCTTTTCGTTTTTAAATCCTATAAATCGTAATTTATTAACTATATTAAGTACCAACCCGATTAAATTTATAGCTCATTTTGAATATTCTAAATTTGGAGAATTAAATGCTGAAAGTTCAAAGTTACACCGAAGGTAAATGGCACGATAAAGGAAGTACCATCGATTTAATTAGTGCTATATCCGGCCAAACCGTCGCAAAAATGGTAAAATCGGAAATTGACTATAAAGCGGCATTGGAATATGGACGAAAGGTTGGCGGACCGGCATTGCGCGAAATGACCATTCATCAAAGGGCATTTAAAATTAAGTTTTTAGCGGCTTATTTGATGGAGAGAAAAGAAAATTACTACAAATTATCCACCCAAACAGGCGCTACCCGCAAAGATTCCTGGATTGATATTGAGGGCGGTTTTGGATCTATGTTTGTACTGTCGAGTAAAGCACGTAGAGAACTTTCCGACTTGCCTTACCACGTTGAAGGCGCAACGGAACGGCTTTCGCGGGGCGGTACTTTTGTTGGTCAGCATATTTGCGTACCGCGCAGAGGCGTGGCCGTGCATATCAACGCGTTTAATTTTCCCGTTTGGGGAATGGTCGAAAAACTGGCTCCGGCAATAATCGCGGGACTTCCCTGCATCGTAAAACCATCTCCGGTGGGTAGTTATTTGGCTTATGCTGTATTTAAAGATATTATCGAGTCAGGTTTGCTACCCAAAGGAAGCGTTCAATTTATTGCGGCCGACCAACCCGGCGATTTACTCGATCATTTAAACAGTCAAGATTCGGTTGCTTTTACCGGCTCGGCATATACGGGTCGAAAACTGAAATCTCATCCCAATATTATTGCCAATAGTGTGCCTTTTAACCTGGAAGCCGATTCATTGAACGCTTCAATTTTAGGACCCGATGTAACCCCGGATATGGAGGAATTCAATCTTTTTATAAAGGAAGTTGGAATGGAAATGACGGTAAAATCGGGGCAAAAATGTACGGCAATACGTCGCACCATAGTTCCCAAAGAAAGATTGGACGATGTTACCAATGCACTCAAAAACTTTTTAACCAAAACCACCGTTGGCAATCCCGAATTAAAAGAGACCCGTATGGGACCGCTGGCATCTCAACTCCAAACGCAACGTTTTAGAGAACAGGTGGCAACCCTTGCCGATGTAACCGAAACCGTTTATTCCGGCAACGCCGCCGATTCCGACTTTGCTTCGCCAAAGGTATTGTTATGTCATCAGCCCATGCTGGTAGATGAAGTGCATACGGTGGAAGCTTTCGGCCCGCTTACCACTATAATGCCCTACCAATCGGTGGATGAAGCCATTGCCATTGCCAATAAAGCCGATGGTTCGCTGGTTGCATCACTTTTCACCGCAGATGACGAAATTGCCGCTAAAATCACACTGGAATGTGCGCCCTATCATGGCAGATTTATGGTTATAAACCGATTTTCTGCGGGCGAATCGACCGGTCATGGCTCCCCGATGCCGCACATGGTGCATGGCGGTCCGGGTCGGGCAGGTGGTGGACAGGAATTGGGTGGCGCAAGGGCTGTTTTACACAATATGCAAAGAGTGGCGTTGCAAGGCTCACCCACCACATTACGCAATATTGTATGCCAAAATATTAAAGGCGCAGAAACCGTTGAGCCACCAAAACATCCTTTCAAATTATTTTTCGAGGAAATTGAAGTTGGACAGGGATTTTTGACCGATAAACGAACGGTAACCGACAAAGATGTTGCCGATTTTGCCGAATTGACCGGCGATACTTTTTATGCCCACACCGACCCTGAAGCTGCAGCACGTTCGCAGTTTGGTAAAATTGTAGCACATGGATATTTCGTATTATCGACGGCGGCAGGATTATTCATTCATCCCGATGAAGGCCCGACTATGCTGAATTATGGTCTGGAAACACTCAGTTTCTTGGCACCCGTATATCCCGGCGATACCATTCAGGCCAAACTAATAGTGAAAAGAAAAACCACACGCCAACAGCGCAAAGTAGATATGTTCCCTTTTGGTGTAGTGTATTGGGATGTAGAAGTGCGTAATCAAGATAAGGAATTGGTTGCAGAATATACCATACTCACACTGGTTAAACGTAGAAATAAGCTGGATATAGATGAGAGGTAGTATTGAGTATGTTAGTATTGAGTATTGAGTAGTTAGCATTTAGAGGCGAAGACATCTTACTAAATACTAACTACTCAATACTAATTACTCACTACTAACATACTAACAACCAAATTCCTTAAATTCATTGCATACAAGTTCACCCAACCCATAAATATTAAACAAACACACCACACCCATGCCAAACCAAAATGGAACCGTTCAATTATCTATCCAAAATAACATTGGAACCGTTGAGTTTTATCACCCAAAAGGAAATTCTTTTCCGGGCGTACAACTTCAAAAATTAGCCGATACCATAAAAGAGTGTGATACTAATCCTGATATTCGGGTTATAGTACTAAAAAGTGCAGGCGAAGGCGCGTTTTGTGCAGGTGCTTCTTTTGACGAACTCATTGCTATTGATGATTATGAAACCGGGAAAAAATTCTTTTCGGGATTTGCTTTGGTGCTCAATGCCATGCGAACCATTTCTAAGCTGATTATTGTGCGTGTGCATGGAAAAACAGTGGGCGGTGGCGTGGGAATTGCCTCGGCGGGCGATTATACTTTTGCCAAAACAGGCGCATCAGTCAAGCTAAGCGAGTTGGCGTTGGGAATCGGTCCTTTTGTGGTGGGGCCGGCAGTAGAACGCAAGGTCGGTAACTCGGGATTTGCCACTTTATCTATCGATGCAACTAAATGGTATTCGTCTGAGTGGGCCCAAAAACACGGATTATATAACCAGGTATTCGAAACCACCGAAGAATTGGATTTTGCAGTAGCGGAATTGGCGGAACAACTCGCTAAAAGTAGCCCGGAGGCCATGCAAGAACTGAAACGTGTATTATGGAAAGGCACCTCCGATTGGGATAATTTACTAGCACAGCGCGCAGAAATAAGCGGACGATTGGTACTATCCGATTACACCAAAAACTTCATCAAAAAGTTTAAAGGTAAATAGTCACAAATAAAATCATAAGTGACTATTTATTATCAATTTATATTTGGTGCAAGCTACCTAATAACCGACCAGCTTTTCCAATTTTTCCGTAATTGTTTTTACGTTTGGAAGCACCGATTCCATCAAACCTACGTTATACGGAACGGGAATATCCGGCATGGTCAATCTTTCGATGGGGGCATCCAAATATTCAAATACCTGATTGGTTAAAACGGCGGCAATTTCTGCTCCAAAACCGGCAGTCTGATTATCTTCGTGCACAATTAAACAACGTCCCGTTTTTTTAACCGATTCGATGCAGGCTTCTTTATCCCAGGGCATTAAGGTACGCAAGTCTATTATATCGGCAGATATTCCCATTTCTTCAACGGCCTGCTCGCTCCTTTCGCACATGGCGCCCCAGGTAATAATGGTTACGTCGTCGCCTTCTTTCAGTTTTTTGGCTTTGCCGAACGGAACTACAAATTCATCGCCCGGATAGGGTTTTCTCGCATATCTTGCATCAAGAAGATTGCGGTGTTCAAAGAAAATAGTAGGATTATTGGAGCGCATAGCCGTTCGTAATAAACCAACGGCATCTTCTGCGTTACTGGGCATGGCCACTTGCCAGCCTATGGCGTGTGCAAAAAACACTTCGTTGCTCATACTGTGCCATGGATCGCCGGATTTTGCAAAACCACCCGGCATTCTGACCACAATGGGCGCTGCAAATCGGTTTGCGGTTCTCCATCGTGTGGTTCCGCAGTTATTGAGTTGTTCGGTGGCCGGATCGGCATATTTTCTGAATTGAATTTCGGCAACGGGCATCAAACCGGCATACGCCATACCAACCGCGCGCCCGATTATCCCTTCTTCCGAAAGGCTGGTATCAAAAACACGGTCTTTTCCATGCTTGGTTTGCAGCCCCATAGTTACGGCATGAACGCCTCCTTTTTGGCCCACATCTTCGCCAAATACCAATAATTTTGGATTTGTTTCGAGCTCATAATCCAAAGTTCGCCTAATCCCCTCCACAATATTAATGCGCTGTTTTTCGGGATCGGGGGTTTCTGTAGATGCTGGGAATTCATGTCCTCCTACCAATAAACCGCCAATGGTTTGAAGCTCTCCTTCCTCATAAAATGCGTATTTCTTTGTGTTTTCCGCATCCGGTTCCGGTCGGGCATACGCACTTTCGGCTGTTTTATCTATAATTTCGCGCGTTTCCTTTACCAACCGCTTCCATCCCCTGCCGGAAATATGTTTGGTTACCATAAACTCTTCTAGCTTCAGGAGTGGGTCGCGTTCTTGCTCTTCACGCATGAACCTTTTTGTTTTATACGCCTGATTATCTTGGTATGAATGTCCGTTTAAGCGCGGCACTTTTAATCTTATTAAAGTGGGACCTTTCCGGTTCCGTACAAAGCCAACCGCTTCTTTCATCAATTTGGCTGCTTCTTCGGGATTGGAACCATCACCTTCCAATATTCTCAGATTTTTGAACGAACGGAGGTTATCGGTTATCACCCCGCCCGGTGTTTGAAAATCGCTGGTAACCGAAATACCGTATCCGTTGTCTTCAATATAAAACAGAACCGGTAGATTTTGTGTAGTAGCAATGGTCAAAGCCGACCAAAATCCGTTGGTTGCTACGGAACCATCTCCGCCTAAAATTACGGCAATGGCTTTGTTATACTCTTTATCCTTCAAATTTTTGCGCCTATACTCAATGGCCTGCGCCCACCCGATGGCCGGCGTATATTGCGAGCCCACATCCCCAGCCATAGGTAATACTTTTGGGGCATCGGCATCCGGTTTATTGCAAACCACTCCAATATCCCGACCGTCGCTGTAACTGCCCGATTTACCCATGGGTGCTGCCATGGCATCTTCCAAATCCAGGCCCAAAGTGAGTAAAAGTGGTCGCGACCTGTAATAAGCACTTACAGCATCGTGTTTATGGTCAATCAGTTTTCCTAATAAGATTTGCCCCAGCTCATGTCCGCGTGCAGAAAACTGATATAAAACTTTTTTATCGGGTACCAGCTCGTTTTCTTCTTTATCGTCCATTGCCCGCGACAACAGCATTAAACGTGCTACCTCATTCCAATCTACCGTATTCTCGGGCTTTGTCTTCTTCAAATTTTTCTTTGCCATTTTTATTGCCGATTAACGATTATAAATTTGATTGAACGCCATTTCGAATTGATCCATATCCTCTTTTACTCCAATGCTGATTCTGACACCTTTAGGTAATCCAAATGATTTAATATGCCGTAATATTACACCTTTTTCCAACATTTTTTGGGTAAAGTCTGCGGCTTCGTCTTCACTATCTAAAATCATCATTACGGAATTGGAGGTGGAACGTACATATTTCACATTATTTTTATCAAAAAATGCATATAGTCTTTCTCTTCCTTCGGCAACTGTGCGGACACTTTCTTTCAAATGATTTTCGTCTTTATAGGCAGCCATTCCTGCGGCTTGAGCAATAGAGGCCGGCTCAAAGGTCAGTTTTGTTTTCAGTAAATATTCAATTATTTCCTTTTCCGCGATTCCATAACCCAGTCTAAATCCGGCAAGGCCGTACGCTTTTGAAAATGTTCGCAGTACAATCACGTTTTTATAATCGTACTCTAAGGCAGAGGCATAATCTTCCACACCATCGGCAAATTCGAAGTAGGCTTCGTCCATAAGCACCAGCACATCTTCGGGCAATTGATCCATCATCCATACAAATTCATCTTTATTTATATAAGTGCCCGTGGGATTATTTGGATTGGCGATATAGACCAATTTTGTGTTTTCATCAACGGCATTGACCATTGCCTTAACATCAATGCGGTAATCCTCGGTAAGCGGTGTTTTCTTCAGTTCAATATCATAAACGCCGGCCTGCACAAAAAAGCCTACAAATGTTGCACCGGGCGTAACGGCATTTTGTCCTTTTTCGACAAATGTTCTGCAAATCATGGAAAGCAGACTTTCCGAACCCGACGTCAGAATAATATTTTCTTCATCTAGATTATTTGTTTGGGCAATTTTTTTACGAAGTTTGCGGGCAATGGGATCCGGGTAGTTTTCAGCCTCGACCAGCGCCTCCAAAACGGCATCTTGTACTGCCGGACTGATACCCATCCTATTCTCGTTGGAAGCTAATTTCGCAATCCTTTCCGGGAGATAGGATTCTTTAACTTCTGCTATAGTTTTGCCGGCAACATAAGGTTTTAAATTCTCAATATTCTCAGGAACCAATGGTTTTTTGGCAATTAAACTCATCTCAATAACTCAATTTTAAACTATTATTCTTGTAAATATGGGTCTTTACAAATATTTCATATTTAATATACGGTTATCGTAAATAATGTTTTGTAAACAATTTGCATTTCTTACCTTTTAACAAGAACATAATGGTTAAAATTTTATGAAAAAATTTATAGTTACAGGTGCCAGCAGAGGGATTGGTTTTCAAACCACACTGGCATTATTGGATAAAGGTTACGAGGTAATTGCCGTTGCCCGGTCGGGCGATAAACTGGAGGATTTAAAGGCAGAGGCCGGTACCGATAGACTGACCATAGCCAAATGTGATTTAACTAATACTAACGACCTTAAAAACTTATTGGCCGTTGCAAGTAAAGGTGGCAAAATAGACGGTTTGGTGAACAATGCAGGAATGGTAATAAACAAGCCGTTTTTAAATATCACAAAAGAAGAGTGGTTCGAGATATTTAACATTAATGTGTTTTCGGTGGTAGAGTTGACAAAAATGTTGATGCCGCATTTCAATAAAAATGCTCACATTGTAAATATCAGCAGTATGGGCGGTTTTCAGGGCAGTATTAAATTCCCGGGTCTGTCGGCCTATTCGGCAGCAAAGGGGGCTTTGGCCATTTTAACGGAATGTTTAAGTGCTGAATTAGAGCCGCCAAATATTTATATTAACTGCTTGTGTATAGGTGCAGTACAAACAGAAATGCTAAAAGAGGCTTTTCCGGGATACCGGGCACCGGTATCTCCCGCTCAGATGGGAGATTATATTTGCAACTTTGTTGATACGGCACACCAATTTTTTAATGGTAAAATTTTGCCGGTCGCCCTGAATAACCCTGAATAACCCTGAATAATAATTACGGAACGCATATAATCATGAAAAAAACATATAATATAATTTTATATTTTACATTACTGTTTATGCTGGTTCTACCGGTGGAAAAAACCAAGGCACAAACCATCGAAATATTGGCCGGTAATGCTTTAAACGGTGCGGCTCAGGGTACTTTATTGGGCGCTGCAACCATGGGGGTAAAAAATACAAGCGATTTGGCCTATTTACGGGTCGGAATCGGCTTCGGTGCATTGTATGGGATTGGGATGGGCGCCTACGATATTTCATTTGGAAAGGGAAAGCCCATTGGCGTACAAGGTTTGTTCAACGATGCTAAAAATTCCAGTATTATTGTTTTGCTGGATACGGCGTACGGCGCAGCGGCCGGTGCTTTTGTGGCAACTTCGGTTATTATGATACTCAATAAATCGTTTGTCGATGGACTGCAATACGGTGCCTCTTATGGAGCGTGGTTGGGCTTTGGCTTGGGCATTGCCGATGCTTTTGTGTTTGCCAAACGCGCACCGATACACGGTTATTCGGCACTAGCGCCCAGTGGAAATGCCTCCGGCTTGATAGGATTGAATTTCGAGAACGGAAGCAGCTTCGGTTTCTTGAATCCTTCGCTGGTGCATACAAAAACCACCGATTTT
Source organism: uncultured Balneolaceae bacterium (assembly GCA_964615135.1). Classification (GTDB taxonomy): domain Bacteria; phylum Bacteroidota; class Rhodothermia; order Balneolales; family Balneolaceae; genus Balneola. Next base: position 5,654 of record CAZTOG010000010.1, on the reverse strand, counting down.
CAAACCAGTTTAAAGCCTGCTGTTGATGTTTTAAATTTTAGGTATAATTTCTAGGATTTTTTAACCTCTTTACTAAGACGTTCCTATTGGGGCTTTCTTAAACCCGAATAGATATAATAAACTTAGCAAATTCGGCGGCCGATTTGTTTGTTTTATTTTCAATTTCTTTTGATTAAAATAAATAAAAATATTGCTTAATGATATATTCTCTCCCATAATTTTCAGTCTAAACTAAATATGCCGAAATAGTATAGGAAGAAATGGGTTTTTAGAAACTTTTCCAAGAATCCTTTTGCAAACGTTGCAGTATTAAGTTCAGTTAACACATGTCACTCTTGTATTTGAATAATGCGATTGTGTGGTTTGTTTTATGGCCATTGCCTTATTCTTAGTTTTAAAACACTTAAAATAATTGTCGCGATCTGCCGTTATTTTTTTCCATATTTTGCCAAAACTCTGATATGGGAGGGTAGGTATTGAGGTTATATATACCCTCGTTAGAGATATTATCGGATTTATTTGTCATAAATTATTCCTTACAGAAGTCCTATTTTACAAAAAAAATATACTCCATGTGAAATACAATCAATTCTTTATATTATTATAAAAATAAAAATTTTAATAATTTGCATATTATGTATATATATATATATATATATATATATATATATATATTAGGGCTATACCAAAAACTAACTATAATATTATGAAAATTATAAAGCCATTTTATTTGACAACGTTAATCATACTTATTGGTCTATTTTTTATAACGAATAGTAAAACTGTAGATGCACAAGCCGAGTATATATTATATCTTGACAGTGATTCGTGCTCTTCTTCCGGTGGATGCGAAGTTGTAACAAGACAATACACAGGAGCATTTGTTTTTTACTCGGTTTCAATTAGGTGCGCGGATTCCGGTGGAAATTATGGAGGTTGGAGTCATTGGATGTATAGTGGTATAAATCCCGGAACCTATTGTAACTAAAATAGGTTAAGTACATCTCAACACTAGCTTTTTGACTTACTTATGAAATATCTTTTTTTTATACTGTGTGCACTCGTATTGGGATGTACAAGTCAAAAGTCAAATGATGAAGCTGCCATAGATTTATCAAATACTACGGCCGAAGAAATTTCCATTATTGCAAAAAAAATGCAGATGCCGGGTTTCGAGTTCGAATATTCCAATTATAGCTTTATTCAGGCCAATAATAGTGGATTATATGTTACGCCTGCCACTGCCATAGATGGTTTTGCGCTCTATCGTTATACCATAAAACCCGAAAAAGAATTCACACAGGTGGATAGTGTAGTTCGGCTGGGCAGGGGACCCAACGAACTGGAACTCCTGCAAATGAGCTCTAAAACGACCAGTGGCGACACACTTTTGTTCAGTTCACCCTTCAATAAAATACTACTGGTAAACCAGAGTGGGGAACTCTCGGAATGGGATATCGACCTATACTCAAAAAAAGTTATTAACTATGGTTATTTCTTTTCTTATGGAAATAACAACTTGCTAATTCCATCATTTAATCCCATTCAAACCGATTATTTATTTACCATATATGAGGTTGAGGGCAATCAAGTCTATGATTCATTCCCGCCACGCGTGCCCTACGGTTTTGAACCCTCCATTAGAAATGTACCGGTAGGGGAAACGCCGTTGCCCGATGGATTTGCCATTTCCTTTTTAGGGGATAGAAAAGTATATTTATTGAATGAGATGGGCGAAATAAACAAAGAGATTATTCTGGGAGAAAGCACTATAATTCCGTCGCCATATAAAGTTAAAAATCCGCAGGATGCGCCGAGCGCTATCCCACATATTCCCAAAATGGAGTTTTATAAAGGACATTTGTTGGTATTGGCCGATAATATAATTTGGGTGGTAGAATACCCCTCTTTTAATTTGAAGTCCAAAATTAGATTGCTGCACAACGACCAGGTTGAGACTTCACCCGTAATAGATTTTTCGGTTACGGATCGGTATTTATATGCGCGGATTGGCAGAGAAGGTATGTTTTATACCGAAACGGACAGAAATTGGTTTTTAAACCGGTAACCCTTTAACTTTACCTACTTTATAGGAGACAAAATGGGATCATTAGGAAAAGCGGATCTTCTTATTATTGCCGTATCGCTACTAGTATGGGTATTGATTGGTTTTATTGCGTATCAAATAATAAAAAGAGCCCGAAAATAAAAGGTGCTTTGCTTAAGTTCGTTATAGAAACCAATTTGGTTGCTGTTAGGCCCAAGAACAATGCCTCGGGTTTAGTAGGATTGAATTTCGAGAACGGAAGCAGTTTCGGTTTCTTGAATCCTTCGCTGGTGCATACAAAAACCGCTGATTTCCAAACCAGTTTAAATCCTGCAGTAGATGTTTTGAATTTTAGATATAATTTCTAGGATTTTTTAACCTCTTTACTGTCCAGCGCCATCTGTTCCAGTATCAACCGAACCGTATTCATGTGTCCGGTTAAGGAATGATGCAGTCCATCGGGACTGTAATTCCATGCTTGTGGTGAATCATCTCCCATTCTTTTTGCGCGTGGGTCTATAACAATACCCTGTTTATCGGCAATCAGTTGCTGCATTTGTTTCAAATCGGCCGGATTTATAGTAAAATCATAAAATGGATTTTCTTCGAATAATTCAGGAATTATGGGAGCGGGAGTAATCCAGTAAATCGGGTTTTTTACGGCATCCATTAAAACGGATTGTATGGTTTCTATATTTTCCCACGTTTCGGAAAGCGGTAACAATGTTCTATCGGGTGCAATATTCAACCGTTGTACATCAAAAGTACCCAAAGCAACAAAAACCCAATCGGGCTCGGTCGATAATATATCTCTATCCAATCTTCTCAATGCTTCGGAAGTGGTATTATATGCAATTCCCGAATTTATAAATCTGAAGTTCTCTTTTGGCACGGAAATGGTCAGTATTTCGTATAAAATTTCGAACCAGCCTTGGGCATCTTCCGTTATGGAATCGCCTATAACGGCAATGGTTTCGTTTCCATCAAACGGTAAATTGGAAATATAATCGGTTATTTTCTCTTCCTTTAGTAATTCCAAAGCCGCCTGCTTGGCATTTTCTTTGAAATTGGCCCTATACGTAACCAACTCTTCTTCTGTCAGCCCAAATAAAGCAGCCTCTGCACCTATATTATCACGGCCCGGCAATAAAGGCAGACGCTTGTTTAAATGTAAATAAGGGAGAATAAATTGTTCTAAAAGTTCTTTTTCTTTATCCGTTGCTTTCTTCATAATCATCAACCAAAAGCTTTTTTAAAATTTTAATTCCGTCGGTGGCTTTTTCTTTTATATGCCGCCAATTGTCGTAAGAATAGAGTTCCGGTATATTGGGGTCAATTATATATTTGGGAATATTGAGCCGCGTAAAATTAACCAGATTTGCCGCCGGATAAACTACCAAAGAGGTGCCTACCACCACTAAAACATCCGCTTGTTGAGTAATTTCAGCAGCTTTTTCCATCATCGGAACCATTTCGCCAAACCAAACTATATGCGGGCGTAATTGACTATTATCGGGTGCTTTATCGCCCAAATTAATAGGTTTTGCCCCGATATCCATTATCAGATTTTCGTCCGTTTCGCTTCGGGCTTTATTCAGTTCGCCATGTAAATGCAAAACAAAAGAAGATCCTGCCCGCTCGTGCAAATCATCTACATTTTGAGTAATGATTTTGACATCAAAATAGTTTTCCAGGCTCGCCAGTTCCGTATGTGCTGCGTTAGGTTTTGCCTGTGCGGCTTGGGTTCTTCTCAGGTTGTAGAAATCCAGCACCTGTTTTTTGTCTTTTATCCAGCCTTCCGGTGAAGCAACTTCTTCAATTTTATATCCTTCCCATAGGCCGCCAGAATCCCTGAATGTAGCTAAGCCACTTTCGGCGCTAACGCCCGCACCACTGATTACTACGAGTTTCTTTTTAGGCATTTACCAATTTGAGATTAAACCAAGAGCTGTCAATTCCATAATCTTCAACAACCCGGGCATTGTTCTTGTTGCCGAACATTGCCATAATGGTGTTTACTTCGTTTTGCAAAACAGTAATGGCATTAGCAATCAGGTCTTTATTAAAACCCGTTTCGCTCAAATCAAGCGTAAATTCCATGGTAATAATTCTACCTATGGCCTTTCCCAAATCTACCAATTTATTTTGCGGCATCTTGAAATCGAGCTCAAAATTCAATACATCCTTAAAATAAGCAGATGCTTTTCCTGAAAATTGATATTGGCTCATAAAATCATACAGGTTTGTACTTCTTAATCTGCGCATCATTTTAATGACCGATTCTGATATTTGTTGGTATAAAATATCATTTGAGCCTTCGAATATTTGAAATGGTCGGCTATCTACAGTAGAACGTCCTGCAAAATGGTCGAGCCTGTAGCCCTTGGCTCCTGTGAGTTGTAAAAGCGATTGAGCTGCTTTTTGCATAAAATCGGTAACAACGGATTTGATGGTATTCGCTTCCAGATCCTTTTTAGCGGCACTTTCTTCCAACCTTATATTTGTGCCGGTAAAATTGCACATCGCTGAGGTGGCAGTAAAATATGCCTGTATTTCCGATAATCTGAATTTAACTTGATCGTAATTAAATAAACTTTGGCCGCCCACAAATCTTTTTTTGCAGTGATTGACGGCTTCATCCATAATTCTGCGTATAAAACCGATTGCCATACCGGGGAATTGCAATCTGCTTCTGTGAAGTAAATCGAGCATAAGAATAATGCCGTTTCTATCGGGTTTCAGCCTATGTGATTCATCCACTTCTATATCCACTTTATTAAGGCCATAAGGCAGCATATAAAGTCCCAGATTATTGTAATATTCCTTTACCTCTATACCGCCGTTACGTGTATCATGAATAAAAAACGAAATATCTCTGTTCAATCCTCCATCGTCTTCAACTCCCCGGGCGGTCATTAACCAATAATCGGCCATTCCGGTAAGCCCGGCCCAGTGCTTAAGTCCCGAAATATTATATTTATCCCCTCTTTTTATAAATTGAGTCTCCATTTTCAATGCATCCGATCCATAATCCGGCTCGGTAATCATTAGCCCGCCCATTTTGCCTTCGTTTATTACGCGGTGATAGATATCTGCTATCGTTTTTTCGTCTCCATAATTAGCTATGGGCTGCAAAAATAAAGCACCGTTTATTCCCATCATAAGAGAAAGAGCCAGCGATTCGTACGAACTTGCTTCCAGCATGGCCAGGGCTTCAGAGGTATTTCCACCGAAGCCTCCATATTTAGAGGGTATAAAAGCTCTGAGTGGTGCGAAACTTTTTATCTCATGCAGTTTATCGGCATCGATTCCTCTTTTTAAGCTATCGGTATGTTTTTCATTATCGGATTTAAAAATATCGGATAGCTTGTTTTTGTATTCTTCTAAAAACTCTAAGAAGTTGTTAACATTCATTTTATAAATAATAAGTGCAGATTATAATCAATTAGTTAATATACATTTAATTTGCCTGATAATTTTATTAAAAATTATGTATAAGTATGTTTTATTAGAAAGTGAGTGGGTTTTGGAACTGGCTTTATGCGTGATAAGATATCTTCATAAAAAAAGCCCTTTGTTGTTATACAAAGGGCTTTTGTTTTATTAA
>CAZTOG010000009.1:0-101735 GCA_964615135.1 uncultured Balneolaceae bacterium | reverse complement strand
TCATTAAAGCTCGCACAAACAATCTGTTAAATGCTCAAAATCAAATCAAAGAACATCCCCTCTCAGGTAATTCCGAAAGGGTAACCAAGTTACGACTTTACTCAATTCAAGACAAGTAATATTTATATTATTTTTAACTTTTATATTATTACATCTTGCGCATGCCTCCGGCTTTGCATAACCCCTTACTGTAATTGATATAAAGCTTGTTACTTAATACAAAAACATCGAATTTTTATTCATCAAGCCAATCTAAAAGCCCATCTTTATACTTTTTACCGATAGGTATTTGCAAATCTGAGTGCAGATGGAAAATGTTGTCTTCGATTTTTGAGATTGCACCCCGATTTATTATCCATGATTTATGCGGCCGATGGAATTGTACTTCGGGCAAGCGCTTCAAAAATGATTTCATGGTTTCCAGGGTAATATAATTCTGTGCTTCGGTTATAACTTTGATATAATCACCCATTCCCTGCACGGCATGTATTGCCTCGAACTGTAGCGGTATATGGGCTTTGTCTGCTTTTATCAGAATGTGATTTGTGGTAGGAACGGGGTTTTTACCGAGCAGATTTTGGACGCAAATATTGAACCGTTCGAAAGAAATGGGTTTAAGGAGATAATCGCTTACTTTCAATTCGTAACTTTCGCTCACATAATCGGAGTAGGCCGTGGTAAACACAATCGCGGCTGCGTTTTTTTCCTGATAGGCACGAAGCCAATCGAGGCCACTGACCCTGGGTAGGTTAATATCCAAAAAAATAAGATCGCATCGATTTTTGTGCAGCCAATCGTTCGCTTTAAAAACATCCCCGAATTCGGCCACAAGATCTATTGCATTGCTCAACGTGCAGTAGTCGCGCAAAATCTCGCGTGCCAATGGCTCATCTTCAATTATTATAGCAGACAGTTTCATAATATTATTACACATTCTACAATAAAATCAGGTTTTTCGCTGATGATTAAAAACTCCGCAATATTGCCATATACCGCTTTCAGCCGCTCCTCAAATAAATCTATACCGCTTCCGGAAATTATTTCTTCACGCTTTTTCAAATCCAAGTTGGTGTTTGCGCAGTGAAATGTAATAGTTTCGTTGTTTTGTTGAATATCTATCAATATACGGGCGCCGGGCGCATCCGTTACATATTTAAAGGCGTTTTCTACCAAGGGCTGAAACAGCAGCGGCGGCACCTGCAATTTTTCATCCCAAATGGATACATTTAGTTTTACCTTTGTAGAAACAGGTAGTCTTTTTTGTTGAAAAGCACAATAATCTTTCAAAAACCTTATCTCATTTGATAATGGTGTGCGCATATTTTTTGCAGAATCGATACTGTAGCGCAATAGTTCGGATAGCTCCAATATGGCGGTGGGCGCTTCGGGTGCGTTTTTTCTGGAGAGCGCATAAACGGTATTCAATGCATTGAACAAAAAATGCGGTTGCAGATGTTGCATTAAATTTTTCTCGCGGGCGGCGGCCTCCAATACTTTTATATGCTCAAGCTCTTGCTTTAGCCTGGCATGCTGGAAAGACTGCTCTACGCCCGAAACGCCCCACGCCATTAATGCAAAAGCCAATTGCAGCAGCACCATTTCAATTCCCGTAAAAGCGGAAACAAAATAGACGTCGATCAAATAATTAAAATTCACTTCGTTAGTCAGTATTAAACTAAAAAAGGCAGTTATAAGGGAAATTCCTATCAACAGAAGCAGCTTTAACAGCATATTTATTTGCCTTAAAAACAGCCAGCGCCCCATGAAAAACACGGCTGCGTATCCCGGTATATAAAATGCCGATATAATAAAGTCGATAGGGACAATTTTTCCATGGCCGAGCGAGAACATCACTGCCTGAACCGCCCAAATTGTTAGAAAAAGTGCAATATATAGGAATATTTTTTTAATCATTACGGAGAAATCTTGTAGGCGTGTCGTAGGCCCGTTCATCCTTTCCGTATTTTTTTACAAATGCCTGCAATTCATCGGTACCGGCGGTAATAATCATTGCACCATCCGGATTTTCATGTTTTATGCGTACCTGATTATTCTCAATTTTATCGATGAGCCACTTGGAGTTGAACGGGTGTATTATTAAAGAATCTGCCCGTACCTGTAAACGCCAAATAGTATGTACCGCGTATATGTGACCTTGAACCAACGGCCCGGAGACGTCAAGTTCGTATAATTTTAGGTCCAAATAGTATTCATCATCAAGCTGCACCAATCCACCTACGTATTCCAGGGTATCGCCATCCTCTACCATTTCTATATGGTATAAATCATGTTTGTATTTCTCCGGGTCTTCCTCATATTCATGCTCTATAAACCAGCTTAATGTTGAGCTTGCTTTTGCTTCCTGCCAATTGCCGATGAGCTCTTTAAGATAAATCAAATCTTCCTGGTGATATAATGGATAAATTGTTGGTAAACAAGAAATAAATAAAACAGAAACGGTTATAAATGCAATACATGTTTTTTTCATCTTAAATGGATTTTGTTGATTGTTCGATTCCAAAATAAATGACGTTTTCTCCATTGCAAATTATTTTCGACAAGAGGTGATTTTTTATCGACCAAATGCCGGTTTACGTATTATTTTGGTTTCTGCTTTTTCTCCGGCAGGTGAGTTAAGCATTTACTTCCTATACTTATCGCCTTGAAATTATAATCCTATCAATTCTGTTATCGGTTTTACTTTTTTGACACCTAATTGAATACTCTTATATGAAAGCTGCCGTATTACAACAATTGGATTCGAATCCCAAATTTATGGACTTTGAAGTGCCTAAGGCTAAACAAGGCCAACTTTTGGTAAAAGTTCTGGCTGCATCTGTAAAAAACCTCGATAGATTAAAAACGAAATCCTCTTTTTACGCCTCATTTAAGATTTTACCGGCGGTTACCGGCAGTGATGGGGTGGGTGTTTTGGAAAATGGTACAAGAATATACGCAAACGGTTTAACCGGTATGTTTGCAGAAAATGCAATTATAGCAAAAGACAATTATGTGGTTTTGCCCGAACAGTTGCCCTCTGATATCGCAGCGGCTTTGCCCAATGCCGTGATGGGCTCGGTGGCGCCTCTACGGCTGAGAACCCCGAATATCAAAAACAGCACGATACTTATTAACGGGGCAACGGGTTTTACCGGACAAGTAGCCGTTCAGGCAGCCAAATATTATGGAGCAGGCCGAGTTATAGTCACCGGCAGAGATGAGGAGCGTCTGGAATATTTAAAAAGCCTCGGCGCCGATGATACTTTGCCGTTAACACCGGATTATGCTGAATTTGAGGCGAGATTAAGTTCCATCATAAAAGATTATCCCATCGATACGGTACTGGACTATACCTGGGGCGAACCGGCAGAACGGATTATAGAGATTCTTAAAAATGGGCGCTCCCATGCCACCCGTTTTATAAATATTGGAAGTAATGCGGGTACAAAAATAAGCCTGGATGCCAACACGGTCAGGGGTTCGGCTATTGAAGTATTGGGCATGGGACTGGGAAGCTATACAGGCAATGAAATTAGCAGAATAAATGCCGAATTTGTACCCAAAATGTATCAGCTGGCTGCCAAAGGCGGTCTAAAATTGAATATTGAAACTGCGCCGCTTTCCGATATCAAACATGTTTGGGAAAGCCCGACCGAAGCCGGTACGCGCATGGTTCTGCTGATGCAACAATAAATTTTCAGTCCAACCCTGCTTTTTTCAGGTCGAAATTTGGGTTGTTCCGCAGCCTTACCACAACCTGGTCCAATATTACCTTATATAGAGGTAAAAACAGGATGGCATTTACGGCTACTTTGAAAATATAATCCACCACGCCTATTTCTACCATATTATTGGCAAGGTATGCGTCCGATGTTTTATAAAAAGCAATAAATACAAAAATGGCCGTGTCTGCCAGATTCCCAAAAATAGCCGATGCAAATGGCGCGTGCCACCATTGTTTGTGCTGGCGCAGACGATTGAACACTACAATATCCACAATTTGGCCAAAGGCATAAGCTGCAAAACTGCCCGCTGCAATACGGGCCACAAACAGATTAAATTCGCCAAAAACCTCCCAACCCAGCCATGTTCCTCCCCTGAAACCGACGGTAACAATATACGATACAATCAGCGCCGGCAACATGGCATAAAAAATAATGCGACGTCCCATTTTTGCACCAAACAGGCGGACGGTCAGGTCGGTGGCCAAAAATATAAACGGAAATGAAAAAGCACCCCAAGTGGCTTTAAAACCGAAAACCGAAATGGGAAATTGGACAAGGTAATTACTTGTTGCTACTACCAATATGTGAAAACAGGCCAGTAAATAGGCAAGGCGACGCCATTTGTATGATGACATAAAATATTTTGCTTAGTTTTTTATAGTGGGATGGTTTCGAACCACTTTCCAAAATCAACAGAAGCCGTAAAGGTACGGGTTTTTATTAATTGGATTTTGGTTTTTTTGGCATTTGGTTTATGCCAAGACGTTATCTGTTTCCAGTGTTCCGGCGTGCCGGTTATCGGGTAGTCGATTATCCACTTTTCTGTATTCAGCGCATCGGTTTTGGCGACGTGAATTTAATGTATTTACTATATTCCGCAGCATTTCATCCAAATATTTATGGTCTTGCCACCAGAATTTTATAAACAAGTATTTACACTTTAGAGGTTGTTCTTTTGTTCTTTTTAAGTGTTAATTGTAACTAGCATTAAATCCCTAATTTAAGTTACAATTATGAAAAGAGTATTATTGAGCATTTCACTTTTTGTTCTTTTTATGGGCAATCAGCATATCCTGGCCCAGCAAAAAGTATTAACCATCGACGACTACGGCCAATGGTCGCGCATAGTGGGCACTCAACTATCGCCCGATGGCAATTGGACGGCTTTTACTTATAGTTCGAATGACGATAACGATACGCTATACGTAAAAGCACTGAATACCGATACTATTTATGAAATTCCAAACGCTTCACGCGCCGAGTTCTCTAACGATAATGCCTGGGTAAGCTACACCATATCACCCAATAAAAATGAGCAGAAAAACCAAAAATCGAGAACACCAGAACCTAATAAGGCGGAGTTGTTGAACCTTAATACGGGAGATAAACTAACGGTTGAGCGCTCGGGTAAACAGGCTTTTTCCAACAATAGCCAGTATTGGGTAGTATTGCGCCAAAAAAATCGTGACGATAAAAGCGAGCATAAAGGCAGCGATATGATTTTACATAACCTTAAAACCAATACCAGTTTGACAGTAGGCTATGTAACGGAATTTGAGTTCAATAAAAAATCGTCCCAATTAGCCTATTTGGTTGATAGTGAAAATAAATTTGGTAATGGATTGTATCTATTTGACCTATCCACCGGAAAAACACTTGCCCTGGATACCGATACACTCACATATAAAGGTCTGAGCTGGGACGATTCGTCCGCCGATAAGGAAAACTGGAACAACAAGGGAAATAATCTTGCTGTTTTAAAAGGCAACAAGCCGAAAAAGAAAGAATTTGCAGAAAACGCTTTGGTTGTTGCTGCCAATTTGAATAAAAACGCATCGGTAACACAGTTGGATGCCGACAGCATGCCCGATGATTTGATTGCCAGCGAAGACCGCAATCTAAGCTGGACGGACGACTCAAAATATGTGCTTTTTGGTCTGCGTGAACAGCAAGAGGATATCACTTACGCTAAAGATTCTACTGCAAATGTAGATGTATTCCACTGGAACGACCCCAAAATACAGACCGTGCAAATGCGCCAGTACGCTCGTGATGCCCGTTTCACCTATGTAGCCTCGTACAACACACAAAATGGCAGTGCAGCTCGCTTAACCGATGACAATATGGGTAATCTAAACATAGGTAAATACTCAGGTTATATGGTTGGAAGTGATGATACACCTTATATAGACGATCTCAATTGGGGTATAAGTCCGTCTGATTATTACAGAGTTGATGTAGCAACCGGAAATACAACTAAATTTGCTTCCAAAATCGGTAGAACGTTGGGTTACTCTCCAGATGGACAGTATTATTTGTACCAAAAAGTTGAAGACGGAGAGGCATCTTTGCTAGTGTTGGACTTGAAAAACAATAAGGTAACCAATATCAGTGCAAAAGCTCCTGTTTCGTTTATAAATGCCGATCATCTGTACGACCACGAAGGCTCGCCCTACGGATTGGCCGGGTGGACAAAAGACGGTAAAAATGTAATCGTAAACCATAAATACGATTTATGGATGCTGGCGCTGGACGGCTCCAAAGCCACCAATATTACCCAAAGTGAAGGCGATAAAAATCAAATCGTATTCCGCTATGTCTCGCTCGATAGCAGACCCTCTTTTGGTTTTGGCTTCGGTTTTGGCGGTGGAGGTTCCAATTATATCGATACCAAAAAACCATTAATCCTATCCGCTTATGGCGATTTAACCAAAAAAAGTGGATTCTATAGCTTGAATATTGGCAAAGCGCCGAAAGAACTGATATACGAAGATGTACGCTTCGGAAGACCGATGAAAGCAGATAATGCCGATGTGCTTTTGGTAACTCGCGAAACCTTTGTGGATTTTCCAGATTATTATGCTACAAACCAATCCTTCAAAAACTTAAAACAAATTACCGATGCTAATCCGCAGCAAGCCGAATATGCGTGGGGAAGTCGAAAACTGATTGAGTTTGAAAATGGTAAAGGCAGAAAAGTTCAAGGTACACTCACGCTGCCCGCAAATTATGAGCCCGGTAAACGTTACCCGACTATTATTTACTTCTACGAAACCATGTCGGAGCGCCACAACCAGTATTCTATGCCCGTTTATGACGATAGACCGCACATGTCAACCTACGCCAGCAATGGATATATGGTATTTATGCCCGATATGTATTTCGAAATTGGATTTCCCGGAACAAGTTCGGTAGATGGAATTACATCGGCAGCGAATGCCATCATAGATCAGGGCTATGCCGACCCCGGTAATATCGGATTACAAGGACACAGCTGGGGCGGATATCAAACCTCATTCATCCTTACCCAAACCGATATGTTCAAAACCATTGTAACCGGCGCGCCACCAACCAACCTGGCCAGTTTTTATAACAATATTTATGGCAGTACAGGTACCAACCATCATGGAATTATGGAAACCGGGCAGGTGCGAATGGGTAGAGATGTAACGCCGTGGTCAGCCCCTGAAGCCTACGCCCGCGAAAACCCGATGGTTCACGCGCCCAATATAAACACTCCGTTTTTGTTATTACACGGAACCGCAGATGGCGCCGTGGATTGGTCGCAAGGGCTTGAATTTTACAACGCAGCACGAAGATTAGGTAAAGAAGTAATATTCCTGTCCTACCCCGACGAAGGCCACCATTTGGCAAATCGAGCCAATCAGATTGATTTCCAAACAAAGATGAAAGAATACTTCGATTATCACCTAAAAGGCATCGAAGCCCCCGATTGGATGATAAACGGAGTACCCCAACTGGAAAAGAAATACAGAAAAGCGAAATAAATAGAAGACAGTAGGCAGAATACAGAATTTAGAGTTCTGTATTCTGTTATTCTGTCCCCTATCTGCTTTTATGCAGGCATAAAAGCTGTCTTTCCCCCGTCAAACGGGAGAAAGTAGGCTTTCTAGTTTAGTTATGGTTTAAAATTATTATGTGGTCTCACCCTCTCTCTACTCGTGGGAGAGGGCAGGTTTTGTGCCTGCACAAAACCGGGTGGGGGTGCTTTTGGAACGAGAAATGAAATTGTACATCTATTTCAAACTACCAACAGACCGAGAACTCATAATAGATTACAGAGAACAGAATGCCGAATAACCATCCGATCTCAGCACCAATGGTGCGTAATCAATAACCTCGAGCGTAGCTCGGGGTTAAATGAACCTACCAAACACTCAAGCGCCAAAGGTGCGCAATCAACAAGCCCGAATAAAACTCCGGAATATGAACCTAACCGATGACTTTGATTAACTCCCCAGACCTCGGAGAGGTCACATGTTTATAGAAAATATATGATCCAAGAGAACATTCGACCCCCTCAGGGTCACACATCCATTTGTGGATGGCATTTTCTATAAACATGCCATCCCTTCGGGATGTGAAAATGGAAAATAATCGTACATTTGAAGGATTTCGTAGAACCTAGAATTAACGTCTTTCTTATCCGCTCTGCCGGCGGAGAAGAATCTGTACCCATTTCACTTGTTCTGAATGTGAATAAAGCTTTGGATAACCTATTAATTTGGTAGGCGCTCTACTAGCTGCATCTGACCACCCCGTCCGCAAGCGGACACCCCTCCACAGAGGGGAATTGGCACCGCGCTAAATAATTGCATTCAAAAACCCGGGATTGGTGCTTAAAATAAAAAGTGTTAACCTTATCCGGTAACAGTCATTAATTAAAACAAAAACTGTCAACCTAAATCAGGAAAAGACGAATATAGGATAATTCCCCTCTACGGAGGGGTGGTTTCACGCGAGCGTGAAAGCGGGGTGGTCTCGAGTGTACTATAAAACCAGTAATTAATTTACAGAATAAGAATCTGCATTGAGGCTAAAGCCCAAGATTAGGTATATAAAAAATCATTCCGTCGGATAAACCCGACGGAAATGAATTTTAAATTTTAAATACTGTTTCGTAATAAATTTCGAATGTTAATTGATAATCCCGCCCTCTCTCCACTCGTGGAAGAGGGCAGGTTTTGTGCCCGCGCAAAACCGGGTGAGGGCGTCTCGGAGCAGGAGAACAAACAGAACCAGAACCCAGAATACAGTCCTCTATCTTCTGTATTCTGGGTTCTGAATTCCGCCTTCTGTATTCCACGCAACTATTAATAAACTCAAAACTCCAGATCTTTCACATGCGTTCAGGACGACCAGAAAAATATTCATAATTCCTAACAACCAAATCTCTCAATCCTCTAATCAACTAATCCCCCACCAACATCTGCGCCGCTTTATACGACGTCATTTCACCTGATAAAATTTTCTTCTGGAACTCATTAATTCTTTCCTCAATGCCGGGTTTGCTGTAAAAATTATGGTGCAAAGCCTCACTAATATGCTCTTTCAGCCAGTAAATGGACTGATCGTTGCGTTTTTGCTCGAAATAACCGTGTTCTATGGTGCGGTTGATATACTTTTGAACAATATCCCAAACTTTGTCAATTCCTTCGTTATTTAAGGCCGAACAACGCGTGACTTTTGGTCGCCAACCCGTGGCGGCAGGTGGGAAAAGGCGAAGCGCGTTTTTATATTCCAGCATGGCTCTTTTTGCGGCTTGTTCGTTGCCAGAATCGGCTTTATTTATAGCTATGGCATCCGCCATTTCCATAATACCCCGTTTAATGCCCTGTAATTCATCGCCGGCACCGGCCAACATCAGCAAAAGGAAAAAATCTACCATGGAATGCACGGCAATTTCCGATTGTCCGACTCCAACGGTTTCAATTAAAAGAATGTCGAAACCCGCCGCTTCGCATAAAAGAATGGTTTCCCGGGTGTTCCGCGCCACACCGCCCAAAGAACCTGCCGATGGGGTGGGACGAATATAGGCGTTTTCTTCGTTGGAAAGTCGCTCCATCCGTGTTTTATCGCCTAAAATACTACCTTTAGAACGCTGACTGCTCGGATCTACGGCAAGGACTGCCACTTTTTTCTGTTGCTCTTTGATGGCGTACATGCCAAAAGCCTCTATAAATGTGCTTTTTCCCACTCCGGGAACACCCGTAATGCCAATTCGTATGGAATTTCCCGAGTGTGGCAAGCAACCCTCAATAATTTGTTGGGCTATTTCCCGATGCTCATTTTTAGTACTTTCCACAAGAGTAATGGCACGGCTCAATAAGGTTCTATTGCCTTCTAAAATACCATCTATATACTGTTGAGCACTTATTTTCTTCAAGCTTAAAAATGGTTTTTAATGAGTATTTCCAATATTTCTGCCGCGGCTTTGGGTATTACCGTTCCCGGACCAAAAATAGCGGTAACGCCGGCTTTATATAAGAAATCGTAATCCTGTTGCGGGATAACACCGCCTGCGATTACAATAATATCTTCCCGATCGTGTTTTTTTAACTCAGCAATTACCTGGGGTACCAATGTTTTATGTCCAGCCGCCAAACTGGAAATTCCCAAGATATGTACGTCGTTTTCAACGGCCTGGCGCGCGGCTTCTTCGGGGGTTTGGAACAGCGGACCGATATCCACATCAAAACCTAAATCTGCAAAACTGGTGGATATTACTTTTGCGCCCCGGTCATGGCCGTCCTGTCCCATTTTTGCTACCATTATACGGGGACGCCGACCGTCCAGTTCGGCAAAATCGTTGGCTAATTTTTGTGCTTTTTTAAACATATCGTTATTTGATAATTCGGATGAATATACTCCGGAAATGGACTTGATGGTAGCTTTATATCGGCCAAAAATCTCTTCCATGGCGTCTGAAATCTCGCCCAAACTGGCTCTTTTGCGTGCAGCATCCACGGCCAACTCCAATAAATTGCCGGCTCCCGT
Organism: uncultured Balneolaceae bacterium; assembly: GCA_964615135.1. Lineage (GTDB taxonomy): Bacteria > Bacteroidota > Rhodothermia > Balneolales > Balneolaceae > Balneola. Next base: position 91,212 of record CAZTOG010000009.1, on the reverse strand, counting down.
TTTTGCGCTTTCCGTCAATGCGTTTAATGCTTGTTGAGCCGCTTCTTCATTGCGGTTTGCACGCATTTCTTTGAGCCTGTTTACTTGGGCAACCCTCACTTTTTCGTTATCCACTTCCAGTATATCAAAGGTGGTGGTTTCATCGGTCAGATATTTGTTTACGCCCACAATGGTGTCCTTTCCAGAGTCGATTCGTGCCTGTTTACGTGCGGCCGCTTCTTCGATTCGCATTTTCGGCAAACCCGATTCGAGTGCTTTTGCCATTCCGCCCAGTTCTTCCACTTCCAAAATATGTTCCCAAGCTCGTTTGGCAATTTTATCGGTCAGATATTCAACATAATAGGAACCTGCCCAAGGATCGACCGCTTTGGTTATACCCGTTTCGTTTTGGAGATATAACTGGGTATTTCTGGCAATTCTGGCCGAAAAATCGGTGGGCAAAGCAATGGCTTCATCCAGTGCATTAGTGTGAAGCGATTGGGTATGTCCCAAAGCGGCGGCCATCGCTTCGATACAGGTTCTGGCGATATTGTTGAACGGATCTTGTTCGGTCAAACTCCATCCCGAAGTTTGGCAATGGGTACGCAACGACATGGATTTATCATTTTTTGGATGAAATGACTTCACAATCTTTGCCCAGAGCAATCTGCCGGCCCGCATTTTGGCAATTTCCATGAAATGGTTCATCCCAATTCCCCAGAAAAACGACAATCGGGGTGCAAATCGGTCTATATCCATGCCTGCTTTAATTCCGGCGCGTATATATTCCAGACCATCGGCGAGCGTATATGCCAATTCAATATCGGCGGTGGCTCCGGCCTCCTGCATGTGGTATCCGCTGATACTGATGGAATTATATCGAGGCATATTTTTGGCGGTGTATTTAAAAATATCGCCAATAATACGCATAGACGGCTGTGGCGGATAGATATAGGTATTGCGCACCATAAATTCTTTTAAAATATCATTTTGAATGGTGCCGCTAAGCAGTTCTGGTGCAACTCCCTGTTCTTCGGCGGCTACAATATAAAATGCCAATATGGGAATTACAGCGCCGTTCATGGTCATGGAAACCGACATTTTATCCAACGGTATTTGATCGAACAATATTTTCATATCCTCTACCGAATCGATGGCAACTCCTGCCTTGCCCACATCGCCGTGCACACGTGGATGGTCGGAATCGTAACCACGATGTGTAGCCAAATCGAAAGCAACCGACAGGCCTTTCTGTCCCGCCGCCAAATTCCGCCTATAAAATGCATTCGATTCTTCTGCTGTAGAAAAACCCGCATATTGGCGGATGGTCCACGGACGGACGGCATACATAGTAGAATACGGACCGCGTAAATACGGCGGAATCCCCGCCACAAAATTGAGATGGCCGGCTTCTTCAATGTCTTTTTGGGAGAATTTATTTTTGACCGTGATTTTTTCGGGCGTGTTCCATGTTTCTTTGTCGGAATTACCGATACTTTGCTCTGCAACCGGATTAAAAGCGATATTTGAAAAATCTTTTTTCATAGAGTGGCCTCCTTTTCAAATGACTCAGCAATTCGGAATGTGTGTACCGCCTTAACTTGTATTGCATTTTCAGGTTTTTCAAATATCGGAATCTTCTTTTTAACCGAATTCTTCCCTATTTCTTTAGGCGGATGGAAATTGACACCTAGAATTTTGGTTTCGCCATCATTTGCAGCCTCCAATCTCATTTGTTGGTTTTCCAAGATACGACTTTGCACAAATCCTTTGGAAACAGCCGTGTACATTCCGCCCTGTTTTTCGATTTCCTGAAATATCTTCCAGGCATTTTCGGCCAGTTGCAGGGTCAGGTTTTCTATGAAGTACGAGCCTGCACCCGGGTCGGCAACTTTATCAAAATAGGCCTCTTCTTTTAACAGATGATGAATATTTCTGGAAATCCTGTCAGAAAAAGTGTTCCCATCTTCATAAACGGCATCAAAAGGTATAATTGCGATTGAATTTGCGCCTCCAATTGCGGCCGACATCGCCTCGGTGGTCGCTCTCAATATATTGTTGTGCGCATCGATATGGGAAGTATTGAAAGCTGCGGTATGCGCTTGTATGTTGGCCGGATATTTTGCTCCCAATCCCGTTGAATACTGCTCCAGTATTTGCGTCCAAATCAATCGAAATGCCCGTAATTTAGCAATCTCGAGGAAGTAATCGGATGCTATACTAAAATTGAAGTATAACTTTTGAGCCATTTCTTCCACATTTTCGGCCAGCCCCAGATATTCATTTCCACTGGCGGCCGCAAAAGCCAGTTGATCGACCATAGAAGCACCTGTATTGCCATAAAAATGTGCATTTACTGAATAAAAGGGCTGATATGAAAAGTCTTTTTTCTCTCTCAGAAATCCAGATTGTATGGCTTTGCTGAACTCATCATTTTTAAAGAAAACTTGAACAACTTTATCAACTTTATAATGCGTTTCAATATATTTATGCACCCAATCTTGATGTTTTTGCTCAGAAATAATTTCACCGAAGTAAACGGTAATGTAATTGAGAATAATCTTGTCGAGCAGTATTTCTACATCCTCATATTTGCTCAAAACATCGGCACTCAAATCGAATAATAACTCCGATGCACCGCCTTCCAAAGCAATCAGGGCCAGCTTGTTGGCCTCCTGAACCGTACTTGCAGAAATAGACTGGCAAATTCCCCAATCGCTGCCAATATTTATGGTTTCTTGGGTAGAAAAATCGTTTTTATTCTCATAAAATGGCAAATAAGAGATGCCTTCGAGTGTTTGCCAGTTAAATTTTTCGGTATAATCGTTGCCTTTTAAATCGGAAGTAACTATTTCAATCCAATCCTGGAACGAAGGTTGTTCAAATTCTTCAAAGGTCAGGTTTTTATCTTTAAATAATGATGCCACAGAAATTAAATTATAATATTTATTTAGCTCTTTTAAAATAAATAGAGCGCACATACTTTACTAGTATAAAAAAGTTTTCTATGTTTTAGAAAAGCGCTTCCAAAATGATTATATTAGAGACCAAAATTAATAAAAAAGTACGAAAAATTATTAACGATGACAGATAATCAAAATATTGCACCATTATCACGGCTTACCGAAGACGAGCAAATGCTGAAAGAAGCAGCTTCCGACTTTGCAAACTCGGTTATTAAACCATTGGTTCATGATATGGATAAGAAAGCCCAACTAGATGCTGATTTAATTAAACAGTTTTTTGAAATGGGTTTAATGGGAGTAGATGTTCCGGAAAAATACTCTGGCGGTGGTGGCACTTTTATGATGTCAATCTTAGCGATTGAGCAAATTTCCAGAGTAGATGCGTCGGCTGGTGTATTTATGGATGTGCAGAACACGCTGGTTAATAATGCTTTTGTCAATTATGGCTCCGATTTCATAAAAGAAAAATATTTGCCGCAGTTAGCTACCGAAAAAGTTGGAGCGTATGCGCTCTCTGAAGCAGGCTCGGGAAGTGATGCCTTTGCACTGAAATGTCGCGCGGTAGAGGATGGCGATTATTATGTTTTAAATGGAGCAAAGTTATGGATTACTAACGCAAAAGAAGCCGATATTTTTATAGTCATGGCAAATGTTAATCCAGATGCAGGTTATAAAGGAATTACCGCTTTTGTGGTAGAAAAAGAATTTGAAGGATTTTCGGTATCAAAAAAAGAAGATAAATTAGGAATCAGGGCTAGCTCAACCTGCGAAATTCTATTGGAAAATGTGAGAGTACCCAAAGAAAATATAATTGGTGAGGTAGGTAAAGGTTATAAAGTGGCCATAGAAACCCTGAACGAAGGAAGAATAGGTATTGGCGCCCAAATGGTGGGCATTGCCCAGGGCGCGCTGGATGCAACCGTAGAATATGTGCAGGAAAGAAAGCAATTTGGGCAAGCTATTGCCGAATTTCAAGGAGTACAGTTTGATTTAGCACGCATGGCAACCGACGTAGAAACGGCTCGCCTGCTGGTGTATAACGCAGCCAGGATGAAAATGGCCGGGCAAACATTTCTGAAAGAAGCCGCTATGGCAAAATATTATGCCTCAGAAGTTGCCGAAAGAGTATCGTCTATGGCCGTGGACCTGTTTGGAGGCAATGGCTATGTTAAAGAATATCCCGTAGAGAAATTTTATCGTGATGCCAAAATCGGTAAAATCTACGAGGGTACAACGAACATGCAGTTGAGCACCATTGCAAAACTGCTACTTCGATGAGTGAGTGAAAAAAAAGGGGGAACTGGTTTTCCCCTTTTTTATTTCCCATAAACCCACCCCACAAAAACCTGCTTTTGACCACCTGTTAATGCCATTCTGCTAATTAGAATGTGTATAAATAGCAACCCCTCTACCCCTTTTGGAATTATAAAATATAGATTTGGGTTTTATGCATAAAGTATAAACGTATTGGCAATAAATAAACTCAGGTGCCATGAAACACATAAAACAGTTAGGATAAAATTGGATTCTCGTCTTAAAGAGCGGTTGCGAAAATATAGCAAGGATGACGTGTCGTACGCCCAACTGGAAGAGTTGTTTGAGAATGTACTATATAAATACAGAGAAATAGCCAAACAACTGAACCTTCTGGAAAGAACCATACAGTACGATTACGACGCTATTATTATTACCGATTTGGGGCTAACCGAACCGGGACCAAAAATTGTTTATGTAAACGATGGTTTTACCAAAATGACGGGCTACAGCAAAGATGAAGTAATTGGCAAAACACCGCGAATATTACAAGGTCCAAAAACCAGCAGATCTGTGCTCGACAGAATGAAGCAAGGCATAAATGCCGGAGAAGGATTTTTCGGGCATACCGTAAATTATAAAAAAGATGGTTCCGAATTTATAAACCAATGGGACATCCATCCGCTGGTAGATAACAATGGCGATATAACGCACTGGGTTTCCTACCAAAGAGATATTACGGAGCGCGAGGATATCAGCAAAAAATTGCACGCCGCCAGTACCGAATTTACCATTTTGGAAAACAAACTGGGCAGCACCTACATAGAAATAGACATCAAAGGCTCTATTGTTGGCAGCAGCCGTTCTTTCCGCGAAATAACCGGCTATACCGAAGATGTTTTGAGCCAGATGAAAATAGAAGATTTGGTTGCGGAAGAAAGTCGTTCAGAAGTTGAAATATTGAGCCGAACCATACTTATTATGGAAAGCGATGAGCAAACACATAATTGGTATTTCAAATGCAAAAAAGGCAACTCCATCCTGCTCGAATCAACATTTAAAGTGTTCGAAAAAAATGGAGAACTACGGGCCAGAGTGCAGTTTAAAAACCTGTCTCTCAGAAAAAAATTATTGGAAAAGCTGGAAAAACAAAACCAGACTTTCGATGAAGCCCTGAACGCCTGCGAAGAATTTACTTTGAAGTTCCAAAAAGAAGGGGACGGATTTTCATGTGTGTATGCTTCGGATAATTTTGAAAAAATAACAGGATTCAGCACCGAAAGTATTTTAAACAACGGTGTGGATATTATGCTGTCGGAATATTGTGTGCATAATGTGGAATCGCATTTGAGCGAAGCATTTAAAGGTTTTTTTACTACCGTGAACTGTGTTTATAAAGCAAAAGACGGCTCAAAAATACCGGTTATGAAAGCTTTCAGGCCAATATGGAACGAAGGCCGCACCGAGGTGGTAGCGGTTAAATCGGTGGCGGTGCTCACGGCCAAAAAATAACATTACCGTACGGGGGCAATTTGGGTTTTGAACCCTATCCGCTTTGTTTTATCTTTAAATATGGAAATCGATCAAATACAAAACAGAATAGTAAGGGAGTTTGGTGCACTATCCGATTGGACCGAAAAGTATAAATACATTATCAAACACGGTACAAAAATGGACGAGCTTTCCCAAGAACATAAAAAAGACGAAAACCTTATAAGAGGTTGCCAAAGCCAGGTTTGGTTGGCCGAAGAGTACAAAGACGGCAAACTGTATTTTAAGGCAGACAGCGACGCAGCCATTACCAAGGGCCTGGTTTCTTTTATAGTACGTCTTTATGATGGCAATTCCCCATCGGTAATTTTAAACACCGAACCCGAGTTTATCGAAAAAATCGGGATGGCTCAACATCTTTCGCCAACAAGAGCAAACGGATTAGCCGCCATGGTTAAAAAAATGAAAACTCTGGCATTGGCGTACCAAGTACAGGAAAAATAAAATACCTGCTTAAGGGAATTTATATACCATATAATAAATAAAAACAATAACTAACTAATAATACAGTATGAGAAATTTTCTAAAAGAATTCAAAGATTTCATCATGACCGGTAACCTTATCGACCTAGCGGTTGCCGTACTTTTAGCTACTGCGGTCGGGGCAGTAGTTTCGAGTTTCACCCAAGATGTTATGATGCCGGTAGTAGGCTATTTTGCGGGCGATGCCGATTTTTCGGATTTGAAAATTGTACTTTCCGACGCTCAAATTGTTGACGGAAAAGAAGTTACACCCGAAAATGCAATATTCTACGGGAAGTGGATAAATACAGTAATCGATTTAATCATTGTAGGTTTCGTATTGTTTATGATTGTGAAAGCATACAATAAAGTGGAAAACTTGCGCAAAGCCGAAGCAGAACCCGAACCGGAACCTGAAGCACCGGCCGGCCCGACCCAAGAAGAACTGCTGACAGAAATCCGTGATTTATTGAAGAATAAATAATCGGTTTCGCGCCACACAAATTATAAAGCAATGAACTAAAACCTCATTGCTTTTTTTATTTCTATTGATAAAATTTGAGAATTAAATGTTATACTTAAGTACGACAAAGCCCGAAAAAAACAATACTTATATCATATAAATCAATCGTTTAAAACCCTTAATTAGCCAAAATGTCTATCAAAATACTGGCCACCGCCGATTTACACATTGGGATTAGCTCATCCGCTGCAGAAAATCAAACCACGGCATCCACACGAAATACGTGGGATAGAATGGTCGATTGGGCGATGGAAAATAATGTGGATGCGGTAGTAATTTCGGGAGATATCGTGGATAGGGAAAATAAATTTGTAGAAGGTATGAGTACTTTAAAACACGGTTTGGATAAACTCCAGGCAAAAAACATCCATACCATAATGGCTGCCGGCAATCACGATTTTCAGACACTGCCGGATATTATGAGAAATTTCGATACCGATTTAGTTCATTTTTTGGGAGCAAAAGGCACTTGGGAAGTAAAAAAAGTGGCAATTAGAGGCACTGAAATTCAATTTGTGGGTTGGTCTTTTCCAAGAAAACACTTCACTAAAAATCCGCTGGAGAATTTCCCTGAGGAACAGATTGAAACCGATAAACCAACAATAGGCCTGTTACATGGCGATTACAGCACAAATTTGGCAGAAAGTGTGTATGCTCCTATTGATTTAAATTCATTAAGCAACAAAAATATAGATATATGGGTGTTGGGACATATCCATAAACCGGAAATACTGAACGAAAATAAGCCAACGGTATTTTATCCGGGTTCGCCGCAGGCATTAAGCGCAAAAGAACAGGGCGAGCATGGGTTCCGAATTATTGAAATAGACAATAATATGCCGAGATTGGGTGAATTTATTCCAATTTCTTCCGTCCGGTACGAAAATATAAAAATAGAGCTAACAAACTGTGAAGATTTGAACGAGGTCAACACTGCTATTTTAAATAATCTATTAACTCAGGCAGAAAGCATTGAAACGTATAACGCTCTGGAAGAAATTATTTTCGATGTTGAGTTAACCGGCGAATATCATAATATAAATGAACTGAGAATTCTTAAACCGGAAGATTTTACGGGCCATTATGGACTTAAAACGAAAGTCAGGAAGTTTGTTTTTAATACCCGAGCCAAGGTACAAGACCTTTTCCGTTTGAGTGAAGAACCTACCGCGATAGGAATGCTGGCAAAAGCAATTTTAGATTTAAGAGCCGGCAATAAAAACCACTTGTTGGATAGCGCGCGAAATAAAATCACTCAAAAAATGGCAGACTATGAAAAAGACAACGTTTTTATACATATAAGAGCAGATATAGCGCCCAAAAAATATGAAATTAATCAACTTTTGGAAGAAGAGTTGAACCGACTGCTAGCCGAATTGTACAACCAGAAAGTGGAGGCTTGAAATGGAAAAAAAAGCACTGCACTTTAAGGAAATAAAAATCGATAAAACACCGGGTTTGGCAAATGGCCTGAAACCTTATTCCAATCTTTCGCCCCATATAAATATTATTGGTGGTCCCAATGCATCGGGTAAAACCACTACCGCAAAAACCATCCAAAAGCTGTTAAATCAAAACGATACCGCCGAATTTCTTGCCGATGCAAACTTCAAATTAGGTGCAGAGTTGTGGCAGTCTAGCATTTTAATGGGCCACAATAAAATGCAAAGAGAAGGCATCGATTCTAAATTGGAAGGGGTGCCGCCGCCGGAAGAAATGTCGCGATATTTGCTGGCCGACATCATACTTGCGGAAAAAACCGATAAAAATCTGGCTGATAATATTATAAAAGAGGCAATTGGCGGATACGATTTGGAAAAAGCGAGGGGAAGCCTTTCTTATAATGATAAATCGGGCAGTAAAAATGCTACTCAATACATAGAATTTGAAAAACAATCGAAAGCGGTAGATGAGGAGCAAAGTCGTCAATCCAAAATAAGTGGCGAAGAAAAACAGCTTGCATCACTCGAAAGCAAGGAAAAAGAGCAGAAAGAAGCTTCGTATTATCTCGAATTATACAAGAACCTGAAAAACTACAAGTTGAAAAGCGGGGAGTTGGAAGAGATTAAAAATAAAATCAGTGCCCTGCCCGAGGTTATAGCAAAAGTAAGGGAAAATGATGCCGAAAGTTTTAAAACCGCACTGGAAAAAATAGCCAACAGCGAATTAAAAAAGAAAACGGAAGCATCAAAACTGGATGATATAGAAGAGCAGATAAAAGAACTCAATCTGCCAAAAGAGGGCATTTCCGGTGATACATTCACGGTTTTGAGGGATGAAGTGCAAGATTTAAGGGAATTAAACAGTGCCATTGAGAGATTAAAGACCGAAAAAAGAGAACTGGAAATCCAAAAAAACACCCTAGCGACAAACATAGGCGTTAAAGACGTTGATTTAGAGACGTTTGAAGGTTTGAATTTAGACGACATCCAACAAACGGATGAAATTTGGCAGGTAGGATTTTCTGTTTATGGCGAAATTTCATTACTCGAAAAAGAAATGGCCCAACTGGATGAGGAATTAAGCGTTTTTGGAAAAATATCCAATGAGCAGGAACTCATTAAAGGGATAGATGCACTTGCCGATTGGCTCGACGAAGGGCAAGAAAACAGTTCAAATACCGGTATTCCTTTGGCGGTGGCCGTTGCAGTGTTGATAATTGCATCTGCGTATATGATTGGGATGACCAAATTCGCCATTTTTGGATATGGAACGGCATTATTAGCTGTTATTTTGGTAATTATATCCGTTGTTTTGAGTAAAAAAAGTAATTCATCCGGCAATAAAAAATATAGTAGGAATGCTTATAAAAAAACCGGTCTGGACGAGCCAAAAAATTGGGTTAAAAATGAGGTTGTTAATAAACTGAATGAACTTATAAAAGAGTTGGAGTCGGCCAGACAAATCCAATCCATTCAGCAAAAACTGGCAGTTAAAAAAGAACTACTCCAACCAAAAACAGAACGCTTTGAAAACTTCAAAACTCAGGTAGAACAGATAGTCGAGAAAATTAAATCAACGCCATTCAAGGCCGACATAAGTCCCGAAAACTACCAGACTATTTACTGGTTTACCACAAATCTTATAAAATGGGAAGATGCATATCGGAATTATAAAATCAAGGCAGCAGAACTGGAAGACAATGCGAACCGGCTAAACAATTTACTGGACAGATTGAACAGTGGATTTCAGGCCTTTACCGGCGAAAAAGCGGAGGATGTCGGCGGCGCAGTAAGTATATTCCGACAACTGGAAGGTAGAAAAAACAAATATGATGAATACATCGCCAAGAAAAAAGATATCGTAAATGAAATGTCGCAGTTGGACACATTCATTGTTGGCCAAAAAGAAATTGTGGATGAAATTGCAGGCCGCCTTCATATAAAAGCGGAAGATATTGCCTTGGTAGAAAATTATGTGACGCAGATTGATGATTTTCGTCGTTTGGAATCTGAATTGAACAACGGCAAGGGGGCACTGAGCCACATCCAAAAAGAAATTGAGCAGTCTGCAGTTTATGAAAACCAGTTGGATACCTTAAATGAACTGGATTTGAAAGATTTGGATGTGAGAATTGCCGAATACGATCTGGAGACACAAAAACATGCTGCAACTTTAGAGGAAATATCCAGAATACGTGCCGAAATTAAACGGGTACAAGAAACCCACGATCTGGAAATGGCACAAGCCGGTAAAGAGACCGCAAAAGAGGACTTCATACAATATTACGAGGAAAAACTGTCGGCCAATATTGGAAATATCATTATTGACGAACTGAAAGCACAAATAAACACGGAAAGAATGCCGGATGTGTTTAATCGAGCCAAGGAGTTATTTGCGGCTTTTACGCACCATAGGTATGAATTGCGCATCAATGACAGAACGGAAAATGTTCAGTTCAGCGCTAAAGATACGGAGGATGGTTTAGTTCGTCAGCTGGAAGAACTCTCCACTGGCACGCGCGTACAACTGATTTTGGCGGTGCGATTGGCCTTTATAGAAAGCACGGAAAGTACGCTTAAACTGCCCTTGCTTGCCGATGAACTTCTGGCAAGATCCGACACCCAACGCGCCGAGGCCATTATCGAAGCCATGATAGAAATTAGTCGCGGTGGGCGACAGATATTTTACTTCACCGCCCAAGAAGACGAAATGGCCAAGTGGAAAATAATACTGGCCAAACCCCAAAATAGCGATATCGAAAGTCGGGAATACATACTTAGGCCGTTTGAAGAATATAAATGGGATAATGAAACCAAGCTAACACTCATCCGTTTCAATACGGATATTCCCAATCCCGATGGCTTATCACATTCTGAATATGGAAAAGCCTTGAAATTACCGGCCATAGCCATGGATACAGCAACCGGCGCGAACCTGCACCTTTGGTATTTTATAGATGATACTAAGCTTTTGTACCGCTTGCTGGAAAAGGGAGTGAAGAACTACGATTCGCTACGGCTTCATTTGAATAACGGAAACCAAGTGGAAGGATTGACCGACGAAATCAAATCGGATCTGTCGAAATATGTAAAACTTGCCGATGCATACTTTAAACTCCAGCGTGTTGGCCGTAGCAAACCCATAGACAGAAAGGTTTTAGAAGACTCAGGCGCCGTGAGCAATGCTTTTATCGAAAGGGTTACCGAGAAAATGGCAGAAACCGATAATGACCCAGAATGCTTGTTGGAAGCTCTTGAAAATGGGGAGGTTTCCCGCTTTACCGGAGGGAAAATAACTGAACTTAGGGAATATCTGATAAATAACGGTTATTTAAGCGAAGAAGAGTTGCTGACCCAAGAAGAACTTCAGCGAGAAATAGAGAAATCAATAGTGAGATTGGATATAAATCCTAAAAAAGCACATTTGTTTTTCGACAGGTTATTGGGTTGATTTTTCATTATTCGGTTGCGTGGTATTATCAACTTTTGGGGATGGTTGCTTTAAAAAGAGACTTTAAAAGCATACATTAAAGCAAATGGATTAGAAATAAATAACCAATAAATCAGAACAAAATGGGCAATTTCATCACAAAAAAAGCAACGGGTTGGTTTATGGCATGGGCCATATTTGGTTTTATGATCACGTCGTGTGGGAAAACAGAAACCAATCAGCCATCTTCCGAAACAAAAGCAGAAATCTCCCTGACGGCACAAATTGTAGAGCATTATTTAAGCATAAAAGATGCGCTTGTTGCCAATGACGGCAAATTGACGGCCGAAGCAGGGGCAGAACTGTACGAGCTGATGAGCAATTTTAATGCGGCCAATTTTGATGTGGATGACACTGCCGAGTTGGAAGATATTGCCGAAGGTATTACCGAAAATGCCGAGCACATAAGCGTAAATGCCGATAATATTTTTCACCTGCGCGAGCATCTGGAGTTTCTAAGCCGGGATGTACTCGATTTCATCGCCGAAGTTGGAAGTCCGCAAAAACTATATCAATTGGAATGCAGTACTTATAATGACGGAAAGGGAGTTTTTTGGCTCAGCTCTACCGTGGATACGCAAAATCCGTACGAAGGAGAGTCCACACCCGATTGCAGCGAAATGGTTGCCGAAATAGAATAGCATAACCACCATTTTAAACCGGCGCAGCATGTTCAAATCTAAAATATTGGGAAAACTATTAACGGGTTTACTCGTGGTATTTATCCTTATCCAATTTTACCAACCTGCCCGAAATAAAAGTGATGAGCCGGCCATAAGTACCGACTTTTTTGAACTCGCCGAAATAAACGGGGCCATGGAAACCACCATCAAAACCGCCTGTTACGACTGCCACAGCAACAGCACCCAATACAAGTGGTACGATTTTGTACAACCGGCGCGGATTATAGTAGAAAATCATATCAAAAATGGCAAAAAAGAACTTAATTTCAGCGAGTGGGGCGGGTATTCGGCTCGCAAACAAGCCCGCCTGCTACGCTCCATGAAAAGCCAGATCGAAGACCGACAAATGCCACTGCGCTCGTACCTGCTGCTGCATCCAGAAGCCCGTTTAACGGACGAACAAATTGAGAGTTTGGTGCAGTGGTTGGGGGAGTTGGAGGAGGCACAGGAGTAAAACTATCTGCTTAGGCATTGCTTTACCGGAATTTTTTTACACATTAACGAAAGGGAGTGCGGAAGATGCTGTAGAACAAATTTTGCAACACGTTTTCTAAAAACGCGTACATAGAAGATGGGAGCAAAAATGATTGAAAAACGACAAAACATATTATTTTAAGATTTACAGGTGGTTTTATCACCTTCATGGCTTTGGCTCCGTTCTTTCTGGTATAATATCTTTAATTATATATTCAAATCTTAAAACGAATATGAAGACTCAAAAAAATTGGCTGATGTAATTAAATTATCATGAAAAAATATTTGTATTTAATAGCTATATGTGTGGCTGTCAATTGTGGCGAAAAACCTCCATCCGGAGAAGTGCCCACGTTCACAACTGCGCGGAAATCTTTAAATTCTACATCCCGGCATAATATTTTAAATCCCGATTTTGTGGCCATTTATGATACCACTTTAGTGGTGTATGAAGCCGGGTTGGACAGTAATTTTATACATTTAATATCGCTGAATTCCTTCCATAAGAAAAATCATTTCGGCAGGAGAGGTGACGGACCGGGAGAATATTCAACCAGCTTGAAAAAACCTATCAATGTGGCCGGAAATACGGAACTGTCTATATATGACTGGCCCAAAAAAAGGCTTTATGGTTATTCTCTGCCTGCCGATTCGATACTGAAAATAACCCAAAATTACCTGTTGCCTCCTGATTTTATAATTGGCCAACGTGCGGTTTATTTAGACGATAATTCTGCTTTGGTAACCGGGGGCGGTATTCAAAATGGAGTGGCCGGTATTGTAAACACTCAAACAGATGAAATCAAATACATCGATCCATACGGCAGCTTGGCAAGCGCTTTTGATATGCGCGAACGGGAAAGGATTTTCAGAAGTGAGGCAACCATCAATTATGAAAAGCAGTTGATAGCTATGGCCGTTTCTTTGTTTCCCGAAATAATTATTGCGAATTTTGATGGGGAAATTATTTCGAGAACGAAAATTTCGGAATATGACTTTGATAAAATAGCACGTCAGGATGAAGACGAGGTGATGATACAGTTTTATGGCATAGGCTCCTCCCCAGATTATATATATGCCGTGCGCGCGGGGCATAATTACGCACAGCTTGAAAATTATATATACAACGACTCCTACGGCGAAAACCTCTCCGTGGTTTACGTATTTGACTGGGAGGGCACGCTTGTAAAAAAAATAACCCTGGACCAAAAATTTCATCCCTTTATTACGGTTGATGCGCAAAATAACAGGATATTTTCGATTGACCGCTTTTCTGCCAATGATGTGGACGTTGTTTATTTTGAATCGGATGAGATTAGGTAAAGATTGTTTTATCTAAGATTTTTTTACACATTAATGTAATAGAGTGTGGAAGATGTTATAATTATGGTTCGGCATAAAATCTTCCACTGTATGTTTGAACCTTTAAAGGACGAATAATGGATAAAAACCCCGAAAAGAAGAAACTGCTGAAGGATGTTATACTCTATCAGACTTTCGGCATTATTGTATTCGCAACTTGTTTTATACTTCAAAGTTTTGTTGAAATCCCGCTTTTTGGAAAAACTCTTGATTTACAGATGTTTAGCAATATATTTTTGGCCTGCATGTTCAGTTACAGTATGCCGCAACTGCTTAAATTAAGCCGCATGATGGATTAAGGGCAGCCTGAGTTGGATATGTAGTAGGTAAGTATTGTTATTTTAACTATATATAAGCTAATTTGTATGATATATAAGCCCTAATCCATACGCAATTATTGCGTAAAATAATAGGTAATAATCGCGTATTGCCTGTTCTTAGTAAATTTATAAGATTTGTAATGTAGTATCTGCAGGTTGAACAGTACGAAATTAAATGATGCAATTCGCTATATATCAGTGCTATAGTTTTAAGTTGCCAACGATTTTAAGTAACCGTTTTTAGCTGTAGGAGCAAGCTGTTGTGAATTACTTGCTTGTATTTTTAGTAAAGTTTATTTCCAGTTACATATGGGCATAAAGGTTTTGGATTCTGATACAATAGAAAGGCGGCATACCAATTCTATTCCCGGTCTAATAGTCTTTTTAATTATTATACTCATCTATTTTACTCTTACCTGGATCACTGAAAGATTTATTTATAATGAAGAATTTTACTATAAAAGTTATTCTGGGATTATGTCAAACCAGACAGTTGGAGAACTGTTGGGATGGCGAGCAAAATACTGGTGGATTAGCTATCTGCTAATTCCTATATCGTTATTGCTTAAATTTTTTTTAACAGCAGTATGTATTAATGTAGGTTTTATGTTGGTCCGCTTTGAAACTAAATTTAAAGAAATTTTCAGGGCTGTTATGCTTGCAGAAGCAGTGTTTATTCTTGCTACGATTGTATTATTAATGACTTTGTTCCTGCATATAGAAACACTAACAATACAAAGTACTACCGAATATTCACCCTTATCACTCTTAGGATTAATTGGCTATGAAAATGTGCATGCTACTTGGGCGGTGTATCCCTTACAGGCAATAAATCTGTATGAGTTGTTTTTTGTGATTGCAGTAGCTTGGCTTTTGTCGAAATGGCAAAAAGAAGATTTTTTTGACAGTTTTAATGTGGTAGCGCCTTCATATAGTCTGGGGCTGTTGCTTTGGATTGTCTTAGTGGCTTTTTTAACCCTCCAAATTAGTTGAGTTGTAGATGAAAAAGAAAATTGCATTCCTAATAATAACAATAGTATTGGTTTTGATTGGTGTACTTGGCTATTCCATTTATAACAGAATTTTAGAGGCGGAAAAGGTGGCGGAGCGAATAGCAAAACTGCCTATTTCACTTGTAAAAATAGAAGATGAGAGTGTATTCTTATCCGAAACACCAGATGTTGGCGTTCAACCTATCGTTATCACTTATTTTAATACAACTTGCCGGTTCTGTCAGGCGGAAATTAGAAGTTTTCAGCAACATGCGGAGCTATTGGAAAAAACAAAGATAATTTTGTATTCAGATGAACCACAGAGTGTGCTTGATAATTTTATAAAGGAATTTAATATAGACACGACAAAACTTGCCGTTAAAATGGATTATGAACAGAAAGTTAGAACTTATTTTGATGTATTAAAGGTGCCAACAACCTTTGTTTATGGAGTAGATAGCCTTTTAATTGGTAGCTACCGTGGCGAAGTTAATGCTGATGTAATTTATGCACTAATCAATTGATTGGATATTGAATAATTCTTGTCAAAAAACAAATTAATTATGCAAGGCATATCAAAAAGAGTCAAAAAAGCCTTTGTTCAACAAAAAGATCAAGCTGATTGCGGTGTTGCCTGTTTATTGAGTGTAATCCGGTTTTACGGTGGTGCGGCTAAGTTGGAAAGATTGCGAGAATTGAGCGGCACAAGCCGTAATGGAACAACACTTTTAGGGTTATTTCAAGCAGCTCAAGAAGTAGGATTAATTGCAGAAGCGTATGAGGCTGATATAGCAAACCTACGGAAACTTACTGAACCCTGTATTTTGCATGTGATAAAAGAAGAGAAATTTCAGCATTATGTAATTTATTACGGCTATTACAATGGCACATATTTGATTAGCGACCCCGCAACGGGGGTTCGAGAGATTGAGGAGAAAGATTTAGTTGAACAATGGCAAAGCAAAGCTTTACTATTATTAAAATCTTCGCCGGCCTTAGTTCAAAAACGAGAGAGAAATACTGAAAGATGGAAATGGTTATTAAACCTTATAAAAAGGGATGTAAATATATTGGGGACGGCTTTAGTGTTAGGCATATTTATAACCGTATTAGGTTTATCTACTGCGATATTTTCTCAAAAATTGATTGATGTTATTTTGCCTCAAAGGGATTTAACAAGACTTCTAATAGGGGTGGGGCTATTATCCGTGTTATTGTTTGCACAAAATGGGCTGTCGTATATGAGGCAATTGTTTTTAATTAGGCAAAGCCGAGACTTTAATAATAGAATAATAAATAATTTTTACCAGTCGCTGTTAAAGTTACCAATTCCATTTTTCTTAAACAGGAAAACAGGTGATTTAATTGCAAGAATGAATGATACAAGCAGATTACAACAAACAATTACCTATCTGTTTGCAAACGTAATGATAGATGTGTTGCTTATTGTTGTAGCAGCGGTGTATATATTATACTATTCAACCTTATTGGGTTTATTTGTGCTTTTAAGTGTTCCGTGCTTTTTTTTCTTAACATGGTATTACAACCAACCCATTTTAGAAGGGCAAAAAAAGGTAATGGCAGCTCACTCGGCAAATGAAAGTAACTACGTGGACACCATTCAAGGAATTTCGACGATAAAAATAAGTAATAAAGAATCCTTTTTTGCCGATATCACTAAAGCAGTATATGGTTTTTTTCAAACTCAAATATTTGATTTAGGAAAGGTAGGCATACACTTTGGCTTTTGGGCAAGCATAGTTAGTATCGTATTTATAGTAAGCACCCTACTTTTTAGTTCAATGCTTGTGTTAAGTGAAAGCATTATGTTAGGTGCCCTTGTTGCTATTTTTCAAATGGCATCTCAGCTTATACCCGCTGCAAATCGTTTAGCTATGACTAATATTCAGATACAAGAAGCAAGAGTGGCATTTGATCGTATGCATGAATTTACCTCCTTAGAAGGTGAGCAAAATGTGTCTATTGCTAAGGAGAAAATTAATTCAATCGATGTTTTGGAAGTACGGAACCTTTCATTTCGCTTTCCCGGGAGGTCTCGAATTTTAGAGCAAATTTCATTTAGTGTGAAAAAAGGTGAGATGGTAGCATTGCTTGGTGAGAGTGGTTGTGGTAAAACAACGATATTACACATACTACAGAAATTTCTCAAACCGGAATCTGGAAATATAAATATCAATAATTTGTATGATATAGGCGAAATTAATAGCCACGAATGGAGAGAGCAGATTGCTGTCGTGCCTCAGCAAGTCAAAATATTTAACGGCACACTAATTGACAATATCTGCCTTGGAGACTCTTTAAATGAAGCCCCACAAGTTATTCAGTTTTGCAAGAATTATGGGTTTGATGAGTATTTTGAGAGCTTTCCTCAAAGCTATATCACATTACTCGGAGAAGAGGGGGTAAATATATCGGGTGGACAACGACAGCTTGTAGCATTAGCTAGGGCCTTATACCAAGGACCGAATTTATTGTTACTTGATGAGGCGACCTCGGCAATGGACCGTAAGACAGAAGAAAAGATGTTGCGCATGTTAATGTCATTAAAAAATAAGATGGCGATTATTTTAGTTACGCATAGGGTGCAAAGTGTAAAATTAGCTGATTGTATATATATAATTGAAGATGGACAAGTGGTTGAAAAAGGGGAGCCTAAAGAACTTGCTCAAGAGGAGAACCTATTTTCGGCTTCGTTAGCAGATTTAACCATTTAAATCTTGTTATTACATTTTTTGTAACGGAATGTGAGTGTATATGTGCCGTTAATAATTAGCATAAAATGACGTTAAGACGATGATAGAAAGATTGAAGTACTAAAATATTTACACCGAGCGAGATTAACGTGTTAAATCATGTGCAAAGAATATATACAACTCCCAAAATAGTGTAGAAACTTTATATTTCTGTACGTACGTTCAATATATAAATGCTAAGGAAATATTCGTCAAAGAAAATTGACATGAACAGGCCAATTTTGTTAGTAAAATGGAACGCGAAATTGAATAAGCTTAAATCTGTACGCAATTATTGCGTAAAATAATAGGCAGTATTTGCGTATTGTATCTTCAAATAAAACTTTGCATATTATCCAACGAGGATACAGAAATGCTGTAAAAATAGTCTTTACAAAGCATTTTACTATGTATCTATTCTTATTTATGTATCTATTCTTATTTATGTATCTATTCTTATTTATGTATCTATTCTTATTAATTATAACTTAATTTAAGGTGAATAATATGAAGACATTGGAATTACATCAGATGGAAGGGATTGTGGGTGGCTATGAATGCGGAACCCAAGTTGGATTAGGTGTCGGGTTAATGGTTGGTGGTTTATTTCTTCTTGCCGCTGCTGCTACTGCTGCCACCGGAGGTATAGCTGGATTTGTGGTTGCTTCAGCAGTTTTTGGTGGAGGTTTGATAGCAAATACGACAGCTGATTGTAAGCATCTAATTTGATTGTGATTATCTAATTCATTAATGTAATAAATACGTCTAATTTAAATAGGAGTTTAAACATGGAAAGTTCATTACTTAAAAAAATCTCGTATGACGATATGGAAGTATTGCATGGCGGTGGAGTTGTAGATGGTTTATGTATTGGTATAGGGTCAGCTTCAATAGTCTATACTATTGGTGGTGCACTAACAATAACAAATTGGTGGAATCCAGTAGGCTGGGTGTCGGCAACGTTTATCGTGGCAGATATAGCATGTCTTGCATATGTAGCTAGCCAACAAAAATAAAAAAATGAGATTATTGAAAATATCATTTCACTTAAACTTGAATGAAGCCGATTAAGAGGTGGCAATGAAAATTTTTGAATACATAATATTACTGATGTCTATAGGCGGTTTATTGTTGGTTTTATTGGATTTCAATGCAATAATATCGAATCAATATTTCCCGGTAATCGGCTATGCCCTGATAACCCTTGCGGTTATTGGAACGCATTTTTATGCTAAAGAAAAGCGCCGAAATGAAAAAGTATCATGAAGGGAACGGAATGTGAATTCTACCAAAATTAGGTCAGTCTAAAAGTGTAATAATCTTTTTATAATTTAATTATTGGCTAATTAAATAGGAGGGCTTAAAGTCCTCCTTTTTTTGTGGGTTTTAGATTGAGATAATCATGCCACAGGGAGAGTGTGGTTTTTTTACGGTTTATAACTTGTTAAAACTATTTTTAGACCGTTAAATAAGAGATAAAGCCCAATTTTTATGTAAAAAATTTGCTTTATTTTATATATATATATATATACTAACGCCTACAAAAAAACACTAAGAATAACAATGGGGTTGGAGGTAGAAGGTATTTATGCTAACCTATATTGAAGCACTTAAAATATTAACTCCGAGTGAAATTAGAGTGCTTGAACTTATAGAAAAAAGATATTCAGCTCCTGAAATAGCGGAAAAACTTAATCTTTCTGTACATACAATATACAAACATAAAGAAAATATCCGCAAAAAATTAGACTTAACAGGAACAGGCCGCCGAAGTATCGTAAAATGGTATGAGACGCTACATAAGTCCTAACCTTTACGCAATTATTGCGTAAAATAATAGGCGATAATTGCGTATTACGCCTTCAAAAATATTCGGGCATATTGACAAATTAGAATACTGAAACGTTGTACACTATGTGTTGGTATAACCGTTCATTCAGAAGATATTCTAACTAACTATAATTAAAAATGAAGTTAAAAGTGAATTTATGAAAAACAATATTTTATCTATTGTTATTTTTTGCACCTTCCCTTCCCTGTCTTTCGGGCAAAATAACGCCCAAATTTCCGGAAAGGCCTTAATAGACAGGAATATATACGCACCGGACGGGTTGGTAGTTGTTGACGATTACCTTTTTTTAAAAGATTATATAGAAGCAACCGGGGATTATGGAATCCGGATGTATAACCGGCATACAGGTGACAAGATAAAAGAGTTTTTGACTGCTGGTAAAGGCCCAGGTGAGTATTTAAACTTCAATATAATGAGAGGTCCCCAGCCTTCAACTTTAGAGATATCGGATCGAACCAACAGAAAGAATGATGTCTATTCGGTGCCCTGTATTTTGGAATTGGCCGAAAATAAGGCACTTTCAAGTTGCATAAAACAATCTGTGCCCAATTTTACAACCGTAGAGGCAATGATTGTTGATGAAAATATGGTGTTGAATTCTACACCTTATGTTGAAGGTGTCAATTTTTTAAGCGAAGGCGATAAGGTTATAAATGTAGTTACCACCGTCCCGACCGAAATTGCCGCACTTTATGAAAACGATTATACCGCAAGCATAGCCATGGGAGGGTATTTAGTAAGTAACTCCAATCGGTCGCGGTTCGCATATTTTGGAAGATATTTTGATCAAAGCACGTTTTTTAGTTACAAAGACGGTGTTTTTGAAGAATACAAGTCCAACCGATATTCATACTTGCCAAAAATAGATGTGGTTGAGTTTGGAGGCAGCAATAGATATATAGAGCCTTCCAAGGATGCAAAGTTTGCGGCTGTAAGTGTTGCAAGCGATGCCCAATCAACCATTTATATGCTCTATTCGGGACAAACCCTTGCCGATGTTACCGAAAGCGATGTTGTGGAAATGCGTGCGTTATCCAAAAAAATAAAAGTATTTAGCTGGGAAGGATTTGAAACTTCTGAACTTACGGTTGGCGAATCTTTGGGGCATGTTGCTGTGAACGAAGATGGCACGTATCTGTACGGGGTTGCCGTAACAAATCCCGAATTATTGGAGTTTAAAATTATGGCGTACAAGCTTAAATAGCGCCACGAATAGAGTCATAATCCGGCAATATTCAATAAACACGGCAGCGTACTCAAAAATATAATAGCGTACTTGCGCAGGCATTCTATCATTCGCCAATCTTTATTTCATAGCTTATCAGAGAGGGTTCAGAACTTATAAACGAACCTGTAAGTAGCATTGTATTTTCATCATCTACACTTATAATGGAGGCAGGTTCCGTTAACTCGAACGCAGTTACAAAATCGCCATCCCAATTAAACACACGAATTATTTTACTATGGTTTGGAGAATTATACCCTGCACCGGAGTATAAAGCATATATATAATGACTGTTCGTGGCAAAATCCAGATACCCCATCTTTGTTTTATCCGTGTCTATGGTCTGTGCACCTCCGGCTGAAGTTATGGCAAACTCCTGATAATCTGCACCTTTGTAGGTAGCCACCGGTGTGCCATCAAACTCGAAAATATCCAGTCGGTCCTGGTGGTATTTACCGGTAACAAAACGTTTTTTATGCATGGAAGAACTGCCGTATTCTCGGTTTATAAGTTGGAAGAGGTCGGGAGATACACCTGAAATTGGTTCGTTTTCACCAAAAAAACTATTCGTATCATCATGCGTATTTATACGGGTAAAACGTACGTTTTCGCTGCTTTGGATAGGGCCAACCGCAATAAATTCGTTCTGACTGGTTGGCAGAACATTAAAGGCCAGTCCTGAAGTGCGAACATTTTTTAACTGGAAATTTTTAAAAGCTCTGTCTTCCGGTTGCTGGAACACGCTAAATGGTATGTACGTAAGCTGAAACACCCTGCCATCATATACTACAAAAGAATCTTCAATGGTTGAAATAGAAAAAGGAAAAACAAACTCACCGGGGCCTTTTCCTTCGCGACTCACCCCGGCTATGTAGCTATCGTCACTTATATTTATCAAATGGATGGGCGGCATAACCGACACATCGGCGACTAGCGCATAATAGATTCCATCCTGTTGAATCAGTGCCATATCCGAAACCTTATATAGTTTATCCACGACCGATAGTTTTTTCGCATTTACTAATTTCAATTCGTTTAACGAGACACCGATTTTATCCGTGTTATTCTGACTTTGGTTGCAACTGAGCAAGAGCAGTGCAATTAAAGAGCTTAGTACTGTAAATCGAAATTTTATTTGGAGGTATTTCATCATTCGCGGTTTATGCTTTTGGTGATTTACATTATCAAATCGGCAATCATGGCAATTATGCCCGATTATTACTGAAATGGGGCGTTTATTAAGGGTTCACAATAAAAAAAGCAACCCATAAATGCAAATGAAGGAAAGCAGTGTCAGCTTTTATTAGGAAAGTAGAGCCACCCACCGGATTCGAACCGACGACCTGCTACTTACGAGATAGCTGCTCTACCAGCTGAGCTAGGGTGGCTTTTGAGTGGGTAAAATATAACGAGTTTTCAGATATAAATTGTACAAATAACTCCATAAAAATACGCTATAGCCACGGTCCCCAAGATGTCTTGTTTCAGCCGGATTTTATTAAACGAAGCTACTGATCGATGGAGTATTTTTTTAAAGTAATCGTATCATCCCGATATAAAACTATAAATGTATTGCTTTCCGGAATGGCCGAGAAAAACAGACCGTCAGCCTCGATATTCAGCTCTTCTTTATCAAAAGTTGCTTTATAATTCCAGTTTTTGTCATAAAAATCAAAATAATTGGTTTCCTTGACCAGATACCTAACCATATTGAAATCTTTAAGCATCAGTATTTCTCTGCCCACCGCATTCATTCTCACCATGCCCATATCGCGAACGGGAGGAGTGAATTCTTCATTATCCCGCTCTATTTCCGTTAATAAATTCAAATCCGAGTCGTAAATATCAAACCGGTATGGGAAAAACCTGTTCAGAATAATTTGATTGTTGTTTACCGTTACAAAGTCAGAAAAACCGCTCATTTCCACCAGCATTTCTTTATCGGAGGGTATTCTTTTGCCAAAACTGGATATTTCTACCAACTCTTCGTTAGCCCTGGAATATTTTACTACTATATTTTCATCTTTATATGTAAATCTGAATCCGGTTAAAAATATATTATCAGGGTCGAATTCCGCCACTCGGGCCGGCATCATTTTTACGAATGCATCTGAATGAAAGTTTCCCTGTCCGTCCAATATTATTAATTTTCTGGCATCTCTGTCCGTCACATAAATAAACCCTTCCGAGTCAGCAAACAGCGAGTTGGGATTTGTGAATTCGCCTGGACCCCTCCCGCTTTTCAGCTCTATTTTTTTTGATGATTGCCGTTGGCATCAAATTTGTGAACAAGTTTATTGCCCGAATCGAGTAAATAGAGTTCGTTGTTTTCGGTGATGGATAAGCCCTGAACATTGACGAAAAACAGGGAGTCTTGTGCGTCAAAATCAATTCAGATTTACTTCTGCGGGCGAGGTGGTAAAGCTTAAATCTTCTTCATAGCCGGTTGATTCGAGATCCATTTCCATTTCAGCCCTTAATTTTTGAATGGTCAAGCCGCTGTTTAGTTTACCATTGCGAGCTACAGAAATTCTTCCGGTTTCTTCAGAAACTATCAGAACCAGCACATTATTTGTTTCGCTGACCCCTACTGCGGCTCTGTGCCGGGTGCCAAAAACCTGTGCTATATTCGGATTTTGTGAAATGGGCAAGTAACAGCTGGCGGCAACAATTCTATTATTTCGAATGACAATAGCTCCATCGTGCAGTGGCGTGCCAAGTTTAAAAATGGTCAACAATAGCTCTTCTTTTACTAAAGCATCCAGTTTTATACCGGGATCGACCAAGTCTTGCAGTGCGGCCGATTTTGCAAAAACGATGAGCGCGCCTGTTTTACTTTTCGACATCTTTTTTACCGCGTTGATTACCTCTTCTATCATTTCTTTAGAGGCCGATTTGGACGAAAACAACTCAAAGCGCGTATTGTTTCCCAATCTGTACAGCAGTTTTCTAATTTCGGGCTGAAAAAGTATAAAAACGGCTATAATACCTACATCAAGGATGCTTTTCAGGATAAAATTTATGGTAGTGAAGCCGATTATGGATATCAAAAAATTTATAAATACAATAACAATGATTCCTACAGCAGCATGTATGGCAAATGTTCCTCTTATCCATCTATATAGATAAACAAGCACAAAGGCGATAATTAAAGTCTCAATAAGATCTTTAATACCAAATTCTAAAAAGCCAATAGGAATCAATATGTGTACTATTTATAATTGCGATTGTATTGCGTCGAAAATACTAATGGAATCTTTAGCTTCAGCTACGTCGTGCACTCTTAGAATGTTAGCTCCTTTAGTGAGCGCGTCGTAATGCGTTACTACGGTTCCAATAAGTCTTTGATCTACCGGCCGATCTTCCAATATTTTGCCAATCATAGCTTTTCTGGATGCGCCGACCATTATAGGATAACCAATTTCTGCGATTTTATCTAAATGTGCAAGAATTTTTAAATTATGGTCTAAATTTTTTCCAAAACCTATGCCCGGATCCAAAATAATCTTTTTTGCACCCATACTTTTGGCCAAATCGCATTGCTCGGCTAGAAAATTGCACACCTCTTCCACCACATTTGAGTAGTGCGGATTTTGCTGCATTGTTTTCGGGTCGCCTTTAGAGTGCATCAACACCAGGTAGGCGTCATGTTCTGCGGCAAGCTCGGCCAGGCGTGGTTCTTTTTGCAGGCCTGATACGTCATTTACTATTGCACGCCTGCTTCTAATGCGTACTTGGCCACAGCATATTTAGTGGTATCGATGGAGTAGGTCAATTTTGGAAAGCTACCCAATACAGCATCTATAATGGGCATCACTCGACGTAATTCTTCCAGCTCGGATATGGAATCGGAACCGGGTCGGGTTGACTCACCCCCGATATCGACGATATCCACTCCCTGTTTATACATTATATAAACGCGGTCTCTGGCTCTGTTAATATCTAGATATTTATTGCCATCGCTGAACGAGTCGGGCGTTACATTTAATACTCCCATTAATTTAGGGGTACTAAAGTCTATCTCTTTTAGAGATTTATTGATAATATTGGTCAAAGAACTTAGTATTTATAGAAGTAAATCGATACGGGATTAGTCCCAGCTCTCGATAAGCTCATCTCTTTTATTTTCAACCTGGGCCCATTTTTCGTGATCGGGCAATGCGTCTTTGGTTTCATTAATTACATGGTCTGCCCAAGCTTCCGAAAGTTCTTCGTTTAACTCTATGTATTGTTCCCATTTATCCGGCACTTCATCATCCGGATAAATAGCATCTACAGGGCATTCAGAAACACATGCATCGCAATCTATACATTCAAATGGATCTATGGCTAGAAAATTTGGACCTTCCCTAAATGCATCCACCGGACAAACTGCCGCACAGTGGGTATATTTGCATTGGATACAAGCTTCGGTAACTACATAAGCCATTTTTACTTCTTATTTAAGGGATTTATATTGCATTATCAGAGTCTGCACCCTCAGATGCGTAAAGTTACCTTACTATATCGGAAATTTCAACCATTTTTATATGATTTAATGATGAAAAATAATTCTCCGTGATTAGGTTAAAACCTGTGTTTTATTATCATTTATATTGCAGGTAATTAACCCAATCGGCTAGGCATAAACAACAAAATACACGCTAATGAGGGTGTTATTTATCACACTTTTCAATCGGACTTTATATACTCCGTTGTGGCGGTGATTTTTTGATGGAAGTAGGACAAAAGTTATTTCAATATATCGGACAATTCATCCAAATTTCCATCATTTTCGGCCGGTTCTACGCCTAGTAATTTGGCTATAACGGGATAGATATGGACGTTTTCGAACGACTCCTTTTTATAACCTTTTTTAAATGATGGGCCGTAAGCTACAAACAGTGCCCACATTTCTTCATCCAAATTATCGAAACCGTGTGCGCCGCCGCTCGGATAGGTAGGGCGTGCATCGAAGTAATCTTTAGTGTTTACGGTATAACCTCTATCTACCACTATCAAATAATCGGTCATTCGGCTGCTTTTTTTGATGTGATAACGCTCCGGTACATCTTCCTTTTTATATATCTTGTAGTGGTTTTCGTTCGCTTTAAGCTTATTATAAACCTCTTCGTCTTTTCCGTCATTCACGTTGAACATGAGCGCCGGCGAGCCCGAAACAATCTGCAAATCGGAGGCATTTACCCCATAATCATCAACCACTATAATTCTATCTCTGCTTACTTCAGACATACCGTGATCCGATACAATCATAATATTCATTTTACCCCATAAACCGGCTTCTTTTAATTTTTCAATTAAATAGCCTACCAATCCATCGGCGCGGGTAATGGCTTCGTCTATCTCTTTTGAATCGGGTCCGTGGCGGTGGCCTTGCGAATCTACAAAACTAAAATATAGCGTACCCAAATCTATTTTATTGCCATCTTCCAGCGTAAACCAGCTTACCACGCTATCCACTCTTGCCGAGTCGGGGAAAAAATCGTCGTAAACTTTCCAGTGAGTAGGACGCATATCTTGTATTTTAGTTTCGGAGCCTACCCAAAACATGGTTCCGGCTTTTTTTCCTGCTTTTTCTACGGTATTCCAGATAGGTTCGCCCAGGTACCAAGCGGGATTTTCTACCTGTTCCCGGTTGCCCATGGAGTATCTTTTTCCTATTTCCGCGTCGTACATGCTGTTGTTGATCAGGCCGTTATTTTCGGGGTACAATCCTGTGGCTATGGCGTAATGGTTGGCAAATGTTACCGATGGATAAATGGGAATCATTCCCTTCTCGCTGACCACCCCATTACTTATTAAATAATCAAAATTGGGTGTATCCACTTTTGAAAGATAATCCGGACGAAAACCATCAAAAGATATAAGTAAAAATGGTGCATCCTCGACGTTTTTGTCGGGCGGGGTGCAGTTTATCAATATAAGAGCACTAAAAATAAAGAGCAGTTTTTTCATAGCTGTATTTTAATAAGAAAGGCAGTTACACAATGGTAAACTGCCTGTAGTTAAATAAATGTAAATTGAAATTTAAAAACCATCATGGTTTATTATTCAAAATCGGTAGTCAATCTAAATCGTAGAATTCTGTTATTTCCTTTGTCGGCTACATATACCACTTTGTTGAAGTAGGCTACGCCGCTGGGTTTGTTAAACTGTTTGGGACCTACGCCCTCTTCTCCAAATGATACAATTATTTTCTTGCCTGATTGGTCGGCTCCGGCTGGTGGATTTACGCCTTCTTGCCCGTTGGATTGAAACTGGAACAGTTTGTTCAGTTCTTCGTCAACCACAAAAATGTATCCATTATCATCGCCGGCAACGGTAACATCTACCGGTTTTTTGAATTTACCCGGTTCGTATAAAAATCCGTCTGCTTTGGTTGTATCTTGCGCCAAAAGCTGAGTGTTCTGCCTATATTCCATGCCATCTGTAGTAAGCTCGGCCGTAATCCATAGCACTCTAAAGTCTAAATCACCTTCCGCTTCTTGTGTGATGATAAAACTTCTATCTGTTGTTAATCTTTCACGTTGCGGCGGTGCTACAAAAGATGATATAGAACTCAGATCCAATGCACTTTTTAGGGATGGATTTTGTGGATTTAAGGTCACCAATTGGCGAATATTGACCATTTTATCTGTTTTTACGCCATCAACCACTTGTTGAGTAAATTCCAATACGGTATTGTCAGGTGCGGCAACTTGTTGGGTGCTGTTCAGCGGCCCCCTTCTGGTTACATATAGGTTATTATCTGCCAAAACGGATAGGCCGGTTACCTCTACTAATTCATAGTTAGTTGCCGAAGATTTGCTTAAACGCGCATTTCTGGCGGCGCTGGTACTCATACTGGCATCATCAAACGGGAAAATAAGTGTGTCCACAATAGCCATTTTGCCCATTCCGTTCATATTTTCTATTTTGAACACAGCCGGCAGGTTATATGTTACGCTGTTGCCCGACTGCTGCATTACCGTATCTATTCTTGCAGCTACATAAACGTTCAACAGTCTGTCTTGCGTTACGGCTACAGCTCCATCAAAAGGTATGGTTTGTCTGGGGCTCAAATCCGCCCTATCCAGCAGATGCACACCTCGTTTGTCGGTTACATATACGAAGGTATCAAATCCAACGTGTATATCGGTGGGCTCATCAAAACCCGACCATACCGGAAGTACCGGTGCGTATCCATCAATATTTTCTAAAGATGGGTCTATTTTTCCTACTTCAAAAATCTCATCGGTGGCGGTGTCGGTTTTAGAGCCGAATATAGAATCGCATCCTGTCCCGACAAGGCCAAGTAGTACAAAAATGAATGTTATTTTTATTGAATTTTTAATCATCATATTTCAAATCCAAATGTGATACGGTGTATAGAGCCCAGCCTATTGTAATTTGTAAAGCCATAGTCTAATGCTACGCTTTTTCCTGCGAAGGGTATTTTAATACCTGTTCCCAAACTAGGTATTTTTCTTTCCTGGTGGCCAAATTCGTAGCCCGCCCGTAAATAAAACTGATTCAAGAAGCCATATTCTGCGCCAATATTCAACTGTTCGGTATTATCGCTTGGGTTTGTAATCTGAGCTGTAATTAATAACGAGTTGTTTTTGGTGTTTATGGCATCGTAAGCTGCACCCATTGTAAAACGCGTGGGTAACGAAATATCCGATTCAGGCTCTTCCACAACTTCACCTGCGGGCGTTAATCGCGTTGTGGTGCCA
Source organism: uncultured Balneolaceae bacterium (assembly GCA_964615135.1). GTDB lineage: Bacteria > Bacteroidota > Rhodothermia > Balneolales > Balneolaceae > Balneola. Next base: position 62,169 of record CAZTOG010000009.1, on the reverse strand, counting down.
TTTGGCGAAGCATCTAAGCCAAAATTGGATATGCCCACCGCAAAACGAAGTCCGGTTTCTCCCACTAAATAGAAGAATCCAAAATCGATGGCGCCGGTATTGTACGATACTTCTTCCACGCCAACGGTGAGGTATTTTAAAGTTATGCCGTAGCTAAACAAATCGGTAATTCGGTGCGAACCCGTAAGGCCAACCGATAAGTGATTCGTTCTGAAATGGCGACCTGTACCAAAAGGTTCTGCCTCGGTTGTTTCCAAAATATCGCCCGAGTTGAAATATTGAACGGCGCCTCCAATAGAAAAATCGCCGAATTTTTGCACATAACCTAAATATTCTACACTGGTATCTACCAGATATTCTGAGTGCGACAGCGTAGCATACGATTTACCGATACGCGATGCCAGCGCCGGATTCCAATACAAACTGGAGCCATCACGGGCATCTGCCATATTAGAATTTCCCATTGCAGCACTTCTGGCATCTACAGTTATTTTAGTGAATTGAAAGCCCTGTGTTCCGGCTCTGTCCGACCCATACTGCGCTACTGCATTGCCTGCAAAAAACACAAACAATAGTAAAAAAGCCGGTAGAAAATATTTGAATTTTATATTTCTCATATTAAAAACGTATTGATACTCCAAAAACTATATGACGTTGTTCCAAATAATTGGCCGGGTTTTCGTAGGCCGGTAAACCATTATCCGATGGGTCGGTATATCTAGGATCTCTAACACTGTTTGGTACGTCATAAGATCTATCGTTTCTTAAGTTTGCCAATTTTTGCGGATCGTTGGGGAAAGCCTCATATCCTTTGCCCGTAACCGGGTTGATTATAACGGCATTCATATTATCCAGCAAGTTGGTAATTTCGAGGAATGCGCTTATCCGCGTTCCTTTTATAGTAAACCATTTTTGAATGTTCATATCCATATAAAACCACGATGGCCCCAGCTTGCTGTATCGTTTGGCCGGATCACTTTCTCTGGTATAAATGGGACGCCATCCTTCTTCGCCGGTTACCGGATGTCTTTGGTAACCCGAGAGTTCGTAAGGCGTGTAGCGAGTACCACTTCTCCACACTGCTGAAAGGAAAATTTGAAACTGATTTAACGGTTTGAAATTCAGTAACGGCTTATCTCTGTCGTATGTAAATATGATATTGCCCTTCACGTCAAAAGGTCTGTCCCAAGCCAATGGTGTTTCCACATTATTGCCCACGTTTTGGCTGGCTGCAATATTCTGTAGTTTTTCGTTGGTGGTAGAACTTAGCCCCTCCGACCTGCTATAAGTAAAGGATAACTGCCCGCTGAGCAAATCTCTGTATCGTTTTAAGTAGGTTACTTCTACCCCACGTGAACGAGCATAATCGCCGTTGATTCGAAATGCCTTTGTGGTTGGGCGGCCGTCAATATCGTTTACGGTTATGGATTGTGAAGTTACAAAATCGTATTTATCACGCCAGAATGCCGATATATTCAGCGCATCGTTGGATGTGAGCTGGTTTCTAAGCCCGATTTCGTACGAAATATCTACTTCGCGGTTCAAGTTGGGGTTACCCAAGTTCGAAAGGTCCGACTGATCTTGATAAAATGGATCCAGACCGGCATAAACAAAACTGGGGTGAGGTATTCTGGCAGAGTGACCGTAATTAAAGAATAGAACTTGATTCTCGCGCACCGGGAACGACACGTTTACTTTTGGTAAAAATATAAATTTGTAGCGGGTGCCGAAAATTTTTGTGGTTTCATCTAAATAATCCTGCGCTATAAACGCGGGAATGGTGGAAAATACGTTGGGGTCAAGCGCCTCATCTACTCTTTTGTCAACGTAGCTGCCGGGAGCCCAGTATTCGAACCTTCCACCTATATTGGCAATCAGACCGTTATAGCGTATTCTGTCTGATACGAATATTGCACCACGTGTTGGTTTAACTCTCCATGCGTCGAAGGTTTCGCCCACACGGAATGTTTCCGATACTGTATTTTCATCAATTCTGATGGGTGCACCTATCCACGGGCGCATGATATCAATCCATTGGTAATCGTTGAATTTGGACTCAAACCCAACCACTAATTGATTTTTACGATCGCTGAAATATTTAGTGAAGCTCGATTTGAGCGTAATTTCCTCGGCAAAGTGGTCGTGCCATAATCGGGCAATACCGCCGTTATTATAGTAGCCCGGACCCGCCAATACGTATGAGAATTCATCGCCGGCAGGAAATTCTGTAGCGGGATAAACAACAATACTTTCCGGGTCAAACTCGCTATCTACGTTGTCGGGTCTCCAATTTCTACCATTTGCATCGGCGCGTAATTTGGTGAATAATCGACTTAGTTGTATCTCATAAAAAGCAGATGATGATACGGTTTGGGTCCATTTTAAATACGACAGGTTGGAGTCGTGCGTAAATGTGTTTGCATTATCCAGGAAACCGTTGGAAAAGTTAAACTGAAAACCCGGTTTTATTTGGGTATCTGCTCCCGAAATCTGGAGCATACGTGTATTTTGGTTGATGGTAAGCGAGCGCTGGTATGCGCCTTGCATTTTCATTCCCGGTTTAATGTTATACGTCAATTTTAACATCCCGTTCCAACGGTTGCCTTGTCTGGGCGACCAAAAATCGGAACCCACAATGGAAGAACTAAGCTGGTTTGCATGCAATTTTGTATATCCGTCTTCTAAAGAGACTTGTGCTGTTGCAAAAAAAGAAATCGAACCCGGTATTTTTAGCCCTAGCGCCGGTAATATCTTGCCTGTAATTAAGTCCGGACCACCTAAATTGACCTCATACACGTCCATAAAATAGTTAGCTTGATTTGATAGTACATTTGAGCCAACATTATCGCGTTTATGCGAAAAATTACCCGAGTATCTATCGCCGCCATCCTGTGTTTGAACGGATACAACGCCTGAGGTCATATCGCCGTATTCGGAGCCGGCACCGCCGGTAATAACTTCCACGTTGCTGAATGAATTCGAACCCAGGTCTAATCCAAATCCGGTGCCGGCTAACGGATCTTGTGCCGAAACGCCATCTACAACATAACCGGTTTCGTTAGCACGCCCTCCTTTTATATAAAGTCCGGTTGGATCCTGAATAACTCCTGATTGCATGGAAACCGCATCTTCAACCTTTCTAATAGGTGCTGCTTCCAATTCTTTTTTAGAAATGGTGGTGGATGTGGTTGATTTTTCCACATCAAAAATGGGAGCTTCGCCGATAACAATAATTTCTTCGTCGGAGGTCAATATCTGCTCTTTGAGCTCATAACTCAGTTCGGTAATTTCGCCGGCGGTTATTTTTATCCCGGTCATCATAATGGTTTCGAAGCCGATATACGTAATGCGTATAGCGTACTCGCCCGGACGGATGTTTTTGATTTCGTAATTACCGTCTATATCGGTGGCGGCGCCAAAACTGGTACCAATTACCAAAATATTTACGCCCGGCAAGGTTTCTCCGGTTCCAAACTCCGTTATGGTGCCTTTTAAACCTCCATTTTTAGATTGTGCGAAAATGGATGCTTGGGTAACACAAAATATGGTTATAAGTAAGTATATAAATTTTTTCATATCACTAATTTTTAAACCCTAATCTACCGACAACCAAATCTCTGATCATCTCGTCAATATTGTCGTCTCCGTCTAAGAACCTCATATCAATTGCAAAATAGACTAAGTTTCTTTCCGGGTTTTCTATAGCCACGCCTTTATAACCATTATAGGCCACATTACCACCAATGGGTAAACGTCGCATATAATCGCCGTTATACAATGTTGTACTTCCGCTAATTCCTTTCAATGGCATTGCGTCGGTAAGCGATCTGCTTATTTTCAATTCTGCGGTAATTGGGTCAACCGGTTGCAAAAGGCTGTTTCTTGTTAGGATAAAATTACCAATTCCTATAGAATCGACCGGAAGATAATTGAACAAGTCTTCGCCTATGGATTTTCTTTTAATAGGGATGTTAACAAATGAAGTTCCACCATTTTTGTAGAACTCCGACAATATGTCTTGAGCGTAAATAATATTTCTGTCCAAATCGTTAGAGATCCAATAGATATGATCCCATTTTGCAAGTGTTTTTTTCAAGGTCGGGTCTATAACTGTTGGAAATGCTTCTGAAAGCGCCACCCTGTCTTGCACAACTTCGCCATCGTTTATCACCCATATATCAGGTACAATTCCATTTTCGGCCAGTGCTTCCAGGTGCAATTGCAATGTAGCTTCGGAATTTGCACCCGCGTAATCGTGCAGTAGCAGCGTGTTTGATTTTTGCTCTTTTACAAACCACGAAAGCGTATCTACCGCACTTATTTCGTGGGCGGCGTCAATAGCACGCACATAAAACATATTCTTTTCGCCAACTTTTACGCCCGGTATAACAACTTCTTCTCCGTTGTTTACCAAAGTTGAGTAAGACCGGCCTATAAATACTTTTGCCTCTTTATCTCCTGCCGAGCGATTGTCAAATTCTAATGAGATAAACAATTCTCCTTCATCGTTCTCGGTAAAAGGTATTTCCACCCATCCGTTTACAGTATCGTTAACGGCAATTTCTGTTTTTTGAATATTTAGCAATCCATCGGGGTCGTCGAAAGACCAGCCAAAGCTGGCGATGGAGTATAAAGTATCGGGCGGGGATTGGATGCTATTAATACTTACCGTGGGCCTTGAGTTGATAATAGGATATACTAAACTTGCACCGATCGGATCTTTTAAGTTCTCATTATCTATAGCGCGGACTTTAAAAAACACATCGGCCTGATTTTCTCCCGGCGTAATCGGTAAAATAAAGGTGCTGTCCGTTTTTGTGGTAAACGACCAAGCGCTTTCGCTGGTATCGTTTATTGCGTATTCATAACCTATTACATAACCATCGGGGTCGCTACCAAACCAAGATATTTTTATCTGGCTGGACAGCCTGAAATCGTCGCCTCTGTTTATGGATTCAACAGTCAGTTTTGTTGTTGGCGGTAGGTTTTCGTGCCTTTCGCCGGTAATCGGGTCTTTACAACTCCCTAAAAACAAAACAAGTAATAAAACTGTTGGTAGTAGCTGTTTAATACGCATTTGCAATTATTTTTTACTTAAAAATAGCTTTAAATAAAATTGTGAGAGTGCACGCAGCACCCTCACAACTAAATTATATATTTTATTTAATAAGCATCATTTTTCGTGTACTTGTAAATGTACCCGCTTGAATACGGTACACATACATTCCACTGGCATATTGTGATGCATCAAAGTTTACGTTATGCACACCGGCATTCATTTGTTTATCAACAAGTGTAGCCACTTTTCTTCCAAGCATGTCGAAAATTTCGAGAGTTACCATAGATTTATTTGGTAGTGCAAACGAAATATTTGTAGTTGGGTTGAAAGGGTTGGGGTAATTTTGTTGCAAATTGAATTCGCGTGGCAATCCGCTTAATTCATCAACAGATGTACCGGCAGATCTTACCAATGTTACACTGCGGAAAATAGGCTCGAAATCGTCGCCATATCCACCATAATTACCGTGTACATCGTGGGTCGATAACCCATCACTTACTCTTACATTCCATTTGAAATCTGCGCTTTCGCCTTCATCCAAACCAAAATTTTCCAAAACGGCATCCATTTCAGCATGACTTACGGTGGCCATGGTTGCAAGGCCATCATCGTCGGCAGGTACGCTTAATAATACTTGCAAAGCATCCTCTGCGTACAATACAAATTCGTAGCTAACCTCGTCGCCATCTAAATCTATAGAGGTGGACCACTCTGCAGTAAATTCACTATCAACCGCAATGGTTTCGCCATCAATCGGGCTGCTCAGCGGGAAGTCTAACTGTGGAGTAAACAGATTGTCCGAATCGCTTATGAAATCTGCCAGATTTCGTGGTAGCAACTTAGGTACACCAAACGAAGCACCAATAATTCCGTAGGCATCAAATACCACATCATCTCTTAAAGTTTTATGGATGATTTTTGAAATACCCAATTGACCTACCGCATCTGAGTTTGTAGCCGGGCTGAACATGATATTTTTACCATCGTAAGCACCATCAGCATCTACCAATGTGTATTCGTCAAAACGGTCTCTATTTTCCAAAATCAGATTTTCCATTTTAACTACCATTCCTTCGTATGGCTCGGCTTCTGTTAAATGGGTTACGTCTCTGATATCTTGTATGGTAACCGTTGGTATTACCGAACTGACATCGTTGCCTGAGGAGTTTTTGGTAAATTGAAGTTTTGTCAACTGTGTTAGACCAATGCCTGCATTTTGAGCTTGCGCAACTCCTGCCTCAACAACTTCGGTGTAGGTAACGGTAATTTCGTCGCCTCTGCTCAGGGCTTTGGTTGCATCGGTAATTTCTAAGAAAACACCGCTCCATTGCTCGGCTGCTTCTTGCAGTACAATTACGCCATCGTTGTAATCTGATACAATTAATCCTGTAATTTCTACTTCCATCTCACCGGAGGTTGCAAGCGGGCTGTAGCCTGTTTTGCCATCGGCTGTTTTTTGAATGGTTACAATAGATCTTACAATATCGTCTGCCACAAAGTAGCCATAATCGCCAGTAAGTGGGTCTCTACCTACTAAACCTTCGTTATCTGTTGCTTCTATATAGAAGGAAACAGGGGTAAACTCAGGATATTCAGGCATGGTAAATTCATAAGTGTTACCACCCGAGTTTGCCATTGCTGATGTCAAATCGTCACCACCTTCAGGGTTTGTGTAAGTAATAGTTACTCCATCAAGTGTGTTATCGCCTTCAATATCCACATTTACAGAAACAACTACTTCTGCATCGGTTCTTACCGTTCCTTCGGGATATTCGATATTACTTAAGATGGGTGGAATACCTTTCACTTTAATATCATTTCTCCAAGGGAACTCATCCAGACCCAAGCAAGCTTCACCGTCCACACAACGCAAATCATCGCCAGTATCAGGGTCTATAGTCCATAGCACGCCATCTTCGAATGGGTTGATTTTAAAACCTACTTGATCCGGCGCCAGGTGGCCGTCGTTATTAAAGTTATTAATAATCATATAACCGGATACATCTACCAGAGCACCTGCTGAAGGCGGCACAAAATCACCATCTTCGCCATCCAGACGACGATAGTTCCAACCTGGCAAATAACCTATAGTACGGTCGTTTCTTACGCGTAGTGAGGTATCATAAATATATGTTTTATAACCATCTTGGTTCAGCGCCCAGTTGGGTCTGTCGGCAATGGTTACGTTACTTACTACCGCATTTTTTATGATTACATACTCAGCGTGGTATTTTGGGTAGTTTGCAATATTGATTTGGAAAGTGCCGTCATCATTTTTTTCCATTAAGTCTGATATGGCTACTTCACGTGGTTCTAGCAGCGGAGCTACTTCCGGGTAATCGTCGTAAATAGAACCTAAGTGCTCTATATCAGTTGCGCTGAACTGTGCAACGGCGTTAAAGAAAGTCAGTTGTCCGGTAGCTTCAATCACATCACCAATTTGCCTGTCTTCCAAAAAACTGATATCGCTGGATACCAACTGCATAGACATCCCGTCTCTGCCTTCGTCAATCGCGTTGATGTCGGTAACAAAAACATGCATTCTACCAATACGGTCAACAATACCGTCGGCATCATCATCGTACGGAGAAGCCAAACCTGAACTTTTTGGGTTCGATGTAATTACGGCCGTAAATTTTACATTTACTCCCTTATACTCTTGGCTTTCTATGGCCAATTGCGAATACTCGGTGAGGCTGTCATAGTGGTTTAATTGTTTAATGGTTACTTCTTCCTGCGCCATTACCATGCCGGTAAAGCTCATTAAAAAAGCGACCACTAATAATGGTATAATTTTTCTCATAAGTGTTATTTATTTTATAATTGCAAGTTTACCTGTTTGTATTTTACCAGAATTCAAATCTTTAACAGTAAACAGATATAAACCGGTTGTTAAGATTTGTTTGGCCTCGGTTTGCAAATCCCATGCATGCTCGCCTCCGGCCATTATTCGTGGATTATCGCTAAAGTTGCTAAACCAAGATATATCGCCATTATAGGTGTTGGCATCGTGGCTTAATTCAGCAATAATATCTCCGGCAATAGTGTAAATGCGAATTTCAGATTTAGCGGGTAAATTGTAAAAATAGAGTTTTCTGTCTCCTTCGTTTGGGCCATCCCACGCTGCATTTACTCTATATGGATTAGGATACACGCCCACTGCATATCCATCTTCGCCAAAATTCTCGTTTGCCTGTGTACCGGGGAAAACTCTCACGCTATTTGCGCTGGTGCTGGTTTCCAGGCTTTCTACGCCAAATACTTCATCGCCTCTGTCAAATGCGGTTACCGATACCACATACTGCCAGCCGTTCAACAGGCCATCCAACTCATATTTATACCAATATTCTGTGGTGTCGTTATCAAAAACCGCTGGCTGATCTAATTTTACTTCATTAAAACCGGTATCGAAGCCGATATTGTTATTACCGATATCAAATTCACGCATCAGCCGCGGGGTTGGATTTAAGTCATCGCCTAGTTCGGTGCTGTAAAGTCTGTATCCTTCAAAATCCATTTCGCCGGAAACCCTGTCCACCGACCATTCTGCCGATCGATCCCAATAAACGTTTACCACTCCCGATTCCAGCTCGATTTTCATCTTGGGATTGTCAGGTGGGGTAGGGAATAAATACCGGGTCAATTTACCATCGCCATCGGTATCTTCGTCCGGATCCAATTTACCGTTGTTATTTTTATCCTCGCCTTGAAAAACTTTTTGTGCCGCCTTGATTGTTTCTACCAAAGGCGCTCTTGTTTCTTCAGTATCGGTTTTTTTGTGCGACATGGATTGGAAACCGTCTGGTTTGAGGGCTGATGATAGCACAAAATATATAGTAATGGTTTCGCCGGGTTCAACTTTGGAATATGGCCCCATAGAAATAAAAGTCATGTAGTTTCCGTCTGCCGTAATACCGCCTGTGCGCAGTTTTTCTTCTTCATCTGCATACGGAAAATCTTCCGCCATTTTGGAATAACGCGCCACATCATCACTCGGATTATAGAAGTTACCCGCACCGGAGCCAAATGCCCAATAACTTGGACTAACCCTGGGCACTCTTATATCTGTTCCTATAAACTTATTGTCAGCCGTATCCGGATTATTGGGATGGAAGAATACATCGCGGTACTCGCCGCCCAAAAGGGTAATTGCACCGTAGGTATTTATACTGGGATTATCTGGGCTGGCGGCATCAAAAGCATATACGGTTTGCAGCGAATCGATATAGCCCAAACCATTTTTATTGAAAAAATCGCTACCTACTTCTGTTACCGTGTTCACATTTCGCACCACAAGGTCGGCATACATGCCTACATAAACACTATCCCAGGTAACCCCTGTTGAATATTCGTCCGATCTGTTGGTAATGTCGTAGCGAATGATGGTGAAATTCTCGGTAAACGGGAAACCCCAGTTATAACTTTCCAATTTCACATCGGCGTATAATGGGTTTTCGTGATTAGTGATGGTGGTTCCGTTTACATCTCGTCTTCTATCCGAAAACCGTGTTATAATATCCCCCTCGCTTACAGCCATTGTGGAATAAAACTCATCATCGGGTTTTGTACTTCTTCGCATGATGATATCTTCGGCTGAGAATTCATAGCCATCTTTACCTCTTGCATACCCGGATGGGTTTGAAACAGCTGCGGTACTTACCCTCGGTGCGCCGCCTACCTGTGCACCAATCCACAGCCCGCCTTCAAACAGGTGCTCGGTACCGGTATTTTTGGGATATCGCATACTAAACCCACTTTCGGGGTTATTTCGCACATCCGGTTTACCGATGGTGCCAAAGTTGGTAATGGAGAGGCCTATAGTTCCGGCTTCGGTTTCTGCACGCTCAAAAGTATATTGTGCAAAAGTTAATTGCGTGGATAAGAGTAGAAAAGTGGTTATTCCAATAAATTTCTTCAAACGGGACATTGGTTTAGTTTTATACAAATCAATCAATACACTTAGTAGCTGTTTAAGATACTAAGTAAACACCGAATATTCAGTATAAAAAAATCGTTTTAATAGATTTTAAAATTACCGAACCAGTTGCACAAAATAACAAATCGAATTACTAAATGCTTTACGGATTTAACTTTTTACCAATTTAATATAAAGCATTTAGTTTGCGTAACATGTCCTATTTTTGGCTCGAATAACCTAAATTGGCCCTGTTTGGCGTCTTAATTAATCAACGTCATTCATTATTTTATCTATTTCAACCTCGATTTCATTTTGGCGTTTTCTTTTTTCACCCAGTTTTTCATACGATTTTTCGATTTTTTCCTGGAGCTCGTCTAGAAGTTTATTGCCTTTTTTAGTCGGCTTGAAATAGGTTTTTGCCTCCTCATATTGTATCGATTCGGCCTCAAGTGTGGATATCTCTTTTTTGAGGTTGTTTAGTTCTTTTTCCAGCTTAATAATCTGTTTTCGGTCTTTTGGCTCCACCCCTTGCGAGGCCAGCTTTCTTTCCATTCCCAAATCGGCGCCTACTGCGCGGAACCGGTCGTAAATCACATCGCAAACTTCTCTATACTCTTTCCAAATCTTATTTTTGTATTTAAGCGGAACGTGACCGATTTTTTTAAAATCTGCCTGTAGCTTTTTGGCTTCGTCTATGGCTGCCGCCGGATCTTCGTGCGAACCCAATGCCTCCAGTTTTTCCAAAATCTCTTTTTTGGCGGTCATATTGTCTTTTTGGTCCTTACGGATGTCTTTGAAATGGTCGCGTCTTTCTTCATAAAACACATCCATGGCCGCTTTGAATTTTTTCCAGATTTTGGATGACTTTTTCTTTGGAACCGGCCCGATTTCTTTCCATTCTTCCATCAAAAGCTGCATCACTTTATGTCCTGCCTCGTAATCGTCGGTATTTTGGATGCTTTCGGCTTTTTCTATCAACTTTAATTTGAGTTCATAGTTTTGCTGTTCTTGTTCTTTCAGCAAATCCATGTTTTCCGATTTTTTCTCATTAAAACTATCGGTTGCGGCTTTAAATAGCTCCCATAACTCATTTTCGTCTTTCTGGGGCAGATTTCTGGCTTTTTTCCACGCTTTATGGAGCTTGTTCACTTTTCTGGCGGCGCGGGCCAAATCTTCCTGCTCTATCAACAACTCAGCTTCGGCAACTAGTTTTTTCTTTGTGGCCAGTGCTTTCTCTATGGCTTTGCGATAGCCTTTATCGTATTTAAAGCGCAGAGAGTTAAATTCGTCGATGGTTGTATTAAAGCGCTCCCAAACGTTTTCGTTTTTTTCGTTAGGTACTCGTCCAACTTTACGCCACTGCCTGATTAGATTTTCAAGTTCTTTGCTTAGTTGCTCGAAATCGGTGTCTTTATTACTACCTTTTTCGAGCAATCCGTCCATTTTATCTTGCAGAACCAGCTTTAAAGTCAGGTTTTCTTCTTCTTTTTGAAGTTTTTTAACCAGCCTATCTACTTTATGGCTTTCAAATTCCTGCATCAAAGTTTCAAAGCGCTCATTTAGTGCTTCGGCTTCGTTGGCAGGCAGCTGCCTGATTTGCTCCCAGGTATTTGCAATTTGGGATACTTCTTTGGTGGCGGTCCACTTCTCAGTATTTATAATTTCTGCAAATTGTTTCAGCAGTTCTTTCTTTTTTGCGAGGTTTTCTTCTCTCTTTTTATTGAGCTGCTCGTAATACTCTTGCCTGCGAGCTTCGAAATCGGATTTTAATGCTTCATATTCTTTAAACAACTCTTTGCTCTTATCAGTATCCGGCGCCGGACCTTCGCCGATATGCAAACCTAAATTTGCAAATTCGTTTGACACATACGACCAGTCGTTTGATTCAATAAATTCTTTGGCTTTAGCTACTATCGATTCGTAAAACGAGTCGGCATTTTCCTCTTGCTCCTCTTCCGGCTCTTGCGCTTCCGTCGGACTTTGTGCTAGCTCCGCCTCTTCTTCGGGCGCATCTTCCGGGCTCGTAGCTTCAGTGTCTTGTGCGGTTGTTGTTTCCTTGTCTTCAGACGGCGTTGTTTCTTCTATGCCATCTTCTTGTTCTGCATTGGGTTGTGTGGTTTCTTCTACCACATCGTTGTCAATATTTTTATCTTCCATTTCGTTATTTTGCTCCAGGCTCATTTATATAACCTTCTTTTCCACTTGGTTCGTTATTAACGGTGCTTGCCACCTGATTATAAGGATAAAATAATGTTTTCTTATAACTATTTAAAAATGTGTTTTTAAAATAAATTACAATTCCTCATTTATCAATTATTTATTAGATATTCGGTTGGTTTTTTGTTTTGATATCGTTTGCGGCCAATACCGACAAATGAAAAATTGATGGTTGTTGGATCAAAAAATCAAAACAAACATCAAATTTAACCTTCAAGTTCTATATCAAAAATTTCCTTTAAAATAGCTTTGGCGTTCGCATCTTTATTTTGAACGACCCTGTGCTGTAAATTAGTAATTATTTCGGGAGTGGCTTGCTCGTATGCATCTACCTTTGCCTCCTTCTCCGACGAAGAGCGTATTAAGTCGTAAATAACATCGGCACGAACAATACTATATATATTATCGCTGTTAAACGCGTGCGAGCGCAACTCTTCGTATTGTTGAAACACCCGGGCAAAATCCTCGCTGTCTTCTGCTTTTGTAAGAATTTCCACATCGTTTGGGCCTTCTGCACTTAATGGTGTTTTGCAGAGATAGAAATAATTTTGCTTAAAGTTCATATAATTTCAGTGCTTATTTATAGTTTTTTGGTTGACTGACAATATAACGAAAGTTGCGCATTATTTAACAGTTCAGATTATTTCATAAGCTTTTTGGCAATCTTGGGGGTTATTAACCCGTTCAGCTCGCAAATACCCATTTTTACCGTTTGCCAGGTTTCTATATGCGCCGTAAACATTGCCAATGCCGCCGTTGGTATAATAATGTTCGGGTGTTGGCTTGAATTGCACAACATAGCCGCAGCATTTTCTAGCATTGGATTATGCCCCACCAAAACAACAGCATTTGTTTTTTCATTATCCATAGCTTGCACTGCCGTCAAATATTCTGCTGCATCGCCATAATACAGTCGCTCCTCCCAGGTTATATTTTCAGGATCGATATTGGCGGATTTAAAAAACAGTTCCGTGGTCTGTTTTGCCCTTTTTGCCGGCGAGGATACAATATGCACATTCTCCAGTTTCAATTTCCGAAAAAACCGCCCCATTCTGGGTGCATCTTTTAACCCGCGTTTGGCTAGTGGCCTGTCAAAATCGCGTAACGAATAGTCATCCCAGCTCGATTTTGCGTGTCGTAATAAAAATATCTTCTTCATAAGATTTAAAATTCAGGTTACTGATTATTTATAGAACAATTTGGGAGCAAACAGGCTCAATACCAAACCACGCGCAAACATAAAACCCATCATTGCCGCCCAAATAGCGTGGCTCGGATAGTTTGGAAGCACCCAGTAGTATATAGGCATAAAAAATAATATAACGGCAATAATCATACTATTTCTCATGGCCGTTGTTTCCGTTGCCCCGATATATACCCCATCCCAAATAAAACCGATACTGCTTATTAAAGGCGCCAATACAAGCCAAACAACCACCGTTTTTGCGGTATCCATAACTTCTTTGTTATGTGTAAAAATGAAAATAAGTTCGGTATGGAATAAAGCATAAACAAGAGTACCGAGCAGGGCAAAACCCACTCCCCACAGCATACTTATATTGATAGCCTTTTTTAACTTATCCTTTTGTCGGGCGCCGGTATATAGGCCAACCACACTTTCGGCCGCAAATGCAAAACCATCTATGGCGTAAGTGCTTATGTAGAACAGTTGCAACAAAATGGTGTTGGCGGCCAACCAAATGTCACCCATCTGTGCCGATTTTGCCGTGAAAAATGCATACGTAAATACAATGCACATCGTTCTTATGAAAATATCGCCATTTACTACAAAGAATTTTTTCAATTCTTCGGGCACAAACAACTCAGGGCGGGTTATTTTATGGTTTTTGAAATCATATTTGAACCTATAAAGTCCAAAGCCCAACAGAACGGCAAGATAAGTGGCCAGCACACTGCCCCAGGCAACCCCTTCCACTTTCATATCAAAGCCATAAACCAAAATTAAGTTGGCTGCTACATTTATAATGTTCATGGAAACGGTAATGTACATCGGGTATTTGGCGTTTTGCATTCCCATAAACCATCCGTTCAACCCAAAAATGGCCAACGTGGCCGGCGCTGATATTATCCTTATATAAAAATATTTGCGCGCATAAAGCTCAACTTCCGGCGAGGCATCTATTAAATACAGGCCTGTCTCCAAAATCGGATATTGAAACAAAAACATCAAAACACCGATTAAGACGGCCAAAAACATAACTCTGTACAGCAGCACCAACGGCTCTTTTTCCCTGCCGGCGCCGTAGGCCTGAGCCACCAATCCGGTAGTTCCCATTCTCAAAAACCCAAAGCCCCAAAAAAGAAAATCGAATATTAAACTGCCTACAGCTATTGCGCCCAGGTAATAAACACCTTCCAAACGCCCGATAATGGCCGTATCTACCGCACCCAGCAATGGCACGGTTATATTGCTTATTATATTCGGTATAGCTAGTTTTATTAGGCGTTTATTCACTATAGAGCGCTTTAGGTCGGTTTAAAAGGGAAGCGCTTAATATAGTATTCTATTGTTTTCTTTGTTAAACCTAATTAACACCAAATACTGGGTTGCATATATATACGTGTGAATGTATTTTTACGGATTACTATATTAAGGGCAACCTTGTAACAAATTGAATAACATAAAAAATGAATATCGAAGCACGTAATAAAATTATCAGTATAGTGTTAGCCATTGTAATTGTAGTTCTTGCATTCTGGTTATACGATTCTTTGGTAACCCCATACCAAACTGTAGTTGAACAGCAAAAAGTTACGGACCGCGTACGCGACCGTATGGTCAACATCAAAAATATTCTCGTACATTACGAAGCGACCATCGGAAACTTCCCCCCAACAGAAGGTGGTATAGACTCTGTTATTCAATTTGCCAAAGAAGATTCTTCGTTACGAGCCCAGGCAGATTCCATATTTATTGACAGCAAAGGCAGATACAGTATCGATTCGTTGGCATTCTCTCCACGAACAGGCGATAGATTTATTTATACCTTAAACGATACTTTAAGACCAACCATTTACCTTCTTGAAGATCCAAATTCCGAGGATGTTATAGGTAGTTTAAGCAGAACTACTATGAGGAACTCGCCCAACTGGTAATAAATGAGTGATGCAACCACAAATCTAGGTATTTGCTTCTTTGCAGATCGTTTGTACTATGCAGTAAACGATACCGAAAAAGGAAGCAACTACCTGGCACGCATCGGCTCTTTCGATTTTAATTTTAACGTTCCAAAAGCAGTATCAAACCCCGATACCAAGAACTTTGAACACGTAAATAATACAGTTAACAACCTGCTTGGCCAATTCCGTATCCACTCGCTAAGGGCGTTAACCTACCCTGGTGAAGAATGCTGGACCGTTATGCCCAAAGTGGCTTACGATAACCCCGACGAAAGGGAAGATCACCTGAGCATTCTCATGAAAGGAGTGCCGCGCGAAGACCTCGAACCAACATGGCACACGTTGAGTAAAGCCGATTTTAAGTTTTTGTGCATCCGCAGGCGCAGTATTATGAACGGGCTTAACGAAATTACCAAAAAAATTGCAACCACCGATTTTGCAAGCGACTTTGAACTTGCCCAAAAATGGTCGCAGTTTTCCCGGCCCGGTGGTTCCTTTTTAATGCTGGGCTGCCACAAAAACATAATAACGGCCACTTCTTTTTTGCTCGGTAAATTCAGGGCGGCCACCTATATACAGTTCGATTCCACATCCGACCTGCCCTACCACTGGCTACAACATGCCATGCACAGTAAATGGCTGAATGGATTATACGAGAACATCTATCTTTTCGGGCACCACACCCACGAGGCAAGGCAGGCCCTGGAAAATTACTGGTCTTCGTCTGCAAAGGTTACCCATCTCAACTCTTTGGCCAATATTGGCGTAAAAGCAGAAGAAGAGACCTACGGTTTCGATCTGGCCGCAGCACTACCGGCTATTTTACTGAGCATAGATATTTAATTTAAACTAAAAATAGCTTTACCTTGTTATTGCAGCAAGTTTGCAGGCAATAATTTACGCCAACAATCAAAATTTCACTGCGGTATGCGTATCATAACAGGAAAACTCAAAGGTAGAAAATTACACATCAAAAAGGATGCCGATGTCAGACCTACATCCGATCGCATAAAAGAGAGTGTTTTTAATAAAATTGAAGTATATAAATACTTGCAGAACAGCGATGTGCTGGATCTTTTCTGCGGCTCGGGCAGCTTGGGCTTCGAGGCCATTTCACGCGGCGCAAAACAGGTTTATTTTATCGATAACAACCACGAAAACATCCAACTGATTCAAAAAAATGCCAAACAGTTCGATGTTATCCATCAAATAAACACACGCATAGAAGACGCAATGCATTTTCTGGAACATCCCATTGCCGGCTTCGATTTCATATTCTGCGACCCGCCCTATAACTATCCGTTCATCCAAGAAATAGTGGATTTGATACTTACCAACAATTGGCTGAAAAAAGAAGGCTGGCTCATTTTGGAACACGATAAAGCCCTAAACTTTGACGAACACGATTTTTGTTTTTTCAGTAAATCTTTTGGCAGAACCACAATCAGTATATTCGAAGGCAATGCCTAAACACCAAACCATACAATTATGAAAAGAATAGCTTTGTACGCCGGGTCGTTTGACCCTATCACAAACGGACACCTAGACATTCTGGAACGCGCCTCGCATTTATTCGATAAAGTTATTATTACCGTTGCCGTAAATAAAGACAAAAAAACGGTTTTTACCGGCGATGAACGCGTAGAATTGATAAAAAAATGCATTGCCGGCAAAGAATGGTCCAAAAATATTGAAGTTAATTTCTTTACCGGACTGCTGGTAGAGCATGCAAAAAAAATGAACGCGGTTACGTTGGTGCGCGGAGTGCGCCAAATATCCGATTTTGAGTACGAGTTCAGGATGGCCCTGGCCAATAAAAGGCTGGAACCCAATATAGATACCGTATTTTTGATGCCGGACGAAGAATTTACATTTATTTCTGCTTCCATTGTGAGGGAAGTGGCCTATTGGGGCGGGGATCTATCCTCTTTTGTGCCCAAAATTGTAGCCGAGGCCCTACAGGAAAAAATGAATACCAAATAATAATCGGCGCATTATTTAATCAAAACAATACCTAATTTATGCCCATACTGCTTTGGGCAGCCGCCATATAAAATAAAAAAAGACTATTTAACGGAAATGATATCAGAAAGAGCTAAAAACCTAAAACCATCGGAAACTTTAAAAATTACCGGACGTGCAAAAGAACTGGCCAGAGAGGGTAAATCCATCGTTTCTTTGAGCGCCGGCGAACCCGACTTTAAAACCCCAAAATTTATTTGCGATGCTGCCATCCAAGCCATTAACGATGGTTTCCATGGCTATACCATGAATACCGGAACCCCAGAACTGCGCCAGGCCATTGTCGATAAACTAAAAAGGGACAACAATCTGGATTACGATGCTTCGCAAGTGGTATGCTCTAACGGTGCAAAACAATCGGTTGGTTTTTCGCTTTTGGCCGTGGTTGATAAAGGCGATGAAGTGATTATTCCTGCTCCGTATTGGGTTTCTTACCCCGAAATGGTAAAATTGGCCGAAGGTGTTCCGGTTACCGTGCGTACCTCTTTCGAAAACAATTTTAAATTAACCCCGGCGCAACTGGAAAGCGCCATTACCGATAAAACCAAGGCACTTATCCTTTGCTCGCCATCCAACCCTACCGGCTCTTGCTATACCATGGAGGACCTGAAAGGCTTGGCAGAAGTTCTGAGAAAATATCCGAAAATTGTAGTTATCTCGGACGAAATTTATGAATACATCGTTTTTGATGATCAGCACGTAAGCATATTAAATGCCGCACCCGATTTAAAAGACCGCGTGGTTATAATCAATGGATTTTCGAAAGGTTTTGCCATGACGGGATGGCGCCTGGGCTATATGGCCGCACATAAAGAAATTGCCGATGCCGTTGCCAAAATCCAGAGTCAGGAAACATCTGCGCCTTCATCCATATCGCAAAAAGCGGGCGAAGCAGCTTATAAAGGCAGTCTGGATGAAGTTTTTGCCATGCGTGAGGAATTTAAAAAACGCCGCGATTTTATGGTCAAATCCCTCAACGAAATTGAAGGCGTAAACTGTTTTACGCCCGGCGGTGCTTTCTACGTATTCCCGGATATTTCCCACTATTTAGGCGCAAAAAAAACCAACGGCGATGCTATTGGCAGCTCGACAGAGCTTTGCCTCTATCTTTTGGATGAATTTGGTCTGGCCGTAGTTCCCGGAGATGCCTTTGGCGAGCCCGATGGACTCCGAATGAGCTACGCCGCATCCATGAAAGACCTGGAAGATGCCATGGCGCGCTTTAAAAAAGGATTAGCCACTCTTTCGGTGTGAATGTTTGGTAAATAATCCGTTTTAAAATCACCCCCACGTTTGCTCATTAATAAAGAATACCGTTTCTTTGTTATATGGATGATAAAACGGCATATCTAAAAGCACGCACCCAGTTTGTACAGCTATGGGAGGAAATGGCTGGTGCATGGGGCATTAATAAAACCATGGGCCAAATCCACGCGCTTTTATACGCAGAAACCGAGCCGATGGACACCGATGGTATCATGGAAGCACTCGATATCAGTCGCGGCAATGCGCATATCAATTTACAGCGATTGTTGGATTGGCAGCTCATCCATAAAATAAACCTGCCCCGCGACCGAAAAGATTACTACACCGCCGAAAAAGATGTGTGGAATATCGTTTCCATCATTATAAAAGTACGCCAGCACCAAGAAATAACCCCCATCCGCGACGCACTCAAAGAATGCATGACCATTTTGGAAGAAAGTGATTCTACCAGTGAAGAAAACGAGCTTTTTAAAGAAAGAATGGGAAATTATGTTGAATTTCTTGAAATGTTTGAGCGTTTTATTAATGCTATGCTTCCCTATATCAATAAAAAGAACCTTGGATTTTTAAAACAGTTGGTTAAATTGGTAGAAGTGAAAGAATCATTATTGGGGAGAAAAGAAAAATGAAAGAACAAACCACCAGGGAAATCGGCGACCGGGGCGAAGATATAGCCGTAGAATATCTGAAAAAACTGGGCTGGCAAATACTGGCCAGAAATTATTACGCCGGACATACCGAAATTGATATCATAGCAAAAGACAAAAATATAATCGTTTTTGTAGAAGTTAAAACACGGGCAAATACAACATTCGGCCATCCCATCGAATATGTAACCGAAAGCAAAGTAAAAAGCATATATAAGGTTGCCGACGTGTGGATACGGAAAAACAACGCACAAAATCATTTTATGCGCTTTGATGTTATCGGCATCGTGGCGGCAAAAAATAAAAAACCTGATATTACGCACCTGAAAGATGCCTACAGATAACGCCAGCACATTATAAAATATATGAGCCAAAAATTAACCCTTACCGAACATATACGAAGTTATATAGCAATTTTTGTGTTTTTTATTTTGCTGCTCATAGCTTCAATACTAATTCCATTAATTGCATTTTTTAGCTTCGGAAAGGCAAATAATTGGATTGTGGAAAACTTTGCACCTTTTTTAGGCAAGCCGGTTTTGTATATTTTAGGCATCAATTACAAGGTCATCGACCTGAGGAAAGATAAAACAAGGCCAGTGGTTTATATATTTAACCACTGTTCCACACTCGATATACCGACTTTTTTGGCACTGGCTTTGGAGCGCATCCGGATAGTTATAAAATGGGAACTACAGTACAATCCGTTCTTTTTTATAATATGTCGGCTTACCGGCCAAATATTTATAAAACGCCAAAATAGCGAAAAAGCCATTGCCACATTGAATAAAGCCCTGGCACGTATAAAACGGCAGAATTTAAGCCTGGTAATAGCGCCGGAAGGCTCACGAAAACACGAGGGTATTATCGGTCCGTTTAAAAAAGGCGCATTTCACATGGCATTACAACTCGGCTATCCTATTGTACCCATATATTTTGACGGTAATGGAGAATTGAGTTACGAGGGCTCTCTGATGTCGAAAAAAGGGGATATAACGGCCACCATCCATCCCGAAATAGAAACAACCGACTGGACCATAGAAACCCTAGACCAGCATATCGAAGAGGTACGTAATATGTATTTAAATTGGGCCGGTATTAACGAAAGCAATTAATCTCTAAAAAAATAAATCTTATTATTTTTAGAATCCTTTCTGCTGCGAATAGCCATGCTTTTTTGTTTACCGTAATGATATACCGCGGTGCGCATGGAATTAACATTTCTTTCATCCGTATATGATACCTCAATTGCAGACCCACCGGGCTTTAATTTATCCAAAGCCTCGAGTAATGGCTTAAATTTCGATACTCGCTTTTTAGCCGTACTAATCGCCGATCTTTTTACAAATTTAATTTCCATATTCTGTCCCACTTTTTAATCCACTATAATTTATGCTATAATCGTAATAGTATTAATACTAACCAGTAACAGCATATAAGCATTGTTTATAATATATAATTTATACAACTAATATCAACTAAAGTATTATATATAAATCAATTGTAATATTAATTATTACGGTAACTAGACCAATTAATGGATTAGTGAAAATATTTAAAATATACCAAACACTGGTTTATTGCATACTGCGTGCGGAGCTAATTAAAAATAAAACACAATAAAAACCCACGAAAAGAAAAGATTTACGAAATATAAATAAGCGATAGCTATATTATATCCATAAAATAATAAAGGCAGATAAGCAATTATAATATAAATACTTATCCGCCTTATTACGTGGGCGATGAGGGACTCGAACCCCCGACCCCCTCGGTGTAAACGAGGTGCTCTGAACCAACTGAGCTAATCGCCCTAGTGAGACGCCAAATATAACAACATTTACAATATGGACAAAGAAAAATATTAAATATTTATGGTTTATTAGGTTAACACTGTTAACTTAGCTTAAAATTAAGTAAAATAGGGTATGGAAACTTCAAAAAATCTCTCAAATACACCTGTTTTGGTCGATGGATGCAGAATTCCATTTTTAAGGGCCGGAACAGATTATAAAAATCTTATGGCTTACGACCTGGGTCGAATGGCCATTCAAGGTTTAATTGCAAGAAATAACGTAAATCCCGACCAGATAGACCGCGTTATCGTGGGTTCGGTCATCCAGGATATTGCCACAAGCAACGTCGCCCGAGAAAGTGCGCTCGGTGCCGGCATTCCGGATACAGTTCCCGCACATACGGTAACCATGGCATGCATTTCTTCAAATCAGGCCATTACATCGGGAATGGATTTGATACGCTCGGGCCAGGCCGAAATTGTTATGGCCGGCGGAACCGAATTGATGTCGGATATTCCGATACGTTTCAGGAAAAAATTCCGCCAAAACCTGCTGGCCGCACGCAAATATAAATCGCCATTGGAGTTTATCAAGTTTTTTAAAGGTTTGGGGATAAAAGATTTCTTGCCCGAATTGCCCTCCATTGCCGAATTTTCTACCGGCGAAGTTATGGGTGAAAGTGCCGACCGAATGGCCGCATATTTTGGTATTTCACGCAACGATCAAGACGAATTCGCTCTGCGCTCGCATCATTTGGCAGCCGAAGCTACCGAAAAAGGGTTATTGGACGAAGAACTGATTGCAGCAAAGATACCCCCACATTTCAATTTGGTAGAACATGATAACGGCTTCCGTAAAGATACCTCGATGGAAAAACTGGCCAAATTGAAGCCGGCATTTATAAAACCGCACGGAACCATAACTGCGGGCAATGCTTCGTTTTTAACCGATGGCGCATCCGCTTCCTTTATTATGAGCGAAAAAAAGGCACTCGAACTGGGATTGAAACCAAAAGCATACCTCCGCGAGTATAATTATGTATCGCAAAATCCGGGCAATGAGTTATTGCTGGGGCCGGCGTACGCGACTCC
Organism: uncultured Balneolaceae bacterium; assembly: GCA_964615135.1. Taxonomy (GTDB): domain Bacteria; phylum Bacteroidota; class Rhodothermia; order Balneolales; family Balneolaceae; genus Balneola. Next base: position 40,012 of record CAZTOG010000009.1, on the reverse strand, counting down.
AAAAATATTGGATGCAGCAAACCTAAAACTTGAAGATATTGACGTTTTTGAATTCCATGAAGCTTTTGCCGGACAGATTTTATCCGTTTTGGCCGCTTTGGATTCTACCGATTTTGCTAAAAAATCGCTAAACAGAGACAAAAAAGTGGGTAAAGTACCTATGGACAAACTAAATACCCTAGGCGGCTCCCTTTCTTTGGGACATCCCTTCGGCGCCACCGGCGTACGCCTGGTAACCACCGCAGCGAACAGATTAATTCGAGAAGATGGTAAATACGCACTTGTTACAGCCTGCGCAGCAGGCGGGCAAGGGCACGCAATTATTTTAGAGAGGTATAAAGCATGAGTTATTTGGAAATTAAAGCGAAAGATGGTGTTGCCGTAATCGTGTTCGACCAACCCGATGCAAAGGTAAATACGCTTAACACGGCCATGATTGATGAATTCAATGCCTTTTTGGATGAGCTAGAAAATAACACTGATCTAAAAGGCGCGGTTTTGATAAGCGGCAAAAAAGACAATTTTATAGCCGGTGCCGATATAGAAATGTTCCAGGAAAGAGAAACGGCAAAAGAATTGGAACAACTGAGCAGAGATGGCCATATAGTATTGGATAGAATTGAAGCTTCCAAAAAACCTATAGTTGTTGCCGTTCACGGCAGTTGTATCGGGGGCGGGCTCGAACTGGCCATGGCCTGCCATTACCGGGTGATATCCAATCATCCAAAAACCGTTTTGGGACTGCCGGAAGTGCAATTGGGCATATTGCCCGGAACCGGAGGCACGCAGCGCCTGCCCAGAATAATTGGCATACAGAAAGCACTAACTTATATGCTTACAGGAAAAAATATTTTTGCACGCCAAGCCTATAAAATGGGTCTGGCCGACGAAATTACCCACAAAGATGCCATCGAAACAGCGGCGATAAAAGCAGTTCAAAAACTATCCTCCAATTCCAGTTATAAAAAGAAGGACAAACGCTCGTTTACTGAAAAACTCCTGGAAAGCAATCCTGTCGGGCGGAATATCATTTTTAAACAGGCCGCAAAACAAACTTTTAAACAAACCAGGGGCAATTATCCTGCTCCACCAAAAATAATTGAGGCGGTCAAATACGGCTATAAGCACGGTAAAACCAAAGGATTGTTAAACGAATCCAAGTTATTTGGCGAATTGGGTGCCACGCCCGAATCGCGGGCTTTGGTAAATCTGTTTTTCTCTATTACGGGAGCTAAAAAAAATCCTTTACAAAACCATGTTAAACAGATAGATAATGTAGCTGTACTTGGCGCCGGGCTGATGGGCACGGGAATTGCAGATGTAACCGTAAACAAGGCCAAAAAACCGGTTTTATTGAAAGACAGGGATTTAAAATCGGCCGCAAAAGGAGAAAAAAGCATTTGGCAGACATTGGATAAGAAAGCCAAGAGAAAAATCATATCCACTTTCGAAAGAGATCAAATTTCGGCAAGGGTTATGGGCGTTGAGAATTACGAAGCCTTCGACAAAGTAGATTTGGTAATTGAAGCCGTTTTTGAAGATTTGGAATTGAAACATAAAATATTGGCAGAAGTGGAAAAAAACACCTCGCAAGAATGTATTTTTGCCACAAATACTTCGTCCCTGCCCATTACGGATATTGCAAAGGGTGCGAAACGCCCCCAAAATGTGATAGGCATGCATTATTTCTCGCCGGTACAGAAAATGCCGCTGTTGGAAATTATAACCACTCCCGAAACCGCCGATTGGGTTACGGCAACCGCCTACGATATTGGCGTAAAACAAGGCAAAACCGTGATTGTAGTTAAAGATGGCCCCGGTTTTTACACTACCAGGATTTTGGCGCCATTTATAAACGAAGCACTGTTGCTGTTGGAAGAAGGAGCATCCATAGAATTTCTGGACAGTGCACTTAGAGATTTCGGTTTCCCGGTCGGCCCGGTAACACTTTTGGATGAAGTGGGCATAGACGTTGGCGCACATGTTGGCGAAACAATGGAGCCTATGTTCTCCAAAAGAGGCGGTAAATCTTCCACAAAAGCAGACGAATTGTTTGAAAATGGATTTTTGGGCCGAAAAAACGGTAAAGGTTTTTATAAATACGAAGATGGTAAAAAAGCGGGCATAAATACCGATATCTATAGCTTTTTTGGTGGTTCAAATCGCAGTAATCCCGATAAGGAAACAGCACAAAAACGTATCGTGTATATGATGGTAAACGAAGCCGCACATTGCCTGAACGAAGGGATAATCAGCTCGGCGAACGATGGTGATTTAGGTGCTATAATGGGGCTTGGATTTCCACCTTTTACCGGCGGTCCGTTTGGATATCTGAAAAGCATCGGCGCAGATGTATTTATTGAACAAATGGAAAAATTTGAAGCCGAATTTGGACCACGGTTCAAGCCCGCGCCCAATCTAAAAGATCTGCTAAAGAATGTTTGAATCAATCCGTGCAATTTCATCCAAAAATAAGAATTTAATTCACCCAGGCATTTACATTTAGGTGCAGTATTGTACCCTTTCGCAAACCATAGGCGGCGAGGGCAATTAACAATGAGTTTTTCTTAATTAAATCTTATATTTGAGGGATATCTTTCAATCAAAAAAATGTATTTAATGAACTTATTTTTATTATTCATGACTCCGGCAGGAGAAGGTGGCGACGGCGGTTTTGTGAACCTGATATTTTTAGGTGCCATTTTTGTGGTATTCTACTTCTTCATCATCCGCCCGCAAAGCAAGAAACAAAAAGAGATACAACAAAAAGTATCCACTATGAAAAAAGGCGATAAAGTGGTTACTTCGGCAGGTATAATCGGTGTGTTGAATGCCATCGAAGACGACTCCGTTCTCGTTGAGGTTGGCAATAACGTCAAAATCCGATTTTTGACCTCCGCCATTACCGACGTAAATCCAAATAAAGCCGAAAAATCGGGCAAATAATATAAACTTTACCAAAATGGCAGAATTGTTTCGATTTAACTCCATCAAAGAGGCCGTTCAAGATATTAAGGCCGGCAAGATGGTGATTGTTGTTGACGACGAAGACCGCGAAAATGAAGGCGATTTTCTGATGGCAGCAGAAATGGTTACCACCGAAGCAATTAATTTTATGGTTACTCACGGGCGTGGTTTGGTATGCGCGCCCTTGACCAAAACCATCGCCGATAAATTCAATCTGTCGCACATGGTTACGCATGGCGCCGACCCCGACGAAGCCAATTTCACCGTTTCGATAGACCATAAGCGACTTACCACAACCGGTATTTCTGCGGCAGACCGGGCAAATACCATTCGTGAATTGACCAAAGATAGTTCCAAAGCATTGGATTTTCGACGTCCGGGCCATGTTTTCCCGCTTTTAGGAGTGGATGGGGGCGTTTTAAGGCGCGCCGGGCACACCGAAGCTGCCATTGATTTGGCCAAAATGGCCGGTTTTAAGCCCATCGGCATTATTTGTGAAATCATGAAGGAAAACGGGGAAATGGCCCGTGTGCCCGATTTGATCAAGATTGCCAAAAAATTTGATATGAAGTTTATCACCATCAAGGATTTGATTGCCTATCGCAACGAAAACGAATCGCTGGTGCACGAGGTAATGGATATTGATATGCCCACCATGTACGGCGATTTTAAGCTGCGTGCTTTTGAAGAAAATCTGAGTGGTGACATCCACCTTGCGCTTACCAAAGGCACTTGGGAAAAAGACGAAGTTGTTCTTACCCGGGTACATTCTTCCAATCTGATTGGAGATATATTTGGTGCCCGTAATTCTGCCACCTCCGACATCCTACATCAGGCTATGTTGCAGGTAGAGCGCGCCGGCAAAGGCGTTGTTTTATATATGAACAGAAACCAAAGGGGCTCGGTATTGGTGAACCAGTTAAAAACCCTTAAGCTTATGCAGGAAGGGAATTTCAATGATGAATCTTTGGATCCACCCAGAAAAAATGACCCTCGGGATTATGGAATTGGCGCACAGATTTTAAGAGCATTGGGAATTAGAAAAATGTGCTTACTCACCAATAATCCTATCAAAAGAATTGGTTTGGCCAGTTTTGGACTGGAAATTGTAGATCAAATTCCCATCGAAAACAAAATCAATTTTTTTAATAACGAGCCTGCCAAACACGGCCACGAAGATTAATCGGCCAAAGAAAAAAGTCGTGAATTATACGTCACGACTTTGAATATCTACACTGTTGTTATTTATAAATCTATAAATAATTTTATTCAGTGGTTTCGGCTATTTCCTCACTTATTTGTAAAACCTGTTCTTGGGCAAACAGCCGCTTGCTGAAAACCAATAACGTAACTATTGAAACCGAAATGGCTATATCTGCCACATTGAAAATATAAGGGAATACCGGTTTACCCGATATCTTTAAGCTGAAATGAATAAAATCGACAACGTGTCCCTGTAAAACGCCGCCATAGCCATAAACATAACCCATAAATAGCCGGTCGGAGATGTTGCCCAAAGCACCCCCCAAAATAAGTCCCATAAACACCAAAAAGCTGGTTTTAGACTTATCCAGATGTTTAAACAGATAAATTAAAATACCAATAGTAGCCAATATTGCTATCAGGCTTATTAACCATGTTGGAAGTACGTTTATGCCCATGGCCATTCCCTCATTTTTCACAAAATAAAACTCTAACCATCCATCAATTAAAGTTTTATGCTGTAATTCGGGCGAGGTTCTTATAATCCATTTGCTCAGCTGATCGAGGCCGAGAACCACAAGTGCCGGTACTATTAATGCAATAAGTTTTTTTCTGTTCAAACTATATTTTTTAGCGTTGCTTTAGTTTAGCTTCTATACTTAGCTGGGTATGCGGTACTGCTTCCAAACGGCCTTTCGAAATCTTTTTGCCGGTAACTTTGCAAACTCCATACGTTTTATTGTCGATACGGGTAAGTGCGTCGGTCAAATATTTGGCAAATTTACGGGTGCGGTTCAAAAGCATGTAGTTTTTTTCACGCTCTTGTGCATCCGATCCTGCATCGGCCATGTGGAAAGAGTACGCCGATTCGTCGCTTGCATTCTCCATGCTTGCCTGCAACGCACTTTGAATATACTCCAATTCCCGATTGGCGTCTTTCAATTTTTTTAGAATAATACCGCGGAAATATTCGAGCTCTTCATCATTATAAGGCGATATCCGCTCTTTATCTTTTGGATTTTTACTCATAGCTACAAATTTATGAATTTACATTTCTTCTAATTGATATTTTGCAATTTATGCCATTTATATCCCATTCTTTATCAAAATCGGAAACTTCCAGAGCGCTGAATTCGATTACTTCGGCCAGGGTTTCCTCTTCTATATACTCTTGCATTGCTTTTACGGCCTCCATTATTTTTTCCGGGCCTTCAAAACCGATAACTATCCTGTCAACAACGTCGTAATCGGCTTCTTTACGCATATTTTGGATTCTGTTGACGAATTCTCTCGCCAAACCTTCCAGTACCAGCTCGTGGCTCAGTTCTGTATCAACGGCAACGCTCAGTCCTCTTTCGGTCTCAACTTCCCAGCCTTCCAGCCCGGTTCTTATTATTTCAAGACCGTCTTCGTCTAGCCTGACGGATTCGCCGTCGGCCAAATCAAGTTCAATATAGCCATTTTTTTCAAATTCCGATATATCCTCGGTGCTCAACCGACTTACTCTGGCTGCTACTGCTTTCATTTTCGGACCCAATTTTCTGCCCAGCACCGGGTAATTTGGCTTCGCCGATTTATGAACGATACCGGAGTCGTCGTCAACAAACTGGATATCTTTCACGTTAACTTCTTCCAATATGATATTTTTAACCGACTCGATTGCCTGACGTTCTGCCTCGTCTTTTATGGGCAGAATTATACGTGGCAGCGGTTGACGCACATTCATATCTATTTGATTTCGTATGCGCAGCACAATGGTTGTAATCAATCGCGCCATATCCATTTTGTGCTCTAACGCTTTATCTATGGCCGTTTCTTCTACCGTTGGGAAAAATGTGAGGTGTACGGAGCCTTCTTCCAGGTTGGTTACGCTGTTTAAATTCTGGTACAGCCAATCGCCTATAAATGGGCTTATCGGGCTAATCATTTTACTGATGCTTATTAAGCACTCGTACAGGGTTTGATACGCTGCTGTTTTATTCAGGGTATTTCCGTCTTTCCAGAAACGACGGCGGTTGCGGCGCACATACCAATTGCTCAGTTCTTCGACAAATTTTTCTATGGAGCGAGCTGCTTTTGTGGGCTCATAATCTTCCATATACTCTTCTACCAGTTTAATAGTGGTATTGAGTCTTGAAATCACCCACTGGTCTATTTCCGGTCTTTCAATAATAGTAATTTGCGAACCCGAGTAAGTAAAACCGTCAATATTGGCATACATTGCAAAGAACGAATAGGTATTGACCAAGGTATTGAACAGTTTGCGCTGTACTTCTTTCAGGCCTTCTTCGCTGAATTTCAGGTTATCCCACGGCGATGAATTGCTGATCATATACCAGCGTACCGTGTCGGCGCCGTATTTACTGATTACTTCGAAAGGATCGACCGTGTTACCCTTCGATTTACTCATTTTCTCGCCGTTTTCGTCGAGTACTAAACCGTTGGATACCACATTTTTAAATGCCACATCGTCAAAAAGCATGGTTCCCAGTGCGTGCAATGTGTAGAACCAACCTCTGGTTTGATCTATACCTTCTGCAATAAAATCGGCCGGGTAATTTTCTTCAAATTTCTCTTTGTTTTCGAACGGATAGTGCCATTGTGCAAAAGGCATAGAACCGGAATCAAACCAAACATCAATCACATCTTTGATTCTGTGCATGGTACCACCATCAGGTGCAGGCCATGTAATATCATCTATATACGGGCGGTGCAAATCCAATTCATAATCTTCAGATAGGCCTGCTTTTTCTTTCAGTTCCTTAATGCTTCCTATACACTCCACATAATTCGGGTCTTTATCGCTTACCCAAATCGGAATGGGTGTGCCCCAATATCTTTGCCTTGAAATGGCCCAATCCACGTTATTTTCCAGCCAGGTTCCAAAGCGTCCCGAACCTGTACTCTCGGGCTTCCAATTAATGGTTTTATTGAGCTCTACCATTTTATCTTTAATATCCGTGGTTCTTATAAACCAGGAATCTACCGGGTACGACATCAACGGCGTTCCTTTTCGCCAGTCGAAAGGATAGTTGTGCAAGAATGTTTCGTGGCGGAACATCAGGCCTTTTTCTTTGATGGCGCGTGCTATTCCCTTATCGGCTTCTTTAAACCATTGCCCCTCAAATTCGGGTACCAAATCGGTAAAAAGTCCATCTCTGTCTATAGGATTGAACATGGGGATATTTGCGGCTTTGCACGACTCATAGTCATCTGCACCATAAGCCGGCGCGGTGTGCACCACGCCTGTACCATCTTCGGTGGTTACATATTCGGCAGGAATTACCTGCCAAGCCACATCCTGACCCAGTTCGTTGGCGGCATAATCAAAAATGGGCTCGTATCTTCTTCCCAAAAGGTCTTTGCCTTTTATTTTTTCGATTATTTTAAAATTCTCTTCAAACAGACGCTCCAAAGCAGCCTCGGCCACATAATAAAACTCGCCCTCGTGCTCTGCTTTTACATAATCCACATCGGGGTGTACGGCCAGGGCCATATTCGAAATAATGGTCCACGGTGTAGTTGTCCACGCCAAAAAGTAAGTATTATCTTCGTTTTGGGCCGTAAATTTAACGTATATGGATGGATCCTGGGTTTCTTTGTAGCCCAAACTGACCTCGTGCGATGATAGCACGGTGCTGTTACCGGGCGAATACCATTGAATTTTGAAACCTTTGTAAATCAGGCCTTTGTCGTACAGTTTTTTTACCGCCCACCAAACCGATTCTATATACTCGTTTTTAAAGGTGATGTACGGATTTTCCTGATCTACCCAATATCCCATTCGGGAGGTCAAATCGTCCCAAAGTTCTTTGTATTTAAGTACGCTGGAACGGCATTTTGCGTTGTATTTTGCAATTCCATACTCTTCAACCTGCGAGCGGCCTTCCAGTCCAAGTTCTTTTTCTACCTCAATTTCTACCGGTAAACCGTGCGTATCCCAACCGGCTTTTCGTTCCACTTTAAAACCTTTCAGCGTTTTATAGCGGCAAAACAAGTCTTTTACGGTACGTCCCATAACGTGGTGAATACCCGGTTTGCCATTGGCCGTGGGCGGGCCCTCATAAAAAGTAAAGGGAATACCGTCTTCGCGGGAATCCAAACTTTGCTTAAAAATTTGGTTCTCATTCCACCATTTCAGTATTTCCAGTTCGGTTTTTGAGTAATTGAGTTGTTTTATTTCTTCAAACTTTTTCGACATACTTACCTTTATTTCAACAAATAGTCATAAGTTGGTAAATATACGAAAATCAAATGAAAAGCAGTGAAATTAACTACACTATTTATTTAATGCCCACCCTTGATTTTATTTATGTGCATAAAAGCCATATTATTAGCATCTAATTCATAACAAACAACAATACTATATTAATTTTTTGAAATATGAGCTCTATTTTTCGACCTATTACCAAAGACAATCCATATAAATTATGCTTTGTTTGCCTGGGCAATATTTGTCGAAGTACAACGGCTGAAGGAATTTTTATACATAAGGTAAAAGAGGCCGGATTATCGAGTTATTTTTATATAGATTCTGCCGGAACAGCGGCATTCCATATCGGTGAAAAAGCCGATAGCCGTAGCCAGGCCACTGCTAATAAGCATGGCGTTTATCTGCCTTCACGCGGGCGACAATTTGACGCCAGAGATTTGGACGATTTCGACCTTATTTTACCTATGGATTCGAGCAATAAAAACAATATCAAATATTTATACGAGGGCGATAAATACGATTACAAAGTAAGAATGATGAGAGAATTTGACCCCACTCCCGAAAATGGCGAAGTGCCCGACCCCTATTATGGCGGCCAAAAAGGCTTCGATAATGTTTTTGAAATGCTGGACCGAAGCTGTGAAGTTCTTTTAAACAAACTAAAAGAACACATTGAATAAAAAAGCCGACAATACCGAAAGGCTTGCTTAAGGTATTGTCGGATAGATTTATTATCCCGCTTTATTATCCCTCGCCCAGTTCTTTACGGATAACCGGCGCAACTTTTGTGGCAAACAGTTCGATGGATTTCATCATTTTATCGTGAGGTACCGAACCAACGCTCATTTGCAGTGAAAAACGTTTGTGTTTAAAAATCTCGTACTGATACATAATTTTATCAATAATTTGCTGCGGACTTCCCACAAAATTGGCACCTTCCAGCTGCGTGGATGCATCAAACTGAGCGCGGGACATGGGCGACCAGCCTCTTTCCCGACCAATTCTATCCATCGACTGTTTAAATGCCGGGAAGGCAATATCCATGGCTTCTTGCGAACTTTCTGCAATAAAACCGTGCGAATTTATACTTACATCTTGTATTTCGTGGCCGTGGTCTTGCGCACCTTGCACGTGATAATCTACCATTTGCTTAAAATGAGCCGGATAACCGCCTATTATGGCTATGGCCATGGGCAAACCAAGTACGCCGGTAACATAAGCCGATTTTGGCGTACCGCCGACTGCCCTCCAAATAGGTATTTTATCCTGATAGGGCTGCGGATGAATTTCTCGATTTTTTATTGCCGGCCTGAATTTTCCTTCCCAGGTAATTACGGGTTCTTCCCTGAGCTGTAGCAATAATTGCAGTTTTTCCTCAAATAATTCCTCATAATCCTGCAAATTGTAGCCAAATAACGGGAAAGATTCTATAAAAGAACCCCGCCCAACCATAATTTCTGCCCTTCCTTTCGAAAGCAAATCGATGTGTGCAAATTGCTGGAAAACCCTCACCGGGTCTTCGGATCCAAGAACGGTTACGGCGCTGGTAAGCCTGATATTTTTGGTTATGGTTGATGCTGCCGCCAAAATAGAAGTGGGCGACGACACCACATAATCATCTCGATGGTGCTCGCCAATGCCAAATATTTCCAAACCGGCTTCATCTGCAAGTTTAATCTCTTCCATCAAATTCTCAAGCCGTTTGGCCGGGGGCAGCTTTTTGCCCGTTTCTGCGATAACATTGTTATCTACAAAAGTAAAAAGACCTAATTCCATTTGTATCCTGTGCTTTTAAATTCTTAATTCGTTAGTATAAAATGATTTCAGAACTCAACAATAATTTAATATTAAACATTCTATTTCCTCTTTATAAAAATGAGTTATGAGAAGATAATCAGTATAGGGCTATTACCATTCTGGATTTATTATGAAACTGAATTAAATATATAAATTCATTTCCATCGGATTTATCCAACGGAATGGTTTTAATATACCGGATTCGGGGCTTTAGCCCCATATCAGCTTTTTATTCCGTCAGTTAATCTTACTTTGGGACCACCCCGCTTTCACGCTCGCGTGAAACCACCCCTCCGTAGAGGGGAATTCTCCAAGTTCGTCATTTCCTGATTTAGGTTGACTGTTTTGTTTTTATTTATGCCTATTGCTGGAAAAGGTTAACACTTTTTATTTTAAGCTCCAACCCCGGGGTTTTGAATGCTATATTTAGCACAGTGCCAATTCCCCTCTGTGGAGGGGTGTCCGCTTGCGGACGGGGTGGTCAGGATGCAGCTAGTAGAGCGCCTACCAAATTAATAGGTTACCCAAAGCTTTATTCACATTCAGAACAAGTGAAACGGGCACAGATTCTTCTCTGCCGGCAGAGCGGATCAGAAAGACGTTAATTCTAGGTTCTACGAAAACCTTCAAATACACAATTGTTTTTCGTTTACATACTCCGAAGGGATGGCATGTTTATAGAAAAAAAGATTCTATAAACGGATGTGCGACCCCGAGGGGATCGAATGCTCTTTTCGTTGAAATTTTTTCTATAAAAATGTGACCTCTCCGAGATCTATGGGCTAACCAAATCCCATCGGTTATCCATATTCCCAAATTTTATATGTTTTGTTGATTCGTCAGCGGGCGAACAAGGTTCTGCACCTTTGGTGCTTGAAGATGAGTTGGTTTTGTTTAGCTCTGAATTCCTAACCATTTCCCTTTAAAACATTAAACGATTGGAGAACTAAAGACAATTAAAAAAGGAAATAAATTATTTGAATCTCTTCATCACTTCTTTGAATCGTGCGGTAATTTCTTCGTTGCCTAAATTGCCTATACTGCCTTCGTGGGTATGATTTAGTTCTTTTGGAGGCTCAAAACTGCCCTCTTCAATTTCTTGAGCCACTTGTTTGTAGGCCTCGCGAAACGGTACACCTTTTAATACCAATTCATTCACACGCTCCACCGAAAAAATGAGCTTATATTTTGGTTGATTTATAATATCCTTAACCGGAATTATTTTACCGGCGGCATACTCCGTTATAAATAGGCAATCCTTTAAATCTTGAATTGCAGGGAATAATATTTCTTTCAAGAGCTGAAAATCGCGATGATACCCCGAAGTTAAATTTCCAATGGCCATCATGATTTGATTGGGCAAGGCTTTTAGCACGTTGGTTTTTGCACGGATCAATTCGAAAACATCGGGATTTTTTTTGTGCGGCATTATACTGGAACCGGTGGTAAGTTCATCGGGAAGTTTTATAAACGCAAAATCCTGGCTGTTGTATAAACACACATCCGCAGCAAATTTGTTTAATGTACTCGCAATCCCGGCCATCGCAAAAGTCAATGTTTGCTCGGTCTTACCACGCCCCATTTGTGCATAAACGACATTTTGACTCACCCCCCCAAAGTTTAATAACTCAGTTGTCATTTTTCTGTTTAGCGGAAAGGAAGACCCATATCCTGCGGCCGAACCGAGCGGATTTCTATTCACAATTTTATAAACGGCTTCGGTCAAAACCATATCATCGGTCAGACTTTCGGCATAGGCACCAAACCACAATCCAAAACTGGAAGGCATAGCTGCTTGAGTATGGGTATACCCCGGCATTAAATGACCTTTATAGGTGTTACTTTGATGAATCAGCGTGTCAAAAAGCTTTTCGGTGAGTTGTACGATTTCTAAAATCTGGGCTCTTAAATACAGGCGTAAATCCACCAAAACTTGGTCATTTCTGGAGCGGCCGGAGTGTACTTTCTTGCCTACATCGCCCAATTTTTGTGTAAGCATCAATTCTATTTGGGAATGTACATCTTCTACCCCTTCTTCTATCTTGAAAAGCCCGGGTTCTATAACTTCATCGAGGATACGGTTTAGCTCTTTGGTAAGGACTTTCAACTCATCTTTTTCTAGTAAACCAACCGATTCGAGCATGGTTATATGTGCTATGGTTCCCTGCACATCGTATTTTGCCAGTTCCAAATCCAGTTCCCTGTCCTTTCCAACGGTAAATTGCTCTATAAATGCATCCGTTTTTATGCCTTTATCCCAAAGTTTTTTTGCCATTTTTAGAAATTTTTTAAAAAGTTTTTAGTAATAACAAATATCTGTTACTATTGACATTTACAAAATAATCAATCCATCCAATAATTCGAGATATATTTTAATGCCGTTTTCTATCTCATGTAGATAAATATATTCATCAGCAGTATGCGAACGATGCGTATCTCCGGGGCCCATTTTAATGCACGGAAACGGCATGTGTACCTGGTCCGACATGGTTTGTGAGCCATAGGTTTTGATGCCCATTTCGATTCCTTTTTGCACAATCGCATGGTTTTTATCGATGCCGGATGCATTTAAATTCAGCGATCGTGGATTTATTTCGGATTTTACATGCTGCGCGATTAATTCCAACAATTCCGTATTGGAGTAATGCTCGTTAGGGCGCACATCCACAACAAACCTGCATTCATCGGGCACTACATTGTGTTGCGACCCCGCCTCAATTTGTGTTACGGTCATGTTAACACCGCCCAGAATATCCGATTTTCTATCAAATTGGTAGGTTTGGAACCAATTAATATCCTCTATAGCTCTATAAATGGCATTTATGCCCTCCCCCCTGGCGGCATGTCCACTTTGTCCGTGTGCTATACAATCCAAAACTATCAATCCACGTTCGGCAATGGCCATATCCATCATGGTCGGTTCGCCTACCACGGCTACATCAATATTTCCCAACTCTTCCAATACAATGGGCACCCCCCGTTTTCCGGAGGTTTCTTCCTCTGCCGATGCCAAAAATACCAGATTATAGGGCTGTTCCTTCTTGGCCAGCTCCAAAAACACGTGCAACAGGCTGACCAATGGTCCGCCGGCATCATTACTTCCCAGTCCAATCAGTTTATCGCCTTCCAAAGTTGGGACAAATGGGTCGTAGGTCCATTTGGATGACGCTCTTACCGTATCGTGGTGCGAATTTAGCAATAAAGTGGGTTTATTTTCATCCTTTTTCCCCGCAAACGCCCAAACATTATTGAGTTTGCGTTGTGCATCGAAACCATTTTCTGTTAAATAGCTAAAAATCAAATCGGCGGTTTTGTCTTCTTCGCCGCTATACGACTGAATGGCTATCAATTTCTTTAAAAAATTGACCGCTTTATCTGTTATTTGTTCAATTTCAGGCATATTTTAATTTAGTTTTAAATTTGTTCCGGTGTTTGTGGTGCTAATTTCATCATAAGCGCAAATTTTGACTTTAAAAACCCCATTTTGCAATGCTTTATATCCCGAATCCAATTTCGGAATCATGCCGGCCGTAATTACTTCTTGTTTTTTTAATTCTTCGTAGGTTTCAGGATTTAGATTCCCAATCACAGCCCCATTATTCATTACGCCTTGTTGTTCGAAACAGAAAATCAGTTCTGTTTTTGCGGATTTGCCCATTTCTATGGCGGTAAAAGCGGCGATGGAGTCGGCATTGGTATTTAGCATATTACCCATACCATCGTGGGTAAGCGGAACGAGCACCGGTACCGTTTCATCCTCCAAAAAGCCCGATAAAACGCCTCCATTTACTTTTTCAATATCGCCCACCCAACCAAAATCTATAGGATTTACCTCTCTTTTTTTGGATTGAATAAGATTCAGATCGGCGCCTGTCAAACCAACAGAATTTACCCCCTTCGCCTGCAAAGAAGCTACAATTTTCTTGTTCACCAATCCGGCATATACCATCAGCACCAAATCCAGCGTTTCGGAATCGGTAACCCTTCTCCCATTGATGAGATTGGGTTCTATTTCCAATTTTTTGCCGATTTCCGTTGCAATAGCTCCGCCGCCGTGCACCAATATTTTCGGACCTTCCAATTGCACAAAATGATCTAAGAAAACAACCAGTTTTTCATCGTTTTCGGCAACTTTACCACCAATCTTGACAACTTTTAGTGTTTCGGACATAGCTAATTTCCAACCGACGATAATATGTTTTTCAACACGGTTTGCATAGACACGATTCTGTTTTTTGCCTGCTCTATAACCAAGCTTTGATTGCTATCCAGCACCTCGTCCGCTACAATCATGTTGCGGCGCACCGGCAGACAATGCAAAAATTTGGCGCTATTGGTCAGTTTCATTTTATCGTTAGTTACTGTCCAGTCCGCATCTTTTGAGAGCACCTCCCCATATTCCATATAGCTGCTCCAATTTTTTGCATATATGAAATCGGCACCCTTAAAAGCCTCGTTTTGATTGTAAATAATGGGTGCATTTCCGATAAATTCGGGATTTAATTCGTAACCTTTGGGATGCGTTATTACCAAGTCATAATGGGCAGCGTTGCTCCATCTGGCAAAGGAGTTGGCAACCGCTTGCGGCAATGCTTTTGGATGCGGTGCCCAGGTCAGAACTACTTTTGGACGCTCCACTTTTTTATAATTTTCGATAGTAATCAAGTCGGCCAGCGCCTGTAGCGGATGTCCCGTTGCCGATTCCATATTTATGATGGGTGCGGGACAGTATTTCTTAAATGCAGTTAATATTTCTTCATTATAATCTTCCTCACGGTTTTTCAGACCGGCAAAAGCGCGTATGGCTACCACATCAAAATAGGAGCCGATTACGGCGGCCGCTTCTTTTATATGCTCGGCTTTGTCGCCATCCATAACCACGCCATTGCCAAATTCCAACTTCCAGCCCTGTGAGCCAATATCCAGCACAACAGCCTCCACGCCCAAGTTGGATGCTGCTCTTTGCGAACTCAGTCTGGTTCTCAAGCTGGGATTCAGAAAAATCAGGCAGATGGATTTATTTGTTCCCAAATCCTTCCATGCAAACGGATTTTTCTTTACCTGCATGGCGTCTTTAAGGAGTTCGCCTAAATTCGGCACATCTTTTATACTGATAAACTGTTTCATTTCAATTCCGTTTTAAGTGCTTCCATCAAAAGATTGATTTCCAGTTTGGTAATGGTAAGTGGAGGCAGAAGTCTCAGCGTGTTTTTGTTGGAAGACGACCCCGTAAATATGTTATGATTTTTTAGCAGTTTTTTCCTTAAATCGGCAATTTCAAAATCAAATTCTGCACCAACCATCAAACCCATGCCGCGAATTTCTTTGATTGCGGGCAGTTTTTTCAGTTCTTCCATTAAATAGGCACCCATATTCCCGGCATTTTCCATCAAATTCTGCCCGTTCATAACATCTATAACTGCAATAGCCGCTGCACAGGCCAGATGATTTCCCCCAAAAGTGGTTCCCAGCATTCCATAAAAGGGTTTGAATTTAGGGTGAATCAAAACGGCCGCAACCGGAAAACCGTTTCCCATACCTTTTGCTACGGTTATCAAATCGGCCTCAATCCCAAAATGCTGATGTGCAAAAAACTTACCTGTTCTGCCATAACCCGATTGAATTTCGTCCAATATTAAAACCGTATCATATTTTGTGCATAACTGACGTATGGTCTGCATAAATTCCTGATCGGGAACCTGGATTCCGCCCACACCTTGTATTCCTTCTATCAAAACACAGCAGAAATCGCCTTTTTGCAGTTCTTTTTCTGCTGATTCCAAATCATTCCATGCCAAGCGGACTATCTCGGCGCCTTCATTTACCGGAAACAGAATTTTGGGATTATCGGTTGCAGCCACGGCCAGCGATGTACGTCCATGAAAAGCTTTATCAAAAACGAGTACTTTTTTTCTGCCATTGTATGATGATGCAATTTTCAGGGCATTTTCGTTGGCTTCTGCGCCCGAGTTGCATAAAAACAGGTTGCTATCGTCATAACCGGATATTTTTCCCAATTTATCGGCCAGTTCCTGCTGTCCCGCAATGGGAACCGAGTTGGAATAGAAGCCTATATTTTCCAATTGGTCTTCAATCTTTTCGATATAATGCGGATGGGCATGGCCAATGGAAATAACGGCGTGTCCCCCATAAAAGTCGAGATATTTGGCGCCGTTTTTGTCCCATACATAGCAATCTTTGGCTTTTACCGGCTCTACGTCAAAAAGTGGGTAAACATCAAATAGTTTCATTCTGTAATGGTGCTTATTTTTTCGTACGATTTTATAATTCCCTTGATAAGTGCCGAGCTCAGGCCTTGGTGTTCCATTTCGTTCAAACCAGAAATAGTACAGCCTTTGGGAGTGGTAACTTTATCTATTTCGGTTTCCGGATGGGCGCCGTTGCCAATCAACAAAGATGCAGCACCGCGGGCCGTTTGTACGGCAATTTTTTGTGCTTCAGAAGCATCAAATCCTAATTGAATGCCTCCTTGAGTTGCTGCGCGGATATAACGCAGGAAAAAAGCAATTCCACTTGCGGCCAAAACAGTAGCGGCCTTCATCATGCTTTCTTCAATTATCAGAGTGTCACCCAAGGCTTTAAATAGATGTTCAATTTCTTCAATTGCTTCGTTTCCTGCTTTATTTGCGCAAATACAGGTCATCGATTCCGATATAATGGTGGCGGTGTTCGGCATGGCACGGATTATTGGGAAATTACCCTGCAAATATTTCTCAATGGTTTCCATTTCTACGCCGGTAATGGTAGATACCAAAACATGGCGATTTTCACTCAATACTGCGTTAATTTCAGATATCAACCCCGCCAGTTGCCTGGGCTGAACGCATAAAAATATAAATTTAGCATCCTTTACCGCTTTTTCGTTATCTGAAGTAACCGCAAAACCCTCGTCTTGATATTTTTTTAGTTTAGTGGTATTTCGGCGAGTCAGGATGATGTCTTCCGGTTTACAAAACTGTGCGTTTACAAAACCTTTGGCGATGGCACACCCCAGGTTTCCGGCTCCCAATATTGCAATTTTATTATTACTGTTTATCATAGCTATATATTTGTTTTAAAAAGCGGCAGGTTTGAAGTTCAGTCCCGTGGTTTCGTCCAGGCCGAACATTAAATTCATGTTTTGCACGGCTTGTCCCGATGCACCTTTCAGCAGATTATCCAATGCGCCGGTTACCAATATCATGTCGCCCTCCTTCTGGATGTGTAAAATTGTTTTATTGGTATTTGTTACGCGTTTAACATCTGGATTGGTTTTAGTAATCAGGACAAAGGGTTCATTTTTATAATATTCTTTGAAAATATCGTGAACCTCGTCGGCCGATTTGTCGCATTTTAAATACCCGGCAGAAAGAATTCCGCGCGTAAATGTGCCCCTGATGGGCAGTAAATGCAGGTCTTTATCAAAGCCGTTTTGCAGCTGATTAACGCATTGTTTTATTTCATCGATATGTTGGTGTTTTAATGCCTTATAGAAAGAAGCATTGTTGTTTCTCCAGCTAAAATGTGTGGTAGATGATGGATTTTGTCCCGCCCCTGTACTCCCGGTGATAGCGGTAAAATGCACATCATCGGTGAGCAGGTTGTTTTTGGCCAAAGGCAATAACGAAAGTTCTATCAATGTGGCAAAACATCCCGGGTTGGCAATATTTTGGGCTTTTTTGATGCGTTCTTTATTTAATTCAGGTAAACCGTACACATAATTGTGCGTGCCGTCTTCTATTCTGAATTCATTGCTCAAATCTATTATTTTTGTGCCGGCAGGTACCAAACCCGATTCTAAAACCTGTTGGGTTCGTCCGTGACCCGTACAAAGGAAAACAACATCGGTATCTTCCGCCAATTTATCGGCGAAAACCAGCTCCGTGTCGCCCTCCAAATCTGGATGTGCCACGTAAAGTGATTCACCAAAATGGCTTTTACTCACCACAGCATTAAGCTTTACATGGGGGTGTGCTAGCAATATCCTGATTAATTCGCCAGCTGTATATCCGGCCCCTCCTATCACTCCTGCCTTAATCATTGTTCTGCATTTTTTGTTGAATTAAAGTGCTGTTTCCCAATATTTTTGTGAATCCTTTTACGTCCTCACCGCTCCAGCCCAAATTCATTTCGCCGTATTGGCCAAATTTGGAAGCCATTAAATCGTACTCCGATTCAATGCCCTGAAGTTCAAAACGTTTGGGTTCCAGTTTAACAAATACCTTACCTGTTACTTTTTGCTGGGTGTCGTCCATAAAGGCTTCTATATTTCGCATTACGGGGTCTAAATACTGTGCTTCGTGCATCAACATACCGTACCATTCGCTGAGCTGGTCTTTCCAATAGATTTGCCATTTGCCCAATACGTGTTTTTCCAGCAATTGATGCGCTTTTATAATAATCATAGGGGCTGCGGCTTCGAAACCTACCCTTCCTTTAATGCCAATAATGGTATCGCCCACGTGAATATCTCGCCCAATACCATAGGGTTCGGCTATTTTTTCCAACTTCTTAATAGCTTCGACAGGGGTTATTATTTCACCATCTAAACCTATTAATTCGCCCTTTTCGAAACTCAATTCCAATATCTTGGCAGACTCTTCCGTAATTTTTGTGGGCCAAGCTTCTTCGGGCAAATATTGGCTCGATGTAAGGGTCTCGGCCCCTCCCACCGAAGTGCCCCACAATCCCGCGTTGATGGAGTATTTGGCTTTCGCCCACTCTTTATTAATGCCGTGGTTTTTCAAATATTCCACTTCTTGCTCACGGCTCAGTTGCTGGTCGCGGATGGGGGTAATTATTTCCATTTCGGGCACCAACACATTAAATACCAAATCGAAACGCACCTGATCGTTTCCGGCGCCCGTACTTCCGTGCGCTATGGCATCGGCATCGATTTCCTTAGCATATTCGGCAAGTGCAATGGCCTGGAAGATACGCTCGGCACTAACCGACAGCGGATAGGTATGGTTTTTCAGCACGTTGCCAAAAACGAGGTATTTAATGCCCTTTTCGTAAAATTCCTGTTCAATATCTATGCAAACGTGATTTTTGATGCCCAGTTCGGTAGCTTTTTTTGCCAATTCTTTTTTTCCGGCCTCATCAAAGCCGCCGGTATTTACGGCCGCAGTATAAACATTGTAGCCTTTATCTTTTGCAAGGTGAATTGCGCAATAACTGGTATCCAATCCGCCGCTAAAGGCTAATAAAACTTTTTTCATTGATATTCTATTTCTTAAATGGTTTTAAAAATGCTTCTTTTTTAATTTGTACCCAACGATAAAACTTGCTCATGTTTTCGTGGTTTTCCGATTCCGACCCCGCATTTTTGTTGAGCTCTGCTGGGTCAAATAACATCCCTGTACACAAACAGTTTTTTCTGTTATTTCTGGTTAAAATGTCGTAATTGGGACAACTTTTGCACCCATCCCAAAAAACCGAATCTTGGGTCAGTTCGGAGTAGGTTACCGGTTTATATCCCAATCCCGAGTTTATTTTCATAACGGCCAAACTGGTGGTTATTCCAAAGAGTTTAGAGTCAGGAAATTTCTCTCGCGATAATTGAAATGATTTTTCTTTGATTTTTCTGGCGATGCCCTGCCCTCTGTAATCCGGATTTACAATCAACCCCGAATTGGCTACATATTCTTTGTTTTCCCACGTTTCTATATAACAAAACCCGACCAACACGTTTCCATCCAGTGCAATTACGGCGTTTCCCTTTTCAATTTTACTCTGAATATACTTAGGGTCGCGTTTTGCTATACCTGTACCTCTTTGCTTAGCGGCAACGGCAATCAAATCGCATATAGCTAGGGCATATTTGCTATGCTTTTTAGTTGCATATTGTATGGAAACGGACATAATTTTGATATTGTAATTGGTTTTAACTGCCTGATTGCAGTAATGGTATAGTTTTGATAATTAGAAAGATGGGACCGTTAAATAAACGGCATAAATAAATAATCTACCGCCGCCGCGGAGCCGGGCACGGTTGATTGAAAACTACACTATATGGGTATGAAAATAGCATGCAACAAGTTAGTTAAAATTATTATTCAAATTCAATACATATTTTAGACTAAAAATTATGCTTTTGAATGATTGGCTATTCATATATTGCGGTACATCGATAAACAAATAATCTGAATATGTTATGCATATAGATCATGTAGGTATTGCGGTAAAAGATTTGGAGAAGGCGATCGCAGTATATGAAAAGATTTTGAACACCAAATGCAGCAAGCGCGAAATTGTGGAAAGTGAAAAAGTGGAAACGGCTTTTTTTCAGACCGGAGAATCCAAAATAGAACTATTGGGCGCTACCGAACCCGACTCGGTAATTGCAAAGTATATAGAAAAGCGCGGCGAGGGCATGCATCATGTGGCTTTTGAGGTCAAAGATATTCATGCTGAGTTGAAAAGGCTCAAAAATGAGGGGTTTGTTGTACTCAATGACACCCCAAAAGACGGAGCCGATAACAAACTTGTGGCGTTTCTGCATCCAAAGGGAAATAACGGGGTTTTGATAGAATTGTGCCAAAGTAAACCCTAGCAGAAAATCAGGTTTTTTGAATGAAAAGCAGGCTCAAACCGTTAATTTTATGAGTACCGGGCTTTTAAGTTCCCGGTATTTAATGTTCAATAGGCAGGTATGAATTTCAGTCAGCTTACATACATCATAGCGGTAGATAAATACCGCAGTTTTACGCGGGCAGCGGAAGCTTGTAATGTGGCGCAATCTACGTTGAGCAGGGAAATTCAACGCCTTGAACAGGAATTCGGCATTATTATCTTCGACCGGTCCCGATATCCGGTTACGCCCACCATGAAAGGGGTAGATTTGATTGAACAGGCCAAAGTTTTGTTGAAAGAACGAGATAGATTTCAATCCATAGCCAATAAAAAGGATAACCGCCCAAAAGGGAATTTCAAACTGGGTGTACTTACGGGGCTGGCTCCCTATTTGGTGCCTTTATTTACAAAACAGATTTCCGAAAAATACCCCGAACTGAATCTTGAGATATTTGAAGTCAATATATCGAGGATGATACGGGATTTTGAAAATGAAAACCTGGATGGTGCTGTTACTATCTCTCCATTTCCAAAAGAAGGTTTTTACGAAAGCGCATTATTTGAGGAGGAGTTTGTACTTTATGTGGGAAAAAACCATCCCTTATCCGGCCATGACATAATTAAATGGGCCAATATACCACTTGGCGATCTCATTTTGCCCGGCGATTTACGATCTTATTTTCTGGAACAAAAAATTGACGATTTCAAAAGGCACCTCAGTGTGGAAAACCTCAAAAATATCAATTACCAAAACAATTCGTTGGAAACCATACGCAAGATTATAGACCGGAATGGGGGTTTAACTATTCTGCCGCGCCTGGCCTGCCTGTATATGGGCGAACGAAGGCTGGAAATGGTCAAACAAATCGAAAACCCGGTGATTAAAAGAACCATCAGTTTTGTGGCGCCAAGGGGATTTCAAAAAGTGCGCCTGTCTAAAGTTATTCTTAAAGAAATTGTGGCCAGCATACCCGAACAGCACGGTATCACCTTAAACATGGCCCATTAACGAAGCTATAAACTAGGCCGCTGTGGATGTTTTGTTTCTGATGGAAGAAATAATTACCAATAAGAAAATAAGTCCGCCAATAATCGCCAGCAAACCACCAATACCCGATACAATCAAACCGATAAGCGCTTCAGTGGAACCAATTACCTGCTCCGCTCCAAAAGACTTGCGCGCTAAACCGTGTGCGCCCGCATAGGCAAAGCCAAACACAAACAACAGCTGCCCCAATCCAAAAATAACCGGCTGATATGCCGCCCAATTTCTTGTTTTCACACTCGGGAATGGCTTATCGAACACTTCCAACAGATAATAGGTCAAGGTTATGAAAGCCACGGTAATGGAGCCTAAAGTGGCATGGTAATGCGCCGGAATAAGCGTATTTGAACCCCGAATGAGCGCCCCAACGATAAAGCCGATAATCATAAATGCCAAACTGACCATCAAACCTGTAAAATATGGATTTTGTATCGATCGGACGGGAGGTTCAGCATCATTTTTTGCACTAAACACCTTATAAATTAAAATCAGCATGATGAGCGATACAATCGGGAAAATGCCCCAACGCATATAGCTCGTAAATCCAAGCAGGTATTTGGCAGAGGAAGTGCCGTCGGTCAATAAAAGCGGACTGAACAGTACCGGTAATGTAAACAAAGCAAACAAAATTGCGGACAACCTGAACGACATAACGGAAACGCCCAGCAAGCGCCGGGCAATAATCAACCAGGCCGCAACGGTAATGGCCGAATTAACAAATTGCAGAATATGTCCCGCGCCCCATAGCAGTCTGTCGTAATACACAAAAGGAACCAAATTATTGTCGTTTTTGAGCCACGAAACAAACAATACAATCAAACTCAAAATTATCAGCATAGCGGCCGATTGCAGGGCGGGGATGGCCGCTTTAGAGATAATGGGTTTGTCGGTAATGCCGTAAACTTTGGTTCTGGTAATAAGTCTTGGGCCGGAAACCGTGATAATTACGGAAATAGCGAAAAGAATCAGCGCCCATTTAAAAGAAGTGCTGTCCAGAAGGGGCACATAATTGGATAAAATTGGGGTGGCCGACGGGATGAATATATTTATAATGAGCAATAATGTGGCAATTATAGCCAGGAAAAGACCGAAATAAGGCAGCTTGATATTTGCATTTTTATGTGGAATCAGCATATATAAACCGCAATAAAATGCATATATAAATATAATAAGGGCGAGATTTACGTGAACAATCAGTACGCGTTTTATCCATTGGGGATCGGTTATCCACTCGCTTATAACAGGTGCCCGGCCGATAATAAAGGAAAGCGACATAAAACCGGCAATCAGCAACGCCGCTATGCTCAGACCAAACCAAAGTTTTGATATTTTTTTGGATTCGGCCACTAAATCGGCTGCCGACCGAATGTCTTCAGGTGTATCAACTATTGAATTTGCCATTTTGCTTTAATACCGCCTTGCGCAAATAATTATTCTTTGCCAAATACCTGGTTATAGGGGTTATGTTCGGGCGTTTTCATTTTCAGAAAGGGATATCCGGTTGCAGCATGGCAGGCATTGCATGAGTTTAGCAACGTTTGGTAATTATTTTTGAACAAATCCAAGTCTTTAGCATCGATGGCCTCTTCTAAGCTTTCAATTGCGGGATAAAGCATAGCTTCCAATAGTTGACTGATGTCGTAGCCGTGATATTCAAAATTGGCATCCACCACATCTTCGGCGGTTTCTTCAAGTTCGTGTGAATAAAAATCGGCCAATTCCCAATTCTCTTCTATGCCTGCAAAATATAATTTAGTGCCAAAATATTGCATAAACGACATTTGATTTATCAACGGAAGTACGGTTTCTTGTGTTTCGGCGGGTTCATTTTTTACACAGCCAAAATTGAGCACAGAAACGGCCAAAATACCGATTAAAAACAGAGGGAAAGAAACTTTTTTCATAGTATAAAACTGAAATTGTATTTACGGAAAACGTAGTGCTTTAAATATAACCTTTGTGTGGGTATTAAACACATAGGAACATAGGACACATAGGGTTTTCTTGGTTATTCTATGTGTCTATGTGCGCTGTTGTGCCTATGTGATTAACCGTCTCCAACGTGTTTAATAAATCATTTCAATTTTCTATACCATTCATTCACAAAAGTTTTCTGGCCTTCCTTAAAAATATTATCACTGGTAAAATTAATAAGAATTCCTTTAGGCGCTTCCAATAATCTCATATAAGTCATTACCTGCGAATAAAACACTTTATTGACTTCTGTAACGGCTTTTAGTTCTACGACAAGGCAATTCTCCACAAAAAAATCACACCTTAATTCGGCAAACAATCTTCGTTTTCTATATATAATGGGGACTACCAACTCTGATTGAAAATTCAAATTTCTGTAACTCAGTTCTTCTTCCATACATTTGTGATATACACTTTCGAGCAAGCCCGGCCCCAGTTGTTTATGAACTTCAATAGCTGCTCCTATCACTTCGTAGGTAAGGTCATCAATCTCTTTTTTTGTATTATAATTAACGTTTTTCATAGCAGCTGATATTTATTTATACAATTTTTAAATTAATTAGACGAAAAAGACACAGAGGTGGCGTCCTTCTGTAGCATTCATAATATTCTACACCACTCTTCCCCCTGATTTCTTTACCAAGTCAGCCAATTTGGATTCCATTTTTGACAGCTTGGATACTATAAATATTACCAATAAGGCTTCGGGAATATTCAAAATATCCGATATCAATATCGCCTGCAAATTTTCAATTAAACTCTCCAGCGTATCCAGGTTAAAGCCTAACTCCAGGATATATGCACCTATAAATATGGACGAAATAAAAAACACCCACCATAATCCAATCGACGATTTTCCGCTTATAATTGTATATGCAGAGTCGCGTTTTTTTATTTCTTTTTGTGTTTCCGTCCAAATTTCGTTCATTATCACAACCGGCCTATAAAAAGATAAGATGGGGATAAACCACGCCCAAGCGGCCATCGTTTCGGTATATTTCAGATTAGTAATACCTAAGCGGTGCAAGTTTCCGTACGCCCTTTTAAACCAGTTTATAAACACCACAACCGAAATGGCATACAAAACTATTTGAATCATGCCTATTAAACCCTGTATGGTATCAGTTGCGATTGTTAGCCGTTCGTTGACATATTCGCCGTTATAAATTTTTTCTAAGATTCGCAACTCAACATAGCTCACCAAAACCTCAACAAATGTAAGGCCGGTCAAAATCCAAAATATGGTGATCAGTGTCTTTGCTCTTTTTGAATTATCTTTTATTTCAATATTTAATCTCTTGTTCGATTCCAAATTTTTCCATTCGTACCTTTTCGGTTTAGTGGCTGGAGTAAATCTATTGCCAAATTTATTTTACCCTTATTTATAAAACGGTCTAGGGTATGAAACGTAGGGCATTTCGAAGCACTTCACTGTCCGCCCGAAACTAAGCTTGCTAAGTGCCGAAAACTTGCGGAAACCAAAGGCCGCCCTATGTTTTATACCCATTGTTGTGCCTAGTTTTTATTAATTTTCAATGTCCGTGTCCGTCATCTTCAGCCATTAATTTTTCATAGGATTCGGTCAATAGTCGACTTAATCGTTCGTTATGACTGTCAATTTCAGATTTAAGGTTCTTATACAGTTTTTCGTTGTATTCGTTCTTTGGGTGCGGTCCGTCAAATATGAAGCGGAAGACATTTTTAATCTCTTTGTCAGAGAACATAGAAAGAACTTTACAAACGTTTTCAGTATCAGTTGTCAGCCTATTTGCAAAGTCAAAAGCTTCTCGAATATTGTCGGCTTCCCAAACCCCGTCAATGTTTATTCTTACGTATTTATCATAGTAAGTTGAGTCAGGAATGGACTCCAAACGGCTGAAATATTGAATTAAATTTTCTCCTTTTGGATAGTTGTATAGAGGTGCTGCTCCTTTTTTATCGTCATAGCCAAAAACAGCTTGCATTCCTTTGAAAGAGTTCGGAAAAGCACAGAAAAACTTTTGTTCCCAAATAATTCGATTCGCTGAAATCGAATCTTTAGCTTTTTCCATAAATGCTAATATCGAGTCGGCTTGTTGTTCTACTGAATTGAAGGCAAGATTGGTGCAGTTTACTTTCTCAGTTATCTCTATTTTTTCTGTTTTATGGTCTGTCCTGGTAGTTTCAATTTGGGTAGTCGTTTCTGTTAGCTTTTCAGTCTGTTTTGCATTGTCAGGTTTTGTTGATTGACCACAAGAAGTCAAAACGATAAATGTCGATATGAAAAGCAGTCTGTTCATTTTTTCAAATTAGGCACAACAGTTAAAATTAAGCGATTTTTGTTAAGATAGTTGAAATAAAAAGAATTACCCATCATATAACAAAAGAATTTTGCAATTATTTTTTATAACGCATATTGGCTGTGCCACAAGTCTTTTAATAATATCCACCATCATTTTTTTCTGAAGGTATAATAAAGCGGCATTCCCGTTAGCAGAACTGCGCCCACTATATTACCGATGGTAACCGGAATTTGATTCCACAGCCACCAGTCTGAGAAGCTGATATCTGCACCCAACATCATGGCCGCCGGAATTACAAACATATTAACCACCGAATGTTCCAGTCCCAACGCAAAAAACGTAAAAATGGGCAGCCAAAGTCCCAAAATCCTCCCAATCGACGAAGTAGATGTGGTTCCCATCACCATTCCCATAGAAACCATCCAATTGCATAAAACAGCTTTTACAAATGCAACCACCAACCCTGAACCGCCCAGACTTTTATACGCCAGTGTTTTGTCGATGCCTACTTCTATTACCTTATCAATTACCTCGTTATGCGAGATGTGCCCCATTTTGGTGATATAGACATAGAACAGCGCCCCAAAAAATACACTCCCGATAAGATTTGCCGAAAACGCCCAAAACCAATTATAATGCAAACTTCCAATGGTTGTTTTTTTATCGGCAACGGCCATGGGTACGATGGCAAAATTACTGGTAACCAACTCATACCCCAAAATTATAATCATGGCAAAGCCTACGGGAAACGCTAACGCACCCAAAAAATACCAACCCGATTGAACAGCAACGGTAAAAGCAAGAACGGTTGCAATGCCCAGCAACGCACCCGATAGAAACCCGCGGATCAAGATATCCTTTTGGGGAAGTTTTGATTTATAAGCCCCTATATTAACAAGGTCGTGTACTATTGCATCCGATTTTTTACTATCCATGGCTTTTAGGTTTTATCTTTCGGAGGTATGATTATATTCTGCACATGTTAGTCGCTACCAGTTTTGAAACAATATCATAAACATAAATTTCAGTAAAAAATAATTAATCTTTTGTGAAAGGATATTACTAGGGCATCGGCTGGGTTAGTGGGATTGGGCTGGGCGTTCTCCTTGTTATTCTCATTACAGACACCCCGTTCGTAACGTATACAGGAACCTCTGGTAACCAGATTAGTATTAATGAAGATATAATAATATGACTCGAAAGTATCTTTATTCATATACACATCAATGTATATAAGCATCTCTAGATATAATACAATGGAACCAGAAGTTCCAAAGTGCATTTTCATCTGTCCACTGACCGACGGGAACGAGACTAAATTTCTATTAGGAATTTAATATTGATTATAATAAATAATAATAATAAAAATGCTTCCTCTCTCCACTTGTGAGAGAGGGCTGGTTTTGTGCTTGCATAAAACCGGGTTAGGGCTCAACAAAATGTTTGAAAATTTCATAATTTATCTTCTATAATTCATTATTTACACTGCCATGTCAAAATCTAATCAAATAAAAAAAGCACAAGAACTACATCAGCTGCATGAGCCGGGAAATTTCTTAATTTTACCCAATATTTGGGAGCCTTTGGGGGCTGCTCTGCTTCAAAAACTAGGCTATGGTGTAGTGGCGACATCCAGCTCGGCGGTGGCACTCACGCACGGTTATCACGATGGCGAAAATATGCCCTTTAGCGATGTAATCACACAATTAAAACGTATTGCCGATGCCGTAGATATTCCGGTTACCGCCGATATTGAGTGCGCTTATGCCGCCAATAATCGTGAATTGGAGGAAAATATCGAGATATTTTTAGAAACGGGTATTGTGGGCATAAATTTTGAGGATACCGATAAAAAATCACGCACTTTGCTTCCAACTGACGAACAGGCACGTAAAATTGAGATTATCGGCGAAGTTGCGGCACGTAAAAACATCCCTTTATTTATCAATGCCCGAATTGATACCTATCTGCCCTCGGCCAATATTGAACCGGAGCAACGATTAGAGGAAACCATTCGTCGCGCAAAATTATATGCCAAAGCAGGCGCACATTGTGTTTTCCCCATATTATTAAGGGATATTGAACAAATTAAATTGCTGACCAAAGCCGTTGATTTACCGGTCAATATTATGGCCATGACCGGCACTCCCACATTCGAGCAATTAAAACAGGCAGGAGTGCGGCGCGTAAGTTTAGGTTCGTCTTTCTTAAAACTGGCCATGCAAGAAATGCAGCGCTTTGCTTTACTTGCCAAACAGGGCGTCGGTATGGAAGATATTAATAAAAACCCGGTTGACTCTGCTTTTTTGGAAGGCCTGATTAGCTAGTTTTTTAATAAGAACTCAACCAATATGCTCACAGACATTATTCTCGTTACGAACGTCCCGTTCGTAACACATACCGGAACCTCTGGTTCCCAAGTTAGTATTAACTGAAGACGGTATAATGCGATTCGAAAATATCTTTATGCAAATACACGTCAAATATATATACATCTCGAGTTACAATACAATGGAGCCAGAGGTTCCAAGGTGTGTTCCCAACCAGAGGTTGGGGACGAGGAACAAGTATCCCATATTTTAAAAAATAATTCGAATTTAACGAAGGACATAACTCAAAACTTCTACCACCTGTTCCGGGGTTTGCGCCCAGGCTTTAGCGCCGGCATCTACTTCTTTTAATGGATGAATGATGCTTTCATCATGTAATGTAATATAGGGCTTGTTTAGGGCAGCGCAATATCCGGCATCAAATGCGGCATTCCATTGTTTGTATTTGTCACCAAAACGGATAATTGCAATATCGCTTTTTTCAATTAATGTGCGAGTACGAATGGCATTGACTTTGGCCGATTTATGATCGCGCCAAAATGGTTGGTTTTCTTTGCCCAAAACATCGCCGGCGGCGTCCGAAGCATCATGATCGGTAACGGGCGAGTAAAATTCTATATCCAAATTTTTGGATTTTGCTCCTTCATTAATTCTTTCTCTCCAATCGGAATGAATTTCGCCCGATAAATATACTTTTAATTTCATTATGGATGTTTTTTTATTAAAATTAATAGCTTATAGGCCCATAACAACTTTCTTTGCGTGTAAGTTGGTTTTTTAGCGCACTTTCTTTAAAAACGATTGTGCCGGTCAAAAAAAAGCCCCCTCATCGGTTAAAATGAGAGGGCTCCAATTATGAAACTTAATCTTTTATGGCACTGACAGCCTACCTATAGCGGTTCGTTGATTTTATCAACTATATATATAACGCCATTAGTTGCGCTTTCGTCTGTTTTTTCTACTTTCACGCCCAGTTCCGACTCAATAAGATCTTTTGGTACATTGCCCTGAAATAATTGGCCCTGTAACAGCTCCTGGGGATTTTCTTTTTGCTCGGCAGGCAGGTTTTTTAAAACATCATTGTTGGGCGCCAATACGGTATATGGGCCGCCTTCCTTCAAAATATCGGCATAACCCGATTTATCCAATAACGCCGCAAATTCGGAAATATCCTCATTTGCTTTAACTACCTGGACCAGATTTTTCCCGTCTTGCGCTTCTTGGGGAGGGATATCCTGCGAATTCACAGAAATTGAGAAGAGAATTAATAATGTTGTTAACGGGAATAGTTTGAGAAAATAATTTTTGAATAATTTAGACATAATTGTCCTTTTTTTGGATTGCGATTAGCATAAGTGTATAGTTTTAACTGAGCGATGCCGCCATTATTCTGTAATTTTTTATTAAAGCTTGTTAATTGCACCGTTTCCAATTGTAGCAAAAGCTAAATAAATGTCATTAGTGGGGCTTTAAAAAAGGATAGTTTCAATGTAGTTTTTAAAGTCGTGTTTTATGGATTTTCGCACATTTTTTGGTATTAATTAACCAATCAGCTCTGTTTGAATAAAAATATACGCAATGAAATTACACTTTTATATGCAGATAAACTATTGATAATTTTATATATAAATTGCATCAAAAAATTTAAAAGAACCCATAAATAAGATTTGTTTAATAAATTGCATATAACTCAAATTTATTATTAACTACAATAAGCTAACTTATGGTGGGTATTGTATTATATTGGTAGAGTTTTTTAATGGTTAAAAGGCTCTACTAATTTTGTTAATAACCTATAAGTAAATAGGTTTTTCAAAACGTGCAATATCCCTTCCGTTACTAAATGCTCTTTCAATTTTATTGAATACAAACAAACACAAATACTAAATAGACAATTATGAACAAACACTACCAATTTAAGCTATTAGTGGCACTGTTGGCATTATTGCTGAGTGCACCGGTAGCTATGGCTCAATACACGATATCGGGTGTTGTTACTGATGCGGCTTCTGGGGAAACCCTCATGGGGGTAACTATTTTTGATGCAGCTACCAGTTCCGGTACATCAACCGATATTAACGGCAGATATTCTCTGCAACTACCGAGCGGAACGACAACTTTACGCATCTCTTTTATAGGATATATTACACACAATATTCAAGTAACCGGTTCAAACGGCCAAACAATTGAATTGGACGTAAGTTTAAACGCCGACGTTGCGAACTTAGAAGAACTTGTAGTAACAGGATTGGCCTCATCGGTTAAGCGCTCCAACCTTGCAAACGCGGTAAGCTCTCTTGATGGCGATAAATTAACTGGTTCCGTTGCGCCTCCTACATTGGATAATGCACTTTCGGGTAAGATTCCAGGCGTTAACATTAGAAGTAACTCCGGTGCACCGGGCGGTTCTTTCAACGTGCAAATGCGTGGGGTAAGTACACTAGGCGCCGGTTCATCGCAGCCACTATATATTATAGACGGGGTTTATGTAAACAACTCTACTATTAGTACCGGACGATACACAGCCACAGGGGCTACCGGTTCTGCAGAAGACGATAGTGGAAACCGTTTGGCAGATTTAAACCCAGATGATATTAAAACCATAGAAGTTTTGAAAGGATCTTCGGCAGCCGCCATTTATGGGCAGCGCGCTAATGCCGGTGTGGTTATTATTACTACAAAAAGAGGTGCTTCCGGTGGCACTCAAGTAAGTTTTGAGCAAAACCTGGGCTTTAGTACGCCATTGCGTTTACTGGGCGTTGCCGATTGGGATGAGGATAAAATAAACACCTACTATGGTGCATCGGCACCGGCTGAATTAGCCAAATACCAAGCAGCAAAATCGAGTGGTAATATTTTCGATTACGAAAAAATGGTTTACGACAACCGTGCCCTTACCAGCGAAACCAATATCAGTGTTTCGGGCGGTGCTCAACGCGTTCGATATTTTGTATCTGGTGGTGTACGTGCTGAAGACGGAATTGTTAAAAATACCAATTTTGACCGTGGAAGCTTAAGAGCAAACCTCGACTTTGAAGTAACCGATAATATACGCGTTGCTACCAGTTCAAGTTTGGTAAGAACCACAAACCAACGTGGATTTACAGGCAACCAAAACGGTTCGGGTGCATCCATTGGCTATAACCTTGCTTATACACCAACTTATGCTCAGTTAAAACCCGATGCGAACGGCGTTTATCCGGACAACCCTTATTTTGACGACAATATTCTTGCTGTTATAGAGCACGCAATTAACAGAACGGATGTTACAAGATCGCTTCACTCCGTTAAATTGGACGCCGATTTATACAAAAGGGAAGGCGCTGAACTAATGCTCAGCCTATCCGGTGGTGTTGACTATTTAAACTTCGGTAGCGAAATTTATCTTCCGGAATTTTTGCAAAGTCAAAAATCTTCTGCTAACCCCGGCGATGTCATTCATACCCAGCAAGATAACTTAAACACCAACCTGCAAGCCATAATGGTTTACAGGCAAGACTTTAACAAAGTTAGTACATCAACACAGGTGGGTTTTTCCAGATTCGACGAATCTATTCATAGGCAACAACTCAGAGGTCGTGGTTTGGTACCCGGCCAGCGTACTATAGGGCAAGCACAGGTGCAATCGGTACCTAACCAGTCCACGCAAAAAGTTATAGATATGGGTTGGTTTGGCCAGGAAGAAGTGAACTGGGACGACAAATTAATCGGTACTATTGGTATCAGAATGGACCGTTCTTCTCTAAACTATAAGCAAGATGATTACTATCTATATCCAAAAGCTTCTTTGGCAGCTAACTTAGCCAACTTCGATTTCTTAGATGTTAAACATCTGGATCAGCTAAAATTAAGAGTTGCTTATGGTGAAACCGGTGGCCTTCCAAACTTTGGCGATACTTTTAATGCTTTGAACGGCTCTATTATCGGCGGCCAGTTGGGCTTAACCGCATCAACACGTGATATTGACCCCAATTTAAAGCCTGAAAGAGCTAAAGAAATTGAGTTCGGTACCGATATTAGTTTGTTCGACAACAAAGTTTCGTTAACCGCAACATACTACATCAAAAATGTTGAAGATCTGATTTTGGATTTACCTACAGCAGCCTCAACCGGTGTAACTGCAATTGCTACCAACGCGGCTGAGCTAGAAAACAAAGGTATTGAGTTAGGTCTGTCTTTACAGCCTGTTAGAAACCGTAAAGTTACCTGGACATCCGACATTCTGTTCTGGACCAATGATTCTAAAATCACCAAATTGAACATTCCTCCAAAAGTATCCGGTGGTTTTGGTGTATCTTTGGGTAACTACTTACTGCAAGAAGGATTTTCTCCTACAACGGTTGTAGGTATTCCTGCTATTCCCGGTGCGGCCTCTATGTACACCATTTACGGTGATGCACAACCTGACTTCCAAATGTCGTTTGGTAACAACCTTTCTTTCCTTGACGGATTCCAGTTCAATTTCTTATTGCATTGGAGCAAAGGTGGTTCTAACATAAACCTGTTTGATTATCTATTGGATGATGGGGGCACGGCACACGACTGGAACGATGACGTAGGTGGAAACTACAAAGGGCTCGATCGCCTATCCGGCTTCCCACCAGAAAGCTACGTACAAGATGCAAGTTATATGAAACTCAGAGAGGTTAGCTTGTTCTACACTCTGCCGAAAAAACTACTTGATGACACGTTTAACTCCGTATTGAGCAACGTTCGTGTAGGAATTTCGGGTAGTAACTTGTGGATGTGGTCTCCATTTAGAGGTTACGACCCTGAAGCCTCAACATTTGGTACACAGGCTATTAACCAATCCGTTTCGGTTGCACCATATCCTTCTTCAAAGAAAGTTATGTTTAACCTCAAACTCGACTTTTAAACATTAAAATTAATAAAGTTATGAAAACTAAAAATTTTGCAATATTAACCCTGTTGACCTTCGTTTTAGGTTTTTGGGCGTGTGATTTTTTCGACCCGGCCCACCTGGACGATCCCAACAGGCCCTCGGTAGAGGAAGTGGCTGTTAATGCTAATAAAGCGCAGCTACAAAATTTAGTAACCGGTTTAGAAGTTAGACATCGCTCCGGAGTTGTAAACTTAGCTAGAGTAATAGCTAGCTTTGGACGTGAAATTTATCCAATGAATGCTTCTGACCCACGCGATATGCGTGAACTTTTAGGCCTTCAAGATGGTGCAAACGCCGAAACTGACCCTTCTTTCCGTGGCTTGGCCAGTGTTTGGAATACTCCTTACGCTGCAATTAAACAAGCCAACGTTTTAATCGCTTCCGTAGAAAATACAGATGCGCTTAGCGATGCGGAAAAAAATGGCTACATCGGATACGCAAAAACCATTAAAGCGTTCCAATATCTAATACCGCTTATTACCCAGTCTAAAGACAACGGTATCCGTATTGATGTAGAAGATGCTTTAAATCCGGGACCGTTTGTTCCATTCGATCAAGCAATAGTTCAAATCAGAAGTCTGCTTACCGAAGCATATAACAATCTCAACCAGGCTGGCGGCAGTTTTGCATTCACCCTGACTGATGGATATAGTGGTTTTAACAATCCTGGAACCTTTAAATTGTTAAACAGAGCTGTTGATGCGCGCGCTGCACTATACGCAGGCGACTGGCCCGGTGCTTTGTCATCATTGGAAGATGCAAAACCATTCTTTGAATTGACTACCGGTCAAACTGCTATGAATAAAGGCGCCAGTTTTGTTTATTCAGGCCCGCCAGATTCATTTAACCCTTTCTACTATCCTGAAAACGCTGAAACCAGCCAGATCCACATGGTGCATCCATCTATGCCGGATGATATAGAAGCGGGTGACCAAAGAGCTGAGAAATTTTTCTTACGCAACAACCCAATTACTATGCAAGGATTAACCTCTTGGCATCAAGACGGCCGTTTTGATAGTAATACCGATAATTTCCCATGGGTAAGAAACGAAGAATTGATTCTGATATATGCGGAATCCAAAGCTCAAAGTAACGACTTAGTAGAAGCTGTTAAAGCAATTAACTATGTAAGAAATACATGGGGCTTGCCAGATTTTAACAGTAACGTTAAAGCAGACGTCGTTGACCAAGTATTGCTCGAGCGCCGTTACTCCCTATGGTACGAGCAAGGTGTTCGCTGGGTAGATGCAAAACGCTATAATCGTTTTGACCAAATACCTGATGACGGTGGTAAAATATTTGAATTTTATGCCAGACCATTAAGCGAAAATAACTGGGACGACTTTAATGCTAACTAATGCGGCATAAATAAAGTGTAACAGATTAAAAGGCAACTGTTTTAAACAGTTGCCTTTTTTTATTTCGCACCATTAACTATGGATGCATCGCCTGCATTAAGGAAAATACACCTTACTTAATGTAAAGTTTATTTGACATATTGGAAAACAAATAGTACTATTAGTTTAGTCCTTAATAACTAATGATAATTTATTATGAATACGAATTACCTATTTCCAAGTAAATATAAGCGCGTTGGCTGGTTGATTTTTATTCCGGCTGTATTGTTAAGTATTGCTTCTATTGTATTTTCTATTGAGCCGGCAATATTCAAAATTACGATGCCTGTATTTGTTGTGGAACATGTTCTGGCTGATACCGAATTTTTCACTTTACACACCACCAATGTTTGGCACAGCCTGTTATGGTGCCTGGTAATAATCGGCGGCCTGTTGGTTGCGTTTTCAAAAGAAAAACTGGAAGATGAGTATATTTCCAAACTACGGTTGGAATCGTTGGTATGGGCTATTTATATCAATTACGCGGTACTCATACTTTCCATTGTTTTTGTTTATGAAATAGCATTTTTATATGTAATTGCGCTCAATATGTTTACGGTGTTGCTGTTTTTTATTCTGCGTTTTGAGT
Organism: uncultured Balneolaceae bacterium; assembly: GCA_964615135.1. GTDB lineage: Bacteria > Bacteroidota > Rhodothermia > Balneolales > Balneolaceae > Balneola. The sequence continues at coordinate 4,737 of CAZTOG010000009.1, read as the reverse complement.
TGCGTTTAATCGGCCTGAAAAAAGAGAACTACAATGAAGAATAATATTAAAGTAGAACGCGCAAAAAAAGATTTGACTCAGGCAAAACTTGCCGAACTTGCCAACGTAAGCCGGCAAACCATAAATGCCATAGAGCTGGGAAAATACGTTCCTTCAACAGTTTTGGCTTTAAAACTGGCGCATATTTTTGAGACAGATGTGGCTAATATTTTCACTTTGGAAGATAAAGACTGGGAATAGTTAAGCCGCTGTTATTTTGAGCACTAAAATAACCCATATCAACGTGAGGCGATATGGGTTTTTTATTTAAATTCACGGATTATTACCGCTTTGCTTTATTTAGATTGTTACAATTATTAAGATAACCCCGGCATACACTTAAATGTAAGGCAAAAATGACCGCACGAAAATAACTTCCAATAATTTGTAACCAAACGGGAATTTGCTTTGTCCTATACGTACAACATCAAAACAAAATTTATACATTATGATAGATGCAATAGTAGGTGAATTAGAATTTTATTTTACGTTATTTGTAGTTTTCTTAGTCCCTTTGGTACTTGGAATGTATTTGGCTACAAGAATTGCCAATCATAGGCATACCGAAAGAATGGCCATGATAGAACAAGGGCTGATGCCCCCTCAAAAGAAAATCGATATGGAAGCAAGGAAAAACAAAAGGCTGCTATATGGATTTGTTTTTGCAAGCACCGGTTTAGGCATTGTCTTATCCAGCATTATCTTTAATTATATGGACTTAAATGTGAATGCCGAACTGATATTGGTAGCGTTTATTTTACTGTTTATGGGGCTGGGTTTTTTGGCTCATCACCTGTTTACCGGTAAACATTCCCAGGCCAAAGACATATAATGGATGAAAAACAGCTCATAAAGCAGATATTGAACGGAGATACGGATGCTTTCGGCTACTTCGTAGAATCCTATCAAAATATGGCAATGACCATTGCATATCGCGTTTGCAGAAATCGAACGGATGCGGAGGATATTGTTCAAAATGCTTTTGTGAGCGCTTTTCAAAACCTTTATTCTTTTAAAAACGAAGGTAAATTCTCTTCCTGGTTTTATAGAATTGTATATAACCTGAGCCTTAACCACGTAAATAAGCAAAAGAATAAAAGAGAAGATTTTAACCCGAATATCGACGGATTTGAAGGAATCGGTATTTCAAATACCTCCCAAGAAATCCGTGAAAAAGACCGGCGGGAGAAGATAGACGAAGCCCTTTCCAAATTGCCACGAACCGATGCGGTAATTATCAGCCTTTATTATTTGGAAGGCTACTCGGTAAAGGAGATTGCCCAAATTGTCAGCTTGACCGGCAATAATGTTAAAATTAAGTTATTCAGGGCTCGCAAAACTTTAAAGGAAGTAATGGAATTATGAAAAAAGAGGACGATAAAATTAAAGAAGCGCTAAAAGGCTCCATTGTTGCGCCATCGGCAAATTTTAAAGCACGGGTAATACATCAGATAAAAGCCGAAAAAGCGTTGCAGCCTAAACCGGACAATGGCTATACCACTATTATCGATTACCTTGAAATTCTGGGGACCGGATATTTCGTTGTCCTTATTTTAGGGCTGCTTCCTTTTATAAATTTTGGCTTAAAGGGTCTGGATAATAAATCTTTTATAATATTATCCACTTTGTTTTTGGCACTTGCATCGTGTTCAAGTCTGCTGTTTTTATGGAAAAGGGCGAAGAAATTATGATTAACTGGAAATATTCACCAAGCAATCTATACTGTTTGTACTATAATAAATTTAATATGTAACTATGTAATATGCTCGAGGCCAATTCTTGAAGCTTAATTACACTTTAGAGTGGAATGAGTAATTAAAAACACATTTGTTCCCAATATTGGAACTTCTTATATTGCACCATGAGAATATTTGCCCGTAAAACATTGCGTAATTTTTGGATCAAACATTCTGATTATGAAGAAGCTTTAAAAGCATGGTTTTCAGAAGCAGAAAACTCTCGATGGGAATCGCCTGTTGACATTAAAATTAAGTACCCTCATGCAAGTATTCTTCCAGATAATAGAGTGGTATTTAACATAAAAGGCAATAAATATCGTTTGATAGTTAAAATTAATTATGATTATGGGCAAATATTCATTCGGTTTGTAGGCACACACGCCGAGTATGACAAAATAGATGCAACCACCATTTAAGACGGATTATACCCATGAAAATTCAACCCATACATTCCGAAAACGATTATCAAAAGGCTCTAGCTCGTGTTGAAGAGATATTTGATGCCAAAACCGGCACCAAAGAGGGCGATGAACTTGAAATACTAGGAATTTTAATCGACGAATACGAAAAACAATACTTTCCTATAGAGGCCCCCAAACCCCTGGATGCCATAAAATTCCGTATGGATCAATTGGGAATGCAACAAAAAGATTTGGCAGTATTATTGAATTCAAAATCCAGGGCAAGCGAGATTCTTTCCGGTAAACGTCCCCTTTCGCTGCAACAAATCAGGATATTGTACAAAACTCTAGGAATCCCCGCCGAAATTTTAATACAGGAAATCGAATCCACTGTATAAAGCCGTTATCCAACCTAGCATTTAATTTGTTTTGGCATCACAGAACATTCGAATGTTTTAACTAAACTAATCCGCAAACAAAAATGGATTGAAAGCAGCTAACATGTGCCCTCAATCCATCATTCTATTCTTTTTTATATTAATTTTAATTTGAAACTAATTTTCAGCCACGTGCCGGATCGTAAAGATGCTTTTCCGCAGTATCCACTTTTTTCAGATAATGGATAACGGTCTGATCTTTGGTAATTACTTTCACATTATATAATCCTTCTTCCAAGCTGTACGTATAACCGGCTTTTCTGAACCTATCGGGGTATAACGTAATCGGTTTAAAATCTTTGGAATCTCCAATCTTTTCAAAACTAATGGAATGTACACCGAATACACTGCCATTTCCCAAGCCTTCGCCCCCATCTTCATCACCACAATCGGTAATTTGAATAACATTATCGCTATCCGGACCGGCATACCCATCTGCACTTGCAATAATATTACCCAGACAATCTTTAAAAATAAGCGATGCATCCGCTACCGAAGGGCTGGTTCCACCGGTGCTGCCTGAACTATAATTTCCATTCAAACCAACCTGCTTACAAACAAGGTCGGTACCGTAACGTGAATCTTCCGGAATGATATCTTGATTAATTTTTGAACTAAAATATATCAAATCTTGAGCGTTATCGAATGAGAAGTCGGCTTGAAATAAATACCAGTTACTCATATCAGCGTTTGGATAATAAGGCGAAGAAAGAGCCGTTTCACCGATGGATGCATCTCCTTTCCAAGGACCAAAATCTTTTTCAACGGCGTAAACAGGGCCTGAAATCAGATTATTCTGGCTATTAAAGTAATTTCCCGGCGGTAATTCGCCCGGAAATAGCACATCTACCGGATAAACCAGGCCTTGCCCATGAGAAACAGGCGGATTTTCTTGCTCCCAGGCTATAAACTGGGTCTCTCCCATATATTGATAAAACTGTATTTCCAGTTCTCCGGTTTCGTTAGGTTCCGGAGAAAATCTTTGGCTGAGCATTTCTATTTTATATTTGGTTGGATTGCTCGGATCGTTTGCATAACTAGCTAAATTATAGGCGTAATCCGGTCCGTTACACGTAACCATACTATATAAATAGAAATCCGGGGCGGGAGTAGCTATGGCCAGCGGATCTACGGAAGTGGGCATAGGCCCTTGTGCCAATTTATTACCGCCGGCATCGTAGGCCGTAATCATTACGGCATATTTTGCCTCATTTCTGGTATTAAATTCGGTCGGAATTTTCAAATAAGGTTCACGTGGTGATATTTTATCTTCCCAAACCGTTACAAACTCATAATCCCCATCATCATTTTGTTTGCTCTCTTGAATTTCTACCAGAAAACCAGTTGCTTTTGGGTAGGCAGTGGGATTTAAAACCATAAAATTATTATTGTTTTTTGAAAATGGGGAATAGCGTACCAACTGCGCCATATCATCATACTCCGGTAACTCCTGCCTATCCTCCTTTTCGTTCTGTTTATTGTTTACAAGGCTGCTCTCGCAAGCAATCAAGCCGGCAACCATCATAAAAATTAACAGCAGCTTGGTACTTTTCAACAGCATTGACAAATCATCGTGATATTCTCTCTTACTAAGTTTCATTTTTTCGACCTTTAGGGGTTAGAATTATATAATGAAGTGCGTTTTTAGAATTTCACCCAAAAACCTCAGCTCCGTATTAATAATACACGTGGAATGGATCTTTCCCCTAAATCCGGTATTTAACCACCATTTTATAACCACTATAAATGTTTAAAACGAAGCTTATTACAAGCAGATATACTTATTTTTATCGCTCAATATTACTTTCATCTTAGCTATTTTTTTATATCTTAGAGTAACTAACACTAACCAATTAATCCTAAAAATCTTATAACTATGAAAAAATCATTTGTATTATTCCTTTTAAGCGGTCTGTTGTTTGCTTGTGCTCCGCAAAATTCTAATATCTCACTAGATGATGTTCAATCGGCTACTTTAATTAAGTCGCCCGCTAATAAAACGGCTGTTGTTGAGAATGCAGCACAAGATGTATGGTTGGAAAGCTTAATAACGGCTACCCCACAAGAAGGGCGCGAATTGGCTATTACGATGGCTCGTAAAACTATTGGCGCAATTCAAAG
>CAZTOG010000008.1:0-113182 GCA_964615135.1 uncultured Balneolaceae bacterium | reverse complement strand
ATTGAAGAATAAGATCGCCATCACATAACACTGTATAAGCGTAATGCGGGCTAAAATGCTGAATTTGAACAGATTGAATATTAACAAACATATCCGCAAACCGAAAGTGAAGTGCTTCTAATCCTGCAAATAAGGGAAAAAGCAGTTGAAACCTTAACTATAGGTTCAAACTCTTTTGTGTTGGACGCTTATTTATGGCGTGATTTTATGCCTATAAGCCCGAAAAACGGAATGCCAATGATTTCTATTAATTGGCTAGTTTGTACCAACTCTATAAAAATACCAGACAATATAAGTATGGTAAAACAGTATGTGATTTATGACGATGAAATTTGGGAAACTTACTATGAAAACGAAGCACCAGCACCAAATTTGCCCGTGTACAAAATGGAAAGAATTTCAAGAAATGGTCCTAAATGGGGGCCAAAAATATATGTCGATGTTATTTCACAAATTCATGACTCGAACACAAATAAAGACTATTACATTGAACGAAAAAATGTATATGTAGAGCGCACAGATTGAAAACTACGACGTCTAACATGAGGCTTATAGCAAGCAGGAAGACATTTAATAGTGAAAATTAATTTGCAAATTTGGGTAACCGGCGCGGCAGAATATATGGTTTACTCCTACACTACTAGCTTTAAGCCACGGGAATGATGGCAATTTAGAATAAACCACAAAGAGCAGAAAAACTCCATAAAAAACAAAAAAACCAGTTTCATCATCTAACTAGTAGAGAGAGGATTTACTGGGTATCGCATTACAAAGATAAAACAAATTTATATATCAGTTTAGCAATTATTTTTATAGACGGAATGGGATCAGGTTGACAGGCAAAACAAAGAAAACTCAGAATTTGAACTAATCTTATCAATAAACAACTAATAATAATGGTGAAATTCGGATATACAATCTTATATGTTTCAGACGTTGCTAAATCAGTAGAATTTTATGAAAAATCTTTTGGGTTCACACGAAAATTTATAACACCTGAAAATGATTATGGTGAATTAGAAACGGGACAAACAACCATTTCGTTTGCCTCAACCAAACTTGCTAATTCTAATCTTAAAAATGGTTTTATGAAAAGTCGCTTAGACCAGAAGCCCTTTGCAACTGAATTAGGATTCGTAACTAACAATGTAGAGGAAATCGTAAATATTGCTAAACAAAATGGAGCCACAGTTTTAGAAGAACCCAAACAAAAACTCTGGGGACAAACAATTGCTTATATTAGAGATATTGATGGATTTTTAATAGAAATATGTACTCCAATAAACCTATAAAAACAAAAAGAGCGACATATAACAACCAGTTTGGATCATGCCGCCAAAATTGTATGAATGAGAATAAAAATATAATCAAATTATCCGATTTTAAAGATGAAAATTACGGTAAAAGAGGCGTAAAAAAACGTGAGGAGCTGGAATCGGGATATAAAGATTTTAAAATTAGAGCAATGCTTCTGCAGGCACGGCTTGAAAAAGGTATGACTCAAGAGTAGCTTGCAGAAAAAGTAGGTATGACTAAATCTTATATATCAAAAATTGAAAACAACATTAAAGAAGTGCGTCTTTCAACATTAAAAAAGATTGTTGAATTAGGTCTTGACGGTTCTATAGATTTATTGGTAAAATATAACAAATCTTGCCACAACCTATATTTTGGCCAAAGCAAAAATAATCGCTTCGATTTAAAATTTATACTAAAAACCCCATCACTATAATCCACCAAACCACTACCTAATGGCATAAATCCGATACAGAAATCGATAAAAAAAGAAATATTTTTACCAGACCAAGTTCACATTAAACAAAAAAAGGTTGGCTTCCAACAGAAAACCAACCTCTATAATGTGTAGTAATATTGCTTAAGAACGACTAAATATTGGTTCCAAACACATTTCGACCAAGGTATATGGCCTGCTCGCCCAGTTCTTCTTCAATACGCAAAAGCTGGTTGTATTTTGCAATACGGTCCGTTCTGCTCATCGAACCGGTTTTAATCTGTCCGGCGTTTGTAGCTACGGCCAAATCGGCAATGGTTACGTCTTCCGTTTCGCCCGATCGGTGCGATATAACGGAGGTATAGCCATTTCTGTGCGCCATTTCTATGGCATCCAAAGTTTCGGTAAGGGTTCCGATTTGGTTTACTTTTATCAGGATTGAGTTTGCAATGTTTTGCTCAATTCCTTTGGCCAGGCGCTCGGTATTGGTTACAAATAAATCGTCGCCCACCAGCTGCACTTTATGACCAATGGCGTCGGTCAGTTTTTTCCATGCATCCCAGTCGTCTTCGGCCATACCGTCTTCTATCGAAATAATGGGATATTTTTCAACCCAATCGCTCCAAAATGCTACCATATCGTCGGTATCCTTTTTGGAACCATCGCTCCATTTGAATTCATACAGCCCGGTTTCGGCATTATAGAACTCGGATGTTGCCGGATCCAGAGCAATCAGAACTTCGTCGTTGGGTATATAGCCCGCTTTTTCGATGGCCTGCAAAATTACCTCAACGGCTTCTTCGTTCGACTTTAAGTTGGGCGCAAAACCGCCTTCGTCGCCCACGGCAGTACTATACTTTTTTGAAGCCAATACCGATTTTAAACTATGAAATATTTCAGCACCCATTTGAATGGCATGGCTGAATGACTCAGCACCGGTTGGCATTATCATAAATTCCTGCAAATCCACGCTATTATCGGCATGCGATCCGCCATTGATGATATTCATCATGGGAACCGGCATAATCTTGGTGTTTACACCACCCACATATCGCCACAGGGGCATGCCCAAATCGGCAGCAGCAGCCTTTGCTAATGCCAGTGAAACTCCCAAAATAGCATTGGCACCCATATTACCTTTATTTGCAGTGCCGTCTATTTCCAGTAATAAATCGTCTAGCGCAACCTGATTGAAAACCGAGTGACCGACCAATTCTTCCGCTATAACTGTGTTTACGTTATTTACCGCTTTTAGTACACTTTTGCCCTGAAAATAGTCTTTTTCGCCATCCCTGAGCTCAACCGCTTCATGCTCGCCGGTAGATGCACCGGATGGTACAGCAGCACGCCCCATAAAGCCCGAATCCAGTATTACATCAACTTCTACGGTTGGGTTGCCACGCGAGTCAATAACTTGACGCGCTACAATATCTTCTATAAAACTCATTAAATTTCTCCTGTTTTTATATAATTGAGTGAGTTGTGATTATTTCAAATCCTTTACGACCTAATAACTATATTAGACCTTTTCATTTTTTATTTGACTAAAAATAAGAATTATTCAATAACGTAAATATAAGCATTTTGCAAACAGAACACCCCTTAATAGTTTTATTCGATATTGACGGCACTTTATTAACCGTTGACAGCAATTTTACACGCCCTTTGCTAAGACAGATACTCAACGCCCTGGAGATTAACTATCCCAATATGGAAACGGATGCCTTTTCGGGTCGTACCGATTTTGACATTCTCAATTCATTCCTGAAAAACCATGATTACGACACTGATTTATACGAGAAGTTAAAAAGCATCTATAGAAAGAAATTTATCAGCCTTCTGAACAAAAAACACATCCATAATATATCTGATACCCACAATGCCATCCAATTTTTGCACGATAAAGGCTGTTATTTGGGACTATTGACCGGTAATTTCCAGGATGTTGCCGCGGCTAAGCTAAAAATCGGCGGGTATGACTATGATTTTAACTTTGGTGTTTATGGCGAATTCCATAAAGATAGAAATGAGCTCCCTAAAATGGCGTTAGACTTCGTTCGGAAACAGTTTAAAACAGAACCTATGCCCGAAAAATTTGTAATTATTGGCGATACCACTCGGGATATTGAATGTGCAAAAAACTCAGGCATGAAAGCAGTAGCCGTAGCAACCGGAAAAATACCAAAGGACGTGCTGGCTGGTTATCACCCCGATTTATTACTAGATAATTTAGCCCAACCTGAAAAATGGTTCAAGAAGTTATTTCCTTAAACCCCGGTTTATTTCTTTTGCCACATCCAGCCAAAAATAAATGTGATTTGCGGCGTTCCGAAATATTTTCTGGGTTGATATGAATCTGTGAGTACTACTTGGCCGGTATTATCGAACTGTATCTGCCCAAACGCATCCAATAGCGGTTCTTTAGGCTGCATAATTTGCAAGCCCTTGCTAAAATAACTGAACGAATAGCCAAATTGTACTGCTTGGAGGCCTCCAAAATCGCTACCCAGGTCTATTCCAACTTGAAGCTCTCCGTTCCAGCCAAAATGTGAATCGGGGTTTTTCCAGCCACTGAAAATATCGTACGCCGGCTCACTGAACCCATATATATTCGAATTATTTTCTTGAAAACCATTTTCGTTCAAATCCTCGAAATACGGAAAAGAATAGGCAAAAACCGGCCCGCCGCTAATTGAGGCGTAAACCCGAAAATTATCGGAAATGGTTTCGGGAAACAGACGCCTCTTAAAACCTGCACTTACAGGAAACGAAAGTATTCTTTTATACTTATTCGGTGTGGTTTTAAAGCCAAAATAATAATCGATATAGCTCTGTTCTTTGGGGTCTTTTATGCCCGATATCCGAAAATTAAAAAGCACTTCAGAATACTTGCTTACTACGCGCCGGTATTGGCCACCAAACCCAAAACCCGAATCGTTCAAACCGAAACTGAAACCAAAGCCGGAGCGGTAGCCTTCGTCGTATAGATTTTTGGCCTGAGTCTGGCCCCTAACCTCTGGTTCGCCAAACTGTGCGTGCAGTGTAGAGGTGCTAAATGTAATAACAATAAAAAATAGTGTTAAAAATATTCCTTTGCGCATGGCAACTATTTAAGTGGGCATTTTGTATTATATACAGTCAATACGATAAAATCTGAATAATATTACCAAAATATCAATTTTATTATTGATTTTTTTGAATAACATTGTATTTTCATCAATCTATATAATATAGATATATTTAATTTAATCATTTCTATAAGAATGAGTTCACACACTACTTTTTATATTTTTGGGCCAAATACAACTTTAAAATTAATGCCCGATAAGATGTTTCAAGAACATCAACCTAAATTTTTATACAAACACCCTTTAAACGACAACGACGACAATTTATTTGTAGCTGTTTACGAAGAATACGAAAAACAAATCAATTCGAGTGTTACACTTACATTGGTTATGGAAACCAGCGCGCGCCATAATAAAATTATTCTTAAAAAAACGGGCGGAAGAATGGGTTTTAGAGGAAGTTCGCTTACCGAAGAACCCAACGTGGAAACAAATATAATTTCATTTATCGTCGATTACGGAAAACGCTACGGATTGACCGTCCAGGAAGAACAGGTTAGCGATATCAAAAATGAAGACGAAGACATTTAGCTAAATTTATGTCGAATAGTACGGCAACGTGGACGGTTCTGTCTATGTTGGAATGGGCAACATCTTATTTCGAAAAAAAAGATGTTAAGAACCCGAGGTTGAGCATAGAATGGCTTTTAGCGGAAACGCTGGGCATCAAACGTCTCGACCTTTACCTAAATTACGATAGGCTGCTAAGCTCTGCAGAATTGGATGTGTTGCGTCCAATGATTAAGAAAAGAGCCAAACACGAACCCCTACAATACATAATAGGCTTTACCGAATTTTATAATGCTAAAATATCGGTCAGCCCGGAAGTATTGATTCCACGTATCGAAACCGAGCAGTTAATAGATATAATACTGGATAGATTTGGCGATGATACTCCTATCAGACTACTAGACATAGGCACCGGTTCGGGCTGCATACCCATAGCCATTAAACTGGAAAGACCTTCGTGGGAGGTTTGGGCAACCGATGTTTCTAAAAGCGCCCTTAAAATAGCTCAAAAAAATGCGCACGATAACCAAGTTAATATAAATTTACTGAACCAAGACCTGTTCCGACCAGAATTTTTGGACGATACCGTGCGGTTCGATATTATAATATCAAATCCCCCGTACGTATTGCCCGAAGACGCCGCTTATTTGGATAAAGAAGTTTTGGACTATGAACCGCACTTGGCACTGTTCTGCAAAAACACAGAAAATATTTACGGCGCCCTTGAAAACTACTGCCGAATTTATTTAAGTGAAAGCGGAATTGCCTACTTCGAAATCCATGAAAACGAGGGCGAAAAAACCGCACAAATATTTGACCGAAATAACTGGCAAACCACTATTATCAAAGACTACGCCAATAAAGACCGTTTTGTGCAACTAAATAACAAAAATAAATAAGATTTTTCTGTTATTTAGTTTGGTTTTTACATAATCTTTAAAATGTGGATAACTTGTGGAAAAGTTTTTAAAACTTTTTTTTATCAGGTGCAACTAATGGTAAATCTATCTTTATAACCATTTATGGGCTTTTGCTTTAAATTTGACAATTTTTTTATCAAACCCGCAACCTATTGCTACACATTATATTACAAAGATATTTACAGTGTTGATAACTTTTGAAAATTAGTAAGCTTCGCATTTGACTTGAACATAAAAATTTGTCATTTTTGCTTCTGATGCAAGTGAATGAAGTGCAACGGCACTGTGGATAACTGATACTTTGGATTTATTTTACCAAAAGAGAAAAGATTTTTTACCCGGAGGCAAATTACAATTGAGAAATATTACAGCGGAAGCTGCCTGGAGTGAATGTTTAGATATTATTAAAGACAACATAACTTATCAAAAATATAAGTCGTGGTTCAAGCCAATTAAGCCCATAAATTTAACCGACAATACCCTGACCATTCAGGTGCCCAGTCAATTTTGGTACGAATGGCTTGAGGAGCATTATTACAGTATGTTGCGCTCTACTTTAGAGAAGGTATTAGGAAAAGATGGAAAATTGGAATATTCTATCGTTATGGAAAAATCGATGAACATGGAAAACCATAGATCCATTCGCTTACCACAGCGTCCTATGGCTCCCGTTCAGCCTCAAGAAATACAGGGCTACCCCACTTATCAGCCCAGCAGAATTGCAAACCCTTTTGTAATACCGGGCATAAAAAAATCCAAAATCGATTCAAACCTAAACTCCAGCTACGTTTTTGAAAGGTTTATTGAGGGCGATTGCAACCGCCTGGCACGCTCGGCAGCAATGGCCATCGCCGACAACCCCGGTAGTAACTCCTTTAATCCTTTTTTTGTATATGGCCCAACCGGATTGGGCAAAACGCACCTTGTACAGAGCATCGGTAATAAAATAAAAGAGAAATTTGGCGACGATAAATCGGTTCTATATATATCATCAGAAGCTTTTACCAACGAATTTGTGCACGCCATCAGAAATAACCGCGCCAACGAATTCTCTATGTTCTACCGAAGCATAGACGTGCTCATTGTAGATGATATCCAGTTTTTTAGTGGCAAAGAAAAAACACAGGAGGAATTTTTTCACATTTTCAACGCACTGCATCAAGACGGCAAACAAATTATACTGAGCAGTGACCGCGCGCCCAAAGATGTGCCTGATATTCAAGAACGACTGATTTCGCGTTTCAGCTGGGGACTGAGCGCCGACCTGTCCATGCCCGATTATGAAACCAGATACGCTATTTTAGAGAAAAAAGCGCTGGATAACGGCATAGAAATCAATTCTGAGGTGTACGAGTTTATTGCACATAATTTTAAATCGAATGTCAGGGATTTGGAGGGCGCCATAATCAGATTGCTGGCTCATAGTTCGCTCCAAAATATAGACGAGATAGACCTGCAAATGGCCAAACGCGTGCTTAAAGACATGGTCAAAGACTCCAATACACAAATTTCCATCGAATCTATTCAAAATTATGTATGCGATTATTTTGGAATTGAAACCAATAAAGTGCGCGAAAAAACCCGTAAACAGGAAATTGTGGAGGCACGACAAATTGCCATGTACTTTGCCAAAAAATATACCAAATCAAGCCTTAAAACTATCGGTTTGCACTTTGGCGGTCGCGATCACTCCACCGTAATTCATGCTATATCAACCGTGGAAGAGCGTGTAGAAACCAGTTTAAAACACAAACGCATGCTGGACGAAATTCAGCAACGCATTGAAGTGGCAAGCCTATAAAAATGGATGTTTTTACGCTCAAAGGCATGAGTTTTGAGGCGTGCCACGGGGTTTACGAAACCGAAAAGAAGCACCCGAACACCTTTGAAGTGGATGTAAGCATCAAAAATAATTTTGTGGATGCCGGCAAAACGGACGATTTGTCCAAAACCCTGGATTATACCGAAATACATGCATTGGCAGCCAACGTTATGAACGGACCCTCACAAAATCTCATTGAATCGTTGTGCTACAAAATCGGACAGGCGATATTCGAGGCGTTCAATCCGGCAGAATTATCTGTTACTGTACGCAAATTAAACCCGCCGTTAGAAGGAAAAACACAATATTCCGAAATCAGGATGCAATGGCCGAAGTAATTATCGCTTTGGGTTCAAACCTCAATAATCCGCACCAACAATTAATCCGGGCGAAACAATTTCTCGCCGGCCTTTCCGAAAACAACAAAATCATTGTCTCAAATATTTATCGTTCCGAGCCGGTCGGTCCCGGTCTGGCCGATTACCTGAACGCCGCTGTACTTATAGAAACCCGGTTAAATCCGACCGAACTGTTCGAGAAACTCAAACAGCAGGAGATAAAACAAGGCCGCCGGCCGGGCTATCAAAAATGGACAGACCGCCCCATAGATTTTGATATAATTTCGTATAATAACTTGGTGGTTCAAACAGATAACCTTATCATACCACATGCCGAATATTCTAATCGATTATTCGTTCTGATGCCGTTAAAAGACGTTTCTCCGCAATGGAAAGACCCGCTTAACGCGCAAAATATCGATAGTTTAATTAAAGCAGCACCAAAAATACGAATTTCAAAAACAAAATTAGACTGGTAGCTCATGTCTAATCATTTAGATTTTATTGCAATAGAAGGAGTTATAGGCGCGGGAAAAACATCGCTTGCCCAACTGCTTGCCGCCCGCAGAAATGCGCGCATAGTACTGGAAGAATTTGAGGACAATCCTTTTTTGCCAAAATTTTACGAAGACAGGGAGAGATATGCATTTCAAACCCAGCTTACATTTTTGGCAAGCCGGTTTAAGCAGCAGCAGCGCATGATGAACAAAGACCTGTTCCATCAGCTAACCATATCCGACTATATTTTTGATAAAGATCGTATTTTTGCAAGGCTTAATCTGGATGACGACGAACTGGCCCTGTACGACAATATTTACAGTATTATGTCGGGCATAGCGCCAAAACCGAACTTGGTGGTTTTTATCCAGAGTTCGGTAGAGCGGTTAATGGAAAATATTGAAAAGAGAGGAAGGGACTACGAACGCCATATCACGGCCGAATATTTATCGGAGCTGAACGAGTCGTACAACCATTTTTTCTATCATTATAACCAGTCATCTTTAATTACCATAAACGCAACCAATATGGATTTTGTTAACAACATCGAACATCTTGATCTTATAGAAGAAAAGATTTTCGAAATTGAACATAAATCCAATAGCCATATTTTCATCGATTTCTAGCAACAATGTGGAGATTTTTATTTTATATCGCGGTTTTTTATTTTATTTATAAATATGTAATGCGCATGTTTACGCCCAAAAATACCGGCCGAAATACCACCAATCCCTTTAACAGAGTTAACCGACATGGTAATAAAACCGACCGTTTGAACCATATTGAAGAAGCCGATTTTGAAGATATAACCGATAAGGAAGAATAATTATATGAGCTTTGAAGAAAAACTAAATCGCGGATTCGAGCTACTTCAGGAAAAAGATATCGATCACGCCTTGGATATTGCCCGGGATTTACAAAAGGAAGACAAAGAACTGCACGAAGCCATCTATTTGGAAGCGCTGGTTATGCAGCAATTGAACCAATACGATTTAGGGGTAAAAATTATTTCAAAAGCATTGGAAATTGATGCCGAAAATGCGGTTTATTTCAATCTACGTGGCAATATGCTGATGCAGAACGATAAAACCGACGAGGCCGAAGGCGATTTCAACAAAGCAATAGAGCTGGCTGATTTGCCCTCCGCACACCGAAATTTAATTATGCTTATGCTGATGACAGACCGGGGAAAAGACGCTATTCCCTATCTGATAGAACGCATCAAAAAGGCACCTCAAGACCCTGAAAATTGGATTTTAATGGGCGATATCATCAGTCGCGGCGGCCAAAAGGACAAAGCTAAAACATACTATGAACAGGCTCTAAAACTGGATCCGGACAACGAGTACGCGCGCCGACGGATAGAAGAAGCGTAATGCACTTATTCCGCTTTAATTAATTGAATAATTACCTATAAAAACTGTATATTTGATGCCCTGCATTTGCTCATGTGGCGGAATTGGTAGACGCGCACGCTTGAGGGGCGTGTGACTTAACTGTCGTGCTGGTTCGACTCCAGTCATGAGCACATCCAACTTTTCCAAGTCTGTTTTAATTAAACAAAACAGACTTTTTTTATCAATTCCTTCTTACAGAGGGTGCCTGCTTGCGGGCGGGGTGGTCCCGGTGATATTTTGTAATAATATTATTATCCTGTTTTGCACAACCTTTATTAAGTATCTTTATTCTACCCATTTCAATATTACAAATGCACAACCACGATAATCTACCGAACTCTTTAAAACCACCAAATGTTTAGAAAGCAACTACTCGTAACATTAATCCTATTTCTAATTATAACTGCAACCAATGCTCAAAATACTATGAACGAACAGAATAACTTGGAAGAAGCTACCTTTGGCGCCGGTTGCTTTTGGTGTGTGGAAGCCGTTTTTGAACTGGCAAAAGGCATTGAAAATGTAGAATCGGGCTATTCGGGCGGAAAGGTAAAAAACCCAACCTACCGGGAAGTGGTTTATGGAAAAACCGGACATGTTGAAGTTGCCCGAATATTTTTCGACCCAAAAGTTATTTCGTACAACGAGTTGTTGGAAATTTTCTGGCACAGCCACGACCCTACCACCCTGAATCGACAGGGCAACGACGTGGGCGAGCAATACCGATCCGTAATTTTTTATCACAACGAAGAACAACGCATACAAGCCGAAGCTTCCTTGAAAAAAACGGAGGAATCCAAATTATGGCCCGACCCCATCGTTACCACTATAGAGCCACTAAAAAATTATTACGTAGCCGAAAATTATCATCAGGATTACTTCCAAAATAATCCTGAACAACCTTATTGCGCTTATGTGGTTGCACCCAAAGTGGCCAAGTTTAAAAGAGAATTCAAGCATCTTTTAAAAAATTAACCCACAAATAAAATTAATCGGTTATATTGCTTTTATTTCCTTAAATCCGCTTTAAAAGTACAGCGGCGGAAATTGCTGGCACTTTTTTTTATTTTAATCATTACACATGTCTAATAAACATCTAGTCATATCGTTTTTTATTACTCTATTTCTACTCCCATTTGTTGCTTTTTCGCAAAGTAGCCACGTTTTTGACGACACCGTTTTAACTGAAATCCGTATAACTATAGACCCTGACTCCCTCGCTGCCATTTTTGAAAATAAATACAGCGATTACGAATATCCCGCCAATTTTGAGTTTATTAAAAACGGAGTATCGGAAAAAATTGACAGTGTCGGCTTCCGTTTACGGGGAAATACCTCACGCGATTCTAAGAAAAAGTCATTTAAAGTGGCTTTTAACGGCTTTAAAAAAGGAACGCAGTTTCATGGTTTAGATAAAATGAACCTTAATGGCGAACATAACGACCCAACCTTATTAAGAGCCAAAATGAGCTGGTATGTTTTTGAGCAGGCGAGCATCACCGCATCAAAAGCTGCGCATACCAAACTTTATATCAATGGCGAGTATTATGGATTATACATAAATGTGGAACATATAGACGATAAATTTGTGAAGAATCGTTTTGCGGGAGCAACCGGTAATCTTTATAAAAATCTATATCCCGCCGACCTGACTTACAAAGGCTCGAATCCCAATACCTATCGCGATTTGAATAGTAACGGAAGGCCGTATTACGAGTTGAAAACCAATAAAAGTACTCAGGATTTTTCCGATTTGGCAGTTTTCATCGCATTTCTGAGCCACTCAAGTACACAAGATTTTATAAACGAGATAGAGGATTACTTTAATGTAGATGCATTTTTACGGTTAATGGCAGTGGATATACTTACCGGAAGCTGGGATAATTATTGGTATAATAAAAACAATTATTATCTGTATCACGAGCTCGAGAACAACCGATTTGTTTATTTACCCTACGATTACGACAACACTTTTGGCATTGATTTTGTAGGTAAGGATTGGGCAAAACGAAGTATAAACAATTGGGGCTCAAATGAATCCCGACCACTCACCGAGCGCATTTTGGAGGTGGAAGAATACAAAAATCGACTGCACTTCTACATCAATAAATTTATTGCCGATTTCTTTAACGAAGAAACTCTTTTCCCCGAAATAGACCGTTTATACCAGTTAACAAAAACAGCCGCCGAAGAAGACTCCTATCGCACTTTGGATTATGGTTATTCCATTGAAAAATATCACAAATCCTTTACTCAAAGTCTGGGCGCGCACGCCCAATATGGCTTAAAACCATATATCACCACCCGCGTGCAATATGCATTTAATCAGCTAGATTTACAGAATATTTCACCAGTTTTTCAAAACGTAGAACGCAAGTTTGACCTCCATTCAGAGGAAAAAGAACTTGTAATAAACGCTGCAGTATTAGACGAAGACGAGCAAATCAGCGTTAAAGCTATTTTTCCGGATAAAGGCCACGAAATAATGCTGCAACACAGCGGCGGCAACACCTATTCGGGTAGTTACAACTTGGCCGGAATTAGCGGCAAGGTGAATTATTATCTGGAGGCCGCCGATAGCGATGAAAACACTTCACGTTACCCCAATAATCCCAATAAAATGCTGAGTCTGGATATCCCGAACACCGAGAAATCTATCGTTATTAACGAATTTATGGCCTCTAACAAAACCACCATAACCGACGATTCCGGTGATTATGCGGATTATATCGAGATTTTTAATAACGGCTCAACAACCTCGTTAAAAGGCTATTATTTGACTGATAACTTTGGCAAACCTGACAAATGGGCTTTCCCCGACGTTGTTATTCCCAGCCAAAGTTATATTCTGGTATGGGCAGACAGTTCACCTGAAAAAGGCCCGTTACAAACCTCATTTGGTTTAAGTAAAGGAGGCGAAGAAGTGGCCATATTTCAGAAGCGATTAAATGAATTCGTATTGGTTGATTCGGTCAGTTTTGGCCCTTTGGGCGCGGATGAAGCTTTTGGTAGATTGCCCAACGGAACGGGAGCTTTTCAGCGTTTGGACAGGCCATCGCCGGGAAAATCGAACGACAATCCGACTGCAAACGAAAAAGAAGACGCATCACCACAAAATCTAGAGCTGCATCAGAATTATCCCAACCCGTTTAACCCGGAAACCACTATTGGATTCAACATTTCCAAACCCCAAAAAGTTAAATTAGAGGTTTTTTCCATAAGCGGACAGTTGGTTGATACCTTAGTTGATAATACCGTACCTGCCGGAGAGCATTTTGTGCAATTTAATGCAGAGCATCTTTCAAGCGGGATTTATTTATATCGCTTAACAACAAACAGCACCAATTTTACAAGAAAACTGGTGCTGCTGAAGTAAGATTATCCAATAAATTTCAACGAGAAAAGGTTAGAAATCCCATTTCACCTGAAACAAAAAGTTGGTACCGGCTTGTGGGTAATAATAATTGTAGCGCTGTTCGCCGCCGTCAATAAAACCAAAGGTATAACCATGCGTTTCATATTCGGTATTGAATATATTGTTCGCCATAGCAGATATGGTTATAGATTTTAGCGAGAAGAAATCGCTTAGTTTATAGGAAAGCAATAAATTATTTACAAAATAAGCATCAATACTACGGCTATTGCTTTGGGTATTGTCCAAATATTGTTTACCCACGTATTTACTAATTAACTCCGTTTTAAAACCTGAACGGGCATAACTTATTATGGAATTACCGATAATATTGGGCGAAAGGGCGATATCAGTGTTATTATATTCACGCCTTATTTGCCCGCCGTTGTCGTAATCGTCAATATACTCGGTAAATCTATTAATCTTATTACGACTCAATGTGGCGTTGACTGCCCAGCTAAGTGTGTTTGTAACCGCAATTCCGGCTTCCAATTCCACTCCATTTCGGTAACTGTTGGGTATGTTTTGGCGAATTACGCGTCCGGTTTCGTTAATCTGTCCGGTTAAAATAAGCTGATCTTTATATATCATACTGTACACATTAACTCCGGCAAAAAATCTTTGTGCCTCAAATTTATAGCCGGTTTCGATATTATACAGGGTTTCGAAAGTGGGACGATTTCTGGATGTTGATTTTATATACTCATCGCGCGTGGGTTCTTTGTTGGCCACGGCAAACGAAGCAAACAATCGGTGGTGATCATCTCTATAAACCAATCCCATTTTAGGATTAAAAAACAGCATATCATCATCTGAGCGCACATTTACCGGATGTCCTTGCTGAATATCCAAGCCTTCAAATTCGTAGTGCATACCGCGCACTTGTACATCCAAAAATGCATTTACTCTATCGGTAAACAGATAATTCAGCTTTCCATAGAGGTTATAATCCAGTTTATTTGCATCGTTGGTGTAATAACGGTCGCCCAACTCGCCATTTCCGGCATTTCGTGCCCAGATTACCTCACCAAAATGGTCGCCTGTATATTTATCAATTCCGCCACCTACTATAACATTCCAACGATTGGAATGGGTATATTTAGTATTAAATACCACGCCGTAAAAATGATTATCCAGCCAGCGGCGCCTTACTATATCCGAAAATGTAAGGTTAGCTATGATGGGATAAATATCATAATCAGTTAACAGCTGATTAACTTTGTATTCTTCGTAATAGCCCAAGCCTTTGGTATAATGCAGCGATGTGTTCGCCGACCAATTATCGGTTAAACTGTACGAATAATGCAATTGATAAATATCTTGTTGGTAATTATCCACCTGATTTTCGTAGGGTTCGCCCTGCTTCTCGGTGCCTTGCTCGTTGTAGGTTCTGTTTCCACTTCTTAAAATGGATTCTTCCACCCCATTCCAGGCCTGATAGGTTTGTTGTTTCCCATGAAATACATCCGCCTTCAACAAACTTCTTTTTCCACGTTTAGCCACCGATAGATAATAAGAATCCAGGTCAGAATCAGCCCGGTCTATAAAACCGTCGGATGTTATTTTGGATAATCGGCCTTCAAATTGCCAGCCATTTTTCATTAAACCGGAGCCCAGCTGGATATTCGCTTTTTTTGTGTTGAATGAGCCTATTCCCGTATTTATTTGGGCATATGGTTCGAGGCGGTTACTGCTGGTTTGCAGGTTTACCGATGCGCCAAAAGCTCCAACGCCGTTGGCCGAAGTACCAACTCCGCGCTGAATCTGTAAATTATCTACCGAAGAGGTTAAATCGGGCAGGTTTACCCAATATACTTCGTGCGATTCCGAGTTGTTCAATGGAATACCGTTAATGGTGATGTTAATCCGGGTAGCATCCACACCGCGAATGCTGATACCGGTATAGCCAACACCTGCTCCGGCATCGGATGTACTTACTACCGAAGGCGTGGTGTTTATCATAAAGGGTAAATCCTGCCCCATATTACGTTCTTCCAATGCGTCTTTATCCATATTGGAATAACTCATCGGGGTTCCGGCGTCCACCCGGGTTGCTTCCACAAAAACCTCGTTGCCGATGTATGTATCAGGTAAAAGTAAGATTTCTAAACCTTCTTTAATCTGGCTTACATCTACTTTTGTAGTTTTATAACCCACAAAAGATACTAAGATAGCTTGCTCGCCTTCTTGCAGAGTTAATTTAAATTCGCCCTGCGTATTTGTGGATGTTCCGTTGGTAGTATTAGCCTGCATAATAGTGGCGCCGGGTAAAATTTCTTTAGATTGTGCATCTAAAACCGTGCCGTTTATTGTTTGTGCAGAGCTAATTTCAAAAAATAATATTTGTGTTATAAGAAATGTTAAGATTGCCAAAATAGGAATCT
Source organism: uncultured Balneolaceae bacterium (assembly GCA_964615135.1). Classification (GTDB taxonomy): domain Bacteria; phylum Bacteroidota; class Rhodothermia; order Balneolales; family Balneolaceae; genus Balneola. The sequence goes on along the minus strand of CAZTOG010000008.1, from coordinate 97,041 downwards.
TATTGAATGGTCTGTACGACATATTTCCTCCATTTAGAATAGTTTTATTTTTAAAAGGAGGAGGTTAACAAGTGCAAAGATGTGCAAACAGGTTTTCCTCCGCCGGTATTATCCGGTTCAGGTGTAAGGGTTTGATCTCAGCCTTTGCAATTGCGCAAAAGCACCCCCAACCGTGAATGCTAAACCTAAGAACTATTTCATAAAAAAACACATTTTTTTGCCGTATTATTAAGCATTATCTAATAAATCAGCAATAAACCATGAATTTCACGCATTTCTCAAGATTTACGCCCCTGTTTCTGGCACTTTTTATCACTTTAAATGCCTGCGACACCAAAGAAGAGCAAAAATCTTCGTCCGATATTACAGCGCAGGATTTAAAAACCCATATTACCTTTCTGGCATCCGACGAGCTGGAAGGTCGGGAAACAGGCAAACCCGGTGAGGCAATAGCTGCTGCTTATATTGCCGATTTATTTAAAGACTATGGTTTAGAGCCCGCAGGAGATGATAATACTTACTTACAAGAATTTGTGGTAAATACATCCATGCTAAAGAATCCCCATGTTAACGAAGATTTTGAAGGCGAAAAAAGATTGGCCTATAATGTGGTGGGTACTTTATACGGAACCGAAGCGGCCGAAGATTTTATAATTATTGGTGCCCATTTCGATCATTTAGGTTGGGGAGATGGCGGATTTGGTTCGTTGTATGCAGGCGACTCGCTCAAAATTCACTACGGTGCCGACGATAACGCTTCGGGTACGGCCGGTTTATTGGAATTGGCCGAATACTTCTCGGAAAACAGACCCAAAAAAGATATTTTATTCATCGCCTTTACAGCCGAAGAAATGGGATTGTTGGGCTCCGATTATTATACCAAAAACCCTACCGTTGACTTAACCAGCGCCATTGCCATGATAAATATGGATATGATTGGCAGAATGAAAGACAATAAACTCATGATTTTTGGTATCGGAACGGCCGATAATTGGGAAGATATCATATATACGGCAAATACCGATTCTTTGTCCCTCAGTTTGGTAGAAGACGGCACCGGAGCAAGCGACCATACCAGTTTTTACTATCAGAACATACCCGTATTGCACTATTTCACCGATACACATGAAGATTATCACAAGCCCAGTGACACGGCCGATTTAATAAATTACGATGGCGAGGTTTTGGTGCTGAACCATTTGACACGGGTGGTAACCCAATTGGATGAAATGGAAAAATCGCAAATGGAATTTAGGGAAGCGCCGGGTCAGCAACGTCAGGCTGCGCGCATGGAAGGTCCCTCTTTAGGCGTAATCCCCGATTATGCGGGCATGAGTTCCGATAAAGGCATGGAAATATCGGGTACTACCAAGGGCGGAGCTGCCGAAAAAGCAGGGTTATTGGGCGGCGATATCATCATCGGTATAGGGAGTGCCGATATTGCCGATATTTACGAATACATGGAAGTACTGGGTACGCTTAAAAAAGGCCAGAAAACTACGGTTACCATTATAAGAAACGGCGAAAAACTAACACTGAACCTAGAACTTTAATCGGTTAAATGGCGGGATGCCAGTTAAAAACCAAGTGCTGATTTAATGGTTTTCAATTTGTTTGACGAAACCATCGCGCCATTTTCTGCCTAAGTTTTTGTGGGCTTTTTGAGCATCTTTTTCGCTGCTATAAACTCCATAATAAACACGATAATATATCTGGTTACTCACAGTTGCCTGTACTACCCTGCTGCCTTTTAATTGAGAGCTGAGCCGGTCTGCATCCGATTTTTTTGTGAACGAGCCCAGTTGTACGGTAAAACTCGGTTTGGTCAGGTCTTTTATATTCGCATTTTTCAAATCTCCTTTCACCAAATATAATTCAACATTTGCTGTGCCGGGACCAATCATGCTAATATAAGTTGCTGCCGCTCTGGATAGATCAATTATCCGATTTTTTGCAAATGGGCCACGATCGTTTATACGTACACGTACTTTTTTATCATTGTCTTTATTGTGAACTATCACCTCACTCCCAAATGGCAGCGTTCTGTGGGCGGCAGTATAACCATTCATGTCATATTTTTCGCCATTCGCAGTATTTTTACCATGAAAATCGGGTCCGTACCAACTGGCAACACCTTTTTCAAGAACCTTGACCCCTCTTTTTATTTTTACGTCTTTATGGTTCATGCTGACGGAAGAAGCCGATTTACCGCGCATTGAACGCGACGACGTTCCGCACGAAATACCGAGCATAGCAGCTATTACTAATAATACTAATACGCGCATGGGCTTACGCACAGAAGTATTAATTTCGTTGAATGTTTTGTCCGGTTTTATGGCAGGCTCGTTTGCCAAAGTATAAACGGTTTTCATTGTTTCCCTTTTACGTATAGTTCAATGCAAATTAATGGGTTTTATGGTGTAAAGCGATTTTTTCTTAAAAAAAATGGGATGCCAGCTGGCACCCCATCAACGAAAACTAATGACCTTCTATAGCGTTGTTTCTTTTACCTAGATTCAGATTATCCCAGTGCAATATGGTGTTGAATACCAAACTATGGCTGCCGTGGGTTTGCCAGCGCCAAAACGGATGATTTGCAAACATTACAATATTTCCATCGCCCATTGGCATATCTATTACGGCAGGTCTGCCGGCCAGTTCCTGGCCGCCTTTCAACATACCGCTGAGCAATAAATCCTTCTGGTTTTTTGCAAAACGCATTACTACACGCGGGTAATCGGTGTTCCATTGTTCTTGGGTAAGCCATTCGGGATTTCTATACCCAAAGAAGTTACCTCCTCCGGCTTCTGTTGCCTGGAAAACCGGCGATTGATCGAAGTAAACAGCCAGAGTATCGGCATATCCATAAGTAATCGGACTGGCTTTATCGGCTACTTCTGCATTAAAAATACTTCCTCTGGTTACCAAATTACGCGTTTGTGTAATTCTGACATTTCTGGTCATTCCTAAATCTATGGGAACGCTCGAGCTGCTGGCATCGGTAATTAAAACGCCGCCTCTGTTTACAAAAGCGTGCAGATTGGCCACTCCTTCGCTGCCCATGCCTTCGCGCATATCGTCCGTTTCATCAATTTTACCGATATTGGGAGTTAAATCGGTGGTTTTCCATGGAATTGGCGGCCCGGCCATGCTGCTGCCCTGGATTAAAGTAGTAGCTCCGCCACGGAAAGACGGCAAAATGATTACGTCGTAGTCGTCCGGACGCATGGTTTTTAATTTTTGTATAGATATATATGAATAAGGAATGTCCAGTTTGTCGAATGCGATATGCCACCAGCCCGCGTTTTGTGGAGTGGGTATCCAGGTGTGCACCAAAGCTATTTTTGGAACGGTCAATTCGTGTGTTTTAACCTCAGGTTTTTTATTGGTTCCGTACAGATTAATGCCCAATACTTTGGCTTTGTTTTCCACGGCCTCTTTTTGATTGGTAGATAGATTTTTGGCATCGATTATAAACGAACCGGCTGCGAAATCCATCCCCTCTGCTTTAAATGCTTCGTTGGAAGATTGCATCGGTACATTTGCCAATTGAAGGCGGAAACTGGCAACTTCGTCATCGGTCGAATTGTTTACGATGAGCCAATCTCTGCTTTTTTTCTCGATTTTACTTTCCGGGCGGACATTCTCCGTCAATAAATTCATTTTTTGGTTCAAAATATCGACGTCTGCCACTTTATGGCTGGCAACCTGATATAAATACGACATGGTCCAGCCCACATCATCATACGGCGGGTCGTAATTATCGGGGAAAGACTGGACATCCAACAGGGTGCCAATCATGGTTCGGTACGGCTGGTCCATTCTGACAATGTAAGCCCCCTCTTTTACCTCTTGGGTATTGCCTTTTCCGGTCTTCCAGCTTACGGTTTTATCCGTTTCGTGTACTTCAATACCCTGGTCGCGCAGCAGGTTTACCAGTCTTATGGTTGCCAATTCCCTGTTCTGTTTTTTTGGTATTACAAAAGCGTGCGGTGCCTCATTTTTACCTGTATTAATGGCTTTTTTGGAGCGATAATAGAAATTGGCTAATAATTCTTCCCTGTTTGTGGCAACATAATCCAGCGAAGAAAGCACGCCCGATTGTGAGTAGTTCACGTTGTCGCGTAATCCCCAGTTGGTTTTTTCTTTTGGCGGATTCATTCTATACCATTCCTGGGTAGCCGAAAAAGCACCTACGTTTCTCTCCATCGACTCGGGTACGGAGTTACCAAAAGTTTCGTAAAAACGACCGATTGCATTTCGGTTATTGGCTATTGAAAACAGATAACTTCCGGCCCAGCCGTTATAATATCCCCACGTCCAAACGCCCGGCATATCGCGACGGGTAAGATTATCCACATCGTTATAGGCCAACTTGTTCCAATCGTTTACCACGGTTGCGTCAAAGTATGGATTATATGGTCCTTTTCCGGTCGAGACGTACAAAAATGGCACCGATTCGTGCAAATCGTGCAGCACGGTGGGTTTCCATCTCAAATAATTGTTCAAAACATTTCGGGTAATATTGAGGGCCAGGCCGTAACCATCTCGGTTGTTGTCGTGTGCAACATAAGCGCCCCAATAGGCCAGATTTGGCGTCAATCCGTTATTTTCTGCACGCCATTTATAGGTATCAACTACTCTGTCACGGCCATCGGGTTCGGTAACCGGGGTAATTATAGTTATTGCGTTCTCACGGATGTTTTTGATCATGGGCGATTGTCCCACCGCAATACGATAGGCCAATTCCATCACCATTTCCGGGCTTCCGGTCTCCGGAGAGTGCAATCCGGCCGTAAAATAGTAAGCAGGTTTTGCTTTTTTAATGATTTCGGCAACCTCTGCATCGTTGGTTGAACGCGGATCGGATAGGGTGTTCAAATAACCACGATACGTATCCAGATTTTTTATGACATCCTCGCTGGCAACTACCACTTCCAGCATATCCCGCCCCTCTTCCGTTTTGCCTATGTTACGAACTACAATATTGGGAGAGGCTTCGGCCAGCATGTAGAAATAATCATAAATCTCGTGTGTATAATGCAGCACGCCCGGTTCGCCCACAATGGTACCAAAAAAATCAAGCGGCGTTGGGATGTCCGAAGCCGGCAAATGATCGATCATTTCATTCAAATGGTCAGATTCGGAGGTGGCTTCTATAATTTTCTTGCCATATTCGGTATCTAGGGTTTCCTGCTGGGCAAAAACATTGGTTGTAAACAGCACGGCCACCAAAATAGAGAGGTGTCGAAAGGATATTTTCATGTCTATTGTTTTTAATTAAATAAAGGAGAGTATTTGAGAGAGACAAGGATATAAATAAATGATTTTCACTCAAATAAACGGATTTGCTGTATAAATTAATATAGCATTGTTAGTTTTGGAAGCATCAAGCTACCTTTAACAAAGTATTACGTATATACTATGTAGAAAAATAAGCGATTTTGTCCGAAAGAAAGGCCGACTTCCAAATCTGGATAAAATCCGCGCTTTAATAATGTTAAATCGAATATAAAAAGCCATTCTGCAATGTATTTTTCATTACAGAATGGCTTTATCTAATTTACCCCGAAAAACCAAAGCCCCGATATTTATTTAATAAGTGTAAGGCGTTTGGTTGCTGTAAAACTGCCCGCTTTTAGACGGTAAAAATAAACACCGCTGGCCAAATTGGAAGCATTCCATTGGAAGCTATGGCTGCCGGCCGTTAATTTATCGGAAACCAAAGTGGCCACTTCACGTCCCATAACATCATAAATCTTTAGGCTCACATCGGCGGTGTTTGGTAACGTAAAACCGATAGTGGTTACCGGGTTAAATGGGTTCGGATAGTTTTGCTCCAATTTGAACTCGGAAACCATATCCGGGTTTTCATCCTCAATGGAAGTAACCATTTCGGCATCGAACGGATATCGCCAAACATCATATCCGGCTACATAAAACAAATAGCCATTGGGTGATGTAAATAATTTGCCGTTAACACCAAAGCTGGGTAAACCTATACCAAATGATTCCCAATTATTGCCATTATCGTGCGATACAAATACGCCATGACCATCTATGCCCAATGCGGTATAGATAGCTCCGTCGTCAGTGGCCAACACATTATCCAATCCGAGTTTAGGTAAACCATTATTATTCGCAATACTCCATGTTTCACCATCGTCAAGCGAGTGATACATACCGCCCCAGGTTGCCATATATACGGTATTATTAATACCTATTGCCAACTCTTCTGCATAATCACTGCCTTTAACAGGTAGTAGAGTCCAGCTACCACCCCGATCGGTTGATTTAAACAAATCTCCCCATGCTATAACAAAGGTATCGCCTGCCGGTGGGGTAGCAAACGACATGATTCTGGTTTTAGGCGTTTCCATTTTAGTCCATCCATCGTTAGCTCCGTTGAGCGAATAAATTCCTGTTTCGGTACCGGCTACAAGTTTTCCTCCCGGAAAAGTATGGAATGTATTTACTCTGCCTTCAATTCCATCAGCAATAGCGGTCCAGTTATCGCCGGCATCGGTGGAACGATACACCAGAGTTTGATTATAGGTGAACATTCCGGCTATAAAGGAACCATCGGCAGCCTGTGCCACACTAAAGATATTCTTTTGATCTAATCCGTTATTTGCAGTCGCAGTCCAATTATCGCCGTTATCGGTGGAAATATATAAGCCTTGGTGCGTAGTTAAATACAGGTCACCCTCGGGCATTACCAATAAATTCCGAGGCACGGAATTTCCCAGGCCGGTTGTTACTTTTGTCCATACCGGTGTGTTCAATCTATAACTGAAAACAGAGTTTCGTAATCCGCCTGCAAATAAATACCCGTCTGATGTTGCGGCTATACTAATCATATAGGGTTTATTTAAATCAATATTCAGCGAACTCCATGTTGTGGTGTCTAAATCCAGTTTAAAAATCCCGCCGCCATAGGTTGCTGCATATACAATGTCGTCTTCGTCAACCGTAAGATCAAAAACCGTGGTTGTGGTTAAACCGTTGCTTGTGGGCATCCAGTTTTCGCCGTTATCGGTTGAACTATAAACCCCGCCTTGTTGTGCCATACCTGCATAAATGGTGCCGTCTGAAGCCATGGCCAATGCCCTTGAAAATTTAACGCTCATCCCGTTGGTTCTTTCTGTCCAAGTATCCCCGTTATCATTAGAATAGAATACCCCTTGGTTTGTTGAAACAAAAACATCGCCGGCCGGCGTAAAAAGCACATCATTTGCGCTGCCTTTACTGATAGAAGTTACCCCTTGCCACAAATCGCCCCCATCCGTCGTTCGATAAACTTCAATTCCACTATGAACATTTCTAAACCCGAAGATCACGTCGTTACTTGCGGCAGCCATCAGACTTAAGTCAATATTCTTAATGCCCGTGTTTATTGAAACCCAATTTTCGCCGTTATCTTCCGATTTAAAGGGTCCGCTGCCGCCGGATGCAAAAAGCATGCCCTCGGGGCTTACGGTAAATGCCTCCGGGCGGCGACCTTCTATGCCGCTATGCGATTTTACCCAAAGTTTGCCCCGGTCATCGGTGCGATAAATACCATTCGCTTGACTAAAAGCAAAAATACTACCATTGGGAGCGGTAAATAACCTGTTAACCTCCGTATTTGGAAACCGCGGACTCACACTTTCCCAGGTATCCCCAAAATCATCTGAAGCTAAAAGCATACCTTCATCGGATGCTACATACAAGCGTGAGTCGGAAGAGTAGTGAATTGAATAAATTTCAAACCAATCGGGCAACTTATAAACAAGTTCCCATTCCATTTCTCCTTGCTTTAGGCGGTAGATATTACCTTGGGTATCGCCCGCAAATAAGTCATCATCGGCCGTAATTTCGAGCGCTCTCAAGAAAAGGTTTTCTATTCCCATGTTCAAAAATCCCCAGCTATCGCCATTATCGGTTGAATAAATAATGCCTTTACCGTTAGTGGCTGCATAAATAGTACCATCGGAGGTTTTTTCCATTCCAAAAGGATAGCTGTAAATGGAACTCATCAGTATTCCTTCCCAAGTTTCGCCTTCATCGGTTGAACGATAGAGGCCGGTGTTGGCTTGCACACTCGCAAATAGAGTCCCGTCATCCATTAAAAACAGATGTTCTCCTCCACCCGTATAAGATTCCATTTTAACCCACGTATCCCCGTTATCGATTGAAGTAAAAATTCCACCTTGGGTTGTTGCATATATCAAATCTTCACTTGGAAATATAAAGCCAAATATATAAGGGTAACCAAGATCTATATTCTGTTTTGTCCAGGTATCGCCGTTATCGGTAGAACGCCACATACCGTTGTAATTACCCATAAAAATGGTTCCATTGGGCGAAACCCCCAGCCCCAAAGCCGTAAATGTTTGTTGCCCGCTTGTGTCGTAATCATAATATACTTCCAAGCCATCGTTAATCAGCTCCCAGGTTTGGCCTTGATCTGCCGATCGAAACATTCCGGTGTTATATACTCCTATTATTATACGGCCGTCTTGAAGCTCTGCAACCGCATTTACTTTATAACCAAAAGGGCCATCGGTTTCTTTCCATTGAGCCCGGCTTGCCAAACTAAAAACCAACAGAAAAAGAAATGAAAACAATACCTGTTTAGAAAACAGACTTTTAAATTGTATAAATGTAAACATAAGTATCTATTTTGTTTTGATAAAAACTCGATTTTATAATCGATTCAGCTACTTTAGCAAAAGACGTACCCGGTCTTCCACCCCAAACAGTATTTTATTTTAATCCATACAAAGGCATGTATTGCTTACTTGTAAGCCTCAGTTTATTGTACATTGTTAAAATTTTCAAAACTGTTTTGCCCCACCCAATATTTATTGTCATGTTGAAGTATTCTTAATTAACACTTTTATAACATTATAATAATTAGGCTATTCATACATTTATCGAAATTAAAGTTACATAATTTAATTTTTATATTTAATATTTACAACCACTATAAAAACGACACTTCAAAAATATTATTACTCACATCTTCTGACTAGTACCCTGCAATTTAATAGACTTCCCTAATTAGTTGGCAAATAAGTATTTATTAACTTAGATTTAGGTATTGTTATACAATAAACTGGGTACAAAATTAAATGGGGAAATTAATATGCAATCCAAAATTTATATATGGACCATATTCTTAGGTCTGTTGTTTTCAAGCATTGTTAATGCACAAACCTTTCAAAAAAGTGATACGGGTATTGTTTCTTGCACTGAAGCATATCCAAACGAAACCGGTGAAATTGACGGTATTCGTTATATGGCCGCCGATCGCGATTCACTGGAAAATTCCATAGCGTCTGGTGGCGACCTGTCTAGATTATGCACATCGCTCGTTACCGATATGAGCCGACTTTTCTATTATAAAACGGATTTCAATGGCGATATAAGCAGCTGGGATGTTTCAAATGTTACCAATATGAGCGGTATGTTTTACGGTGCCGGCCAGTTCAATGCCGATATTTCTAATTGGGACGTTAGCAATGTTACCAATATGAGCGAATTATTTTATAATGCAAGCCAATTTAACGCCGATATCGGAGGTTGGGATGTATCTAAGGTAACGAATATGCACAGAATGTTAACCAACTCGGGCTTCAATCACGATGTAAGCGGTTGGGATGTTTCGGCAGTTACAGATATGAGCTTTATGTTCCAAAATTTAAGGGAATTCAACTTCAATCTCAGCGGTTGGAATGTCTCCAATGTAACTAATATGGAAAGAATGTTCAGCTTTGCCATGGTGTTTGATCAAGACCTGAGCGGATGGGACGTATCCAATGTTACCAATATGGCAGGCATGTTCAACGCAACACAATTATTTACCAACAAAGGCAATAGCTTAAACAACTGGGATGTTTCCAACGTAACCGACATGAGTGACATGTTTTACGGCGCTTATACGTTCAATGCCGATATAACAGGCTGGGATGTTTCAAATGTAGCAAGTTTTGCCAATATGTTTGCCAGTACTTACGAGTTCAACCAAGATATTGGCAGTTGGAATGTGGTTTCCGCCACTAATATGAATACTATGTTTGCCCGTTCAACAGCTTTTAATCAAGATTTATCGAACTGGTGCGTTTTGATGATTGAAGACGCTCCCAGTATGTTTGCCCTTGAATCGGTTTTGGATGAGTCTAATTTCCCGGTCTGGGGAACTTGTCCTACTTCTACCCAACGCCAATTTTCGGTTGTTGATGGAATCGTTCAGTGCCGTGATGCCAATCCCGGTGATACCGCGGTATTGAATGATTTGACTTTCATAGCCGTTAACAACTCCCTTCTACATAATATTACGGGTGAAAATGACCAATTTGATGCAGTTTGTACTTCTCATGTTACCGATATGAGCGGTTTATTTTATCAGAACAGGGTATTTAACCTGGATATTGGCAATTGGGACGTTGCAGCGGTTACGGATATGAGCGAAATGTTCAAAGAATCTGTATTTAACCAAGATATTGGTGGCTGGGATGTTTCCAACGTAACCAACATGGCGGGAATGTTTGAGAGATCTTCCTTTACGCACGACATTGGCGATTGGGATGTGTCCAAATCAACCAACTTGAGCAATATGTTCAACTTTAATACTGTGTTCAACCACAATTTGAACAACTGGAACGTTGGCAACGTAACCAATATGAGCGGTATGTTCCAAGGTGCAAGTATGTTTGAAGGAGATATTTCAGGCTGGAATGTATCTGAGGCAACGGATATGTCGTGGATGTTTGCTTCGGCACTTAAATTTAATGGTAATATTGGCGGGTGGGATGTCTCGAATGTGGCGGATATGAGCCATATGTTCGATTATACCAACGAATTCAATCAGGATTTGAGCGCTTGGGATGTTTCCAACGTAAGCAATATGAATTCCATGTTTATGCGCGCTACAAAGTTTGAAGGCAGTGTATCGGGATGGGATGTTTCCAATGTTGAAGATTTGTCGTGGATGTTTGCTTCAGCTCTTAAATTCAACGAAGACATAGGCGACTGGGATGTTTCAAAATCAACCAATCTGAGCAGTATGTTCAATGGCGCCTCCTTGTTTAATCAGGATTTAAGCAGATGGAAATTGACCAGTGCAACCGATATCAGCAGTATGTTTTTCAATGCATCCAAATTCAATCAAGATTTAAGCAGTTGGAATGTATCGAGAATTACGGATATGAGCGGTTTGTTTTTCGGTTCGGCTTTTAATCAAGACCTCAGCGGATGGAATGTATCACGAGTGACCGATATGAACAAAATGTTCGGTAATAACAAAGTATTCAATCAGGATATAAGCGGTTGGGATGTGAGCAAAGTAACCGATATGAGCGATATGTTTTTAACAGCATTGGCTTTTAACCAGGATATTGGCGACTGGGATGTCTCTAAAGTAACTAATATGCAGGGAATGTTTTCAGGTGCCGGCACTTTCAATCAAGATATCAGCAGATGGGATGTATCGAAGGTTACCGATATGAGCCGAATGTTCAGTGGCTCGGCTTTTAATCAGGATATCAGTGGATGGGATGTTTCTAATGTAACCGAGTTCATATCTACATTTGCGGAAAACAAAGTATTCAACCAACCCATCAATAGCTGGAATACCAAAAGCATGAAAGTGGCAACGTCCATGTTTCAAGGCGCCGATGCGTTTAACCAAGATCTGGATAACTGGAATTTACACAATACAGAATATACCCATCGCATGTTTTGGAATAACAAAGGTTTTAATGGTAAAATTGGCAACTGGCACGTGGGCAATGTCGTCAATATGAGCCAAATGTTTGACGGTGCGGAGGCATTTGATCAGGATATTGGCGGATGGAATGTTTCGAAGGTAACCGATATGAATCAAATGTTTGCAAGTACCGCCGCTTTTAATCAAGATATTGGCAATTGGAAAGTATATAATGTTACCAATATGAGCCAAATGTTCACAAATGCCACGGCGTTCAATCAGAATATTGGCGGGTGGAACGTAACGCAAGTCAATAATATGCTGGCGATGTTTGCCAATGCTGCCCAATTTAACCAGGATTTAAGCCGTTGGTGCGTTGAAAATGTAAGCGCCCAACCCTATAATTTTGCTACAGATTCGGCACTGGATGAAAACAACCACCCTAAATGGGGCACTTGCGTTGACAAACCAGATATCGTTGAACTGATATCGCCCGCAAAAGGAGATACCGCACATTATAGGCTACCTAACTTTAAATGGGCAGAAGTGGATAATGCCAATCAATATCAAATACAGGTCAGTAATACCAGCAGCTATTATACTTTATATCTGGATAGATTTTTGGACGGCAGTTCAACAAGTGTGGTGGCAAATGTAGAGTTGTTTACCCAATATCCTTATGTGTGGCGGGTGCGTGCACTGGCCGAAACGGCAACCGGTGATTGGTCGGAATCCTGGAATTTTATAGCCAGCGATAACGATAAATTCAGCGGTGGATCGCAGGACAGTACAGGAGTTGGAATTGAAGAAGAAACCGGATTACCAACCGAGTATAGTTTAGCTCAAAACTATCCAAATCCCTTCAATCCAACAACCAATATCCGTTACGCATTACCTGAAATGGCTGATGTAAGCCTGGAAATATTTAACGTGCTGGGGCAAAAAGTAATGACTTTGGTCAACAACCGTCAACAGGCCGGCTGGCATACCGTAGCTTTGGATGGCGCGCGACTGGCTAGCGGTATGTACATTTACCGCATCACGGCCGGCAATTTTGTAAGTACCAAAAAATTGATGCTGATTAAATAAGCAGCACTCAAATATGCAAAAGGTTCGCCAAAGTGCAGCCTTTTTATCCAGAATATTTAACATAAAAGAAAAAGCCCCGAATACCATTCGAGGCTTTTTGATTTGGTTTTAACTTATACAACTATACAGATATAGAACAACCTCATTAAAAATCTTTTTTGGTGAATATGCGCACCCCTCGCCATAGTGGAATTCCCAGCCAAGCCAAAAGAAAGCCCGTAGCAGCCAGTATGCCGGTAAAACTTCCAAAAAACCGACTAAATACTGCGCCGGTGTAACCCATCAGCGCCGAAATATCAAATTTTAGCAGTATTATTATTCTTGCCAAATCTATGGGATTGGCTATAGCCATAAAAAGCACGGGTTTTTCGATGGGATAATCACCCAGCATTACTATGAAAAGCAGTATCAGGCCGTCATAAAGTATGGCCAAAAACAGCCATATTACCAGCGAATATCCCAATCCTTTCAGCCGCTCCTCAAAATACTTCAGACCAATGGCAAAGCCCAAAGCGGTGAACAATACTGTTAACAACACCCCTAAACCCACTATTAAAAAAGAGTCGGCCGCGTTCGGACCCATAAATTGTCCCGTAAACAGTAACGGCAGTCCCGTTCCCAATATGTAGGCCACGCTCAGAGGCGTAATTATACCGCTGTACAGACCCCAAAATAGGTTACTTCGTTTTATAGGCTGTGCCAATAGCAGTTCCACAAATTCCTTTGATTGGTACAGATGCAAAGCGCCATAAACCATGCTAATCAATGGCACAAATAACATCATTACGTTTGAAATGCTGACCAGGGATTTTGGGCCGGCACCGCCAAAACGGATAAGTGCATCGGCAATCAAATAATACACAACGGCATATCCGATCAGCCACTTTGCCCGTATCAGATCTTTCCATTGATATTTTAAAATGGTAAATGTTTTCATTTATGCGGCCTCCTCTTCCATAATTCTAGCAATTGCGTGTTCCAAACGCTCAGTTTTTTGCGACTGTACCAACGCATCCAAAGAACCGTGATATCGTATTTTTCCTTCCACAATAAATATGATATTATCGGCCAGTTCTTCAATTTCGGTGGTAATATGCGTGGTTAAAAGAATGGTTTTGTTTTTTTCTTTTTCCTGTTTTACCAGGTTTTTGAATTTAATACTCGATTGCGGATCGAGTCCGGCAGTAGGTTCGTCGAATATCAAAAGCTTCGGGTCGAACATCAGGGTTAGTACGGCGCTTACCTTTTGGCGCGTTCCACCCGATAGATTTCCTAGCTTTTTATCTAGATACTGCTCTATTTCAAAATATTTTATAAGTTCATCCGCATTATTTTCCGGATTGTTCCGTATTTCTTTAATGAATTTTATTACTTCATTTACCCGCATATTTTCGGGATATCGGCCTATTTGTGGCATATACCCTATATTGCTGCGGTATTCGTGGTCGTCGGATACTTGGTTGCCATCAATATATATGGCTCCCGATTGTGGTTTTACAAGGCCCAGAAGACATTTAATAAGTGTGGTTTTACCCGATGCATTTGGCCCTACTATACCTGTGGTGGTGCCGGGTTCAACATGTAAACTAACTTTTTTTAATACTTCTAACGCCCCAAAGGATTTTTCCAGACTTTCTATTCTAATCATTTTATTTCCCTCATTCTTGGTTTTTCGTCTATTAATTTGTCGGGTGTTAATACCGGTAAAAATTTTTCAGTCGCATCCAGCAAGCTAATTAAGGTGCTGCGCAGCATTATCAACGATTGCGGGTGATTTTGGATGACCACGGCAAACATACGAACCGGACGGTGCGGTACGTCGCCAAATCCATCGCGGTCTAAGTCGTAGCCGTCGTATTGGCTCCAATAATTGCCTTCAAAGTGATTAAAATTCTGTCTGCTGTTAGTGGTCAATTCAAAAGTATTGGCTATAAAATTGTTATCCATAAATTGATTATCCATAGAATTGGCCATCAGCTTAATAGCCCAACCATTCTGGGTGAAATGATTGTTTAAAATATGATTCCGGCCGGATGCTTCCATATATAATCCAATAGAATTGTTATCAAAGATGTTGTTTTCTATTTCACTATCGTCAATTTCTTTTAGTAAAAGTCCGTATGAAGCCGAGCCCCAGTTATTTTTGAATGTATTTCCTTTCATATCTACTTTCGAGCTGTACATAACGGCAACACCGGCTCCGTTCGCTTCAAACTCGTTGTCGTAATAGTTATTTCTTTTAGAAAACATAAAATGCAGGCCGTATCTCAGGTTATTTCTGGCGATGTTGTTATATACTTTCACATCTTCCACAAACTCAAAATAGTAACCGTCGCGGTGGCCATATACCAGGTTATCATATATTTCTATGTCTTTGTTATACCATAAATGTATTCCATTGGCCGATGATGATTCTTTTGTTACCGATGCGCTTATTTCGTTATTTCTTATAACAGCGTATTGCGTTTCGGATAGAAAAATGCCAAAGAAATTATCGCGCATACGCATATTTTCTATAAGTACGTTTTTCGATTTATCTACCAGTAAACCGGCATAGTCTGTCATATAACTTCGTCCGGAATTACGAATTTCGAAATCTCTGATTACCACATTTTCGGCGCGCACGGTTATGGTATATCCTTTATTTTCACCATCAATAACGGCGTTTCCATTTCCAAGAATAATCAGCGATTTATCTATAAGAATATCCGATTCTCTATAAACGCCTTCATTAATAATCAGTGTATCGCCCGGGTTTGCAAATTCGATGGCTTCGGTCAGTGTTCTCAGCTTGCCATTGGTCGAAATTTCGTGTTTTTGCTGTGCAAATAAATTTCCGAACGGCGCCAGCAAACCGAATACCGATATAACTATGATTTTTAAATTGATATTGTTCATAGCAACAGCATTTTAAATTAGATTAATTTTATTACTGCAAGCGTTTTTAATGCATGCCTTCCATGTGGTCTTGCGGGGCTTCCATTTTCATGTTTAGCAGAGTGTTAAAATCTATTATTTCGCCTGCATATTGATCTATATGTTTTTGGGCATCTTCTTTACTGTCAAAGGCAAGTAGCCCCATGCCCATGGGAGATTTTATCACATCACTTTTCACAAAAACGGCTTCATTCACCTCTAACCACTCGTCTGTATTAAAATCACTCACCCAAAATGTATTATCTTCTCTATTTTGGGGTTTTTCCTGGATAAAAGCAGCCATGCACTCAATTGCATCAAATTTATAGGCTTTTCCCGTTTTGGTAACTATTTGAGATGCAAAACTTGCGTCCATAATCATCATCTTGCAATGGGCGCATTCGTCTTCGCCATAATGTATTTCTTTGGGTCCGCTTGAGCAGGATGCCACCAATAGCGCCAGGGCAAGCAGCCACACGGCTCCACTGATTTTGCCTAATATTTCATATAATGATTTCATGGTTGCCTATCCATTATAATTTATTGTTTTTTGGGTTTTTCACGCCACCATACCAGCGACGCCAGCCCCATCGACACCAATGCCAGGAAGAAACCAATGTGCGGCAACGAAACGGCCGTAATATTAAGCAGTTGTTTCTTTCCCAATAGTGGGGGTTGATAGCTCATGCCGGGTACTTTAATGGGCGCATCCGGGTTTAAATTATGCCCGTAATCGTATTCCCACAGCCAAAAATCGACCAGACCGGCTATGGCTAATATTGTAAATATAATTACCCACGACAGCACCCATTTATGATTCCCAAATATTGCAATTAATAGTGCATAACCAATTAAAAATACAAATATATACGGCATTAATTTTAATTCAGGAATTGAATCGGGTACAATGGGTTTCATGCCTATGTAATGGTTGAGACCGTTCAGATTCTGTAAATCGTGCGGTAATTTCCCTTCAATTTTGTCAATACTGATGTTGAGGCCGATGCCTTCGGGGTATTGAGGGGCGTGTAGTTGTATGCTCCAAATTGGAAATATAAATACAAATCCCAAAATTAAGGCAGCCAATCCCATCAATATTCTGTTTTGCTTTTTCATGGCTTTACCATTCAATGTTTTGGTTAAATCCGGCGGATTTGTTTCATCCGCCGGTTAATTCAACGGCTAGTTATGTTAACCGCCGGTTGAGAATTTAATGGGTGTATTAGAGTTTGCAGGCGATACGCGTACATATCCTTGCATCTCCTGGTGCAGTGCCGAGCAGAAGTCGGTGCAGTAGAATGGAAACACTCCTTCTTTCTTAGGCTCCCAGATCAATGTTCTGGTTTCACCCGGCATTATCAGTATTTCGGCCGTATTGGCGCCTTGTACTGCAAAACCGTGCGGTAAATCCCAGTCCTGCTCCAGGTTGGTAACGTGGAAGTAAACTTTGTCGCCCACTTTTATACCCTCAATATTATCCGGCATAAAGTGGCTACGAATGGATGTCATATAGATGTGGACATCTTTTCCTTCTCGCACAACTTTGGCTTCAGATTCGTTTCTGGTTACGTAAGGGTGTCTGTTATCGGACAATTTGTAGAAACGTACCTGATTTTTCATGAGTTTTTCGGCTTTGATGGCTTGTGCATAGTGTGGTTCGCCTTCGGTTGGGAAGTCGAGCAGCAACTTCATCTTATCGCCGGAAATATCAATTAATTGTGCAGACTGGAACATCTCCGGTCCGGTTGGCAGGTAACGGTCTTTGGTAATTTTGTTTAAAGCAACCAAGTATTTTCCGTCCGGTTTACGGCTATCGCCACCAGGAATCATCAAGTGACCCGGCGAATAATAAACGTCGATTCTATCAAGTACTTGAAATGTTTCTGTACTCCATTTTACAATCTCCGACGAGATAAAAGCAGTGGTATAAGCATTGCCTTTGTCATCAAATTCGGTGTGCAGTGGTCCCAATCCCGGGTTTTCCACTTCACCTGCAATAATGGAGTCGTAGTTGAGTACGGGGATACCGTAAACTTCGCCTTCAAAATCTTCGTTTTCAATGGCTTTGATCATTTTATCGAAAGAGTGAACGGGCAAAATAGTTGCCAATTTACCACCGGCCACAATCAATTTACCATCAGGCGTTACGTCAACACCGTGTGGCGATTTTGGAGTAGGCAAGAAGTAAATAATTCCTTCCAGCTCAGATGGATCCAGCACTCGTACTTCGGTCAGTTTATTACTGGTAGCACTGTGCGTGTCTTTATCGTATACGTTATGGCGATAATCTGTCTTAACGATTTTACCTGCACCGGCAGCAGCATATTCAGCGGCTTTTTTCCAGTTTACGGCTGCAATAAAGTCTTTATCGTGCTTGGAAGCATTTATTTCCAGTAAAGTGTGCGCCTCTTCACTATTGTAGCTGGTAAAGAACGACCAACCGTGGGAAGGACCTTTACCGGCGTGCGATAAATCGTAATCAAAACCGGGCACCAGCAGTTGGAAATCTAATTTTAGACTACCATCATCTTCCAATTTGATGAAAGACAGCGTTCCCTTAAAGTTCTTTTTGTATTCACTTATTGGAATATCTCTATTCTCCAATTCGCTGTCTAGAGGAATACTAAAGCGGGTAGCAGCCGAAATATACTCGGTATTTTGCGTAACAAATGGCGACGCGTGGTTACCGGCAGAGTTGGGTATCTCGAGAATTTCCGTAGTCTGGAAAGTGGTCAGGTCGATTTTGGCCAACCGCGGGGTATTATTTTCGTTGATAAAAATAAAGCGTCCATCAGGCACACCATCGGTTTGAGAAAGTTCAGGGTGGTGGGCATCTCCCCAAGGTATAAAACCATAGGAAGTTTCCAACATGGGTTTGGTTTCGTCCGAGTATCCATAACCGCTTACCGGAGCTTGCGAGAATACCGGAATGGTATAAATATGACGACCTGATGGAATTCCGTAAACAGACATTTGGCCATTAAAGCCGCCTGAAAAGAAACCATAAAACTCGTCGTATTCACCTGGAGCAACATATACTTTTTGAGCTGCATCGGCAGTTGAACCCAATCGGGATTCGCCGTTACAACCGTAAAAAGTAACAGCTAAAAACAGTACCGCAAGGGCACTTAGCAAATGTTTATATGATTTTGTGTTCATATCACTATAGGTTTTTGTTAGTAGTAACTTAATTGATTGATGTATTTATTTACCTGCTTCGGAAAGGATAAACTCCACTACTGCACGTGCTTCTTCCGCAGTTAAATTCTGATTAGGCATGGGCGCCAAATATTCTGCCAATAACGCCCTGGCATCCGGATGTCTTTTGGTCATTTCCTCCGGATTCATAATCATATTCATGAGGTATGTGGGCGTACGGCGCTCGGCGGCATCAATCATTGCCGGGCCGATATATCGTTCGCTCACTTTATGGCAAGCCGAACAGTATTGAACGAAACTCTCTTCGCCTTTTTTTACTGTATTCGGGTCAAGCTCGCCAATTTCTATAACTTCGGTAACGGGGCCAATACCGTGTTCCAATTGGAATGCAGTTAATTCACTGCCTGTTTTTGCCTGGGTGTTACTAGAGTTTGTTGAAGCTTTATTCGATTCCCCTCCGCCACAACCAACTACAAATAAAAGTACACCAGCTATTATTAATTTTAGGTGATTCATACTTTTGCTTTAAATCTATTAATTAAGAGTTGTATGTCTTAAAAATAATCTCCATTTGTAAATATTGTATGAAGAGAAATTTAATTCGGTACTGAGTGCAGAGGGATTAGTTGAATAGTTGATTAGGGAATTAGGGAATTAGTTCTTGTTCCGAACGTCTCGTTCAGAATACATCCGGGAACCTCTGGTTCCCTTGAATCTCACTCTTTAGCCCCAAACCCGGGAGTCATTGTTTTTCCCCTCATTCCGATCCGCCAGTGATGTGGAATCGGAATTTCAAAGAACTTGGTTTTTTAATTAATGGCCACATCCCAGCACCAAGGGTGCGTAATTACAAGTATGTTTTAGTTTCTACGGAATATTTTTGGAGCGTAATCATCTTCCATCCTTATATCCCAGAGAGTCGGAGGAATTAATCAAACCCATAGAATTAATGTTAATTTCTGGATTTTGTATGCTTTGTAGTACACTTGAGACCACCCCGGTTTATGCGCAAGCGCAAAACCTGTCCCTCCACAGAGGGGAATGGAGCTGAGAAGCCAGATCAAAATATCTACTTTAAAACATCAATTTAAATAATTATCAAAAATCTTTAACACTGCCTCGGGCCCAAATTCCCCTCTACGGAGGGGTGCCCGCTCGCGGGCGGGGTGGTCTGGTAATGGTATGAATATAAAAGTCATATTACAGAAGAAAATCAAGAAACTATAAATAAATCAGCCACAAAAAAAAGGATACCGGAGGGCATCCAACTGTATTCTAGCTACTATCGGAATTACATAATTGGCGGTCATTGAGCGGAGTCGAAATGCCGCCGGAACTCCATAATGTTATATTAAAATTTGGTTCTTGCCGAAAACTTGTGGAAATAACCAAATCCCGTTCAACTCCTCCAGAGTTGTGAATTTCTTGCTAATCCGTTTACCCCAGCTCCGCTGGGGGCTACGGTTGTTGAAGTCCGTTCGGACTTCGGGCTTTGTGCACGAAATAAGATTTAGCTAATAATTTAGTTTCCAATCACAAACCAATATTTTGTGGCGAAATAACGCGATTTGAAAAAGAAATAAACCGGCAGGGCTACTAATGCTTTACAACGAAATTTTGGAAAGCAAAAAAAGCGTACAACGGTCAAATTATACGCTTTCTAATTATTGATATGGAGATTCTTAATTTCCTACAAAAAACACTGCATTGCCAAAAAGCAGCTTTCCATTATGCCAAAAACCTCTGAATATTGGATTATCTATCATATAAACCACATTGCCCTGCCCCATGTTCTGAACACCAAAACTGAGCGATTCATCCAGACGTTTTTGCGCTTTATGGCCAACAAATCCACTTCTATGCGAGTCCTTTTTTGCCACTCCCACATTCCAGCCGCCATCTAAATACTCATAGGCTGTAGAACCTAAACGAAGCGACATATATTTCTCGCCATATCCAAACGCCAACGGATGCGAATTATCCATATCCAA
Organism: uncultured Balneolaceae bacterium; assembly: GCA_964615135.1. Lineage (GTDB taxonomy): Bacteria > Bacteroidota > Rhodothermia > Balneolales > Balneolaceae > Balneola. The sequence continues at coordinate 76,194 of CAZTOG010000008.1, read as the reverse complement.
CTGGTAAATGGCGCCTGCATTGGAATTTTCGGCATAACCGCGGCGTGCCTCAGAAAACTTGACCAATTTACTATCGGGACTGCCCTCTTTCTCGTCGTTTTTATCAACCGATTTTGTTTTTAGACTAAATCCCTTTTTATTTGCCAGGAAATTATTAGCCGACTCCAACGCAATCAAAGTACCACCTTTTCTTATCCACGTTTTTAAATCCTCTTCTGCACTCTCGTTAAACACGCTGCCATAACTGCCCGATGGCATGATAAGAACATCAAATTTGGATAGCTCCACGCGCGCCAATCGGCTGGGATCGAGCAATGTTACCGGATATTCAATCTGCTGGTCGAAATAATGCCAAATATGGCCGGTCATATTACTGTTGGTATTATCGCCGGCCAATAATGCCACTTTGGGCGCTTTCACAAAACGTACGGACGAAGACCCAAAATCTTTGCCCGATTCCACATAGCCACTTGCCACTGGTATCAGTTCGCGATTGAACTCATCGGCTGCATTTTTTACGATTTCATCAAAATCATCGCCTAATTTTTCGTTTCCTTTTCGGGTAATTATAAGCGTACCTGCATCATATTTTTTTCCGCCTTGCGTAAATTCGCTTTGGCTATAGCGTACATTCACTCCGTTTTTTAAAACTTTCGACAGAAATTTCAGGTCGTCCAACGAGTTCCACTTTGCCAAATATGCGTATGGTTTGGCTATATATGGCGTGGTTGCCGAAATGGTCTCGTCTTTAACAGCGCCATACGCAATATCTGTTTTTACGGCATATCCTTCCACGCCAAAACTATAAAAAGTCTCCCAGGAGGTCAGGTCGTAAGTCAAAGAATCTTCCAGAACCGGATCCGGTTCAAACAGCACGCGCACCATGGTTCCCATGGGTTGATAAGTGCTGATTACATAATCGCCCGCTTCAATATCTACTCTTTCTTCTTTGCCGGTGGTATAATTAAAACCATTTTGCTTGGAGGATTTTGTTGCTACGCCAAAATCTATATTCTGAGCCAGCATGTGGCGTAACAGCATGGCTACCTTATCCGGATTGCTCGATTTTTTTATTACAAAACTTTTATATTCGCCCGAACCATTGCTGCGTGTATCGGCAAAATATTTGGCAAATTCTTCTACCACACGTGTTCCATTTTCAATAGTAGCTTCAATGGTGGACAACCCGGTGGTGGTGTGATGCGTCAATCGGTCTTTAAGGGTCAAGGTATCGCCCTCGGCATTAATAACCCCCAAACCACCCATGCTATGCCCGGCCTGTTCGTATGTCATACCAATAGCTCCGTTAAAAATAGGCCAGCTATCGCCATAACTTGGGTAAAACAAATCGAAAACTTCGGCTGTGAAATATAACCAGTTATTTTCATCAAAATATTTTGCATTGTTCTTTCCCACAATTACCTGATATTCGCCCTGCCATTTGGTTATGGCCTCGTGTTGTGGAACAGCAGCCGGCGGAAAAAAATACGGACTGTTAATGCCCTGCTCGTGAAAATCTACATGAACATGAGGCATCCAGCTTTGGTAAACCGGAATACGTTGCTGGCTTTCCACTTGTGTTTGCCACGACCAATCCCGATTCAAATCGAAATAATAATGATTGGTTCTGCCGCCCGGCCATGGTTCCTGGTGCTCTCTGGCTTCCAAAAGCGGATTATATTCACTTCCTGCAACCGAACGGAACCAATTAACATATCTGTCACGACCATCGGGGTTGACCATAGGATCCATAATAATAACAACATCATCCAACCAGGACCGTTTTTCGTTAACTAGTGTGTATAAAGTATTCATGGCCGCTTCGCTGGATGAAGCCTCGTTACCATGCACATTGTAGCTCAGCCAAACAATGGGCTTTTTATTTGAAGTGGCTTCGCCATTTTCGAAACCCACCAGTTTTAGATTGTTGGTTCTAATTTCCTCCAAATTGGCATGGTTATTTGCCGATGTAACCACGGCATAGGTCAATTCACGGCCTTCGTAGGTTTTGCCGTATTCTTGATAACTAACCAAATCGGAATTATCGGCAACGTGTTTAAAATAACTAACCACTTTATAGTGCGGCGTAAATTGGCTGCCCAATTCGTAGCCTAAAAACTGCTCCGGAGACTGAACGCCGGTTGTTTGTGCATTTGCAACAAAGCCAAACAGCAGCATCAGGTTAATAATAAAAATATTTTTCTTCATAAAATTATAACTTTATACCTTATTGATAATGTTAATTATATAATAAATAATTATTTATTCAATTCTTTTTCTATCTGTTTCTTTACATCGCCCATAATGGCATTGGGTATGGGAATGCTCAAATTATAATGCGTAATTTTCCACTCTTTATTTTTCAATACTAAAACACCTGTTCCACGCGCCGGACCTAAATTCGGTGTATCTAAACGCTCATCAAACCACGCATAATATGTGTCTTTTGAGAGCCGAATATGCCTTTCAACCGGCACAAAACTCCAGGCTTTCCCCGCATCGAAATGGGGTTTGCTGTATTTCTTAAAATCATCCAAAAGCCATCTTTCTGTCGCATCGGTACCCATATATACGGACATATCGCTATCAAAAAAACTAAAATATAACTCAAAGTCGGCAGCAGCAGCAGCTTTATGCCAATCGTCCAGGGTTTTATTGATGTTTATTTTATGTTGCTCAATCATTTCGGGCGTAGGCGAAAACTCACATGCGAAGTTCAAAATGCCGAATACAAAAGCAATCAAGAATATAACTTTCGATAGTTTCATAATGATTCAATATAATTGTTTAGCTGATTAGTTTTTTACCAATAGTTATCAGTTTATGTAAAAAATTCATTGTAAAAGATGACTCGTAGGTTTTAGCAAGGTCACCCTAAGCAAATGCGAAGGGTCTGGGGTGGAATATTTGTTTGGATCTTGGATCTAGTTCCGAACGTCCCGTTCGGAGTGCGTCCAGGAACCTCTGGTTCCAATGTATTTCGGTTATTGGAAAACTAGAAATGAGGCCTTTGAACAGCGTCGAAATGAGACCATTGAGCCACATCGAAATGCCGTCGGAAGTTCGAGATAGTTAATTAGATGATTAGCTGATTTGTTGAATAGGAATTTTAAATTATGCGTTGATTATGCGTTTTCAGAAGATAGCCTGATGAAATTCCGCACGGCCTGTTTTCTAAATTACGCCCGGAACCACCCCGCTTTCACGCAAGCGTGAAACTTGCCCCTCCGGTAGAGGGGAATGAAACTTAGAAGCTAAATCAGTATTTCTACTTTAGAACATCGATTTAAGTAATTATCAAAAATCTATAATACCTCCCCGATAAATTCCCCTCTATGGAGGGGTGCCCGCTCGCGGGCGGGGTGGTCGGGTAGCACTTGCACTTGCGCAAAACCTCCTCCTCTAATGGATAAATGGGGTTCGGCTCATCCCCAATTCAACATTTATTTCCGTATTAAGATGTAAATACAAGCTATGTATGCTTATATTATGCAAAAACAAATCTAAAAAAATTAGCGAAATGCCAACCAATAAAGATATTGCAGAACAGCTGTCCACCATTTTTAAACTCATGCAATTGGCCGGTGAAAACCGTTTTAGAGCCCTGGCTTTCGATAAAGCTTCCCAATCTATCCTGGGGCTGGATGATGATATTAACATCTATATTGAAAACAAAACGGTTAATGAAATTGAGGGCGTAGGCAAAACCATCGCTGAAAATATTTATGCTTTCGCCGAAACCGGAAAAATGCCCGCATTGGTAGAATATCAAAAGAAAATTCCGATCAGTTTGCTCGAATGGCTCGAAATATCAGGGCTGGGACCAAAAAACATCATCAAAATACACGAGCATTTTGGTATTTCCACTTTGGATGAATTAAAAAAAGTGATTGACAATGGAGAACTGTCCAAACTTCCCGGCTTGGGAAAAAAATCGGTGGAAAACATCAAAAAATCGCTGGAATGGAAAGAGAAATTCGATGAAAGATGCCGTTTGGACGAAGCCACCCACATCGCCGAAAGCATCATAAACAGTTTGAAAGATCTGGAAGGCGTTGAAAAAATAGAAATTGCCGGCTCACTGAGGCGTTCGCTGGAAACCATCGGCGATATTGATATTCTGATTGCTGCAAAAAACAAATACATACCGAACTTATTCGAAGCCTTTACCACGCACGAAAGGGTTACCGAAATACTCGGAAAAGGCGAAACAAAAAGCTCCGTCCGTACAAAAGAAGGCCGACAAATTGACCTGCGAATTGTAGAACCCAAACATTTTGCTGCGGCACTCATGTATTTTACCGGCAGTAAAGAACATAACGTGGTTATGCGCTCAAGAGCGCGTGAACGCGGAATGGCACTGAACGAATATGGTGTATTTGACCTAAACAACGCCGGCGAAACCAATATGGATGCCCCACATTCTTTCAAAACCGAAGCCGATATCTATAAATTGATGGATTTGAATTTCATTCCGCCCGAATTGAGGGAAGACCGGGGAGAATTCAAAATTTTTGAAAAGCTGGAAACACTGCCTTTGGTGGAAGAGAAAGACATACGGGGAGTCATTCACGCGCACAGCACTTATAGCGATGGAAAATTTACTATAAAGGAGATGGCTGAGGCCTGTATCGAGCGCGGTTATGAATATCTGGGACTTTCCGATCACTCCAAAACGGCAGCTTATGCCGGAGGGCTGAATGTGGATGAACTGTTCGTACAATGGGACGAAATTGACCGACTAAACGAATATTACAAAGAAAACGGCATCAATTTTGTGATATTTAAAGGGATAGAATCGGATATACTGGCCGATGGCAGCCTTGATTACAATGATGATATACTCGAAAAATTCGATTTTGTAATCGCAAGCGTACATCAAACCCTGGATATGCCGCACGATAAAATGATGGAGAGATTCAGAAATGCCATAAAAAATCCATATACCCGAATATTGGGCCACCCTACCGGACGTTTATTGCTGCGAAGAAACGAAAGCGATATTGACTTGAACGAATTGATAGAACTGGCCGCCGAGCACAACGTAGCCATTGAAATAAACGCAAATCCCTGGCGCCTGGATTTGGATTGGCGATTTGGCAATAAAGCCAAAGAAACGGGCATGATGACCTCCATAAATCCCGATGCACACAGTATCAACGGCATTGATTATATAAAATATGGTGTAAATATAGCCCGTAAAGGGAAATTTGAGAAGGAAAGGGTGCTGAATACCAAAAGTGCCGATGAGGTGATGAAATTTTTCAAAAATAAGTAGCTTCAAACAAAAGGATACAGCCATAAAATCAATCAAATAAAGCCTATAATTTTCGTTATTTTGCTAGATTAAGATCTAATTTCTATCTATAGTACTAAAAAAGCCCCATTTGGCGTTTTATATCTTATGTGGAAACCGTTTTATATTCTAAATCTGCTGCTTATTGCAAATATTGGAACTGTCTTTGCCCAGGTTCAATCAAAAACCGAACTGGATGGCAAAACGGCATATATCCGTGGCATGGAGGCTTTTGTAAATGAAGAATATGAAGACGCCCGCGATTTATTATTGGAAGCCTATAATCAACTGGATGCACCCGCAAGCGTTTCGTACGCGCTGGCCGATGTATATGGCATCATGGGCGATATTCCTAACGCCGCGCTGTATGGAAAACAGGCCGTAGCCTTCGAGCCCCAAAACAAATGGTATCGTTTTAAATTGGCTGAAATTTATAAAAGTGCAGGCCAAAATCAGGCCACACTCGACGAACTGAACACTCTTTTGGAATACCATCCCACCGATTATGACGCACTTTTTATGCTGGCCGAAACCTACAGAAGCTACGGCGAATATCTGAAATCGAACGAAATATTGAACAGAGCACAAAAATTAACCGGGCCAAATCGCGGTATCGTTTTTATGAAATTCAGAAACTTCGAGGCTCTGCAAGTGATGGACTCTATGCGTGTGCAGCTTGAAACATTGCGGGATTTAAATCCGGACGACCTGACCACGCTCAATTTACTGAGCAAGTACTACTATTTTACCGGCGATAAAGAAGAAGCAAAGTCGGTATTGGCCGATGCTCTGGAACGCAACAGTCGGGATCCCGAAAGTCTAATCAATATGGCAGAAATTTATATCAGTGCACAAAAATGGGACAGTGCCGGCACACTGATGGGCAATTTTATAAGCGACAAACTCATCGACGCAGACGATAAACTGGAAGTTGCCAAGTATATGTACACTCGTCATAATAATGAACCGGGCAATATCCAGCTAAAAATAGAAACTAGTCGCTTAATTGATTTATTTGCCGAAGAAGAACCCGATTATGGACATATATTTGTACTTGCCGGGCAGTTTTATGCTCAAAATAACCAAGTTGAAGAAGCACTCGAAAAATTAAAGAGAGGCAACGAACTTCTGCCAAACGATGAAATTGCATGGCGGCAGCGATTACAACTTTTGCACAGCCAAAGCCGGTTTGACGAAACTGTTGAAACAGGAAAAGAAGCCAATTCGCATGTCCCCGAGGATGCTTATATACAATTTTTTATCGGAACGGCTCATTACTTGCAAGAACAGCACGAAGATGCCGTTGAATGGTTGCAAAGTGCGGCAATGGCTCCTGCTCGCCGGCCAACAAAATCGATGATTTACTCCAGTCTGGGCGATGCACTTAACAGTGTGAACAAGTTTGAAGAATCTGTTGAGGCCTACGAAATGGCACTTCGCTACGACCCCGAAAACCACTTGGCCATGAACAATTACGCCTATCACCTTTCGGTCAGAGGTGTGGAACTGGAAAAAGCCAAAGAAATGGCGCTGAAAGCCATAGATACCGAACCCAAAAACGCAGCATATTTGGATACCGTGGGCTGGATATATTTCAAACTGGGCGATTACGAAAGGGCTCGAAGATATGTACGTGCCTCCATAGAAACCGGCGAATCGAGTGCCGAAGTGGCCGAACATTTAGGTGATATTTACGAAAAGCTGGACAATATAAACGAAGCACGGAAGTGGTGGCAAAAAGCATTGGAAACGGACGAAAAAAGAAGCTATCTGAAAGATAAAATTGAGGGCACAAACCAATAATGTTCAAATCGGAAGCACATAAATATCTTTACTCGACATTAATAATTTGTGCTTATGTACTGATAACGGCATGCGGAACGGCTACCCATTTAATAGACGACCTGAATGAAGAACTTACCGATGCGGATATAACCGCCGCCGAAATTACCGTTAAAATACCCAATTATTCGGGCGACCTTGTATCTACCAAGGGTAAAACAAGAGCCGTTATATCCGAACCGGGAAACAACGACCGGGTTACCATAGAATTTGAAGCCGATGAAATTCAAAGCGCGCTTACTATAAAAAACAGGGTAGGTATAGAAGGCGGCAAAATATGGGTGGACAAAGATTCCCTGCTTGTTTACGACATCACCAATAAATTTGCCCAAAAAACCGCAATCAAAGATGGTTATTCGTCCATAATAAACGATTTTGCTTCTTTGAACATACTCGATTTGCTGAACTATAAAATCAAAGCAGACCAAATTAAGCAGATAAAACAAAGCAGCAAAGAATACGTTGTGATACTGAAAAGAAATGCGGTAGTGCGTATTGATAAAAAAACGTTTACTATAAAAAAAATAACCGAAGCACCAAATGCAGAAATGCCCTACTCCACTATAGAATACGACGGTTACGCTAATTTGGAGCATTACGCTTTACCGAGAAAAATAATAATCTTCAGTAGCAATAAAGAGGCAAGAATTTCATTACAAATACTAAATTTGACGGCAAACCCAAAAAATCTGAATTTTGAAGTTAAAATTCCAGATAACATTATCATAGAACGCCCATGAAAGGGAGATATTTACATATCATTTTGGCACTTTGTCTGGCGTTGGCTGGTTTAAGCACAGTTTTGGGGCAATCGTACGAAGAAAAAAGGCAAGAGATACTGCAAAAACAGGAAAATACCCGAACCAAAATCAACGAGCTGGATGCGCGCATCCGATCCTACCAAAAACGCCTTGAAGAGATTGATGAAGAGTACGATGAATCATACAAGAAATATGAAAACTATAATAGTTTGATAGCCCTTCAAGACGATAAAATAAAAGGGTTGGAAGAGGCAAAACATCAGTTAGAATCCGAAATCGCCCTCACCCGCTCCGAAATTGACAAAAGGGAAAGCGAACTGGAATATTTGATAGATAACTATAAAAAAATTCTACTCTACACTTACAAAAACAGTAATATTTCTAATCTGGAGCTAATATTGACCTCTGACTCGTTTAATCAAATGATTTTGAGGTCGTTCTATTTGGGGAAATTCGAAAAATTCAAAGTCGATCAAGCCAAGCAAATACAGGAACAGCAAAAAAGGCTGGACAACGCCCAAGCCAATCTTACCGAGAGTTTGGAAAAAAACAATGCGGTACTATCAGAAATCAACCACGAAAAATCTAATTTGGCACAACAACGCAATGAGCAGAAAAAAACAGTGGATACCATCAAAACCCAGCGCACTACCATTGCCGGCGAACTGAATAAAAACAGGGAACAAAAAGAACAACTAGAAAACACTTTTGAGGAGCTGATTAACGAAGAAATTGCCATGCAGAAAGCTGAAGCTGAACGCTTAAGAAAACTGGCTGAAGCCGAAAAAATTACCGACATAGAGGAAAGGGATGCCGAAATAGCACGTTATTCTGTTCCATCCGTTATGGAAAGAAGCGTAACCGACGAAATGATGAGCCAATTTGGTAGTTCATTCGCATCAAAAAAAGGAAAACTGCGTTGGCCGGTCAACAGTAATACCGTTTCCAAGAAATTTGGCAAAACACGCAATCCAATTTATGGTACTATGACCGAGCATTTGGGAATAAATATTGTGACAGACCCAGGTACCGAAGTTTTTGCCGTATCCGATGGCTACGTGTTCACTATTTCGCCCATTACCGGGTTTGGTGATGTGGTATTTATGAATCATGGCGGCTATTACACGGCATACGGAAATTTGGGAAGGATAGATGTTCTCAAAAACCAAGTAGTACGCGAAGGCGAGCGCATCGGACTTTCAGGCGGTACAAAATCGCCATTGGGAGAAAATATTTTCTTCATGGTGCGCAAAGAACGTACAAATTTGAATCCACAAGATTGGCTAATCAAAAACTAACCGCCATTTGTGGACTAAACTCATTATCTTTGGTACAAACAACAATCAAACTATTTCGATAAGTGAATAACCTACCCCGTTTTTTCTTCTATTTATCCGGGATCGTAACCATTTCGGCAGCATTTATAATTTTTACCAGTGGCGATATTTTAGTTCGTGTGAACGACGGTACAACAACCGGCACTATTTTATTTTTTGCCTACGGTTTAATTTATATGAACATCGTTGCCTTAAGCAGCAAACGATTTATGCGCAGGCTTGACGGACCATCGGCTGCGCCGTATATCTTTGGAATTTCTGTTTTTGCAGCGCCCGCAATATGGCTGAACATCTATCAGGGCGAAATGGCCACCACACCCTTTGTTTTGGTAACGTTGATGCTGATTGCATGTGGCGCCGGAGCTTATTTTGGGCATCGTATGGGGCTTAAAGCACAGGTTAAATTCCAGCAGGACATGGCCGATTACTTGGCACGACAAGGCCGTATTTACGATGATAAAAAGTAGCCGCTAAAATAAAACAGTTAGTCGGCTGCGGATTCATTCACTATAATTATTTTACGTTGCAGTACCAGCTGCAATAAATCCGATTTTGAGTACGCACCCCATATTTCGAGGTTGGCCTCTGCATTGCCCTGTATTTTGATGAGCAATTCATCGGGATTTAAGGTCAATTTCAAGTCGGTTACATTTTGAAAATGGCTGCGATCCAACCCGTCAGCAACGCGTAATATTCCGGCAAGTTTTTTAATTCTTTCTTTTACGTTCTGCGGTAGTTTTTGATATTCGTAATGCGTGATTTTTGGAAGTGATTTACGATGGTACCTCGCCACTTGAGCCAAAATTTCAATTTCCTCCTCCGTAAAACCCTTTAAATCTGCGTTTCTAACAATATACATGGCGTGTTTATGATGGGCAGAGTGCGAGATATAATATCCAATATCGTGTAAATACGAGGCATATTGCAGCAGTTCGCGATCGCTTTCCGGTAATTTCAGTTTCTCTTTTAACGCATCAAACATGTATAACGCCATTTCTGCTACGTGGCGCGAATGTACTTCATGCCATCTACATTTTCTGAGCAGCTCAAATATACTTCTTTTACGCGGATTCGTATAAGCGGCTGATTTACGCAACAGTTCGGTCTCCTTTTGCAAATACCGTATGATTATGCCTTCACGCAGTGCTTGGGTGGATATTTTTATTTTTTCAATCCCAAAATCGCGCACAATCACATTCAAAAGAACTAACCCTGCATTAATAATTTCAACTCTTTTGGCATCTAATCCCGGAACCTGAGCACGTTCTTCCGCATCCAGTTTTATGAAATATTGATAAAATTCAAGAAAATCGGCGGCTTTATATTCAAATTCATTTAGGGTAATATCCACCGGAATATTATTTCTGCCGGCAATCATCAGTGCTATATTTTCCATTGTGCCCGACGACCCGATTATTCGCTTTATTTTAAAATCTCTGGCCGTTTTCTTTACGTTTTTCAGTTCATTTCTGTAATGATTTTCAAGTACTTGGATTTGAGTCGGCTCTATCGGATCGTCCGGTTTGAACTGATTGGTCATTCTGGCCACACCGATTTTCTTGCTTTCCAAAAAATGGAATTTTTCCATATCCACAACAATAAACTCTACGCTGCCACCGCCAATATCTACAATCAACTGCGGTTTTTTGCCCAGTTTTATTCCATGTTGTACGGCATAGCCAATCAGTTCTGCCTCCATAATACCCGGAATGGGCTGTATTTTAATTCCCAATTCTTCACGGATTTTCTGGATAAAATCACCTCCGTTTTCGGCTTCCCGGATGGCACTGGTTGCGTATGCCAAAATAATTTCGGCTTCGTGGCTGTCGCACAAGGTTTTTATATTTTTTAAAGCTTTCCATCCTCTTTTCATGGCGGCCGGTGTCAGGTTTTTGTCTACCCCTCCCATTGCCAACTGTACCGTTTCCTTAATACCATCAACCATGCGAAAACTACCGTCCATAAAAACATCCACTATGATTACGTGGAACGAGTTTGTGCCCAAATCGAGTGCAGCGATTCTCTTTACGGGAATATGTTCATTTTTAGGGAGATTGGTTTCCATGATTCATTTTGAGGTAATATAAAATATTAGGATAAATTATTTTTGATATAAAAAAGTTATACTAAATAAATGGTTTCCCATTTAAAAAACCAAAATAACGGATGAAAAATATAATATTCGATAATTTTATGAAAAAATGAGTGATTTTGAACCATTTAAGAGTGTGTTTTGGGCTCAAAGTGTTCATTTGCACACAATTTTACCCTCGTACCAAAAATCGCCCGAAATAGCAGTACAAAGAACGGAGATAGAAACACCGGACAACGATTTTCTTGAAATCGACCTCCATATCATTAATAACAACAAACCCATTGTGGCACTATTTCACGGATTGGAAGGCTCGTCAACGCGCCCTTATATCACAACTTTGATGAAAGAATTATCGGATAAGGGGTATTCCTCAGCGGCGATGAACTTTAGAAGCTGTGGCAGCAAAATGAATCGAAACCGAAGGATGTATCACTCCGGTGCCACTGACGATTATCACACGTTTTTCGATTATTTGACACAAACTTATCCCGGGAAAGAACTTTATGCCGTAGGTTTTTCACTGGGCGCCAATGCATTGGTAAAATCCCTGGGCGAATTGGGAAATAAACATCCCGCAAAGAAAGCCGTTGCTGTTTCGCCACCTCATGATTTGGGCAAAGGTTCGGTTGCCATCAATAAAGGGTTCAATAAAGTCTATCAACGTAAATTTATGCGCAGTTTAAACGCCAAAGCCATAGAAAAACGCAAACAATTTGGCGATTTCCCGACATTCAGAGGTAAAACCATGTACCAATTTGACGACCAGGTAACCTCGAAGATACATGGGTTCAAAAATGCAGACGATTACTATGAAAAATGCTCGTCAAAGAACTTTTATGCCGATGTTAAACGTCCGCTGCTTATCATTCACAGCAAAAAAGATACCATTTGCCCCTTCGAATATGCACCACTGGACATAATCAAATCAAACACATTTATCGAAACCCTGTTTACCGAGAAGGGCGGCCATGTAGGCTTTTTAAGCAAGCAAAAAGGGTGGCTAAACAGAACGATAGTTAATTGGTTATTGCAATAAAAACCATTATAAGCGGTAACTTGTCGGTTAAAGACATCACAGAAAAATTGAAATACTTAAATTATTAAAACTAAAACATGGTAATCATTATTGGGGCCGGACCCATTGGTCTTGCAACGGGCATTCAGTTAAAAAAACGAAATATACCTTTCAAAATCATAGAAAAAGGCTGTTTGGTAAATTCCTTATACCATTATCCCGTAAATATGACCTTTTTCTCCACTTCGGAGCGCTTGGAGATCGGGGATATTCCCTTTGTTTCGCATGGACCAAAACCCACCCGTAGTGAAGCATTGGAATATTATCGCAGAGTTGCCGAATACTTCGAACTTCCCATACACTTATACGAGGAAGTCCTCTCGTTAGAAGGTACCGATGGAAATTTTACCTTGAAAACCGACAAAGGTGAGTACCAGGCCCATAAAATAGTAGTAGCAACCGGTTTTTATGGTACTCCAAATCTGATGAATGTACCCGGTGAAGATTTACCAAAAGTTAAACATTATTATAAAGAACCCCATAGTTATGCTTGGCAAAATGTGCTGGTTGTGGGCGCCGGTAACTCTGCCGTTGACGTTGCTTTGGAATGTTTCAGAGTGAACGCCCACGTTACCATGGCCGTGCGGGAAGGCGGGATAAAACCCACCGTTAAATATTGGGTAAAGCCAAATATAGAAAACAGAATCAAATTCGGCGAAGTAAAAGCCTATTTCAATACCACGGTGAAAGAAATAAGGGAAAAAGAAGTAGTGCTGAACACGCCTGATGGAGATCTTATATTGGAAAACGATTATGTATTGGCCATGACAGGCTATCATCCCAATCTGGATTTAATGAATAAACTAAAAGTGGAGTTGACCGAGGACGAACATTGTATGCCTATTTATGGTGAAGACAACCTGGAAACCAGAAACAAGGGTATTTACGTAGCCGGTGTGGTGTGTGGAGGTATGAATACAAGCAGATATCTTATCGAAAATACCCGAATACATGCAGATAGGATTGCCGAGCACATAGAAAAGAACCTGGTGCAGAAATAAAAAATGGGCAAGCTACCTATATCACGCCGCTACGACCAATTTACCGCTGCTGCATTCCTGCCCTGACGGAGTTCAAAGGGAGCTGGCTGTATAGGACTTGCCCAAGAGCCTAATATACGGGTATTAGTTAACAATGGGCAACTTTATTTGGGCTTTATTTTAACCGATTAGCTAATATTATATGCTAATATCTAGTTTTATTAAATTATAATAATTATATTGTAACGGCTTTAGCTAAGACTAGCTTAAATACAAAAAGCCTTGTAGGCTAAATAACCAACAAGGCTTTTGAGTGGAGCTACAGGGATTCGAACCCTGGACCTTCGCACTGCCAGCGCGACGCTCTAGCCAGCTGAGCTATAGCCCCAAAGAATGCCAAATATAAAATTACATTAATATAAATCCTAATTTTATTTCGATAACTTTAAGATTTTTGCTAATTTTGAACAATATATATATTCAGATAAATAAAAAACAAAACAAGGAGCAATCACACAATGAAACGTAAATTATATTTTCTATTTATTGCTTTATTCCTAGCTGGAGGCGTTCTGGTTCAATACGGTTGCGGTTCCAATAAACCTAACCTAAAAGAAATGGACTCCGATGGCGATGGTATAAGCGATTATGATGAAATTAACGTCTATGGTACAGATCCATACAATAGCGACACCGACGGCGACGGCCTGAGCGACTATGACGAAATTTTCAAATACAATACCGACCCACTAAACGCTGATACCGACGGCGACGGCCTTAGTGACGGGGACGAAGTTAACGTTTATGGCACAGATCCATTAAAAGCAGATACCGATGGTGATGGAATTAGCGACGGGGACGAAGTCAATAAATACGGTACAGACCCATTAAAAGCAGACACAGATGGTGACGGACTCAGTGATTATGATGAGATTTTCAAATATAAAACTGACCCACTAAACCCAGATAGCGATGGCGACGGCTTCTCGGATGGCCAGGAAATTGAAATGGGTACCAACCCATTGGATTCAAATGATCCGGTATATATCAACGCCGACGATTTGAACACCATTAACTTCGATTTCGACCGCTCTAATATTAGAGATGATGCGGCAGCTATTTTGGCCGACAATATCGAGTTGCTGAAAAGCTCACCTGCATTCAAGGTAAGAGTTGATGCATATACTGACCACGTTGGTGGCGACCAATATAACCTGAGATTAAGTTTGCGTCGTGCAAATGCTGTTGTAGATTTCTATGTGAATAACGGTATTTCGCAAGATAGAATTGAGTCTCGCGGTTTGGGTAAAGCTCCCGTACCATGTGCGGTAGAAGATGCAAACGGACGTGGCTGTGAAGCTAACCGTCGTGCAGAATCTATTCCGGTAAGCACATTGAAATATTCACCAAGAAGTTGGTAATATCTCAATAAGACATTAAATCAAATTGATTTGAAGGCGGATGATTGCTCATCCGCCTTTTTTATTTTAATACTCAAGCGCCGGTTGTAGGCAGTACTAAAAAATACGCGCGAAACTGATTCCGGGATAAATACCGGGCTCATCCAACCTGAAAGCCAAATCAAATCTGAATAGATTGAATATATTGCTCAGAGAAACACCCACTTCGGCATGGATGTCATCCGTTCCGTTAATACCATAACGGATATTGGAGTTTGAATTATTTATTGGGAATAGAGAATAATAATAGGTTACCGGCGTCCAGGTTTTTCCAACGCCGCCAAATGCAATAAGGCTTAACCCCGTTTTAGGTGCAGAACGCCATCCTAATATTTCAAAAGGAATACTTCTAAAGTTATGCTCTGCATGCACTGCCATATAATGCGCACCTCGATACGGTATATATTTTTTTGCTTTAAACCCACCAAATGGCGTAAAATATCCAAACGAAGCATCTAAAGTTCCGTATTGCTGCACAGGTAAATGGCCCAAATAAGTACCCGCATTAAAACGTACATCCAAAGTATTGGGGAAAAACCGCTTCTGAAAAAAAGTATCAAAACGTTTGTACATATTCAAACTGAAGCGGGTAAAATCCCAGTCACTACCTATCGCTTTTAAAGATTGTTTTATCTTTAATTCCCAACCATCTTGCCCCATCACTCCATAATAATTACTGGTACTTCCCTTGCCAATTACAACTTGCACTGCACTTAATTGCCCGTCTTCTATGGGTGGATTTGCGGGTTGGATATGGTTTCTGCCAAGTATATTATAATCGGTTTTAAAGTTTATACTTTTATGATTTTCATAAGCATAACCTATGCTATATCTAAGTCTTTTATACCTTGTTCTGAAAGAAAACTCCAAAAACGCTCTTTCATTCCTGAAATAATCGTAATAATCGTCAAAGCCAAGCAGCGCTAGTGAACTGACTAAGGCTATATCGTATAAATCAGATTCTGAGGTAGGTTTTGTGTCAAAATCGTACCCCAAAGTGGTGGAAAAACCATTTTTTCGTAATGATTTGGGCGTCCATTTTAAAGTTGCACCGTGTGACCATTCACGGTATCCAAAACTTCGAGCCAGTTTAAACTTCGGTTCAAGGGTATTACCTAATAATCGGGCATTAAATTGTGCACCTAAATGGATTCCATCCACTTTATTAAAACGGCCAATAACAGAAGTATGCTGCGATATCTTATTTGCCCCAAAACGCGGTAACGAGGACGATGATGAAGAAGATGTAGATGATGAGCCACCGGTACTTACGCTAACGTCATCATCGGCTATAAACTCAATAAACTTGACCAAAAAGCCCTTGGGTTTGAACGCTTCTTCCAAAGTAACGGTGCTGTCTATTTCTTCATACGCTTTAATTTCTTCAACTGATAAGGGAATAGGGTCTATATTGCCTTCAAAAACTGAGTCACCTAAAGCAACCGCTATTGAATCGACCGAAATTCTTCTAAAACTTTCGTAAAGCGAGTCGGGTAATGGCACATTTATCTCGTAATTGTTCAATTTAGATACCTGTTTTACATTGATGGGCGGAAATTGGATGCCAATCATTCCCACTTTTACCATACCTTCAATTCTAATATCTACCGGCAACCAAAAATCACCGCCGAAATTACTGAATTGTTGCTCGTACGCTAAATTGAAATCCTGTATAGGAGGTGGAAAAACAATTACCTGATTAGGAGTTAAATCGACCGACAAAAGGGCGTAATCTTCATCCAGCACATATATAGTACCTTGAAACAATGGCTGTAGCGTTCTGCGAGGTGTTACCTCTATTTCAAATACAATTTTATCGTCTATACTTTTATAATCCATCAGTTTGAAGTTGTAATACTTAAGAGCTTCGGGGTGAGTTATGCCCACCACTTCAAAACCTGAGATATCAAAGTCATCATCATAAAAATTAGGTAGATAGCTTACACCAGCAAAATTCAGAGAAAAATCCATATTATCAGTTTGTCGTTTCGACTTTAGCACCTCGCGCGGCCCTTTCTCGTGGTGCCAAAAAGCATCCGAAAACGATTCCGTAATAGAAACAATGGTGGTATCGTTGCGTAATTGCTGCCTGCTATAGGCTTCTACACTATAGGTTTTTAGATTTTGCCGCCAAATTTGCTTTCTGCGTATTACCTCTCTCATTATGGCCACCGCCGGATCTTCTTTTGCAGATATTGTAAGTTCATCCATTTGCACCACTGCTTCTTCTAGCGCAAATAATACCTCTTCATCCGTTGAAAACACTTCAATCTCTTTGGTTTCAAAGCCCATATAGCGAGCCACCAAAACGGCGGGAAATGCTTTCACCGATAAAGAAAATTCGCCATGCTCGTTGGCAATAGTGCCCGAATATGTATTCTTAATTATTATATGTGCTGCCGGTAGCCCCTCTCCTGTTACAGCATCGACCACGCGACCGGTGACTAAGTCTTGAGCTGCCACAAAATTTGTTGCAAAAAAAATACAAAGCAACAAATTAACCGTATTTTTCATAATTTTGGTAATGTAATTCTATTTTAAGATGTAGATACTTCTTAAATTACTAATTATTCAAATTATAATAGATTTATTTTTATTTATGATTGACCTTTTAGTTCAAATGGATAGAATAGGAGCCTCCTAAGCTCTAGATCCGGGTTCGACTCCCGGAGAGGTCACTGAAATTTATAACGGAAACAATATATTAAATTTGAATATTGTTAAAGTTTTATTGCCGGTTCCAATTTATTTGTTGTTATTATATTGCGTATAGTTTATTTTACTAATATAAACACATTATTTATCAAAAAATTAGGATATGAAAAATACAGCCATAAAGATAACAGCAATAGTTTTAGGAGTACTAATATTACAAGCCTGCGGTCCCAGTGAAGCAGAAAAAAGAGCAGCAGAACAAGCTCGGCAGGATTCATTAAAGGCGGCTCAAGAGCAACAACTACAGGCAGCAAAGGAAGATAGTATAGCCAAAGCCGAATTGGCAGAAATGGAAAGACTGGCCAGAGAAGCTGAAGAAGAGGAAAGAAGACGCCCAAAATTCGTAGATGATGGCCAATATGCAGTTCAAGTTGGCGCTTTCAGAGCTGAAGAAACCGCAACGGAATACCTGAACAAATGGAGCGACAGAGATTACCCCAATGCTTACGTAGTTAAAATTGGCGAGGAAGAAACGGGTGATGTCTGGTTTCGATTACGTGTAGGATTCTTTGGTAACACAGAACATGCAGAAACATTTGGTGCAGAACTTGCCAACGAAATGAACTCCGGCTATTGGGTTTCAAAAGTTAAATAATTTGATTTAAAATAAAATGAAATTTTAGTTGTATTAGAGTATTTCATTTATTTTATTATAAGTACGCTCTCATAGCGTCTCTCTTGATGAATAGTCAGCCCATTACAGGTGAATGTTGTAATGGGCTATTTTTTTAGACGGTACCTTTGTATTGAAACTATTCGGCTCTGTACTTATCGAACCAGCCCACTATATAGGCTACTTTACGAAATAAATTACTTGGTTTGTTTGCAATGCCGTGTCCCGAACCTTGAATACGTACCATAGCCGTTTCAACACCCTGCATTTTTAAAGCGGCATAATATTGCTCGGTTTCTCCTACAGGCGTCCTATAATCCTGTTCCCCAACCATCATTAATGTTGGAGTTTTTACGCTTCCAACCAACGAAATCGGAGATCTTTTCATATACTGCTCGGGATCTTCCCATGGTTTTTTCGAAAACCAATATTTGGTGAAAAATGGCGAATTATCGGCAGTCAATACAAAACTATACCAGTTTATTACAGGCTTAGCCACTACCGCAGCTTTAAATCTATCGGTTTTCGCAATACTCCAGGCAGTCAACACTCCGCCCCCGCTGCCACCGGTAATAAATAAATTGTTTTCGTCGATGTAACCCTGCCCAATTACATAATCCACGGCATCCATTAAATCGTTATAATCTTCGCTTGGGTAGTTATGGTTTATATACGCGGTAAATTCTTCGTTATAGCTGGTACTGCCACGTGGATTTACATACAAAATCACATAGCCCCGGCTTGCCATAAACTGTAATTCCGGGCTAAATCGCGAGCCATAATTAGTGTGCGGACCGCCGTGTATTTCCAGTATCAGTGGATATTTTTTACCGGCATCAAAATCGGGAGGGGTGATAATCCAACCTTGGGTTTTAAAGTTATCTACCGATGAGTTGACCCAAAATTCCTCCACATTACCCACCTTTTTAACGCTGAAAAATTCCTCGTTAAGTGCTGTAATTGTTCGGTTGGCCATACGTGTTGGATGATGGCCTACGGCAAGATTTGATGGGCGCACCGTTGATATGACTGAATAGGCAAATCGTCCGTTACCTGCCACAGAATATGCGCCGCCACCATAAGGACGCCCCGAATTTGGAGAACCCAGATTATCGGCAATCTGCACATAATCGCCATTTAAGCGCATATTGCCCACTTTACTGTTGCCTTCTTCGTCGTATCGGAAATAGATGGATTTACTATCTGCACTCCAATTTAAAGCCGACGGATCCTGCTTCAGGTTCTGGGATATTTCACGCACATTGCTCCCGTTTCTATCCATTACGTACAAATTCGTTTTTTGATAGCCTACAAATTTGTCCTCATACCCTGTAAAAGCAATCAATTTACCATCCGGCGATATTTTGGGGCCATAAAAAGGGCCTCTTTTATCCGTAATTTGTTTGATTTCTCTGGAACTGATATCCATTTCGAATATTTGGGCATTATTTGGGTCAAGGTCTGCATTGCCGGATATATCTGCCGTATATATAATAGATTTACCATCAGGCGCCCAACTGGGTGATGTATAATTGAAATCGCCTTTTGTTAATTGAATGGGAGCGCCGCCATTCTCAGAGACCATAAAAATATGGGTAAAACCCGGACTTACATAACCTCCACCGTCCCTTCGATACACGGCTTTATCTATAACTACGGCCGGTTTTTCCCATTTAGCGCCATTGGGTGGGGTTGGCAGTTTAGCAAATGAGCCGCTTCCTGAAGACGGCACAAATTTGGTATAGAGAATATGCTTACCATCGGGTGACCAACTTAAACTACCCGGACTTTCTTGCAAATGCGTTATCGATGCCGACTCATCCGAATCCATCCAGCGCACAAAAATCTGATTTTTACCTTCCGCGTTTGAGGTGTATGCTATTTTTTTACCATCGGCCGACCAAGTTACGTTCCCATAATTATTGGTGCCGGAGGTCAGCGGTCGGTTATCATCGCCCGAGAATGAAACTTTCCATAAATTAGACATTCTGCCATCGGTCATCACATTAAACTGATGTTTCTCATATATAATGGTGTTACCATCCGGCGATATTTTTGGATTTGCAACCATTTGCAGGTCGAATAAATCCATATAATCAAAATACGATTCGTTTATCTGCGCTTGTGCCTGAGAGGCTAAAAACAAGAACAGTGTTAGAATTGATAAAGTAATGCGTTTAGTCATATTTATAAATTTATTTAGATGATAACTTGAATGTATAGCCAATAAAACTTTATTAAAAATCTGCAATGGTAATATTACTATAAATTCCAGCGATTAATTTAAAGCATAATGCTTTCAAATTTTTAAAAAATTAAGTGTTACAATTTTATATATTCAGAGCATCCATTAAAATTTAAAATCTATCCTACCAATATGACACTTCTACTCATCTTTTCCCTGTTTTTGGGCTTTGGAATCCCAAATAATGCTCCTGTTTGGGGTAATACCGGCCATAGAGCTACTGCAGCCATAGCTATAGATCACTTAACACCGCAGGCAAAATCCGCCATTGATGATTTACTTGAAGGTGAAACAGCCATTTTCTATTCCACATATGGCGATGATATTAAAAGTGACTCTAGATACCGTGAATATAGTGTTTGGCACTATGTCAACATTCCCGAGGGAAAAACTTACGAAGATATAAAAGATGACGATTTAGGCCCGAATATTGTAACCGCGCTGGCAAAAATCAGGGAAGAATTGACTAGCGAAACTACTGCTCGTGAAGACAAACAATTTTACCTCAAAATGTTGATTCATTTAATCGGCGATCTGCACCAACCCATGCACGTTGGTCGCCCGGACGACAGAGGCGGTAATGGTACAACTGTAAATTGGTTCGGCCGTAACAGCAACTTACACAGGGTTTGGGATAGTGATATGATAGATTCTTTTAACATGAGTTATTCTGAATTGGCTGCCAATCAAAAAAACTTAAGTAAACAAGAAATTGATGCCATTGCAGCCGGAAATGTTTTAGATTGGGTGAACGAAGCCACCGTTATTGCCGGAAACATATATGATGGCGTAAAAAGCGGTGATAGATTGGGTTATGAATATATGTATATCTGGATGCCTGTTGTACGCGAGCAACTACAAAAAGGCGGTATCAGATTAGCAAAAGAACTCAACGATATCTTTGGATAGGGATATCTTTGGTTAGGCTTGGAACAAAACTAAAACCTGACAAAGCATAAATACTTGTATAAATGAATATTTTCAGCATAAAACATGAAGAAAAGGGTCCAATTCAGGTTCTGAGCATAAGCGGCGAGTTAGATGCACACAACACCTCGCAACTTGAAGAAGTTATCAAAGATTTAATTGATAAATCTAAGTATAACATATTGATAGATTGCACAGAATTGGATTATATAGCCAGCGCCGGACTTGGTGTTTTTATGGCCCATATTACCGACATCCGTAATTTAGGCGGAGATATTAAATTTGCGGGCATGAATGAGCGGGTTTTTAATGTTTTCGACCTTATTGGGTTTACCAAGCTATATACCATCACCGATAAAATGGAAACCGCCATAGACGCTTTTAAAATCACTTAACGTTGCCCCGTGCAGAGCATACATATTCTTTTACCGCATATTCTTCTACACGTTATTTAGGAGATGCAAGAACATTTATTGTAAAGCACACAAACGCACATTCCGTCCCCAATAAAATAGCCCATGATATAAGCCTGGCTGTGGACGAGGCGTTGACCAACGTTATTGAACACGCTTACGCCGATAATTCCAGCCTCAAAACCATAAAACTGGAGCTTGCCATAAATGATGAAAAAGTTACCATAACTATTACCGATTCTGGCAAGCCTTTCGAGGAATTGCTGGAAAATGATTTTTACCTATATAATAAAAGCATCGATTTGGACGCGTACATCAAAGAAAAGAAAAGTGGTGGTTTAGGATTACATATTATTGGCAAATTAATGTCGGATGTCAGCTATAAAAGAGTAAAAGGAATCAACACGCTTAAGTTGACAAAAATATTAAATCAATAGCATGGCATTAAGCAACGATTCATATAATCACTTCGATTTACGTACCATACTGGAAACCAGCCGACTTCTGGTAAACCCGCAAAGTCCGGAGTTTATATTGGATCAGTTGTTGCTTATTCTGATGGGCAGGCTGACCAGCACCGGCGGTTTAATTCTAATGTACAGCCCGGGCAGTAATCTTTACCATATCCCGAATGCAAAAGGGCAAATGGCAGCAAAAAAAGACGCAAATTTATTGGTTGACGAGTATTATCTGCCTACCCAAGACCCTGTTTTGACAAGAACGGAACACGAAGATATTTTTACGCTTTTAAATTTAGATTCCAACGGCGTGCTCATCAATATGCAAACGGGTGCCTTCCACATGGGATTTATTTATTTGAGCGAGAAAATTAATAAGGAGGTTTTTGCTAAATCCGAACTGGAATTTGCTGAAAGCTTGAGCATAATCACCTCGGTTGCCGTTTATAATTCCCGTTTACTCAAAGAGCTGAATATAGTAAACCACCGTTTGAAACTTAAATTGAACGATTTAAACACACTTTTTGAAATCAGCAAGGAGTTTAACCTTATTACAGAAACGGATAAAATATCCGAGGCATTAAAATCGGCATTGATTGACAGACTGAAGGCAAAGACATTGTTTTTTGCTTTAAACCATAGTGATGAAACCAAAATCATTGCTGCTAGTGGATTAAAAACCTTACCTGACAAGCAAGAGCTGACTTCTCTTTTCAATTTGGTAGAATCGGTTGAATATATTGATGAAAAAACACATTCTATATTTAGTGTAAATAATGAAATACAACTAATAGTTTCGTTATATTTTCAAGGTAGAAAAGCAGGCATTGTGGGTATCGGGAACTTGCTCAGTAATGCTAAATTATCGGAAGAAGATCATAATTTTATAAGTTCGATGGGAAATTTGGCGGTACTGGCCATACAGAACAATATCTTATTAAAAGAACGCCTGGAAGCGCAACGAATTGAAAAAGAACTGGTCATTGCCAAATCCATACAAGAGGGTTTGTTCCCCCAACCTGTTCCCACCATAGACGGTTTTGACTTAGCCGCCATTAATATTCCATCTTATCAAATTGGTGGTGATTATTTTGATATCATAAAAACCACAAACAACGAATATTTACTGGCAATAGCAGATGTAACGGGAAAAGGAGTTCCGGCCGCGCTTTTAATGGCCAATTTGCAGTCTATGTTGCACATTCTCATTCCGCTTAAAGTGGAAATGAAAGACGCCATTGAAAATATAAACGATATCATCTACCAAAATACACCGTCCAATATTTTCATCACATTTTTTGCGGGATTGGTGGCTCAAAATGGAAATAAACTCAAGTACATCAACGCCGGACATAATTATCCCATGCTGTTAAAAGCCGGCGAAAATAAACCCCGATATTTGACCAAGGGCGGCACCGTTTTGGGCGCTGTGCCCACTTCGTTGATGGATAAATTTGAGCAAGCAGAAGCAGAGCTTGGCTCGGGCGACATCATACTATTTTATACTGATGGGCTTACCGAAGCCGTACATGCCAAAAATAACGAAGAGTACGGAGTGCAACGTTTGGCAGAATGCCTGGTGGAGCATCGCGATAAATCCTCTCAAAATATAATAGATGCCATAATAGAAAATGTTAAGGAATTTAGCGACGTAGGCAGAGATGATGATTTGACTATTATCGTACTAAAAAAGCACTAATTCATCGATTTTATGCCCAACATTCTTGGAATCATCGTGTTTTGCCCTTTAGATAGTGCAAGAATGGCCATATAGGTATTGGTCCGGTTGGTAATTTCGTTCACGTATTGTACCGTTTCAATACCACGGGAAAAGCCATATCGTGCATTTTGGTAGTATTTGCGTTGCATCAATCGGATAAATGACCGTGCCACGTTATCCCATTCGTTGGGGTCTTCGTTATGATCTATAGCCAGTCGCCGGGCGTCAGCTACGTGCCCCATACCGGCATTATAGGTTGCCAGTGCAAATTTCCATTGGTTTGTAGTATCCATGTAGGCATAGTGGTTCAGGTGATCGCGTAATATGCGTGCGCCTTCCCGGACATTTATTTCGGGAATAAAAAGTGAGTCGATATGGATTTCGCTAAAACGTGGTATAATTTGCATTAATCCAACTGCACCGGCCCAACTTTCGGTAAAACTATCAAATTCCGATTCTTGCGCCATAATAGACGTCAGCATTATCCAATCTAAGTCGTATTCTTTTGCCACAACCTGTATAAGGCTGTCATAAGGCGATATCATGCCCATATCGTTGCTTTCAAGTAATGGCTTAAAATAAGTAGCTACCCTTCCTCCACCCTCAAAATATCTTTTGCGCAGTACATTTAGAAATTCCGAGCGTCTTGGCGTGCCATCTTCCGAAAATCTGAAATGTTTTTTTAGATATGAATTTAGTTTTGATTCCAAATCGGGTGCATTTTTTCTAATAGCCCACGCCACGGAATCGCCCGTGGCTATGGTGGGACCTGCAATCAGTCCATTCATATATAAGTTGGCTGCTTCATACATATTATCGTCTGCCACGGTAGCGTCGTAAATACCACTCGATACCATAAATAAGATGGCTTCGGTATCCAAATCGTCCGATACTATCTCCAAATTGAACGAATAACCTTCACTTTCCAGTGCTTTTAGCCGGGTATAGTAAGAACTGTTTCGCCGGACGGCCAGCTTTATATCGCCAAGTTCGTTCAGGTTTTGTGGGTGTTTGCCCAGTCTTTCGGAATACACCAATATTTGATCCACCAGATTATATGGCCGCGTAAACTGTACCACATTACTGCGTTCTTCGGTAATGGTGTAATTATTAGCTATCACATCCCCATCGCCACGGTTCAAAACATCGTAGGGATTATCGTTTTCGCGCATTATAATCACTTCAAGAGCCAAATCATTCTCTTTAGCAAAGTTTTGAATCAATTCATATTCAAAACCAGACTGCACCCCACGATACAAAAAATAGGAATTTGAACTGTACGTTGTAATCATACGAAGCACGCCGGTATTTTTTATATCGGCAAAATCGCGGTTGATTGGTTCCGTTATCGTAACACCCAAAGGCACATCTTCGAGAACAATATCCATGCCGTTCGAATTATGCTTAACATTATCGACACAACCCATAAATGTTAATCCAATCCCAAATAATAACCACCGTACAGGCAAAATCAGCTTTTTATTATTAAAACTCACAATGTATGATTTTTAATTAACTGGCAAACTATTGTACTTTCAATACCAGAATATACAAATAATTCTGTATATACCAGTTTTTCGTGTGATTATCTTTAATCAGAAAAAACGACCGGCTTGCTAAATACTTGACTAAACAGCTTTACGCCACGTAAAACTAACCCCGATAAGTGTTAAGCACATGGCCAATATTGAAACAACGGCCGGTAATTCGCCAAAGAATATCAACGCAAAAATGGTTGCCAATATCGGCTCGGCTAAGATAGTGGTGGAAATAAGCGTAGGAGGCACGTACTTTATTACATAGTTTACGGCACCGTGCCCAATAACCTGCGGACCGGCTGCGAGTGCAAAGCCTATCCATAAAATTTTAGATTCGAATGGAAAGGTGAAACCTTCAAAAATAAACAATACTACCAAACTGCTAATGCCCGACCAAAAATAGACCGGGAATAAATATTCAATCAAATCAAATTTTTTACGCGCCCGGCTGCCAATCAAAAAGTATATTACAAACATGGCTGCGGCCAATATAGCCAATGCATTGCCAAGTGGAGGGTTGGCAAACGTACTTTCGGCATTATAATCGGCAAGTCCCAGCAGCAAAGAGCCTGAAAACGCGATAATTACTCCTATCCAAACCGTGGCCGCAAACCGTATTTTATAAAATGTACCCTCAATAATGATTAAAATAATGGGATGCAATGTTACCAGTACTGATGCCGATGCAACTGACGTGAAATAAAGAGAGCTGGTCCAGCTTAACGAGTGCAAGCTCAAGGCAACACCAGAAAGTGCCATCAAAATATGATCTTTGCGCGTTGCGATGGTATTTTGTACTTTTTCGCGCTTTCTGGATAGAAAGAAAGGCAAAAACAGCAACGTGGCAATTACTGTTCTAGAAGTTGATATTTGAATGGCGGTGTAGTCGGTAGCCAGGCGCACAAAAATAGGCGCCAATCCAAAAAAGGTAAGCCCTATTGCCAGAACGCCAAAAATCCGATGCTTAGAAAATCCTACTGTCAAGGCACAACATTAACGAATTCTATCGATTGAACGCACCAATTCTTCATCTTTTTTAATGGCACGCACTGCAAGCATCTGCAAAATAAAGCCGAGCAATATCAGAATAGTGCCTAAAATTTCGGCCCAAAGATAAAGTCCGAAACCATCTAAGGTAAATAGTACTGCCGTGGCTACCGCCAAGCCTACCAATTGAAAAACCCGGGCAATTTTAATCCTTTTTAGCTGTTTTTCGCGGTCGTTGTACAAGCCAATACTAAATACATTTATAATCATTGATAGCAGCAACGCCGCCACAAAGCAGATGCCTATCCACGTTTGTGGTTCGTCCATAATGCGGTTATAAATGGGAGTAAAAGCCACGCATATTGTAAGAAATGTGGCCAATGATAGGTAAACAGTTTGGATTCTTTGAATCACGACAAAATATTTTTGGTTCCAATTATTTTATTTATACAACTTCATAAAGATAGCAGTTTTTAAGATGATTTCTATCGCTTATAATTGGTCTTTTTAATTAAAAATTTACCGTGAACTGTGTATTTTACCACCTAAGGAACTTCATTTATTACAATTGGGTTAAGCACGAATAAACTCTCGTACGGCAACCTACCTTAAATCTTGATTGGCTTATAAATTGTTTAGAAAATATTTTGTCGATTTATCTCTTATTTTTGTATCGGTAATTTGGGCGTTAAATTTTAGTATCGTTAAAATAGCGTTGAGCGAAATTGATCCATTCAGCTTTAACGTAATCCGTTTTACACTGTCTTTTCTTCTGCTTTTTAGCATTGCCGTTAAAAAAGGAGTTTCTTTAAAAATAAAAAAAGAGCATATTTGGCCCATTTTGGGGTTAGGACTATTAGGAAGTTTGATATATCAAGGTTTCTTCATCATTGGCATTAATCTGACAAATTCCTCTAACGCAGCAGTGATGCTGGGATCTACTCCAATCTGGGTTGCATTGATTGCTCAATTTTTCACAAATGAAAAATTAAAATTATTAACCGGTATTGGTATATTTTTTGCTTTTATAGGCATGGTTGGAATAATTATTGGTGGTAACGAGGCCGTATCAATTTCATCTGATTACTTTTTAGGCGATATAATTACTTTGGCCGCTGCCATTGTATGGGGGGTATATACTATTTTGTCGCGCAAGTATTTAAAAATTTACAGCACCATGCAATACACCACTTTTATGGCTTTTATCGGCTTGATAAGCCTTTCTATTATCGGTGTGCCCTATATGCTTAAAATGGATTGGGGGCAAGTTTCGGCGGCCGGATATGGCGGTGTTTTATACAGTGGCCTATTATCGGTAGGTTTGGCCTATTTAATATGGAACAACGGCGTGCTGAAAATCGGAGCCGTTAAAACGGCCGCTTACCAAAATTTAATACCGGTTTTGGGTTTATTTTTTGGAGTAATAATTTTGGATGAACAACTCACTCTATTTCAATATATTGGTTCTTTACTGGTAATTGTTGGAATTATCCTGGCCAGGTCGAAAAAATAAACTTATTTACACCATTATAAGCGTTCATATGAAATTTATATACTCAGTTGTACTCTCATTTGCTTTATTGATTCTTGGATTAAGCACTCAATTATCGGCACAAAACGCAGAGGAAGGCGAGAATACAGGCTTTTCGTTGGTACTGGATAATTTGGATGGAATGACGGGGCTGTATGTACAGGACCCGATGGGAATACAGATAGCCATTGAAGGGCTTGTTTACGAAGGAACCATAGATAAAGAAACCTATGTACTTAACAATAGTGATTTAATAACCATACAGATTGAATCGACCAAAAATTTCCTGTTAAGGGGCTCTATAATCAATATAACCGGTGATATTATTATACCGGGTATAGGTGCTGTTCCAATCGACGGATTGACCATTAGCGAAGCAGAGAAAAAGATTGAAGAATATGCCGAAAAACAATATAAATCGCCAAAGGTTTCTATCTCGCTGGAAATTCCACACCCCATAAACGTGCATATTAACGGTGTAATACCTGCGCCGGGTAAATATGTTCTGCCGGGACAATCCCGCTTGGATCTGGCCCTTATTTTGGCAACCCAACCACTGGGTGCCGAAGAAAAAATGAGTTGGTCATATCGAACGGCAGAGAAATTTTTGGAGGATAATTCCTATTCTTATAGAAATATTACCATAAACCATAAAGACGGCAGCACAACCAAAGCAGATTTAATCAGTTATTTTAGAACGGGCAATCTTTTGGATAACCCTATTTTAAAAGAAGGCGACCAAATAACACTGAACAGAAAAACCGGCAGAAGTCCCACCGTTACCATTTCCGGGGCTGTAAATTATGCGCAGGAAGTGGAGTTTAACCCAAACGATACACCAAACAGATTATTGGTTATCAGTAACGGCTTCGACGAACACGCCGATACTACCAAACTTCAGGTTTACCGCCAAATCAACAATGAAATAAACGTTTTCGATGTTTCTAGAAGTGAGTGGGATACTTTCCCTATCAAACCTAACGACAGGCTTATAGCTCTTTACGAAGATGAGCGCAGTTATGCATCATCCGCATGGGTACTGGGCGAGATAAAAATACCGGGCAAGTTTCCGATTATCAATGGCGAAACCAATATTAACGAACTAATAACGTTGAGCGGCGGAATTACGGACAAAGCACTGCTAAGCAGCGCATATTTGTTGAGAGGAACAGGATTGGAAAATGAAATACCCAATAAATTCAATATAGATTTGATGCTGCGAACATCCGACCAACTAAGGGAAGGGTATGAGTATTTCGAGAAAGAAACGAATTTAAGCCAAAACAGAGTTAACCTGGATTTAACAGACGAAGAACAGATGCGTAATCTTAAATTGTTCGACGGCGATAGATTATACATTCCACGAGATGAGCAAACGATTTTCATTTTTGGGCAGGTTAATAATCCCGGATATTTTCCTTTTATTCCCACCTCCATGGTAGGCGTAGATGAGTATATTGCCAAAGCAGGAGGATACGCCCTTGCAGCCGATACCGACCGTATTTTTATTTTAAAAGCTGGAAATGGTGCTTGGTACAGGCCAAGCGATACCACCCTAGAATCGGGAGACCGTATTTTTGTGGATAAACTACCTACCGATGACCTTGCTTCCATGAGAAATTACGAGTTCCAAAAATCGCAATTGAAAAACCAGCGCGTACAACTATGGTTGGCTGGAATATCGGCAGTAACTAGCATTATAACCGCTTACGTTGCCATTACCCGGTAAATTTATTAGCAGTACTATAATTTTAGAACATTTTTAGAAGTCCAACGGCTCGTTGGTTGCTTTTTTAAATAAGCTTAGTGCCGTGGGATCCAGTTTTATTTTAAAACGTATAAAAATATACATGCCCAGATTCCAAACTACGGTGGTAGTACCCGTTGCCGCAGCTGCGCCTTCCATGCCATAAATGGGTATTAAAAACCAGTTTAAAATAATATTGAGTAGCAGCGACGAAGCAAGAATATATAATGCCTCTTTCTCGAACTTGGTCATAATCATTAAGTTAATGGCAGAACCTACTGTAACATTTACTACCTGACAGGCTAATAAAATTTTTAATGAGGTAAAACCAACCATAAATTCGACGCCATAAAGTTTTAAAAACCAATCCCCAAAAAACCATAGCAATAAAATCATGGGCAGGGTGAATATCATCATCAGCGTTACGCCCTTTCTCAAAATATTCTGTATTTCGCCAAATTTACGCACTGCATACAGTCCCGCTATGGTAGGTGCAATTACCATTTCTATAGAGTTGAAGCCAAACATGGCCAAATGCCCAATTTTAATAGCGGTTTGATAGATACCGGCTGTGGTTGTGGAATCGAGCAGACCCAGCATTACGGTATCGGTTTCGGTAAGTAAAATAATGGTTCCCGACACCAATAATAGTGAGTAGGCTATTCTCCTCCATTCCTTTTTTTCGGCTTTGTCGATTATAGGTATATCAATATCAGTTTTTTTACCATCATCCAAAAGTGGTTTAAACCATTGCCAAATAACGATGGTAGAAACTAAAGTGGCCACCACATTTATCCACATGGCATAAACCGAGGTTACCGGATAATTCAATAAAAAGAACACCGATATACCTAATGCAGTTAAAACAGGACGGATATAGTACAAGGGAATCATGCTTTTCACAATTTCCCTCATCCCCTCCAAAAATGCAGTTACCAACCCCAATTGTGTATTGACCACCACTAGTACAAAACCAGCTATAAAAGTCAATTTAAGCGATTGTCCCATCACATTATCAAAGCTGAAATAAATGAGTGCGGCCATCAATAGAACAACTCCAATGAAGAACGAAACCCTCGAGGAATAGCCTACATACGCCCTAAAATGATACTTTTGGTTTCTATTTTTAAATAAGGGCAGCAATCTTTTAGAAGCGCCATCGAAACCCAATTTGGTAAAAAGCACAATTAGATTGGCCCAGGTGAGCACATAAACATAGGTACCATACTCTTCTACTTTTAAAACTCTTGCCAATAATACCTGCAAACCGTATGCAACAATGAGGCCGAAAACCTTTAATACAAAAGCCTGGCTGGAACCCCGGAACAAAATCCCTTCGTCTTCGCTTTCTATACCAAGTTTCTGTTGAATAAATAAAAATGTGCTGCGTATAATATTCATGCAACAATATTTTCTGTTGATGACTTTGCCGGACCATTATCAACCAAAATTATTTTATATAGTGTAAATATAAGTGCCACATTTATAAAAAATAATGCGTTATACATCATTCCCGAATAAAATATAAAGAATATAAGATACGCCACTAAAGAACAAAGCAAAGATACGGCATACATTTCGGTTTCCTTATTCTCCGCACCTAAGTTTTTTATGGCTATTCTGACAATTTTGGTAAGTATATACATAAATACCAAAAAACCGACGAGACCAAGTTCTGCCAGTACTTTATAATACTCGTTATGAGATTCATACACTCCTATAGTATCCTGCTTATGAAAATAATGCTGGAAACGTACCGAAAAACTCTGAAAACCAACCCCAAATGTATAAGAATCTACAAACATCTGAATAGCACCGGAAAGCAACATCAGCCTGATATTCGACGAATCATCAGACGAGCCGGCGAATATATCCTTTATTCTTTGAAATATACTTATAAACATGGCTTGTGCCGTACTGCTAAACATTAAAACAAGCATGGCAACACCACCCAGAATAAGTAATACAGAATATTTTTTGTAATGTTTAATGGAAATGGCACCGCCGATAACAAAAGCAACCCAGGTACTTCTGGAATAGGTAACCAAAACAGCCGCGATAACCAATAAAAATGGTACAAATAAAATAGCTTTTATTTTTTTACTTTCTACCGTTATTATATAGTTGAGTAAAAACATAAACGGTAATGCAAAGGTAATGGCAAAACGATTTGGATCGGAATTGTCGCCGGCAGCACGCATAATACGTTTCCCGGTATTAATAAGGTTAAAAGCTATTATTTCCGGGTTGTTATAAGTGTCGTACAAACTTTTAACTGCCACCAGCGTGCCCGAAACAACAATTACCCATACAATTATTTTAAAATCCCGCACTGTATTTATGGCATTATATATCAGGTAGGTCATGGCCAGCAAGGTTATCAAACGAATACCATAAAAAAGGCCTTCAACCCGGTTGGGACTATAAACAAGCGATAAAAATATCAAAGCCAGTAGCAGCAGATAACCTACTTCCAGGCCATAAATCTGAACTTCTAAATCTCTGGTAATAATAAATCTTAAAGCATAGGCAAAAAAACCAAAGAATAGAGTAAGTTGAAAGGCAGTAAGCGGTATTGCGGCTCCCTCCATCAAATAAAATATACCTGATAAAAAAGCGCCGAAAACAATAAGGCCTACAATGGCTACACCATTGAATGTTTTTTCAACAGTTATCACTTAAGTCTTTTTAGTTCTTTCGTAAACTCTTTATATCGTTGATATTCTTCTGCATCATTTAGCTCCATATCTTTCTTCCACTCTTTAAACAATACGTATAAAATACCTGCCAGGCTTGCAAACAAAAAAGCACCTATCATAATAAACAGGCGCTTTGGCGCAGATTTATAGGTGGGAAGGATTGCCGGATCCAAGATTCTAAGTCCCGAATTAGCCTGCTCAAAGTTCAGTTTTTGTTGCTCATATTGTGGATATAAGACCTTGTAAATTTCTTCCTGTATTTTCAACTCACGATAGCGACGAAAATATTCTATCACAAAATCGGGCATTTCTTGCATAGATTTGAATATCTCAAATTCATTCGACGGTTCTAAATCTCCCAATAATAATTCGTTGTATTTTTTTTCTATTTCGCTCTTTTGAGTTTTTAAATCCTCTATTTTCTTGTTCGACTCTCCCAAAGTTTGCGAGGCGTATCCAATCTGTATTTCCAGTTTTACAATTTCGGCCCTTAAATCGCCCAAAGCCCGCACCTGCGCCTTTGCCTGCTCTGTTACCTCTAAAAGACCATATCTTTTTTGGTACGCCACCAAACTGTCTTCAGCCACCTTTAATTCTTTCTCATTTTGATTCAACCTCGACTGAAGCATCAAATAACCGTCGCTTACGCCCTGCCTGTTTAAATTGAGCACCGTTTCATCCAGCATTTCGAAATAATATTGTATTATTTCGTACGCGCGCTCCGGGCTTTCGTCCGTAAAATTCATGGTTATGGCAATAATAGAGTTAAAACCAAGCCCCCCTTCTCTGGCTTCGGTAATCATCAGATTATTGTTGAATGCTCTGCGCAACTCTTCCGGAATTGTCTTCCCATATACCTCTTTAAGGTTAAATTTCTCTATAATTTTATCCTGCATTTCGGTACTTCTTACCAAAATAAGAGCCTGTTCGGCGTTAATATTGGAACCGCTGACCGATAAATTGGCCAATCCGCTCAATAATCCACCACTCGAAAAATTAATGGCATTACCATCGGTTACAATAAATGTAATTTTAGAATCGTAACTTTTGGGCCATACAAAAGCTATAATTGTACCTATTAACGTAATGACGAAGACAAACGAAATCAGAAACCGTTTCCATCGTGCAAAAATCGTTGCCAAATCCAGCAAGTCAATTTTTTTGGCTGTTGACATATTTTTTACCAATCTAAACTAATTAATTAAAATGCATAAGTTCCACTTACTACTATTAGAACGTATCTGTAGAACTTAAACCTCTTCAGAATTCAATAAACAGTATCAAATATAAGTTTTTTTTGCACCCAAATAGAATATGTTTCCAAATAAATATGATTTTTAAACTTAAAACCGGAAATTATTATTAAAATGGCCTTTTTTTGCATCTTAATAATCTATTTTAAAATTACTTCCCTATTTTATTGCGGTGCAAACCCAAATTATTGTACATTTACAGCTTTGTTTAGCCAAGCCAAAAATTGAAAAAGAAAATTTTACATATATCGCATTTATACCCAAGTGAAGCGGGGCCGTATTTAGGTCCTTTTATGGGCGAACTGAACGAAAGTCTGGCAAACGATTATAATATTAAGTTTTTGGTTCCCACGCCCTTGTCCATTCCTTTTACAAAAAAATGGACATTCAGCCATTCCAACTTTATACATAAAAATGTAAAAAGGACTTTTTATCTATCCATACCCAGGCGTAAGGCGCCAACTATTACCCAAAAGTCGCTAAAAAGGGCAATATTTAAACATATTGAGGCAGAAAACCCCGATGTATTACACGTGCATTGGGCATACCCCGAAGTATTGCTGTTTCCCGGCATAAAAAAATTTGGTAAACCGGTAGTCATTACATTTCATGGACATATTTTTTATAGTGTTTATGCAAATAGCACCCTCCGCCCCTATTTGGAAGAAGCTTTAAAAAGTGTGGACAAAATATTTGTGGTCGGTAAAGGACTTAAAAATGATATGGCGGATAGATATCCTGAGTATATACATAAAATTGAGCATATTGCTAATGGTATCAATAAAAATAAATTTACCATTGGAGATAAATCGTCCGCCAGAAAAGAAGTCGGTTTCTCTGCCTCTACGAAAAACATTCTATGTGTCGCCAATATTGCAAAACAAAAGGGCATCCGGGTATTGGTAGATGCCATTGCAGAATCGGAAAAATTAAAAAACCATACTTTCCATATAATTGGCAGAACCATAGAAAAAGAAGTGGAAAATTATGCAAAATCTAAAATCGAAAGCGAAAATCTGTCTAACATTATTTTACATGGCCCAAAACCGCACGGCGAATTAATTCATTACTATCAGGCGTCCGATTTATTTGTATTACCCAGTTTGGTAGAGGGATTTGGAGTGGTGCTTGTAGAGGCGGGTATGTGCGGGCTGCCGCTGGTTTCAACAAAATCGGGTGGACCACAAGATATTGTAACAGAAAAAATTGGAAGACTTGCCGAAGTTAACAACGCATCTGATTTACGCATAAAACTCGAAGAAACTATTGCCAATTTGGAGCGTTTTGATTCAGAATACATCCGTAACTATATGATTTCTAACTTCTCACAAGAAGCAATTACAGAAATTATTAAAAAGAATTATTCCGAACTTATTAGCAGTAAGCCAAAATAAGCAGCATGATATTACACATAACCAACGATTACTCCGGCTCTACGGTCTATAAAAATCTGATACAGGAATTAGATTTATTGGGCGTTCAGCAAATAGTTTATAATCCGGTAAAAACTGTGTCGCGTATTGGTAAAAATCAATTTGAGTTTAAAACCGAAGGCTCCAAAATTATTTATTCCCACATTATTAATAACACTACGGATAAAATATTTTACCGCTTCAAAATTAAAAAGATATATGAGGATTTGGCATCCAAAGTAGATTTGAAATCTATAAAACTTATACATGCGCATACATGGTTTACCGATGGCGGGGTGGCATATAGATTACACCAAAATTACGGAACGCCTTATATGGTTTCGATAAGGAGTACGGGACTGAACGATTTTTACACCTATGTAATACACGAAAGACAATTCGGCAAAAAAGTACTGGATGCCGCCAAAAATATAATTTGTTTCTCGGGTGCGTATAAAAACAGACTGCTGAACCTACCCGTTGTAAAACCCATCAAAGGGGCCATAAATAAGAAAATAACGGTAATACCACACGGAGTGGCCGATTTTTGGATAGAAAATGCCAACTACCCTTCTCTCAATAATAAGCGGGTGGATAAAAAGGAAATCAACCTGCTTTATATAGGCACATTCAAAAAACGAAAGAAAGTAAGCGCACTCCAAAATGCGGTGATAGAATTAAATAGAACCACCGGCAAAAAAATTAACTTTAATATTGTTGGCGGCATCGGCCCTGACGAAAAACGAATTAAAAAGTTACTGGAAAAGCACCCGCAGCATTTCAATTATTACGGTATTGTAAAAGATAAGACTCAAGTATTGCAAATTTATAGAAACAACGATTTTTTTGTGATGCCATCCAAACGTGAAACATTCGGGCTGGTGTATATCGAAGCCTTATTGCAGGGTTTGCCGTTGCTCTACACCAAAAATGAAGGGATTGACGGTATTTATGATGATATGATTGGTATTAAAGTAGAAAATCAATCTCAAAAGGAAGTTAAAAACAAATTGGCCAATTTAATCTTTGATAATCACGAATTTAATATTCCAACCGAAAAATTAGTTCTGAACCACAACTGGAAAACAATTGCTAAAAAATATTTTGAACTGTATAGTTCGGATAAAACCAATCTTTAATTTACCAGCCTTTTTTGGCCAAAAATAATCGCCTGAACAATTGATATAAAAAACCACTAAAGTGCGCTATTTGCATAATAATTAAGCAAATAGACATGGTAACAACTCTGTTTAAAATACCGGGAGATTTTTTATCCGAATCCCAAATAGTTTCTTTAAAGGCAGTATTGGTCTTTAACGAAATGCGAATAGATTCAAATAAAACCAGTCCCAGCAGAAACAGTAAGATTTTTGGAGATTGTAAATTTATTGCAACAGAAGCATCCACTACCAAAAATATCAGCAGTGCCAAAATAAAAAGGAAGGGTAAAATTCCCCGAACGGGCGTTTGTTTGGTATGGAACATTTTGGTTATAAACCGGCCTCTTCCATACCTAAAATACTGCTTAAAAAGTGCAAAAAAAGTTTCTCTGGGGAAGTACCAGCTTTTAATTTTTGAACTGATATAAACGCTATTTTCTCCAAAAAGTTTAATAAGTCTTAAATTCAGTTCCGAATCCTGGTTGGTAATGTTTACGGTGCTGAATCCGCCCACCTTTCTTAAATCTTCAGTCCAAAAACAGCCTAAAAATACTGTATCGCCATTACCATTGTAATCGATATCCATATATTTGGCGCCGCCGTTGCCTAAATAGCTTTTTACTGCCATAGCAATACCAGACTGCACCGAGTTTTTTGCTTTATAGCGCTGTGCGCCCCCTACGTTTTTTGCCTTGGTTTCGAGAAGGGTAGATACGCATTGCTGTATATAATCATCTTGATAGTAACAATGAGCATCGGCTCTAAGAAATATCTCACCTTCTGCAGCAGCTATCATTCTGTTCAATCCAAATGATTGGTATTTCTCAGGATTCTCAATCAGTTTGATCCGATTATCGCGTTTGGCAAAATCAAGAACTATTTCTCTTGTTCGATCTTCACTTCCACCATCGGCAACCAAAATTTCCATAAGATTTGGGTATTCCATTCCCAGGAAACCTTCGATTACCCTTTCGATATGGGCTTCTTCATTATATGCCGGTATAGCAATGGTAAGTGAGGGCGTGTTCGAACTCTTAATAGCAGTACCTCGCTGATGTTTGAGTAAATCTTGTTGTCATCGAGTTTTTATGACTCCGTAGTTTTAGTAAATATCTAACCAAAATACGTATAATTACAGTAGTTATATAATGGCTTTGGTAACAATTTTACTCAATATGCTGCTATCTTTATTATAAATTGTTGCGCTTTACACAAATGTATGAAATATAAAGCATCGACTGAATTTAGAAAATTTAAAAATAATTATCATATAAATGAATTTAATTTCCACTGAATGATAATTTTTTGCAATTAAAGTCCACCTTCAGCAATTATCAAAAGGTATTGAAAGAAATAACCAATTACATTTTTAAATTTATATGGGCCAAAAAGCGACTAAACAGACTTGTTTGTTTACTTTTATTTCGTCTGTTTTCTGCTTATTTTATAACGCTATACAAAATATGATTTTATTAATATTTACGAGATAACATTACATGAAACTTCACGAATATCAAGCTAAAGAAATTTTAAAGAAATATGGTGTTGCCGTGCCAGACGGTATCGCCGTAACAACTGTTGACGACGCCGTAAAAGCAGCGGAAGAATTAAAAGACAACGGGGCATCCCTTTTTGTAGTAAAAGCCCAGATTCATGCGGGCGGACGTGGTAAAGGTCGCACCAAAAAGAACAATGCAAAGGGCGTTATTCTTTGCAAAACGGTTGATGAAGTTCGTGAGGCGGCAGAATCGCTATTGGGCGATATCTTAGTAACTATACAAACCGGTGAGGCAGGACAATTGGTACAGCGCCTATACATTACCGATGGCGTTGACATTGAAAAAGAATTTTATCTGGGCATTCTGCTGGATCGTGCCGTTAGCAAAAACGTTATTATGGTTTCTACCGAGGGAGGTGTTGAAATTGAGCAGATAGCCGAAGAAACACCCGAAAAAATTGTTAAAGAGTGGGTAGAACCGGGCTTGCCACTGCAAGTAAACCAAGCACGCAGACTGGCTTTTGCGCTTGGATTGGAAGGCCCGGCATTAAAAAAAGCTATTAAGTTTATAATGGCTATTTACAATGCCTACACTGAAATTGACTCGGATATGTTCGAAATCAACCCGCTTATTTTAACGCCCGACCAAGATATTCTGGCGCTGGACGCTAAAGTTACTCTGGACGGCAACGCACTTTACCGCCATCCCGATTTGGCCGAACTTAAAGACGAAGCCGAAGAAGACCCATACGAGTTGGAAGCACAAAAATATAACCTCAACTACATCAAACTGGATGGTAACGTGGGTTGTATGGTAAACGGCGCCGGCCTAGCCATGGCAACTATGGATATTATTAAATTATCGGGCGGCGAGCCTGCCAACTTTTTGGATGTAGGTGGTGGAGCCAACGTTGAAACAGTAAAAAATGGTTTCAGAATTATACTGGACGATCCGAACGTAAAAGCAATTTTGATTAATATTTTTGGCGGTATTGTGCGCTGCGACCGAGTGGCAAACGGTATTATTGAAGCCGTTAAAGACCCGGAAATCGCAGAAAAAGTTAAAGATGTTCCTTTAATTGTGCGTTTGCAGGGCACTAATGCGGCAGAAGCTAAAGTTATCATCGACAATTCCGGTTTAAACGTAATTTCTGCCGTGCTGCTTAAAGAAGCCGCAGAGGCCGTTGCACAAGTAATGGCGTAGTTCGGTTTATCACACCAATTATTAGATAAAAAAGCCCCGTATTGAACTAATACGGGGCTTTTTTTGCTTAAAAATATCGCTCAAATAATAATACTGGCATTATATCGCTTTAATGCCCATTTCAGCCCGCACCTGATTATAAAAATCTTCGTATTGCTGTACTATTAAATCCTGCTTGAAGGTTTCGGCTTGTTTTCTGGCGTTTTTTGCCAATTGCGAGTGTAGTTCATCGTCGGTTAATATTTTCACTGCATATTTTGCCATGCTGTCCACATCGCCTAAATCGCATAAAAAACCGGTCTCGCCGTGAATATTGACTTCGGGAAGTCCGCCAATATTGGTACTTACCACAGGCACCGAACTGCTCATTGCCTCTAAAGCCGCCAAGCCAAATGTTTCCGATGCAGAGGGCATCAAAAACAAATCAGCAATGGACAGTACATCCTCCACGGCTTCCTGTTTACCTAAAAAGCGAACCCGGTCACAAATCCCCATATCACGGCATTGCTGTTCGGCCAGCTGCCTTTCCGGGCCATCTCCCACCATTAGAAGTTTTGCAGTTACACCGTGTTCCAAAATCTTTCCAAACACGGTTACAACGTCATCAATGCGTTTAACCTTTCTAAAATTGGATACATGCACAACAACCTTGCCATCGTCCGGACTGATTGCCGTTTTAAAATGGGACTTATCTCTTTTTTTGAAGCGTTCCAGGTCGATAAAATTAGGGATAACCTTAATATCATTATTTAATTCGAACAAGCGGTAGGTTTCGTTTCTCAAATAATCGGAAACGGCAGTTACGCCATCACTTTTGTTTATAGAAAATTCCACCACATGTTTATAACTAGGATCGCTTCCCACCAAAGTTATATCTGTACCGTGCAGGGTGGTTATTATTGGAATATTTTTGGCTTTTTTTGCCATAATCTGTTTGGCCAAATATGCACTGGTGGCATGTGGCAAAGCATAATGCACATGAATTAAATCCAGTGATTCGTGCTCAATTAAATTTACCATCTGCGTAGCCAGTGCCAAATCGTACGGCGGGTATTCAAACAACGGATAGGAATTTATCGCAACCTCGTGGTAAGTAATGTTGTGCATCAATGTATCCAGC
Source organism: uncultured Balneolaceae bacterium (assembly GCA_964615135.1). Taxonomy (GTDB): domain Bacteria; phylum Bacteroidota; class Rhodothermia; order Balneolales; family Balneolaceae; genus Balneola. The sequence continues at coordinate 36,108 of CAZTOG010000008.1, read as the reverse complement.
CGGGCCGGTTTTGCGTAACTCATAACATGAATATTGTGCCCTTTCAGCGCCAATACCTTGGCCAATTCGGTTGCAACAACGCCACTGCCACCAAAAGTGGGATAACAAGCAATTCCTATATTCATACAACTTCCTGTTAATTTTATTCGTAATTAGTACTATTTTATGCCATATATAGCTTTGCCTAAAACAAAAGCTTCTTTATTATTGTTTCATGCAGCAAACAAATATTACATTTATTATTAATGTAAACACTACCACTTAAACATATAGAATGTTAATTTTGTATTATTAGGTACAAAAATTATTTAAAAAGATTTTAATTTATCATCAAATTATGGCTGGACACTCGAAATGGTCTAATATTAAACATAAAAAGGCCAAAGAAGACGCTAAAAGGTCGAAAATTTTTAGCAAGATTATTAAAGAAATTACAATAGCTGCGCGCGAAGGCGGCGGCGACCCCACCGGCAATCCGCGTCTGGCGCTGGCCATGGAAAACGCAAAAGCAGCCAACCTTCCAAAAGATAATGTGGAACGCGCCATAAAAAGAGGCACAGGGGAAGGAGCAGATGCAACCAATTATGAGGAAATAACGTACGAGGGATACGGACCGGGCGGAATTGCTTATTTTGTGGAAGCCACTACCGATAATAATACAAGAACGGTGGCCGAAGTGAGGCATATCTTCACCCGCTTTGGCGGAAATATGGGAACAAACGGCTCCGTTGCTTTTCTGTTCGAACAAAAAGGATATATACAGATCCCGGCCGATGGCAAAGACGAAGACGAGTTTATGCTCGAAGCCCTGGAGGCCGGTGCCGACGACGTAGAGTTGGAAGATAATGTCTTTGCTGTTTATACTACACGAAACGATTTATTTGAGGTAAGAAACGCTCTGGAAGCAGCCGGATATGTAATAGAATCTGCCGAACTAATCCGCGTTGCAATGACCGAAACAAAAGTAAATGCCGATACAGCACTGTCGAACTTCAAAATGATGGAAAAATTTGAAGAAAACGATGATGTAACCAACGTATTTACCAATATGCTAATGGACGATGAGGCTTTGAAAGCCGCAGAAAAACTCTAGGTTTTATACATCCAAAATGAAATCAGTATTACTTTACTTTTTTACTTTATTGTTATTTGCCGGTTCGGGCGAAAGCGATGCCAAAAAAGGTAATACCGAATACAATAACGGCAATTACCCGGAAGCGGAAGAATATTATCGCTCCGCTATAGAACAAGAACCCGAAACCGCCAAATATTACTTTAATCTGGGTAATGCACTGGCCAAACAGGATAAAATACAGGAAGCCGTTGAAAGCTACTTGGAATACCTAGAGCTTGCCGACTCGCCCGATAATAGAGCCTTGGGCGAATATAATATCGGAACATTATTAGCCGAAGCGGAAAATTGGGATCCCGCTTTGAAACATTTAAAAAATGCATTGAAACTTAGCCCAAACGATATCGATGCCAAGAAAAACTATGAAATAATCCTGGCACAGGCAGAAAGCGATGAAAATAACGAAGATGACAACCAAAATAATGATTCTTCGCAAAAACCGGAACCAACTGAATATGCATTAGCCATAAAAAAACAGGCAGAAAAATTAGTATCAGAGAGAAAATACAATAAAGCCTATAATTTAATGTTAGATGCATTAGAAGTAGATCCTTCCGTTGGCAATTTTGAGGATTTTATGGAACGCATCGGGTCTGTAGATAAAATTGATTCCTGACACTTAAAAATGAAATATTTATTCACGTTACTTATTGGTTTTATTGTTTCTCTGGGTGCCGCAAACCTGCAAGCCCAAAGTGTGGACGAATATTTCCATAACTCGGCAGAATCCTATATCCATGCCGAATTAATGGATGCTCTGCAATCCGTCAACGAGGCCCTCGAAAAATATCCCAACGACAGTTACCTGAACCAGCTTAAAAAACTGATTGAAGAGGAATTGGAAAAACAACAAAATCAGGATAGCAGCAACCAACAAGACAACCAGGATCAAAATAATCAGAATCAGGAAAACGAGTCCAATCAAGAACAGCAAGAGAACGAGCAAAATCAGGATAACCAAAACGAGGACAACTCCGAAAACCAAGAGCAAGATTCCGGTAATAATGACGAACCCTCTGCCGATCAATCTCAACAACGCGAAGATTTGCAACCCGGTGAAATGAGCAGAGAAGATGCTCAAAAAATTCTTGATGCACTGGCACAAAAAGAAAAAGATTTACTGAAAGAGTTTAAAAAACCGCAGTCCAAAACCGAGAATAAAAATGAAAAAGACTGGTAAATTGAACTATAGACTGCTTTTTCTGTCCTTTTTTGGTTTTTTAATCCTCCCTTATTTCTTAAACGCTCAAGACGTTTATGTGAACGCCACGTTGAGCAGCACAAAAATAATGGAAGGTGAACTGGTAATACTGGAAATAGAGGTTAACAATAGTACCACATCGGGGGTAAATAGGCCTCAAATACCCGAAATAGAAGGCCTGCGTTTTTTGCCAAATAGAACCAGCCAAAGCACCAGCATAAGTTATGTAAACGGCAATATGTCGGTAACTACCAGCTATGGGTATCAGTTCATTGCAGAAAAAACAGGGGATTATAAGGTACCTCCCATCGAAATAACTGTAAGCGGTAACTATTACAGTACAGATGCCATAGCGTTTAAGATTTTGGATAATATCGCCTTGTCCCCGGGCAGCTCTGACGATAGACCCGATATTTATATAAAACTTGAGGCCGACAATGACAATCCGGTAGTAGGCCAACAGGTAATTGTGAGTGTGATACTATATTTTAAACAGGGTATCGAAGTAACTTCCTACCAGGCTTTACCAGGTTGGAAAGCGGAGGGCTTTTGGAAAGAGGATTTAGAACTGCGCAGGCAGGCACAGCAAAGTACTACGGTAATAAATAACGTACGCTATCAAAAAGCAACCTTACTGAATTATGCCGTTTTCCCAACCAAATCGGGCATTTTAAAACTCAGCCCATTTAGTGTAAGCGTAAGAGTAAGAGAAAACAGAAGCTTTTTTGACAGCAGCTTTGGCTTTAGTTTAGGGGGCGAAAATAGAGAACTAAACAGCGCGCCCATAGAATTAAATGTAAAGGAATTGCCTAAATTTGCGGAAGATGCCACTTCCATTGGCGCCGTTGGTAATTACACCCTTAAACGAAGCATCTCAAAAGACAAGGCTTTAGTTGGCGAAAGTATTGAAATTATTACTGAATTGACCGGATCGGGCAACTTACCTTTGGTCAATAAACCAAATTTTGAAATACCCGACGGCCTGGAAGAATATAGCCCACAGGAAAACACCGATTTAAAAAGATCCAATAATATAATATCGGGTACAAAAACATTTACGGATATACTGGTTCCGCGAAGAAACGGCCATTTTGAAATACCCGGACAAAAAGTTGCCATTTATAATCCCAATAAAAATAATTACGACTATTTTGCCCTGCCGGCACTTAAATTTGAAGCGGCGCTGGATCCCAACTCAAAAAACCTGCCACAAATAACACAAAACAAATTAAATATTACACCACATACCGGTTTGGCACAGTGGGACAAAACCGAGGTAACCACAATATGGAATTCGAAATTTTATTTCGCACTGTTGCCAATTCCGCTTGTGCTGCTGCTGGCAGCTTTTGGCTACAAACGTTATTACGACAAAATGAATACCGATGTGGTGTTTTCGAGAGCTAGAAAGGCTTTAAAAACGGCTACGGAAACCCTCAAAGAAGCAAAAGGGGCCGATAATGTAAAAGAGGGATATCACTTCATACAAATGGCAATTACAGGGTTTATTTCGGATAAACTGAATTTACCGGAAGCCGGCATTTCAACTAGAAATATTGCACAACACCTGGATGGTAAAATATCGAAAGAAGAACTATCGCAATTGGTTAAGTTATTGGATAAATGCGAAACCATTACTTTTGCGCCGGTAATATCGCAGCAAGATTTGGATAATGACATTTTTGAAACGGAAAGGCTAATCACTTCATTAAACAAATCGATATGATGAACAAATTAGCAATTATGACAAGCATAACGGCTATAATTCTAATATTCCAAGCCAATGTTATTGCGCAACATGGCGTGCAGGTAGATTTTGACGAAGCCACTCGATATTTATTGGAAAACGATGCCTACAGTGCACTGAAAGTATATAAAAAAATAGAAGATGAAGGATATAAATCACCCGAATTATATCTTAATATGGCCATCAGCGCCACGCGGATAGATTCGTTGGGACTGGCCAAGTATTATTTTTTAAAAACGATAAAATACTGGCCGGGAAATGCCGATTTTATACAAAAAGCTGAAGAAGGACTAACATATCTGGAAACACAATTCAGCCGGCAATCGGCCATATTACCCAAGCTTCCATGGAACAAAGCCATAGACTGGCTCATAACCAAGCCAACGCCAACCGGAGTTTTTTGGTTTGGATATATAATGGTTCTGTTAACTTGCATACTGTTGATGGCAAGGTGGTTCAATTTTATAAATTTTAAAGGGCAGCGGGATATTATTATCGTACTTGCAATTTTATCGGTTTTAATTATTTCATTAGCCTACTACACTGATTATATTGAACAGAGATATGACGAGGCCGTTATTATAAACAACGAAACCAAAGTTTTACAACAACCAACCGACAACGGAATTATGGAAAGTTTTGCTTACGAAGGCTACACACTCACCATAGACCATAAAATAAGCCAGGACAACACAGATTGGTATTATGTGCGCTTGAGTAACGGTCAGGCCGGTTGGATAAAAAAATCGGAGATTAAAATTCTCTAAATTAAAGGAGGTTATATGAGTTTAACTCAAAACTACATTGATAAAAATAAAGAACGTTATATAGAAGAACTTATAGAATTACTGCGCATACCTAGTGTAAGCACCGATTCTTCCAAAAAAGACGATATATACCGGGCAGCCAATTTTTTAACCGACCAGTTCAAAAAAATGAAATTTGAGCGTGTCGAGCTTTTCGAAACACCCGGCAACCCAATCGTATATGCCGAAAACTGTCCACATGACGACAAACCCACCGTGCTGATTTACGGGCACTACGATGTTCAGCCATCCGACCCTGACCATTTATGGGATTCCCCTCCCTTCGAGCCTGTAATTAAAGACGGCAATATTTATGCACGCGGTTCAAGCGATGATAAAGGCCAGGCTTATACGCATGTAAAGGCGGTAGAATCGTACGTAAATACCAATCAGCAAATTCCGGTAAACGTCAAATTTATATTGGAAGGTGAAGAGGAAATCGGTTCTCCAAACTTGGTACCGTTTATTAAAGACCATATCGAAATGCTAAAATGCGATATGGTACTTATTTCCGATACCTCTATGTTCGGCAAAAATATCCCGTCCATCACGTATGGATTGCGTGGTTTGGCGTATATGGAAGTAGAAGTTGTGGGACCTAACAGGGATTTACACTCAGGTGTTTATGGCGGCGCCGTTGAAAACCCGATAAACGTGCTGTGCGAAATGATTGCAAAACTAAAAGACGAAGACGGCATAATCCAAATACCCGGCTTTTACGATAAAGTAGTAGAATTGACAAAGGAAGACAGAGAAGCCTCCGCCGCGCTGCCGTTTGACGAAGAAGCCTACAAAAAATCGCTGGATATTGATGCAGTACATGGCGAAAAAGGCTATACCACTCTCGAACGCGCTTCCTCACGCCCTACTTTGGATGTAAACGGTATCTGGGGCGGTTATCAGGGCGAAGGTGCGAAAACAGTACTTCCCTCAAAAGGAAATGCAAAAATAAGCATGCGCCTGGTACCCAATCAAGACCCCGATGAAATTGCCGAACTGTTTACCAAGCATTTTGAATCTTTGGCACCCAAAACCGTGAAAGTTAAAGTAACGGCCCATCACGGCGGGCACCCTTCCATCACGGATCTGTCGTTTTATGGCTTAAAAGCCGCGGCACAAGCCTTTAAAGATGTGTTTGGTAAAGAGCCGCTGTTCTCGCGCGAAGGCGGTTCCATTCCCATTGTTGCCGATTTTAAGAAAGTACTTGGCGTAGAATCCATTTTGATGGGCTTTGGCCTTACCAGCGATGCTATCCACTCTCCCAACGAAAAATTCTCTTTGGAAGATTTTCAACGTGGAATTAAAACCTCGGCTCGGTTTTTACAGCTTCTGGCTGAGCAATAACTGCTGGTTTAAACTATATCAATACCGTTGCTTATGGCAACAAAAAAAGCCCGAAATTATCGGGCTTTTTTAATTCTTTTTAACCTAAAATAAATCTGTTGTCAATCGCTTCTGGTTAGTTTACCTCAACATCATAGGTTATGGGCAAATCCTGCTCAAAATCGTAAAGGGTCAGTCTTCTGAGGTTATAATAGCCGGTCCAATAGTTTCTAAGTGCCTGAATATAACTTCTCTGGGCGCTGTCCTTTTCGTTCTGGGCAATAAAAAGGTTGGTTATATCAATTTTACCGATCAGATATCTGTTTTTGGAAACATCATATCTTCTTTCACCAATATCGTTCGAAATTGCAGCAATTTCTACCTGCTGTTTCAACAAAGAAAACTCGCGTACGGTGCTTCTTACGTCCAATTCAAATTGCAGCCTTTGATAGGCAATGGTGTTGGCTGTTTCTTGCTGTAAGTTACGCGCCGATCTGATTTCGGCACGTTGTTTGCCCCAGTTGAAAATAGGTATTTGAAAACCAACCGTAAAAAACTGACGATTATTCAGCGGATCATTATATAAATTGCCAAAGTCCTCATCAACTTTATTCATCCCGTAGCTGGCCTGTATGTTGGCCGAAAAACCACTTTGTTTGGTTGCCCTATCATACTCTTGGTTAGCCTGTACTTCACTCAGTTCAAATTCCAGAGATCTACTGTTATTCTCCCTTGCCAACTCCTGCGCCTTATCCACATCTACCTTTACGTCGGGAGCAAATTCCGGCGCCAAAATTTCTATCTCATCCACATCGGGGATACCCAATAGAGCTTTAAAATTCTCCAAAATACGCTCGTAGGCCAATCCGGCAGTAGTTAAGTCGGCTTCTGCGTTTCGCAATCCCAATTCGCTTTGCAGAAGCTCGTTTTCGGCAATATTACCGACCTCAAACCGACCTTTGGATATGTTATAAATGGAATCGTTCACGGCTACGTTAAAATCGGCAACTTCCACGTTAATTTTTGCCAGCAGTAAATCGAAGAAATTCTGGGTTACGGTGTAGGCAATATCTTCCATGTCCTCCACAAACTTTTTCTCTGCAATTTTATAACGCAACGGCTCTGTTTTGTTTCTCCATTTTAGGTTATTGAATTGGAACAGTGGCTGTCTCAAGCCAACTTCTATGGGCGTACTTTGCCAACCATAGTTATCCTCGCCCCTGAATATTCCTAGCCTGGACAAACCTGATGATAACGATAATGTACCACCGGTAGGCAAAATGGATTGGTTGACCGATAAACTTAAGTTGGCATCCGATTGGCGTAATTCAAAATATTGGGTACCGCCTTCGGTTGTGATGGTTGTTTGCCCAAACGAATAGTTGGGTATATCACCACTTGCAACCAGTTCCGGTAATAAATCCGCCCGAAATGACCTATAACGCCATTTAGAGGCGACCAAAGCATATTTTGCTGCGCGCGCCAACGGGCTGTTATCCTTGGCAATGGCAATACTTTCGTCCAAAGTCAGCTTTTGCACCTGTTGTGCCGTGCCTAGCGATGGGATTAAAAATAGAACTGATAAAATCAGTAATAAAGGTAAATTTCTTTTATTCATGTCGTAATGCGTTTACGGGGTCTTGTTGTGCAGCTCTTTTGGCGGGTATAAAACCAAAAATAACGCCTATTAAAAAAGCCACTCCAAATGAAATAAAAATTGATGTCGGGGTAATAATCGTCGGGATTTCTGCGGTAACTTCTATTCCAAAACTGAACAGCATTCCCAGCATAATGCCCACCACGCCACCGGTGATACAAAGTGCCAGTGCTTCGGTTAAAAATTGCAGTTCTATATCTCTTTTTTGGGCACCAACGGCCATTCTTACCCCAATTTCCCTGTATCGTTCAACTATAGAAGCCAGCATAATATTCATAATGCCGATGCCACCTACTATTAAGGATATGGATGCGATAGACGATAAAACGATGTTAAAAATCCTTTTGGTCTGTTGTTCTTGCTTCAGCAGCTGTTCCGGTACAATTATTTCGAAATCAACCACACTGTTATGCCTTCTTTTCAGCATACGCGACATGGTATCGGCAACTTTTGAGCTGAACTTTGTATCCGAAACACGGACAATCATTTTATCGAGTTGATTATAATTCTCGTTGCCGGAAGAGCCGTCGTTATCGGAAGAAGAGCCCAGGTCAATGCTCATCATGCGCATACCGCCTCCGCCCGAAACAGTTATACCTCCGCCCCCGGTTTCCAAATCGCTTTTGGTTATGAGTGCCCTGTTTTTAAATCTTAGCAAAACGGAAGTGGCAGGCGCGTATATATCCAGGTTGTAATTACGGATACCCAGATTTTCTATATTTTCTGCGGTTACGTCGCGTTTATCTAATACGCCAACTACCGTAAACCAAACATTGCCCACTTTAATACGTTTTCCGATAGGATCCTGGCCGGCAAAAAACCTGATTTTCACATCCTGACCAATAACAACTACCGGCTCCGAATTTTCTATCTGACGTTCGCTGAATATGGTGCCTTCGGAAACATTGAAATTGTTAATTTTAAAATAGTCGCTGTTTACGCCTACCAATTTACCGGAGCGCATACGTGCGTTACGTATAAACGTGGTTTCATAAACTATTTCTGGGCTCACAAGTTCCACTTCCGGTATTATGGCCTTAATACTTTTTAAGTCTTCCAAAGTCAGACCGGGCGAAAATTTACGACTTTCGCTTTGCCTCCCGCTCTCATCTTCGGTAACACGGCCTTCTCTTTGCTCTATAATGGGCTGGATTATCACATTATTGGTACCTAATAGCTCCATTTGTTTCAGTACTACTTCTTGGGCGCCGGAGCCAATAGCCAACATGGCAATTACCGACGCAACTCCAAAAATAATACCCAACGATGTTAAAAAAGCACGTAATTTATTTCTTTGAATAGCGTCTATAGCTATATCAAAATTGTATAATATTTTTTGCAGCACTGTTTTTAGTCTTTAGAAGTTAATTCGTCTTCCAATAGTATTCTTTGAATGTTTGTAGTGTCGCTGGGGATGGATAAATAGATATTGTCGCTTTTATTTAGCCCACGATGTACTATAACTTCGTTTTCGTTCATAATACCCAACTCAACCTCTTGCAAAACGGGTGATAAACCGGATTTTTTATACACAAAATTAAGCGAATCTAAGCCATGCACGGTTTCGAGCGGAATATAAAGTGCGTCATCAACTCTATCAATTATTATTCTGTTGCTTGTGGTCATAGCGGGACGCAGCAGGCTGTCCGTTTCGGCTACTACTACAATCACCTCAAAAACCTTGGAATCGGAGTTTTTCTTTTGCTCTCCTATATTGGCAACGCTTGTTACGGTACCGGTCAGTTTTTTATCGGGCACGGCATCAAGGCCAATTTCCACAAACTGGTTTCTTTTTACTTTTTGGATGTCCACCTCGTTTACGTACGTTACCGATTCCATGGTGGTAAAATCGGGGAGTTCTGCTACGATGGGGTTCCATGCGCTGATTTCGTCGCCTTCCGCAATTTTATTTCCGCTAAAATCTCTTTTATATATCAGCATACCTTGGTCGGGGGCGTAAACGGTAAATTCGTTCATTAAACCGCGAACTTTGTTCATTTCGTTCTGTTTTTTAATCAGCTCGGTTTCCACGTCGCTCATCCGCGCAATATGCTGTTGAACTTTGGTTTGGTAGTTCTTTTTCTCTTGCGCCAATTGGCGTTCCGACTTATCCAAATCAATTTCAGCCTGACGTTGCACCGCCGGTGACTCGTATTTTGATTGTTCAACCGCAATTTCCCTTTCTTCCAAAGCATAGGTAAGGTTTATTAAATTATCCCTGGCCTGCGAGAGCTCCAATGTACTATCTAAGCGCGCTTGAGTAACTTTTGATTCTGCTTGCTGCAGCTCTAATGCCGTATCCTGAAGTTTGGTGGTTATTTCGGAGCGATCCAGCTCGGCCACAAAATCGCCTTTTTTTACGATGGTACCTTCCGGTATTATACTTTGAATTTTTAAGTTGAACAGACGCACATCCCTTCCGCCCTGTGGCCCTTTTATTTCAACCGAATTTTTTGCTCTCAGCTCTCCGGTAGTATGCACATCAACAACAAATTCTCCTCTTTTTGGTGTTGTTAATAATTCTGTGCTTTCAGGCCCGCCGCCTCTAAAGAAAAACCACATGACAAACGCAGCTCCTACAAGAATAAGCGGTATTAAATATTTCTTTTTCATAGTTAATATTGATAAAAATAGTTTTGTTTACAGACTTAAAGATAAGGCTTTTACAATTGACGTTTTCCGGCGTGAAAAAGTTTTACATTGTATGCCCCTAATTATTAAAAGGCGTTAATTGCGCCTAAAAGGCCTTTGAAAGGGCTATTATTACACCCATAAAACGCAATTTTATTTAAATTGTTATTGCAGATTGTGTTAAATATTGTATCAAATATTTTAATCCGTGCGAAATTTTATTTTTCGCCTAATAACCTGTATTTATTTAAACTTTTGAGCCGGTTTTTAGATCATATTGCTCGCCATAAACCGTGCCTTTGGTAATTTGCTTTGGGTTATTATTTTCATCCACAATAACGATGGTTGGTTTATGATTTTTTGCAGCCTCGGACGACATTTCCGCATAACTGATAACAATAATTCGGTCGCCAATTTGGGTAAGTCGGGCTGCTGCGCCATTCAAACAACATACACGGCTGCCTCTCTCGCCGGCAATGGTATATGTTTCCAAACGTGAGCCGTTGGTAATGTTTACAACCTGTACCTTCTCGTAAGGTAAAATACCGGCTGCATCCAATAAATCTTCGTCGATGGTGATACTGCCCTCGTACATAAGATTTGCTTCGGTAACTGCCATTTGGTGCAGTTTTGATTTAAACATTGTTACTTGCATGACGTATTATATCAAATTTCAAATAATATATTATCTATTAAACGGGTTTTTCCCAGATATACGGCTATTGCCAGTAAATAAGTATTGCCTTTTTGCAACTCTTCTACCGGCCACATTTTTTCAAGTTCAAACACATCAAGGTAGTCATTTTTGAAACCTTTTGCTTTAAGCTCGTTTTGTTTTTGTTGTAACAATAATTTCGGTTTTATTTCTCCCTGCCGGAGAGCATCCCTGATAAAGGCTAGTGTTTGATATACATAAGGTGCCAACTTCCTTTCTTCGCCGCTTAAATATGCATTTCTGCTGCTCATGGCCAGCCCGTCCTTTTCACGTACTATAGGCGCCATTATCAATTGCACGCTATGGTTGAACTCTTCAACCATTTTCTCCAAAATGCGAAATTGCTGATAATCTTTTTGGCCAAAAACGGCAATATCCGGCTCTACAATATTAAACAGTTTATTTACAACCAGGGTAATACCTTGAAAAAATCCAACCCGACTGCCACCGTCCAGATAACGGTTCAGGTCTTCAATCTCTATGCTGAAATATCTTTTTCCGTTGCCGTACATTATCTCGTTGGTCGGTAAAAAAACCAGGTCAACCCCATAATCTTCGCATTTTTTAAGATCGTTGGCTGTTGTTCTGGGATAACTGTCGAAATCTTCATTTGGCCCAAACTGTGTTGGGTTTACGTATATGGAAACAACCACTATATCGGCATTTTTTCTGGCCATTTCCACTAATGAAAGATGCCCCTGGTGCAAAGCTCCCATCGTAGGGACAAATGCGATTTTTTTACCTTTATTTTTTAAGGCGGTTATTGCTGCCCTTATATCCCGTATGTTATCTATTACTTCCATCACAAAATTTTTATTGGAACAAATTCAATCCGGCAATTTACAAAAAAAGAGACGTTACTGTTTAACGTCTCTTTATAAATGCTGAATAAAAAATATATTTCAGAGATACTAGATTGATCTGTTTACATCAAAATTCTCTAAAATCTGCTTGATTCGGCTTAAGAAAGCGCCACCATGGGCACCATCAATAATGCGGTGGTCGTAGCTCATAGACAAATACATCATTTGTCGGATAGCAATCACATCACCGGCTTCTGTTTCCAGAACAACGGGACGTTTTTCTATCACACCGGTACCAATTATGGCTACTTGAGGCTGATTGATGATCGGCGTACCCATTAAATTGCCTACACTGCCATAATTTGTTAAGGTGATAGTGCCTCCAACCAAATCGTCCGGACTTAGTTTTTTACTACGGGCTTTAACAGCTACTTCGTTAACGGCTTCTGCCAAGCCAACCAAGTTCATTTGCTGTGCTTTTTTTATGACCGGTACAATTAAGCCGCCGGCACCTCCTTGTCCTAAAGCAACGGCAAGGCCGAAGTTTATATTTTTCTTTAACAGAATATTATCGCCTTCAACCGAACTGTTCATCATCGGGAATTCAAGCATGGCTTTAATAATAGCCTCGATGAACAGCGGAGTAAAGGTTAGCTTATGGCCGGTTTTTTCGAAGAACGCTTTTTTATGGATATTTCTCCATTTTGCTAAATTGGTAACATCCACATCGGCAAAGGTAGTAACGTGCGCAGAAGTTTGCACAGATTTTACCATGTGCTCTGCAATCATCTTACGCATTCTGTCCATTTTAATAACTTCTACATCTGCACTTGGTTTGTAAGAAACGTCCAACTGTCCGGCAGATATAGAATCTTTGGTACTTGCGGCTCTTGCTGTTTGCGCAGGTTGTGGTGCCGCTGCTGCTACGGGCTTTTGAGCCGGTGTAACGGTTATTTTGCCCGATTTACGATCTTCTACATAACTTAGAATATCCTTCTTAGATACCCTGCCGCCGGCACCGGAGCCTTTTATACTTTCAAGTTCTTCCTGGCTGATGCCTTCTTCTTTTGCAATGGAGCGTACCAAAGGCGAGAAAAATCTACCATCACTTCCTACGCGCTGTGGTTCTGTATTGCCCGTTGCAACTTCTGCATTTGCTGCTGGATGGCCGCCAATTTCCAAATCTTCCGGTTTCAGTGCGGCTATATCGGCAGTGCTTAGCTTGCCGGTTTCTGCTGGCTGAGCGGCCTCTGATGCCGGAGCTTCTTTCTTGGGAGCAGCAGTTGCAGCACCTTTACCTGTTGAAATTACAGCAATTACCTGCCCAACTTCTACCGTTTCGTCCGCATTCGCCAAAATATCAACCAAAGTGCCACTTATAGGCGCAGGAACTTCGCTATCTACTTTATCGGTAGAAATTTCCAGTAGTGTTTCGTCTTCCTCTACCGTATCGCCAACATTTTTTGTCCACTCAATAATAGTAGCCTCAACTACAGACTCGCCCATTTGAGGCATTACCACTTCAACACGCTCTCCGGCATCATCGGCACTTTCAGCCGTGCCGGCGCTTGTATCGGCAACAACTTCTGCGGCCGGTTCGGGCTCAGTCTGTACAACCTCTTCTTTTGGTTCTTCAGCTTTAGGTTCTTCCTTGGCTGCGGCCGGTGCGCTTACATCCCCAACGGCGCTGGCATCCGTTTCTATAATGGCAATGGGTTTTCCTACTTCAACCACATCATCAACATCCGCCAAAATTTCAACCAAAACTCCAGCTTCAGGCGATGGAACCTCGCTATCCACTTTATCCGTGGCAATTTCAAGGAGCGCTTCGTCAACTTCTACCGTGTCACCCACTTTTTTGTTCCACTCTATTACCGTTCCTTCCATTACCGATTCGCCCATTTGGGGCATTAATATTTCAACCTTAGCCATAAAATTTTTTTATTTGATGCCGGTTACGGCGTTTTCTCCTGTCTGTATATTAACACTCAAATTTCAGGATTATTCTGTTCAGTTCAAAATTGATAAGCGATGTCACGTTCATGAAAAATCGCTTTTTTAATATCTATAAAAGATAAGGAATTTAAGCAGTTATTTCTTATTTATTACAGAACCATTAACGTTTATTACCATATATCGGGTTACAACCAAAATATTCTTGTACTTCAGTAACCGCAATATCATTAAATTCCATTATTTAATCGCTCAAATCAATATTTACAGATATCGTATAATTCAACATTAATAACCGGGCTTTTGTTCATGCCAAAACCTATCAATAAAAAATATTTTAACCTTTTTGCAAACACATTATTAGTGATTATAGGGTGTTTTGCGGGACTTATAATTGCGGAATTTTCAGTTCGCATTATAATCGATAAATATGAAAAGGTAGTTTGGCTGGAAATGCACGACGATGGTTTTATTATGAATCAAGCCGGCGGAAGTGCTTATCAAAATCAGTTTAACAGACCATTCAGTTATAATTTTACCGATACCAGACTAAGAAGTATCAATAATAGTGAACCTGCCGATAAAACCATACTTACATTGGGCGATTCGTTCACATTCGGTCTGTATTTAAAAGATGAGGAAACATTTATTTATGCCTTAAACCAAAAATTAGCAGATTCAGAACTTGATAATTATAAGATTATAAACGGTGGTATTGGCGGTGCCGGTTTGGCAGATTGGCCATTATGGTTAGAAGAATTTGGGGCTGACGTTGCTCCCGATTATATACTTTATTATTTACATGTAAGCGATATTGAACGTGCAATTTCAAAAAACTTGTTTATTTTAGAAGATGGCGAATTAATACAGAGCACAAGATGGAAGCCCAATAAGTTTATGCGTAATTTGGGTAGAAAAAATTGGTACAGATGGCTTCAGAAACACTCTCAGCTTGTAAATATCGCTGTAGAAATAATGTGGAGTAAGATTTATTTCAAAGATTTGACATATGACTTTAATCCGGATTTGACCGAGGTTAAAATTCTCGACACTAATAGCTTTCGTTCAGATAAAAAATACCCTGCTAATTTGGGTTTTAAAATATTTGAAAGAATAAACAATTGGTGCGAAGAAAATAATTGTAAACTTATTATAACCACTACCGGTTTCTTTGAACAAGAGGTTAGAAACGAATTCACGCTTAATTTGTACAATGCATTGATTAATAATGGAGCAAATGATATTCCATTTTACGATAACACTCCATGCTTGTACGAGATAGCAGAATATGATTATCAAAACTTTAGAATTCCTGGAGACGACCATCCAAATGCCAAAGGTGCTGCCGAAATAGCTAATTGCACCTGGCAATGGCTGCCAAGTGCAATCAAATAAAAGAATCCTTAAATATTTATTAAGCCAAAGCCTGTTCTAAATCGGCAATAAGATCGTCTATATGCTCCAAGCCAACACTAAAGCGCACCAGGTTGCCCGGTGTGGGGGTGCCTTTAACCTCGCTGGATTTTCTATGCTCCCAGGTACTTTCAATGCCACCCAAGCTCGTAGCGCGTTTAATCAATTTGGTTTTGGCTACAATTTCCAACGTTGCTTTATCATCGCCTTTGAACAAAAAAGATACAATACCGCCAAAGCCATTCATTTGTGTGCGGGCAATTTCGTGGCCGGGGTGCGATTTCAGTCCCGGATAAAATACCTGCTCAATTTTTGGATGTTTGTCCAGATATTCGGCCACGTTTTTGGCATTTTCGTTATGGCCGCGCATACGATATGGGAAACTGCGAATGCTTCTGCTCAACAACCAACTGTCGCGCGGGGATGGCACCGCACCCAATGCAATCTGAATCAGTCTTATTCTTTCAAAAAATTCGTCATCTTTGGCAGAAATAAGTGCACCGCTTAAAATATCGCTGTGCCCGGCCAAATATTTTGATGTGGAATGCATAACCAAATCGGCCCCGAACTGAATCGGGTTCATATTCAATGGCGTTGCAAATGTATTGTCAACACAGGTGCGGGCGCCAATAGATTTTGCAAAATTACAGGCTTTTTCCATATCTGTGATGCACATAGAAGGATTTGAAGGCGTCTCGATAAAAATTAATTTTGTGTTTTCCCTTTGAGCATCTTTTATTTCGCTGAAATTGGTCATATCTACATAAGAATATTCTAGTCCCCAGCGTAGTGCAAAATTTGTCATCAGATGACGCGTTCCAAAAAATATCTCTTCCGGCAATATAATATGCGATCCCGGCTCAAGTGCCTGGAATGATGCCGCCAAAGCAGCTATGCCCGACGAAAAAGATGCCGCAACCTCGCCGCCTTCTAAATTAGCCAGCAGGTTTTCCAATTGGTTTCTATTCGGATTTTCTTTTCGGGTGTATGCGTAATCGGTTTGCTGCTGCCCTTCTACCGAGTGCTCAAAATTCGTTGATATTTCGATAGGCGGAACAATCGACCTTGTTAACGAGTCGTGCTGCATACCCGCATGGATGGCAATTGTTTCTAAATTTTTAAATCTTTTCATTTGGAGTTATTTTTTTCTTAGATATTACGAATGGCTTTTATTCTTTCGAGTACGGGCGGATGCGAGTAATTTAAAAAAACATATAATGGATGTGGTGTTAAATTGGATAAATTATCCTTCGATAGTTTTTTTAAAGTCGAAACCATAACCTCCGGCCTACGGGTTGTATGTACCGCAAAGGCATCCGCTTCGTATTCGTGTTTACGCGACATTAATTGAATAAAAATCGATAAAAGGGTATCTACCGGCCCGAACAGCAAACTGAAAAATAATAGGCCACTGTAAATGGATGTGTTTTCCATGTAAAAAGCCTCATACAACCCTTTGTTATATAAAAAAACCGATAACAGAAAAAAAAGCAATCCTGAATGCAAAAATCCTGTGAACATACCTTTTATAATATGCTTTTTCTTGTAGTGTCCAATTTCGTGTGCCAATATCGATACCAGTTCTTCGGTAGTATGGTTTTCGATTAAAGTATCGTACAGGGCAATTCTTTTATTTTTGCCAAAGCCCGTGAAAAATGCATTCGATTTGCTTGAACGCCTGGAACCATCAATTACAAAAAGACCCGAAATCGGAAAATCTACTTTTTGTGCATAATCCATTATGGTCGATTTTAACTCACCCTCTTCAAGCGGTGTAAATTTATTGAAAATGGGCATTATCCATTTCGGGGAAATATATTGCATGAAAATGGATATTACCAACAGGCAGCCCCACGCATATACCCAGGCATAACTGCCGGCATACATAAAAAATGCCAGAATCAGAGCTAGTATGGGTGCTCCAATCAGTACGCCAAGTAAAGCGCCCTTAACCAAATCCAAAAAGTAAGTTTTTAAGGTGGTTTTATTAAAACCAAAACGCTCTTCAATTACAAAAGTCGAATACAATCCAAAAGGAAAAAGCAACACGGAGTAACCCGTTAATAAAATACCGATATAAATCAGTCCGGTTACAATTTCACCATATCCCCACGAGCGTACAAGAATATCCAGCTGGTTAAATCCTCCGGAAAACCAAAACAACATCAATATAACCAATGCAAATAATGAGCGGATGGTTGAGAATTTGGTATTTACCCTGGTGTAGTTTTGTGAGTTTGCATACGTTTCGGCATCATAAACATCCTCAAACTCGGCGGGTATAGTTTTGGCAAGCTTTTTTAAATTCAAAGTATCCGATAAGGCTTCAAATAAAAAACTGAAAATGATTATGGTTAAAATTATTACTGCAAAAATATTCATTAAATGTGTCCGCCAGAAACTGATTGGCTAAAATATACATAAAATTGTGAAGCCAAAATTTAATAATTCACAACTTTTAGGAGAAAATCGTACAAAAAACACATTTATGCACAAAAAAATAATGCCACTGCAGTCAGCAGTGGCATTATCGTGTGCTCTCTCTCTATGTGGACGTAATAATTCCAGTGTTATGGAGACTGGAATTATAGTAAGTATTTAAAAAGCTGTTTTATATGCGGTGTTTTAAAACCTCATAAATGGCTATCTAACCATAATACACATTCGGGCGCGACCTACCCCCAAAAATAAATTTAACAGATTATTGCACGCTCCAAATAAAAACAAAAGAGTGGATATGTAAAATATTAATTATTCTTCTTTTAGATAGGATAGTGGATTGGTAGGGTTTGGTTATAGAAGGAACTTTAGAATTGTTAAAAACAGCTTATACCCTAACATTTTTAATTCGCCAAATTGGCTATTTATTCCCTTTTATTTATTTACCACGATATTTGTACGATATTTATATAGAGTATTTGTAGATTGTAGCTTGAATAAATACATCGAACGCGCTTTAGAATTTTATATAATAAATGATTGACCCGTTATCAATTCCAATAATATTATTTGCCCTGGCAACGTCCAATAGTGATGCATTGGACGACCGTTTACTGGCAGAAAAAATTAAAAATGGCAACCATGCCGCTTTCCAAGAGTTTTTTAACAACCAATACGATTCCCTGTTGTATTTTTTAATGAGCAGAAATACCGACCGCGAAAGCTCGGAAGACCTCGTTCAAAAGGCATTTATCTATATTTGGGAAAATAGGGCGAAAATCGATCCCGAAAAATCCCTGAGGTCCTATATTTTCAGAATTGCTTACACCAGGATGTTAAATCACCATCGCGACAATAAAAAGTTTAACGATGATATAGACGCCATGCCGGTGCAAGCCGATACGATTACACCACAGGATCAACTCCAAAAAACCGAATTGGAAATTGCTATCGATAAATCTATTGAAGCGATGCCCACAAAAAGAGCCGAAGTTTTTACCTTATGCTTTATGCAACAACTTACGTATGCAGAAGCTGCCGAAACATTGGGTGTTTCAAAAAAAACCGTGGAAAATCATATGGGACTGGCACTGAAAGATATCAGAAAAGATTTGGAAGCTTTCAAATAAGTATATTATAATAACGATTGGGGGTTTAAACACCTTCAAGTGTATTAATATAAAAGACAATGGAAAATGATTAATTCCTACCGTGGAAATGTTTAAAAATCGAATACTTTACATATTACCTCTTCTGTTTCTGTTTACCCAATGCACGCTGGATGGCTTCGATGCGGACGAAATGGAAACCATTACCGAAGACATGCTGGAAAGCGCCAGTTTAATTCTGGGCGATGTAATTTCGGAAGACAGTAACGGAATATTCTTAAGCGTGCAAGATGCCATTGCAATTGTTGCCGGTCAGGGTATACAGCCGAAAGTGATGACTTCCAAACAAAAAGAAAGCACCAAAGAAAAATTCGATTTTATAGAGAACTATAAATCTTGGTACGAAAAAGAAACCGGCAAGCATATCATCATTTTCGATCGGATAGCTTACGACAAAAGAAGTTACGAAAGGGACTCTCTAAACTATATATACCAAGATAAAAACGGAGAATTCATTGTATATCCACAAGAACAGGAAGAACAGGTCAATTCAATCAGATACTCCGGTTTTAAAGATGGAGTGATTGATTCCAGAAATGTTGAAACAAGACCGGTACCGACCAAAACGACCAAAAATTACAGGCAGCAACAAAAATCGTACAACCAAATAAGTAACTTTTTAATCTACAAAGATAACAACGGCAATAAACAGCAGCCTTTCATAGAAGGTGAACATGTCGAAAAGGGTACAACACTGGAATACTCCGAGAAGGATGGCAAGAAACAAACACAATATGAGTTTTCGCTGAACTTTTTAGACATGCGACTAAGTATAGAAGAACGTGACGACGAAAGGGTTGAGGTTAAAGAAGATATTGAACGCGACAATACCAGATTTGAAAGCAGAAGAAGACGTAACCAAATTGATTTTGTGGGCCTGGCTGAGTGGAAAATGATTTCGACCGAAAAACAGGAAACTCACGATAATACTACACAATTAAGCGGTACTATGGTTTTTGAGGGCGACGGATGGGTGGTTATAAAATTCGATAATTCAGACCAAACCATAACGCTCGATATTAAAACCGGACGAAATATAGATGATAAAGTAAACGAAGAAAGACGGGAAACGTACAATTAATGTAAAAAAAGAGAGAATAGATTATGCCAAACAATACACCAAATAACGATTTTGACAAAAACCTGGTTTTTGAAATAGATCAAGCCAATGCCACCGGAACTACCATTTCCGCCAGCAACGATTTCACAAAAAAACTACTTCAATACAAACAGGAAAAGTTAAACCAATTTAAAAACGAACTAACAAACAAAGAAAACGTTTGGAAACAAATTGAGGCTTCTACCAAAACGGCTCAAAAACCGAACATACTTGCCTTTGTTAGTTCAAATAATAAAATGTTGAAATGGGCAGCGGCAGCCGTCGTGATTTTCGCAGTGGTTCTCAGTGTAATATTTAATCAATATTTCGACTCGACAACCCTTTTGGCCGAAGCCGGCGCATCCATAGAAACCATAGAACTGGCCGACGGAAGCAGCGTAACCCTGCGCCCGCATTCTAAATTATTTGCCAAAACCCAAAAAGAAGCAGAACAGGTCTTTCAACTGGATGGGGAGGCGTTTTTTGACGTTACACCCAATAAAAACCGCACTTTCTCGGTGCAGTCTGAAGATGGAACCATCAGCGTTTTGGGTACGCGTTTTAATTTAAGTACCTGGGGCGGAGAAATGGTTGTATATCTTGAAGAAGGTTCGGTAAAAGTCAATTCGAACAAACACAGCGATGCCATTGTATTGAGCCCCGGCGAATCGGCCATTGCACAAAAAAACAAAGCACCCATACGCGTTGATATCTCCGCAGAAGAATTTTTGGGCTGGATGAGCAATATGATGTACTTTAGCAACCGCGAGGTAAATCAAGTAATCGGCGAGCTTCAGCAACATTTTGATATACAGATTCAAATATCCGATGCCCTGGGAAGCCAAAGTATTACCGGCCAACTTTCACTGGAAGATCTGGACACCGCATTGGGCGATTTGGAACTGGTACTGGGCGGAACGTTTGAAAAAATAGACAACCAAAACTATAAATTTAATAGTATCGATTAATTAACAGATTAAATGAGTGCCTCCAAATCTTTCTATCTAACCCTCTCTCTTTTGCTGTTTCTGGTGGCATTGCCTTTTAAGGGCAACGCACAATACAGCTATAAGCAAGAGCCTTTACTTTCCATTATCAAAAATATCGAGGAAAATACTTCTTATAGGTTTTTATACAGAAACGCTCTGGTCTCGAATATCGAATTGGAAATTGACGAAGATGAAGAATTGTTTTTTGATAGATTGGGCCTGCTTTTGCAAA
Organism: uncultured Balneolaceae bacterium; assembly: GCA_964615135.1. GTDB lineage: Bacteria > Bacteroidota > Rhodothermia > Balneolales > Balneolaceae > Balneola. Next base: position 14,799 of record CAZTOG010000008.1, on the reverse strand, counting down.
ACCATAACCTAAATATTAAGGTCGATACACAGAGGCAATTGGTTTTTATCTTTAGATCCGAAACAAAAGCCAAAATGGAATTTAAATCCAACGTTGCCGGGCAAGTACTGGATGCCAAAACAGGCGAAAGATTGCCCTTTGCCGTAATTACATGGCACAACAACGGCATTTTAAAAGGATTGACCACCAACGAAAGCGGTGATTTTAACCTGAAATCGACTTTTAACAACGATACCATCGATCTGACCTGTAACTACACAGGGTACGAGGCGCAAACCATAACCTTGGATTTAAGCGGCGATAACGTGCTAAAAGACATTACCTGCCGACTGACCCCCAAGCGCATCGACGGCAACCAGCTCATTGTAATAGGCACAAATAAATATGAAAGTTTAAACCAGCACACCTCCGGACTGGTAGATATTGGTAGTTTCAGCCCAATGGGCGATGCCAGCAGTATCAGTGCGTTGCAGGCTCTGCCGTCGGTGGCACTGGCACCCATTTTGAGCAGCGGTTTGGAAGTGCGTGGCAGCCCGCCAGATGGTTTTACCGTTTTAATAGACGACGTAATTGCATATAACCAAAGTCACCTGTTCGGTTTAATAGATAGTTTTAACGATGACGTACTGAAACGTGCCGGATTTTATTACGATATAACTCCAACTAACTTGCAGGGTGCGCAAGGCGGAACCCTTTCTATGGTTACAAAAACCGGTTCGCTGGATAAAATCGGCGGCGCGGCCGGTATATCAAATTCCTCATTCAGGTTCAGTCTGGAAGGCCCTATTCAAAAGGGGAAAAGCAGCTGGCTCATATCGGCAAGAAAATCGTACATGAACAATATCGATTGGTTCAACAACTCTACCCTTACCAAATGGGGCTTGAACGTTGACCGGCCAAAAAGTGAACTGCCCGATGGATTGGTCGATTTGGAGACATATCTGGTAAAAAACGGAAAAACCAATGCCGATTTTCAGGATATCCATTCCAAACTTTATTTTGAAGGAAAAAATGGAAATCGATTTATAGTAAGCGGGTATTTTGGTACCGACAATAACTTATATTCGGCCGAAAGAATTTTCCGCAATGTGGATATAGACAACCCCAACAGTTTTTATTTTAAACCGGTAGCCACTAATAACGACTGGCACAATGGCTCGGTTTCCGCCAAATATACCCAGTGGTTCGGCAACGATTTATACTCTTCTACCATAGCCGGATTCAGTATTTACCGCACCGATTTTAACCAGGACGATTTTATGTACAAGAGAATAAACAGCAATGGCAATTTAAACGCTTTTATTTTCCCTTTTACCAATCAAAGTGTGCTGAACGATATTAGTTTGCAACAAAACTTTGAAATAAGTGCCACTGAAGATGTATTTTGGAGTTTTGGTGCTTCCTATAATTACTATTTAGGAGAATATGCCGAAAAATCGTTCGATAGACCAAGCTATTTTTCATCCATAGAAAGTAACCAGATTGATGTTTATGGCCAGGCCGATATTTCGAGAGAAAACATATATTCCACTTTTATTGGTACGCGAGTTCACTATTACGCCAATGGCGATTATCTGAAATTTTCACCGCGCATAAAATTTACGGTATTGCCTGAGTCGCCCGTTTATTTTGCGGCGGGGTTCAGCCGTACGCACCAATTTAAAAACCAAATATCTTTAAGTAATTCAACCTCCAGCGATATCTGGATTTTGGCCGACAAAAACCAAAAACCTTCTTCCATGAATTACTATTCTGCCGGTATTTATTTTGATACGTCTGCCCATTTTTATGCGCAGATTGAGGCCTATATCAAAAAATTCGAAAATTTACGCCTGCACGAAATGAACACCTATTCGCTCAGTGACGCCTATTCGAACGACCCCTGGTTTACCGATAACAAAGGAAATGCAAAAGGCCTCGAATTTTTGACCAAATTGAGTTTTGATAAAATCGAATGGTCCAATACCCTGGCCCTGTCCGATATAGAACTGTCCAATCCCCTAATCAATAACGGCAATTATTTCAGCGCCGATTGGGACCGAAAATTCAGATATAAAACCACGGTGGGCATACGTCCGTATGAAGCGTTTACCCTATTGGGTACCTGGAACTATGCAACGGGAACACCCAATAATCTTGCCACTTTTGGAGTACAGATAGGTAATAGATTGGGCAATTATTCGCGTTTCGACATATCGGCAGAGTATAAAAAGGATTTCGGTAAGTATAATCTCAGTTTATCGGGCTCTATCATCAATTTATTCGGCACAAAATCGGCATGGTACCGCGATTTGAGCATAACCTTGGACCAGGTTAACCACCCGGGCAGAATTACCGGTACACCCGTAGATGTTTACGATATTGGATTTCAACCGTCATTTAATCTGAAACTGGGTTTTTAACCCGGCGCGGCTATAGAGTCCGACAATTATATTAATAGCTATTCTCAATTAGTTTAATGTTAAACTAATTTTTATATTTAGGCAGAATATTAAACAAAGTGAATACTATGAAACATTATAAAGGATTACATCATATTACGGCCTTAAGTGGCTCGGCATCTATTAATGCAGATTTTTATATCAACAAACTGGGTCTTCGTTTGGTCAAAAAATCGGTTAACCAGGACGATCCCCACACCTATCACTTATTTTATGCCAACGAGGCCGCCAGTCCGGGGTCGAGCATAACTTTCTTCCCCTGGCCTTTAGCACATCAAGGACAAAAAGGCACGGGCGAAGCTGTAAATGTGGCTTTTATGGCGCCCGAAGGCTCTGATGATTACTGGATTTCGCGTTTAAACGAGCTGGGAATAGATCACAGTGGTAAATTCAACCTTTTTGGCAAACCTGCCGTGAGATTCAGCGACCCCGACGGCATTGAATTGGATTTGGTATTCAGCGGAAAACCGTTGGAAAAAGCCAGTACCTACGAATTGAGCGTACCCATGGAAAATGCCATTATCGGATTTTGGGCTACACGACTTAAAATTACACGTCCCGCAGAAACCGCTGCAATATTAACCGAAATATTGGGATTTAGTGAAGCAGAAACCGATGGAAATCTAACTTTATATACCAGCGACAGCAATATTGGCGCGCATGTTATCATCGAAGCCGCCGAAAACCATGAGTCGGGCAGAGGCGGACGTGGCATTATACATCATGTGGCGTTCCGTGCAGAAAATGAGGACGAGTTGGTTGAAATGCGCGAAAATGTTATTAAAAGAGGCTTAAGCCCCTCTGAAGTTATAGACCGCCATTGGTTTAAATCGGTTTATTTCAGAGAGCCCAGCGGAGTGCTATTTGAACTGGCAACCGACGATCCCGGGTACGCCGTTGACGAAGATTTCAACCATTTGGGAGAAACATTAATACTTCCGCCATGGTTAGAGCCTCGTAGAAAATTAATAGAAAATACTTTACCCGAAATTAAAGTTTAAACATTTCTATGTTAAGAATTGACCAAAACAATACGGTAAAAGGGCCGCACCAAAATCAGGCGGTCCTTAAAACCGGCGCAAGTATAGAAGATGCCGAATACGCCATGATTATGGTTCACGGAAGGGGTGCCACCGCCGAAGGCATTCTTCAGCTCTCCAACGAATTGATTAAAAAAGAAAACACCGTTTTTATGGCTGCACAAGCCTCTAATTACACCTGGTATCCCTATTCGTTTTTGGCACCAACCGAAAATAACCAACCCGGCCTTGATTCCGGTTTACAGGCGATTTATGATTTGGTAGAATTGGCCGAAAAGAATGGCATTCCCAAAAACAAAATCTATATTTTGGGCTTTTCCCAAGGCGCGTGTTTGGCAACCGAATTTGTGGCGCGGCACCCCGACAGATACGCCGGCTTATTTGCTTTGAGCGGCGGTCTTATCGGCGAAACGGTTGATATTGACGCTTACAGCGGGGATTTACAAAACACTCCGGTTTTTATCTGTGCCAGCGACATAGACCCGCATATTCCGTTGCAAAGGGTAAAAGACACTACCTCCGTTCTAAAAAAACTGAACGCCGATGTGAATGAAAAAATCTATCCAGGAATGCCGCATACCATTACCCTGGATCAAATCAGGAACGTCAATGCTATTTTGGGGATTAGTTGAATAGCTGATTAGTTGAATAGCTGATTAGTTGAATGGTTAATTGGTTATCGGCGATGAGTCTTCCTGAGCGAATGCGAAGGATCTGGAGCGTCGAACTATTCTGTGATTCCGATGGTACTTCGGCTCGAATCTAAACTCCGGGGTCTAAGGAATTAACCATAATCACCTATTAGATATGTATTCCCTAGTTTTATATTCGATTCATTGATTACGCACCTTTGGCGCTTGTAATTTGGGTAGGTTCGTGTACCCCGAGCTGCGCTCGAGGTTAATGATTACGCACCCTTGGTGCTTAGTTCGGGTGTGGTTTATCGATTTTATCCCAAAAGTTCGTTCCCGTTAATATATATAGCATGGGTTTCGGAGAGTAAATCGAGGCTGCTTTGGATTTATAAATATCTTGGATTTTCATTTAATAGATATAATCGAGCACCAAGGGTGCGGAACCGTGTTAGCCCACTGGCTAAATCTTTAGCCGAGCCCGAAAGGCTCGGTTAAAGATATATGATATTCTCTCCAAAGCGCCAACGGTGCGTAATATATTGAACGTGTTTCGGAATCTAGGTATCTAATCCCATAAATATTGCCTTTTGGAGTACCGGATTTTGGCTATTATGTTTTCGGTCTTAATTCAGAGTTACCGGATTGCGCGCCGTTGGCGCTTAGCTTAGATGATAATCCGAAAATTGATATTGTTTCAGAACGCGAATACGTTCTATAGTGCGCTGGGGACCACCCCGGTTTATGCGCAAGCGCAAAACCTGCCCCTCCGGTGGAGGGGAATTTGGATTTCGAGATGATATAATATTCATATTTTTATACTCTATTTCTTTTAAATAACCAATAAACTAAAACAGAATTCTGTGCCATTCCCCTCTACGGTGGGGTGCCCGCGTGCGGGCGGGGTGGTTACGTTACTATTAGGAGATTACCGAGTTTAATTTTTTGCCTAATACACAATCAGAGCAAGTGGGGACCGTACAGATGCTTCGCTCCGCTCAGAAAGACATTTTAATTCGGTCTCTCTCCGTCTTTCTCCCACTGGTGGGGGAAAGACAGGTTTTATGCTTGTATAAAACCAGATAGGGGGTATTAAATACTCACTCCTCCCTTTCCTTCGCGTATCAAAACGGGTTCGCCGGATGTGAGGTCTATAACTGTGGAGGCTTCGTTGCCGCCGTAGCCACCATCAATAACAATATCTACCAGGTTTTGCCATTTTTCGTAAATAAGCTCGGGGTCGGTGGTGTATTCTATAACCTCGTCTTCGTCTTTAATGGAAGTGGTAACGATTGGATTGCCCAGCCTGTTTACAATAGCCTGCGGTATTTTATGATCGGGTATTCTGATGCCAACGGTTTTCTTTTTCTTGAATGTTGGCGGCAGATTATTGCCACCGGGCAAAATAAATGTAAACGGCCCGGGCAACGAGCGTTTCAGTATTTTAAATGTGGAGGTCTCAATCTGACTTACATAATCCGATAAATTTTTTAAATCTTCGCATATAAATGAAAAATCGGCATTTTTTAATTTTATTCCCTTAATAAGCGCCAACCGCTCCAGCGCCTGTTTGTTCTTAAAATCGCAGCCCATTCCGTAAACCGTATCCGTCGGGTAGATTATAACACCTCCCTTTTTTAAAACATCAACGATATAGTCTAATTTTTTGGGTTCTATATTCTCTTCGTAAAGCTTTATAAATTCTGCCATTTATCTTCTCAAAATTATTTATTGTCAACGTATGCCGTTATCTCTTCAAACAGATGATAACCGGAATTAATTTGATGTTTTTGTCACCAATAATATATACCGTTAAACAAAAGGTTTATCAAGTATTTTGCAAAGAAATAATCAGTGGTGTGAAAGGCGGCGAAAATAATACTCAATCAAATTAAAGGTGCTTCGATTACCCCAGTAGGAGTTCCGGTGAGCTTGCTTAAATATTATTGTTTCGTAGATATTTTTCTGCTCTCGTGCACTCCGGCCAATAGAAAAAGAAGTCCGGTACTGAATATCAATCCCCAGCAAACCACAACGGCCAGACCTTGCCAGAAATCGTCGGTACCGAAATATATCATGGGCAACAAACCGGCGATGGTAGTGGTTGTGGTTATTAAAACGGTGCGCATTTTTTTGCGAAACACATTATACCAGCAACGCAGCCCGTATATTCCGTCTTTTTTCTCCAAATCGCGCTGGTGAATGAATAAAATGGCATTATTCACCACAATTCCTATACATAACAGCGAACCCGCAATGGCGCCACGATCAAAATAGATGGCATTGATGAGCGAACCCGCCATTATACCCATAAAACCGAAGGGAATGGTTGAAAGGACAAACAAAGGGCTCTTCCAGCTTTCCAAAAGTGCCGAAATAATCATCCAAACGGACAGAATACTCAACAAGATAATCAATGCCATATTATCGAATTCACTATTTCTGCCAATCAAACCCGAGGAAAATATGCTTCGATTATAATCTATGAGCGAACCTATCGGGACGGGAACCTGCTCGAGTACGCTTTCTATATAATCGTTGCCCATTCGATAATTTCCCAAAAAACTGAGGGAGATAACCCGTTCGTAAGCCTGATTGGTCCGCCGGATTTCGCTGAGTGCTTTTTCCTTCTTTATTTCTCCAATGGAAGCTAGGTTAAAAGAAGTGCCGTTTGATATTCGGCTGCGATGGATCAAATCCTCTTCATAATAGCGTTCGGCATCGGTTTTTCCGATTAAATACATCTCCTGGCCTTCAAATTCAATCCGTCCGTATGTATTTTCGGGGTTAATATCTATGGCCAGTGTATTAAGCAACTCGTATCGATTTAAACCGGTAGCCAATAATTTTTCCTCATCCAAAGCCAACTCGTACTGATAAAAATCATCCCTAAACCAGGAATAAGAGGAGTTGATATCCAAATCTTTAACACGTGGGTTTTGCGTTAAGCGCCGGCCAATTTCTGCGGCCAGATCATAAACTTCGTCGTAAGAATAGCCTTCCAACCGTATATTATAAGTGGATGATGCACCGCCATAACCGGTACTTATGGCATTCCCAAAACCCGATACACTGGTAGCCACATTGCCCGATCGGGCTGCCAGATACATGGCTTCGCCTAGGAAATAGTACGGCTCTGCACGGCTGAAATAATCGGGGTTGACCGAAAAGACCATTCTTGCACCATAAAACTCGGACATATCGGCCTCGTAATACAAAAAGGCTTCCTCATAAGGCTTTGCTATGGTTTCGAAACTCCGTACAAGCTTGTCAATCTCGTCAATCGGGGTGCCTTGAGGGGTCGTGATATTTACATAGATATTTTCTCCTGTATTAGACATCCATGGGCTGCCAAAATAAATATCACGTTTAAACCGATAACTTACACCTCCTATCCATTCATCAATTTCTTTTCTATTGTCGAAATAAATCTTGGTGAATTCCGGCCAACGGGTATTTTCGTCCCATTTTGGGGTTTCAATTAAAAAGATTGGTATTCCAAAGGTAGCCACGAGGGCAAAAAGCAAAACCCAGCGCAGCTTACTGCGCCAAATCAATATCAGTAAAAAACTGCGCCGTAATTTTGAAGCAAACCTGAATTTTTGCCGATTTTGTTTGAATTGTATATTTGGAGTAAGCCAAACCAGGGAATATGGAATCCATGTAAAAGCTATGACAACCGAACTGAGCAAAGTAGTGGTAAGTGCGGTGGCCAGAGGGATTAAAAACATGCGGAGGTCGTCCAGCGCAAACAATAATGGCACAAAAATCCCGACGGTGGTAAAAGTACTACCCAAAACGGGAACCACTGCTCTTGGCAATTCTTTTTTGATGTGTTCCAGCCGGCGACTTTTGTCTTTCGGTAAACCCGTATTGACTTGCTCAAAAACCACCACCGCATTATCGATAATCATACCCAGGGCGATGGTCAACCCGGCCATGGTTATAACATTTAAAGTATAGCCACTTAAATACAGTACTATCAGGCTCATCAGTACCGAAAAAAACACGCTGCCCATAATAACAAAAGGAGCCCTGATTTTGCGGATAAATAGCAACATTACAAGAAAAATGAGTACTGCACTAAACATAGCCTGTTCGCCGAGTTGGTCGTACTGTCCACGCAATTGTTCGGTACTGTCTATCTGCAACAGCAAATCCATGTCGGCCGGTAAATTCTTTTCTACTTCGGCCATAATTTCGAGGATATCGCGGGCGAGCATCATGGCATCGGTGCCGCTTTCTTTGATCAGTTCGATAGTCAGCGCCGGACTGCCGTTGATACGCCGCAGGCTTTTCGAAGGATAATCGCCCACTCTTGTTTTTGCGATATCGGAAAGGATAAGCTGCTTGAGCGATCCGGGAATTTCAATCCGCATATTTGCAACATCAGCGGTATTTTCGAATTCGGGCGGTAAGGTCATGCTTACACGCGTTCCAACCATATCAATATAACCCGATGAGCGCCAGTTTAATTTATTGCGCAGCTGCATCATTATTCCCGGGGCGGATAAGCCATATTTTTCGAGTTCATGGCGGTCAAATTCTACAAAAAGCACCGGATTTTCTACACCCAGCAACTTCACATCGGCCAGGCCGGCAAGCCCCGTCAACTTTGGCTGCAACGATTGGCCGGCATATTGCAACAGCTCGCGCGCCGGCACATCACCACTGAGAGTATATACCATAAAGGTTTGCTGTTCCCTTATTTCTTCCGGTATTCGGCGTGTTATTTGTGCCGGATTTACGTTCGGCGGCAGGCTTTGTTCCAGGGTATGAAGATATTCGCGCAGTTCGAGTGCCCTGAATTCGACCGGTGCATTTTTTGAAAACTGAATACTTACCGAAGAACGTCCCTCTTGCGTATTGGAGTTGATACGGGTAACATCCCGTAACTTGTTTGCGGCGCTTTCCACTTTGCGGGTAATTTCCGTTTCCACAACCTCCGGCGAGGTTCCTCCCCAATAATAACTAACGGTTATGGAAGGCAGATTCAGTTCGGGCGCGTTTTCAATCGGGATATTTTTCCATGCTGTGTATCCCAAAATACTTATCATGAGATAGAAAAAGAAAATGAGATATTTTCGTCTAAATAGTTCCAGCATAGGTAAAATATAAACAGCTAATTGGCCATTATTAATTGGCCATCATAGGTATAACTTTTTGCAAATGGCTGATGCTAAAATGTTTATCCACAGCAAGTGTATCGCCCGGGTTTATTTCATCGCTATTGGTAATTACCCATTCGGGGTTCTTGGCATCTGCGGTTACATAAATCCATTCCACCTCATCGCCATTTAGCTTAAATACCAGTGTGCGCCCATCGCGTTCCAGTAAAGCCGATCGCGGCATCCTTACACGTCCGCTTTCGCTGCGTACAAATATTCTGCCTTCGATGGTCATTCCCGATTTTAGGGAGCCATCCCGATTTTGCACATCCACAATAGCCTGCCCCGTTTTGGTTTTCTGATCGATAATCGGCGAAATGGCTACAATTTCTCCTTCAAGCCGGCGGCCCGACGGATCGGTAAGCTCTACTGCCATTCCTATGCTCAAAGAAGAAACTTCCGATTCGAGCACATCAAAACGGATTCTCATTCTATCGGTGCTTACCAATGCGCCCAAATCCTGGCCGGCACTGATATACGCCCCTTCGCTGACTATCTCTTTACTCGATATTACACCCGAAAATGGAGCGGTGATTTTGGTATAGCTCAGATTTAAACGGGCTCTGTCGTAGGCCAGTTCAGCATCGGCAAGGCCGGTCGTGATTTTATATCCCTCAAGATTTATATCACCGTTGCCGTCCCGTTCGCGCAGCTTCACCTCCACATCAAAATCGCGTTTGGCTTTTAAATACTTATTATAAGCTTCTGCAACACTGTTTTCCCACTCGGTTTTATCAAGTTGTAAGATCAAATCCCCTTCTTTTAGAGTTTTACCCGCTAAAATCTGATGTTCGGTAACATAACCACTTAAACGCGGAATGATGGGAATACGGCTGGTTGGCTCCACAATGCCCCGGCTTTCGATAAAGAAACGGAGAGGTTCTCCATCCACCACGGTAAAGGTAACTTCGGGCAGAATTTCAATACTTTCTACTTCCGCCTTTTTGGTTTCTTTATCCCCGTCCAGGCAACCTGTAAAGTGCAGGCCGGAGAAAGCAATTATGGTCCAAATCGAGATTTTTTTAATCATAACGGTATCATTATATAGATTTTTTGGCAGAAGCCCATCCTTCTACCCTTTTGAAAATAATGGGGATAACATAAAGCGTTAAAATAGTGCTCGTTACCATCCCGCCCATTAAGGCCGCCGCCAGCGATTGCCTTAATATATAGCCATCACCAATGGGAATAAGCATGGGAACGAGGCCCAAAATAGTGGTTAAACTGGTCATAACCACCGGGCGGAAGCGGTGAATGCCTGCCAAGCGAACGGCCTCTTCCAGGTTCCCTGTTTCTTTATGGTAGCGACGCATAAAATCTACCATGAGAATGGAATCGTTTACGGCCACACCGGTCAAAATCAAAATTCCCATAAAAGAAAGTGCGTTTAGGCTGATTCCTATCAAAAATAATGCAAAAAACGAACCAAATAAAGCAAGCGGAATAGCCAACATTATGATAATCGGGTATTTAAGGTTTTCAAACTGGATGGCCATTATCAAATATATAAGCAGCACGCTGATGAGCAGCAACCAGCCCAATTCTTTTAACAGGCCGATGACTACCAATGCCGAACCGCCGATGCGCACATCAAAACCGGTTTTTTGCATAAACCCACTCACATTTTTACGAATATCGTCCGAACTCCACCACCAATCCATCAGGCTGAAATCTGAGTTGAAGGTAAGCACCGGCGACTGCCCCAAACGTTCGAGCTGCTCTGCCTCTTTTACCGGATTGATTTTAGCCAGATCGGTCAAAGGAATGACTTTATTTTGGATATCCAGTTTAATGTCCGCCGGATTGTTGAGCCTTTCGCTGTCTCCTATCAAGCGGATTGAAATTTGCTCGTCCTGTCGGTTCCAATCGGTTATGGGGCTGCCACGGGTCAACGATTCCAAATACAGGATAACTTCCTGCTCTGCGATACCATAATTCAGCAATCTATCGGAATTGAGCGTGAGCTGAAACACATCTACGGTTTGAGGATATTTCTCGGTAAGTTCAACATCTGCAAATTCGGCCTGTAAATGGCGTTGCAGAGCATCAGAAGCACGTTTGCTCAAGGCACGGTCGGTGCCCACTATACTGAATTGCACCGGATTTTCCGTTATACCGCCCGTTTCGCCAAAATTGGTGTTTTCCAGCCGATTGAAGCTCCACATTTGATAGGTTTTTGAAAGTCCGGCAAAAATCGATTCAATCCGCCGTACTTCTTCTTCTGTTTTTACAGGGACCGAAATTTCGAATTTATTGATGCCCTCATTTTGAAAGGAACTCAAACTGGTATTATCGGTATAGCCGCCTATGGAAAGCACTTCTGCATCCGGTAATTCTTTTAAAATTAAAGACGTAATCAACTGTGAGGCTTCTTTGGCCGACCGCAACGCCGTATTTCCCGGCATGGTTACCAGATATTCCAAACGGGTGGGCTCGCTTTCGGGAAGTGCCTGTTTTTCCATACCCAAAAATATCCAAAATGCGCCTACCGTAAGCATAGCGAGCATGATAAAAATAGTGGCCGGTTTTTTAAGAAAATACACTAAACTGCGCTCGTATCTTTTCAAAAACAGATTCAATCCGTGTACAATCTTCACCAAAAAACGGCTATTTCCTTTACCGCTGAATTGTGCCACAAAAACGGGGAGCAGAACCAGGGCAACCAACAGTGAGGCAACCAGACTGATGGTTAGAGTGGCTGCCAAGTCACGGAAGAAAGCACCTTCAAATCCACCCAAAAAAATCAGCGGCAGAAATACGGAAATGGTGGTAAATGTAGAAGCGGTTACAGCGAGGGCAATTTCGGAAGTACCTTTTCTGGCTGCTTCGAAACGGTCCAATCCCATCGCTTTGTGGCGGTTGATATTTTCTAGCACCACTATGGAGTTATCCACCAAAAGTCCGATTCCCAGAGTGAGACCGCTGAGCGAAATAATATTCAATTGGATATCGAACAGGTACATAACTATAAAAGTGAGAAAAATACTTACCGGGATGGATATGCCGATGGTAAACGGGCTGCGCACATCATCCAAAAACAGAAACAGCACTATAAACGCCAGAACACCGCCAATTATAAGCGTTTGCAGCAGATTTGATATCGAATTTTCGATATAAGTGGCGTCTTCGCGGATAATACGTATATCTATATCGGGATTTTGAGCCCGAATTTCGTCCAGGGTGCTTAGCAGGGTTTTATACACGGTAACCGTATTGGCGCCGTACTCTTTTTTTACGAGCACGTTCAAAATATCGTGATTGTTCAGGTGCGCAAAAGACACGGGGTCGGCTTCGTCCATTACCACATCGGCCACTTCGTGCAGCAATAACACCCGACCATTGGCCAGAGAAATTACCGGAATGTTCCGAATATCTTCGAGCGACTCGATGCGGCTTTGAATTTTCAGGGCATATCTGTACCAGCCGTCGCGCAGTTCGCCGGTAGAAGAAAAAATATTTGCTTCGCTTACTACCTGCCGTACTTTTGTAAGACTGATGCCATAACGGTCCAAATTTTTGGGGTTATAACGTATTTGCACTTCCGGTTTTACTTCTCCCACCAAAAGCGCCTGCGCAATGCCTTCCTGTTGTTCCAAGCGGCGCGAAAAAACCTGCTCTACCCACCGTTTTAGTGCCAGTTTATTTTCAAAGCTTTCGGAAGTTTCGTTCTTAAAGCTCAAACCAAGAGTTGCAATGGGGTTATCTGCGGCAGATGAGTAGATTAATTGGGGGCGGGAGGCCTCCATGGGAAGGAAGGCACGTGCCAGGTCCAGTTTTTCGCGCACATTTAAAAATGCCAGATCCAGGTCGGTATCCCAATCGAAGGTAAGAAATACCAGGCTTTGGCCTTGTCTGGCAAGCCCGCGAGTGCTTTGTACCCCACGCACCGATGCCAACGTAGCTTCCAGCGGCTCATTGATGCGATACTCTACATCGGCGGCGGGAGCGCCCGGATATTCGGTAGAAACCAGAAGAGTGGGTTGGGTAACATCGGGCAGCAGCTCTATGGATAAACGCGAAAGCGTGACGCCCCCAAATATGAGAACTGCCAACACTAAAATTATAGATGCTATGGGTTTCTTTAAAAGCACAAACGTTGTTTTAAATTACTTAACGGGTATAATAACCAAACCGAGTCTCTTATTCATATTTTAGTACTTATATTTTCGAAATACCAGCTTTCCCAATTCGCCCACTTTTTCTATTGTTAAAATAGAGCGCTCGTCTTTATAAACATTTATCCTTTCGGGCACGTCAATAGTGCGGTACAATTTCATACACGCCTATTAAAACATTATCGGGATTGTCGTCTTCCAGCAGGTATAATTTATTGCTGCTGTCCATGGCCATGGGCTGGAAGGGCAGCGCTATCTCGCCAATAAACTCTTCCCTGTTATCGAACAGATTTAAAAAATGTTCCTGGTCGTTCGGATTCCTTAGTTCAAAATACTTTTCCGTTAGCCTATGAAAATAAAATGCAAAATAATCATTGGTGATAAACGATTGTCCCACAGCACTAAATTTAACATTTATTTTGTTTTTCACTTCCCGTGGATCGGTAACATTCGGGCGCTCGTCGCTTACTCTAAAATTCTTGGAAAGCACCCCAAAACGCGAAACCTTTTCTCCCGTCTCCAAATCAAACTTTTGTATAGTGGGAGAAGTTCGATGAGTGGTATAGGCAAACCCATTTTTGACCTTAAGATCATTGGAATAATTATATAGTTGATGGGACTTGACCAAACTGGAATCGTACTCTCCCATTAACCTTTCCAAGTTGCCCAATCTATCGTAAATGGCTATTGTTCTGGATTCCCAGTGATTATTTGCAGATGATTTCTCCGCTTCCTGGATTCCCAAAATTAATTTACCGTTCTCGAAGTACACCAATTTAGACCGTCCCCACAGTTTATCTTTTAAATTTCCCTCGTAGCTATTAACAAGTTCCCCGTCAAAATTAAATTTCTTGACCAAGTCAAGCACACCATCCCGGACCACAACCGTGTCATTGTCAACCCCAAATGAAGTAATATGCCTGAATTCCTTGGGGCCATCTCCATCCCTACCTATCGTTTGGTGCACAAATCCGGTACTATCGGCTATCAAAATTTGGTTCAGGCCGGTGTCCCTAAATAATATTTTCATATCCCCGTCCCGTTCAAGTATCAGGGTCGGGGGGTCAATCACACCTATATTAAATTCGTCGGAGGTCAATACAAACTCGCGTACTTTCAGAAGTTCAAGGCTGCCCTCTTTTGTTTTTTTGAGAGTGGGTGGTTTTTCCATTTCTATTTGCCCATTACAGGCAAAGCCGAACATTAAAACGATGGTCAATAGCGGGATTAATGCTTTATTCATAATTTTTACTCCTATTATTCATTAATATTTAAATGACGCAGACAATATTAACGTATTTTAATGAATATTAAAATATTTTCACACTCCCTTTTCACACTCCCTTTTCACACTCCCTTTTCACACTCCCTTTTCACACTCCCTTTTCACACTCCCTTTTCAC
>CAZTOG010000007.1:0-139802 GCA_964615135.1 uncultured Balneolaceae bacterium | reverse complement strand
TTAATAAAACAAAAGCCCTTTGTATAACAACAAAGGGCTTTTTTTATGAAGATATTAAAAGCGAATTATTGTATTCGAATGCGTAAATTAATTTAATGAAATATTTATTTACTGCTTTACTCACTATTTGCCTTTCCGCTGAACCTAATGCCCAATTAATGGGTAGCTGGAACGCTTACACATCCATAAGAACTGTAGAAGAAGGTGTTTATCTAAATGATAATACAGTTTGGGCTATTACATCTGGGGGTATAACTATCTATCATAACGATGAAGTGGAAAGAACACTTACCACTATCGATGGCCTATCAAGACTGGATGGGCAATCTTTGGCTTATGATAAAAGCACTGGAAATGTATTTGTAGGTTATATTAATGGCCTTATTGATGTAATCGATTCTGAATCGTTTGAAATTAAAACTCTGGAAGATATATACCGCAACCAAACCTTCAATTCAAAAGGAATTTACAAACTCGATATTTATCAAAATAAATTATTTGTAGCTACAGATTTTGGAATAGTGGAGTACGATACCAAAACTTTATTTGTGAACGACACCTATACCAAACTAGGTGATTTGGATAGAGGAACAAAAATTAATGATATATTTATTTCTGATAATAGATTGACAGCGGCGACAAATCAGGGGGTAGCCTACATCAATTTAAATGACCATTTTTATAACGAAAATTGGACATCTTTTAAAAACGGTATAGACATACCTGCTAATAATGCAATTTTAACAATTTCAGAGCACAACGATAAAATCTATGCATCTTCTGAAAATGCAAATTATGTGTACGACGGCACCATTTGGAGCATAACAAATATCTACGGGGATCAAATAATCAACAGTTACCAACTGATAGATAATGTACTTTTGGCTCTTAACGAAGGCTATCTATTTACACTTAATAACAGCTCCATAAAATCGCATTTTTTGAGCAGAATGTTTGCTAAAAATATTATCAAAACCGATAAATTTACGGACGAGGTTTTGATAGGAACGGAAAACCTCGGACTTATAAAATTAACTTTAAGTACAAATAGAAAAGATACATTGGGGACGGATGGCCCATTTCGTAATTATTTTCAGGGTATAAAAGTAGAGGGAAATAAACTCATATCAGGTTCTACACAAAAATCGTTTAGAAATATAGATATAGATCGAAGTATGGGATACTATATATTTGATGGAGAACAATGGAAAAATTTTAATCATTATACGAACGAAAAACTAAGATTAAACAATTTTAGGAACGCTTTTACTACGTTAATTACTGATAAATATTATTATATAGGTACTTGGGGAAGAGGAATAGCTCGTCATTCAATAAAAGATGACGAAATAGAAATCTATAATGGCTATAACTCTAATATAAAAGGTTGGGTTAGTGATGATCCTAATTTTCCTGTAATTAGTGGTATCCAAAAAGATAGTAATGATGATATTTGGATTGTAAGCCGGCTTGGTTCCACTCCACTTTACATGCAATCGCAAGGTGATGAAGAGTGGAAAGCTTTTAGCCCTTCCGGTGCTATACATTCAAGTGATTTTTATACCGGGCTTTTTATAGATTCTTATAACCAAAAATGGATTTCTTTAGGAAATACTTCTTCAGCCGGAAGGGGGTTGCTGGTTTTAGACACCGGAGATACTGATAATCCCAACGATGATAAAGCTATTAAACTAACAACTGATGAAAACCAGGGTAATTTACCGCATAATAAAATAAAAGCGATAGTGGAAGATAAAACCGGTGAGGTTTGGGTGGGCACTGAGAGAGGAATTTCCAAGTTTATGTTTGTTGATATAATGATTGATGGAGGACCAAACGAATGGAAAAGCCAATGGCTGACTAACGAAGATACCAGTGCTGTATCCAGATATTTGTTGCGCGATGTAAATGTATCTGCCATGGCTGTAAATGCTGCCAACGAAAAATGGATCGGCAGTGAAAACCAAGGGGTGTGGCTGCTAAATGCAGAGGGCAGTAAAATATTAAAACGCTTTACAGCAGAAAATAGTCCGCTATTTTCCGACGCCATCATAGACATTGCCATTTCTGACGAAACAGGCGAAGTATATATTTCTACCGATAAAGGTTTGATAAGTTATTACGACATTCCCCGAAAACCGGTCGAAAAAATGAAGGAACTGAAGGTGTATCCCAATCCATTTAATTACGCAAAAAGCAGCCGTATTATTATTGAAGGGCTGGCCGAATCTACACACATAAAAATACTGGGAATCGACGGCACTGTTGTACAGGAGATAACCGCAAAGGGTGGCCGTGCAGAATGGAATGGCTACGCTTACGATGGCAGCCGGCTGGGTTCGGGCGTTTATCACATAATTGCGCTGGAAGAAAACGGGAGCATGCGCGGTAGTGGTAAGGTTGTTATAATAAGATAGGGTATTGGTTGAATAGTTGATTGGTTGATTAGATGATGAGTCTGCCTTGTAAAATCGAAAAAAGTACGGCAATTCGATAGCTAACCGAAGGATTTTGTTAAACCCGAGCCTTAAAGAAGTTACATGCTTTAGAAATAGGTTTCACAAGTGAATGGTGCGCCCCAGAGAGTAGGCGAACGCCCTTTTTCGGTGAAAAATTATATTATTCTGTTTTATATATAGATTTAAAAACATCTAATATTTTACCTGCCACCACTCAATATTTTTAAAAATGGATATTTTTTGGTTATTAAGAAGAGAATATAGATTAAGATTATTGCCGTAGTGATTTGAGTTAATACATTAATTATAGGGTTCTTGATAAAAATACTCAGAATAGGGTAGGAAACGACAATTATTGGGGAATGATAAAGATGTAATAAATAGGAGAATCTACCCGTATTATAAAAATTAAAGTTTAAATTTATAAAGACTATGAATATCAAGAACGAGAGAGGAAATTTTAAATATGGATAGAATTCAAATCCAATAAATAGAGTTAGAATAAGGACAATGGCAAATAAAATGTAATTGTTAATTTTATCGTTAAACGTAGCATATAAGACACCTATGATAAATAAAAAAGCAATATCCGTTCTTAAAACTAACGAGCCGAACAACAGAACTGGAATTATGACAAAGAGAGCCTTCAATTCTTTTTGTGTAAAAAGGGCAATAACAGAGAACATTAGAAAAATATCTCTAATGAAATAAGTAGGTGGGTTGATTGGCGGGCTGTTTAAAGAAAATAATCCCTCACTAATTAAAGTGAAATTATAAGGCAACCTATTTAACGGATTGTAATTAAAAACAAAATTTGAGATCAGTACGAGTGCTAAAATGCTGACATTGGCGATAAGAAATGGAATGGCCAAACTCTTTATTTTCCTTTTAAATAAACCCTGTCTTTTTCTTGATACGGTATAATATAAATACCCTGAAATTATAGATAAAATAGCGGTTCCATATGTGGGTAATTCTCTAAAAATTAAATAGGATAATCCTTCTCCAAAATCATTTCGAGTATGAGTAAAGGTTATCAAAATAACTGCGATTAATCTTATAAATTCAATGCTAAATTTCATTAAAATTAAATGGGATTAAAAGTATATGGAAGGTTAAAATAAGGCTAAAAGTTTGTTTATTATTAATCGCTACTAATATTTTGGAAGTGTTTGCTGCCGAAACTAAATCGTGTATGCAGCGTGACGGACAATAAAGCATTACGTGCGTTCATGCAATCATGTATTTTTTTAAAATCTAAAAGTAATTGATTGTACAATAAAAAGATAGAAAATAAAAGGTGGTTTTCATTACACAATCAATTATACACGGTAACAGGATCTATCTCAAGAATTCATATTATTGAAAAACTACCCAAATTAATTCAACCCAACAACGTGTTTTTCTAAGGCCGTATTAAGACAAATACAGGTTAGTAGAATACCAAGCACAGCACCCAATTTGCATTCCGGACGGGGCGCTCGGAGCGAGAACCACAGATTACAGATTCGACATCCAAGATCCTTCGCATTCGCTCAGGAAGGTCGGAAAAATCCCCTAATCAACCAATAAACCATTCAACTAATCTTCCAGTCAACTTATCATATTCCGAAATTTTTCTGCGCCACATGACCACCCCGCCTGCAAGCAGGCACCCACCGTAGAGGGGAATCAACTAATCACCAAATCAACCCATCAACTATTTTCCCTAATGAACTAACCCGAACTATTCCCAACACAAATCCCTAAAAATTGTTATCATCAAATAATGAAGCTGACTACCGTTATTATTAATTACCAAACACCGGATTTACTGAAAACCGCAGTAACTTCTTTCAAAAAATATTATCCAAAAGTGCCGCTTTTAATTGTAGATAATGGCTCTAAGGACAATTCCGTTGACGAAATCAATAAGCTGATTGAACTCAGCGAGAATGTCAGTGCACATTTTCTGGATGAAAATATTTTTCACGGGCCGGCTATGGATCTGGCGGCAAAATTGTTGGTGGATACCGATTATATATTCTTTTTGGATAGTGATACCGAAACTTTGAAAGCCGGTTTTATTGAAATGGCAATAGAACAGCTGGATAAAAAGGAAGAAAATATCTATGGTGTCGGCGAATTCATCACTGTAAATAAAAGGGGGTTTAAAAGCCAAATGGGCATGGATATATTGATGACTCCCCACATGTTTTTGAACAGAAAAATGTATGTAAAACTGGCTCCGTTCAAACATCACGGCCAACCTACCTTGGATAATTTTAAATCGGCCTATAAAAATGGATTTAAACTGATAAATATGCCAATTTCAGAGTATATTTTCCATCACTGGCGGGGTACGGCCAATCGTTTTGGCTACGGACTCGGCTTAAAGGGTAAAATCGACTTTATTTTAAATAAATTAGGCATTTGAGCGCTAACAAAGTAGATATCAGTATCGTAATTGTGAACTACAAGGTTAAAGAGTATATCTCTAACCTGCTCAGTTCCATTGAAAAAGCGCGCCATAATTACAGCCTGGAAATCTTCGTTGTAGATAACGATTCGGGCGATGATTCCATAGAATATCTGCAAAGTCGATATCCGGACGTACATTATATAGCCAATACGGAAAATATCGGTTTTGGAAGGGCCAACAATCAAGCCATAAACCAGGCCAAAGGGAAATATACGCTTATCATAAATCCAGATACCTTGGTCAGTGAAGATACATTGACCGTATTGGTCGATCACATGGAAAATAATGATACATGCGGGGCGGCCGGCTGTAAAATCCTGAATCCGGATGGTACTTTTGCACCCGAATCGCGCCGTTCGGTGCCAACAATATGGTCGGCAGCGTGCAGGGTTTTTGGGCTGGATAACCTGTTTCCCAACAGTAAGCTGTTCGGACAATACTATCTGAGTTGGCTGCCGGTGGATGAAGTGGCAAAGGTACCGGTTTTATCGGGTTCTTTTATGTTTTGGCGAACCGATGTTTTAAAACAAATCGGGGGTTTTGACGAACGTTTTTTTATGTATGGCGAAGATATCGACCTGTGCTATCAAATACGCAATACCGGTTATCATATAGATTATGTTCCAGGCACATCTATCATCCACTACAAGGGTGAAAGCACAAAAAAGGGGGATTTACGCTACATAAAACTTTTTAATAAAGCGCTGTATCAGTTTTATGAGAAAAATTACAGCACCCGGTACAGTGTTCTGTTCAAGGTGCTGATTTATCTGGCGGTTCTCATGAAAACCGTGGTCTCTTTTGTGGCATCACGAATAAAAAAATTCTCACTGATAATAACCGATCTTATTGTTTTAAATCTGTCTTTTGCCATTGGTTTCGGCCTGCGTTTCAGTTTTGATAAGGATATTCTTTACCGCCCGGAAAATATTCCGTTTTTAACTGTCAATTTGCTGATTTCGGTCATTTATATCATCGGTGCCGGGGTTTTTGGTCTGTTCAGGGAAAATAAAAATTCATTATCAGCACATCTGAAAACCATATTTGTCGCATTTATCGGGGTGGTCATCATTACGTTTTTTGCCCGTGATTACGCCTTTTCGCGTCTTATTTTGGGACTTAGTTTTTTAATCGGTACGGGACTGATGGTTATATACAGAATTTGGGCAACCAACAGGACCCAATCGGCCGAAGCCATATCGGGCAAATTTCGCAGTTCGAGGGTAATTATTGTTGGCTCGCAAGAGGAAGCACACCCCATCGTTTCCAAAATCAATCAAAGGCCGGACTGGAACTACCGGGTAGAGGGTATTGTAACGCCTGAATTGGAAATATCTTCCACCGATAAGATAAAGGTATTGGGCAGTGTGGCGCAGCTCCAGGAATTGGTAAAGGCCTACGGCATAGATCAGGTGTTTTTCTCGTTGGGTACCATAGCATATAAAGAGATGCTGCATCAGATAAGTCGCCTGCAAGATTCTGATGTTGTTTTTAAGCTGATACCTGAATCGAGAGAGTATATTCTGGGTAAATCCAATGTAGAATATCTGGAAACTATACCTTTGGTAAAAGTTGAGTTCGAATACTCCAAATTATCCAACAAAACCGCCAAGAGAATTTTGGATTTAGTAATTTCCATCCCCTTGTTTGTACTAATGTTGCCAATTGCTATATTTTTAATGGCTTTCCCAAAAAAGGGAAAAATAAAAGTACGGGATTTTAAGTTTTATAAGCCGTCGTTTGGTTCTAAATGGCTAAACAGAACAAGGGCACTTTATTATATTATTATCGGAAAAATGAGTTTGGTTGGCGTTGAGTTGAGTACCGATAAAAAAATGCTGGTCGATAAAAATTACAAGCCCGGAATAACCGGATTGGTGCAAATTAATAAATATAAAATAGAAGACGAAGACAGCCGGGAGAATTTTGAGCTTTACTATCTTCAAAATTACTCTATATGGATGGATATTGATATTTTGGCCAAAAGTTTGATGAGCAAATATTCGCTCGAGGACCAATTAAAAGAGTATTTGTAACAATGTAATGCTAAGGCAATCACCTTTTTTTATTAATATAGCTTTAAACTATATTATAAGCCTAGCGACAACTGTATAAACGATTTGTATTAAATCATAAATCCATCCGCAAATATCATGAAATATTTATATCCAACACTTGCGCTGCTGCTGGCCGTTGCCATCACGGGTTGCAGTGACGCACAACATTCCCAAATTCTTGAATTGGGCAGCCCTGTAGAAACGAAAGCCCCCAATACCGATTATGAATCTGCTTTTGAAGGCCAAACCAGGGTGCCCGGCATAAAAACAAAAACGGAGCTTCAAATAGATATTATCGCAGAAGATATCGGTCGCCCTTGGGGAATGACGCATCTTCCTAATGGCGATTTATTGATAACCGAAAAGTCGGGATATATGCAGGTTTTTGACACGGATGGAAATCTAAAATCGAAAGTGGGAGGCCTGCCTAAAGTGGACGATAGAGTGCAGGGCGGCTTGTTGGATGTTACGCTCGACCCTGATTTTGTAAATAACCGAATGATTTTCTGGACTTTTTCGGAGCCGTATAAAACCGGAAATCTGACGTCCGCAGCGAAAGGCCGTTTAACCGAAGATAACACCAAAGTTGAAAATGTTGAGGTTATTTACAGGGCCATACCCGAATATGACGGAGTGGCACATTATGGAAGCCGTATTCTTTTCGATAAGGAAGGTAATATTTATGTAAGCACAGGCGAACGCTCTAATTTAGAAACTCGTCCGAACGCCCAAAAACTAAATACTGCCCATGGCAAAATACTTCATATAACCAAAGACGGAGCGCCGGTAAGCAACAATCCATTTATCGATGACGATGGAATACTGTCCGAAATTTATAGCTACGGCCATAGAAATGTGCAGGGATTGGCCATTCATCCCGAAACGGAAGAACTTTGGAACTCCGAATTTGGCCCGATGGGCGGCGACGAAATAAATGTGGCAAAAGCCGGAAACGATTATGGCTGGCCCACCATTACCTATGGATTGGAATATAGCGGTAAAAAAATTGGCGAGGGAATTACACAGCACGAAGGCATGCAACAGCCCGTATATTATTGGGATCCATCGCCATCGCCCAGCGGCATGACCTTTTATACCGGTGAAATTGAAGAGTGGAAAAATAATCTGATTATAGGAGCTTTAAGCGGTAAGCACATCATCCGTTTAATAATAGACGGGCACAGGGTAATTGCGGAAGAAAGACTGTTGGGAAGTGAGGACGAACGTTTTCGGGATGTGCACCAAGGCGCCGATGGTAAATTGTATGCGGTAACCGATTCGGGCAAAATTTATAGAATTGGAAAGAAATAAGTAGTTATAAATCAATAAATTATAAATGATGAAACGATATTTGCTTACCCTGCTCTTTATTTTATTACTGTCTCCGGTAACGTTTTCACAGGAGATATCGGAGGCCAAATTGGATCTAACCGTAGAGCGTACCTTGCAGGCGTTTAACGTACCCGGCATTGCGGTTGGTATTTTGCATAAAGGTGAGGTGGTGCTGGCCAAAGGATATGGGATTGCAAATATAAACACCGGAGAAAAGGTAAATTCGGCCACAAATTTTGGCATTGCGTCCAATTCCAAAGCATTTACCACCACCGCCATTGCCCTGCTGATAGACGAAGGCAAATTAAACTGGGATGATAAAGTTAAAAAGTACATACCCGAGTTTAAAATGTATAACGATTATGTAACCGAAGAGTTCACCATCCGTGATTTGGTAACACACAGAAGCGGCTTGGGATTGGGCGCCGGCGATTTAATGATTTGGCCGGAAGGACACGATTTTACCCCCGAAGATATCATCAAAAATATACACTATTTACGACCGGTTTCGGGCTTTAGAACAAAATACGATTACGATAACCTGTTGTATATTATAGCCGGCGTGGTAATTGAACGTGCATCGGGAATGAGTTGGGTGGATTTTATACAGACCCGATTTTTAAATCCGATTAAAATGGACAGAACCGCGCCCAATTGGAATACCCTGCAAGATACAACCAATTCCATTGTGCCGCATGTGCAGATTGATGGCCAACTTAAAGTAATTAAACGCTATACCAATACAATACTTGATGCTGCCGGTGGTTTATATTCCAATGTGGACGATTTAATGAGATGGCTTCAATTTCAAATAAACTATGGAGTTACCCAAGATGGTGAACGGCTGGTATCGGAAAAGCAAATGCGCGTTCTAACCCAGCCCCAAACCCTGATACCCGTAAATACCGTGCCGCCCTATAATAGTTTGTTCCACGCCTACGGGATGGCCTTTCACTTACAGGATATGGCCGGAAAACTGGAGGTATCGCACACCGGCGGACTGGAAGGCATTGTAACAAAAATCACCTGGTATCCGCAATTGGAACTGGGCATTATAGTGCTTACCAACCAACAACAGGGCGCTGCATTTAACGCAATCACCAATACCATAAAAGATTTTTATCTGGATGTTCCCGAAACGGATTGGGTTCAAATTTATGCCGATAATGTAGCGAAAGGCCGGGATAATGCCGATAAGATAACCAACGAAGTATGGTCCACCGTTTTGGAAAACACGAAATCCAATTTACCGGAAGTAGAGTTGATGGTAGGAAGTTATCTGGATAATTGGCTTGGACAGGTTAATATTTCGGGCAGTAAAGATAATTTGAGGTTCGAGTCGGCTCGCTCCGGACAGCTTAAAGGTGATATGTTTTACTATAAGGACAATACATACGCCGTAAGGTGGGATAATCCCTATTTACACGCCGATTCTTTCGTATTTCTTAAAAAAGATGGCAACAAAATAACCGGTTTCACTATTAAAGCAATATCGCCATTGACCGATTTCAGTTACGATTTTCATGATTTGGATTTTAAGCGGGTTAAATAATCCAGCCTTGCATTTCATTATGTTTTTGTATTAAATGTAGAAACAGAACAAACCTCTTAAAATAGATAGCGCTATTATGGAAAAAATTCGATTGTACCCTTTTACGCGTGGAAAAACATTTAACAAAATTGGCAAATGGATGGCAGTCCTCATTATTTTGGCCAGTTTTATAGGTTTGATCGTTGAATTGCGGGATGGTTTCAATACCGGTTTTCCGGGAGGAAGCTGGTCGCCCGTTATAAACTTGGTTTTAGGAACACTCTTATTATTTCAGTTTAGAGGAATGAAAAATCTGGTTGATAGTTTTATCCAATGGGACCGACAGACGATAGAGTACCGGATGTTCAACGAAAAGGAAGTAACCCGGATAAGCATTTCGGATATTAAAGAAATAGATATCGGTTTAACGGATATAACCATAAAACTGCCTGCCGAAACCAAGTTGCTCAAACTAAACCATGTTGAATACAAAAAGCTGATGCAAATAAAGGAGTTTTTTGAAGAAATAAACCTGCGTGTCGAAGGTATAAACGCCGGAGAGTAAAGATTTATCCACGTTTTTATCATTTTATCTTTATCTGATTTTTAACCACAAATTTAACTGTAATACATCAAATGAGCACTATTATGCGAATAAGAATGATACAAACGGTTATAAAAGTGGTGCCTTTTGTATTACTATTAGTTGCGAGTGCTTGTGGGTCCAATAAAATTGATGATGTCCCACACCCGGCCGAGCATTTATACCCTTATAAAGATAATACGGTTCAAGAAATTATTATCGAGCCTGATTTGACCGATATTGGCGATGTTAGTGCTGTTACGGTTAAAGATTTTATACATTCTGAAATGTTCGAATCTGTATTTCATGCACAGTTATTGGACTCGCAGATTGTTATTCCTGCTGATTTAAAACATGGTAAATTCAGAAGTATCGATTTAAATAGACTGGTATTCTTAGATGTATTGCGAAATACATTGTTTCAGTACAATATAAATGAACAACAATTACACACCCTTGCTACAGAAGGCAGAGGTCCCGGAGAGTTATTATTCGCAAAAGATTTATTATATAGCGATTCTTACCTGTATGTAACCTTGGGCGACTCTCGATTCGGTAAATTTGACTGTAACCAGCAACCATGCCAATTTGTTGAAGAGCGCCCTGTTCGTGGGGTGAATCCTGTTTCAGCAGTGATAAACGACCATCAGTTGACCGTAATGGGGACACAAAGTAAGTTTTCAGACCCGAATGAATTTACGGACAACCCAACGATACGCAGCCTGTTTATCTTGACCGAAGATGGAAATATTGATACCGGCTTTGGCCAATATTACGATGTACTTGGGCAATGGATGTTGATGCAGCCCTTTATACCCGGGCGCATTCGAACCATTCAAAACCATCCGGATTTAATGATACAAAGTTTTGATTTAATACCTGAGCTTTATGTATTCAATAAAGAAGTATTGGAGAAAAAATTAATTTTTACCGGGTTTAATCTGGCTAAATATAAATATGATCTCAACACATCGGAATTGCACGTGCCAACAGAAGATTGGAGCTCAATCGAGCAATTGATTCCGTTAAAGGATGGAACTTTACTGGCAGCAGTGCATCATTATGGCAACTACACCGTTAAAAATCGCAGAGCTAATTGGGATGAAAGCATGGATTATTACATTATTGATATTTTAGAGGATACATCTCGTTTTGTAGGGCGGACCACTTACGACGAAGAACACCACTTAATCCTTACCGATAAGCATTTGATACTGGCTAAAGAAGAGTCGTTTAATATATTCTCACTCCAACTGCGATAAAAAATAAATCGATACTAATTATTGCCGTTTATCGATTTCAGTTACGATTTTCATAATTTGGATTTTGTGCGGCTCAAATAATCCGACATTCCAATCAATGACACGTTTGTTCAAATATTTTTGGAAATATTGAGTGCAGGTTCATAATCCGGCCTTGCATTTCATTATGTTTTTGTATTAACTATAGGAGCAGAACAAACCCATTAAAATAGACAGCGCTGTTATGGAAAAAATTAGTCTGGCACCTTTAACGAGTGGCAAAAGAATTAATAAAGTGGGCAAGCTGATTGTTATTCTTATTGCATTTGTCAGCTTGATTAGCCTGATTTTTGAATTGAGGAACGGTTTTAACAATGCATTTTTGGAAGGGAGTTGGGCGCCCATTTTAAACTTGGTTTTGGCAATAGTGTTATTGCTTTTTTACCGGGAGGCGAAGGATGCAAGTGATAGTTTTATCCAATGGGACCGGCAGACGATAGAGTACCGGATGTTCAACGAAAAGGAAGTAACCCGGATAAGCATTTCGGATATTAAAGAAATAGATATCGGTTTAACGGATATAACCATAAAACTGCCTGCCGAAACCAAGTTGCTCAAACTAAACCATGTTGAATACAAAAAGCTGATGCAAATAAAGGAGTTTTTTGAAGAGATAAACCTACGCGTGGAAGGTATAAACGCCGGTGAATGATTGCACCGGCTTGGTTTTCATCAAATCTTCCTTTCCAACTGTTCAACCATTCCGGGGTACCAATCCGCAAAAGTGTCGTTTTGAATGTGCGAACGAGCTTCTTCCATCAGCCACAAGTAGAAAGTAAGATTATGGACGGAAGCCAAAATATGGCCAAAAATTTCGTTACTTCTTACTAAATGATGGATATAAGCCGGTGTATAAGTATTACAAAGCTCAGACGGAAATTCGGGATCGAATAGCTCGTAATGATTTTTCCACTTCGCATTTCTCAGGTTTATTTTACCGTGCCGTGTAAACACCATACCGTTCCTGGCATTTCGGGTGGGCATCACGCAATCAAACATATCAATACCGCGCGCAATACCTTCTAATAAATTAGCCGGTGTTCCAACACCCATTAAATAACGTGGTTTTTCTTGCGGAAGATAATCGGTGTTCAAATCGGTAATTTCGTACATAATTTCGGTGGGCTCGCCAACACTCAATCCGCCCAGGGCAATGCCTTCAAAATCCATATCCGCCATAAATTTGGCCGATTCCGTGCGCAAATCCTTAAAAGTACCGCCCTGTATTATACCAAATTGATGCTGTTTGTGCCCGTATTTTGGCTGGGTTGCCAAAAAATGCCTTCGGCCGCGCTTGGCCCATCGGTGCGTCAATTCCATGGAGTTTTTAACATAATCGTAGGTTGCAGGATAGGGCGGACATTCATCCAAAATCATCATTATATCCGAGCCCAGTATGCGCTGGGTTTCAACTACGTTTTCGGGAGTGAACAAATGATTGGAACCATCCAGATGGCTTTTGAAATGCGCCCCTTCTTCCTCCAATTTTCGGATTTCCGACAGGGAAAAAATCTGAAATCCACCCGAATCGGTTAAAATAGGGCGGTCCCAATTGATGAATTTGTGCAATCCGCCGGCCTCTTCTATAATTTTTGTTCCCGGCCGTAAATATAAATGATAGGTATTGCCCAGTATTATTTGGGCCTTAACTTTTTCTTTTAAATTGGTTTGAGAAACGGCCTTAACCGAGCCTAAAGTGCCCACAGGCATAAAAATAGGTGTTTCTATGGTTCCATGATCGGTGGTTAGAAGCCCTAATCTGGCTTTGGTGGTTGTGCTGTTTTTTCTTAACGTAAACAAAGTCTATATTTTGGATGAATTTATTGTATAGCGCGTAAAAAATTGAGTATTTTAACGACTCTTTAATACGGACTGCGATATAAGTTTAAAAATAAATTTAGTGAACAATATAAAAAGATACAGGGAAGTAGTTTTTACCAGCCTGATGGATTTTCTCATCATTTTGGCAGGTTGGTTTATATTCCACTCCTATCATGCCGAACCCATCGGTATATTGTTAAATATCACCGACCTGGATTTTGTTGAGGCCGGTTTGATTTTGAGTATGTATTGGATACTCGTATTCGTTTTATTGGGTTTATATAAGAAACTGTATCTCATATCGCGACTGGATGAATTTTTTGCTGTGGTCAAATGTACGGTTTTTGGCATACTTGTGCTTTATTTTATCGCCACGTTCGATGGCGGCCTGTCCATAGAATCCCAAAAAGGCCTGATGCTCAAATATTGGGCCACCATCTTTGTTTTGGTTACCGTAAACCGGTTCCTCATCCGCAGTATCCAAAAATATTATGCCCAGCACGGCAAAGGGCTGCACCGGGCCGTAATTATAGGCACGGGCGTTACGGCTAAAACGGCTTTCGACGATTTGAACCGGAACAAAATACTGGGTATGGAAGTGCTGGGTTACATTCAGGTAAATGGCAAACAGCCCGACCCCGACATCGGCATAGCGCGAGATGAGGTAATTGGCAATCTCGACAGCATTCGGGAAATTATAAACGAGCATCAGATACAGGATATATTGGTGGCCATAGAACCCGAAAATCGTCGTGATTTGGTAGATGTAATCGCAAAAGTTGATTTTCCCGATATTTCGCTAAAACTCTTGCCCGATTTTTATCAATTGGTAAGTGGATTGAATAAAACCAATCAAATTTTTGGGATGCCCATCATAGAAATTTCGCCCGAACCCATGCCGCTGTGGGAAAAAGCCATAAAAAGAATTTTGGATATAACGCTTTCACTGATTGTGCTGCTGGTAACCTTCCCTTTCTTGTTGATTATCGGAATAGCCATACGGTTGACCTCAAAAGGTCCCGCAATATTTAAACAAGAACGCGTTGGCAGAAATGAAAAACCGTTTACCATACTCAAATTCAGAACTATGCACGACGATGCAGAGGCCGAAAGCGGGCCAACTTGGGCAACCGAAAACGATCCGAGGATAACACCGCTGGGTTTTTGGTTGCGAAAATTGAGAATCGATGAAATCCCGCAGCTGTTCAACGTAATAAAGGGAGATATGAGTTTGGTGGGACCGCGCCCCGAACGTGCGCATTTTGTAAACCAATTCCGAAACCAAATCCCGCTTTATACCAGACGCCTGCGCGTGCGGCCGGGCATTACCGGATGGGCACAGGTAAAATGGAAATACGATTCAACTTTCGACGACGTCAAAGAAAAAACAAAATACGATCTGTACTACGTAGAAAATGTATCACTCAGAATGGACGCAAAAATATTGATTAACACTATACTAACCGTAATAAAAGGTAAAGGACAGTAGCATGGCCGATAAAGCACTGATTATCATACCCACCTACAACGAAGCTAACAACATTGTGCGAATGATAGACAGTTTATTTGCTTTGCAGGAAGAAGTGGATATACTGGTTGTGGATGATGGCTCGCCGGATGGAACCGCAAATGAAGTAAAAAAGAAACAGGAAGAGTATCCCAACCGTATTCATTTGATTGAGCGTGAAGGCAAACAGGGCTTGGGTACGGCTTACGTAAGGGGCTTTAAATACGCTCTCGAACGCGATTATGAGTATGTTTGCGAAATGGATGCCGATTTTTCGCACCCGCCCGAAGATGTTCCAAAACTGATAGAAGCAGTACGGAGCGGAGAATGCGAAGTAGCCATAGGCTCGCGATACATTAAAGGTATAAGTATTATAAATTGGCCGCTAAGCCGGTTGATATTGTCGTATTGTGCCAATATTTACGCCCGTAAGATTACCGGGTTGCCCATTCACGATACCACCGCCGGTTTTAAATGCATACATAGAAAAGTAATCGAAACCATACCTTTAGATAGAATTAAATCGAATGGGTATGCTTTTCAGATAGAACTGCACTTCAGGGCGTGGAAAGCAGGATTTACGCTAAAAGAAATATCCATTGTATTCCGGGAAAGGGAAGAAGGCGTCTCCAAAATGTCGAATGCCATAGTAAGGGAAGCTGTTTGGCGGGTTTGGTCGCTTAAGTGGAGAAGTATATTCGGAAAACTCTGATTTAAATTTTACACTCTTGTAAGTACACAATTCTGTATATTTAAGAAAACAAAAAACAACGGTGTTATGCATTATTTAGAATTTGAAGCCTCCATTGCCAAATTAGATAAAATGTTGGAAGAATATGGACAGGAAAAAGACAAAAAGAACGATCCTGTAATTGCATCTATAAAAGTAAAAAGAGAAGAGGCGATTAAGGAATTGTTTTCAGATTTAACCCGCTGGCAAAGAGTTCAAGTAGCCCGGCACCCCGAAAGGCCTTACACGTTGGATTATATTTACAAAATTGTAGATGATTTTGTAGAACTGCATGGCGACAGATACCACGCTGATGATAAAGCCATTGTGGGCGGATTTGGCAAAATAGACGGCAAATCGGTAATGGTAATAGGGCATCAAAAAGGGCGAGATACCGCAAGCCGAAAATATAGAAATTTTGGCATGGCCAATCCCGAAGGATATAGAAAGGCATACCGCTTGATGAAACTGGCCGATAAATTCGATATTCCTATTATTACGTTTTTAGATACCCCCGGCGCTTTTCCGGGTCTGGAAGCCGAAGAAAGAGGGCAGGCCGAAGCCATTGCAAAAAATCTTAAAATGATGGCTCTGCTCAAAGTTCCGTTCATCACCATTGTTATTGGCGAAGGGGCAAGCGGCGGTGCTATCGGTATTGGCATGGGCAACGAAGTGTATATGCTCGAAAATACCTGGTATTCGGTAATTTCACCGGAATCGTGCTCCTCTATTTTATGGAAAACCTGGGATAATAAAGAAGAAGCGGCAGCGCAGCTAAAACTGACCGCAAAAGATTTAAAGGAACTGAAGGTAATTGAAGGCGTAATACCGGAGCCACTTGGAGGTGCCCATCGCGATTGGGATGCCACATTTATGGCCGTAAAAGATCAAATATTAAAAAGCTTGAAACGCCTCTCCAAATTGAAACCCGATAAATTGATCGAACAGCGTATCCAAAAATATTCGTCCATCGGTGTTTTTGAAACCATAAAGGCAGAGTGATTAAATTTCCCGATAAAAAACCGTTGGTCGATTATACCCACCGCCTTCGCAGCCGATATAGCGAAACGGATAAAATGGGCTATGTGTATTACGGGCGGTATCTGGAGTATTTTGAAGTAGCCCGAACCGAAATGATCCGCCATTTGGGCATACCATACAGCGAACTGGAAAATAGCGGTATTATGTTGCCGGTAATACACACCGAAATAGAATACAAAAAACCGGTTTTCTACGATGTTGAAATGAACGTGCGCGTTATGGTATTCGACGAGCCTGTAATTCGCTTAAGAACTTACTACGAACTTACAACCGAAAACAGTAACGACCTGCACGTAAAAGGTGAGGTAACCCTCTGCTTCACCAACATGGAAACAAGGCGCCCATGTAAAGTGCCATCATTCTTTTTGGATAAAATAAAACCCAAAATTCCTTAAAATGAACGCCCAAAAAATAGGATCTAAAATCCTGTTCGAAAACAGGGCATTATATTTTTTGATGGGCGTTGGATTGTTGATAATATTTTTGGCTGCCCTGGGGCCCGGGCTATATTCCAGCCAACCACAGGCCGCACTGGGGTGGCAATATACCATGTTCGATAAATTATGCCATCAACTGGCCGACCGCTCTTTTTATTTAAATAATATCCAAATGGCTGTTTGCACACGCTGTATAGGCATTTATGGGAGCTTGCTTTTTGGTTGGATTTTATTGTTTGCCATCTCTTACATTACCCCGCCAAAAAATAAATGGTATAAGAACTTGTTAATAGCTGCTATTGTGTTAAATTCCAGCGATGTTATCGGTAATTATTTCGATATTTGGACGAATACCGATTTAACCAGATTAATATTTGGTATATTTTTCGGTGCCGGTATAATTTTATATATACATAAAGACTTTTTCCCTAAACAAAAACGCGAGGAGATATTATGAATAATGAACAACCCAGTTATTGGAATTCCGTTATAGTTGGAGCACTTTTCTCTGCCATTGTAATTTTTGCAGTGTCGTTAATTTCTGGCTATATGACCATAAAAGCCGAACCAACGGGTAGCGTATTTTCGCCCAGCCAAATGATTGGTGTGGTAAGTTGCCTGATTGGCGCATTGGGCGGTTGGATTGCAACACGCCACTATGCCACCACATATAATGTAGCTTTCCCTATTGGCAAAGGAGCCGTTATAGGGCTGCTAGCAGGTATTGTAGCGGGAATAATATCGGCTTTGCTGAGCCAAATATGGACTTATATCGATGCCGGTTACGTACAGGGTATTATAGACTCAACCATTGCAAACTTAGATGCATCCTCAATGATACCCGATGATATGAAAGAAGAAATTATTATGGAAACAGAGAAAAAATTGGAAAATCAATTTTCATCATTTTCGGGTATTATGGTTGGATCTGCAATTTCTGCCGCAACTTTTGGTATTCTTAACTTGCTGTCGGGCATGGTAGGTGCTAAAATGTACGGTTCGGAAGAATAGCAATAATAAGTAGTTAAATAAATTAGTTTAAAATTGAATTCGGACAATTTATTTGTAAAAGAGCCATGGGTAGAACGTAATGGTTTTGCCCATTGGTCGATGGTTTTATTTTGGTGGATTACCGCTCTTATCTTGTTTCAACTGGTGGGCGGAATTATTGGGGCTTTGTTATTGCTTCCCGAAATTATGGACGCCATCAACAATCAAGGCGATATACAAGAGATATTCGCACAAAATCTGGGCAAGGTATTTATTGGAAATAGCACCGGGCAATTTCTGATAATTGGTATAGGCTCTTATCTGCTGGCAAAATTACATACCCGGAAAGGAAATGTGCGCAATTTTTTACGCCTTAAACTATCGCCCAATGTTTGGAAAGTAACCGGTATTACCGCCGTTCTGACCATTGTAATTATGCCCGCAAATGGTTTTTTGGGCTGGTTGAATTACCTGATATTTGATCAAATGGTGCAAATTTTTCCAAAACTGAACTGGTTTCTCGAAACACAGGAATCGATGGCGGAAATGATAAAAGGGTTCATCGGTTCAGAAAATGCGGTAATACTGGCGCTTATACATATAGGTTTTGTCCCCGCCATTTTTGAGGAAATTATGTTCAGAGGCTACTTCCTGGGAGCACTGGAAAAAAGCATGAAAGTTCTATACGCCATTATTTTATCGGGGCTGCTTTTTGGGGCTTTCCATCTTCAGCCGTCAAACTTTGTACCTTTGGCCATGCTCGGTGTTTTATTTGCCTACGTTACCTACATATCCGACAGTTTGATACCCGCCATGGTTGCGCATCTGATAAATAACGGTGGCCAGGTAATTTATGGTGCCAAAAATACGGAGTTTTTGGAACAGGAAATGACTACGGAATTTGATATGTCAATTTTGTTAATTATAGGTAGCATTATTGTAACGGGAGTATTGATATATATGCTTTCCAAAATGAAAAACAAGGAGATTGATTATGTTTAAAAAAACCGGACCTAACCAAATAGATAAATGGGTTTGCATACTGGAAACTAATACCAAATTAGAAGTGGAACAAGTGCAAAACTATCTCTCAAACCTGGATATACCATCCAATATTTTATCAAAACAGGATTCTGCCTATAGCCTGAATATAGGGGATATGGCACGTGCATATTTATATGTTCCGATAGAATTTGAAGAAAAAGCAAGAAAAGCGCTCAAAGAAATAGAAAATAGCGACAAAAAGGACAATAACGGAGATTAAAAAGTGAACGAATTACAGCAAAGAATACTATTTGCCATACCTGCTGCTGCGGCTTTTATAGCGTTAATGTGGTTTGGTGACTGGTACTTCAGAATACTGGTTTTAATAATCTTGGCCATCACAGAAGTTGAACTTGTACGTCTGTTTAAAAGGACCGGAACCCCGTCAAATACCATATTCAGCTATCTTATCGCTGCTTGGGTGTTTTTATATCCAATATTGCCGTTTGCTAACGAATTGGGCCTGGCAATACTGCTTATTTTTATCAGTACACAGGTATTTTCAACCGAACGTGGATCGTTCCACAAATTAATTTCCACCCTTTTTGCAGGAATCTATGTTCCTCTGGGGTTTTTATGCTTGCTGCTAATACGCGAAACGGGAACCCAGGAGCAGGGCTTTGCACTAGCGCTAACATTAATTTTGATGATATGGGGCAGTGATGCCTTTGCATATTTTGGCGGCAAAGCTTTCGGGAAACGACCATTGGCGCCCAAAATAAGCCCTAATAAAACCAAAGAAGGGCTGTATTTTGGATTTTTGGGTGGCTTGGCAGGACTTGCTGTTTCAATTTATGTACTTCCGTTCGAATCTCCCATGACATTGCTTACCGGTGCGCCATTAATACTACTTATTGGTTATTTTGGCCCCGTGGGCGATTTGTTGGAAAGCCGTATCAAAAGAAAGGCAAAAGTAAAAGATTCTTCAAAGCTCATACCCGGCCATGGCGGTTTTTTTGATCGCTTCGACGCCTTGATACCCTCTGCCATGGCAACGTATGCTTACCTGCAAATAATGATTGAGTTTGGTTATGTCGTCATTTAAAATAAATTGGAAAACATACGGTTTGAAACTAAAACACGTATTTACCATCGCAAGGGGATCCAGATCCATAGTGCCGAATGTGTTTTTAACCATCGAAAAGGACGGTTTTATCGGCCATGGCGAAGCCGGTCCCAATACCCGCTATAACGAAACCCCAAAATTGGTGGAAGAATTTTTCGAGGCTTTTAATTTTGAGGCCTTGGCGCGTGTCGAATCTGCCGGGGATTTGGAAAATATAATAGCTGAAGAATCCCATAAAATATCCAAAAAAACAGGAAACCCCGTGCCCGAATCGGCAAAAACTGCGATTGAAATGGCTTGGTTGGATTGGGATGCAAAGAAAAAATTAAAACCCTTGTGGCAACTGTGGGGTGCAGAAAGTGGAGTCGGACCGTTGACCTCCTATACCATTGGCATCGACACACCGCAGATAATGCAGGAAAAAGTACGCGAAGCCGCCAAATACCCGCTTTATAAAATAAAACTGGGCACCGACCGCGATCGCGAAATCATAACGGCACTGCGCCAAGTAACCGATAAGCCCCTCCGGGTTGATGCCAACGAAGGGTGGAAAACCATCGACCAGGCCAAAAGGGAAATCGAATATCTCGAAAAACAGGGCATAGAAATGGTTGAGCAGCCCATGCACTCATCCATGAAAAAAGAACTCCGGGAACTTAAAAAATGGTCGCCGCTGCCGCTTATGGCCGACGAAAGTTTTACCGGTACCGAGCCACTTGACGAAATAGCCGAACAGTTCGATATTCTGAATATAAAATTGATGAAAATCGGCAGTTTGGTTAAAGCCCGCAGAACCATAGAAACCGCACATAAAATGGGCATGGAAGTTATGATCGGTTGCATGATAGAAAGTTCGCTGGCCAATGCCGCCGGCGCACTATTGGCACTAAATTGTAGATACAGCGATCTGGACGGTCACGTTCTTATCGGTAACGACCCCTATAAAGGCCTGGAAATATTGGAAGATGGAAAAATAGCACTGTCCGACGGGCCCGGATTTGGTGTTCAAAATATAATTAAGCTGTTTTAAAACAG
This sequence comes from uncultured Balneolaceae bacterium, assembly GCA_964615135.1. Lineage (GTDB taxonomy): Bacteria > Bacteroidota > Rhodothermia > Balneolales > Balneolaceae > Balneola. The sequence goes on along the minus strand of CAZTOG010000007.1, from coordinate 118,407 downwards.
TTTGATAGAGCAATCATTCGTATGCAAATACTTATAACCGGCGGAACCGGATTTATTGGTCAATTATTACGCGAGGAACTGATAAAACAGGGCCATAATCTTACCATTGTAACCAGAAATATCAAAAAATACGAAGACGAATCGGCATCAAATCAGCGCTTTATTGATTTAAACGACGATTTTGTACCCTATATCGAGAAAAGCGATGCCGTTATAAATTTGGCCGGCGAAAATCTGTTTAAAAAAAGATGGGACGAAAAACTAAAAAAAATAATTTACGATAGCCGCATAAACACAACCCGTAAATTGGTGGAAGCCATGGAAAAGGCGGAAACAAAACCTAAGGTATTTATATCCGCTTCGGCCTCTGGTTATTATGGCGATAAAGGCGACCGTATTTTAGATGAATCGGCCGAGGCCGCTGACGATTTTTTGGCCAAAATATGCAAAGATTGGGAAACAGAAGCCAAAAAGGCGGAAAAATTGAGTATCAGAGTTGCAATACCGCGTATTGGAGTGGTTTTGGAAAGAGGCGGCGGCGCTTTAGAAAAAATGCTCCCGATTTTTAACTTATTTATAGGCGGACCTATAGGCAATGGAAAACAATATCTACCCTGGATTCATCGGTCTGACCTGGTACAGGCCATAATTTATCCTCTGACCAGTGAACAATTGAGCGGGCCGTATAACGCCTGCGCGCCTGGTGCAGTAACCATGAACGAACTTGCAAAAACATTGGGGAGTGTGATGAACCGCCCCAGTCTGTTCCGGGTGCCTGCGTTTGCATTGTCCATTGTGCTTGGCGAAGGCGCCAAACCGGTGCTGAGTAGTGCGAATATGATTCCAAAAAAATTGAAAGATTCGGGTTTTTCTTTCCGTTACTCCGATTTAGATGAAGCTTTAGCCGATATTATCTGATTTTTCTAATCTTTGGCTTCAAAAATGGTCCAACAACGCAAACCGTCCCGGGTCTGGGCCACAATTTCAATCAGGCCGTTGCCATTTAAATCGGCTATGAGCGGATGACTCATGCCCGAGGTGGGTATATCGTAAATACGTTCACCCGACTCGATATCCCAAACAAATAACCGCCCAAACTCGGCCAAAGAAATAATATCCCGTACCCCATTCGAATTGATGTCCATGATGGTCGGGCGATAGGTTTTGGATGCCGGCTGCCCCAAACTATGCGTTATTTTTAGTTCTCCCTGCGGCGTGAAAAAGAAGAGGGATCCGTTTCTGCTTTGTGCAGCCAGTAAATCGGTGGTATAAGGGGCTTCTTCCTCGTCGTACAGGCGCACATTTTGCTCTATATCTATAGACAGTAAATCGCTGTTGCTTGCATATACCGATTTAATGGTGATATCGCCCGTTTTTATGGTTGTTGAAAGCGAATCCTCAAAAATAGGACGCTCTGCAAAAGCATAAATATAACCATCTATACCGGCGCCCAATATATTGTCTTTATATTTAACAGGCGAGCCATTAAACCCTGCATTTATAAACTGTGGATATCCCGACCGCTCTTCGCCGAAGCTGTCCCAGGCGTGTAATACGTTTTGTGCAAATGCCCATACCGCATATCTGCCGTTAACGAGTTCAAAAACAGGTTTGGAAGTAACCGAAGCATTTAAGTTTTTCGGCCATCCTTTGATGTTATCGCCGCGCCGGTCCAGTACGTGCAGTTTCCTGTCGTTGGTTGCCACTATAATTTCCGGAATACCGTTTCTTGATACATCGGCCACTTCTATAGGCGCGGTAATTTCCTCGCCCAAATCCATGGGGAAGCGTGGCAATAAAGTGCCATTTTGGTTCCATGCATATATTTTACTGCCTGCCGCAATCATAATTACCGGCTGGTTATTACTGTACCAGTCGTATAACAGCGGGCTTCCAATGGGTTTGGTGCTGTCGGTAGATGCCTGCATAACCAACGTGCCGTCAACGGCAACCGCAAAAACTTCTCCGGCCGTGGTTGCGTAAATAATTTCTTCCATACGGCTGCCTGCAATGTCGCCACGTATAGGCGTTCCCGTTAAATCGCTGCCGTTAAGCGGAGTAACCCATAATTCTTGGTACGGTTGATTGCTGCCCTGTATGGTTGCGGTAGAAATATCTAACGTAAAAGTATTGTTCCCCAGGTTTTTGGCAGTTGCCGTTATCATATCGAATTGGCTGAAGAGTGACGATGACACATTATAAGGCATCAAGAATGGGCGTAAAAACCGATCAAATTCCTTGCTTTTGGCCAGAAAAAAACCACTTAACGAGCTGGAGAATTTTTCTCTGATTTCGGTATAGCTATCGTTATAATAAATTACGCGCCTTCGCCCAACATCTGCAGCAACGCTTTCTGCCAGACCTTTTCTTTTTGCAATTGCGACCACATCGCCCAACAAGGCAATATAGTAGCTTTCAAAATCACACATTTCAGAACCTATCAAGTGTGCTAAAACCCGGCTTGATGCGAAATAAGTACCATCTTGAACGGTAATAAAACCCTGCCCGGCCAGTTTTTCAAGTTCAATATACAATTGCTCGATATTTTTAGCCTTTCGTAAATATAAATACTCGCCCACCGCCGAGAGTCCCGATTCGGGAAATGCTTCGAAGGCAAGTTGCATATCCAGGGCATCGGAAATGTTGCCGAATGTCGGTCCGTGCGCAATCAACAGCGAATCGAGCGGGGTTTGGTTTTCATCTGCAATTTCTGTTGGAAAACTCTGCGGCTCCAAATTCATAATAGCAAAAGCGGCAGCATTGCTCGATATAAACCTATCGAGGTACATTGGACGGTTGTTTTTGGTAAAAGCGTCGATAAATAATGCCGTGCTGTCGTTTTCGAGGCCGAATGTGCCCGTTAACTGAATATTTGGGGAGTCGCCGGATGTAATTTTTTTATAATTTAACAAACCCGGCTTGGTGCCCTTAAAAGATTCTTTGATGGAAGGCCTGTTCCCTATGTTTGAAAATTGCTGCGCCCAGCGATCTATCTCCGGTAAATTGACAATGAACTCGTTGTTTTCGATTTTTCTTTCCAATTCCATCGGACTATCTTCGCCGAGATAGGCACGCAGCGCATCTTCAAGAGCAAAACTGGAGTCTGAGAATAATAGCCATTCATTTATTTGAGCTACAAATATATCGGTTCCGAAATCGCTCACTTTATGTATGGTTATGCCATTAAAAACGTAATAATTTTGATGCAGAAGTTTATAATAATCGGTAATCCAATTGTTTATATTATCTTTTGTGTTGGTAATCCATATAATTTGCGATTGGATGGAAGTGGCCGGATAAATTAAAACGGCCTGTAAATTCAAATCTACATTACTGCCGGTTATAAACGACGAAAATTGCTGGATTACGCTTGCGGTTATATCATCCAATAAATCTGCATACTCTAAATTTGAAAAATCTTCGATGGTTGTGCCGTCATTTGGGGTATAGATAAATGTTGTATTTTTTGGGATAAAATCCATCCATGGTTTATCGGGCGCCGATTTACAAGCAAAACCGATAGAAAGAACCAAAAAAGATAATAACAGATAATATAAACGTTGCATAAATTGGTTTTAGATTGCCTAAATTTGAATATTGAACGATTCTCGACAATAAATGGTAAAATACATCAATTTAATTCCGAATTGGCAAAAATAACACTTTTTATTTATTAAATGAGTTTTCTTAACCCGCTTTTTTTAATTGCTCTTGCTGCGGTGGCAATACCGGTGGTAATTCATCTGTTGAATTTAAAAAAACCCAAGAGAATACGCTTTTCTACTCTGGCTTTTTTCGAGGAATTACAGAAATCTACCATACGTAAGATTAAAATTAAAAAAAATATACTGTTGATTTTACGCATATTGGCAGTTGCATGCCTGGCCTTGGTACTTGCCCGCCCATTTTTACCACCTATATTCGGCTTCGGTAATAACTCAAACCAAACGGCAATTATTGCATTGATGGTAGATAATAGTATCAGCATGGGCAGAGTGGGCAGCAAAGGTCCTTTGTTAGAGCAAAGTAAAAAAATAGCGCAGGAAATTATTGCAATGGCCGACGATGACGACCGTTTTTTTGTACAGACCACCAATGGGGAACAGCAAAATCTGTCGGCCTATGGTAAAACCCAGGCAGAAAGAATGATTAACGGCATACAGATTGAAAAAAGTGGCGGCTATGCCGTAAAAAGGATAAAAGAACTCCAAAAATTGGTAGAAGAAGCCCCGTTTCAAAACAAAAAATTGTTCATCATTTCCGACGGACAAATTGGCGATAGGATGGAATTTGAATCGGCGGTTGATGACATACCGGCAACAATGGCTGCAACGTATATAAAACTGGAAGATGTACCCGTGCAAAATACGGTTGTGGAAGCTGTAAACAGCAATACCACTATGATCGGCATCGGAACGCCCGTAGCTTTACAGGTTAAAGTGGCTAATTATGGCAAAACGAAAGCAACCAACCAGTTTGTCAGCCTGGAAATAGAAAACCATATCATCGGGCAGTACCAAATTGATTTGGAAGCGGACGAAAGCCAAACATTTTCGTTCAGCGTATTACCCGACGAAATAGGTTCGCTGAATGGCAAAATTACCATAGAAGGGGATGACTTCACACCGGATAACGATTATTACTTTACGCTGGAAATACCAGACCGCCGAAGAATATTGTTGATACGTGATGCAAAAACGACAAACCAGGATTTTTCTTTCACAAAAACCGTGCTGGATGCCCCCGAAAAGTCGGAAGCGCAACTGGTTTATAACTCCCTTACCGTTAACGATCTGGATAACGTGGTCTGGCAGGATTATGATGCCGTAATATTCGAATCGGTAGAGCAGATACCGGAGTATATATTCGACGGCGTTCAGGATTTTGTGCAAAATGGAAAAGGAGTGCTATTATTTCCATCCCAAAATGCCGATATAGTAAATTATAATCGCTTTTTGCAGCTGTTCAATGCCGGTAAAATAGAAAATATAGTGGGGGAATACGGCTCCAAAAAAAACATTGCCGGCGGCACGCAGCTATTGATAGACCACCCCGTATTTAACGGGCTTTTTGAGCGGCAAGAGGACGAACAACTGCTTTTTGAAGAACCGGAAGTCTATTTTTATTACAAACTAAGCGCACCTAGCATAGGTTCCGGCCTGAATTTGATAACTCTTAATTCGAACGATCCTCTGGTAAGAGAAAAGCAGTTTGGCAGTGGAAAAATTATAGTATCGGCCATCGGCAATGCGCCGGAATGGTCCAATTTCCCCATAAAATCGTTGTTTGCTCCATTTTATTACCGAACCATTTTATACACGGCGGCTTCGCAACGTGGCGGACTTCAACAGCATACTTTAGGCAACCCTTTTATCTGGGAAGGCGACCTGAATGCACAGGAAACTGAAATTTTGGCAGACGGGGCATCCATCAAAGTACAGCCAAAAAATATTGGTGGTAAAATCAGGCTGGAATATCCGGCGGAATATTGGCAGCCGGGCTGGGTAGAAATCGGCGATGGCGACCAATCTTACCATATAGCTGCAAATTTGCCGATATCAGAATCTAAATTTGAAACTTTTGGGAGGGAAGAACTTCTAAAAATAGTAAGCCCCTTCAACCTGGTGGATGCGGGTAATTTAAACGAAAAACAGCTCACCGATTCGATTGGCAGTAGTGGTTTTGGCACCGAAGTTTGGCATTGGTTTATGCTGGCGGGTATGGTGCTGCTCATTACCGAGTCGCTGGTATCCACATTCTATAAGGCAGAAACCATTGTATAATTTAATACGGTATAATTGATATGGAAGAAACACTTTTAATGATATTTAAATCTGTAATTATCATTCTAGCGATGATAACAACGGTTTACACGGGCAAAATTATACAAAACAGAATGGCATTGGAGGGAATTTTATGGAAAGGCAGAATTGAACCCGGACTTCGGGGCTTCCCCATACTGGGTTTGTTGGTTTTGTTGGGTTCTGTTATTGCGGCGATAATGGTTTTTAAAACAAACTCGGAAATTCAATACAGCATCATTGTTTGTTTGGTCTGGAGCGGTTTGATGTATTATTTGGCAGAAAATATGAAACACAAATTATATCTGGATGAATATGGCATAGTGCCCGGCCTGAAAAGACTGGAAACGGCGGTGGATTGGCAACAGATAGTGGATGTAAAGCAAGAACAAAACGCTGGACACTTTAAATTTGTTTTGGCCTACACCAAACCCGACGAACTGCTGGACGAAAGATATCATCACTTAAATATTTTTGTGGATAACGCGCAAAAATCGCATTTTGAAGAAGTGATTGAAATGAAAAGAAAGAAGTAGTTTCCAAAACAAAAATATACACTCAAAACCGATGTAGTAAAGAAAAGGATTTAAGATAATTTGCTAGACGATATTAAAAATTCCGATATAGAACGTGAACGAGTAGTGCTGGTAGGCATTTACGGTGTGGACGAAACACGCTATCAGGCTGAAGAATATTTGGATGAGCTGGAACTGCTTGTGGATACCGCCGGGGGCATTACGGTGGATAAAATGCTGCAAAACCGCAACGGTCCGGATATTGCAACCTATATTGGTAAGGGTAAACTTTTGGAATTGAAGCAGCTTAAAGGCGAATTGAACTTCAATACCATCATATTTGATGATGATTTGACACCCACCCAAATCCGGAACATAGAAAGAACCACCGATGCCAAGATAATAGACCGCAGCGGACTTATTTTGGATATTTTTGCAAGTCGGGCGCAAACGGCCGCCGCCAAAACCCAGGTGGAATTGGCCCAGCTTCAATATTTATTGCCACGTTTAACACGATTCTGGACGCACTTATCCCGGCAGGAAGGGGGCATTGGCACCAAAGGTCCGGGTGAAACGCAGATTGAGATGGACAGAAGGTTGATTGGCCGCAGAATCTCGTCCCTTAAAAAGAAACTCGAAAAACTGGATCGTCAGCGCCATACACAACGCAAACGCCGCTCAAAACTGATTAAAGTATCGCTGGTGGGTTATACCAATGCGGGTAAATCCACATTGATGAATGCGCTGACCGAAAGCAATGTGTTTGTGGAAGACCGACTTTTTGCAACGCTCGATTCCACCGTCAGGCGCTACGAACTTAAAAATCATTCTATTTTACTGTCGGATACCGTAGGATTTATCCGAAAATTGCCGCACAATCTGGTAGAGAGTTTTAAGTCAACGCTGGATGAGGTAAGCGAAGCCGATTTGTTGCTGCACGTGGTGGACGGCTCCTCAAAAATGGCCGGCGAATATATTGAAGTTGTAAACACAACATTGGAAGAATTGAATGCGTTAAAGAAGCCAACGGTAATGGTATTCAATAAAGTGGATAAAATGAGTTCCGATCAGATTTCCAATATCATGCTGCAATACCCCGATGCAATTCTGGTTTCGGCAGCACAGCATATTGGGCTCAATGAACTGGACAGCCGCATTATTGAGCATATAGAAAGCAATTATTCGAATCATACCATGCAAATACCTGTTGATAAGTATAAAGCAGTGGCGTTTATTCACGAAAACGCAAATGTTGAAGCCGAAAAATATGTTGGCAATAAAGTTGAATTAAAATTCAGCATGGCGAAAAAAGAATTTGAACAATTATCACATTTATTGGATATAATAGACGAGAAAGCCCAAGTTTAATAAATATGCTGGTTAACGAATTATTAAATACCAAAATTGAAGCTTTGAAACTGTCGGACAGTATTCAAAATGCGAAGCAAAAATTTGCTTTTGCCAACCATACGGTGTTGCCTGTAATAGACGGCGATCAAATGGTGGTGGGTGTTTTGACTGCCTCCGAGTTGAAAAAAAACAACATTTTAAACGGACTCGTATCCGATTATGCATTAAAAGATTCTTTGCCGGTACAAGCAACAAGCCATATTTTCGAAGCGGCACGTATAATGCTGGGCAATAATGCAGATTATCTGGTGGTAACCGATTATTACGGTAAATATGTAAATATGATTTTTAAATCGGCCCTACAAAAAGCACTGCTTGAAATGCAAAATCTGGATGTAAATGGCGCCGTTATTTCCATAGATGTTTCCGAAAAGGATTATGCTCTCTCCGATATTATGAGAATAATAGAAATGGAAGGAGCCAAAATACTTGCAATGAGCCTGCAAATGCCCGATGCCGGCAGCCAGCGCTACCGATTGTCTATTAAAATAAATACCGAAGATTCGTCTGTTGTGTCTGCTGCTTTGAATAGATATGGCTATATTATCACATCAGAAGAAAACAGCGAAATGCTAGAGCACGAACTATCGGAAAGGGCAGACGAGCTACTTCGCTACCTTGATATATAAGAGTTAATTATAATATTTATCGTAATTACTAAATGAGAGCCATACAAAAGAGCTGCTTTTTATTTACCGTTATATTTTTCTTTTCTACCGCAATTTGGGCGCAGGCCAAGCAAGAAGCCACTTCATCCAATTATCAAAGAGGATTGGATTTGTACGAAAATGGCCATTTCGAGAGTGCCATTGAAGCTTTTAAACTATTCAAAGAAGAAAACAGCAAACTTGAACTGAACGAAGCGGCCGATTTTCACCTGGCATTGGCTTCTGCTGCCGCCGACTCCGGAAATATAGAATACTACTATCAAAAATTTATCTATAAATACCCAAAAAGCCAGTTCACTATAGAATTGCTCCAGGATATCGGACATCGATACATAGAAAATGACGATTATACCAGCGCTTTGGCGTATTACGAAAGGATTTTGCCCATCGTAAAGGATAATGTAAGCTCAACCCGTACCCATTATTGGGTAGCCGAAGCGTATGCCAACAAAGGAGACCATAAAACAGCGCGATATTATTTTTTAAAACTGGCCGATGAAAATCCGGGCAGCGAATGGGCAGCCAATGCACTATATGCTCGCGGCAGGCTCTATTTGGCAGATGAAGAATTTGATAAGGCATCCGCCGGTTTTGAATTATTGAAAGAAAGATACCCCAACGCAGAAGTGACCAAAAAAGTAGGAACAGCGCTGGGCGAATCTTACTACCAACAAGCACGCTACGAAGAAGCTATAGAAGCGCTACGAGAAGCTTATTTTTATCTGGATGATGAATCGAAAGCACGAGCACTATTTTTGATTGGTGAGAGCTACAACGTGCTGGATAATTTCGACGAAGCCAAAAAAGCCTATTTACAATACGCCAATTTTACTAAAGGTACCCAGCAGGCCAGAAATGCACACTATGGCTTGGGCTGGCTATATCATAAGCAACAAATTTACCATTGGGCCGCCGAAGAATTTGGGAAAGCGACCGAAGGCACCGACGAGTTGGCACGAAAAGCACTTTATTATCAGGCAGTAAATCTAAAGCTTACCGGACAATACGAAAAATCGTACTTTACCTTCCGGGAATTCAGCGAAAGATTCAAAACGGGACTTTGGGTGGAAGAAGCGATGTACGAATGGTCTATTTCTGCTTTTGAAAGTGGGAGATATGCCGAAGCCATCGACATTTTGCGTGATTTGGTGCGCAATGAAAGTAATCTTAAAGATCCCGGTAAAATTTATGTGATGCTGGGCGAGGCTTATTTTGCCAATAACGAATATACCAGAGCCACACAGGCATTTGAAGCCGCGGAAAAAGTATCTGATGTAGATCCGGCGCTTAAAAGGCAGGCACAGTTCCAAAAAGCATGGATTTTATATCGCAATCAGGCTTACGAGCCGGCTCAACCATTGTTTGAACAAGTTTATACCGAAGTGCCCGCCACCGATTTGGGCGCCGAAGCTCTTTTTTGGAGCGCAGATAGTTATTACAGAACGGGAAAATATGGACCGGCATCCACACGGTTTGAAATGTTCATTAAAAATTACCCCCAAAACGAAATGATAGGTGCGGCGCAATATTCCCTGGGATGGAGCTATTTTCTAATGCAAGATTTTGAAAAAGCGACTGCTCCGTTTGAAAACTTTTTGGCAAACTATAATCCTCCGCCCATCGCACTTTTTCCGTACGATACCGACACCCAACTGCGCACGGGGGATGCCTATTATGCGCAGGGCAAATATAAAGAAGCCATGGATAATTATAACAAGGCCATCGGCGCAGAACCGGGGGGCGATTATGCCATGTTCCAGGTAGGTAACAGCTATTATCGCTCAAATCGGACATTTCAGGCGGTCAATACTTTCAGGCGTGTACTGCGTATATATCCGTTCAGCCGGTTGAGAGAGCAGGCACAATATAATATCGCTTATATTTATCTAAATACGGATAATTACGAACAGGCCATCGAAGAATTTCAAACCGTAATCAATAAATATCCCAATACCGAGTGGGCGGCGCGCTCGCAATATAATATTGGCGACTCGTACTATAACGCCGGTGATTATGAAAAGGCAATAGAAGCCTATAAAAAGGTGCTGGACGATTACCCGCGCAGCCAGTATATAATAGATGCCGTCAACGGAATTCAATATGCGCAGTTATCTTCCACCGGGACCGATAGCAGTTCCGATATTTTGGAAGAATTTTTGGGCGACAACCCCAACAGCACCACGGCCGACAGACTCCGGTTCCGTCAGGCAGAAAACACTTATCAATCGGGCGATTATGAGGGAGCAATTAAAGAATTCAGACAGTATCTCAGGATTACAAACTCCGACAATCTGGTGCCCACCGCGTATGCAAATCTGGCCGATTCGTACAGACAGTTAAACAGGAATGAGGAAGCAATAGAAGCCTACAAAACCATTGTGGATGAGTTTCCAAACAATGAACAAGCGCCATCAGTTCTAATCGCTTTAGGTGCTTTAAGCTACGAGATTAATAAATTTGACCAATCGCATGCTTATTTTAAACAATTGTTGGATATGGCGCCAAATTATGCGCAAGAAGCCTACGTAGGAATGGGAAATGCAAGTATTGAACTTGGAGATTTTGGCCGTGCCGAAAATGAATATGGCGAAGCATTGAAAATAAATCCACAAAATGCAGGCGCAACCGTTGGGCAGGCCAAAGTAGCCATTGAGAACAAAGAATATGCAGCGGCACAAAACAATCTGTCGGCCATTGCAGAAAACAACACTACTGCCATCGGTGCTGAAGCGCAATATTATTTGGGTAAAATAGAACAAACACAAGGAAATTACGAAGCGGCTCTGGAAGCTTATTCCAAAGTACGGGTTCTGTTTGAGGCGTACGAAGACTGGGTGGCAAAATCGCTATACGCAACGGCCGAATGCCATATTCGTTTGGGCAATCGTGGCGAAGCCATTCAGATATTGCAGGGTATTGAAGAGAAATATCCCAATACCGAGTCTGCCAAAAATGCCGCCAAACTACTTAAAAGCTCTAATAATTAATGATTAAAACTGTTCATCCCTCTTCAAAACTTAAGGGAACCATCACGCCACCGCCCGATAAATCCATAGCGCAAAGAGCAGCCATATTTTCATTATTGCACGATGGAACCTCTGTTATAAAGAATTTTTCGCCGGCGCAGGATCCACAAAGCACTTTAAAATGTGTAGAACAACTTGGCGCCAAAGTAGTCAACAATGGCAGCGAAGTTGAAATAACGGGAACAGGAATAAATGGAATCCACACCCCGAAAGAAGATATTTATTGCGGTAATTCGGGTACAGCCATGCGTTTATTGGCCGGTGTTTTAACGGGAGCCGGCATACAGGCAACGCTGTCGGGCGATGAATCCCTCTCGGCCCGAACCATGTCGCGCATTATAAATCCCATGCGGCAAATGGGGGCAGAAATCGAGCCAAGAGAACCCGATTTGGCGCCGCTCAAATTTAAAGGCGGCAAGGTAAAACCCATGGAATATGAACTCCCCATTGCCAGCGCGCAGCTAAAATCGTGCGTGCTTTTAGCGGGTATATTTGGCGATACCCCAACCAAAGTGATAGAAACGGTTGCCAGCCGCGACCATACCGAGCGCTTACTAGGGTTAGACATAAAAGAAGAAAATGGTAAAAAAATAATAGCCGCATCCAGAAAAGACGTGATTCCAAACCAAAGTTATACCATACCGGGCGATTTTTCGTCGGTTGCGTTTTGGTTGGCAGCCGGTGCCATTCACGGCAATGCCGAGATAAAGTTTTTGGATGTAGGACTCAATCCCACCAGGACCGGATTTTTGGATATTTTGCAAAAAATGGGAGCTGATATCACTATTTCCAATCAAAATTTCGATAGTGCAGAACCGTCCGGAGATATCACGGTAAGAAGTTCTAACTTGAAAGCGGTAGAAATTGAAAAATCAATCATACCCAATTGCATAGACGAGTTACCGGTATTGGCTGTTTGCATGGCCTTTGCCGAGGGAACCTCCATAATATCGGGAGCAGCCGAACTGCGTCATAAAGAAACGGACAGAATTATGGCAATAGCAAAGATGCTAACCGCTATTGGTGCAGATTTTGAAGAAGAACCCGACGGATTAGTCATACATGGTAATCCAGAATTTGAGTTCGAATCGGCAGAATTTGAAAGTTTTCATGACCACAGAATAGCGATGGCTGCTGCTGTTCTCTCCCTGAAAGGAAAAAAAGAGAGCCGCATCAAAGATGCCGAATGTGCCGGAGTTTCTTATCCCGGCTTTTGGGGCGATCTGGAGAAATTGAGCAGGTAAGTTTGTGTGCGGTTTGTAGGGTTCACTTCATCTTAAATATTTACAAAATAAACGATATCTACAACTTTGTTTGTGCTTGTGCTGAAATTTATATGCGTGCCATCTCCATCATTTCCAGGGTTACCAAATGACACCGTATAGTCTGCATCAATAGAGGGCATGTAAATAATTTTAAGGTCGTTCCCAAACTTTTGCTTCATGTCAGAAAAACTGTCGCCCACCCGGATGGTTTTTCCCAAAACGGTAACAGGCCAAGTGTTTTCTTTAATATCTATTCTCGTTAGCTCACCTCCCATAAATGTAACTTTATTTGTGCCATACACGTACGTAAATTCTCTAATTATGGCATTGTCATCATTAATAAAAGTTGGATTTCCAAAGAGCTGGCTTAAGTTATTGGCGTTTCCTTCTGTAGCCTCTATCTGACTAATGGTATAACCATTATATGTAATAGCATTATAAGAACTGTGGGCAATCATGTTAGTGCCGCGCAATTGAGTTTGAAGCGGATCTTCACCTTCGTGTCCAATTTGCCCTTGAGCAACTACACTTGAGTGAATGGTAATAGAACAAAATAGAATTAGTGCTTTGATGTATAATGCTTTTTTCATAGTGTTTTTTATTTTAATAATTAACAGTCGGTACTACTAATTACATTCCCGTACATTCTCCGCCGATGGTATTCACATCTGTTTAAAATATTGAAAGACTAAAAAGCGTAACCTTTTATATGGTTTAAATTTTCATCAAAAATACCGATAAAAGAGAGACCAACAGCGGCCCAGTCCTGATCTGCAGGCTGAGCTACAACAGTTGAAACAATATAGAAGTTACCGGCTCTATAGTAAGCTATTTTATACATAGGATTTCCATCATCCCAAGCCTTGGCAATGGTGTTAGTAAATTCGTTGTTAAAGAATTCACAAGTTGTTTTATCTTGATTATTATTATTAGAAAGTACTTGAAGTTGATTCGAGTTCACACCAACTGTTCCGGTTTCTTGTCTTTCAGGGGTCCAAGCAGGGTCTGTAAGAAAAGTCTCTATATTTTCTTTAGTCCATTCATTATCAGATGGGCATTTATTAGAATTTATAACACTTTCCGGATTAGATTCTCCAATCTCAGATTGTCCATAAGTTAAAAGAGGTAATAAAAATATTGCTGTAAACAGAATTAATCTCTTCATTGTTTTTGTATTAATAGCCACAACGATCAATTAAAGTTGGTGTTTCTGACTGATCTGGGGTGAAAATAATTATTTTTCTGCATCCAAAATGATACCCTGCTCTATACCTATTTTTTCTATAGTGGGTCTGTCTTCAATGCCGGGTTGATGATCATATTCATAACCTCTACCCGGAGAGCATTGTAAAATATCTCCTTTTTTAAAAGGATGTATTAGAACTAACATTGCATTATTAACCTGAGTTCGATTCTTAATTTGGATAGAATAGTGGGGGTAAAAGTATTATACTAAATTAAGCAATAACAATCATATAATATATTTATCCATAGCGCTATCCGACAATAAAATCACTGAAATATTCTGCCAGGTCGATAACTTTTGCTTTCACTTCCATAATGCTCTGGCTCCCCATATCTAGGGAAATCCACCTAAAAAGAAACCAAAACTACCAGTTAGCGAAGTCATTACCCTCATGATCCTATACCATCACAGCTAATATCGCACTATGAAAGGATTTTACAGGGATTATGTTAAGGTACACATGCGTCATCTTTTTCGCAAAACCATATTCTATAATCGGCACATCGAATTTATGGCTTCGGCGAACCTGCCGCCGGGTTATTTCGGTAAATGAAGCGAAGGCTAAGCTTGCCTGCCATTCATCCCGCCTTAAAAATTGCTTCCTTTAATGTATGCTGTGTTTCAGGCATCAGTTTTAAGGTCGGAAACCGATTGCGCCTTAAAAAAACGAATATTTGATGTTTGTTTAGTGAAATGGTCTTAAAACTGACAAATAGTCGGTCAATACGTCATTATTTTAAAAATTCAAAAATTTGGCACTATGCTTGCATATCGCTTTGTGAATTTGAAATAAAAATTAATAATAACGTAGATGAATGCCCAAGAGCATGAATCACAAAAAATTGATTAAGACCAATGGGAAAAATTATAGGAATTGACTTAGGAACGACAAACTCTTGCGTTTCTGTAATGGAAGGAAACGAGCCGGTTGTGATTCCGAATGCCGAAGGTGGTAGAACAACGCCATCTGTAGTTGCTTTTAATAAAGACGGCGAGCGCCTGATAGGTGCGCCGGCAAAACGCCAGGCAATTACCAATCCTGAAAAAACCATAGCTTCCGTTAAAAGATTTATGGGACGCATGTACAACGAGGTAAAAGAAGAAACCTCTCAAGTGGCGTACAAAGTGGTAAGCGGCGACGATAAAACAGCCCGTGTAGGCATTGAAGATAGAAAATATGCCCCACAGGAAATTTCTGCAATGATTTTGCAAAAAATGAAACAAACGGCAGAAGACTACCTGGGCGAAAAAGTAACCGAAGCTGTTATTACGGTACCGGCCTATTTTAACGACGCACAACGTAAAGCAACACAGGAAGCAGGTAAAATTGCAGGCTTGGAAGTTAAAAGAATTATCAATGAGCCTACGGCAGCCGCTTTGGCATACGGATTGGATAAAAAAGATAAAGACGAAACCATTGTTGTTTACGACTTGGGCGGTGGTACTTTCGACGTATCCATTTTGGAACTGGGCGATGGTGTTTTTGAAGTAAAATCTACTAATGGAGATACCCATTTGGGCGGCGATGATTTTGACGCACGAATTATCGATTTCCTGGCAGACGAATTCAAGAACAATGAAGGCGTTGACTTGCGCAAGGACCCGATGGCAATGCAGCGTTTGAAAGAAGCAGCGGAAAAAGCAAAAATTGAGCTTTCAAGCTCTTCCAAAACAAATATCAACCTGCCGTTTATTACCGCAACACAAGACGGACCAAAACACATCAACATTGATTTGAGCAGAGCCAAATTTGAGCAGTTGGTTGATGACTTGGTGAAAAGATCCATCCTGCCTTGCGAAAAAGCAATGAAAGATGCCGGATTGAGCAAAAGCGATATTGACGAGGTAATATTGGTGGGCGGTTCGACTAGAATCCCGAAAATCCAGGAAGCCGTAAAAGAATTTTTTGGTAAAGAACCCAGCAAAGGCGTAAATCCCGATGAGGTTGTATCTGTCGGCGCAGCCATTCAGGGCGGTGTTCTTTCGGGCGATGTGGATGATGTTGTACTGCTCGACGTAACCCCGTTGACTTTGGGTATCGAAACCCTGGGCGGCGTTATGACCCCGTTAATTGAGGCTAACAGCACCATTCCAACCAGCAAATCGCAAGTATTTTCCACCGCAGCCGATAACCAAAGCAGTGTGGAAATTCATATTCTACAGGGCGAGCGTGCTCAGGCCGCCGCAAACAGAACTTTGGGACGATTCCACTTGGATGGTATTCCACCGGCACCACGCGGAATGCCGCAAATAGAAGTTTCTTTCGACCTAGACGCAAACGGCGTGCTTAATGTACTGGCTAAAGATAAGGGAACCGGCAAAGAACAAACCATCAGAATCGAATCCTCCTCGGGATTATCCGATGAGGAAATTGAAAAAATGAAGCAAGCTGCAAAAGAGCACGAAGAAGAAGACAAAAATCTTCGTGAAAAAGTAGAAAAACTAAATCAGGCTGATGGTTTAATATTCTCTACCAAAAAACAGCTTGACGAATATGCCGATAAGATTTCTGAAGAAAATAAAACGGCTATAAACGATGCTTTAACAACTCTGGAAGAAGCACACAAAGCCGAAAACCTTGATGAAATAGACGCCGCAATAGAAGGTGTAAATAAAGCCTGGACAGCGGCATCGGAAGAGATTTACGCAGCCAGTCAGGCCGAGCAACAAGCACAAGGCGAAGCACCCGGAGCGGAAGGGTCCGACAACGACACCGGCGCAGTAGATGCCGATTTTGAAGTTGTGGACGAAGATGAGTAATTGATTTAAAAACTCATTATAACAATTACGATTATTGGGCCCCGATAGAAATATTGGGGCTTTTTTTGTTTGTGGAGCCGTTCTTTGCACGCGGGACCACCCCGGTTTATGCGCAAGCGCAAAACCTGCCCCTCCGGTGGAGGGGAATGAGACTGAGCGCTGATTTAATATTTTGCTATAAAATAAAAATTGAAATTTAGAAATATATACGTCATATATACTCAGGGTCCTAAATTCCCCTCCACTGGAGGGGTGCCCGCGGGCGGGCGGGGTGGTCACGATACGGCTAAGAGAGCGCTGCATTGTTTTTATATACCGGACTCGGGGCTTTAGCCCCAAAATTGGTATCCATACCGTGATAAATTTTGGACATTCTGGCAATGATGTATTAGATTCAATCAACACATCATTGGAGGGCCAAAATCATGAAGAAAAAATCGCTCCTGTTTTTGATAATGCTTTTTGTAAGTGGATCAGTTTTAACGGCTCAGCCGAAATCGAATAAGTTTCACGATTTAAAAACACTGACCGGCCCGGGCGGCACAATCCATTTGTTTTATCGTATTTACAGTGATTACGGTGTTAAGAATTATGTCTCCATTTACCAAAATCATATTTACCGCTACAACATGCAAACCGGCGTGGAAAAGCTAATTTTAAGAGACGAAACAAGTTCTTTGCCGTTGGGAGAGATCAGCTCAAATACAATTATTGATTATAAATTTTTGAATAACGACCCTGAACAGTATATCGCTAATGGTGCCTGGGATGAATTCGGCTTCATTGAAAGGCATGATACGACGTCGCTCTTCGGATTTTTAGTTTTTCCCTATTCACTTAATGTTGGTGCAGACTCCATGGTGTACGTTGATTTCGGGAGTTTTACGATTAAAAGCTATGATGGCGGAATTACGTGGCCGGATCCGGAAAAACTGGCTAGCGGCCATGGGGTTGCAGATTCCCTGATTCTGGATTTTCCGCTAACTGCAATAAGCCCGTACAACCCAAACCTAATGTTTGGCGGCGGCACATCGGGTGGAGCCTTTGTATTAAGCACAGATGAGGGAAATACTTATGAAATCGTGTTGGAAGGGAATCATTTTATATCCGATATACAGTTCGATGCCGATTCTGTGCATATGTACTTCGCTGATTTACTCAATTCTGAAGAATGCAAGGGTGAATCCGAGATTCCTTGTGAATATGGCGTTCTGGCTGGACAAGTGGATGGAGCACCGGTTAACTGGGTGGTGAAAAAAAGATTCGATGAACGGCCGCATGTAACCGTAAATAGTATGAAAGAAGGGGAGGTTTATATTTGGAATACGAATACGGTTTTTGTTTCGTACGATTTCGGAGAATCATTTGAACCTTTTTATACCTCCGTTGACGAAAAAATCAGCGGCTTTGCTGCTGAAGGAGAACTGGCATTTCTCGCTTTGAATGCGAAATTATACCAGATAGAGGGCGGGGAAATGAACTTGCTGAAAGATGTTTATGTGGATACAGAACTTGAACACCAGCTCCCTGCCTCCGTTTTTTTGCATCAGAATTATCCCAATCCCTTTAATCCCGCAACCAATATCGAGTTTGAACTGGCGCAGCCCTCGCAAGTAACGTTGACGGTTTATTCCGTAACCGGGCAAGTTGTTTATGAGATGATTCAGGGCAGAACCTATCCTGCAGGAGTACATCGGGTCCGTTTCGATGCAGCGGAACGGAAATATTTATCTTCGGGTGTATATTTTTATGAATTGAAGACGCCCACCGCACGAATACTGAAAAAAATGACCTTGATTAAATAGGGGTTTAACTTCATTGTGAAAATGCAGGACTTTTTTATGCCCCGTATTTACTAGAATCACAAACCAACAAAGATTTTGTAGAGCTTGCCGTTAGTAACTGTTAAGCAGTTAATTGTGTTTGTTTGTATCTTTAGCGCATGAATATTTTAGCCATAGAATCCTCTTGCGACGATACCGCCGCTGCAGTTTTAACGCAGGCAGGCATACAATCGAATGTTATTGCCTCTCAATCGGTGCATATTAAATTTGGCGGAGTTGTGCCCGAACTGGCATCGCGGGCGCACCAGAAAACCATTGTGCAAACCGTAGAACAAGCTCTAAACGAAGCCGATTTATCCATAAATGAAATTGATTTGATTGCGGTAACTCAAGGTCCGGGATTGATGGGTTCGTTATTAGTAGGTTTATGTTTCGCAAAAGGGCTTGCGTTAGCTAATAACATTCCCATTGTAGGCATTAACCACATGGATGCCCATATTTATGCCAATTTTATTGATAATACGCCGGAATTTCCCTTTGTGGCACTCACCGTATCGGGTGGGCATACCCAATTGGTGCTGGTAAAATCTCCTTTTGACCATCAAATACTCGGCGAAACCAGAGACGACGCTGCAGGCGAAGCTTTCGATAAAATTGGGAAAATTCTAGGCTTGCCCTACCCGGCCGGACCGATAATGGATAAACTGGCACAAACCGGAGACCCCAAATTCCATAAGTTTCCGCAAGCCATGGCAAATAAAGGGTTGGATTTCAGTTTTTCGGGGCTGAAAACCAGTGCGTTATATTATGTGCAAAAGAAAGACGAAGAATTTTTGAAAACCCATTTAAACGATATCAGTGCATCCGTTTCCGAAGCCATCACCGAAGTATTGATAAAAAAATTGCGCCGTGCCGTAAAAGAAACCGGAGTAAAAACGGTGGTACTCTCCGGTGGGGTTTCGGCCAATTCCATGTTGAGGGAGAAAGCCGAGAAAATGGCTGAAAAACTGAAAGTACAATTATATTATCCCAAACTTGCCTACTGCACCGATAATGCGGCCATGATTGCAATAACCGGGAAATTAAAAGCCGAAATGGGAATCGCCGATACTATGGAGATAAAACCATTTGCCAATAACTCGGCCATGGCCGGATAAAGAATAGTATTTTTACTTAAACTTTTGGGAAGCCTCAACAGCAATACTGTCCACTCTTTCGTTTAACGGATGGCCCGAATGGCCTTTCACTTTTATCCACTTTACCGAATGAGATTTCATAGCTTCGAGCATTTCCTGCCACAACTCTTTGTTTTCAACCGGTTTTTTATCGGCTTTTTTCCAGCCTTTTTGCTGCCAGTTATCAATCCATCCTTTATTCATAGCGTTGATTATCAGTGCGCTATCGCTGTAAATTTCTACATCGCATGGTTTTTTTAAAGATTTCAGCGCTTCAACAACCGCTCTCATCTCCATGCGGTTATTTGTGGTTTGCGCCTCTCCGCCCGATATAACTTTCTCGTGCCGTCCGGAAATCAATATGGCGCCCCAGCCGCCGGGGCCCGGATTGCCGCTGCACGCACCATCGGTGTAAATCTTAACTTTTGGTAAACTTTCGCTCATAATTTTGGATTTCAACAAACGGTAATGATAGGGAATCTTTTTTTACCAAACCTATTTTTGACTTAGGTTTTTCGGCCCCTGTTTTTTTAAATAACGCTTTGCGGGAAAACTTCTTCGAAACCGTGCGGAGGGCGGTCCAGGGTCCAGGTTTCAAAATAAAAATGTCTTTCCGTATTGAATTTTCTTCCGTTTATGCTGAAAAACCTGAAAGAACCGGGCACCAGCGCCCTTAAATTCGGGAAAAAAGCCGGATAAAGATTTTTCTTACAGTAAATCTTCAGGTCGAACCCATTTAGGGCCGATATTTTTTGAACCACAATCAGGTTGTCTTCCAGATATTCTTTTAAACTTCGATCCGATTCCAATTCAAAGGAATATCTATCACCATCCGCCAGATTTTTGGGAGAAATTAAAATTAAATCATCGATTTCAATATTTTGGACAGCGTCTGCCAATGCGTCGAACTTGCCGGTTTTTGTGTGAAAGTGTTTGCCAATCAGTGAAGAATTAATGGCCGATATGATGCCTTCAAAATCGTCAAGTACGTTCAAACCAAATAGATTGGCGGATAAATCGGTGCCCGTAAAATGCAATTCGGAATAGGTGGGATCCGGTTTCATAAAATCCATAATGGAATGTTCCATTTTTCGTGGATGTACTTGTTCGGTTGCACCATTTGATAAATTTTCAATTCTTAAATCGTGTTTAAAAATAAGTTTAAAAATCTGTGAATGGGTCATTTTATCAGCTGAATTTATTGTTTTTGGCTATTATAGGAAAATTAACAAAAACAATCCTTTAAAAGTTGATATAAAAAAATCCCGCCATATAGTATATGACGGGATTTTTCGATATATCGTTTACAATAAAATAGTTAAACTATTTTTATCGGCAGATTAAATCATTGCAGCGATTACCAATGCTACTACAGACATTAACTTAACCAAGATGTTAAGCGAAGGACCTGAAGTATCTTTGAATGGGTCTCCCACGGTATCGCCAACAACAGCGGCGTGATGTGCTTCCGAGCCTTTACCATGGGTTACGCCGTCAATCACAACATCGTCTTCAACCATTTTTTTGGCATTGTCCCAAGCGCCACCGGCATTAGATTGGAAAAGAGCCATCAGAACACCTGAAGCGGTAACACCCGCCAGCAAACCACCGAGCATCTGGGCTCCGGTCAAAGAGTCGCCCGTAATCCAGCCGGGAACAAAACCGAAAAGCACCGGTACACTTACTGCCAACAGGCCGGGTACCACCATTTCGCGGATGGAGGCCGATGTTGATATTTCAACACATTTCTCGTATTCGGCTTTGCCGTCGGCGGCATCAAAAGTGGTTTGGTCTTCTTCCGACCAATCTGCGTATTCTTTTTCACCGTTTTTATTCATTACGTCTAAAGCTGCACGTAATTCCGGAATATCTCTGAACTGGCGGCGTACTTCTTCAATCATACTCATGGCAGCACGTCCTACGGCGTTCATAGCAAGAGAAGAGAACAAGAAAGGCAGCATAGCACCCACAAAAAGCGAAGCCATTACCATTGGGTTGGTAATCGAAATTACATTTAGTTGGGCTTCCGGGTGGGTTGCATTATAGGCGGTAATAAATGCCGAGAATAATGCCAGCGCCGTTAGTGCCGCAGAACCAATGGCAAAACCTTTACCGATTGCTGCAGTTGTATTACCAACGGCATCCAGTTTATCGGTACGGTCGCGAACTTCAGATGGAAGATCAGCCATTTCTGCAATACCACCGGCATTATCCGAAACCGGGCCGTAAGCATCAACTGCTAATTGGATACCTGTGTTTGCAAGCATTCCCACAGCGGCAATAGCAATACCGTATAAACCTGCAGTAGTGTATGCGCCAATAATGGCCAGTGCAATTACTATAATTGGAATAGCGGTTGACATCATACCCACCCCCAAACCGGAAATAATATTGGTGGCTGCTCCCGTAACCGATTGCTTTACAATGTTCCAAACCGGTTTTTTACCTGTACCGGTATAAAATTCGGTAACCAGACCGATTATTAAACCTGCAGCAAGGCCAAAAATAGTGGCCCAAAACACACCCAAACTGGTAAAGGTTACGCCTTCCGAGGTAACCCATTCTGCCGGCAACATCCATTTTATTATAAAAAAGGAAGCAATAAGCATAACTGCAGCCGATAAAAATTCGCCTGTATTAAGGGCTTTTTGCGGATCTCCGCCATCTTTTACGCGTACAAAGAATGTTCCCAGGATGGAAGTCAATATTCCAACACCTGCCAATACCAACGGAAGTAACACTGCAGACAGGCCGTTGAAATTATCCACAAAATTTGGGTAGGTCATAAAAATGGCACCCAATACCATGGTACCAATGATGGAACCAACATAAGATTCGAAAAGGTCGGCGCCCATACCGGCAACGTCACCTACGTTATCACCTACGTTATCGGCAATAGTTGCGGGGTTCAAGGGGTGGTCTTCCGGAATTCCGGCTTCCACTTTACCTACGAGGTCTGCGCCTACGTCGGCCGCTTTTGTATAAATACCGCCGCCCACACGTGCAAATAAAGCTATGGATGATGCACCGAATGAAAAACCGGTTACAACGGCCAGTACTTTATTAACTGCGCTGGCTCCTTCCATACCCAATGTTTTGGAAAATATAATAAACAGTGATGACAGACCTACAACTCCCAATCCAACAACGGCCATACCCATTACCGAACCGCCTGCAAATGCCACTTCAAGGCCACTGCCTAAGCTGGTACGTGCAGCCTGTGTAGTTCTTACGTTTGCTTTGGTTGCCACTTTCATGCCTATAAAACCGGCCAGACCGGAACAAATGGCTCCAACCACAAAAGATATGGAAACCATCCAGCTGGAGGTTACCGGGTCGGCAGAAATTGCCAATATAACCGCAACAACAATTACAAAAATAGATAGTACTTTGTACTCGGCTTTTAAGAAAGCCATTGCACCACGCGAAATACTGGAAGCAATGCTATTCATGCGTTCGTTTCCAGCGTCTTGTTTATTTACCCAAGACGATTTTATAGCGGTAAAAACGAGTGCAATCACTCCTGCCGCAAGTATAAGATAGATTATGTTATTCATAATTCTCTTTTAGTTAGTATTAAATTAAAATTAATTATAGTAATTCATTGCTCGTTCGATGCCGTCTTTAACAAAAGATAAAGCAGCATCCTGAGCATGTTTTACAGCCTGTTCCAATAATTCAAGCTCATCCTCATCGAAAGGGGACAGTACATAATCGACTTGTCTCCCCCTTCTGAAATTGTTTCCGATACCAAAGCGTAACCGTGGGAACTCATTGCCCCCCAATTTATCAATGATATCCAATATTCCGTTGTGACCTCCGGCACTTCCCGACGCCCTTAACCTGTTTTTTCCTAAAGGCAGGTTAAGGTCATCATATATAATAAGACAATCGCCGATGTCGGCATTGAATTTGGCAAGTGCTCTTTTAACGGCCGTTCCACTTAAGTTCATATAAGTGGTCGGTTTTATAAGAGTAACTTTTCTGCCTTTGAACTTGCCTTCTGCACTTAAAAACGGGCCTTTGCCGGTTTCGAAGGTGAGGGCAAGTTTTTCGGCTATAGTATCTATAATATCGAAACCGATATTATGTCGAGTACCTTCGTATTCGCTGCCGGGATTTCCTAATCCAACTAATAAAGACATAACAGATACGGAAGGTTTACAGATCTATAGATTACTCTTCAGCTCCTTCCGCAGCGCCTTCGCCTCCTTCGGCTGCGCCATCTTCTGTGGCTTCAGTTTCGTCCATATCCTCATCGTCTTCATCGTCATCGTCGCCAACCAACTCGGATAGAGCTTTCTTAGGCGGCTGTACAGTTACAACGGCACGGTTCAACGAATCGATTGGCTCTATGTTCTCCAGATCCAGTTCGGATACGTGGATGGCATCTCCGATTTTCAATGGAGTTACATCAACCACAAAATCCGACGGTATAAAATCGGGGTAAACACGTACACGCACGTTTACCATGGTTTGGAATAAACGGCCGCCGCTTTGAACCACCCCGCGTGCATTACCGGTAACTTTAACAGGTACGCGAAGGGTAACACGGTGCTTGGGCGAAAGTACGTAAAAATCGGCATGAATCGGACGGTCGGTAACCGGGTCAAAATCGGTGCGTTTTAACAGCGTTTTGTACTCTTTGCCGTTTATGGTTAATATTTGAAGTTTGGTCTGGTTTTTGCTTAAAATTCTTTCCAGCTCTATTTCACTTACCGAAAAATAGATATTTTCTTCAATTTCAGGGCCGTACAGTACGGCGGGTACCTGTTTGGTGGAACGAAGCTCTTTGTTGTTCTGTCTGCTCGGTTCGCGAACGGTACCACTAATATTTGTGAAATTTTGGGTTGGCATAATGGTTATTTTTTACCTTTCAAGTTAATTGTCAAATAATGCACTGACGGTGTCGTTAGTGTGGATACGCCGTATTGCATCTGCAAAAATATCGGCTACGCTCAGTACCTTGATTTTACTCGAAGGCTGGCTAAGCGGTACGGTATCGGTTACTAAAACCTCGTCGATGGGCGAATTTTCGATTCGCTGGTAAGCCGGACCGGATAATATGGGGTGCGTACATATTGCTTTGATATTTAAAGCACCATGCTCTTTAAGCGCACTAGCCGCATTGGTCAGAGTGCCGGCGGTATCGATTAAATCGTCAACTATCAGAACATTTTTGCCTTCAACATCTCCAATGATGTTCAACACTTCAGATACGTTCTGCGATGGGCGACGCTTATCGATAAAAGCTAAACTCGCGCCTAATTTTTTTGAATAGGCACGCGATCTTTTTAAACTACCTACATCCGGTGCAACTACAACCAGATTTTCGATAGGGTTTTTTTTATAGTATTCGATAAATGCGCGGCTTGCATATAAATGGTCGAGCGGTATATCGAAAAATCCCTGAATCTGAGCTGCATGCAAGTCCATGGTCAAAATGCGGTCTGCTCCGGCCTGTACCAATATATTTGCCATTAACTTGGAGCCTATAGATACTCTTGCTTGGTCTTTTCTGTCTTGCCGGGCATATCCGAAATAGGGTATTACCGCAGTAACACGCTTTACAGAAGCTCTTTTGGCAGCATCTAACATTAATAAAAGTTCTATGATGTTGTCTCCGGGCGGCGTGGTTGGCTGTATAATAAATATATCTTCCCCGCGTATGCTCTGCTCGAATTTAACATACAGTTCGCCGTCGGAAAATTCCTTTATAGTAATATCACCCAAAGCGATACCGTACGATTCGGCTATGGCACGTGAAAGCGCAATATTACTGCGCCCGGAAAAAATTGCAAGAGGAGTATCCAAAATGGTTTGCTAGCACTGAAAGATTCAGGATTACATAAAACAGAAGAATGGCTCCTTGGTCAATCTTCTGAGTGTTTGGTTGCCCGGGGAGGACTCGAACCCCCACATACTGGACCAAAACCAGCTGTCCTGCCATTAGACGACCGGGCAAAATCTGTTTTTCTACAGAACCACAAGATAAAAATAGATAAAAGCCCAATCAAGCCCAATATGCTTTTTTTAGCACATTGCATTTAGTGCCACCGTTTTATTTACAATAGGTGTTTAAAAAATGGACAGAACCCAACTTATATTTATAATCGGTTTCTTTTAAACCTATATTATGTAAAGGCTTAATAATGGAGCTGGGAATGGGACACCTCAGGTTGTTCCAGGCATCCAGAACCAATGCATTTAGCTTTTGATGTGCAAATAACTGAGCAATTACACCGATAGCCGGTATAAAAACAGTACCATATAATATTTTTATACGCCCTTCATTCTTAATGTTGAGAGTTTTGCACCAATTTTTCCATAATTTCAGTGCATCGATTTGAAGAAAACTTTTAAAAGGCGTGTTGTTTATTTCGTGGCAAAACAGGGCGGCCTGCTTAACGCGGTTTTTGGGATGATTTGCCGGGCGGCTGGATTTATGCTTCCACAAAATGTTGTTTTTTGGGGCAAAAGCCGCAGCCAGTACGTAATCTATAAATTCGTTCTTATGGGCGTTATTATTTATCAGTTTCCCATCGGATAAAATTATATCGGCCAGTTTTTGCATGGCCTGCCTGTTTTGGCTTATTCCGAAGCCGTCGAACACCGATTTAATCAGCGCTTTTTTCCAGGCCGTGCTTGGTATTTCATTGGCATCGTAGAAGCCATAAAAGTCGTTTATCTTTTTTTCCAGATATTCTTGGTGGGCTTTGTCTATTAAATGAACGACGGCATCTTCCGATAGATAATGCAAATTGCCGATGCGCGGCAGTGTATCGTTTTGATAGTGTGCTTTTACGTGCTCGTGCAGGTTTTTTGCCAAGTACGGAAGGATATTTAATGTAAATGGCCTGCTTTTATTTTCACATACCACATTTATGGCTGCATGATCTGCAACCACGTGCAGTATCACATTGTTGTAATTCGGATCGGTGTGATGCCGGTGCTTGTACCAATCGGAAGAGGCGGTATGTATTTCCACAGACCCGTTCCACTCCATATTTCCGATAATCAATTTGGCCCTTGTAAAGTCAGGCCCGTCTGAGGGGTTTGCCGTTCCGGCATCTGATATTTGAATGGTTTTGCCGCAATTGGTTTTCAATCCGTCACGGCAAAACAGCAGCTCTTTCCAAATCCAATGTAATACTTCTTCGGGATATGAAAATCCCGTTTCAGGCATACGTTAAATCGTCGTCATCCAGTTGTAGGTCTTCCGTGGCTTTGTACAAGTCGGGAATCGGGTTCTGTAAATTTCGCTTTACCTCGCGGGTAAAAGATTCGCCCTGTTCAATTAGCTGAGAACCTTTTAACCCGGCCCAATCTTTCAGTTCTTTGGAATTACTTTGAATCCACTGCCTGCTTTCTTTGCCAGATTTTGGCGCCATAAGCGCCCCAACAACCAAGCCACCCGTAAATGTTACAAGACCTGTCAATAATACTCTCATTTTATTATTCATGGTTCTTATTTTTAATGATTTACATTTCACCTTATAATACGTCTTTTTTTTGGATTTTGTTACATACAAGTTTACTTATTTAAAATTATGTAAATATTGTATATAACGGTGGTGCACTAATATGAGGTTCAAAACTTTTAAACTCAATTGCCAAAAAAAGTGTTAACTTTGCTAACGTCGGAAGACAGAGCATTAATTTATAAAAGTAAAAAGGATAAGTAATCAGCTTTATGAACAATAAAATAATCAACATACTTCTCATATCGTTTTTGGTTTTTGCGACCAACGATATATTTGCACAAACCATTGTTGTACCCGATGATTTGGAAGGTTGGGAGAAATCGTGGGAAGCCTCCATTAACGGCTCTCAGGCAACATTTAACAATTGGTCGGAAGGGGGAGTGAATACTTTAAGCGGAACTGCGGCAACTGTATTTTCGAGTTTCTACAGATCTAACAGATTTTCGTACGGGTTCAGAACAAACTTAAGATATGGCCAATCCAGATTGGATGGAAAGGAAGTGCGTAAATCGGATGACCTTATTTCGATTCGAAACCGTGCTACATACGATTTAGCCGAAGGTAGTATATACGCGGCTTACGCATCGGTGCAGTTTAAAACACAGTTTGACGACGGTTTTGAATATGGAAAGGGCTTTGGCGGCAGCGATTCTTTGATATCTTCGTTTATATCGCCGGCATACTTAACCGAAGGTTTGGGTATAGAAGTAAATATCAACCAAAATCTGAAGGTTGAGGGCGGTTTGGCCATGAAACAAACCATAATAAGCAACGGCGATTTAGCGCCCAACTACGGTTTGAACAAAGGCGATACGTTCAGGTCTGAGGGCGGTTTCGGGCTGGGTATATCGTACCAAAACGTAATAATGGAAAACATTACTTTTACAACCAGTTTGGAAACCTTCTCCAATTTACTGTACCCGATTAAAAGAACAGACGTTTTTTGGGCCAGCGAAATAAAAGGCCGCATCAACAAACTGATCAGCGCCAACTTTCAGTTCGAACTTAAATACGACGACGATTTCTCGAAAGAAATACAGCTGAAACAAGTACTTTCTGCCGGACTTACACTTAATATATTCTGATAAAGATATGGATGGGCAAGCACTGCAATTATTGGAGAAATATTTAAAAAGCTTGCACCATTGGCAGCATTCATTTGGAGAGTGGAACGAAAGCGAAACTCTCCGGGTGGATAACTCCAAACTAGAAGCGGTATTTGAGACTCTTGCCGAGCGTTTAAAAGGAAATTATCCTTTTGCCAACCCCGGTTACGCCGGCCAAATGATGAAACCACCCCACCAAATTGCATGGGCAGCGTATGCACTCGCCATGAGCATCAACCCAAATAACCACGCGCTGGATGGCGGACCGCCTTCCTCTGAAATGGAAAAAGAAGTGGTTGCAGAATTAGCCAAAATGGTGGGATATGATGAGAACTACCTGGGGCATCTGACCTCAGGCGGAACCGTAGCCAATTTAGAAGCGCTATGGGTGGCCAGGCAGACTCATCCCGGTAAAAAAATAGCATTTTCGGCCAATGCGCATTATACCCACGAAAGAATGTGCGGAGTACTGGGTGTGGAATCCGTAAAAATCGGAACAATTGACGGGCAGTTCGATTTGGCCGGTGTAAATCCCGAAGAAATAGGAACCATAGTGGTTACTTTAGGCACAACCGGTTTGGGTGATGTGGAACCTTTGTCGCAAATACTGGCCTGGGCAAAAGAAAACAACATCAGAATACATATAGATGCGGCTTATGGCGGTTTTTATAAATTGATTTCCAAAACGGGCCTGATTGACCCTAAAAGTTGGAATTTAATGCACGAAGCGGACAGCATTGTCATAGATCCGCATAAACACGGCCTGCAACCATACGGATGTGGTTCGGTACTATTTAAATCGGCCGAAGTGGGTAAGTTTTATAAGCATGATTCGCCCTATACCTATTTTACTTCCGATGAACTGCATCTGGGCGAAATCAGCCTGGAATGTTCGCGGGCCGGTGCCTCCGCTGTTGCTTTTTGGGCCATTTTGCAATGTTTTCCGCTAAAAGAAGATGAAGGTTTTGGTCCCATAATGCAAAAATGCAGAACAGCAACATTACAGGCCTACGAGTTAATGAAAACTAGCACGAAACTGAAAGCATTCAAAAAACCAGAACTGGATATATTGGGATATTTTCCTGTTAAACCGGAAACTAAAACCACATCAGAAATATCGGAACTATCCAAAAAAGTATTTCAAAAAGGAATGGATACGGGCAAGTTTTATCTGTCGCTGTTTAAAGTGCCGGCATCAGAATTTGTAAAGAAACACAGCGAATACACCGCAGATACCGAACAGGTTACCATATTACGCAGTGTATTTATGAAACCCGAACACGCCGATTTTGTGGAAGAGCTGATTAGCAGAATTGAAGAATGCGTTTAGCCCAAGAAATCCTATTTTCTTGAAATTTACCAGATTTCTTCCAATCCCATAAAAACTCATTTCCGTCGGATTTATCCGACGGAATGATTTTTATATATATGCCCTGATTTTAACCTCAAACCAAGAAAAGACGGCGCCAGCACAACCCCCCACGAATGGTAGAGGGAGGGATTTTAATTATCATTCTGGATTTATACCCAGCACCAAAGGTGCGGGGATCACTAGCCGAGCCCGTAGGGCTCGGTTAATGATGTTTGTATGCATATTAAAGCACCAAAGGTGCGTAATCGAAGGGTGCGTTTTAGGTTCTACGGAATCTTTTTTGAGCCCAATTGTCTTCCAGTCTTAAATCCTGAGTGGTGAGAGAAATTAACCAAACCCATAGGTTTAATGTGAAACTCCGGATTTTGTATGCTATTTGTTGATTACGCGCCTTTGGCGCTTGGAGATTTGATGGGTTCATGTAACCCCGAGCTGCGCTCGAGGTTATTGATTGCGCACCTTTGGCGCTTGGATAATAACCAGGTTGATTAATCTTGCTTCGAAAGTTCCCTCACCCGGTTTTCAGATTTTCGTCTTCATGATGCGCTGGCTGGCGCAGAAGGATTTGGAGTGAAGAATTTATTCGAATTTTTGAAAGCGCGCGATTTATTTTATAATGCATTTCAAGACCACCCCGCTTTCACGCGCGCGTGAAACCACCCTTCCATAGAGGGCATTGTTTTCTTATTCCTGAAAGAGGTTTACAGTTTTATTACCAATTTATATTGATATAACCAGTTATTAAAAAGACTTAAACCATTATTTAGCACAGGATTAATTCCCCTCTGCGGAGGGGCGTCCGCTTGAGGACGGGGTGGTCGGGATATCTGATAAAACATAGATATAATCATATTTTCGTGGCCTTCCTTTTCCGCGTGTTCATTGGTTCCAACTTATTTAACCACGGAATACACTGAAGGATTGTTTTCAATAACGGTGTTCGTTTTGCGATGAAATTGGCGTACATGTTGAATACCATCTTATCTCTAAAAAAAGAGTTACCAATTCATTTCGATTTTTCAATAACAATCCAACTAATAACTGTTATCAAATCAACTATTTAACTAACCCACCCTGTTAAAAACCTAATGCACCCCAAAAGAAACACCGATTTTTGGATAAAATACTTTTAGTGCAAAATCGTAATTGTACGCAAATGAGCTATGCAAAAAGAATCTCGCCGCACCGTAATCGGCACGCTCTGCGGCCATTAATACCGCCCGGATTCCTAAAGACGAAGTAATCAATTCTTCACTGCCTCCAATTATACTACCATTATAGGTGCTTACATACCTGTTGTTCAGGCTTAAAACGGTTCCTAGGGATAATCCAATTGGGTTGCCATCCAAGAGCCTTCGTTGTAGAATTAGTTGAGTTTGGGGAACGGGTGTAAAACCTACGGCTCCCGTTAAATAATAATGTCCAAAAATATTATGGGTAAAATCTGCACCAGAACCAAATAATACAGATGATATCGCAATTGAAACTCCTAACTCCTTATGCTTTTCATGCAGAAAAATAAAATGGGTTGTAGCAACCTCCGGGGTCATATAGCCGTTTTCATGTTTTTCGCCGTCATCTTCCGTGTAATGACCTAAACGGTCCAAAACTGCTTTTTTGGGTGTTAAATCTTTAGTATAACTGGCTATGGCGTGGCTGTATTTTGAAAAATAGGTGGAGTCGGAAAGGGATTTCTTTTGCTGGAACATCACCATCTCACTCATAGGCTCGTGGATGGCGCAAGAGGCAAAAACCGAACTCAACAGTATCGAAAAGATGAGAATGATATCGAAACGTGTTTTTTTCATAGCTTGGTTTATTGATACCGAATAACTCCCATAATTCGAGAGTAAACATATTTATTTGAACAAACAAAAAAGCCATTCTGCATTTAAGCAGAATGGCTTTTGGGTTTAAATAACGGTTATCAGGCCAAATCAGACATCAAATGAAACACCCTGGGCCAAAGGCAGTTCATCACTCCAATTTATGGTGTTGGTTTGGCGCCTCATGTAGCCTTTCCAGGCATCGGAACCCGATTCCCTGCCGCCGCCTGTGTCCTTTTCGCCACCAAACGCACCGCCAATTTCGGCACCACTTGTTCCTATATTGATATTTGCAATACCGCAATCCGAGCCGGCAACGCTTAAAAAGCCCTCGGCTTCACGCATATTCAGCGTAAACATGGCCGAACTCAGGCCTTGTCTTACTCCATTATGAAGCGCAATCGCTTCTTCGCGTGTTTTATATTTTATCAGATAGAGGATAGGGGCAAATGTCTCAGCCTGAACGATATCGTAATGGTTTTCAACCTCGGCAATGGCCGGACGCACATAAAAACCGGGGCGTTCCAGCACTTCACCACCATATATAACCTTACCGCCCTCGCGCTCAATTTCCTTTAAAGCGTTTTGCATGGCATCCACTGCAAGCTGGTCGATAAGCGGACCTACCAGAGTTTCCTGCTCAAGTGGATTTCCGATTTTTATATTTTTATAAATGGCAACCAAACGGTCTTTTACCTGCTCGTAAACTGCCTCGTGAATAATCAACCGGCGGGTGCTGGTACATCTTTGTCCGGCTGTACCCACCGCACCAAAAATGGTAGCACGTATGGCCATTTCAATGTCGGCATTTTCGGTAATGATGATGGCGTTGTTGCCACCCAATTCCAAAATGGTTTTCCCCAACCTTGCGCCAACCGCTTTGGCCACTTCTTTGCCCATTCGGGTAGAACCGGTAGCAGAAACAAGCGCTACCCGCTCATCGTTGGTCATCCATTCGCCGGCCTCGCGTGCGCCGGTAATCAGGTTGAAAATACCTTCCGGTAAATCGTTGGCTTTCAGCACTTTTGCAACCAATTTTTGAATGGCCACGCTGCAAAGAGGGGTTTTTTCCGAGCCTTTCCAAATCATCACATCCCCGCAAACCGCAGCAATCATCGCATTCCAGCTCCAAACGGCAACCGGGAAGTTAAAAGCAGAAATAATACCTACCACACCAAGCGGGTGCCATTGTTCGTACATTCTATGTCTGGGGCGTTCGCTGTGCATAGACAATCCATACAATTGACGGCTCAAACCTACCGCAAAATCGCAGATGTCTATCATTTCCTGAACTTCACCCAGCCCTTCTTGATAAATTTTACCCATTTCGTAGCTGACCAATTTGCCCAATGGCTCCTTGTATTCGCGGAGCTTATCGCCTATTTGGCGTACAATTTCACCTCTTCGCGGTGCGGGAACTTCACGCCACATTTTAAATGCTTCCTGTGCTTTTTGCACAACCTGCTCGTACTCGTCTTCGGTGGTGAGGCTGACATTGGCAATTACCTTGCCGTCGATGGGGGTGTGGCTGCTTATTTTAGTATTATTTTCGAAGAAACGTTGCCCGGTACTGGTTCCGGCATTAACGCCCTCGATCTCCAATTTTTTTAAAAAATCCATTTATATACAATTAAGTGATGTAAGTAATATATTTGACTAAAGATAGAAAATCATTCTGCCAAAAATAACGTAAATCTGTTAAAGGGCGAATTATTTATTCATCTATAGAATCGTTTTAATCGTTATTTTACCTCTATAACCTTATTAACCGAAAAATCATTTTGAAAACCGCCGGCAACAATCAAATAAAATTGCTTCGAAAGCTGAATAAACGAAAATACAGAGAGCAATACGGGCTTTTTATAGTAGAGGGGGAGAGAGGTGTAGAACAAGTAAAAACAAATAAATATCTTTCTATAAAAGAGGTGTATGTAGCCGAAAATAAATGGGGTGATTATTCGGGCCTGTTTCCCAATGCATATTTGTTAAATGACGATATTTTTACGGAAATTGCCGGAACCGACAACCCGCAAGGTGTATTAGCTGTTTGCGAAATCCCAAAAATGGGTGCATTGTCCGATCTGGAACATCAAAAGGGTATAATTTTGGCGATTGACCGCATACAGGATCCCGGAAATATGGGTACCATAATGCGTACGGCAAATTGGTTCGGCGTAAAAGCATTGCTGTTGGAAAAGGGAACGGTGGACATTTATAATCCCAAAATAGTACGCAGTACGGCCGGCGCTATTGGAGCAGTACCCATTATTATGGGAGGACTGCACGATATTCTGACCGGTTTGGAAGCAAAAGACTGGCATTGCGCCTTTTTGGATGGCAATGAAGGGGCCATTTCAATTAAAAATTTTAATGCGCCCGAAAAATTAATTCTTGTGGTTGGCAATGAAGCGCAGGGGGTAAACAAAAACCTGTTTAATGAGGGGAGAGGCCGATTGATGATTCCATTTACCGAAAACCGACCAACCGTTGAAAGCTTGAATGCGGCCATAGCAGTAGGAATTGCACTTTACGCGCTGAGTTAAGTCCGGTTTTTATAATTATCTAGCTGCAATAAATAAATAAAACCACTCAAAAAAAAGCCGTTTAAAGATTAAACGGCTTTGTAGTCAATGTGTTTTTAGATATTCGGCTTAATTCGACCAGGTTAAATCGGGACTCAGATTATCGGGATCGATATTTTCGGGTTGCAAATGCTCTATTAAATAAGTCATTCTTAACTTATTGTAGTGCATTCCGTGCAATCCCATAATGCCGTGTCTGTTTTCGGGGTAGAGCATTAAATCGAACTTTTTATTTGCATTAACCAGCGCATCCACCAAATGCATGGTGTTGCCGGGGTGCACATTATTATCGGTTGTGCCGTGCACCAACAATAATTTACCCTTTAGATTTTCGGCATATTGCATCGTTGAGCCGAGGTCGTAGCCTTCTTTGTTGTTTTGTGGGGTATCCATGTAACGCTCGGTGTAAATGGTATCATAACTTCGCCAATCGGTTACCGGCGCACCCGAAACGCCAACGTGAAATACTTCGGGATATCGCAGCAATAAAAGAGCCGTGGCATAACCACCATACGAGTGGCCATAAACCCCGACACGGTTTTCATCGGCATAGGCACGTTGGGTAACCACCCGGATGGCTTTAGCATAGTCATCAATTTCCAGGGTGCCCAGGCGTTTGTAGTGCAAGCTGGCAAATTCTTTTCCGCGCTTGCCCGATCCACGATAGTTGGCACGCACTACAATAAAACCAAGCTGTGCCAGGCGTTGATAGCCATCGGCAAAGGCGTAATTATTGGAAACATCCTGCGACTCGGGTCCGCCATAAAGTGGCAAAACCACCGGATATTTTTTAGTGGGGTCAAAATCGACCGGCTTGTATATCAGTGCCGGCAGATCGGTAGTGCCGTCGTCGGCTTTGAATATGATAAATTCGGGTTTTTGCAGGTTATTTTCGATGACATTTTTGGTATTGGTAGTCATCAAAGTACGCACTTTTTTTCCATCAACGCTGTACAA
Source organism: uncultured Balneolaceae bacterium (assembly GCA_964615135.1). GTDB lineage: Bacteria > Bacteroidota > Rhodothermia > Balneolales > Balneolaceae > Balneola. The sequence continues at coordinate 83,430 of CAZTOG010000007.1, read as the reverse complement.
CGTAGAAGTGGGCGACATATCGAACGAGGAATGGTAAGCGGTATAAAAAGTGGCCGCTTCGTTCATACTAATTCTAAAAGTGCCTTCTTCTTTGGTAAGTTGTTTCTTGCCGGAGCCATCAAAGTTTACAACGTGGAATTTTGTTTCCAAGCCCATATTTTCGTGGGCGGTATAATACACTTTTTCATTTTTTTGATCTACGCGTACAATGCTTGCCACGGGCTTATCGGCATCGGTAAGTTGGTACAGAAGTTCGCCGTCAAAATTATAATGATAGATTTGGTTGTATCCGCTAACTTCGGCCGTCCATAAAAATGTTTGGTTATCGTCCAGCTGAATGAAATTATCGTGCAGGTTGATATAAGTATCTTCCCTTTCCTCAAAAATTGTTCTCACCGCGCCGTCGGCCAGGTTAAAAGCCAGCAGTTCGAGGTGGTTTTGCTGGCGGTTGAACCTTCTGAATGTCAACTCTGATCCGTCATTTCTCCATATTGGACGCACTATATAAGTATTCGGACCGCTATTGGTTTCAATTTCTATACTTTTGGTGGTTTCAATATCCACAATAAATAGTTTTACGGTTGGATTGTCGGCACCGGCTTTGGGATATCTTTCCAGCTCCAGACCGGCTTCAAAATTCAGGTCATGAACTATAGGATACTGATGTACGGCATCTTCATTGTACTGCAAATAGGCAATTTTGGAATCATCGGGAGAAAACCAATAGGCATCTCTTTCGCCAAATTCTTCGGGATAAACCCAGCTGGGCTGTCCGTTCATTTGATGTTCGCTTCCGCCAAAAGTGACCCGTTTTTCTTCCCGGGTTTGTGTATTTACCACGTAAAGGTCGTAATTTTTTACATAAGCAAACTGAGTATAATCATTGGAATACGTTCCGTTCCAAAGCTGGCTCCGGCTCATGCCGCGCATTAATTCGTCGGTATAGGGAGCCCGCTCAATTTCGGGTTTGTACAGTTTTGTAAGTACATTTTTATCCAAATCAAACAGATAATCAACCTTGTTTACCGTAAAGAATACGGCCGAATTATTGAGTACAAAATTAAAATTTCCGAAAGGCAGCGCTTCAATATCGGTGTTTTCCATTTTATTGTACTGCTGAATGAGCGCACTGGTAGCTGAACGGTCGAAAAGATCGGTTTTTTCTCTTGTACTTGGATTGACTTTAAAAAAGTTGATTGAGCCATCATTCAGGCGTTCAACCTCCATATATCCCAAGTCGCCGGGCAGCCAATTCAGGAACGGAGTGCCTTCTTGCGATATAAAAGCCCGATCGCCCATGGCGTTATATAAATCCAGGCCCGTTTTCTGGGCATTTACAGCGTTTATTGTTCCAAAAGTTAGCAACAACGCGAATGTAAAATTAAAAATACGTTTCATGTTTGAATTTAATTGAGGGTTATTTGCTGATGGTACCAATATACTGGTAAGTAAATGAAAAATAATTTAAAAAGTAAGTTTATAATTTAACAACAGATGTGTTCTGAATAGGACGCCCCAGAAACCGTTCGGCCACTTCTTTAAACCGTTGTGGACGGTCGCTTACATAACAGTTGAAGGTGCCACCATTTTCGTTTAGTAAGTTGTTGGTTTCTAAAAGTCGTTTAGCTTCTTTGGCAATCGATTCGGCCGAGTCTATTATTTTGATGTCGGTGCTCAAAATAGTTCTGATTTGCTGCTTGAACAAAGGGTAGTGGGTACAGCCCAGAATTAATGATTTAATATCGGTGCCGGCAAAATTATCCAGATAAATTTTTAAAGTTTCTTTGGCAATATCGTTATCTATCCAGCCCTCTTCGGCAAGGGGCACCAATAGCGGACATGCTTGCTGTAAAACCTCAATATGAGGTGCTTTTTTTTGTATGGATTTTATATATGCCCCTGAATTTACCGTTGCCAGCGTGCCTATAACGCCCACATTTTGATGCGGATTGGCTTCCAAAACTGCTTTTGTACCCGCCGTAATTACATCCAAAACGGGGATGTCGCCCGCTTTTTGTTTGATATCTTCTTTGGCCGATGCCGAAACCGTATTGCAGGCAATCAATATCATTTTAACCTCTTTTGAGAGTAAAAAATCGGTTATTTCCAGCGAATACTGCTTTACGGTTTCTTTAGATTTATCGCCATAGGGTACGCGTGCGGTATCGCCAAAATAAATGATATCTTCTTTTGGCAACGCCTGCATAACGGCTTTGGCAACGGTCAACCCTCCGATGCCCGAATCGAATATGCCTATAGGTTCCTGTTTCTTACTTCTTAACATGCGGGTTTTTGTTTAATTTAACATCGTCGTTAATTTAAGCTTTTGTAAATTCATCCCATGCATAAAATTACTTTTATATTTGCCCTGGCTTTGCTGCCTCTTGCGAGCTACGCTTTTCAACAGCAAGATAGCTTAAAAATCGAACTGGATGAAGTGGTGATAACGGGCTATGAAAGTTATCATGGCCTGCTGGAAACTTCGGCGGCTATTTCCTATTTGAATATGGAACAGCTGAGTTTGTTTGATAAATCCTCGCTATTGAACGGCATAAATACCCGGGCCGGTGTGATGATGGAAGAAAGGGCGGCCGGCAGTTACAGGGTATCGATAAGGGGAAGTTCGCTGAGGTCGCCGTTTGGAGTGAGGAATATAAAAATGTACTGGAACGGAATACCATTTACCGAACCGACTGGCAGTACCGCCCTTAATTTGTTGGATATGAGCAATATAAATTCCATGGAAATCATTAAGGGTCCGGCCGGCAGTATGTACGGTGCGGGCAATGGCGGCGTTATTTTGATGAACAGTTTTGCAGCCCATCCCCAAAATAACTTCAACCTCACTTCGGGAATTGGGAGTTTTGGAAACAGGAGATTTACCGGAAGTTATACCGCTCAACTGGATAATGGCACAGTTCAACTCGGCTATTCCAACCAAATGCTGGATGGATATCGCGAACAAAATTTTCTGGATAGACAGAATATAGAGCTCAACGGACGTTTTTCGGCTTCGGCAAAATCGGCGGTGCAATTTAACCTGTTATACTCCAATTTGGATTATGGAATTCCGGGAGGCCTGAACGCCCCAGAGTTTAATGCCAATCCAAAACAGGCGCGTCCGGGTGTTGTCGATAAAAAATCGGGCATTCTCCACGAAGCATTGCTTGTGGGCGTGACTCTTAATAATGCACTGAGCGATAATATCACCATGACCAACAGCGTTTTTTCCAGTTTAAGCGCCTTCGATAATCCCTACCTGTTCGATTATAAAAAAGAAAGCCGTAAAAGCGGAGGATTTCGTTCCAGGTTATATTACGATACCCAAATTTTTGGGCTGAAAACCGCATTGACGGCCGGTGCAGAATTTCAGTTGGGAGAAACCTCCGCACAAAATTACGATAACGATATGGGCAGGGTGAGCGGACTCAATTTTGACGATGAAATACGAATATCCAACGCCGTGCTATTTGGCTCTGCTGAATTTGATCTGACCCGCGACTGGTTGCTGACCCTGGGCATCGGTTATAATACTTCAAAATATCGCTTCGACCGCCTGGTTACCCATGTGCCCGACGATACCACCGGATTGTTTGAAACAGATTTTAAACCCAGCCTGATTCCCAGAGTTGCCGTTACGAAAAAAATTACTCCAAATGTATCAATTTTTGGTTCTTTCGGACTCGGATTTTCGCCGCCAACTGTGGAAGAAGTGCGTACGAACGAAGGTAGTTTGAATTTGGGTCTGGAAGCCGAAAAAGGTATCAATTACGAGCTGGGCAGCCGGGGGCATTTTATGGAAAATAGACTAAAATACGATGCCGTTTTATTTTATTTCCTCCTCAGCGATGCGATAGTGCAGCAACAGACCGACCGGGGCACCAATATTTTTAGAAATGCGGGCAGCGCCAAACATTTGGGCTTAGAATTGCAGACCGAATATGTTTTGATTAGCAATCCGCAACAGTTCTTTAATGTACTTTCACTACAAAATGCCTTGACCATCAACTGGTTTAGTTTTGATGATTATAATACGGCCGGCGGAGATTATTCGGGAAATAAACTGACCGGAGTGCCGTCCGGTATTTCGGTTACTACCGTATCTCTCCACACCCGACCGGGTTTTTATGCAAGTGTCGGCCATTATTTCGTGGATAAAACGCCGTTAAACGACTCAAATACCGTATATTCGAAATCGCATAATAACTTAAAAACAACGCTTGGCGTGGAAAAAAGATGGGAAGCTTTATCTTTCGATATTTATTTGAGTATGGATAATCTGTTAAATGAAAAATTTAGTTTGGGTTACGATATTAACGCTTTTGGAGGCAGATATTACCAACCGGCTCCACCCAAAAATCAATATTTTGGTGTGAAGCTATCGTACGATTTTGGCCGTTTATAACCGACCTTTACGAGCGTGCAGGCTAGAATTGCCTTGCCAGCACCACGGTTTCTTTAAAAACTTGTTTTTTCCCGGCGGCACTATTGTATGCTTCAAATAATACAATATAAATGCCCACACGATTATCGCGGCGGTCGTCGGTCAATCCGTCCCAAATCAGGTTGCCGTTGTAGCCGGCTGGTTTTCCGTCGGCCAGTGTTCGCACTTTACGCCCGTAACGGTCGAAGATGCGAACGTGCAGCAGATAATCGGGGTGGTTCAGCTCGTAATTTATAATCAGGTTGTCTTCAAAGCCGTCATTGTCCGGCGAGAATGGGTTACTTGAGAATGAAATACCGGTTTTTCCTGAAAAACTTTCCGATTCCTGGTAAATAGAATTCTGCGCACCCGGTGTTCCGCCGCGCGAATCGGCGCTCGAACTCCAATTTGTGAGGTCGCTTGAAGGTCCGGCCGGATTTATTTTCTCGAGCGAGGTACCTCTTGTTGTAATTTTATTGGGGTTGTGCCAGCCTCTCGAATATCGCACGGAATCGATTACGGTACCGGTGCTGTCTGCTATATAAATATCGTCGCCGGTGGCTTTCAGGCTCAAGCTGGTTCGGTTCACGCGCATACTGAACTGCTCCATAGCGTCCTCAAGTTCAAAATAAATGGCAGTTTTGCTGTTTTTGAATTCAGCAGCCTCGTTTTCGGCATATATAAGCATGTATTCTTTGGCCGGAATCCATTTAAAATCGGAAGAAACAGGTTCTATAACCGTTACTTTACCGGTTTCATCGGGCGCTTTTGTCAGCACCAGGCCTTCCAGCGATATAGCGTAATCATTTGGATTGTAAAGTTCCAAGTATTGGGTTTGGTCGGGCAGGTTATCGTTGGCGTCAGCATGAGCTTCGAATAACAACTCGTTTATTACCACAGAACCCGGGTTAATAGCCATGGCAATGGGTTGCGCTGCCGTTGCCGTCTTATTTCCCTTAAAATCGTACAAATTGGAGATTTCCAACTTTGCATCTTCGCCCTTTAATTTTGGATTATGCGATTTCAAAAACAGTTTATTGCCTTCGGTTTTGTCAAATTCTATATCGTTTATAACACTGCCGTTAAGTTTAAATTCCGTATCCGGTCTGATGGAAATAAATTCGGAAAAAGCCACAAAAACACCATCGTCCTTTTGGCTGGCAAAAATAACACGCGGCGCATCGTTGTCTTCTTCAAAGCGGGAGTTTTCTCTGCCCGGTGTAGAGCCGGATTCGTCCGTGCTTGTGGCCCAATTCGAAGCATCGTTTGAGGCTGCATACGGGTCTTTACGTTCCAGCGAAACCCCAGCCTCGCCGCCCCAGGTATTGAAATAATATAAAGTATCTACCGTAACCGAGTTATCGGCAATCAGTGCAACGGCGTCGCCGGCCCGGTTCAGCGAAGGGAAGTTGGGCACATACACAATGTTTTGCACCGAATCGGCGAAGTATTCTTTATCGGTCAATACCAGATATTCTCCCGGTGCCATATAGCTGGCAGCGGGTATTACGCCCCTTACGCTTGCGGCATCCCTTAAAATCCAGCCGCCCAAATCTATATTTTTATCCGAAATATTAAACAATTCCACAAATTGCGGGTCATCGGTTTCATTTCGCAAGTACATTATTTCGTTTATCACCACATCGCCTGCTTCCGAATCGGTAAAATCCAGATATCTCAGCTCAATTTCCAACGTTCCCGCTTCGTTGCCGAATATATCGGTCAGGTTTTTTGCGGTAAGTATATAGGTGTCGCCTTCGTTCAGCGCTGTAGCAAAGCCAATAGTTAAACTCTCGCTTTCAACCACTAAACTTTGAATGGAAATGGCGGGATTTAATGAGAAATTGCCATGATTTACGGCATTTTGCTTATCCAGCGCTTTGCTAAAAGTGAGTTTTACTGTTTTTGAATTTATTAATTCTTTAGTCAGTAATTTTGGTGTTTCCGTATCCGGCTCAATTTCGTTTTCTTTGCCCGGAGTACCTAAATTTGGGTTGGGCGAATCGCCCCAGTTTGCTTTTATAGTGGATGGTAAATCTGCCCTTATTCTTTCCAGCGCTACTTTTTTGCCGCCCCAATCGGGAGCATATTCCAGCGAATCGACCAAAGCGCCTTCCTCGTTGAACACCCGAACCTGATCGCCCGCATTTCTGAGTGCAGGCAAAGCAAAGCTAATATAATTTCCTTCGCCGTGAATTTCGGTCAGTGTGTTGGGGTCGGTTGTAAACACTAAAAAACCGTTGGGTTCCAGTGTCAATTCCTGGTTGGCAACCTTCGCAAATGTCCTGTCATTGGCAATTTCCCAATCTTGGAGATTTAAGTATTTTCCCGATGTGTTTTTAAGTTCAACATATTCAGGCGTGCCGGTGGGCTGGTCGTACATAATCTCGTTGATAACCACATCGCCTTCTTTGTAAGTGTTGTATTTGATGACTTTAAACTCGAGCTCCAGATTTTCGGCCAAATTGCCAAAAATATCTTCCATTTGCAGAATATTTATTTTATGCGGATTGCCGTCTCCGTTTGTGGGCAGTTCAGGTTGTATTATCAACTGTACCATATTGTTTTGCAATAAATTGGCTTCCGTTATTTCGGGAGTTCCCTCTTCTGCTGCAACGCCCAAAACAAGAACGTAATTGTCCACATCTTCAGCCTGTCCTGCTTTTACCGCTTCATTAAATACAATGTTGATTTCTGTTGGACTTACTACCGTTATATTCTCTATTTCGGGTGGTACGGTATCTACGTCTATCAGATTTGCCCGGCCTGGGGTTCCCAATGTTTGGGAGGGTGAATCGCCCCAGTTTTCAGGCATATTACTCGGTGCTTCGGTCGATCGGCGCTCCAGCGCAACTTTGGTTCCACCCCACGATTGTGTGTAGTTTACGGAATCGACAAGGGCATCGTCTGCATCGAAAACCCGTACTTCATCGCCTGCATTTTTCAGTTGAGGCAGTGCAAAATTAATATAATATCCGGCGCCGTGGTCTTCTTCCAGCGATTGAGAGTCGCGCGTAAATACGATAAAACTATCGGGATGGAGCACCAAATTTTGGTTGGAAACTTCCGCAATGGTCCGGTCATTTCCGATTTTCCAGTTTTTAAGGTTTAAGTATTTATTGGAAGTATTTTTAAGTTCAACATATTCGGGTGTACCCACGGGTTGGTCGTACATAATCTCGTTGATTATTACGTCGCCTTCTGCATAGTTATCGAATTCTATAACTTTAAACTCTACAATAATATTTTCCGTAATGTTACCAAAAATATCAGCGATTTCCAGAATGGTTATTTTGTGGGGATTACCACTCCCGTTGGTAGGCAAACCTGGCGCAAAAGTTAAACGCACGGTATTATCAAGTATCAATTCAGCGTTTGCAACAGCCGGGATTCCAAATTCTTCACTTACCCCCAAAGTCAGCACGTAATTATCCAAATCTTCGGCCAAAGTGACGTTTATGGCTTTGCTGAATGTAATGTCGATTGCTGTATTATCGATAACCGATATACTTTCCAGTTCGGGCGGTGTGGTATCCGCTTCGATAAGGTTTTGCCTGCCTGGCGTGCCGAGTGTTACAGAGGGCGAGTTGCCCCAGTTTTCGGGCAGGTTACTGGGCGCGGTTGCAGAACGTCGTTCCAGCGCAACTTTGGTCCCTCCCCATGATTGGGCATAGTTTACAGAATCTACAAGGGCATCGTTTGCATCAAATACGCGCACTTCATCGCCGGAGTTACGCAGCTGTGGCAGTGCAAAATTAATATAATATCCGGTGCCGTGGTCATCTTCCAGTGATTGGGGGTCGCGCGTAAACACGATAAAACTATCGGGAAGCAGCACCAGGTCTTGATTGGTTATCTCGATAATGGCACGGTCATTCCCGATTTTCCAGTTTTTCAGGTTCAGATATTTATTGGTAGTGTTTTTGAGCTCAACATATTCGGGTGTGCCTGCGGGTTGGTCGTACATAATCTCGTTGATTATCACATCGCCCTCTTCCAAATTGTTGTATAAATAAAACGAAAGGGTGGTGTCTTCCATAATAGTTCCATCCACTTCGTCTTGCAGATTGGTAATAAGGAGTTCATTTTCTCCGCCGGCAAAATCATCCGCAAAAACTAATTTGATTGTATTTGCTGAGGGATAAGAAAGATTGGATGGGTTTTTGTTGCCGGGATTTAATACAAAATTGGAAGGACCGGTTTCGGGCTGGTCTATATCCTTGTTAAATTCCAGTTCCAATTCGTTATCGCTCAGTATTTCGTATGAAGTTACTTCAAATGGTAGTTTCTGGATTTTAAAATCGTAGTAAAATTTATTGACGTTGGCGGTAGTATAGTTTGCAGTAAAACCAAAATAATTGGCGGTGGTTATTGAATTGTCCGTGCCTGTATCGTTTAAAACCAAAGGGGCGCTGTATCCTTCTGCTACTTCGAGCGACCACTCTCCATCCGCATCGCGGGTAACCCTTACCTTAAACTCCCCGCCTTGGTCAATTTTAGTGGTTCCGGTAAGCACTTCAGTATCCATGGTACCATTGGTCACTTTAAATAACCTGAAAACATCGTCCGAACCATTTTCGCCGGCACGCAAAGCATACCCGTTCACATTTCCGGTCAAATTTTCGATATCACTCATTAAATATATATGGGTCCGGTTGTTGTTGGAAGGAGCAAAATCCAATTTCACAAAAAATTCCCAATATCCAATAACATTGTTCGACGGTGTAGATAGGTATGAAGCTCCCGGCTCGCCGGCATTTAGCCTCAATATGTTATTATTTTGTAGTGCCGGGTCGGCCGAATTGATTTCCGTTACTATAAAGTCATCGGTGTCGCCGGTCCAGGTGGGGTTGTTCGTAAAATCGCCATCGTCGAAGCCATCTTCAAAATTTATTTGCTGCCCGATTAAAAGAGAGGGTATTGCCAGGAATAATATTGTCAGTAAATGCTTCATAAATTTTACGATTGATACTTCAGATACATTTAAAGCAATATAAAAAAAAAGAGTAAAAGGAATTCATCCTTTTACTCTTCGAAGGACAATGGAAAGGCTACCTCCTTTCCAAAGCGATTATTAGTCGTGCTCTCTACACATTTAAATAACTCTCTAATACTGTTAAGTAAGAGAGATTAAATCGGCAATCCTTACAAAAAAAGTGTAAATTATTTTCAGTTAATAAATAATTCGCCTAAATAAGCAAAAACAATGAGTTATAATAGACCCCTTCCTTTTTATTTCAACGATGTTTATTGGGGGCTTGCTAAAATTGATGGAATACTGAGCATCGACGGAGAGCAGCTGCTGATAGAATTTCAGCAAAAAGATTCTTTTGCAGCGGTGCTGAAATCCAGAATCCAAAAAATTGAAGTTTCATTGAAAGAACTTGCTTCGGCCGAGTTTGATAAGAAAATGATTGGCTCGAGATTGATTTTACACGCCAAAAGCAGCGAGGTTTTCAAAGATATACCGGGAGAGGAGCTGACCAAAAGGGTATTTAAGATAAAAAAAGAATATCGCCCACTGGCAGAACAGCTAAAAACACTTATAAATATAAAACTTTCTGAGTATAAGCTGGACGATTTATACGAATAACGAAAAAGGACACCTTTCGATGTCCTTTTATAATTTATTAGCGCATTTATCCAATAAATATTTTACTACTGCTTTATAAAACCTTTTTTGGTCAGTAGTTCTGCGTTTAAAATAGCTCCGCCGGCGGCTCCCCTTATGGTATTATGCGCCATTACCACGTAACTGATGTCGAATACTTCAGCTTCACGCATTCTGCCAATATGCACTTGCATTCCGTTTGCCTGGTCGGCATGCAGCCTGGGCTGCGGATAATTATTTTGAGCGTGTACCTGAATCAGCGTTTCCGGTGCGGATGGCAGACCCATTTTGGCTATTTCATTATTGGCGTTGAAATCGGCTATCACTTCCAAAACCTCGTCAATGCTAGCCGGTTTTCTTTTCAGTTTTAAGGTTACCGCGCCAACGTGGCCGTTTAAAGTGGGTACCCGTGTGCAAGTGGCCTGTACCGGGAATGAAAGCGGTTCAACTTTATTACCGTTTAAAGCGCCCAATACTTTTTGGGTTTCCGGTGCAATTTTGGGTTCTTCGCCCGAAATAAATGGGATAACGTTGCCCAAAATATCTAAACTGGGTACGCCTGGGTAGCCTGCACCCGAAATGGCCTGCATTGTGGTAACTATCAAACTTTCGATGCCGTAAGCATCGCCAATGGGTTTCATGGAAACGGACAAAGGCACGGCAACACAGTTTGGATTTGTGGCAATCCAGCCGGAACCGTCTTTGGTAAAGGTCTGATGTTTGATCAAATCGGTATGGTCGGGATTTATTTCGGCAACCAACAATGGTACATGGTCTTCCATGCGGTAATTTCTGGCATTGGAAATGACCGGAATACCTGCCCGTGCAAAACTGCCTTCAATTTCGTAGGCCACAGACGAATCCAAGCCGGAAAATACAAAAGAAACGTCCTTAAATAATTCGGGACTGCAATTCCGTACCTGCATGGTGGCAATATCTTGTGGCAACGCCATATCTTCGACCCAATTTGCAGCATCGACATACTTTTTACCGGCCGATCTTTCCGAAGCACCAAGCGCGGCTATTTCAAACCACGGATGATTTTGAAGTAAACGGATAAATTTTTGTCCAACGGCGCCTGTGGCACCTAAAATCCCAACTTTCATATATAGGTTTTATAATATTAAATACTGTTTTATGAAGTCTCAAAATTACAGAAAAAAGCCTACTAATTCTCAAAAATGTACGCCAAAGAATAAATGCCAAGTATTTGTCCAAAAATGCGGCGAATTTGCTAAATTACGGGTCACTCACATTTCAAATTTTAAAGTAAAAGAATTTATGTCACATTTAGACAGTTTAGATAAAATTGTTTCATTGGCCAAGGCCAGGGGCTTCATTTTTCAATCATCCGAAATATACGGAGGGCTAAGCGCGGTTTACGATTACGGCCCATTGGGCGCGCAATTAAAAAGAAATTTAAGGGCAGCATGGTGGAAAGAAATGACCCAGCGCCACGATAATATTGTAGGTATTGACGCGGCTATTTTTATGCATCCCAAAGTATGGGAAGCCAGCGGCCATGTGAGTGGTTTTAATGACCCTATGATTGACGATAAACAGTCGAAGAAACGCTACAGGGCCGATATGTTGATAGAACAGCATATCATGAAGCTTCAAAAAGAGGGCAAAAATGACAAAGCGGATGAAATCCAGAACCTGCTGGATACATCGGGCACCAGAAAAAGTCTGAACGAAGATTTATACGATATAATCATAGAAAACGAGATAAGGGCACCCGAATCCGGGGCGTTCGACTGGACCGAAGTACGCCAGTTTAACCTGATGTTCAAAACGGCTTTTGGAGCTACATCGGGAGAAGACGACACCATTTTTCTGCGCCCGGAAACGGCACAGGGTATTTTTGTGAACTATAAGAATGTGCTGGATACCTCGCGTGTAAGCGTTCCGTTTGGTATTGCCCAGATAGGTAAAGCGTTCCGAAACGAGGTTGTTGCGCGCCAATTTGTGTTCCGTATGCGCGAATTTGAGCAGATGGAAATGCAATATTTTGTAGAACCGGGAACCGATGAGGCCTCGTACGAAGAATGGCGCCAAAAAAGAATGGATTGGCATGTTAAAATGGGTATCCGTCGCGAAAATCTGCGCTTTATGCCGCATCCGGTAGATAAGTTGGCGCATTATGCCCGCGCAGCCGTTGATATCCAGTACAATTTCCCGATCGGATGGCAGGAGCTGGAGGGAATCCACAACAGAACGGATTTCGATTTGGCGCAGCATCAGGAATTCTCGGGCAAAAAACTCGATTACTTCGACCAAAAAAACAACAAGCGATACACGCCTTTTGTAATCGAAACCTCGATAGGATTGGATCGCTGCGTACTGATGGTGTTGAGCGATGCTTACCGCGAAGAAGAAGTGGATGGCGATACACGTGTTGTTTTGAAAATGAATCCGATTTTGGCCCCCATTAAAGTGGGTGTGTTCCCGTTGATTAAAAAACCGGAATTGCAGGAGTTGGCCAAAAAAATAACCGAAGATTTGAGAGAAGATTATACGGTGCAATACGACGAATCGGGCTCCATCGGAAGGCGCTACCGCCGATTGGACGAAACCGGAACGCCTTTCTGCATCACCGTAGATTTCGACGGGCTGGAAGACAATACCGTAACCATTCGCTACCGCGATGATATGAGCCAGGAAAGAATCCCGGTAGATAAAGTAGCCGATGTCATCAGAGACGGCATGAAAAACTGGAAACCGTCTTAATGATTACCAGCTAAATGATTATTGAATGAGGTGCCGGCAACAGCACCTCATTTTTTTTTGTGGTTATTTTGCGTTTTTCGAGGGTTTTAACAGATTCACCGAATAGATTTGTACTCATAGATTTTATGTGGGCATACATTCGGAGCCTTATTCTGGTTTATAAACCGTCTTCCAAATACACATCCCGGAGGGATGGCTTGTTTATAGAAAAATAGGCCCGCGAACGGGTGGTACGACCCTGAGGGGGGCGAATGTTCTTGTGGATGATTTTTTTCTATAAACATGTGACCTCTCCGAGGTCTGATGGTTTACCAAAATCCATCGATTTGTTTCATATTTCGGGGTTTTATTCGGATTTGCTAGATTACGCGCCATTGGCGCTTGGGCGTGTGGCGTGTTTCGTGTTACCCCGAGCTATGCTCGAGGTTAATGATTACGCACCTTTGGTGCTTGGTTTGGATGTTTTATGGGTTTCCGGAGACTAATTTTGTTAGTATCTTTTAGATATCGTAAGGCCTTAAAATCTATTTTGTTGGTACTTCTGTGGTCTTATGATAAACTTCAAAAAACCGATTTATTCTCTCAGCCCAAGCTCCAAGGGTGCGGTAATCTTTAGCCGGGCCCACGGGGCTCGGTTAAAGAGGTGTAACATGTCCAAAAAAGCGCCAACGGTGCGTAATCAAATGACGTATATCGCCATCTAGATATCTAATCCCATAAATATTTCTCGTTATATTTGACGTGGTATTTCTTCCAAAAGGCCAGATATTCTTCTTTAAATGTTTGTTGTTTTACATCCCGGAGGGATGGCATGTTTATAGAAAATAGGCCCGCGAACGGGTGGTACGACCCCGAAGGGGTCGAATGTTAACAAAGTTAATAATTTTTTTTAATAGAGTAAATATTATAATAATCGAGAATTAATCAATTAATATTGTTATGTCTTCTTAAGATTGGCAGTATTTATAAATAGTGTTTTTGCGATTTGATTAGATTATCTTATTTTTTATAAAAAACGAATTATATAGAGTTGACTGAATTTTAATAACCTAAATTATAATTAATAATTTAAAGGTATTTTCTAACCAAGTTTTATGAAAAATTATTATAGCGTATTGGGTGTCAAAAACTTCGCCTCTATCAATGAAGTAAAAACAGCTTATCGAAAGCTTGCGAAAAAATTTCATCCCGATGTTAATCAGGGAGATAAGTTTTTTGAAAAAAAATTTATTGAGGTTCAAGAGGCGTATGAAACCTTAAAGGAAGAAGATAAGAGGTTGATTTATGATCAAAATCTAAAATCTTTTTTAGATAGTAACTCAAGGTATGTAACGAATCAAGAGGATATACCAAGGAATAACAATAAAAAGAAAGAGGCAGAAACTAAAGCTAATGTAAGAAAACCGGATAATAGAAAATATCATAACCTTATTAGAAAACAATGGTCAAAATTGTTAAATAGTGGCTACTTTAGTTTTCCTGTTATTTTTATTGCTATTATTTTGACATTTTCACGTTCCGTTGATTTTAAAAAACGTGATAATCTGATTAATAATCAAAATAGCAATTTATATATTCCAGATTATAAAAATACTAATAAAACACAAAATAGCACAGTTAGAGAAATGACAGTTAGAGAAATGATAGCGCAGCTATCAAGAGAGCAAAGCAACATAACAGAAAAAAAGGCGGTGTATCTACCAAGAGAAGTTAGTACATCATTAGATAAAGATAAGAATTATGAAAAATTACAATCTGAAAATGAATCGATTATGTCATATAGTAATAAAGAATTCGTGAATATAAAAAATAATCAGAATGCTGTTAATGATAATAGACACCCGATTTTTCAAAACTCTTTTTTTACAATTGGTTCTACGAAGGAGGAGGTGTTATCAGTTCAGGGTACGCCTGCTCGTGTATCTAAGTTTAGCAGCTCGTAAGATTGGCATTACAAGGGTAGCCGCGTAGTATTCAAGCAAGGCAAGGTTTTCGAGTATTCGGACTATAGTAATATTCTAAAGGTTCGCTATTCTAATAACATAATTAATTCTCAAAACTCTTTTTTTACAATTGGTTCTACGAAGGAGGAGGTGTTATCAGTTCAGGGTACGCCTGCTCGTGTATCTAAGTTTAGCAGCTCGTAAGATTGGCATTACAAGGGTAGCCGCGTAGTATTCAAGCAAGGCAAGGTTTTCGAGTATTCGGACTATAGTAATAACCTGAAAATTAAAAAATGATAGCATTTAATAAGTAATATTAATTAGAAGCTTACATATTATACTTTCTCTTCTATATTGTATAGACTAATCATGGGCATTTATAAGTTAATTACACTCTAAAAACAAAAAAAGGGATGAACTCAAAAAATCCATCCCTTCCACATTTATATTAAATGTAAATATGTAAAACTATTGCGCAATTCCGATTACGCCGCAAGCTATGCGTCCGCCGGCATCACCGGTTGGTTGCGTTATAAAATCATCCTCGCCTTCGTGAACGATTATGGCACGACCAATGATTTTTTCCAGCTGAATATTGGTGTCTGTATAACTATAAGTGGTAACATTATTTGTGCCCGCACCTGTTAAGTTACCCATATCGCCCATGTGGCGTTCGTTGGCATCCGGGCCGCTGTGCTCCATTTCGTTGGGATTAAAATGACCGCCTGTAGAAGTTCCGTCATCTGCTGTACAATCGCCATATTGATGAATATGAAAACCATGCACGGTCTCGCCTAGTCCGTTTACCGCAGCACTTACTTTCACTCCGTCATTAACTTTCTCAAAAGTAACGGTACCGGTTACACCACTATTTTTTAGCGGATTGAGCACTACAACAGCTTTTTCGATATCGCTGTTAATCGTTTTTTCAATTTCTACCACCTCGGTTTTGGTACAAGCCAAAAAAGTAAATCCCATTAATAATAAAGTGTATAAGTATTTCATAAATTTAAATTAATTGATGTTCGTATGTTTTTATAACCTGATTGAAAATGGTTTCATTCGGTTAATTTGATAAAATTTGTGCTCGTAAGTGCTTAAAATCTTCTAATAATTCCATGAAAAATTTATATTCCGATGGTTTTTCGGATTTGAACTGCTCTAACTTTTTATGCAATTTTCGGTTTTTAAAAACATCTTTGGCAGGTTTTAAAAATATACAGGTTACTATGCTTAGCAATAAATATGCGCCTATTATAGTGCCGGAAATGCCAATCAGCCATAAAACAAGGCATATAATCAGGTAAAAAAGCGGAAAAATAATCAGTCCGCACAACAGTTTGATGGATGATTCGAACGCAGCGTCTTTCACAGTTCTTTTTATCAGGGTGTGAATTCCCATAAAAGGAACAATATTATTGATGAATGCAAACAGATAAACCGGAAAAAACGCGAAAACCTGCCACTTATTTTTAATCAATCCGGCTGCCATTCGTATATCGATGTCATTTTTCTCTGTTATTTCAATCAAATGGTCCGCTTTTTCTGTAATTTCTTTGTTTATAATCGTTTTGGCATTGGCAATTCGTGCGTTCATTAACTCGGGAGCGGTTATTGTATCTCTGTTGGGCTCCAGTTCGTCTAAAATAACTCGATACGCATTGTACTGCTCCAGATTTGGAACGTGCATCACCAGTTTTTTCATTGCAGCCGACACCCGTTTTTTTAATTCTACAGCAGCTTGATGCTCGTTTTCCAGATATTTTTCTTTATACTCCGCTACCCGTATGGGATTTCCATAAACGATGGATATTTTATTGCGTGTATTGCGATGGTCGCTATAATTAACGCCAACCGGCAACACCTGCATATCGAACTCCCAGTTGTTTTCAACTTCGGCGTCAAATGCAATTCGTGTAAACCCTTTACTGAGCGGACGTATTCTTCGCTTTAAATCGTGGTTAGCTTCGGGGAATATTAAAACGGAACTTCCTTTTCCGAGGTATTCCAGGCATAGTTTAAATATAGTTTCATTCTTTTTGAGAGAACTCATGCCATCCCTAACCCTATATACCGGCAGCATATTTAAAGAACGCAACGTTTTATCCATTAAACCCGGCGTGAAAGCACGGGCACGGGTTAAATAATAAAGCAAATTATTATAATTGACGGTTATGATTACCGCGTCCAAAAAAGAGTTTTGGTGGTTGGGTACAAGTAATATTGGTTTCTTTTTCGGAATGTTTTCTTTTCCGATGACCTCTATTTTTTTATACAAGAAAAAAAGTGCAAATTTAACAACACTTCTTACAAATAAGTACCAGGGAATATTTTTACGCATTTGAGAATACACGCTGTAATTTAGATTTGCCGATAGACCAGTACCAAGATAGCCCGAAGCCCGAAATCATGTGCCAGATTCCCCACCAAGCTGCAACCAGAGCCATTCCCCCCAATCCGTCAAAAAAGTTTAAGATAAGAACGAGACCCAGTCCCGAATTTTGAATGCCGGTTTCTATAGCTATAGATTTTTTGTCTTCCCGTGGCAATTTTGCAGCATGGGCTGCCGTATAACCAATATTAAATGCAAGGACATTATGTACTAAAACCAATAGGAAAATATATTTTATAAACTGTAAAAAATTATCGTAGTTAAGGGCAAAAGCTACCAAAACAAATATTGTGAAAAATAAAATACCAAATCCTTTTATCCAGGGGCCTAATTTAAGTGCCAATTTGGACTTATAGCGATTGACCAACATTCCTAAAATCAGCGGCATGCCCAAAATTAAAGTTATAATTTTTATGACTTCCATAGGATCAACGCTGACTTGCTTCAATATTGCGTTGGTAGGGCCGTACATACTTGCCCAAAATGCAAAATTCAGGGGGGTCATAATCATGGCCATAAAAGTAGATATAGCCGTTAAACTTACCGAAAGCGCAATATTGCTTTTGGAAAGCAGCGAGAAAAAATTGGAAACATTACCGCCCGGACAAGCCGCAACCATCATCATGCCCAACGCAATACTTGGTGCAGGTTTAATAAAAACTACTAACAAGTAGGTAAGAAAAGGAAGAAGAAAAAACTGCGAAATAATGCCCGTTAACACCGATTTGGGATTGGAAGCTATGCTTTTAAAATCTTTTGTAGTTAATTCAAGTGCAACCCCGAACATAATTATGGCCAGTGAAATATTCATTATCAACAGGCCATCCGAATTTAAATTGAGCTGTAGCGTATCTACTGTATTCATAAACAATTATTAATTATGGCAAAATTTAACGATTAGCTATCGGAAGATGAAATATATTTTTATGCTTCATCAAAACCTTTTAAATCTCTGTAAATTCATTTTCCACATAGGTTCCAAAAGAGACTATATTTTGCGCCTCCCAGCTATCTTGCAGGTTTCCTTCCGGATTGTTGTATTCGTAAGTGTACAGTTCGCTGTTACTTTGTATAACTACCTTATAATTCCGTGATATGAAAGATTCGTCGGATAGTTTATACGCAGGTATTTCTGATTGATCGGGCAGGGTTAATATTTCCCAGTACTCTATCATAAAATCGAATTCTTCCCATCCTTCGTTGGGCAGCAGACCGATTTCTTGCATCGCGCCATCTTCGTTCATCACGTAGGTATATCCGGTCCAGTCCTCGCCGTTGTTTACAAAAGCGTATGCCTTGCCATTGATTATCAAGCCAATTTTCAAATCCGTATCAAACGCATTTTCTTCTTGCGCGGTACTTTGTACAACGTTTTTTGTGGGCGCACATCCGATGATGAGAACGGCTGCGATTATAGGTAATAGCAGTTTTAATGTATTCATAAGTCCAGTTCCTTTTCCAGTTGTTCGATTTTACTCAAATATTCTTCCCATTTAAAGTAATTCCTTTCAATGTCGGCTTTTATTTGCTCATATTCGATTAGAGTTTCTTTAACTTTCTCATTATCCTCGTAAAAATCGGTTTTCGCCATCAAATCTTCGATTTTGGTTTTATTTTTTTCCAATTTTTCTATTTTATCTTCAATTTTTTGGATTTTTTTTCGGATAGGACCCAAATGTTTGGCAATCAGATTGCGTTTTTCGGCATCCCTTTGGCGTATTTCTCTTTTTGATAAAACTTTCTTTGTTGATCCTTCCCCGGCATCATCGTTTTCTGCGTTTTGCCTTTCAAATTCGGCTTCTTCCCGTTTTTTATCAAGATAATAGGAAATGTTGCCCAAATAAGTTTTCAATTTGCCGGGTCTGACCTCCAAAACCTTGTTTACGATGGGATCCAAAAAAGCACGGTCGTGCGAAACGATTATACAGGTACCTTCGTATTGCATTATAGCTTGTTGCAGCACGTTTTTGCTGGTCATATCCAAATGGTTGGTTGGCTCGTCAAAAATGAGGAAATTTGCGGGTGAGAGCAACATTCTGGCCAGAGCCAGCCGGCTTTTCTCGCCGCCCGATAATACTTTTGTTTTTTTGAATACGTCATCGCCGATGAACAAAAAACTACCCAGTATAGACCGGAGCCTGCTTTCCTTTTCACCCGAACCGGCTTCCATCATAATATCGAGCGGGGTTTTGTTCAAATCCAGTTCCTCCGCCTGATGCTGTGCAAAATAAGCTGTTGTAACTTTATGCCCTTCTTTTCGTTCTCCATTTTGAAAGTCTTCCAGCCCGGCCAAAATCCGAATCAATGTCGATTTTCCTGCTCCGTTCGGACCAACCACTGCTATTTTATCCCCTCGCTCAATTTCGTAGTCGATGCCGTCAAAAACCAGATTATCGTCGTAACTTTTGGTGATATTGTTCAGGTTCATCACTATTATTCCGCTTCTTTCCGGCGTAGGAAAGTGAAAAGCCACGCTGCTCAGCTCGTCTTCTATTTCTATACGATCCGTTTTTTCGAGCTGCTTGATTCGGCTCTGAACCTGGCGCGCTTTAGTGGCTTTATAACGAAAGCGTTCAATAAATTCCTCGGTTTCTTTGAGCTGCTTTTCTTGATTTTTCTGCGCATTTATCAGTAATTCCCGCTCTTCGTGCCATTTTTTCTCGTAAAACGAATAATTACCGGCATAATCTGATAGACGGCCATTTCGGATTGCAAGCGTCCGGTTCGTCAATATGTCCAAAAAAGCACGGTCGTGCGATACCACAATTACTGCGCCCTCATAATCGGCCAGGAAGCGTTCTATCCATTGCAGCGATTCGATATCCAAGTGGTTGGTGGGTTCGTCGAGCAACAGGTAAGTGGGTGAGGTGAGCAGTAATTTTGCAAGCGCAATTCTCATCAACCAGCCCCCGCTGAATTCTTTGGTCGGCCGGGCAAAATCGGGCTCCGAGAATCCCAGTCCCATTAGCACTTTTTCTATCTCGGCACGTAAAGTATAAATTCCCGAATGTTCCAATTGGGTTTGCAATCGCCCATAATTGTTCAATAAATCGTGGTGTTCGGGCGAGTTGTGGTCGCTCTGGGCCAGTTGTTTTTGAATTTCCGTTACTTTTTGCTCCAATAGAAAAATATCCTTAAATGCCGTCTCCACTTCTTCTATCAGCGATAAAGAAAAATCGGGATCAACGCCGTCTTGCGGTAAATAGCCCAGGGTTTCGTTATTGGACAGCGAAATACTGCCGGAATCTTTTTCCTGCAAGCCCATTATTATTTTGAGCAGCGTGGATTTACCGGCGCCATTTGGACCCACCAAACCAATTCTTTCGCCCGGATTTATGATAGTGCTCACGCTATCGAGCAAATCTCGTTGTCCCAGTGAAAGTGTGATATTATCCAGCTGAAGCATAAAATCCGGTTCTTTTTATAACTCTTTTATAGTTGCATTCACGGCATTTGCAATCAATTGAGCCGTATTATTATCCTTTAATATGGAAATGGTGCCAAGTTTGGTTTCGCCAAAACCGGCGCCTATAAAAGGAGTGAAGCCGTCTTCCATAATGGTTTCCAGCGAGCCTGTATTTTGCATAATATGGGCGAAGTTGGGATTGGAAGCGCCATAATTATTATCGGTTTTTATAATCTTAGCCGCATCCACATATTGTGCCATTATTTTGAGGGCCAGACCGCATTGTGCAATGAAAAATGCCGTGGTTTGTGTGGCCAAAGCTTGGATAGAATCCCTTAAACCGGTATTTAAGCCGTCTGTTTTAGTGGAATATTTTAAAAAAGTATGCAAGCGGTTTAAGTTTTGGTTTAATTTCAGCACGCAGCTCTCGCGTATTAGTTTGGTTTTTGGTGATGGATTTTTTTCCAGAAATTCTTCCAAAATAACGGTCAAATGTTCCTTTATCTCATTACTTTTTTCTAAGGCAGCAGATAAATCGCCGTTTACGGCCAGGGTAGCAGCTTCTGATAATAATTTTTCACAGCTGGTGTTTTCGGGTACAATGGCAATGGGATATTCATATTCTTTCACAATATTGAGCAGTTGTTGCCATCCCGGGGCATCCGTAGTGTATTTCGTGCTAAAATTAAGTATTTCTATTTCCATCCAAATAAATATTTAAGGCGCAAAATACGGTTTATTTGAGCCTATTTCACAACAAAGCAATTAACGTTTACAGATTTGGCAACAGAAAGGTTTTTAGAATTCATTTAGATGTTATTTCAAACTTATTTAGCGGAAATTATGATGTACACTACAATTTTTTTACTTTACGGCTAGTTTAATAAGTGTTAACGGGTACAGTTTTTGTGATTTAAATATTATTTATGAGATATCTTTTCGGCAAAAGATTTCCGGGTTTCAAAAATTAAAAATAACAAACAAAGTAATAACAATAATATGATTGCAGGTACAATGGTAAGGCAAAATAAGCTGATTAAAATATTCGGTGTGTTGGTTTTTGGGATATTATTTATAGTATCGAACACGGGCCTGGCACAAACCGTTGATAACGACTTAAAAAGAGAAAATCTGAACGGAAAGGTAAAGACCGTAAAAGAGACTTCTTATAAAACGGATATTATAGGCGGACAAGTCGTAAAATCCGATGTTGATGCCATTTATATGTATCATTTTAATATAGATGGTTACTTTTCAAAAAGAGAATTGATTTGGCCTTTTAGGGACCATCGCAGCACCACCATTTATTTCTATTCAGAGATTAATAAAAATAGATTGGATAAGGTGGTGGGGGCAGTCGGGGGCGAAATTGTGGCCGAATCGGTTTACGAATACGATACAGATGGAAATCAGGTTCTAAAAAAAGATTTGAATGATGGGTTGGTTTACAGTCAGGTAAAATATGAATATGACAGAAACAATCGGGTGATTAAAGAAATCAAGCTGGGCGAAGATGAAAAAATAATATCGAGCTGGGAATATAAATACAATAATTTGGGGCAACGGATTCAGATGATTCAATATTCATCATCCGGTATGTTTTTTGAGAGGGTTGAATATATTTATGATGCCAAAGGAAGGGAAATCGAAAGTAAAACCTATTATGCGGGCGATGATTTACCTGCACAAACGGTTTCCTTAAAATATGATAACAATGGGAACATAACCGAAAGAAGAATTAAAGACTCTGATGGCAAGGAAACAGTAAGAACAAATAGTTATACATACAATTTGCAAAGAAATTGGATTAAAAAAACCTATAAAAACGAATGGGATGAATATTTAATGTCTGAACGGGAAATAGAGTATTGGTAAATCTAGTTCTTTCAATCCCAAACCCCTTCAAAAATCTATAATAAAAAAATGCAGAACCATCGTTTGGTTCTGCATTTATAAATATTAGCTTTAGCCTAGAATATTCCTTTTTATTTAAACATATCCGGGAAAGCAGCAATGAGCCCATCACTAAGTGCATCGGCAAGCATCATCATGTGTTCTTCTGCCTGACCGTAAGCGTTAATACCTTCTGCAAATTCTTCTTGTTGGATAAAAGTAGCGTAAACCAGGGTTTGATCGATGTGTGTTTTAAGCATATCGCGGGCAAAATCGCGCGACCAATACTTGTTGGCCGTTGCCAGAAAATCGCCTATTTCTTGAGCATTTGCATAAGCACCGTTAATCGCTTCGTCCAGACCTTTATGGTCTATTCTTTTAGCAGCGGTCATAACTTCCACAACGGCAACAATGTGTTCGCGTAGCAACTTGGCTAATGCGTCACCTGCTTCATCGCCGTAAAAAGCTTTAATGGCGTTACCAATATCATCTTGATTTTGGAGAAGCCTGTTAGCAGCAGCCTCGTAATCGCGAGTGGTGGTGTAATAAGCAGTAACTGCTGCGTAAGTCCATTCCATATGTTGAGCCCAAAGAAAGCGCATTCCGGTTCTTAACTCAAGGGTTTTAGCATTATACGTGCTTTGTGCTTTCGCTAAAACGGGGTCGGTTGAAGTATTATCGTGCGTACCCTGCGCAAAAGATGTAAAAGAAAAAGCAGTTAATATGGTAAGCATATAAAAAGCTTTTGTGATTGATTTTTTGATGTTGTTCATAATAATTGATTTTTTAATTTTGAATTGTGCCCCATTAGATGTGCGGAACGAGTAAAAGGTTACAAATCATTTTTCGAATACTATTTATGCTACATATAAAGTGTTTATAAACATTGTTTTGTGAAAAATTTATTTATTTTAAAATAAAAGATTTATGAACCCATTTTGACCACTCCAAAATCAAATTGTGTATGAAATATTTTTAAATTTCACAGAGATTTTATTTTTCTTCATCTTTCGCGCAGGTAGGCTTATCTTATGTCCAATATTATGGAAGTAGCAGTTATTGGCGGTGGCGCGGCCGGATTTTTCAGCGCTATATCAGTTAAACATCATCATCCCGAGGCAAAAGTTACACTATTCGAAAAATCGAATAAATTACTCTCTAAAGTCAAGATTTCTGGCGGCGGTAGATGCAATGTAACCCATCACTGTTTTGATATAAGCGAGCTGATAAAATTTTATCCCAGGGGCTCGCGTCAACTTCGTAAAATATTCGGCGAGTTTTCGCCAATAGATACGGTTGAATGGTTTAAAAACAGGGGAATTGAGCTGAAAGCCGAAGCCGACGGAAGAATGTTTCCCGTAACCGATTCGTCACAAACCATAATTGATTGCTTAGTTGAAGAAACTCGGAAAAAACGGATACGAATAGATTTGAAATCTTCGATAGAGCAACTTATTCCTATAGAATCCGGGATAAAACTAGTTTTTAAAACGGGTGACGAAAAAAAGGTGGATAAAGTAATTGTTGCAACGGGTGGCAGCCCACGGGAGGGCGGTCTGGATTGGATAAAAGAACTTGGGCATAGAATAGAGCCGCCCGTACCTTCGCTATTTACATTTAATATGCCCAAAAACCCGATTACTGAGCTCATGGGAGTGGTGGCCAATCCGGTGACCGTTAAAATTATGGGTAGCAAGCTAAAAAGCGAAGGCCCGCTGTTGATTACACATTGGGGTATGAGCGGTCCGGCCGTGCTGAAATTATCGGCATTTGGCGCGCGTGAATTAAACGCTATGGATTACAAATTTTCTGCACTGATCAGTTGGGTGGGCGATGAGCCGGAGCACGCCGTTCGGGATATATTGAAGGCGGAGGCAACTCAAAACGCCCGGAAAAAAGTGCAGAACACGAATCCGTTCCGCTTACCAAACCGATTATGGCTATTTTTGCTCGAAAAAATTGAAATCGGCAACGATATGATTTGGGAAAACATGGGCAAGAAAAACATTAACCGTTTGGCGCATTTATTGACAAGTGATGAATACAAAGTAAACGGCAAAACCACATTTAAGGAAGAATTTGTTACTTGTGGCGGCGTGAGTTTGAAAGATGTGGATTTTAAATCTATGCAAAGTAAAAAAGTGCCGGACCTGTATTTTGCCGGAGAGGTTTTAGATATAGATGGGGTTACCGGTGGATTTAATTTTCAGGCGGCTTGGACCACCGGATTTATTGCCGGTAAATTACGAGAACAATAAACCGGTTTAATCAAACATCGTCGGAATAAGCGCTTTTTATTTCGGCGTAGTTCAGAAGTCGGAAAATTAGAACAAATCTTCGAAATCCGACTTTTATACCACAACTACCTACTTTTCTGCCTCGTATTAGCAGGATAACCAGCCTATCTTGGTGTTATAAATTCAAAACCAATTTAAAAATTAAACATTTATTAAAATGAAAAATTTAAAATTAAATACGATTTCAACTACACTTTTAGCAGCATTATTGCTGATGTTATTTAGTAACCCCATCCAAGCCCATTGCGATTCGTATGCCGGACCGGTCATCAAAGACGCCGAAATTGCTTTAAAAAACCAAAACGTCGATTACGTACTAAAATGGATTACCGAAGAACAAGAATCAGAAATCATTTCGTTGTTCAATAAAACCGTTTCTTTGCAAAGTGGTGATGCAGAGGTATATCAAATAGTAAAAAAACACTTTTTGGAGACTTTGGTCCGCTTACACCGTGAAACCGAAGGAGAAGCTTTTATAGGTCTGCAACCCGGTGATGCAATTCCTCAAATTTTAGTAATGGCCGACCGTTCTCTCGAAAAAGCCGATTTAAACGAAGTTTTACCCGCACTTACTGCGCATTTCAAAGAAGTACTTGAAGAGCGATATGCCGAAGCCGCCAGGTTGTACAATATAAGAAATGAGTCGGCAGAAGCTGGTCGAAAATACGTGGCAGCCTATGTGCAATATACTCATACCATTGAGGGTATTCATGATTTGATTGAAAATGGCCCTGCTCATTCACATTAATAGCCAAACAAATGCAGCAAAAAAATCGGCAATATAATGCCGCCAAACCTTGCCCATATTGAGTTGTTTGTTTTTGTACGGAGGTCCTGTCGTTTTTAAAAGCGGCAGGGCTTTTGTTTTTTGTATTATCGGTTTGCCCGGCAACTAAAGCAGTCAGGTTTATAGCCGATAATTTGCATTAACTTTAAACCGAGTTTATTTAAATCTCGTCTGAATAAACGCTTTTTATTTCTTCACGGAGATTATACCTGCTGCGCATCACTTCGCCATAAGCACCGGCGCTGAGAATGGCCATATAATCGCCACGTTGCAATGCGGGCAGTTCAATATCGGTCCTGAAAGTATCAGAGCTTTCACAAATCGGACCCACAACATCGTATAGTTTGGTCTCTTTTTGGGGATTAAGTACCTCTATGGCATGCTCGGCTTGATATAGCGCAGGGCGAATTAATTCGGTCATTCCGGCATCAACAATGACGAAATTTTTTGCCATGTTTTCTTTTGTATAAAGTACTTTGGTAATCAAACTTCCGCATTGCCCGACAATGGAGCGTCCCAGTTCAAAATGCAGTTCCTGGTGCGGTTTTAAATCCAAATTCTCAAAAAACACGTTGAAATAGCGCTCAAAATCGGGGATTGGGTTTTCTTTTGGCTGCTTATAATCTATTCCAAATCCACCGCCCACATTAATTACATCCAGTTTGTAGCCTTTTTCTTCAAAATCGGCGTTAATTTTGTTTACCCGTTCGCATAAAATTTCGAAGGGTTTGTAATCCAAAATTTGCGAGCCGATATGAAAGTGCAATCCAATCAGTTCTATATTATTTAGTAGCGGAAGGAGCTCAAAAATCCGGGGCAAATGTTCTTCGTTGATGCCAAATTTGTTGTCGTTTAAACCGGTAGTAATATATTTATGTGTTTTGGCATCCACATTTGGGTTCAGACGAAGGGCAACGCGTGCTTTTTTGCTCAGATTTCCAGCAATTTCATCAATTACCTGTAATTCCTGTACCGATTCGCAGTTAAATCCAAAAATATCGTTTTCGAGTGCGTAGGTAATTTCTTCATCCGATTTACCAACTCCGGCAAAAACAATTTTATCGGGCGAGAAACCTACTTCCAAAGCCCGTTTTACTTCTCCGCCGCTCACACAATCAGCGCCCAATCCGGTCGCCAATATCTCTTCCAAAATGCGGGGTTGATTGTTGGCCTTTAAAGCGTAATGCACTACATAACCTTTGGCCAGACCATGTTTTTTGACTTGATCCAACGTTTGGCGCAACAACTCCATATCGTAATAATAAAATGGGGTTTTGCGGTTTTTAAAGGCCTCTGCCGGAAAATTACTCGTCATTTCGGTTAGATTATAGATTTACGGCAGTTTTTTCAGTTTTGAAATGATTTCATCCAACGAAACCTGACTTTCTTCGCTTTCCTGCATATTTCTGAGCGTAAATTTACCGCTTTCAAGCTCGTTATCGCCTACAATTATGGTGTAGATGGCGTTTTCCCGGTCGGCGTCTTTCATTTGCGCTTTCATGGAACGACCAAGGTAATCCATAGTAGCCGAAATATTATTATTACGGAGTATGGGCAAAGTTTCTAAAGCCCATATTTTTGCGGCATCGCCCAAAGTTACAATATAGGCATCCACCGATTTTTCTTCGCCCAGTTTAATGCCCAGTTCTTCGCAGGCAATGAGCAAGCGCTCCATTCCCGCAGCAAAACCAACAGCCGGAGTTTGTGGCCCGCCAATTTCTTGTACTAACAAGTCATAACGCCCGCCGCCGGCCAACGCATCTTGAGAGCCCAAATCAGGACTGGTAAGTTCAAAAGCCGTACGGGTGTAATAATCCATGCCCCGCACCAATAAGGGATCGATAGTGTAATTTATGCCCAATTTTTTCAGGTAATCGCAAACTTGTTCAAAATGAGATGTAGAATCTTCATTTAAATAATCCAGTATTACCGGTGCGCTTTTTATAATGGGTTGATCTTCCGGCTCTTTGGAATCCAAAATTCGAAGCGGATTTTTCTCAAATCTGGTTTTGGAAACATCACTCAGTTGTTCGTAATGCGGACGTAAATATTCTCTAAGTGCCGTTTTGTATTGCTCACGGCTTTCGGGGTCGCCAATGGAATTTATTTTCAGTTCAAAGTTTTTTATTCCAATTCTTTGATAAATCCGCATCATAAAAGCGATGCATTCAACATCGGCAATGGGGCTGTCGCTGCCTATCAGTTCCACACCAAACTGATGAAATTGGCGTTGACGTCCTTTTTGTGGGCGCTCGGCGCGGAACATGGGTCCGATATAGTAAAGTTTTTGCGTGCCGCCGCGTTGCTGCATGTGATGTTGCACATAAGCACGTACCACCGGCGCTGTTAATTCGGGACGTAAAACATAATGGCTATCGCCTTTGGTGAAGG
This sequence comes from uncultured Balneolaceae bacterium, assembly GCA_964615135.1. Classification (GTDB taxonomy): domain Bacteria; phylum Bacteroidota; class Rhodothermia; order Balneolales; family Balneolaceae; genus Balneola. Next base: position 55,557 of record CAZTOG010000007.1, on the reverse strand, counting down.
CAAAAATCTCTTTGGAAACAATATCCGTTAGTTGTCCTATGCCGCGTTTTATCAGCTCGGTCTGTTCCATTATGGGAGTTCTGATTTCCTCAAAGTGAAATTTTTTTGCCTCCTCGTGGATAATATTTTCTAAAGCTCTCCAATTTTCAACCTCGCCCGGTAGTATATCGGGCATACCTAAATGTGTAGTATATTTTACTTTTGCCATTGTTTTAATTCATTCCTGTATAGACTGCGTAAGATACGCTTCATTGGCCATTATCTCATCCGAATATCCAAATTTTTATCGGTTAGATAAATTTGCGTACAAAATTCCTTTTTATAACTCTTTCCGACCCATAAAATAACCTTGCCAAACCCATTTTCGAAATTTTAGCAGCATCATGGCTTTTGCCGGACGCAGCATCAGCACATAACCCAACGCCATTGCCAAGCTGACCAACAATTTGACGATTTCGGTAATCCATTTTTTCAGTTTTACCCCCACGCTTTCATTATTCAGCATGATGGCGATGCTTTTTCCAATTCCAACGGCCTGACCTTTTACATATTCCTGTGTCAGGCGTTTTTCTCCTACCCGATGCCATAAATACGCTTGCGGTACGTAATAAACTCGGTCGTTGATGGCCGCAATTCGAAAAAAAAGTTCTTTTTCTTCGCCGCCGTCCAAAGAACCACCTTTTCGTCCCATTTCGGTGTTGAACAGACCCGATTTATCCAAAATACTTCGTTTATAAACCGTATTTCCGCTGTATGGATATTGGGAACCGGTGTATTTTTTTTCTTTTTTGCCGTAATAATGTTTTCCAAATAAAGTCATCAAAATTTCGGGCATCCATTTTGGGCGCGGAGCATCGAATTGAACTTTAATACGGCCGCCCAAACCAACGGCATCGGGGTATTCTTCAAAGAAATTCAGCCATTCGGCAATCAGATTTTCGCCCGCAATAACGTCATCATCGGCAAAGGCTACCAATGGCGCTTTCGTATCTCGTATTCCACGATTTCGGGCGTGTGAAGCACCCTGGTTCAGTTCTTTAATGTACTTTATTTGATAACCGGGATTTTCTGCAATGATGGATTGCATTAGGGATTCGGTATTATCGGTAGAGTTGTTGTCCACCACCACAATTTCGTACACGTTAGGATCGGTTTTATCTTTTATAAACGAATGGATATTATCGGCCAACACATCGTCGCGATTATACGAGCATATAATTATGGATATTTTTGGCGTGTTTTTCATTCAGATTTATACAAAACGATTATTGGAATTGCCGGATTCCTATATAGTTCATCAAGAAGTTGGACTATTTATTCGGCAGCCTCACTTTTTGTGGCATCTTTCGGTTTGCGCATCGAAATAAATCCGATTATACCGATTCCATAAATCAATAAAGTGCCGAACCATGCCAGCCGTTTGCCCCAAATATTTGAAAGGGGCTCAAAAACAAATTCTATATTGTGGGTGCCTGCCGGAACTTCGATGCCACGCAGCACATAATTGGTTTTATAGATTTCGGTTTCTACGCCATCCACAAACGCCTTCCAACCCTCGGGATAATAAATCTCGCTCAATATCAGGAATTGGGGCGAACCAGACTGTGTTTCCAGTTTAATGTGCTGTACATCGTAATTGGTAACCTTAACTGCCGCCGTTGAGTCTTTCGATGCTGCCGGATTACCCAAAGTTTCTACTATGGCCACTTCGGTTGGATCAAAATCGCCGAGACTTTTAAAAATATTCATAGCTTCTTTTGCATTTTCAGCGTGCACCAATGTATCGGCGAAGAAAGCTTTGGGCAGAACTTCGGTGTTCTCATATACAAATTGGTTTTCGCCTTCAAATACTTTTTTGAAGAAGGGAAGGGGTGCTTCCTGCCCGCTGGTAACATATTTGGCATTCAACATACTCAGAACGGGTGCATTTATTCCATAAGGTCCGGCAAAAAGCAGTTCGTCCAGCATATCTTGATAATAGCTTAGTTTTGCCGCCGTATAACCGCCCAAACTGGGATAGTAATAGGTAGGAATGGCATTATTGAATGGATTGTCCAAAATGGGCAATACTCGATACGGATAGCCATCACCGCTGTCTATATGTTCGACCAAAAAGGCATCAATCGGGCGTTTTTGGCTTTTTATTATGGTTTCTGCATCGGCTTTTTTACCGCTTCTATTATCTTTTTGCAGGTAGCGGTTTCCCACATTCAATAAATCATAAGCGCCCAAGACCAAAATCCCAATCAGTAAAAATTCCTTTTTGACTTTACCGGTATAAAACGCAGCTATCAGCGCCAGACCCAAAATCATTAATATTCCAAATCGCATAGAATCCGTTTTGGCTATTTCTATACGTTCGGGTTTGATACGCTGGTCTATTAATTGCTGAATTTGGCTGCGAACCTGTGGATTATTGGCTGATACATTGTTTTGCTGGGCGATAGTGGCAATTTCGCCTTCTTTTTCGAATGATAGCACGGAGGTGCTGCCCACCATAAAAATAACCGTAACCGCTGCGGCAATACCCAAAGGAACCGCAATGTCTTTTAATTTATTTGCAGAATTTTGGGCGCTTTTTATCAGTGCATCTAGTCCCAGAGCCGCTAAAACGGCAAAAGAGGTAACGGTAACAATTAGCCACATTTCCGGTGTGCGGAATTTATTGAAATAAGGCACATATTTAAACATAGGCTCGTTCAAAAGCGGGAAAAACTTACCCAAAGAAAATAAAACGGCTAAAATACCCGAGGCTAAAAATATATATTTAAGCCTGTTTTTTGATTTGAAAAGCCCAAAAATGGCTAATAAAAAAGCAATGGCACCAAAATAATGCGGACCGCTGGTAAACGGCTTGGGCCCCCAATAGGCCTCGGCCGAACTTCCGCCAAAAATTCCGGGAATAATTAACGTGAACAATTCGCCCCAGCCTTGTGACCATGCAAACGCGTAATCCAGGGTTAAACCGGTGTTGCCGGCCGATTCCAACGCAGAACCACCGCGTGTGCTATGCTGCGTATATTCGTAAAGGCTCCAATAATTATCGACATTGCTGAGGATAGCCAAAATACCCGCCGATACGAGCATCAAAGTGGTGATAGCCCAAGGTTTAATTTCATTGTTCTTATATGCTTTATAAGTATCGAACAGCCACCAGATAAGCAATAAATACATAAAATAGTACAATACCTGTGGGTGTCCTGCGCGTGCTTCGAAAGCCAAAGCCAGCGCAAAAACGAAGAACGAAAACAGCTTTTTACTTTTGCTTTGGGTCAGTAATAAGTATCCCACCAAAACCCACGGAATAAAAGAATAAGCAATAAATTTAGTTACGTGTCCGGCCTGGATAATAACCGGTATATAAGTGGTAAAACCTATGAAAACGGCGCCGATGGCTGCTGCAAATGGGTTTACATCCAATAAAATCAAAAAAAGATAGGCACCGCTCAATAAAACCCAGAAATAAATGACCGGATATAGAAACTTGGAGATTTTTTTCAGCAGAGTATCTACATTGGGCACTTGATAGGGTCTGGAAATGACATAACCCGGCATGCCCGAAAATGAATTTTCTGCCCATAAAGCATCTTTTTCAGGGTGCAGTTCCTTATAATCTTTAAGAGTTTTATCAGCCGCCGTCCATTGTACCGTATCCGAGCCTACTTGTTTATCGCTGCCAATAGAACCAGAAAAAAGGAAAAAAGGGAGGATAAAAAGAAATAAAAGAGCAATAATATGCTGCTTGTTGCTCGATAGATTGAAAAAAGTATGGCTGGAAGTCGGACTTGCGGCTTTCGTCATAAAAAATTACTCAATTACTTTGGGTACACGGAAATAATCGGTGTCGGCATCGGGTGCGTTTTTCAGAGCATCTTCGTGCGACATAGGCTCGCCCGCCACGTCTTTTCTAAATCTGCTTTCCGGTTCGTTTATATGAATTAAAGGCTCCACTCCGGTAGTATCCACTTCGTCCAAAATTTTCATATAATCTACAATTTTGGATAAATTTTCGGCAAAATCGGCCACTTCTTCATCACTGAGCTGAAGCTTTGATAACTCTGCCATATATTTTACGTCACTTTTAGAAAAAGACATAGTGCTATGTTAAAATCAATGGTTAATGCAAAGATGCAATTTAAGAAAGATTGTGACAAAGTTTTGTGTAAATTATTAGTAATGCAAGGCGATATTGAATTTTATTTTAGCTATTATAAATAACGAAATTTAAATTTGAATTTATTAATACATTTTTAAGTGCCACCCCGATAAAATGATTAGACAAAAAGTTATTATCAATAATAAATCGGGTTTGCATGCGCGGCCATCTGCCACTTTGGTAAGAGAAGCCAGTAAATTCGAATCCGATTTCTTCATTCACCGTATGGGATATAGAGTGAATGGCAAAAGTATATTGGGCGTAATGACCCTGGCAGCCGAAAATGGTGCCGAGTTGGAGTTAGAATTTATCGGAATAGATGAGAAAGAAGCAATGAAAACCATTGTTGAGTTGGTAGAGAATAATTTTGGCTTTGAGGATGACTGAATCAAAACCTACATACAAAAAAACGGTTCTGAAGGGAATACCGGTAAGTTATGGAGTGGCAATCGGTAATGTAGTGGTTCTGCGAAATAAACAACAGTCAATAAAAGAAAATTATATAACACAAAGTGAAGTTGAGGCGCATAAACAGAAATTTTTAAACGCCAGAACCCAATTAACCGGCGAATTGCGCGAAAGGCTGGTTATACTGAACGAAGATGCCACGCAAATTTTAGAAAGCCAGGTTATGATAGCCGAAGACCCCGAAATTGAGAAAACGGTACTTCAGCTTATAGAAAAAAACCTGTGCAGCGCAGATTATGCTGTGGCCAAAGCATATCGAGGCATAGTAGAATCGCTACAAAAAAATGGAAACGATTTTTTCAGGCAACGTATCATCGATATAGAAAATATAAAAAACCGTTATATAGCATGGTTCAATAACACCGAATATATCCCGAATTTTGGTAAAGGAAATATTATAGTTGCCAAACAGCTGGGTCCGGCAGAACTGATGGATCTGCATAAGAAAGGCATCAGTGGTTTGGTATTGGAAAATGGCGGCTCCACATCGCATGCGGCGTTACTCAGCCGCGCATTGGGCATTCCCTCCATTGTTGGTGTAGAAAAAGCCTGCGAAATTGCGACCAACGGCCATGCTATTATAGATGTTGAGAAAAATCGGTTTATTATAAATCCCGACGCCGAAGATTTGTCCGCTTACGAACAAATAATTTTAAAATACGAGAAGAATAAAGCCGAAACTTCAAATAATAGCCTGTCGGTGGTAGAAACAAAATCGGGCACAAAAGTGCGGATAACGGCAAATCTGGAGTTTTTAGCCGAAATTACGTCCATAAAAGCGGCATCATTGAAAGATATAGGACTATTACGCACCGAATGGCTATATCTAAGAAACCACGCCGGTGAAAGTGAACAAATCCAATTCTACGAAAAGGTATTAACCCATATAGAAGGCACGGTTATCATACGCTTGTTTGATATTGGTGGCGATAAAATCTGGCGCGAAGAAAAATGGGAGGAAAATCCCTTTTTGGGGCTGAGAGGAATACGCCTGCTGCTCGCCCACAAAGATATATTGGAAACCCAGTTAAGTGCCATTCTCAAAACAGCGGGCAGAAATCCCGGCAGAGTTAAAATTATGCTGCCCATGGTTACGGTTTTAGATGAAGTAATCGAAGTGAAAAAACTGGTAGAAAAAATACAGGCAAAATTAGGCAAAGAAGGCTTCGAAACGGATAAAAACATTTCTATAGGCATAATGATAGAGGTGCCATCCGCTGCAATAATGGTCGAAAAATTTGCCAAAGAAGTGGATTTCTTTAGTATTGGCACCAACGATTTGACCCAATATGTTTTAGCAGTTGACAGAGGCAATAAAAATATGGATTATATATACTGTCAATATCACCCGGCGGTTTTTAGATTGATAGAGACAACCTATAAAGCCGCGCGCCGTAATAATATAGAAATATCGGTATGTGGCGAATTGGCGGGAACGGAGTTAGGAGCAAGTGCACTGGTAGGACTTGGAATACGGAATCTTAGTATGAATTCGGCATCGGCGCACAAAATAGCGGCTAAATTAAAAGCTAAAACCGACGATAATCTGAAAGCATTGGCCGATAAGATTTTAGAATCGGAAAGCCCTGAGGAAATTAAAAATTGGTACGAGAGCAACTTTTGATGGGTTAACTATAATAAAAAAATATTGGTGAGAAATTACTAATGTTTAATAAAGATGTATTTATAAAGAACTTAAAAACGGAGTGGTTAGGAAAGAAGTTTCTTTTTTTTCCGGAGATAGACTCTACCCAGTACTATGCCAAAAATCTGCCTCTGTCGGAAATTTCGGAAGGCACGGTAATTATGGCCGAGCTCCAAACCGAAGGGCATGGACAGTTCAAAAGAAATTGGGATAGTTATAGAGGTAAAAACCTAATGTTTACCTCCATCTTCACCCCCGATATTACCGACTGTTTTACCGTTCTGACATTGGCCTGCGCCATAGCAATACACGACGTGTTAAAAGAGTATATTCCCAACCACCACCTTCAGCTGAAATGGCCCAATGACGTAATGGTTGACAATAAAAAGATAGCCGGAATTCTAACGGAAACCTCTTTTATAGGCAATAAACTGGGGCGCATTGCCATGGGTATAGGGCTTAATGTAAACCAAAGCCAATATCCAAACTTGTTAAAAGATAAAGCAACTTCTCTGCTTATAGAAAGCGGCAATAAAATTGGGCGTGAAAAATTATTGGGCGATATTTTGTTGCAACTGGAAATAAACTACGGTAGGTGGAAAAAAAACGATTGCAAATTGGCAAACGAAATAAATCAAAGTTTGGAAGGGTATGAGCAGTGGGTGCAGCTGGTGGTAAATGATGAAATTCTGGAGGGTAAATATAAATTTTTAGGCCTGAATGAAGAGGGCAACTTACACGTCTTGAATGAGGGCGGTAAAGTTGATATTTTTACACATGAAAAAGTACGAATCAAAACTATTCCATAAAGCCAAAGAAAATATAGCCGCCGCCGAACTGAAACAGGGTGATTCGGTAATAATAGGAGTGAGTGGTGGGGCCGATTCGATGTGTTTGCTCTATTTAGCCCGCGAATTGAAATTAAACGCACTGGTGGTTCATGTAAACTACAAAAAAAGAGGAGAGGAATCGGATAAAGACCAGGAACTGGTAGAACAGCTTTCTTTTATTTGGGGTTTTGATTGCATATCTATTGTGCCGGACGAACAAGACGGTACGGTTCACAATTTCCAGGATTGGGCAAGGCAGAAGCGATATGAGGCTTTTCGTGATTTAAAACAAGAGTACAACGCCAAAGCCATCTTGATTGGGCACCATTTGGACGACCAGATGGAAACCATTCTTCAAAAAATATTCAGAGGTGCGGCCATAACAGCATGGCAAGGCATGAAAATATGGGACGGTGAAATTCTACGACCGTTATTGGACTTTACCAAACAGGAAATATTGGAATATTGCGATGAAGTTAACATTCCATACCGCACCGACCTTTCCAATTTGGAATCAGACTACGCCCGAAATTTTTTGAGAAATGAATTTATTCCCGAAATGGACCGTTTTTTTCCGGGTTGGAAAAATAATCTGTTGGAATTAAAAGAGTATTCAAAATCAGCGGCGCAGGCTTTCCAAAAATTGAGCGAAGAGATAGTAAATGACGATAAAATTATGCTGGAAGAGCTTTTAAAACATCCGAGTGAGCTCCAAACTGCGCTTTTAAATACCATATTCGAAAATAAAGGTATTTATACTACCAAAGGAGAGTTGTTGGCAGCAAAGGAATTGATAAAATCGCAGCCGGGCCGGCATATTACCATGAATGATCAATTTCAGGTTATTCGTGAAAGGGCCTATCTTTTAATACAAAAAACTACGCACCGTTCTAGCACAAAAATCGAACGCCTGCTCCAAAAAGATGAACTAAAAAACGGGGTAGTTACCGGAAATGTGAAAATATCGCTGCAAAATACCCCGCCGCAACCGCCTGCATTGCGTTTAGACGCAAATGCGCTAAAATGGCCTTTAAAGCTCAGAAACTGGCAAAAAGGTGATAAAATTATGCCGTTTGGGATGCAGGGAAATCAAAAAATATCAGACCATTTGACGAATTTAAAAATAACGACAATAAATAGAGAAAATACTTTGGTATTATCGTCATCAGGTGGTACTATTTATGCAATCATTTTACCGGAACCCAAAGGAGAAAAACAGATCGGAACCATCTCTGAATTGGCAAGATGTACCGAGCAAACAACAGAATACCTCACCATAAATATCGAGCATAAATAAGATGAGTTTATTTTTACCCAAAACCATAAATTGCAACGGCGAAAACTTCGTTATCTATATAACAAAAGAAGAACTTGATAAGCGCATTGCCGAGCTGGGAAAGCAGTTGGACAAAGAATTTAACGGCAAAAGGCCCATTTTTATCGGCGTACTCAATGGCGCGTTTATATTTTTGGCTGATCTTATGCGCCGTGTTTCTATTCCATGCGAGGTAGATTTTATGAAATTGAGCAGTTATGGTGATGCAAAGGTTTCGTCGGGGCAGGTAACAGAACTGAAGGAAATTAATGCCGATTTGGAAGGACGCCACGTTATTTTGGTAGAGGATATTATCGATACCGGGTTGTCGATGAAGTTTATGATAGATAAAATGAAGCAATTAAACCCCGCTTCCGTATCCGTTATGACTTTGCTGCACAAACACGAAGCCACCCGCCATGATGTACAAATAGACTACGTTGGTTTTGAGATACCGAACAAATTTGTATTGGGTTACGGGCTGGATTATGCGCAGGAAGGCAGGAATCTGGCTCAAATATATATTCTGGAAGGCCAGCAGCCGGATTAAAAAGCGACGGCACCAATAAACACGCAATTGGCCGTAACAATGGGTAAAGTATAAAATATATATTTTTGCCATTGATTAGACACTATAACTCTCGTATATTTTCACTCTTCATTTAGGAGAGGTGGCTGAGTGGCTGAAAGCGCTCCCCTGCTAAGGGAGTTTACATGGAAACATGTAACGAGGGTTCGAATCCCTCCCTCTCCGCAATTATAAAAATAAAGCGTACATTCCAATCAGCCAAATAGCTTTATTTAGTAACGCATACCATTTCTTATTATTTATTCAAATTATGGATTTGTTTTCTTTTTTCCCGGCTTCATATTTGCCGTTTATAATCTTTTTTTCAAGAATTCTGGACGTTAGTATCGGTACAATCCGGATTGTTATGGTTTCGAGGGGGTATAAGGGCAAAGCCGCGCTGTTGGGTTTTTTCGAAGTATTGATTTGGGCCATTGTGGTATCGGAACTGCTTAACAACCTCGATAATTGGGCAAATCTTATTGGTTATGCCGGAGGTTTTGCTACCGGTAATTATGTTGGCCTAATTCTCGAAGACGTGCTGAAAGTAGGAACCGTAATTGCGCGTATAATTACTCAAGATAAAAAGCACGAACTGGTAGAAGATTTGAAAAGTCGTGGTTTTATAATAACAGTTATCAATGCGCATGGAGGTTTTACGCCGGTAGATGTAATTTTTACGGTTTTAAAAAGAAAGCGATTGGATGAATTGGAGGAGGTAGTGCGAACGCACGACCCCGGCGCGTTTTACTCGGTGGAGGACGTAAAATATGCCAGCAGTGATGGCTCGATTTCGAGTCCGGAAAAAGAAAAGAAATATTCCGACAGAATACTCGGACTCAGAAAGGGTTTCTAGAGTTTAAACCAAAAAAAAAAGCACAGATAATGATTTTATCCGTGCTTTTTTGTTGAAAGTTTATAAACAGTGTGCTAAAAACCGTTCAGATATTTAAAGAATTCGCTATTTGTGGAAATAATTAACGACGTTTCCGAATCCATGGTGTTTACGTAAGCATTCATACTTTTCATAAACGAATACAGTTCGCGCGCCTGTGCCGACTTGTTATAAGCTGCGTTATATATAGCAGCTGCTTCAGCATCGGCTCTACCACGAATAGTTTCGGCCTCCCTAAACGCCTCCGATTGGATACGTTTCAGTTCCCTTTCCTTCTCGCCATTGATACGTGATGCCTCGCCCTGGCCCTCCGACCTGAATTTATCGGCTATTCGGTTTCGCTCGGTTATCATACGGTCGTAAACGGTTCTTTTTACTTCTTCGGCATAATCAATTCTTTTAAATCTGAAATCCAAGATAATTATGCCAAGGTCGGCGGTACGTAAATTAGCCAATCTTTGTACGTCATCCTGTATTTTGGCTCTGCCCGTTTCAATGGTTTGTAGCGTATCTTGCTCTATTTCGGAGATAATGCCGTCTTTTACAGGTTCACGGTTCGTGCTTCTGACAAGTTCTACCAAATCGTGCGAAGCCACGGCATTTCGTGTTTCACCATCCAAAATATCAGAAATACGCGATAAAGCGCCATATTCATTGCCCAGGCGTTCATAATATTTCAGTGGGTCGGTTATTTGCCAACGTGCGTATGCATCCACATGGATAAATACTTTGTCTTTGGTGGGAACTTGATTTGGTTTTCCGTCCCATTCCAAATATCTTTTCTCAAAATAATTGGCCACTTCTATAAAAGGAGTTTTTATTTTCAGGCCGGGTGTAGTTATGGCCTCGCCTTTGGGTTCGCCAAATCGGGTAATCAATACCTGTTCTTTTTCGTCAACTATATAAAAAGTATCCCAGGCAACAAAAATTATTACGACCAATACAACCAGCGCAGGTATAAGTTTTTTATTTTTCATGTCTAAATCCTCTTAATTGTTCTGAGTTGTTTTTTTGGCACCGTCCATCTGCAGCTGTAACAGCGGGATTACGTTGTTGCCGTTTTCATCTGTAATTATTTTTTGGCCCAGTTTTGGAATTATTTCTTCCATGGTTTCTAAAAATAGTCTTGTTTTAGTTACGCTGGGTGCTTTTATGTATTCGTCGTACAGGTCGTTAAATTTAGAAACCTGTCCTTCGGCTGTGTTTGTACGGTCTAGTGCGTATCCTTCGGCTCTTTGTACCGTTTCTTGCGCCTCACCCGTTGCACGTGGTATAACACGGTTATAATCGGCTCTGGCTTCGTTTATAAATGTTTCGCGTTGTTGTTGTGCTTCGTTTACGCCATTGAACGATGGTTTTACAGGCTCAGGTGGGTTGGCATCTTGCAAAACAACTTGTTCTATTTTTATGCCCATCTGATATTCTGTGCATAGGTTTTGCACAATTTCTTCCACCCGGCTGGCAACTTCAGCACGGCCGACAGTTAATATTTCGTTTACTGTTCTGTCGCCCACTACCTGCCGCATGGCTGCCTCAGATATGTCTCTTAATGTAGTCTCGGCGTGGCGAACTTTGAACAGGTAATTATACGGGTTGTCTATTCTATATTGAACCACCCACTCAACATCACTAAGGTTAAGATCGCCGGTAAGCATCAAAGATTCTCCCGAATAACTGCTTCGGCTTGCTCTTGAACTGCCGCGCGTTTCGTTAGTCCTGTAACCAAACTCCTGTTTTAGTTGGCGCTGAACAGGCACAAACTGCACTTTATCGATGAACGGTATTTTATAATTTAAACCGGGCATTCTGTCGCCCACGTATTTACCAAATCGTGTTACCACACCTACTTCTTCCGTTTTTACCGAGTATGCGGTTTGGAAGACCAAAATGAGCACTACTATAACTGCGATAATACTGCGCAAATGTTTTCTTATTTTCTCAAATTCGGGCGGTATTTCGAACGAGAAATTTTGTTGATTAGCCATAAAATCTAAATTAAAATGTTAGGATATTGAAATCCTTGAATTAGCATATTGTGTGCCAAAGATATATAAATAATGGGTAATTATAAGCACATTTTACATGAGACGATGAAATTGTTAGTTTTAAAGCTCTATTAAGGTATTAAAAAGAGGGCAAAGCAGGTTCAAAAATTACCACTGCTACACCATAAAAGTCTAAAATTTTATGTAACTTCTTCCTTTTGAATGAACATAGCGTGATTTTATGTATATGTATAACAGGTTTATATTGTTATTGACCATTTTGATAAGCTTAAATTTATTTTTTGGCTCATCCCATATTTTAGCCCGGCAAAGCCCTTCTCTCGATACACCCAGAAAAACCGTTTATACCTTTTCGTATTGGCAGAACGAAGAAAATCTAAATTTAAGAATGGCCGCTACTACCATGAAGCTGGCCAATCGCCCGAGGAATGATCGCATCGAGCTATCAGAAAAATTGCACCAGCTGCTTGATGCCCACGGCTTTATAATCAATTACGATAAAATACCCGACGAAGCCGAATATGCAGACTCGCTGTCGGGAATGCACAGATATACATTATATCACAAATTACCCAATGTCTATTTGGTAAAAAGTGGCGATGAATGGCTTTTTTCGGAAGAAACCATAGAGAAAATACCCGAATTATATAACGCTACATTTTCGAATACGGTAGAACTGTTTTTGAGCAAACTGCCTGAATGGGCAAAAAAAGACTGGTTTGGAATAAAAATATGGCAGTTTATTGCCGTGTTTTTGTGGTTACTTATTGGATTTATACTAAAAAGGTTGTTTGAATTTGTATTCGATAATCTGTTTCGCCGTGTAGTTAATAGAACCTATGCAAAATGGGATAATGACCTGTTGGATGGGATAGAAAAACCGGTAAGCTATATATTTTTATTTCTGTTTTTGCTTACCACTTATACCAATTTACGCTTTTCGGTAACGGCCAACGCCATTTTATCTTTTTTACTCGAACTTTCGGTGTCGTTGTGCTTCGTATGGCTATTCTATAATTTGAGCGATGTGTTCACAAAATATCTGGAAAGGTTGGCTGAAAAGACCGATACCGATATTGACGACCAGATTATTGTACTCATCAGAAAAACTTTAAAAGTTTTTGTCATTTTTATAGGCATAATGCTGATACTGCAAAATAATGGCGTAAATGTAACCGCACTTATTGGCGGACTTGGCTTGGGTGGTTTAGCGGTAGCTTTGGCAGCAAAAGATACTTTAGAGAATTTTTTCGGCTCGCTTACTATTCTTTGGGATAAACCCTTTAAAGTGGGCGATTGGATACAAGTAGGCGATTTGGAAGGCACCGTTGTAGAAATTGGTTTCAGATCTACCAGGGTAAGAACTTTTTACACCTCGTTGATTACCATTCCAAATTCTAAACTGGCAACGGCAGAGATCGATAACTATCAGCAAAGAACTTACAGAAGATATATTACCTATTTTGATCTTAAATATGATACCGAACCAGATGCAGTTGTTGCTTTTGTGGAGGGTGTTAAAGGTATTGTTAAAGCCAATAAGTTTTTCAGGCAAGATTATTATGTGGTTCAGCTAAACGAGCTGGGATCATCGGCTCTTAAAGTTATGGCCTATGTATTCTTTAATGTGCAAGACTATGGCGCCGAAATGCTGCAACGCCATAATTTTTTATTACAAGTTATGCGGTTGGCAAAATCTTTAGGAGTGGAATTTGCGTATCCTACACAAACCATACAATTGGAGAACGTAGCGCCGGCTGATGCAGCAGAGAAACCGGGAGCAGATGAATTAGCAGCCAGATTGGTAGAATTCGGTCCGGGCGGAAAGGAAACCATGCCCGAGGGTTTCAAAATAATAAAAGATGGAAACGAGATAGATTTTGGCAGTGATGCTTAAACAGAGTAAAATCAATAAAAAAAGCCCGAGAGTTTAAAACTTCGGGCTTTTCAATTTCTGTTGGTTTTTTTAACTACTCTTTGTTTGCAAAGGCTTCAAAAACCATTTTCAAATCGTCTGCTACTTGCTGGCTGGTGCGACCTTCAATGCGGTGGCGTGGAATCAATGCTTTGATTTTTCCATCTACAAAATAGGCAAAAGAAGGCGATGAAGGCGGATATTCGCTAAAATAAGCACGCGCTTTGGCGGTTGCTTCCTTATCCTGCCCTGCAAATACGGTAACCATGTGGTCGGGTGCTACGGGCGATTGCTCCAAAGCCAGACCTAATCCCGGGCGGGCATTACCGGCTGCGCAACCGCAAACCGAATTAATGGCCATAAGCATGGTTCCTTCGTTATATTCGTTCATGGCACGATCTACATCGTCAACAGTGGTTAATTCTTCTACACCGTAACGGGTAAGTTCTTCGCGCATCCAGCTGGTATCGGGACCAACTCCAAATCCAAACTGCATAATTGTCTCCTAAGTGTGTTTAATTTTATGCTTAATTAGAATGGGTATAATATAAGACAGATTTATCTGAATCTAAACAGCCAATGCCCAAAATAGGGCATTAGTTGTTTAAAGATTTAAAATAATCCGATTAATTATTTTGCAGCGTTATAGTATTCTGCAACTTTATCCCAGTTAACCAGGCTCCAGAAGGCCGAGATATAATCAGGACGTCTGTTTTGGTAGTTCAGGTAGTATGCGTGCTCCCAAACATCAATGCCCAGAATAGGGGTTAAGCCGTCCATAATGGGGCTATCTTGGTTTGCAGTGGAATGTACTTTCAGGTTGCCCGAGCCATCAACCGATAGCCAGGCCCAACCCGAGCCAAAACGTGTTGCGGCTGCTTTTGCAAAAGCTTCTTTAAAAGCATCGAAGCTGCCAAATGTAGAATTGATTGCGTCGCCCAGATCGCCGGTTGGGTTACCGCCGCCATTGGGTGAAAGGATGGTCCAGAATAAAGAGTGATTGGCAAAACCACCGCCATTATTAATAACGGCCTGTTTTTTGTCTTCCGGTAGTTCGTTTATACGCTTTAGAACTTCTTCAATTTCCAAATCTGCAAAAGCGTGACCTTCCAATGCAGCATTAACGTTATTTGTATATCCTTGATGATGTTTAGTATGGTGAATTTCCATGGTTCGAGCATCGAAATGAGGCTCCAGCGCATCGTACGCGTATGGAAGTTCGGGTAATGTATAAGCCATATATTCCTCTTTATTTTTTTAAAAAATTATTAAATGATTATCCAGATTTCTAATCTGAAATCAATTCGCTTTGTAAAGTATAATTTAAGCATACTAAAATTAAAAATCGTTCCATAAAGTTGTAAATATGTTTAATAAAACTTTGGCAAATATAATAAAAACATCATTTATTGCGTTAGGTACCCATCAAATATATAACACCCAGCTTGTAGTTAAAAGGTACGGTCAGGGAGTAAAACAGAGTCAAGGGCTTGGTCATCACAGTGTTTAATTTTAAATAACAAAATATATGGCAATATGAAATATTTAATGTATTATATGTTTGTAATTGTTTTATTTACAGCATGTTCGGTAAATAATTCGGAAGACAAGAGGGAGTTGCTTACACAAGAATTGGATATCCGGTACGGTGAGCACGAACGCCATAAAATGGATGTGTATTTTCTGGAAACCTACGATGAAAACACACCGGTGGTATTTCTGCTGCACGGAGGTGGTTTTATAGCCGGTTCGAAAGAAGAATTCGAGCATGTATCCGCTTTATTCAAAAACAAGGGATATATAACGGTAAATATGAATTATAGGCTGGTAGATTCAACCGGGCTAGCAGAAATTCCGCCCGCTCATTTACAATCCGATATCAGGGTGAGCAACCAGGTAAAGGATGTTGAACTGGCGGTAGAAAAATATAAATCGCTGGCTGAACAATGGGAAACCACTACAACCAATATGTATATGGCGGGGCACAGCGCCGGCGGAACGTTGGCAATGCTTTACGTTCAAGGCAAAAACAATAGCGGTGTAAAAGCTTCTGCTAACTTTGCCGGACTTACCAACATTACCGTTCCCGAAAAATACTACGAAAATGAGCCCGATCATGAATTTTGGCCAAACCTGAAAGAGTTGCTGTACCGAATAAGCGGAAAAGAAGTTATACCGGAAAATGCGTTGTCATTAATGGCCATATCGCCAAATTGGGTTACCAATGCCAATAAACCGGGAATGCCCAATATTACTGTAATGGCGGCATCCAACGACGAAGATTTACGCTTTGCACCTTTTATAAGCACTGTTGATGATGCCGACGATTACCACCATGAACTTTTGCAATTGGGCACCCCCAGTGAGTATGTTTTGATGGATACCGATCACGGTTTTGGAAGGCACCCCGACGATTGGGCGAAAGCTGTAGATTATGCCGTAGATTTTTTTAATGGTATTTGACATGTAATACCGTTTATGGAGCTGGGAGTTTAAAAAGTTAAGCATGTATCTGTTTGCAAGGTATTGATTGCCGATTTTAACCCTTAGAAAGAAAGAAATTACCCGATTTATATGTAAATCGGGTTTTTTATGATTAATATTTTCTAAAATCTGTATAAGAATAGAAAATTAGGGTATCTTTTGGCAAAGATTGTTTACTTAAAAAATTTATGAAATACGATTACGATGTTATCATTTTAGGCAGTGGGCCTGCCGGGTTTTCATGCGCAGTACAAAGCGCAAAACTCAATAAAAAAGCCTTAATTATAACAGCAAACGAAGATTATTTTGGTGGTTCGTGGATTAATGCCGGCACTCTGCCCAGTAAAGCCATGAGGGAAACAACCCATATCATAAAACGTTTCCAAAACCAATTTCCCGAAAAAGCGGCTGTAAAACCATACGAGAAATATGAGATTAAAGACCTGCTCTCGTATAAAAACACCATATTAGCGCAAAAAAATAAAAAACTGCAAGACGATCTCGATAAAAATAAAATAGAAACGGTGCAGGGTTTGGCGTCTTTTGTAGATAAAAATACCATCGAGACGGTTGGCGAAGATGGTAAGAAAGAAAGATATACCGCCGAATATATACTCATTGCCACCGGCAGCGTTCCAAAGCCATCGGAGGATTTCGCCATCGACCATGACAAAGTTTACGATTATTCGTCCATTTTACAGTTAAACCACATACCGAGAAGCATGGTAATTGTGGGAAGTGGGGTAAATGCACTCGAATATGCCAGTATATTTGCAAATTTGGGGACAAGGGTAAGCATTCTGAGTAAAAAATCGACATTTTTAGAATGGCTGGATTACGATATTGCTGCCCAACTCGGTAAAATTCTTGAATCGAGCAACATTGAGGTGCTCTTGAACGTGGATAATATATCCATCAAAGAAAACTCACTTAGAAATACCACCGAAGCGCATTATACCCTAAAAAATGATAAAGAAAAGGGACGTAAATATGTTATCGAAATTGAGCATGCACTTTATCTGGGTGCAAAAATGCCAAATATTCAGGATTTAAAGCTTAAAAATGTGGGCATACATACCGATAAGGAAACGTTTATACCGGTGGATGAGGATATGAAAACATCTGCCGCCAATATTTATGCTGCCGGTTCAGTAATTGGTTTTCCGCGCCTGGCATCAGTATCATTTATGCAAGGGCGTATAGCTGCATGTAGAATGTTTGGTTACCCGTCATCTGGTATGCCCGAATTATATCCTTTTAGTATTTATTCCATTCCCGAAATTTCAAATATTGGTATTACCGAGCAGGAAGCCAAAGAAAAGGGAATAGATTTTGCTGTTGGACGAGCCTATTATACAAACATAACACAGGGCGATATCAGTAATCAGCAAAATGGACTGTTAAAAATCGTTTTCGATAGTAAAAATTTAAAATTACTCGGAATACATATTATAGGCGATCGTGCCGGCGACATTATACACCTCGGCCAGGCGGTTATGAATTTTGAGGGCGACATCAACTATTTTATAAACAATGTTCATAATTACCCCACATTTTCGGAAGCTTACCGAATTGCTGCATTTAATGGTTTGAACAGATTGTATAAAATGGGACATAAATACGCCGAATAAGCTCAGATTATCGCAATAAAAAATATAATACAAAAAAAAGAGCCGTTATTACATGGCTCTTTTTTTAATAAATATCGGTGTAAATAAACCGGCCGGATAATGGTCGGTTTTATAGATAATGATACGCTTTTATCAGACCTTCCGAGTCGGTTTCGGGATTTTCGGGCATGGTTTGTAAGTCTCTATCTATCGATTTTTTTGCATAAAGCGCCAAAACCATAGAATCGACTATTTTATCCTCAGCTACGTCGTTTTTTCGATAATCTTCTTTGATATTTCTGAAGAAATCGGCTGCAATTTCTTCTTCGGCAATAATCAGTTCCAAACGATGGCGAACGCCTCTTTTCAGGTTCTTCTTTTGATAAATAACGCCACGGTTCATTTTTTGGAACAGGTATTCGGGGTGGCTTTCAAAAACCTTGTCGCGTAAGGATTTATTCTCGCGCAAAATTTCGTCAACCATCTTTATTTTGCCGGCAATACCCCAAGATTCAGGCGCCAACGGCTCTTCCGTATAGTCGAAAGTTATGGCGTTGGCTTCTACATAACTGGGTGCGTACAGGGCTGGACGGATAGGCGGTAAAACCATACTTTCGCCATAATCGGTGCCCAGCGCTTCTTTCATAAGTAGGTCGTTTTGCCTGTATTTTTCTTCATCTTCCAGGCCAATGGGCAAATCGATTAAAATACGGTCGTACTTTTCGAAAGCAGCCTTCATCTCGTCGGCATCTCTGATAACCTTATAGAGTGATTCTTCGCTATCAAACGAAATCAGCATCCATCCAATTTTACATCCTGCCAAACCTGCTGTTTTCATGCTCCCGGTCGTTTCTTAATAGAGATGTGAAGTTCATCAAGTTGTTTTTTATCAACCACGTCCGGACTGTTATCCATAGCGCTTTGTGCACGTTGGTTTTTTGGGAATGCGATAACATCACGCAGGCTGCCGGCGTTGGTCAAAAGCATTACAATACGGTCCAGACCCAGTGCAATACCTCCATGCGGGGGCGCTCCATATTTGAAAGCGTTTAATAGGAATCCGAATTTTTCTTCCGCTTCTTCTTCGTTAATTCCCAATAATTCAAACATCTTTTGTTGAACATCTCTTCTGTGAATACGGATAGAACCTCCGCCAATTTCATTTCCGTTAAGAACCAAGTCGTAAGCACGGGCTTTTACGGCGCCCGGGTCGGTTTCCATTAATGGAATATCTTCCTCCAAAGGCGAAGTAAAGGGGTGGTGCATTGCGTGGAATCTTCTGGATTCTTCATCCCATTCCAAAAGCGGGAATTCGGTTACCCAAAGCAGGTTATATGCCGATTTATCTATCAAGTCGAAATCGTGTCCCATCATCAAACGCAGCTGACCTAATTGTTCTAATACATTTGGTTTTGGTCCGGCCAATATCAGAATTAAATCACCTTCTTTAGCTTCTGCTTTGCTAACCATTTGAGAAACAATTTCTTCAGTCAAAAATTTACCGACACTGCAAAGCGGGCCATCTTCCTGCATTTTGATGTAAATCAAGCCGCCGGCGCCCGTTTCTTTTTTCACTCGGTCGGTCAGGCGGTCGATGGCACCACGGCCCATGTGGCCCTGTCCCGGTACGTTAATTCCAACAACACCACCGCCATTTTTCACGGTGCCCGAAAACACTTTAAACTCGGCATCAGCAACAATTTCAGAAAAATCCACAAATTTCAGTCCGAAACGGGTATCCGGTTTATCGGAGCCGTAGGTATTCATGGCATCGTCGTAGCTTATGCGTGGGAATGGGGTTTGTACTTCCAGCCCGATGGTTTCTTTGAATAATTTTTGAATGAGTTTTTCGTGGTACTCGTAAATATCCTCTTCGTTCACAAACGACATTTCAACGTCCACCTGGGTAAATTCCGGTTGGCGGTCGGCGCGCAAGTCTTCGTCCCTAAAGCATTTTACTATTTGGAAGTATTTGTCGAATCCCGAAACCATCAATAGTTGTTTGTAGGTTTGCGGACTTTGTGGCAGCGCGAAGAATTTTCCGGGATTTACGCGGCTGGGAACCAGATAATCGCGGGCGCCTTCCGGGGTACTTCTCATCAAAACGGGTGTTTCTACTTCAACAAAATCGTTATAATTATAAAAATTTCTGATTATATGGTATGCTTTTGATCTGAGAAGCAATTTTTGCTGCATTTCTGGGCGGCGCAAATCCAGATAGCGGTATTTCAGGCGGGTATCTTCGTTTGTGGTAATGCCGTCTTTAATTTCAAAAGGTGGTGTTTCTGCCTCCGAATAAATATGCAGATCGGTTGCTTCAATTTCGATTTCTCCGGTTGTTAAATTGGGGTTGATATTATCTTCGCCGCGCAATATCACCTTTCCTTTAATATTAACAATATACTCGGCGCGTAGATGCTCGGCTTGCTGGTGCAATGCTTTGTCTTCCTCGGTAAATACAACTTGTGTTACCCCGTAGCGGTCTCTTAAATCAATAAAAATCAGTCCGCCCAAATCTCTTCTGGGCCCGACCCAGCCGTTCAGTATTACTTCTTCGCCAACATTTTCGCTTGTCAATTCGCCACAAGTATGCGTTCTTTTTAAAGCCATTTATAATTTCGATGAGTGCTGTTTAATAAATTTGTTTACAAGACGGTTAAAATAAGGATAATGTAAACGAAACGCAGGTATTCTTATAACATGGGTGGCTTTTCTGAGGATGGCATCTAAAACGATTATAAACAGAGCTTAAAGTAGCGATTTATTGTTTGCCGGAAATATTGGCCATTAGCTGCTGAACATTTTTGGGTTTTTGTCGATGAACTTTTGAATCCAACGCCGCACAAAAAAGCTTTTTCCGCTTTTTAGATATATATATCCCATGGTGCTTATAAAAATAGCGCCCAGCGCGTTTACTATCATATCCCACATGGTGTCGGTAAGGCCGGAGGGGTCGCCCAAAAAAGGTTTTTGCATATTGGTTCCCGCCAGTTGATCCACCGAAAATTCGAAAATCTCCCAGACCGAACCAAAAGCCTGGGCAAAAACAAAGGCAAAAAATGCAATAAAACCCGGTGTTAAGCTAAAATGAATCGTTTTGCTTTCGTTCAGTATATAAATGAGCAGGAAGCCCAAAATGCCCATCAGTAAGCCAGCTGTTGTATGCAAAACCACATCCCACCACCAAAAACGGTGATAAAAATCCTGAATTTCGCCCAGATAAAGCGCGCTGAATACAAAAATAACCGCAATGATATGGAACTCGGCCGGCAGTTCCATCTGCATTCTCTTTCTGAAAATAATGGGCGAAAAAACGGTAAGCAAAATAGCCGTAACCAAAAATAACGATAACCACGCCTGCCGATACAACAAAACGCCCCATTCCACTACCATTAACACTATTAAAACCCGGATTACAATACGGTGTAAGCTGTATGTTCTGGATTGGCTATGATTAAAATTGGTATTTACCATAAAGATTAATAATTATTGGTTTAAACGATTTGATTGCCTTTAATAAAATAAATTAATCACGAAATTAAAAGGCTTAAATGTTGTTTAATTTCGAACAAGCAGCCGCTTACACAAGCGGACGCTTGCGCAAGCGTCCGCTTGCGATTTAAATCCATTCAACGATATCCAATAATCCCGATTTACCATAATAATTTCTAGCGCTGCTATAAAGCCAGTGTTCAGGCCTTTCTACATAACCGGCAACTACCGGATTAAAATGTAAGTAGTTGATTTTTTGCTCCATTACTTTATTGCTATATATCTCAATTGGATGGTTATGCTGTTGCCACAACTGCCAATTTTTGTTGTTACCATTTCTTTTGCCTGCCTGCTCGAACATCCATAACAACCACTTACGCCTGCTTTCTTTAGGGTGTGTTCTTATCTCTTCTTTGATAACTCTGGAAGTATAGCTTTTAAAATCACGGAGTATATTCTGCATTGGGAAGCCTTTGGTTCCCATAACTAAATGCATATGATTTGGCATGATGCACCATGCGTATAAAAGTAAATCCTTTTTGGCTTGGCAATGTCTTAAACTGTCAACAATCAGATCGCTGTAAACACTACGCGTAAACACATCAATCCAATGAACGGTTGCAAAACTAACAAAATAAGGCAGTTGCTGGTCTAGAAATTTATATCTTCGGCTCATAATCTTTTTTTATTGATAAGACCACGCAAAATTAAAAACCTTACAAATGTAATATTGGCTTTGAATAAGCATCTATGGTACAAGCAGCCCCTTACACAAGTGGATGCTTGCGCAAGCGTCCGCTTGCGCGATAGAGACTAGCTATATAATAAATTCGTTCACCAAATTTCACCCAAAAAAACAAAAAAGCCAGTATAAAATATTAATATCAAAATACTTATACTGGCTTTTGGTGTAGCGTGGGGGGGACTCGAACCCTCGACCTTACGATTATGAGTCGTACGCTCTTACCTGCTGAGCTACCACGCCGTACTTAAATCCGTTACGGATTTTTAAATAGACCCCAAATATATGATTTTTATATTTAGGATAAAATAAAAATTACTATTTATCTTCTAATTCTGTTCTATAAGTTTCTTAACTTTAAGACTTCATTTAAGTTAATATTTAGATTTCATGGCGCAAAGAATTACAAAAAGAGAAAAAGATTATTCACAATGGTACCTGGACGTTATCAGAGAGGCACAGTTGGCCGAGCATTCGGCGGTGCGTGGCAGTATGGTCATTCGACCTACGGGCATGGCTCTTTGGGATAATATGCGGCAGGCACTGGACCAGATGTTTAAAGATACCGGCCATGAAAACGCCTATTTTCCGCTTTTTATTCCCAAATCCTTTCTTTCTAAAGAAGCGCAGCACGTAGAGGGCTTTGCCAAAGAATGTGCCGTTGTAACGCATAGCAGGCTTAAAAGCGTAGATGGCGGGGTAGAAGTGGACCCCGATTCCAGATTGGAAGAAGAGCTGATTGTTCGTCCAACTTCTGAAACCATTATTTGGGATACCTACAGAAATTGGATTCAATCGTACAGAGATTTGCCGATTTTGATTAACCAGTGGGCCAATGTGGTGCGGTGGGAAATGAGAACCCGCCTGTTTTTGCGTACCATGGAATTTTTATGGCAAGAAGGGCATACCGCACATGCCACTAAAGAGGAAGCTGAAGCTGAAACCCTTCAAATGCTCGAAGTTTATCGTACTTTTGCCGAAGAATTTATGGCCATGCCGGTAATTACGGGCGTTAAAACAGAATCGGAGCGTTTTGCCGGTGCTGAAGAAACCTATTGTATAGAAGCTCTGATGCAAGACGGAAAAGCATTACAGGCCGGAACATCGCACTTTTTGGGCCAAAATTTTGCCAAAGCCTTTGATGTGAAATTTCAGGACAAAGATGGTCAGCAAAAATTGGTATGGGCAACAAGTTGGGGCGTATCCACACGTTTAATTGGTGGCTTAATTATGACGCATTCCGATGATAATGGTCTCAAAATTCCACCAAAATTGGCACCGACCCAGGTGGTTATAGTACCTATTTACCGAAGTGACGAAGAATATGCTGCCGTAATTGAATACGGCGATAAAATATTGGCAGAACTAAAAGCCGAAGGTATCCGCGCCAAATTGGATGACAGAGATAATTATAAACCGGGATTCAAGTTTGCAGAGCATGAAGCCCGGGGCATTCCGCTCAGAATTGCAGTTGGTCCGCGTGATGTGCAAAACAACAAGGTGGAACTGGCCCGCCGCGATACGCTCACAAAAAGTATAGAAGAGCGGGAGGGAATAGCAGTATCCATTAAAAACCTGCTCGATACCATTCAGAACGATATGTTTGCAGCCGCACTGAAATTCAGAACGGATTTAACCAGCGAAGTAGAAACCTACGACGAATTCAAAAAAGTACTGGACGAAAAAGGCGGTTTTATTTACGCACACTGGGATGGAACACCGGAAACCGAAGAATTGATTAAAAATGAAACCAAGGCAACCATACGCTGCATTCCGTTGGAAAAATCGGAGAGCGGAAAATGTATGGTAACCGGAAAACCATCCAAACAAAAGGTTCTTTTCGCTATATCTTACTAAAATAAGTAATGCAGATACCCGCAAAGTATAGAATTTGCACCGCGCAGCAATGCCAAACTATGGATAAAAAAACCATAGAGGAATTTGGCATAAACGGCTTCACCCTAATGGAGGTTGCAGGAACGCGGGCTGCCGAATTTATACGCGCCAAAACCACTGCGGGTCAACATGCCCTGTTCCTTTGCGGAAAAGGCAACAATGCGGGCGATGCGCTGGTAGTTGCGCGTCTGCTGGGCGATGTCGGCTATAAAATAAGCATATACTTTGTGCAGGGAAGCGATCAATTAAGCCCTGATACCGCCCGGAATTACGGACTATTGCAAAAAATGGGATGGGAGTTAGAAGTTATTGGGGAAATCGGGCAACTTGATGAACAGAAATTCGATTTTGTGGTAGATGGTATGCTCGGAACCGGCTTAAAATCCAAAATACGCGCGCCTTATTTAGAAATTGTAGAATGGGTGAACAAATCGGGCAAAACGGTTTTTGCAATGGATGTACCCACCGGATTGAATGCTGATAACGGTATGGTAATGGCCGCGGCCATAAAAGCGAATTACACAACAGCATTTGGAGCATTGAAACCCGGATTTTACCTAAATAGCGGTCCCAAGATGGCGGGCGAAATTGTACTTTGTGAAATACCCGTGCCAAATAAGTATAAAAACGACGATTTAATACTTATTGACGAGGAATGGGTGCAAGCCAATTTGGTGGAGCCGCCGCAAAGAAGCCATAAATACGAACAGGGTATTTTATATATCGTTGCAGGCTCGGAAGGATTGACCGGCGCCGCAATATTATCCGCAAAAAGTGCATGGAAAACCGGTCTGGGCGCAGTAGTTCTGATAACTCCCAAGGCATTAATGCCGGTTTATGATAAAAATCTGGTGCAGATAATAAAAAAATCGGTAGGAGAAAAGGAGGATGCTTTTTTCAAAAAAGACCATTTGGATGAAGTCTTGGGCATCTTAAAAGAAAAAAAAGGCAGTTTACTGATTGGTCCGGGATTGGGGAGGGAAGCAGATACCGTAGATTTTGTTCAAGAATTGCTAAAACAATATCACGGGAATGCCGTTATAGACGCCGATGCATTGTATGCGCTGTCCAGAATCACGTTAAACATTAAACCCAAAAATTCCGAATGGATACTGACGCCCCATGCCGGCGAATTTAATCGGCTGTTTGATGTGGAAATAGAAGACGGCGCAGCTAAAATTGAAGAATGCAGAAAAATGGCAACGAAAAATGACATTACCATAATGGCAAAGGGCATGCCCGGCATTATAGCCGGCACGAATGGACAGGTTTTTATATCGGATTATGACACCAAAATATTTAACAGAGCCGGTTTTGGTGATGTGTTGGCCGGAAAAACAGGTGCATTTTTTTTAAAGTATAAAAACCCGATATTATCAACGGCAATGGCAATGCTGGACGGGAATAAAAAAGCAATTGTGAAATTGAAAGAGAAAGACGAGCCGCTAGAACCGATTGACATATTATAAAAGAATAGTTAGAGCACGTAATAAAATAAAATCAATAAAATATAGGGACAAATACTATCGTCAAGTTTATATTAAAATATAGAAGAACATTAACGCTGTTATTATTGCTATGTACGGGGGTCATCGTAGGGTTGACATTAGTGCCGGCCAGCGATTTACCAAACCTGAAAATGTTTTCGTACGATAAAATCGGGCATTTCCTGATGTTTGCAGGGTGGACGTACCTATTTGGCATTGTAAAAGGATTGCGCAAAAACAGCATACCCAATTTATGGGAAATATTCGCCTACGGCACCATATTTGGCATTTTAATCGAGTTTATGCAAGAGGTGATGCCCTTTAAGCGCTCGGGAGAGGTGATGGATATTGTGGTAGATTCGTTGGGGGCAGGTTTTGCCGTCATTTTTGTGTATTATACTCTTAAAAGATACTTTATCAGCGAAAAAATCTCACATTAATATGTGATAGATAAACAAATTGAATAAGGGTTTGTTATAAATAGGCAAAAAGATACATCCTATTAAATGTATTGTGCAGGGGCCTAGAGCCTTTAATTTACTTTTATAAGTTTGTTTATTAACTGCAGATGCTATACTTTTAGCCAAGAAATGGACAAATAGACTTTTAATAAGTAAAAAAGATAAAATAGACTTGCAGTCAAAGTAAAAATTAGCTTACTTTGACCCATCACGAACTAAACAAAAATTTCAATCGATTATGGCTATCAAAAGAAAAAATCCAAAAGCCGATTTGAAAAAATCTTATACCCTATTCTTACAATTTGGTTTAATAGTTACCATGTTAGTGCTAATAGCAG
The DNA here is from genome assembly GCA_964615135.1 of uncultured Balneolaceae bacterium. Lineage (GTDB taxonomy): Bacteria > Bacteroidota > Rhodothermia > Balneolales > Balneolaceae > Balneola. The sequence continues at coordinate 29,249 of CAZTOG010000007.1, read as the reverse complement.
CATTTAAGATGGACTTCAGAGCTGAAGAGTCAGAAGGCTTTGAAATTATCCAGCAAGAAGAGGTTCAAATCGAAGAGGTTATCCAAACCAAACAAGTTGAAACACCTCCACCTCCACCACGTCCACCGGTACCGGTAGAAGTACCCAACGATGAAATTATTGACGATGATATTGAAATTTTATTGGATGCTGAATTGGATTTGGACGGAGTTATTGACTTACCGCCACCACCTCCACCAGCTGAAGATGAAGAGGAAGAAGAATTCTTCGTAGTTGTAGAGCAAATGCCGGAATTGCTTGGTGGATTGCAAGACTTGCAGAGAAAAGTGCGATATCCAGAAATGGCCACTCGTGCCGGTATTGAAGGCCGTGTTACCATTCAGTTTATTGTAAACGAACAAGGCCGTGTTGAAAACGCAAAAGTAATACGTGGAATTGGCGGCGGTTGCGACGAAGAAGCTTTGAGAGCTGTTCAATCTGCGCGTTTCAAGCCGGGAATGCAAAGAGGTCGTCCGGTTCGTGTACAGTACAGTTTACCGATTGTGTTTAAACTACAAAATTAAAATACGTTTCATATTCAGTATTATCAGAAAGGTGCAACCAATCGGTTGTGCCTTTTTTTATTCTGTGTGGTTTTGCTCAAAAGATTTGCGTGCACCCCATTATGTCTGATTCTGCAAATACCACTCTTCAAAAGCTTCGAGTACAAATTTTAAATTATCGTAAGCCACTCGCTTTTTGGCTTCATCCAAGCCCACCCACTCAACTTTAGTAATACCTTCGTTCAGTTGCGGTTCGAAATCCTGTTCGTGCTCGAACTGCATAACATACCAATGCGTAGTTTTGCCCATTCTTTTATAATTTTTTCTAGGCTCGTTGTATTCGTGGTAGGTGGTGGGCAGTTCGTACAGTGCGGTAGGCAAATCGGCGTTTATTTCTTCTGCTACTTCGCGTAACGCACATTCCATTATACTCTCTCCCTTTTCCAACTTGCCTTTTGGGATATCCCAAAACCCATTTCTATATATTAATAAAACCAGTGGCTGCGATGTGGAGGTAGTTTCCTTATTTTTTTTGAAAACCACCCCACCACCGGCTTTAATCTGCTTAATTTTCACGCGATTATTCTTCTTCCTTTTCTGGTTCTCCGGTATTTTCTTTAGTCGCCTCATCGGCATAATTTAAACGGAGTGTGGTCAAAACCTGATCCAGATATCCTTTTAGTTCGGCAGGTAGATTGCCGCTTGTATAAGCATCGAGAGCAGCTAATGTATCAACCGCATATTTTGCGGAGGCCATGTCACGTTCTATGGCATCAGTTGCCGGGTTTTTCAATTTCCCCAGGCCTATCATACCAATTTGCTGGTGTTGCTGTATCAGCATCATCATTAAAAGTTGATTCTGCTGATCTTTGCTCAAATTGTCATCATTCATACTATTAGTACATTTTTTTGTTTAATTTTAGACACCCTTAAATTTAAGACCTTTTTTATAAAATGAATCTAATTTTTAGGCATACTTTAAAGATAATAAATACAAAATCATAAAAATATACATTCATGGCAATTGTTAGACCTTTCAAGGCGTTCAGGCCACATCATTCAAAAGCTCAAGAGATAGTTTGCGTACCCTACGACGTAATAGATACCGATGATGCACTCCGCATGGCAGAGGGAAAACCCACTAGTTTTTTACATGTAATACGTCCGGAGATAGATTTACCGCGAGAAACCGACTTATACTCAGAGGAAGTGTATCAGAAAGGCAAAGAAAATTTGCAAAAACTGCTTGATTCGGATAATTATATACAAGATGAGCAGGCTTATTTATACATTTACAGGCAGATTTGGAAGGGAAGGGCGCAATCGGGAATTTATGCCTGTGTTAGCACGGACGAGTACAAAAATAATAAGATAATGAAGCACGAGCTTACACGTCCCGATAAAGAAAACGACCGTACCAAGCACATTCTTACCCAAAGTGCGCACGCCGAACCCGTTATGTTGGCTTACGACGATACCCGTGGAATAGCCGGCTTGATGGAACAGGAACAAGAACAAGATCCTATCTACGATTTTAAAACCGATGATGGTGTACAGCACACCATTTGGCGAGTAAGCAACCAAAATGCTTTTACGGAGGCATTCGAAACCGTTGAAGCGCTTTATATTGCAGATGGACACCACCGTTGTGCCAGTGCGGCTCGTGTTGCGGATAAAAAAGCCCAAAGCAATCCCAATCATACCGGAAACGAAGAGTATAATTTCTTTCCGGCAGTTATTTTCCCCATTCAACAGATGGAAATATTAGCCTACAATCGCGTGATATTTGAAATACCGAATGATTTTTTTGCACAACTCTCCGAAAAATTCGATGTGGAGCCCACCAATAATCCGGTGCCCGTAAATAAAGGCGGAATATGCATCTATTGGGATGGAAATTGGTACACTATGAACCTGCCGGATAGCCAAAAAGATGATGTAGCTTCCAAATTGGATGTAACCCGCTTGCAGGAAAATATATTGGAGCCATTTTTTGGAATTACCAACCCAAGAACCGATGAAAATATCGACTTTATCGGCGGTATCAGGGGCACCGAAGAGCTGGAAAGACTGGTCGATTCGGGTAAAGCCACGCTGGCCATAAGTATGTACTCGACGGATATAAAAGAATTGGTTGCCGTATCGGCAGCGGGTTTATTGATGCCGCCAAAATCGACCTGGTTTGAACCAAAATTAAGATCCGGATTTCTGGTACATACTTTTTAAATTAAAATGACATTAAAAAAGCTTTTAAATGCACTTAAAACTGCAATTAAAAGGCTAATATATACACTCACACTCACTCACTTAATAATAAACACCTAATGGAAAGAATACACAATTTTAGTTCCGGTCCTGCACAATTGCCTTTGCAAGTACTGGAACGGGCACAAGCTGAATTTACCAATTACCAAAATGTTGGCGCTTCGATATTGGAGCTCAGTCACAGAGGCAAAGAATACACCGAAATCAACAATCAGGCCAAAGAAAGACTTAAAAACTTGCTGGGATTGGGCGATGAATTTAAAATAATGTTTTTGCAGGGCGGTGCCAGTACGCAGTTTATGCAGGTTCCGCTTAATTTTTTGAAAGAGCAGCAAACCGCCAATTACATAAATACCGGGGTTTGGAGTACCAAAGCCATTAAAGAAGCCAAACTTTATGGAAAAGTGAACGAGCTGTACTCCGGTGCGGCCAATAAATTCACCAGAATACCAAAAAACGATGAACTGAATTTTGGCGAAAAAGCGGTTTATACACATTACACGTCCAATAATACCATTTACGGTACACAGTTCAGAACGGAGCCGAAATCCGACGGTTCCTATTTGGTGTGCGACACCTCCTCCGACTTTCTATCCCATAAAATAGATATAGATAAATACGGACTTATTTATGCAGGAGCCCAAAAAAATCTGGGTCCGGCAGGGGTAACGCTAGTAATTATCCGAAATGAATTTTTGGAAAGGGCCGACAAAGAAAACCTACCTACTATATTAAATTATCATACGCATGCCGATAAAATATTCAACACGCCACCGGTTTATGCCGTTTATATGGTAAATTTGATGCTTAAATGGATGGAAGAAAAAGGTGGATTAGAATATTTTGAGAAATTTAACGAAGAAAAGGCAGCACTTTTATATGATGAAATTGACGCCGATGATTTTTATACCGGAGTTGCCGAACTGGAATCGCGCTCGTACATGAACGTAACCTTCCGTTTGCCCAACGAAGCATTGGAAGCCCAATTTGTGGAAGAAGCGGCCAGCAACGGTATGATTGGACTTAAAGGCCATCGCTCAACAGGTGGAATACGTGCCGGTATTTATAATTCGTGCCCCATGACCGATGTGCAGGCCTTGGTAGAATTTATGCGCCAATTTAGAACCAAAAACGGATAATGAAATCGCCATACGATATAATTTTTTCTGTCTTATATTCAAACAACCATATATTTAAGGAACATATAATTTAAAATTATAAGTATAGCGATAACAAAAAACATATCGAGCGATAATGGGTAGTTTAAAAAAAAATGTAGTTGGTGGCGTTTTTTGGACTACCCTCGAATCTGTAATCAACAGGGGTTTTGGCTTAATCATAGAATTGATATTGGCCAGGCTCCTGTTCCCGGAAGATTACGGTTTGGTGGGAATGGCCGTTGTTTTTATATCATTTTTGGAAGTATTTACCGATTTGGGCATGAATGCGGCGCTCATCCAGAAAAAAGAAGAAAAACTAACGTCGGCGCATTACGATACCGCTTTTTGGACCGGTGTGGTCTGGGCGCTTATCCTGTTTTTTGGAATGGTATTTATCGGCACTCCACTCATATCTAATTTTTATGGTGAAAGTAGTTTATTAGCCATTATACCTGTTATGAGTTTAAGCATTTTGTTCAGTCCGGTAAACCTGGTACACCGAGCCCAGCTCATCAAAAAAATGGACTTTAAACGCCTGGCCTTTGTAAACAATGCCAGTAATATTATAGCGGGATTGGTTGCCGTGGCTATGGCTTTTGCCGGTTTTGGCGTTTGGGCGCTTGTATTTTATGCCGTTGTAAAAGTGGTGGTTGCCATTCCGTTTTTCTTTAAAGCCACCGGATGGTTGCCAAAACTACGTTGGCAGCGCAAGGCATTTGACGATATTTTCGGATTTGGCGCCTACACCACAGGCACCTCGTTCACCAATATGTTAACCGGCAACATCGATTATTTATTGGTGGGTAAATTGGTGGGTTCGGTTGCACTGGGGTTTTATACTTTTGCTTTTATAATAACCAACACGGTACGCAATCAAATTGTAGCCATTGTAAACAAAGTGATATATCCGGTGTATGCCTCTTTACAGGATAATAAACAGGAAATGCTGCAATTGTTTTTAAAAGTGGTATCGCTGAACAATCTGTTGGTATATCCCGTCATTTTGGGTGCTTTTTTGTTTGCTGAAGATCTGTTGCCCATCCTTTTTGGCGATAAATGGAACGAATCCGTCGTACTTATCAAAATTTTGAGCTTTGCAGTGTTTATTCAAATGCTCAACAACTCGCATACTACATTATTCCGTGCTGCCGGAGAGGTAAAATTGGAATTGATACTGCAAATTATAAAATCCGTTGGCTTTTTTGTGCCTTTGGTAAGTTTGGGGGTTATTTATTACGGATTGGAAGGAGCAGCTTATGGATTTACCTTGGCCACCTTGTTGGGTGTAGCCGTATCTTTTTATTACATGCACAAGATATTCGATTTGGGATTTATGCAGGTTTATACCGCTGTGCGCGCCTCCGTAATTATGCTGGCATTCTGTTTGGGCACCACCATAACCGTTAAACAAATGTTTGGCTGGGAAATAGGACTGATATATTACGTTTTGGCCGTATTTGGTATATATTACATCTTTGCCAAAGAGCAGATAAAATCGTTGTGGAAAATGGTAAAATCGAGTGGAGCAACGAAATAGTTTAGTTTAACCTATGTATAATTCGGATATAAAATTTGAAAAAAAGGACCATGTATTCAACCATAATTTAGATGGTGATTACGCCTATTTTGCCCTTTGGAAAGCCGCACGGCCGTATCGCGATCGTATCCGGGAGTTATTGGAAGAAAGATTTGAACTGCTTTTGGAAACCGAAGTGCATTGGTCGGAGGAGTACTTTCACGAAAATGCTGCACGCATTTATGAAGAACCCATTTATGCCAATATACCCCAAAACCAGCGGCGCTCTATGCACGCCCAAAAAATTGGCGATAATGCGTTTATAATATTTGTAATTAAAGACAAAACGCCGAAATATAACTACGCCATGTCGGTTTCGGGAAAAATTGAACTGTGCAACACAAATATTGTAGAAGCGAAGAGTGAAATACGAAAGTGGATAGAATATGATATCAAAATCCAGTATGCGGTGCATTCTACCAATACTATTTATGAGTTTTTTCATCAAATACCGCTGATATTGGGCATTGCCAACTTCAAAAAACTGCTCGATGGCGAAAAATTGGAATTGACTTTTGTGGCGCAGGATTTGGTGGGCGCAGGAGGTTGGGAAAGCTGGCAACAACTTTTCGATATACTCAATATTACCAGTAACTATTTAGTGCTAAGGGGATTTGAATCGCTGCCCATAGAAAATCCGGAACCCGATTTAGATGTATTGACCGATAATTATCAACGATTTGCATCAGCCGCAGGCGCCAGACAGAAATCAAATCAGCCTTACAAAGCCTTTGTACAAGTGGCCGGGGAAGAAATTAGTCTGGATATTCGCTATGTGGGCGACAAGTATTACGACCCAACCTGGGCTGCCGATATGTTGGCTGCAAAAGAAAACAAAAGGGGCGTAATGGTGCCCGAAGAAGCGCATTATTTTTTCAGTTTGCTGTACCACGCCAAAGTGCAAAAACCCGCTGTAAAAGAGAAATATGTGGGTTTGCTCCAAAATATAGCCGAAAACTTGGGATTTAATTGGTACAGCGGTACAATGTTGAAAGGCGATAAACTCATCGGGCAATTGCTTAATGGTTATATGGCAACGCAGCACTATTATTACGAAGATCCGATTGATAAAGGGGTGTATAAAAACACATCGGTGGTAAAGTATTTGCAAACGCCCCAAAGCAGCGTGACCAAAGAACGGTTTCGCCAAAAAGCAGAACGATGGGCCAAACGTGTGTTGCCTGATTCACTAATTGGAGCACTGAAAAAAATGTTGGGCAACTAAACGTGGATTTAAAGATTAAACAAAATATAAATGCATGGACAACGGCTATCCGTTCCTATTTTTTATTTCGGTTTAATCGAGTGGATAAGATTTATAAAAAACTGGTTAAATATGAGTCGAAAAAACAACCCGATTTTATAAAAAATGTATTTTGGTTCTATTCCAAATCCAATAAACACAGGCATTATAACATATTGTTAAAGCTGTTTATACCTAAAGTAGATTTAGAGCTGAAAAGTGCAATTTTTGAAGGTTTTGGGTTGGGTGCAGGGAGTTTGGACTCGTTCAGGCGGATTGATGTAAACTCCGAAAGTTATTTTGAAAAGATATACTTCACCGGCTGCGAAGAACTTAACAATATTTTGTGGCTGTACGATAATTTTTATGCCAAATTGAGCACGCAAATCACCATACCGGAAATAAAAGCTGCTTTTAAAAGCGATATTTTGACGGTAGTCTATTTTGAATTTCTGGCATTAGAGGGTTTGGAAAGTGACGAAGTAGAAAAAAGCCTGATTGAAGTTTCCAAGCTTATAAACCGGATTGAATCGAATAGGGGAGAAAGCGAAACCGATTTTACCCAACACTTTGAGTATGCACGAAGGCTGCCCGGCGCTGTGCGGAGGTTGGTCAAAAATAAAATTGACCTGAAGGAGCTGCAAACCCAGGTAAATTCCACAAAAAAAGTGCTGACTCATGCCGATTTGCAGCAAACCAATGCGTTTAAAAATAAAGCCGTGACCGATTGGGACTCTGCCGGACTTTATCCCATTGGATTTGAACAGGCTTTTATTTACTATCGGTTGTTGCACGATAGACTGAGGCGAGCCAATGAAAACCCAACGGATTGGCTGGATAAAAACTTTGGCAAATGGGTGGAAGAAAATGATTATGCCGAAATGAAGGCTAATTTTCATTTCTTTTTATTTGTGTTTTGCTCGCGTTTGTTCAAAAAATCCCGATTTAAAAAGCTGGAGCAGTATTTAATTCGATTGTTGGGTGCTTCAAAGGAAAATTGAGAATGCTTTAACGGATAAAATCTCCGAAAAGCGAATTGGTTGTATATAATATTTGCGCGTTCAAATAAAATTTTGATAACAACGTTATAAGGCATACAATAAAAGTATTATCGGGCAACATTACGAACGGGGAATGCCATGAAAATCAAATCGATAACCATATTAAGTTGTGCATTGTTGGTGCTATTCAATAATACCGAACAAAGCAATGCACAGAAATCACCGGAAATGGGATGGGCAAGCAATTACTCGGCCGAGATGCGCATACCACCGGGTTCAGGTACACAATATTATGAAAGTTTCAGTGGTTTTATGGGACAGCATATAACATTTGAAATTGCAGCCAACCTGAATGATGTGCGCTTACCTTATAATAGCTATGTGGATTCGCCCCTGGATTTTATGGGCAGTCATTATTGGAAGATTGGATTTATGCAAAGCAATCCGATTTTGGGTACCGATTTTTTGAGCTATAAAACGGGGATTGAAAGGGAATCGGCGAGGTGGATTTCGGATAGAGGAATGTATTTCGATAGTAATGGCAACATGATCGATCATAATTCATACAATGCCAGAAGTGCTTTAAAAAATGTGAAATGGAGTGTGCCCTTTCATCTCGAATTCGGCAATGCGTTCGATAGTTCGTACGGTAGTTACGATGATATTTACGGTATTGGGATAGGCGCTTATGTATCGTACAATTCCCATTTGAGCCAAAAAACGGTTTATTCGCGGTTCAGAAGGCATTACAGAGAATCGACCAACGATTTTAATTATAATAAATACACCATGGGAATAAGTATGTATTATCATTACAATGGATATGGTTTTTTCATCCGAAAGGATTTATTCCCGCTCTTTTCGTCCACCAAACAAACTAAAACATCGTTGGATTTTGGCATTCGTGCCGGTTTTTAAATTTTGGGAGGGGGCTACGGTTGTTGGATGTCATACGGCATCCTTTTTTGTGGCTGGTGCGCTGGGTTTTGAATTGTTATTGGAATGTTGTGCAATTAAACGCTCATATTTTCAAATAAAATCACCCCGCCCGCGAGCGGGCACCCCTCCAACGGAGGGGAATTAGAGTTCTAGAGCTATATGTTGTGTGTATTTTTAAATTTCACTTCTCATTTGTCTCGTAACGAACGTCCGGTTCGTAACGCATACGGGAACCTCTGGTTCCCAAGGCTATTATTGAATAATGTTATTGTGGACTTTTGAGAAGTGCACTCGAGACCACCCCGCCCGCGAGCGGGCACCCCTCCAATGGAGGGGAATTTATCGGTGCGGAGTCATAGATTTTTGATAATTACTTAAATCGAAATTCTAAAGTATAAGTTTTGATTTAGCTTCTCAGGCCCATTCCCCTCCGGTGGAGGGGCAGGTTTTGCGCTTGCGCATAAACCGGGGTGGTCCCGAGCGTATTTTTGAAGACGGATTCGTGAAGCTATATCAGAGCATTTCGGTGGGTGCAAAAAATTGGTTAGCAACTCAAATGAAATTCCCGTCGGAATATATCGGAACTGTTAATTGGGTGGGCAATGGTTGAAGACGAAATACTCTCTCTTTCGATATTACTAAGTTGCTCAACAGTTCAGATCCTTCGCTTCACTCAGGAAGACGCTAAAAAATCATCACCGAAAACAGATAACAGATTAACCATTCAACTACCTAAACTTAACCCACAAATAAAAATCTGAATCCCAGCATAAAAACGATGCCCCAAACGGCACCCGCGATGTGGGCTTCGTGATTGATGCGTCCTTCTTGCTTGCCGGCATAGATACTATATATTATAAATACCAATCCGAACAGGATGGCCGGAATTCCAATGGGTATGAGCATGATGTATATTTTTTCGAATGGAAAAGCCACGATAAAGGCAAATAATACGCTTTCAATGGCACCGGAAGCGCCCAAAGTGGCATAATTCGGGTTGTCTTTGTGCTTGATGAGAGAAGGAATGGAAGAAGCAATTAATCCCACAAAATAAAGAAGCAGAAATAGTATGGGACCCAGTATCATTTCCAAAACGGGACCGAAGAAGAACAGTGTAAACATATTCAGGAGCAGATGTCCCAATCCGGCGTGCACAAATCCTGATGTAAACACTTCATACCATGTTTTTTTGCGCACTACGCGATATGGTATCATTACGAAAGTATTTAATATTGAGGGATTTACATATAATGCAACCAAAGAGACGGCAATATTTGCAATAATGATGATGTAGGTCAGGCTCATATCGATAAATTAAGTTTTTTTAAAGAGCAATAATATACGTTTTGTTGCACTTTCAACGATATAAAATTCATCGTTTATATGGTTCTAACCAAGTGGGAGGTTTGGAACGAGAAAAACCGAGCTCTATGGCACCGCGACCACCCCGCCCGCAAGCGGAGGGAATTTAGTTCTGGAACTGCATGATGTATGTTGGAAAACGAGACTTGGAATTCACATCAAAACGCATTTCAGCGCTATTGGCAGAGTGGATTTGCAAGATATAGAAACCGATACATAGAATACAGAATAGAGATACACCGACCATATCCGATTCAAGCGCCAAGGGCGCGTAATCAATAACCTCGAGCGCAGCTCGGGGTTAGAAAAACCTATCGAACCCAAAGCGCCAAGGGTGCGCAATCTACAAACTCGGATAAAACCTCGAAATACACATCTAATCTTCGGATTGGCAATAATCCCCAGACCTCGAAGAGGTCGTATGTTTATAGAAAATATTTTATCCAAGAGAACATTCTACCCCCACGGGGTCGCACCACCATGTGGGGCTTCTATTTTCTATAAACATGTCATCCCTTCGGGATGTGAAAACGGGAAAACCATCAAGCAACGAGAAAACAAGAAGACATAATAAAAATCAAAATACGCCATACGATTACGCAATGTTGGCGCTTTAGGGTATATCATACATCATTAACCGAGCTCTATGGCACCGCGACCACCCCGCCCGCTCGCGGGCACCCCTCCATAGAGGGGAATTTTGACTTTGTCTGTTGCATGGTGTGCATATTTTTAAATTTCACATTTCATTTAATAACAAAATTATTAAGTCAGCGCTCGATGCAATTCCCCTCCAGTAGAGGGGCAGGTTTTGCGCATGCGCATAAACCGGGGTGAGGGCACCTCGGAGCAGATTAACAGAGCCAGAACCCAGAATACAGAGCTATATTTTCTGCCTTCCTACGCAACTACTAAATGACTCGACACTCAAGATCCTTCTGAGCCGGCCGGCGCATCAGGTTGACCAGAAAAGTATTCGTAATTCCTAACAACCAAATCTCTAATTCCCCTAATACATAAATCAACTATTCATCTAATACACTATTCACCAAATCAACCAACTCCCCATAAAAAAACCCTCCTTCAAATTTGCATGAAGGAGGGTCTCAACCTTTAACCAATTAAATGGAATATTATGAAAAAATAACGTTTCCTTCTTTTATCAGAAGGTATCCATTTGTATATACAGCTTATTTTAACAGTTACATAGTACTAAGTCAAATAATATTTTAATATAGTTGCTAAAATAAGTTTTTTCCAAATTATACCGCTCATTGGTCGTGGCTTGTTAAGGTTGAATTAAGCAAGATTAATTTAAATCAAATCAAATAAAATCAAATCAAACTAAACTACATCCAACCTAAGCCTTTTAAATCGGTATTATTTTATTAATCCAGTCCACCGCGACGTTCGGGCGAGCTGAACTTTGGCCACTCCATTTGAGTGCCGGTACGCGGATTAATCGGCAATTCGGCTCTTTCGCGATCCACAAATTCTGGGTCTTCGCTGGCCATATACGCCAATATAGCAGTCAGGATAGCGTTATTTCTAACATCATCGAAAACTATTTTATCGTAAGTATCCAAATTGGTGTGCCAGGTGTAATTCCAGTAGCTCCAGCTAAGCGAACTCAGACCAAAACCGGGAGCACCGGCCGTCACAAAGGATGCATTATCGGTTCCACCGCCGGATGGTGTTCCGGGATAGTTGGTTTCAATATGGCGTGTAATTTCACGCGGTACAGCTGCCAACCAACGGTTCAGATATTTGTATGAATTCACAAAGCCCTGCCCGCCAATATTAACCACACGTCCTGTTCCATTATCCTGATTGAACAGGGCTTGCATGCCTTCTACTATCTTTGGATTGTCTTCCACAAAAGCCCTTGAGCCGTTTAGACCTTGTTCCTCGCTGCCCCAATGTCCTACAAGAATGGTGCGTTTTGGGTTTGGATATACTTTTTTGAGAATACGCATGGCTTCCATCATGGTAATGGTTCCGGTGCCGTTATCGGTTGCGCCGGTGCCGCCGTCCCAGGAGTCGAAGTGAGCCGAAAGAATTACATATTCATCCGGTTTTTCGGTGCCTTCAATGCGTGCAATGGTATTGAATGTAGATGCCACACCCAAATCACGGCTTTCCGATTTGATGCGAAGGATAGGCTTGTTGCCATATTGCGCCAAACGATATACCATGCCGTAATGCTCGAGTGATAAATCGATTACGGGAATGTTTTTGGTGTTGGCACTAAAAATTTTATTGGCGCCAAAACCTTGCGACCAGTACGACTGAATAATGCCGGCAGCGCCCGCTTCTTCAAGTGCAGCATTTAGTGTGCGTTGGTTGTAGCCGGTACGGCCAATATTCTCAAAAAATGCGCGGTTACTTTTGGCGCGATCTTCTTTCATTTTTTCGAAGGATTCTTCGGTGGCAAACTCTTCCCAGTTATAATCCGGGCGACCGGTTACCTGCGGTGCAGAAACCAGTACATATTTGCCATTTACAGTTTTTAAGAATTTCTCGAAATCCGCTTCATTTTTTACCTCTGGAATGATAACGGCCTCTGCAACAACGGCTTCTTTGGGCCCGTTCGGACTCCACGCCAACTGCATTCCGTTCAATGTAGTAACGCGTGGTTTTACCATATCAATATGGGTTATGCCACGCTCCCAGCCACGCCACTCGCCCCATTTTTGGTTCTCGGCGCTGATGCCCCACTTGTTATAGGTGTCCACAGCCCAGTTGTGTGCCAGCATCATTTGCGGTGTGCCCACCAGGCGTGGCCCGATGACATCCAGAAGTTCGTGAGCCAGAATCTCAAGTTGAGAATTTTCGGTGGCTTCCTGTTGGATTTGCTTTACAATATCCTCTGTGCTTTGCGCGGTAACACTGACCATGCCCCCGGCCAGCACAAAAACCATTGTAAATAACGAAAGTAATTTTTTCACTCTGATAAACCTTGGTTTAGTTAATATTTATGTAGGCTTTAATATAAATAGAAGTTTAAACAAGAATTAACAAAATACGTTTTTTTACGATTGGCGCATTCTATCTGCTGTGGGTGGAATGAAATTCGGTTCCTCTAGGGCTTAAGGATGGAAGACGATTATGCTCCAAAAAGAATCCGCAGAACCTAAAACACATCATTCGATTCGCCGGCGGGCGAACACGGTTACGCACCGTTGGCGCTTTTTGGGACATACCGTACGTCATTAACCGAGCCCTACGGACTCGGCTAATGATTCCGCACCTTTGGTGCTGGGTTTTTACCGTTAAATGGAAATACGAGATAATTAAAAACTCCACTAATAATGATACAAAAAACTCAGCCACATTAAGGTAACAAGAATATATAGCATAGATTCGCCAACCATCTTCCGATCCAAGCGCCAAGGGCGCGTAATCAAAAACCTCGAGCGCAGCTCGGGGTAGCATGAATCCCATCAAATCTCCAAGCGCCAAGGGCGCGTAATCAATAAATCGCGGATAAAACCACGAAACTCAAATTAAATCGTTGGGTTTGATTAATTCCTCAAAACCTACGGATTTTAAATATGGAAGACGATTACGCTCAAAAAAGAATCCGTAGAACCTAAAACACACCATTCGATTCGCCGGCGGGCGAACACGGTTCCGCACCGTTGGCGCTTTTTGGGACATACCGTACATCATTATCCGAGCCCTACGGACTCGGCTAATGATTCCGCACCTTTGGTGCTTGGTTATTCCCACTAATTAAAAAACAGCTCCTTAAAATTCCGAATTTACGCCGTTTGCGAATCGGAATGAGAGGAAAAATAATACCTAGCGAAAAAAACCGAACTCAATCCCCCAATCCCCCAAATCACCCAATCCCCTAATCTCCCAATCCCCTAATCTCCCAATCCCTCAATCCCCTAATCAACTAATCAACTAATCAACAATTCAACTAATCAACTAATCAACTAATCAACCATTCAACTAATCAACCATTCAACTAATCAACTAATCAACTAAACTTGTTATAACTTAAAAAATTATATAAGTTGAAAGTGTGTGCGTAATTATAGTTTATTGGCACGCGGTGTGTCTAAAAATATTTTTATAATTATAAAGCACTTCGTATTACTACCTACTGCATTTTTAGTACCAACTACTTGAATTAAAAAAATTTAAAACTATGAAAAAACTGTTACTTACTTTTGCAGCCGTTCTGCTCGTTACCGGGATTGGATGGGCGCAAGGAACGATGGATTTTGAAAGTGTAAACTTGCCAACTAGCTATAGCGATGGTAATTTTACTGAGGATGGGGTTACATATACCTATGGTCATTCTAGAGACCAAGAAAAATTCCCAATAGATGGGCAAGGTTTAATGCTGCGCCGTGCAAGCGATAGCTATTTTGAATGGACGGTTCCTGATGGCTTAGGTGAACTAACTTTTCAATATAGAAAGGCTTATACTGGTGCGCCCGCTCGTCAATTAGAAGTGTATGTTAATGATGAAGTATTAGCTACTACCGATGAATTTGGTAGTGGGTCTGGAGAGCAGGATGATATTTATACTTTCTCAAAAGAAATAAATAAAACTGGCTCAGTTACTATTAAAATTAAAAATGTTGGTAGCGCTACTGGAAATAAGCAATCAGTTATTGATAAAATAGAATGGAGTGGTTATGCAATTGATGATCCTTATTTTATTACAAGCGCAAATAGCTTGAATGATTTTGAATACATGGAAACCGAAGGCCCATCAACTTCACAAAGCTTTACATTAACGGCAGAAAATATAGACCCTAATATTGCCAATGTGGACATCACGGTAAGTGACGGTGCAGTTTGGGAAATTTCTTTTGATGAAACTACCTGGTCGGATGCATTGGAAATAACCGATTATAACGGAACCGGAACACCGGTGTATGCGCGTCTAAAAGCAGGCTTAAATGCGGGTGTTTATGATGAAGCATCTATTTCTATCACAGACCGAGCAGCGGAATTAGAAATGGTTTCTGTTAGTTTGGAAGGCGAGGTTATTGAATCTTTTGCTTTGCCGTATGAAAATAAATTACGTAATCAAACCGATTTGGATGAAGTCTTGGGATATGGGTTTTTAACTACTAGTACAAAAAACACACAAAGTTCTGGAGGTGGATGGTTGAGCCTTGCAGCAGATGAATATTTACGTTCACCTGTTATGGACGTAGATGGTCTGGATTTTTTAAGCATTCAGTTCAGTTCAGCCACGTTTGGCAGCGGGGATAAAGGTAATTTTATTGTCACAGTTTCAATTTCTACGGATGGTGGAGCTACATTCGAAGACAGTAAAGATTATATAATTGAAACAGGTTCTACTACCTATACGGTAAATACACTCAATACCGTTTTTGATGTAACGGGAGCTGAAAATGTAATGGTTCAATTTCAATCAACTGATAGCGGAGAGTTACGTTTTCGTGATATAAAACTGGAAGAAGGGTTATTATTTACGGTAAACGGCTCCCAAGGTTGGAGAATGCTGGCCTCGCCCACTACCAATAAATATCAGGAGCTTCTTTCGGGTATTTGGACACAGGGCATATCAAATTCAAAATTTCCTGGTGCCGGTGAGGAAGTTATGCCAGATGCTAATGTGTTTGATTTTGATTTTAGCGCAGAGGAAGTTAAGGACGATGATTTTGCAGCTTTGAGTAATTTAAACACGGCCATGACGCCCGGTAAAGGTTTTATAGCTTATGTGTTCGAATCGGATAATTTTGTTGCAGAAACCGATTTCCCAAAACACCTATATGGAACCACAGCAAGGCTCGCCAATAGCGCCCCTTATTCCGTTGCATTAAATACCAAAAATGAAGGCTGGACCTTGGCTGGTAATCCATTCAATGCCCCAATTTATTGGGATAATATAGATAAAGCCGGTTTAATGGAAACGGTCTATTATTATGACGGCGATGATACCAAAGGTTATTTGAAATATAATGGCATTGTAGAAGAAGATTTGCCCAATGGTGAAATCGGCGCATTCAGCGGTTTCTGGGTCCAGAACGATGCCGATACGGAAGAAAGAAGCCTGAGTATTGGCGATGGCGCAAAAACAGAGCCCGTGTCGGGTGCTAAAGTAGTCACTCAATCCGGTTCGTTCAAACTATCGGCCGAAATAGACGGTATGAGCGCCAACACTTATTTCTCTTTCACCGGTGATGGCGCGCTGAGCAAAGACAACCGCGATGCGCTCAAGCTCGATCCGCTCGATTACCACAGTCACCTTAGCATGGGCACCGTGGTGGATGGACAGACCATGAGCATCAACAACCTGCCGTTTGGGTTTGAAGGCGAGGCCGAATATGCGCTATCCATCAACGCGCTTAAAGTAAGCGAAAACGGCTACGCGCTGCAATCGGGCGAAGTTACGCTGAAAGCGGAAGACTTTAAAAACATCCCCGAAAACTGGGACGTATTTGTGAACAATTACAATACGGGCGAGCGTGTAAATCTGCGTGAAGTGGAAGAATATGCGTTCATGCTCAGTCCAAAACAGAAAATGATAGCGCCAAGCGCACCTATGAGCATGCTTACTCCGCTATCGCCCACGCCTGTACGCTCAAAAGTTGTGGAAGAAAGCGGCATCAGCATCAGCATCATCGGCAGCGACACGCCAACGGCAACCGAAGTGGATGAAACTCCGGCTATTTTTGCACTCGAGCAAAACTATCCGAATCCATTTAACCCAACTACCACCATTAAATACTCGGTAGCCAATGCGGGTCAGGTTAACTTGACGGTGTACAACATCATGGGCCAAAAAGTGGCCGAATTGGTGAACGCCACCCAAACAGCGGGCATGCACACCGCGCAATGGGATGCCAAAAATGCGGCGAGCGGACTGTATTTCTACAAACTCAGCTCGGCCGGCCAAACCCTGACCAAGCAAATGATGCTAATCAAATAATTTTTAATCAAGAAGGACAAAGAAATGAGAATATTTATAATTACACTATTTGCAGTTACATTCGTATTGTTGATCTCATCTGTGCTCATGGCCCAGCCTCCGGGATTTCCATTCCCCGATGGCGGTCCTAGTCAATCGCCTATTGATGGCGGATTGGCGGTATTAGCCGCTGCCGGCGGCGCGTACGCCTGGAAAAAGCTACGCAACCGAAAGGATTAAAGAACTTTTCAATCCCACATCTAAAGAGGCTCTGTATTGGTATGCAGAGCCTTTTTTTGTTTTTATATCAATTTTTAACCACGGATTAATCAGCCGGCTGGCTGATTATAATCCGTGGCTATAATATGGTTGGATGCCCTCCGGCATCCCTTTTTGTGGCGAGTGTATAGGATTTTGGTTTTTAATTGAAAAAATGTATCGGCTAGCACTCATATTTTCAAATAAAACCACCCCGCCCGCGAGCGGGCACCCCTTCCGCCAACGGGCGGAGAAATGGCACAGAATTCTGTCTTAGTTTATTGGTTAATAAAGAGAAACGGAGTATAAAAATATAAATAATATATCGTTTCAGAGGTCTAAAATTCCCTACGCCAGTTGGCGCAGGGCAGGTTTTGCGCTTGCGTGAAAGCGGGGTGGTCCCAAGTGTGCTTTGAAAGACGGGCTTGCGAAATCCCGGATTCTCATAAAAAAAGACTAAGATGTGAAGTTAATATTCGACATATTATTTTGATTTACAACGCCTAAGCCGACATCCGTCTCATACCGATAGGACTAAACAAAGCGCCAACGGTGCGTAATCACCAAATAGCGAATAAAATCCGGAAATTAATTTTAAAACGATGGGTTTGATTAATTCCGGCTCCTCTGGGGCTTAAGGATGGAAGACGATTACGTTCCAAAAAGAATCCGCAGAGCTTAAAACACACCATTTGATTCGCCGGCGGGCGAACACGGTTCCGCACCGTTGGCGCTTTTTTGGATATGCCGTACATCATTAACCGAGCCCTACGGACTCGGCTAATGATCGCGCACCGTTGGTGCTTTTTTATTCCCACTAACTAAAAACCACGGATTTTCTACGCTCATAATTCCAGGGCCGTTTTCTTTTGAATTCTTTTTCACTAATAAACATTTAACCAATCTTCTAATCAACTATCCCCCGAGATTCCGGCGGCATTTCGACTCCGCTCAATGACCGCCAGCTTCGTAAAACATTTCCCACTTCGTCGGTTTGTTCTTTAGATTATCCATTATCCACGGATTAATCAGCCGGCTGGCTGATTATAATCCGTGGCTACGGTTGTTGGATGCCCTTCGGCATCCCTTTTTTGTGGCGGTATGCGGGGTTTTGATTTTTTTATTGGAAATAGTGCTATTAATGGCTCATTTTTTCAAATTGCGTTATTTCGCCACAAAAATATTGGTTTGTGACAGGAAATTAAATATTTAACCAGATTAATCAACATTCCAGATGCTTCGCTGCACTCGGCAAGACGCGAAAAAACCGACATTCGCCCTTCCGATAACCGCCGCACTGCCATAAAAAACCGATAACTGCTTTCCAGAAAACGGACAACCGATTCCCTGACAACCGCCAAACCTATACCCCTCAAAAAAGTAACTACAAAGAAAAAATTAACAAAGTTTTGCGGGTTATCCTTGCATTAACCTTATTAATTTTATTAATTGAACCGATGCAAACAGGCAAGCTTTTATTTGCTCAAAGCACATTTGAATAAAACGGAACTATAAAAAGTGTCTAGGATTACAATATGAAAAAATTACTACTTACCATAACTGCGCTTATTTTTGCAACAGGGATTGGATGGGCGCAAACATTTACGGAAATAACCGCAATAGAAGAATTAGAAACCGGTGAGTACCTTATTTTTGGCGGTAATACCAAAAATATGATGAGCACTGATATGGGTAGTAACATCATACTACATAATGAACTATCTACTGAAATGGGTGAACAAATTACAGCAGGATTTGAAAGTAAAAATATATTTACTATTACAGTAGATGGAGGCGATATTACCATATACCATGCTGATGTAGGTTATGTTTCTTGGGGCAAGAATGGAGCTACAGGCAATAATGCAAATTTTTATAATGACGAACCTGAAGATAATGAAATATGGACGGCTTCGATTTCGGATAGCGAAAGTAAACAAGGTGTTTGGGTTTTGAAAAATGGAAATAATGATGCTAGAATTTTGCAATGGAATCTTGGTGCCCCTAGATTTGCAGCTTATACCGGTAGCCAACAATATCTCAGACTTTTCAAAAAAACCTCTGATCAAGCTCCACCAACGTTGGTTGCAAACCCTTCAACTTTAACCGGTTTTACCTACATGGAAACCGAGGGGCCTTCCGATTCCCAAAGCTTTGAACTTAGTGCTGAAAACCTAGATGGGGAAATAGATGTGTGGTTATATTTAAGAGGCAATGTTACTCCTTTCGAAATTTCCAAAAATAATATTGATTGGTCCAACAGTCTTTCCTTTGAAGGGTTTGATGGTGATAAAGTCGATATTTATGTTCGTCTAATGGAAGGGTTAACGCCAGGCAGCCATGAAGATGAGATTGGTATTGTAAGCGACGATTTGGATGATGCAACTGTAAATGTTTCTGGTTCAGTAACCGAGTTTTTTGAACCATTGGATGCAGATTTTACGGAGACATTTACAAATTATGGTGGGACAGGTAGTTATCAAGATGGTTCTTTTCAAGGCGATAACGACATTTCGTGGACATATAAGCGAGCCAGAGGAGATCAGGCTTTGAATGGTAAGGCTTTTATGCTAGGTGCTAAATCAGGATCAAATATTGCGGAGCTTACAGCAACTATACCAAATGGAATTGATCAGTTGGCATTTTACTACTATCAATCATTTAGTAATGCCGTTGCGTTTGAAGTAGAAATAAATGGCCAAGATATCAAAACGGTAACGGGTGAGAGTAGTAATCCGGCTCTTCCCGATTATATAATTATAGACGTACAGGAAGAAGGGTTTGTTGAATTGCGTCTTCATAATCCAAATGGCGGCCAGGTTACTATAGACGATATAGGCTGGACTTCTTTTGGTGAGCCTGCCGGACCAACATTTTTTACCAGTACCAATGCCATTTCTCATTTTGGGTATAAAGAAGGCGAAGGGCCGTCCGATTCACAAAGTTTTAAACTTAATGTGGCTAATTTTAGTAATAATATAGATGTCGATTTTACTTTATCGGAACAGAATTTTGAATTATCTCTGGATGCCGATGATTGGGTAAACTTATCGCAGATAAATGGCTTCGATGGTAACGAAACAACTATTTATGCCAGACTTAAAGCCGGGTTGGCTAAAGGCGAATACGAAGATGTATTGACCATCGGCAGTGACGGCTTGGACGATGTGACCATAGAACTGAGTGGCGCAGTAGTTGGGAATTTAGAATTGCCATATACCAACAATTTCAGAAATGCAGATGATGTTGCAAGTGCAGAATCCCAAGGTTTTGTGCTATCCAACTTTGAGCTTGTAACTTCAGCGGGTGGATATGTGAAAGTGCTTGATGAAGGCTATATTGAAACACCAACCATAGATTTTACCCAATACGACAGGCTGTTTGTAAGCGTAAGTATTACAACTTTTGGTGGTGAATATGGTCAAAAGGTAAGATTTTTAGTTTCTGATGATGATGGCGAAAGCTATACTTTGTTTGCAGAGTACAATGCTCCGGGCGACTACGAAACTATGACAGCTAAAATAGAGTTAGTAGATGGGTTAGATGTAGAAGTCGGTAAAATTAAAATAGTATCGGATGCATCGGGCGGAGGGTCTATACGTGTAAGAGATGTGCGTTTTGAAGAACCTATCCCATTCACCATCGCCGGCACCCAAGGCTGGAGAATGCTATCGTCGCCTACAAACAACTCCTACTCCGATTTTCTGGACAATATTTGGACGCAGGGCTTTGACGGCGCAAAAACCGAATTTGGCAATCCAAACGTGCTTCATTATGACACTTACGCCAACGAGTTGGCTACTTTAAGCAATTTCAACGCTGCTATGCCGGCCGGTAAAGGTATTTTTGTATATATGTATCAAGCCGACGAACCGGTAGAAGACCCCGAGACCGGCGAAATTACACCGGATGATGGCGTTTTCCCCAAAACATTGTTCGCAACGGGCGATTTTAACGAAGTTGATGTAACCGCACCCATAAACAGTGCTCCGCATGGATGGTCGCTGGTGGGAAATCCGTTCTTTGTTAATATAGATTACAACGATTTAACCTTTACCGACATTTATAAGCCCATATATGTATATAAGAATACCGCCGCCGGAGATGTGGATGTAGGGGATGAGTCGGGCGGCAGCTATTATACCTGGAACGGCGTGACCGGTGGTTTGGGCAGTGGCTATATCGACGCATTGCAAGGTTTTTATGTATTGAACGAAGATTTTGACGAGACCGGAAGTCCTGAGTTGAACATTTCTGCAAATGCATTGTACAGAAAGCAGATGGAACCGGTCAGTTTTGATTTATTTGCCGAAATGGATGGATTGAGAGATAAGGCCTTCTTCTCGTTCACACCAAACGGCCAATTGGGCACCGACAGTCACGATGCTTTTAAACTCGCACCCATTAATAATTATAAATATCTGAGCCTCGGAACAATGGTGGATGGTGCTAAACTCGACATCAATAACCTGCCGCTGGAGTTTGACGGCGTGGCCGAATTCCCGATTTTGGTCAGGGCTTTGGCACCTTCTGAAGACGGAATGACGGCACTGGGCGGAACTGTAACCCTTGGCGCAGAGAATTTTAAGAATATACCGGAGAATTGGACCATCAAACTAAACAATTACAACACTGGTGAAGAAATTAATCTGCGTGAGATAGAAAGTTACACTTTCGAGATTCAAGGCTCGAAAGAAAAAGCCATCAAACCGGCAACAACGCCAAGCATATTAACCATGATTGCCCCGCTTAAGGAAGAAGTACACGAGGAAACGGGAATAAGCATCAGTATTGCAGTAAACGATACGCCAACAGCAACCGAAGTGGACGAAGCACCCGCGGTATTTGCACTGGAGCAAAACTATCCGAATCCGTTTAACCCGGCTACCACTATTAAATATTCGGTTGCCGATGCGGGTCAGGTAAACTTAACCGTATATAACGTGATGGGACAAAAAGTGGCAGAGTTGGTAAATACTAATAAGACCGCCGGAACTTATACGGCGCAATGGGACGCCAAAAATGCTGCCAGCGGAATGTATTTCTACAAGCTCAGCTCGGCCGGCCAAACACTGACCAAACAAATGATGCTAATTAAATAATTTAAAACTACTGAGGATAATAACATGAGAACATTTGTAATAACACTTTTAGCCGTTACATTAGTGCTGCTGGTTTCTACAGTGGTTTTAGCGCAAAATCCGGACGTTCCCATTCCGATGCTACCGAAAGCCCCCGATCTGGCACCTGTTGACGGAGGTTTGATATTACTGGCCTCGGCCGGTGGCGCGTACGCCTGGAAAAAGCTACGCAACCGAAAGGATTAAAGAACTTTTCAATCCCACATCTAAAGAGGCTCTGTATTGGTATGCAGAGCCTTTTTTTGTGGCTGGTTTGCGGAGTTTTGATTTTTTATTGAAAAATTTCTGTTAGTTAGCGCTCATATTTTCAAATAAAACCACCCCGCCCGCGAGCGGGCACCCCTCCAATGGAGGGGAATTTAGCTCCGGAACTGCATGAAGTGTGTATTTTTAAATTTCACTCTTCATTTTATAGCAAAATACTAATACAGCGCTCGGTTCCATTCTCCGCCACCGGAGGGGCAGGTTTTGCGCTTGCGTGAAAGCGGGGGTGGTCCCAAGTGTGCTTTGAAAGACGGGTTAGAGAAATCCCGGATTCTCATAAAAAAAGGCAAAGGTGTGAAGTTAATATTCGACATATTATTTTGATTTCCAACGCCTAAGCCGACATCCGTCTCATACCGATAGGACTAAACAAAGCACCAAAGGTGCGTAATCACCAAATAGCGAATAAAATCCGGAAATTAATTTTAAAACGATGGGTTTGATTAATTCCGGCTCCTCTGGGGCTTAAGGATGGAAGACGATTACGTTCCAAAAAGAATCCGCAGAGCTTAAAACACACCATTTGATTCGCCGGCGGGCGAACACGGTTCCGCACCGTTGGCGCTTTTTTGGATATGCCGTACATCATTAACCGAGCCCTACGGACTCGGCTAATGATCGCGCACCGTTGGTGCTTAGTTATTCCCACTAACTAAAAACCCCGGATCTTTCTACGCTCATAATTCCAAGGCCGGTTTCTTTTGAATTCTTTTTCACTAATAAACATTTAACCAATCTTCTAGTCAACTATCTCGAACTTCCGGCGGCATTTCGACGGTGCTCAATGACCGCCAGCTTCGTAAAACATTCCCCGCTTCTCCGTTTTGTTCTTTAGATTATCCGTTATCCACGGATAGACTCGCTGGCGCTCGCATTGGAGCCTGTCCGCCCGCTGGCGTGATGGCTACGGTTGTTGGATGCCCTTCGGCACCCTTTTTTGTGGCAATTTTACGTTGTTTTTATTTTTTTATTGAAAGAATGTATCGGCTAGCACTCATATTTTCAAAGGATATTCCGGCGCCACAAAATAATATCCATCGAAAAAGCCCAACCTAATTCCAAATCCCTCAATCCCCTAATCAACTAATAAACTATTCAACCAATCAACCAATCAACTAATCAACTAATCAACTATTCAACTATTCAACTATTCAACTAATCCCTCAATCCCTAATCCCCTAATCAACTAATCCCCTAATCAACTAATCCCCCTCTCACCCCATCCCGTAAAATGCGGCTCTTTCTTTGTAGTAAGGTTCAAAAACGAGGCGCAGGGCGTGGTTTTCGGGAAGGCCCAGTTTCGGGTCGCCATCCCACAGTTTGTACGCAAAGGTTTGGGCCTGGGCCAATAAAAATTGATCTTGTAAAATATCGGCGAACTTGAAATCGGGCAGGCCACTTTGTTTGGTTCCCAAGAAATCGCCGGGACCCCGAAGTTTTAAATCCGCCTCCGCAATTTTAAATCCGTCGGATGTTTTTTCCATCGTGTTCAAGCGAAATATCCCCTCCTGACTTACTTTATGCCCGGGCATCAAAATACAATAACCTTGGCGCTCGCCCCGTCCAATGCGCCCTCTTAATTGATGCAATTGCGAGAGCCCGAAGCGCTCGGCGTGCTCAATAATCATTATGGAGGCATTGGCCACATCCACGCCCACCTCAATTACCGTAGTGGAAACCAATATTTGTATTTCGTTGGCAATAAACGCTTTCATCACGGCATCTTTTTCGTCCTGTTTCATGCGGCCATGCAAAAGTCCCACTTTAATGTGCGGGAAACGTTTTTTGATATTTTCAAATCCGGCGGTGGCATCCTTTAAATCCAGCAGCTCCGATTCCTCCACCAGCGGATACACTATATAGGCCTGACCGCCATCCTCCACCTCACGGCGTAAAAAATCATATACTCCCTCTCGCTTTTTGCTACCACGAATGGCGGTTTTTATGGGTTTGCGTCCGGCCGGCAACTCTTTGATAATGGAGATATCCAAATCGGCAAAAACGGTCATGGCTAATGAGCGGGGGATAGGCGTGGCGCTCATCACCAAAATATGCGGATGATCGCCCTTGTTAAGCAGTTCATACCGCTGTTTTACACCAAAACGATGTTGTTCGTCTATAACGGCCAGTCCCAGATTATAAAAACGCACTTTTTCCTGAATAATAGCGTGTGTACCCACCACTATTTGACAAGTTCCGCCTTCCAAATCGGTCAAAATATCCATTCGCAGACTCGATTTTTGTCCGCCTACCAACAATCGGATATTTATGCCCAATCCTTCCAGATGTTTAGTGAGTGTTCGGTAATGCTGCTCCGCTAAAATTTCTGTAGGAGCCAAAAATGCCGTTTGGAAACCACTGTCTAATGCCATCAGCAGCGCGCCAATGGCCACAATGGTTTTGCCCGCACCCACATCGCCCTGGATAAGGCGGTTCATCTGCCGGCCCGAGCGCAAATCCATTTTAATATCGTGCAGTGCGGCGGTTTGGCCTTTGGTAAGCTCAAAAGGCAGCAATTCGTTAAAATATTTGGTGGTATAGCCTTTTTTGGGCTCAAAAACGTGACCTTTATTGCGTTCTGTTACCGTTTTCTTCACTTTTTGCATACTCATTTGGAAAAGAAACAGCTCTTCGAACTTAAACCGTTGCAGAGCGTGTTTGTGTTCGTCGTGGTTTTCTGGCGCGTGAATGGCGCGGTATGCCTTTTTACGCTCGGGATATTTGAGCTCGTCTAGCAATGGTTTTGGCAGAAATTCGGGTGTATCAAATTTATCGAGCGTCCATGCAATCCAATTTCGAAGTTGATTCCCGGTCAGTCTGGCTTTGGCAAATTCCTTGCTTCCGGGATATATGGGCACAATTTTGGAGAAAGCATCGAGGTCGCCCGCTTGCGCAATTTTGTCTGTTTCGGGATGCGCTATGGTAATGGACCGGCCGTATCGTTTTGCTTCACCGAAGAAAGCCACCGTTTCGCCCACCTTAAAATATTTTTGCAGATAATATCCACCCCTGAACCACACGCCCTTTAACGATCCGGTGCGGTCTTTTATGGTAATTTCCAGTCGTTTTGCGGCTTTAAATCCAACCATATCTATGGCGGTAATTTCGCCCACTACCGTTACTTCCTCGCCGGCGCCCATAAGATGTCCGATGCGCATCACGTTACTGCGGTCTATATACCGGCGCGGAAAGAAATCGAGCAGTTCTTGCGGCGTTCTAATGCCTGCTGTTGCGAGCGCTTCGAGCTTTTTTGGGGTGATATTTGGTAGTTGTGATAAATTCAAATTGTTATACTGATATATAACATTATATCGAAATAATTATGTTAAAAACGTCTGATTTGTGTGTTTTTTCTTAAATAAGGTGTTTTTGTTGGTTGTTTGATAAAAATGTTTGCATTAAAATTGAAAAAATGTTGGAATTTTTCGTATATTGTCAAGCTCTCGATTTAATGGCAATAACTTAATTAAATTAACCGTGCCTACAATACAACAATTAATTAGAAAAGGTAGAAAAAGTAAAGTACGAAAGACAGGGTCACCTGCCCTGCAAGGTAGCCCGCAAAAGCGTGGTGTTTGTACTAGGGTTTATACAACAACCCCTAAAAAACCGAACTCGGCATTACGTAAAGTTGCTCGTGTGCGTTTGACCAATGGTATTGAAGTTTCGGCTTATATACCCGGTGAAGGGCATAACCTGCAAGAACACAGTATTGTTTTGATACGTGGCGGTAAGATTAAAGACTTACCTGGAGTTCGTTACCACATTGTGCGTGGTACATTAGATACTGCCGGCGTGAACGACAGAAAGCAAGGCAGAAGTTTATACGGTACTAAACGACCGAAAGCATAGTTAACAGGAATTTTTTAGAGTAATCGAGCATGCGTAGAAAAACAGCAGAAAAACGAGATGTACAACCGGATCCGATATATGAGGATAAATTAATTACTCGTTTTGTAAACAACCTAATGCGTGACGGAAAGAAAAACGTTGCACGTAATATTGTTTATCAAGCATTTAAGATAATTGAAGAAAAAACCGGCGAAGAAGGCCTGGATGTATTCAAATCGGCCCTTCAAAATACAACTCCGGTGGTCGAGGTTAAATCGCGACGTGTTGGCGGTGCCACTTATCAGGTACCCATGGAAGTAAGACAAGAGCGTGGTGTTGCTTTAAGTATGCGTTGGTTGATTAATTCGGCCCGTAAAAGAAACGATAAGTCGATGTCGCTGCGTCTTTCGCGTGAATTGATAGACGCATCGAACAACGAGGGCGGTGCCGTTCGTAAAAAAGACGAAGTGCACCGTATGGCAGAAGCAAACAAAGCATTTGCCCATTTTAGATTTTAATAGATTACATAAACACAGTTATGTCAACAGAAGTTAAAACAGATAGTAATTCCAAAGTGTTAGACGTTATGCGGAAAACACGGAACATTGGTATTATGGCGCATATCGACGCCGGTAAAACCACCGTATCCGAGCGTATTTTGTTCTATACCGGCCGCAGCCACAGAATGGGAGAATCGCACGATGGTACCGCCACAATGGA
This sequence comes from uncultured Balneolaceae bacterium, assembly GCA_964615135.1. Taxonomy (GTDB): domain Bacteria; phylum Bacteroidota; class Rhodothermia; order Balneolales; family Balneolaceae; genus Balneola. The sequence goes on along the minus strand of CAZTOG010000007.1, from coordinate 2,043 downwards.
CTGGATGGACCAGGAGCAAGAGCGAGGCATTACCATTACATCTGCGGCTACACACTGCTTATGGAAAGGAAACAGAATTAACATTATTGACACTCCGGGCCACGTTGACTTTACCGTAGAGGTAGAGCGTTCGTTGCGTGTTTTGGATGGTGCCGTTTTTGTGCTGTGTTCGGTAGGTGGTGTGCAACCACAGTCGGAAACAGTATGGCGCCAAGCCAATAAATACAATGTGCCATGTATGGCATTTGTAAACAAAATGGATCGCACCGGTGCCGATTTCTTTAACGTGGTAGGCCAACTTGACGAAAGATTGAACGCAAATCCTATTCCCATTCAAATACCAATAGGTAAAGAAGAGGATTTTGTAGGAGTTATCGATTTAATTAACATGAAAGGTATAGTATGGGAAGATGGCTCGTACGGTACCAAATTTGAAGAAATTGAAATTCCTGCCGATTTAGTGGATCAGGCTACAGAATACAGAGCCAAAATGATTGAGGCTATTGCCGACCACGACGATAATCTGATGGAAAAATATTTAATGGAAGAAGAGATTTCTGAAGATGAAATCCTGGAAGCCATCCGAAAAGCAACTATCGTAAAAGATGTTACCCCCGTATTGTGTGGTACAGCGCTTAAAAACAAAGGTGTTCAAATTCTTTTGGATAGAATTATTTCGTTCATGCCTAGCCCGTTGGATGTACCCGCAGTAACCGGCGTTGTTCCCGGAACGGAAGAGGAAGTAGTAAGGCACGCCGATGTTGATGAGCCATTTTCAGGTTTGGCCTTTAAAATTATGACCGACCCTTACGTAGGTAAATTGACATTTGTACGCGTTTACTCGGGCAGATTGGAAAAAGGTTCGTATATATTGAACGCCAATACCGGTAAAAGAGAACGTATCGGCCGTTTGTTGGAAATGCATGCCAACGAAAAGAAAGATGTGGATGTAGCACAAGCCGGTGATATTGTTGCCGTAGTTGGTGCAAAAGAAGTTTATACGGGAGATACTTTCTGCGATGTGGATCATCCCATCATTTTAGAGCAGATTACATTCCCTGAGCCGGTAATCAAATTGGCCGTTGAGCCAAAAACAAAGGCAGATAGCGATAAACTATCTACCGGTTTACAAAAACTGGCAGAAGAAGATCCAACATTCCAGGTAAGAACCGACGAAGAAACCGGCCAAACTACTATTGCTGGTATGGGCGAGCTTCACCTGGAAATTATTGTTGAAAGATTAAAGCGCGAATTTAAAGTAGAGGCAAACGTAGGTGCGCCGCAAGTATCGTACCGCGAAACTATTTCGAAAGCCATTACCCACCGCGAATTGTATAAAAAACAAACAGGTGGACGTGGTAAATTTGCCGACATTCAGTTTGAACTGGCTCCATTATCTTACTTCGACGATTACGAAGGCAAAGAAGATAGAGTTACCCGTGTGGATGGCTTTATGTTCATTAACGAAGTAGTGGGTGGTAATATTCCTAAAGAATACATCCCATCGGTAATGAAAGGCTTCCAGGCCGCTCTGGATGGAGGTATTCAAGCAAACTATCCTGTGCAAAATATTGGTGTGCGTCTGTTCGATGGTTCTTACCACGATGTGGACTCTGACCAGTTAAGTTTTGAATTGGCTGCAAAAGCAGGATTCAGAGACGCAGCAAAACGCGCTAAACCGGAATTGTTGGAACCTGTTATGAAAGTAGAGGTTACCACTCCGGAAGAATATATGGGTGATGTTATTGGTGATATTAACAGCCGAAGAGGCATCATTCAAAGCATGGACTCTAAAAGCGATGGTTCCGTTGTGAAAGCTTTGGTTCCGCTTTCGTCTATGTTCGGATACTCAACCGACCTCAGATCTTTGACTCAAGGTCGAGCAGTGTACGCAATGGAATTTGAAGAGTACACCGCAGTACCTGAAAAGATTGCTCAGGAAATAATAGAAAGTCAATCATAAAGAATATTAATTTAAACTAGTATATATCATGGCAAAAGAGACCTTTCAGCGGACTAAACCGCACGTAAACGTAGGCACCA
>CAZTOG010000006.1:0-188417 GCA_964615135.1 uncultured Balneolaceae bacterium | reverse complement strand
CAGTACCGATAGCGTTATATCCACCCAGGTATAGCTTTCGCGCGATTTTCTTCTGTCTTCTTCCGTTAGCGTGCCATAAGTTAGACCCGATATTTTGTCGTAAGCCGGCGCTGCTGTCATGTAACTCACGCCAAACATCACAATTATGGATACAAAGAAAATAATAAGGCTGTAATACTGGAAGAAAATATTGTTTATCACCCAAAGAAAACTTCCTTCGGCGTATGTAAATCCATCGATGAGCGCTACGGGTGTGTCTATGGCCAGGCGGAAAATTCCGAGTGCAAAACCAACAAAAAGCGCCGATAATGCGCCATATTTATTCAGGCGTTTATTAAAAATACCCAAAAAGAACACCACAAAAATGGGAGGTGCCAAATAGGATTGTACACCCTGTAAATAATCGTACAGGCCATGACTTCCCTGAATTACGGGAATCCAAAGTAAACCGATAATAACCATAATTACAGTTACCAGGCGCCCCATCCATACCAATCTTTTTTCGGAAGAATCCGGTCTGAATTTTTGATAAAAATCCATGGTAAACAAGGTAGAGGATGCATTAAAAACTCCCGCCAAAGAACTCATTAAAGCGGCCAGCAATCCTGCCACCACAATTCCCCTGACGCCAACCGGTAATATGTGGGCCACCATTAACGGAAATGCAGCCTGCGCGCTCATGGTATCCACTTGGCCCAGTTCATTCATTAACTCCTGTTGCAGAATGGCTACTTGCCCCGATTTGGCTAGCGCATACGCAATAATACCGGGTATGATGAATATAAATACGGGCAATAACTTAAGGAAAGCCGCTGCTATGGTACCGCGTCGTCCTTCGGTTTCGTTAGGAGCGCCCAGGGCACGTTGCACAATGTACTGATCGGTGGTCCAATACCAAAGCCCGACAATGGGAGCTGCAAAAAGCATACCGAACCACGGATAATTGTGATTGAAATACCAGGCCATGCGACCGCTTTCCAGCACAGGCGCCCAAGTGCTTTCATATCCCTCCGGAACCATAGGTTTCCAAAGGTTGAACATTTCGGCACCAGCAATTTCATACAAACTGTCCCAGCCGCCCAGAGCTTTCAGCCCATAATAAAGCACCAGCACCGAGCCGAACAATAAAACAAGTGTTTGAAGCGCTTCGGTATAAGCGACCGCTCTTAACCCGCCGATAACGGTGTAAACCCCGGTAAACAGGATGACCAATACCGAACCGATCCAGAAACTATTAAAACCCCAAAGCGATAAATCGGGCATCAATACGCTGAAAACGATACCCCCGGCAAAAATACCCACGGCAATTTTAGTTAATACATAAGCAACCAGCGAGATTCCCGATAACACACTTCTTGCCAACGGCGAAAAACGTCGCTCAAGAAATTCGGGCATGGTAAACACTTTGGAGCGTATGAAAAATGGCAGCATGACCCACCCTAAAACCAAAAGGCACCACGCGTGCAATTCATAGTGCGCCATCGCTACACCATCGGTAGCACCCGAGCCCGCAAGCCCTACCAAGTGCTCCGAACCGATATTGGAAGCAAATATGGAAGTACCTACAATCAGCCATCCCAGATGGCGTCCGGCCAAAAAATAATCGGTGGGAGTGTCTGTTTTCTGCTTAATGACCCACCACGCGAGCCCGGCAATTATAAGAAAATAAAAACCTATTACAACCCAATCCAGTACAGCTAATGTTCCCATATTATTCCTATGGTTAGTTAATATTTGGCAAATTTCATGAATTTATTTGGTCAAAATAATAGACAAAAAAATTAAAATATCAGAAAAATCGACACTTTAATATATTTTAAAATATCCTATTATAACCTCAAGAAAGCATAATATAAAAGTGTTATAAAGAATCAAAATAACATTTGAGATATTTTAAACATTTTATAATAATAAAATTTGTGCAAATATTGCTCAAATTATTTACAAATTTTGTCCATTCTGGATTTTTTTTATTAACCGCATTTTCTATATTGATCAGGAAGCAGCACAAGCACGATTCTACCGAACAATATTTCACAATTTTGTTCTCTACAGCGAACTTTATAATTACACCGGAGTTTTATGAAACGCATTACACCCGCGTACACTAATCATACTTCCATTAACAAAGCTATTTATCAGTCAATATGAAAAAAACAATATTTTTATCGGTTGTAGCAGCATTTCTTGCAATGTCCAATTTTGTACACAGTCAGGATTTGGAACTCAACAACTTAGAATACTTTGAGCGACAAGGCGTGAATATCCTTGTTTATAGTAATCAGTTCACCGGAAACTTTAACGACGAAAAAAATGCCGGCATCGAAATTATCCAACACGGCGTAAGATCTGCCCAAGGTGGGGCCGTCAGGCTTTCAACCACACCGGAGCAATGGGATTTGGTGCCTGAAATTCTTTCCCGCATCGTAAATAGTGCCGGTAAATCCATAGAAACGGTACTAAGATACGAGGATTACGATTTCACTTCGAGAATAGTGGCCACGGCAAAGGGTAAAAGTGTTGAAATATCGGTTTATCTGGACGAGCCCCTGCCTGCCGAGCTGGTTGGAAAAGCCGGTTTTAATCTGGAATTCCTTCCTTCAAAATATTGGAACAAAACCTATTTGATGGATGATAGAATCAACCGTGTTCCACGATATGTGGTCAGCGACACCCGTACCGTTCCCGAAAGCGAAAAAATGAAGCAATATAAGGGCTACGTTACTGCCGACCATAGAGGAACCGGTGAATATATAGATCCGCTCCCACTCGAAACGGGTCGCAATCTCATCTTAGCACCGGAAGATCCCGAATATATGGTAGAAATCACTTCCAACGATGCTGATTTAATGCTTTTTGATGGTCGCGTTTTGGCACAAAATGGTTGGTATGTGGTTCGGAGTTTGCTGCCCGCAGGTAAAGCCGGTAAAGTTTTAACATGGACCGTAGAACCCAATGCTATTGAAAACTGGATTCGAGAGCCGAATATCGGATTGTCGCAAGTGGGATATTTGCCAACCCAACCCAAAGTATCGGTTATTGAATTGGATAAAAACGATACGCCTCTTGCAAAAGCTTCCCTTTATAAAATAGAAAAAGATGGCTCTGCCGCCGAGTTTTTTACCGGAAATACCGAAGCATGGGGAGATTTTTATAAATACCACTACATAAAATTCGATTTCTCGGAGGTTGAAACGCCCGGAATCTATTATATACAGTATGGCGACTATAAAACCAATAACTTTATTATTAACAACGATGTTTACGATAAAATAACCGACGCCACCAGCGATGTTTGGGTTCCAATTCACATGAATCACATGTTTGTAAGAGAGGGTTATCGCGTTTGGCACGGTGAACCTTTTAAAGAAGGTTATCTCCAGGCTCCGCCCAACACCGACCACTTCGACCTGCACTGGCAAGGCCCGACAACCGATACCGAATTTGAGGCTTTGGAATTGATACCCGGGTTAAATATTGGCGGGTTTTTCGATGCTGGTGATTTTGATATCGAAACCGGATCCAACATCAGTGTAGTGCAGAATTTTGTGCAAACCTGGGAATCTTTCAGGCCGATGCGTGATCAAACCTTTGTCAGCCACGAACAACGATACGTTGAACTGCACCGTCCCGATGGCAAACCCGATGTTTTACAGTATATCGAACACGGAACCATGAATTTGGTTGCCCAGGCAGAAATAATTGGCCACATGGCACAAACCCTATCAAATTCAGTGTTGTATAATTACCATCATTTGGGGGATGCGGCATCGATAACGGACGGTCTGCCCTATAATCCCGAACTTGGTCCTTACGAAGTAGCCGAAGACGGCCTTTCCAGCGGGGTTAAAGACGATATGTGGGCTTTTACCAGCCGAAATCCGAGTCTGGATTTAAGAGCGGCCAGTATGTTTGCCGCGGCCAGTCGTGCGCTGAAAGGATTTAACGACGATCTATCGGAAAGAGCTTTGGTTCAATCAAAACGACTGTTAAAAGAGGCCACCGAACTGTTGGAACAACAGCAACAAGCAGAATCTGATGATATTTTGCGAAGATGGGGTGCTTTTGCGGATGTTGCGACCAACTTACAGCTATATATTTCTACCGGCGAACAACAATATGCCGACCGTTACCTGGAGCAGCTCTTTGCCGCTCTCGATTTTAATGTTACCATTTATATTTTAGAGGCTTTGCATGGTATTCCTCACTTTGGTAATGATTTTAAAGAGCAAGTGCGTCCGTATGTGATCCAGTTCAAAGAATATATCGAAGACCTTGAAGGCGAGAATCCTTATGGCGTACCTATTGGCCTCAGAAATTGGGCCGGAAATAGCCTAATCGTGAATTTTGGCACTTCCATTTCTTTTGCAAACCAACATTTCCCGGATATTATAGATGCCGATCATGCGTTTAAAGTGGCAGGTTGGTTGTTTGGCAATCACCCTTATCATAACTACTCTTTAGTAGCCGCGGTAGGCGCTTCCCGGCCAAAAGAAGTGTTTTATGGAAATAACAGAGCTGATTTCTCCTTTATCCCGGGCAATGTGGCACCCGGCCTGTTGTTCAGAGAGCCCGATCATTTCGAGAATTACGATGATTGGCCGTTCCTTTGGGGTCAAAATGAAGGCACCATTGGGGGAAATACCTCATATTTGATTTTTGGTTCGGCCTTTAAAAATCTCGTAAAGTAAATGGTTTGTTGATTTAGGAAAAAGGCAATGATGATAAGCCTTTTTCCATCTTCGCAATGCAATATGTGGATTTCAGGTTACCATTAAACCGGTCGGAAATCTGCCAAAAAATTTGAGCCTAATTTCACAAAATACCGGCTTCAAAAACCGATGAATACGGAACCGCCGGAATTTTATGTGTGTTTTATTTTAAAAGGGACGATTAATAAAATTAAATACAAAAGCCATGCCTATAAAAGTAAAATATGATCCGATTTTAGAAATGAAAACTACAATCCGTAAAGCGGTTGCCGAAGGACCACAATTTTTGGCGGAAAAGATTCCGGCTGAAAAAATGGCACAAAATATGATTGATGCCGTAGATGAATTTTACGGGAAAGCTCGAAAAAAAGGTGGATTGCCAGATGGAGGCCAAGAAACCCAAGCGTTGCTAAATGTTTTACTGGAATTGAAAGGATGCGGATCTGGGTTTTTGGCTCAGCGTTGCGATTCGGCTTGCGTGGCGCGTACCGTAACCAGTGTGATGAACGAATTTTCAGAATAGTTTTTGTTTGCATCTAAACGATGCCCATTCGGATTATCAAATGTAGGATAATTTTGACAATTTAAGCATTTTATCACAATATCCGGTATTTAAAAATGGGTCTAATCCTATGGACAATAAGAGTATCCAATTAGACTTAATCTATCGAGAAATAAATTTATATTTAGCATGAAAGCATTTAATATTATTTTATTTATGGCCGCACTTACACTTGGAGCAACCCACCTTACAGCGGCACAGGACTGGCCAAAACTTGAGTTTTATAAAGCGGAAAATGATGCATTAGATGTGCCCGGCCCAGATGAAAACAGAATCGTTTTTATGGGCGATTCTATTTTTGAATACTGGAAAAAGCTGGTACCGGAATATTTCGAAGAAAACCCGTATCTGGATCGGGGCATCAGCGGACAGACCACACCGCAAATGCTGATTCGTTTTCGACAGGATGTAATTGCGCTCCAACCACAAGTGGTAGTCATTCTTGCAGGCACCAACGATATTGCGGGTAATACAGGTCCCTCCACTCCTGAAATGGTTTTGGATAATATCCAATCTATGATTGAATTGGCACAGGTCAACGAAATAGAAGTGGTTCTTTGTTCTATTCTTCCGGCTTTTGCCTATCCATGGAAACCGGGAGTTGAACCGGCCGAGATTATTGTAGATTTAAATCATCGCTTAAAAGAATTGGCGGAGAAAACCGATGCTGTTTATTGCGACTTTTTTCCAGAAATGTCCGATGCACGAAACGGACTTCTCAAAGAACTATCGGAAGACGGCGTTCATCCTAATAGAAAAGGATATGAGGTAATGGCTCCCATCGTTGATCGTGCCATCGTCAAAGCAATTAAAAAACGAGGTGATTAGCGGGTCAAATCTAATGTTTATCGGTATAAATAAACAAAACACATTACCTATGATTGACGATTTAAAAAAGAATAAAAATATAGAGGAAATTTCGCGACGTGCGATGGAATCTCAATTGATTTCATTCCGCATTGAAGGGATAATAATACCTAAGAAGAGAGCGGAGGAAATTCGCCGAGAAGTTGTAAAGGAATTGCAGAAGAAACAAACCCGTTCTTTGACATATTTATCACCCACTTTCCCAAAAAGCTGATAAGATTCAGTACTAGTACCTATCACGGCTCTCGCGCACGGCTTCGTTCAGTTCATCTAAACTTATATCTACCGAAACCCCCGGTATATCAAGAGGAGATTTTTCCTCTATAATCGGCTTTATAATAAAGGATTGACCATCGCGCCGTTTTATTCTAACCTGACCTTCATCACGTGCCAAATCCAATAGCTCTGCCAACTTTTGGCGTGCTTCGGAATACGTATATACTTCCATGGAGATTCCTCTAATACGGTTAAATCGTAAGGTTCATAATATTAACCAACCACCAATATATCAATCCTATATGTCAAAGATTGGTTAAATTATTTAGACATTTTGAAAATCCAACGTTTCAATACATGCGGTTTCAGGTTTTGATAAAGATATTCTGAACTACATAATTTTGAATGCTCTCAAATATCCCAACTCAAGATAAATCAATTTTTTCCAGATTTTCTATGGCCGGACCATAAATAACCTTGCCCATTTTATCGAATCGGGAACCGTGGCAGGGACAATCCCAGGTTTTATCGCCGTCGTTCAGTCCCAAACCACAGCCATGGTGCGTGCATTTTAAACTGTAGTAATGAACCTTGCCATTGGCGTCTTTATAAACTCCCACTTTTTTGTCGTTATGGATAATGGTTGTGAGCTGATCGTTTTTTAAAGCTTCCACCTCCAAAGATTGTACTTCTGCAACCGGACTGCTACTTTTTTCTTTCTCCGTTTTGCTTTTTAAAGGCTTAATCTCTCTAAACGGATGATACATTTCGGTGTATGGATTGTCTTTACCTGAAATTAAATCGGTTAGTACCAGCGCACCAATGGATGAATTGGCCAAACCCCAGGCATTAAGTCCCGTAATGGTATAAGCATGGGTAAAATCGGGGTGCAGTTGCCCGATAAATGGGATTCGGTCTTTGGTCATCAAATCGTGCGAGCTCCATTTAAAAGCGGGCTCCTTTACATTAAATAGTTTTTGCGCCAATTGATGAATTTTTGAATATCGTTCTTTATCTGAAAATCCGTCGCCAGTGCCGTGACTTTGGCCTCCGATCAGAAAATAATGCTCACCAAAATATTCCATTGTCCGCAAAGTTACCGACGGAGTATCGTAAGCAATATGCGCACCTTCAAACAGTTTTTTATCAGTTTTATAGGCCAAAGCATGGGTAGTACGTGCCCAAAGCTGATCGTAAAAATCATCTGTTTCTATTTGCGGATAGTGCGTTGCAAACACAACATCCTTGCAATTAACCTGGTATCCATCACGACTTTTCAATTGAAGTCTGCCATCCTCAAGCTGTTTCATATCTTCAATGGTAGTGTGTTCAAAAACCTGTAATCCACGGTTGACGGCTGCACTTAATACCGCATTTAGAAACTGCACAGGATGAAAAACACCCTGATTTTGCATGGACAAAGCCAATTCAATCTCAAAACCCAGCGATGAGTCCTTTAGCAGTTCTCCCTTAATGCCCAATGTATCGTAAGCAGCTTTTTCTTTTTCAAAAGTGGGGCGTTTTTGCGGGTCGGTAGTATAGGTATAAACGGTTTCGTCGGTTACCAAATCGCCCAATTTCAATTCCTTGGCTATATCCTTTATAAGCTGAATGCCCTGCATATTGGCCTGATAATATAATCGGGCACGTTTGGTACCATAACGCTGAATCAACTCGTCGTAAATCAAACCGTGCTGCGCCGATAGTTTTGCCGTTGTGTTTCCGGTCGTCCCGTTTAAAATTTCAAAACGTTCAAATAAAGTAACGTTATACCCTCTTTTAATGAGATGCCAGGCTGTTAATATGCCCGCAATGCCCGCGCCTACAACAACAGTTTCTGCCTCTAAATCGCCCTCTAATGTCGGAAAATGTCTGCGCTTGCCGGTACCCAACCAATACGACTCCGATTTCATAGCTGATAGTTCACTGTCCATTCTTTCCTCCGATATATAATGTATTTGTTTGTGTTCTCTTATATTTAGAACTGATAAAATAAAATGAGCGTTCGGGATTGGAGTAAATCTTGAGAAAAGAGAGATTGTTTTAAATTAAGTATTGATTGACAGTGTATATAGAGTATTGGAATCTTTATTTGAATCACATAATTGCATAAATATATTTGTACATTATTTTGTACACTTAATTGTCCTATAATTAAACTTAATTATTATGTCGTCAATACAATTAGATAAAGATATCCGGTCGCTTTCTGATTTTCGTGCAAATACTGCTTCTTATATTGAGCAAGTTAAAAGCAACCGTCGTCCGCTAATTATTACGCAGCATGGTAAAAGTTCTGCCGTATTAATAGACGTAGAGGATTATCAAAACATGCTTGATAAAATCCGGTTATTGGAAGAAATATCAGTTGCTCGGAAAGAATTGGATGAAGGTAAAGGAATAGCGCATGAGGATTTTATCAAAGAACTGAAAGCGAAGTTTGGGTAATGAGAATTATTTGGTCACCAATTGCCCATTCTAAAGTTAATGAGATTATAGAATATATTGCTAAAGATGATCTGCAATCTGCTTTACATCTAATAGAACAATTTGAAATAAGAGTCAAAGATCTTAGAGAAAATCCAAAATTAGGAAGGATTTTATCAGAATTAAAAAATGAATAGATACGTGAAATAGTTGTACATAAAAACTATGGTATAATCTATGAGATTAAGCCAGATGTTATTGAGATTTTAACAGTACGCCATTTTCGGCAAGATTTCACAAATTGAAAACAAAAATGAAGGGCTCTCTACCGTACAATTAAAACAGCTTAAACCACTGGTTGAAAAACAACTCTCATGAAAGATGAAATGTTCAATGATTTACTGGAAAGCGTCAAAGAAGCGGGAGAAATCCGCAAAGGAAATCGCAAACCTTCCAGACAAATGGTTACTAGTTATTAAAGATCCCGATGTTGCTGCCATTCGTAAAAAGTACGGTATGACCCAACAGGAATTTTCCATATTACTGGGAATAAGCATCGGCACGTTAAGAAATTGGGAACAGTGAAGGCGAAGTCCACAAGGTCCGACCAAAGTTCTTTTAAAGATTGCCGATAAATGACCAAAGGCAATTTTGGAAACTCTTTACCTTTCTTTCATGCCCGGTATGCAAGAATCTATTGTCGAAGGTTTGAATACGCCCTTGGAAGAAACCGATGACAAACTTGATTGGTGAGCAATTATAAACCAAATTCCCATTTATGGAAACACAATCGTTACCAAATGAAATTACCAAAAAGGCTATTTTAGATGCCAATACCGGAGAAAACTTAATTAAGTTTGATAGTATTGAACAGTTTTTTGAAGAACTGGATCGTATCCTTAATGAAAACGATACATCAAACCCATAGTTATGGCTGCCGATTTAAAAGACATTGAAAAATTTGCTCTTAACTTAAATGCAGTTGATAAAGCATATTTAGCCAATAAACTGTTGCACAGCATCCACGGGAAAATAGATGCTGATATTGAGCAAGCCTGGTTGGATGAGGTTAATAAGCGGAAAGAATCATTGGAATCGGAAAGTGCTACTATATTCACATCCAGTAAAGTTTTAGTCAAGGCCAGAAAACGCATTCAAAAATGACCGTTGTTTTTTATTCTGCCCTATAATGCTTTCGAATGCGCTGACAAAAGTGCGCACCTTATAAAAATATTTTGCAGAATAGTACTCACTAGAAGCTGGAGCTTCCAGTGAGCATTCCGAATCCGCGCCACTGGCGGATCGAACGAGGCTCAATTTTGGCCTACCCAAAACCCAAATAAAAAAACCGACATAAATATACGATATATGTCGGTTTTTCTTGATTTTGTGCCCGAGACTGGAGTCGAACCAGCACGCCTGAAAGGCACTGCCTCCTGAAGACAGCGTGTCTACCAATTCCACCACTCGGGCCAATGGATTAGGGTGGGATAAATTAAAGTTTATACTGTTAAATTAAAACCCCCAATCGCAAAAAAATGGGGGCTTAATTTTTATCTGTTATATACTAAACTAATCTGACTTAATTCTTTATCCTACCACAATTTCGCTATGGTCGCCCACATCCAGTTTGCCTTTTATGTTGGTCAATTTGGTATAGGCACCAATCGTAGAGCCGGATGTTTCCACATCGTTCAGTTCGGCATTTTCGCGGATGATACTGTTTTCTATTTTTGAGTTGGTAATTTTTGTTCCGGCTTCTATACTTACATTCGGACCAACCACACTTCCGCTAATTTCCACGTCATCGGCAATATAAACCGGTGGTATAATTTTTGAATCGGCATATTTTTTCTCATCAAACGGATGCGCCTCTTTGGCTACAATTTCTCCGGTGGTTTCCAGCCATGCAGGAAGGGTTCCGCAGTCAAGCCACTCGTCAACAGTAGCAATTTTGAAGATTTTACCCTCATTTATCATATTGTCCAAAGCCGCTGTCAAGAAATATTCGCCTCCCGGACCTCTATCATTTTCATCCATAACACGCTGGACCTGATTTTTCAAATCTACACCGTCTTTGAAGTAATACACGCCTATGATGGCCAAATCGGATATAAATTCTTTCGGTTTTTCTACAAATCCGGTAATTTTATCGCCTTCGTGAACAGCAACCCCGAATCGGGAAGGATCTTCCACTTTTTTGAGCCAAATAACACTGTCGGCTTCTTCAATATTGAATTTTTCTTTGCTGTCGAACAGCGTATCGGCAAATGCCACAATTACTTCGCCTTCCAAATGCTCTTCTGCACAGGCTACGGCATGAGCGGTACCCAGCGCCGGAAATTGAACTTTAAAATGAGCTTTTGCATCGTGTCTTTTGCTCATTTCTGTAAGTTTGTCTTTAATATCCTGCCCAAAATCCGGACCTAAAATATAGACTATTTCATCTATTTTTCTGTCTAACGTCCGCACAAACGTCTCTACTAATCTCTCTATTATCATTGTACCTGCCACAGGCAATAGCGGTTTTGGCACCGTGTGCGAATGAGGTCTCACTCTGGTTCCGCGCCCTGCCATAGGGATTATTAATTTCATATATTATTCTCCATTAATTTTAATACTAAATCATTATTTTCTAACGTCCCCATAATATAGGATTGTTAAGAATAAAATACGACAATCAAATTAGACAACACAAATATTCATAAATAATTAGCACCCTTTTGAGCTTCTATTTTTTTACACTTAATTTATTTGCCGGCCTTTTCTGTATCGTTCTGTTTAGATATACCTGGGTGCGTACCAAATACTTTTTACACGTTTTCCAACAAATGGGTTATAAACAAAATGAATACGGCCAGTGGATTCGTGCCAATTGGGACTCCAAAGTGCTGCCTTGGGAATTGGGACTGTATAATATTTTTATCTTGTTCGCCATTTTGCCGGATAAATGGATGCCGGTTCAGATTACCCGAAGCTCTTTAACCGTAATTCTGTTTATTTTTGCTTTTTTTTGGATGGGTTCCGTTCGCCGGTACAAATCGGATAAAATAAAAAAACCACTCGTTTTTACTAGTCGTGTAAAGCGTGTGCTGATTCCTATAGCGCTCTTCACATCTTTTCTGCCCATTTTATTCTCCTACTCCGCTTTTACCGGAAAATTATTATATCCGAATTTACGACTGGTTAATTTTAATCCAGAATTTTTAGCTTTTGACGTGGTATTACTGGTTTTTGGTTGGGTAGGCGGCGCGATTTTGGCACCATTATGGGTAGCTTTAGGTGGAAAAATTATGAGTCCTGTCGAAAAAAGGATTCAAGAAGGATTTAAAAAACAAGCCAGAAAAAAGTTGGCTTCTATGCCGCACCTTAAAGTGATTGCAATTACCGGAAGTTACGGCAAAACCAGCACCAAATTTATGGTGCGCGATTTACTGAAAGAGCGCTACAGCGTTTGTTCCACTCCGGGCAGTTATAACACCCCAATGGGAATCTGCAAGGTTATAAACAACGATTTACAGTCGCACCACCAAATTCTGATTTTGGAAATGGGTGCCCGTTACGAGGGCAATATTCAGGAGCTTTGCGATATAGCCCGGCCGGATATAGCGATTGTTACCAATGTTGGAGTGGCCCACATGGAAACTTTCGGTTCCAAAGAGGTAATTGCCCGCGAAAAAGGCAAGATTGTGGATAATTTACCATTCGGAGGCGTTGCCATACTCAATTTTGATGATGAATGGGTGGCCGGTATGGGACAAAACAAAACAGACATCAAACGCATTGGCGTTGGTTTGAATTCGGGAGAAATTTTGGGCGAAAATATTGAATATAATACGGAGGGTACCGGCTTTGATGTTCGTATTGGTGAGGTAACCGAATCATTTCAAACAAAACTGCTTGGGGCGCATAACGTGCAGAATATGCTTCTGGCCATCGGAGCGGCATTTCACCTTGGCATCCGTTTAAAAACCATGACGCTGGCAGCAAAAAACATCGAGCCCGTTGAGCATCGCCTGGAACTGAAAAAAGCGGGCGACCTATTTATTATCGATGATGCTTTTAACTCCAATCCCATCGGGACAAAAAATGCGGTAGAAATATTGGGTTCTTTCACTTCGGGACGAAGAATAATTATTACTCCCGGAATGGTAGAATTGGGTGAATTGGAAGAGGAAGAAAACAGATTATTCGGCGAAGCCATTGGAAAAGCCAATCTTGATTTAATCATTTTAGTGGGCGAAGAGAGAAGCATTCCCATTCAGGCCGGCATCGAAACCGTTGAAGGACAATGGGAAAAAATTAGAGTGGTAAACAGCCTTTTTGAAGCCAATAACTTACTGCGAGAATTTGCTAAGCCCGGCGATGTGGTTTTGTACGAAAACGACCTACCCGACGTGTACAACGAAGGCTGATAAGATAATAATCGGAGCTACTCGAACCGAATGGCCTCCGAGGGCTGAACCTGTGCCGCCCGGTGCGCCGGATACCAACTGGCCAATAAGCATAAAATCAAACTTCCCGATAAAACCAGCGCCACATCCATTGTCCTGATTTCTATGGGATAGGCATCGATGATGAAAGCGGAGGATAATTTTACCAACCCATATTTTAACTGCGCCCAACTCAGCCCCAAGCCGGCAATACCGCCAATAATACAGCCTATCAAGCCGATATAAAGCCCCTGTTTTCGAAAAATGCTTTTAATATCATCGCCGGAATACCCCATAGACATAAGCACGCCGATATCCCTTTTCTTTTGAATTACAATCATGGTCAAAGAACCCACAATATTGAGTGCAGCCACAAGTATTATGATCATCAAGATGATGTATGAACTCCATTTTTCGATGTACATTACATCATATAACGGCTTTTGCAGGTCGTACCATGTGGATATTTTATAATCATCGCCTAAAATTTCGACTAATTTAGCTTTTACCCTATCGGCATCATCGTTATGGGTAAGTTTTATATCCAAACCCGATATTTCGTTTTTAGCTTTAAACAATCTCTGGGCTGCCGTTAGATCGATAAATACCTGCGCTCCTTCGCTTATTTGTTCAATGAAATAGGCTCCGCGGGTATCAAATCTATAGCTACGCGGGGCTGTTATTTGGGTCAACGCCCGTTTCATGCCGGAGGCGCTCAGCAACGCCACTTCATCGTACATATTTACACCCAAATCTTTGCGTAGTTCGTCGTGCAATATCAATCCCGGTTTGGAATTTCGCACAGCTACGTCAAAATCGCCAGCCACTATATTATTCTGTAAATCTGAGAGCTGAAAAAATATATCCGTATCTATTCCTTTTACTTCAACCACTTTGTTTCGTTCGCCTTTGTGCGTTAAAAGCGCCTGACCTACTACAAATGGAGAGATTATACGAACTTCGGGGATGGAACTTATTTTATCATACACCTCGTCGCTTTGCAAAAAAGTAGTGCCAATTCCCGCTTCAATGCGAATATCCGGGTCGTAAGACAGTAAAAACCCTTTGATGGTTGAGAAAAAACCGTTAAAAACCGACAATATTACAATTAGCAGCGTAATTCCTATAGTCACCCCTACAATACTGATCATGGTCAGTGTAGAAATGAGCGAAATATGCTTTTTCGAAAACAGATAACGACGCGCTATGTTGCCGGTGTAATTCATTTATGTAATATAGCAAGATGATTTGTTGAAAACATTCAGATAAATAAACCCACCCGGGATAAATAAAATTTTATCCTAAGGTAAAAACCAAAACGTAGCAAGAGCATCATAATATTTAAATTATTTACGCAATACACAATCTATTTAAACTGATAAGGATTAAAACATCATACTCCAAAGTTATTAACAGCTATGTTATTGTATCACAAAAATAAATTTACTAATTTTTTTAAGATGAAATACTTTTATGCCGAACCTCAACGTTTGGTTCTTATTAGTTTTATTAAAGGGTAAATCACTACAATAAACCTGGATACAACAACATTTTAGAACATAGGGGTTTCAGAAATATGGTTGTTTACAATAAAAAAATAAGCATACTGAAAAACGAGGAAAGTTTTATGATTTCCTCAAAAAATAATCTGCCAGTGCAGAAAAAAATGACCTATAGATGGGACATGATTTGTATTAAAACGGGTGTTTTTGACCAAAATACCCAAAAAACAGATCTCAAAATATTCATTCTGTTGCTTCTCTTTTTTATCATACCCACATGCCACATTCAGGGTCAAAATTTTGATTTAGATCTTCTTAAAAAAATCAATACTAACCACCCAAGCGACGACTATTTTTGGATGGCGATAAGTAATACCGCTATTTGGAGCGCCCCATCATACATCGTTTCAAACCTAAACTACGGGCTGTTGGTTAACGATCAAAATGCATTAAATTATGGTCTGGAATCTACTCTTAGTATGGGAATAAGCCTGGCGTTAACAAGTGTTGTAAAAGTTTTAGTTGACCGTCCAAGGCCTCCTCAAGCATATCCAAATCTATTTTACTCCAACTCTTTTACCAATGGGTTGTCATTTCCATCGGCGCATACGTCAACCGCTTTTGCAGTTGCAACCACAATGGCCTACCGATCCAATCGGTTATATATATCAATTCCCATATTTACATGGCCCATTGGGGTTGGCTATTCCAGAATGCGTCTGGGTAAGCATTATCCGTCTGATGTATTTGTGGGAGCGTTAATCGGTGTTGGAAGCGGGGTACTGAGCCACTGGATAGCCAGAGAAATAATCTATTAGAACGGAGCCGTTTTAAAAAACAAAGCACTATTCGGCATTTGCGGGCAAACTGGATTTCGAAGACCATAAATTGGCCGGAATTCCCGATTATTTCTATTCTCTAATTCTTTATATTTAAGGGAATTTATAAAAAAGCATAAAATGAACGAATATTTAAAAGAAATACTGGCGGAAGCGCTCAAACAATTTGATTTGGATGAAATTCCCGACATCCAAACAGAAGCACCAAAAATAGCCGAACATGGCGATGCCTCCACAAATATTGCCATGATGCTGGCCAAGCCATTACGCAGCAATCCCCGTGCAATAGCCCAACAAATTGTTGATGGGCTGAAATTCGACCCAAATAAAATTGCAGCCGTTGAAATTGCCGGACCGGGATTTATAAATTTTCGTTTTTCCGATAATTATCTGTTTCACGAGCTAGATGCCATCATCAAAAGCGGCGCGGATTATGGTAAAACTACATCTTTGGCAGGCAAAAAGATTCTGGTGGAATTTGTGAGCGCCAATCCAACGGGTCCGCTTACCGTTGGCCATGGCAGAAACGCTGTTTTGGGCGATACTGTAGCCCGATTATTGGAGTGGACCGGTGCTGAGGTGGAAAGAGAGTATTATTTTAACGATGCCGGGCGCCAAATGCGCGTGTTGGGCAAAAGTGTGCAAGCCAGATATCTCGAACAACTGGGCAAACCCAACGAATTCCCCGAAGGCGGCTATGAAGGCGAATACATCGTAGATATTGCCAAAGAACTGGTAGAAGAAAAACAGGATATACTAGCTCAATCGGACGATTGGACTCCCTTCAAAGAAAAAGCACGCGAATCCATTTTTGTTGATATAAGCACCACTCTGAAAAGACTGGATATCAATATGGATTCGTTTTTTAACGAGCACGACCTCTACGAAAATGGTTCTATAGACGAAGTGGTGCAGAAATTGCGCGATTTGGGTCTGGCCTTCGATGAGGATGGCGCAACATGGTTTAAAACTACTGAGTTTGGCAAAGAAACCAACACCGTTTTGATAAAAAGCACCGGCGAACCTACCTATCGCTTGCCCGATATTGCCTATCACGTGAATAAACTGGAGCGTGGTTACGATTTATGCGTAGATGTTTTCGGAGCCGACCATATTGCAACTTACCCTGATGTTTTGGCCGCATTAAAAGCGCTGGGCTATAATACCGATAAAGTTGACGTTATCGTTTATCAGTTCGTAACCATTGTTAAAGATGGCCAGCCTTTTAAAATGAGTACCCGTAAGGCCAATTTTGTTACTTTAGACGAGCTTATGGATGAAGTGGGCGCCGATGTAACCCGCTTTTTCTTCTTAATGCGCTCGCCAAATACACATCTTGAGTTTGATATAGCACATGCCAAAGAAGCCGGCGACAAAAACCCGGTATTCTATCTGCAATATGCCCACGCCAGAATTGCCAGTATTTTGCGCAAAGTGAATGATGAATATGAATTGAACGAAGGAACGCCACCAAATCTGGAGCTTTTAACACACGAAGCCGAGATGGATTTGATGAAAATCATGCTCAAATTCCCGGAAGTCATCCAAAGTGCGGCAGAAGCCAAAGAACCACATCGCTTGATAAATTATTTGAATGATGTCGCTTCTGCTTTTACCGGTTTTTATCACCATTGCCGTATTTTGGGTGAAGAAAACGATTTGGTGGCGGCGCGTGTGGCATTATCCGGCGCGACGGCTCAAATTTTGAGAAACGGGCTGGGAATTTTAGGCATTACGGCACCGGAAAGAATGTAAATTTTCTAAAATTTCAGAATTTAGCAGGCATTTATTTTTGTGCCGCTACTATTTCTGTACCACTATAGATATTTGCGCGCCTTGACTGATGCCCAACAGTTCGGCCGCGTTGCCTTTGTTGATGGCCACCTCCAACATGCCGGAACTGCCAATATAGGCTACCGGGTTTCCATCCTGTTCATCGGAATAGGTGCTTACTATTCTTTTAAGAATGGCGGTGCCCACATAAATCTTTACATTTTTATTGGGAATGGTTTTATCTATCAATTCTTTTGAAATATTGGTAATCAAATTTCCAAAACTATCGATGTGTAATACCCAGCCTTGTATTCCACTTTTATCGCTTATGGGTTTGGCCCAGTGATATTCCATTATCTCTTCCAGCGGTTCGCCAAATTCGCCCATGGGCACTCCCTGGTGTAAATGAGCGGCTACCGGCCCGAATAAATCCCTTCCATCAAATGTTTTGGAACGATCTTTACGCCAATATTTTGGATTGGTAATTTTTATGGCCTCGGTAACCGGTTCGTCAATCAATAACGAGAATAATCCATTATCGGGACCTACAAAATATTGATGATTTATTTTCACAATGATTGGATTTCTATCTGAGCCCACGGTTGGATCTATAACCACCAAATGCACCGTGTTTTTGGGATATAAAAAAGCAGCATTACGCACCACCCACGCACCGGTCATTATATCCTGCGGCGGTATGGCGTGCGATATATCGACCAAGTTAGCATTGGGTGCAATTTCGAGCATGGCCGCTTTCATTGCACCTACGTAGAAATCTTTTAAACCATAATCTGATGTTAAGGTTATAATATTGCTCATTTACGAATAACTATTCAGCATCACCGGCATCACAACCATTAAGATATCTTCATTCTCTTGTTTATCGGTTGGGCGAACTATGCCGGCACGATTTGGAGTTGAAAATTCAAAACTTACCTCTTCGCCATCGATGTTGTTGAGTACATCGCCCAAGTATTTTGCATTAAATCCTATTTCAAAATCTTCGTCGCCGTAATCGCAGTTAACTACCTCTTTGGCTGCACTGCTCATGTCCAAATCTTCGGCGCGGATGGTCAGTTTATCGGCCGATAATTCCAAGCGGATTTGGCGCGTTGTGGTGCTCGAGAATATGGAAACACGGCGCACTGTGGCTACAATTTCACTTTTGCTGACAACCAAAGATTTATCGTTTTCACGGGGTATTACTGAATCGTAATTTGGATATTGCTCGTTTATCAGGCGTGTTATTACAATGGTATTGCCGTATTTAAAGCGCGCGTGATCGTCGGTTACCGTAACTTCGCACTCACTCGATTCCGTTGTTTTTTGAATTTGTTTCAGCGCTTTGTCTGGCACAATAAACTCGATGTTTTCCGAGCCTTTTATCTCACGGTTGGTATATTCTACCAAGCGGTAACTATCAGTTGCAACAAACTTGCTTTCATCCGTTCCTATTTTGAAAAGCACCCCCATCATGGCTGGTCTTAAATCGTCGGTTGAAACGGCAAACAGGGTTTTTTCTATGGCTTTGGCCAATGCTTCGGTAGTTGCGGTTATTTCCGTACCGCCTTCCAAAGTAGGCACTTCGGGGAAATCGTCGGCATCATCGCCCACCAGCTTGTAATTACCGGTACCGGTGCTAAAATTCACGTTATTGCGCTCGTCCACGGTAAAAAATATGGTAACATTGGCCAGCTGGCGCAGAGTTTCAAGTAAACGGCGCGCGGGTATTACAACGGCACCCTCTTCTTCAATATCCGCATCTATATATTCTATAATGGCAATGGCGTTGTCGGTAGCGGTAAGCTTTAGTTTCCCATCGTACCCTTCAAATAAAATGGATTCCAATATAGGTGCAGGCCCTTTGGTTGATACTGCGCCAATTACGGCAGATAGGCCTTTATTAAGTTCGTTACTTGTTACTGAAAATTTCATAAATTCTAAATATTTAGTTAATCAGGACATTTTTTATTTGTATGTTTGTCCTTTCCAAAGCATGTGCTTATACTAAGAAATAGTTGATTTCTCTGCAACATTTAGCAGAGAGAACATAATATAAATAAGTTTAATACAATATCGTTAAAGCGCTACTATAAAACCTGTTAATTTTTACCATAATCGATGATTAAGTTTTTTCGAGCGCTATTATTATTGTTCTTACTGCCCGGCGTAGCCTCTGCACAGTCGGCAATGTCTAAATATGGCGGCGATTTTTTGAGCACGGGCGCAGGCGCACGGGCATTGGGCATGGGGAGCGCCTACACAGCACACACCAACGATGTTACCTCCGCTTTTTGGAACGTAGCCGGGCTCTCGTCCATCGATAAAATGGAAATAACCTATATGCACTCGGAGAGATTTGGCGGCATTGTAGGCTACGATTATAGCGCGGTAGCCATTCCCATTCCATCAAAAAATGCTGCTTTTGCAATTAGTTTTTTCAGGCAGGGTGTAGATAATATTGCCAATACTTTAAACGCTTGGGATAATGACCGAAACGCGCCAAAAGAAAATCCCGAAGATTATATAACGCGTTTCAGTGCGGCAGATTTGGCCGTTGTTCTCTCTTTTGCTACCCAAAAAACCGAGCAATTGTCTTATGGAGCCAGTGCCAAAATAATCAATCAGCGCCTGGGGCCTTTTGCAAATGCCTGGGGATATAGTTTAGATGTTGGCGCCAAATTTAAAACGGAGTGGGTGGATTTGGGCGCATCCGTACGCAATATTACCACTTTACAAAAGATGTGGCACGTTAATAAAGAGGAATTCAAAGATTTTGAGGAGGTTTTCGGCGACAATACGCCCACCGGTCAGAACGAATATGTGCTACCATCCGTGCATTTGGGTGCTTCTAAAGCCTTCAATTTTAGTGATTTTTCGGTACTCGCAGCCATTGATACGGATTTGCTGTTCGAAAACCGAAGAACCTATTATATCAACGTAGGTGCCATGAGTATAGAACCGCATATTGGCGCCGAAGTTTCCTATAAAAATATTATCAGTTTACGAACCGGAGTTACCGATTTTGTAACCGACCCCATCGGCGGCTTTAAAGTGGCCCCTACTTTTGGTCTTGGCCTGCAAATCAAGAATTTTAGTCTGGATTATGGTTTTGCAAATTTCAGTGGCGCGGCCAGTTCGCTTGGTTTTACGCACCGGGTTTCGCTGCTTTACAAGTTTAGGTCACCTATTTAGTTTTTTGGTTATATTTCTACAAAAGAACAACATTATCTGTATCAATTGCGACTCATACTTTTAGGTCCAACGGCGGCCGGCAAAACAGAACTTTCGTTACAAATTGCCGAAAAATTGAATATTCCCATTATCTCGTCCGATTCCCGGCAATGCTATAAATATACCGATATAGGCACCGCCAAACCTACCGAAGAGGAATTGAAAAGGGTAATGCATTATAATATTTCAATTCTGGAACTGGATGAAGAGGATTCCGTTCAAGATTTTGCAGAACGCTCCGGAATTTGGGAAAAAGAGATTTTTCAATCCAAAAAAATAGCTTTTTATACCGGTGGGAGCACTTTACATCTGCAAAGCCTAATCCGCCCAATTGAAGACATACCGCCTGCCAATCCTGATAATTTGGCCAAACTAAATGAAGAGCTGCAAGCACTGGGACTGGAAAGTTTATATAATCGCCTGCAAAAAGCAGACCCCGTTTACACCGAGGCCATGGATGGAATGAACAAACAGCGTATTTTAAGGGCTTTGGATGTATGGATGCAAACCGGACGACCTTTCAGCTCCTTTCATTCGAACAAGGCATTTAAACTTCCCGATGATACCATGGTTTTTGGAATTCATCGCGAGAGAGAGACGTTATATAAACGGATAAACAACCGAGTTGATATGATGATTAAAAAGGGATTGATAGAAGAAACCGAGCATATTTTGAGCATGGGATATTCCAGAAACCTACAATCGTTGAACACAGTGGGCTACAAAGAAATTATAGCGTATTTAAACGATGAAATGAGCAAAAACGACGCCATCGAAAAAATCAAAACCAATACCAGAAGGTACGCAAAACGCCAACTGACTTGGTTTAGGCGGTGGGATTTTATTGAATGGCTACCGGCAGATACATCCGCTATCAAAACGCTCAAAAATTCAATATTTTCAAAATTGGATATATAATAAAAGCACTTAATCCGTTTTAAATTAAATACCACATCAAAACACCCATGTATTATAATTCAAAAACAGAAGAGCTTAAAAAACCAAAGGTTAAGGTCATTGTCAAAGAAAAGGAAAAAGAAGACAACCCCTGGCACGTTATACTTTACGACGACGATGAACACACCATTGACGAGGTTATCGAACAAATTATAAAAGCGATAAAGTGCGATTATTTGAAAGCCCGGGACCTGACACTTAAGGTGCATTTTGAAGGGAAAGCCATTGTTTTTGCCGGCGAATTTCTGGAATGCCTGCAGGTAGAAGGCGTTTTGAAAGAAATACAATTAATTACTGAAATTAGGGGCTAAATTCCGTTATATTTATCCACAATCATAACATTTATGGATGAAGAAAAAGACACATCGCTAATTTTGCACAGCAAAAAACTGGTTAAACGCTATAAAAAGCGCACGGTGGTTAATGAGGTTACCATTAATGTTAGGCAGGGGGAAATTGTTGGGCTGTTGGGTCCAAATGGTGCCGGTAAAACAACTACATTTTATATGATGGTGGGTTTGATTAAACCCAATGCAGGTCATATTTTTTTAAACGATAATAATATCACCTCCCTCCCTATGTATCAAAGAGCCAGAATGGGAATAGGATATTTAGCCCAGGAAGCGAGTGTTTTCCGAAACCTGACCGTCAGGGAAAATCTGGAAGCCGTTTTGCAGTTTTTATCGCACTCCAAAAAGGAAATTAAAGAACGAGTAGATAGGCTGATTGAAGAATTTGGCCTGCAAAAGGTAGTGAACAACAAAGGACATAGTTTATCGGGCGGCGAGCGGCGGCGAACGGAAATTGCACGAGCCCTGGTAACCAATCCTAAATTTATTTTATTGGACGAACCTTTTGCCGGCGTGGACCCCATTGCAGTGGAAGATATACAGGAAATTGTGGCTAAGCTGAAACATCAGAATATTGGAATTTTAATTACCGATCATAATGTTCATGAAACGCTGGCCATTACCGACCGGGCGTATTTGATGTTTGAAGGAAAAATATTGATGGAAGGTTCTGCCGATTCGCTGGCCGAAGACGATAAAGCCAGAAAATTATACCTGGGCAAGCAATTTAAACTGGATAGATATACCAGCGAGGAATAAAATTAGAATTAAAAATGACAGAAATAACCGTTAAACAGTTAAAAACAAGATTAGACAACAAAGAGAACCTGATATTGATAGACGTTCGTGAGGATTTTGAATATTCGGTATCCAATTTAGGGTGCGAGCATATTGTTTTGGGACAATTGGAAAACAGGCTCAGAGAATTGGAAGAGTTTAAAAACAGGGAAATCGTAATGATTTGCCGAAGTGGCGGCCGCAGCTCACGCGCTTGCAGTTTATTGGAAAGAAACGGCTTTACCAAGGTTTATAATCTTGAAGGCGGCATGAAAGCCTGGGCGGCAGAGATAGAGCCGGATATGCCCGTTGCATAGACTTACACCTTCGTTTAAAAAAGATTTTTAAGGCACAGATTCTATTTACGAGTGAATTATTTTACTTGCTGCCGGCAATTATGGACAATTGTCCCGAAGCTTCCAACAAATGGATGTAACTTTTGCCCAAGTTGGCCATGTCGTTGTAATATGCGCTTCGAATCTCCAAATACGCTTCCAATGATTCTATAATTTCCGATGGTTTGACCGATTTAAAATCGTATAACGTTTCGTTAAGTTTGCCCGATTTCTCCAGTATTTCTGCATACTCTTCAACAATTTCGGCGTTGATTTTATAATTGTGGTAAGCTAATTCAACTTCTTCGTGAATTTGGTCTTTTAAGTCGGAGTGTAGGAGTTCTGCCTGTTTTTTCATGAGAATGGAGCGCTGTATTTCTCCCTGATTTCGGTCGAAAAACGGCAAGTCTATGGCAAATGTAACCCCGAAACTACGAACGGTGTGGCTGTTACTCCACAAAACACCGATACTGGGCTGTGGAATGGCTAATGTTCTCTGTAATTTAACGTTATAATCGTGTGCATCCATCATTCTGGCCACACTCTGATAATCGGGGCGGTTTTCGATGGAACTTTCTATCAATACTGCCAAATCTAACGGTAAAACAAGCTTTTCTATATCTTCCAAATCAATATTCACTTCTCCTTCTACATCCAGCAATGCCCCCAGTTCCCGCTTCGCATTTCTGAGTTTTGCCGCGGCTTTCTTAAGCTTAATATCAAATTGTTTGGCATATATTTCCATCCGCAACACCTCAGCGGTGGTTCTATCTTCGTTGCTATAATAATCCGATTCCTCGCCTATTCTGATATTCAAGTTTTCGAGCTGTTCGGTCAAGTCGTTTTCAATTTTTTGCAGTGACCAAACCTCCAACCATTTATTAGCCACCTCTACATATACATTGTTTACTGCTTCCAGATATTTCGATTCTTCTATGGTGAGTGCTTTTTCTGCCAACATGATTTTATTGCTTCTTTGGCCGAACCATTCTATTGGCTTGGTGATTTTCCAAAAAGAATCGCGGTTTAGCGGGTCAAATCGTTTGGTATTTGCTTCAAAATCGGATTGTTTTGCAAACTGAAGAATCTCGTTTTCCACATTTATATTGGCTCTGGTTCTGGCATCAATAATTTCCGTGGCAGCCAAATCTACATTATAGCGTTCAATTTGTAAATCAATGCTGTTTTCAACGGCAGTTTCTATGGCTTTTGATAGGCTGTAAATTTCTTGCGCATGGTTGTTTGTACTGGCCAGAAAAGTCAATAATAAACTTATAATGCTAAATTTCAGATAATGGTTGATCATAAATATGAATAAATGAATAGTGTTTGCAGGCAATTGCGTGTAATTTTCAGAGTCTATAACATATTAATTATTAGGGAGCGGCGCCTTGGAATGGAAGATATTATAATCGAAGCAGATATCCGGATATAAAACCTTGTTTTCATTTTGAAGGAAACAAGCGCTCTCATTTACCAGTAAATAATACTACGGAGTGCTAATTAAATACAAACCTGAATGTTATGATTCCCCACTGAGCCTGTTGAGGCGCACCGCTGGGAAGGCGTGAGAATCTCCAGCTTCTAAGTGTGCTCTGCACTTCCCGTTCCAGTTCCGGATTCATTTTTTTAAGCGGAATAATGCGCCCTACGGTACCATCGGGGCGCACCTCAAAACGAACGGAAATCACGGCCTCTGTATTGGTAGTATTACCGGGTAGTGGTTGAATCATAGGATCTCTTTCCAGATTACCTTCCCATTTCAGCTCATAAGGCGCCGATTTTTCGTCATCGGTTCCGCTGCCGGCATCTACGTTTGTTTTACCTACGGCACCTTTTATATCGCCACTTTCTTCTTCGCCCTCTTTAGTATTCAAGTCTTTTTTTGCAGGCGGTGGTATTTCAACTACTTCTTCTTGGGTGCTCTCGCTTTTCTCGGGATCGATTTTTTCGGTTTCCGGGGTTTTTATCGGTTCTTCCAGTACTTCTTCAACCTCTTTCGGCAAATCGACCGGTTTTACAGCCTCGTCAATTTCCTGTTTAGGTGTTTCTTCGGGTTCGGGCACTTCTTCTACAGGTTTATCCGGGGTTTGTTGCGCAGGATTTGGCCGGGTAGCTACCTCGTCGTTTTTAACTTCGGAATATTGAGCCAGCGTGCCGGCATTAAACTCACCAAATTCAATTTCTATAAAAGACGGGCGATAGCCATGTCCCATATCCAGGGTGTACCACAGCGAAAACAGCAACAACACTATGCTGATGCTTAACGTAGTGGTAAGTGCTACGCCTTCGTCTTTATTGAAATTGAATTTATTCATGCCTATTTATCTATAACGAGCTTTGCTCGGTTGCCATTACCAATTTGAGGTTCAGTGCTTTTCCAATATTCATAACGCGGACGGCGTCATCTACGCGGGCATCTTTATCGGCCCGCAGCACAATGGTGCCATCCGTACTATTTTGCCTTGCCAGGCGTATTGCAGCCGACAGCTCGGTACTTGCAACTCTTTTACCTTCCACATAAAACTCGCCGGTTTTTGTTACCGCCACCGATATATATTGGTTTTGGGTAGTAACTCCGGTTTCTGCTTTTGGTATGTTTACCTTAATGCCAAAGCTGGTTACAAAAGAGGAAGTCAACAGAAAAAAGATTAATAACAACAGCACAATATCCGTCAGCGACGATTGCGAAAACAACGCCAATGGCTCTAATCTTTTGCCACCTTTTCTAAAGTCACGTGCCATATTATTTTTTATTTACCGGCATTTTAAACAAATCGATAAAATCTGCCGATGCGTTTTCCAGTTCGAATATTGTGCGGTTGATTTTGCCCAGCAAAAAGTTATAAAATCCAAAAGCTATAATACCAACTATCAAGCCGGCAGCCGTTGTTATCAATGCTTCCCAGATACCACCTGCCAACACGCTCGGGTTTACGTTGCCCTGCAAACTTTGTATTTGCATAAAAGCGTCTATCATCCCGGTAACGGTACCTGTAAAACCCAATAACGGTGCCACACCTGCTATTGTTGCCAACCAGTTCATTCGTTTTTCCAAGAAGAATATTTCTTTTTTACCGGCATTGTCTATGGCGTCCTCAATATCGCGCATGGGGCGGCCCAGACGTGTAATGCCTGCTTTTATGATGCGTGCCAACGGTTTATCGTATGTATCGCAATAGGCTACGGCATCGTCTGTTTTGCCGGTTTTAAGTATGGCTTCCACCTCAGATAAAAAATCCTCCGTATTTACATACGAGTTATTCAGCGCTCGCCAACGTTCAACTATAACATAGATAGTTAACATAAAAAGGAGGAGTATTGGTATCATCAAGATGCCACCCTCTACCAAAAGTTGGAATAGTGACATTTTATCTTCTTGCAATGCCAGTGCTAATGAATCTACAGCGGTAGAGTCTTGTAAAAACAATAAAATAGTTTGCATGTAAAGTTTAAAATATTAATTGATTTTCGTTATAAAATAGTTTTCCGGTAACAGGTTTTTATTTTCTCCGGCTGCTTTTTTTGCATCCGGTTCGGTTTCAAACTGTCCAATACTAACTCTGTAAAGCGTACCAAATTGCCTTGAAGGTATCTTTTTTATTAGTGTTCTCAGGCCTTTTGCTTGCAATTCTGCCCTGGCGCTTTCGGCACCGCTTTCTATGGTCAACGAATATAGCACAATGGTATATCCATCGTTGGCCTTCGTTTCAACATCTCCTGTTAAGCCATATATAGGCATTTCCTCCGGCGTTTCGATAGCGCTAGGTGGTAATTTTTGCTCATTCAATGGTTTCGTCTGGCTTTGATTCGAAACATCGTCACCTACCACAACCGATTGACTGCTTTTATCTACCTGCTCTGTTTTGTGGGTCTGTTTCTGGTTTGTTTTTCCGGTGCCAAATATACCAAAATGTGCCAATAAATACGCCCAAATACCTACCGCTATTATAACCAGTGTAATAAATAGTGGCACCATCGATTTTTGCTGCCCCGAAGATTGTTTTGTTTGTTTTTTATTTTCCATGATTACCTCGTTTTCATCCTTAATTACTATTAAAGTTTCTTTTTCCAACACCCCGGCTTCATCATCCTGTTCTGTTTCCTGTGTACTTTCAGTTTCTGGTGCCTCTTCTTTTTCTAAACCCTCATCCCCCCTGTCTTCTTCAATCAAATCGTCGTCAAATTCTTGTATTTCATCATCGTCTGTTTCTTCCTCTTCCTCATCAAATATATCGTCTAAAGATGCACCCATGAGCCCTTTCACTCTGTTTTGCTCTAAATCTTCTACTTCTTCGTCGGTAGTGGTAGCCGGCGATAGCTCTATAGGTTCCATGCCAGCGTATTTATAGTTAATTTCTGTGCGCAAACTTTCCGAAGCTTCAAAAATAAGCGCGCCATCCGCCTCTTTAAAACTACCAAAACCTTCTATATTGTATTCTCCGCCATTTTCCAGAGCTTTTTTTATATGTGCAACCA
Source organism: uncultured Balneolaceae bacterium (assembly GCA_964615135.1). GTDB lineage: Bacteria > Bacteroidota > Rhodothermia > Balneolales > Balneolaceae > Balneola. The sequence goes on along the minus strand of CAZTOG010000006.1, from coordinate 160,954 downwards.
ATTCGGCCAATAATTCTTCTACCTCATCATATTCCATACCCGAATTTTCGGCTAATAACGATATCAATTTTTCATTGTCCACCAGCATAACTAATCCTCGTCTTCTACTTTGAATGTTATGGTATCTTTTGGTGGCATCATTACAACAGCGCCATTATTCTCCGTTTTTTGCTCTTGGTTGATGTGTTCTGCAGAAAACGTACCCAAACCCTTAACATGAACCGAGTTTTTCATAATGACTTGGTCGCGTATGGTAATTCCGAATATTTTTTCGAATTCTTTTGTCATATCCTAAAGTTTTATTTTAATACCACCAAATATTTGAAATGGTCGTTCTTGAAATCCTTGCCAAAGTTCGTATTTATTGTTCAATATATTTAAAACTTCGGCATACACACTTATTTTTGGCGTAACCAAATACTCAATATCCGCATTTAGTAATGCTACTGCGCCTATTTTTGATGTAGGGTTGTTTTTGCCAGTGCTTTTTTTGCCAATATATTGTATCCAGGAATGGATTTTCAAATTTTTTTGCAGTTTGTAAGATATAGCTGCTTCGGCACCCATTTTTTCCATATAGGGTATATCCGTTTTATCTGCAAGTCTTGGATTTTGGAAATATACCAGACCATCAAACCATAGCTTTTTTGGCACCAGCTGGTGGGTCATTCCTGCATTAACCGCCAAAATATTGGCGTCGCTATAGCTTACTTTATAAAAGAGTAACTCGTTACTAAACAACGACCCCATAGATACGCGTTCACGTTCGTAGTAGGCTTTATTCTTTATATTGTTGAAAGAAACCTTCCCAAACAGCTTTGTGCCACCAAAAGGGATGAAATCCAAACCGGCCGTCAGTTCCATATCATATTCTGTTCTCAACGAATTGCCAACGTTTAAAAATGGATTGTTCTGATGGTGTTGAGCAATGGTTTTAAAACTGGGTTGTGCTATTACTTTGCCATAAACCGATAGGTTATCCTGTATGGTAACATCCACTTTTGAATCGGTTATAAAATAGATATTTGAACCAAAATTATCGTCGGTATATGCTGCACCGGCCGATAATTGCATATCTATATTGTAATTAATCAGCCTATTGTAGTTGGCTTTCAGTCCGGTATGGAACCAGGCTTCATCGTCTATAAATGTACCATAAACGCCACCTTCAAAGTTAACATCAAAGCCATAGTGCTCGCCCGTGCTGGCACCCGCCCATTTTTTTTCAAATCCGGTTTTCCCAACAAATTCACGGGTATCGTTATTGAGTAGATTTTTCTGAACAACAATATCAATATAAGGGCCTAAGATATCGGGTATCATTAACAATCTTAAATGCTGATTGGTTGGTGTTGTAAAATAAAAATTGTTCAATCCCGCATTCAGATAGTAATCCCAGCCCGAATACGCATTTTTGTTCCCCGAGAGTAAAAAGCCAACATTAGCACCCATCGACTCGTTCTTGGCAGTTCCCGAACCATCATCCGGCAAGGTATCGGCCAAATTGAACAGGTGGTTAAAATCGCTGAACACTTCTCCTTTTAAAGCTATATTAACATTCTTGGTAAACCGATGCGAATAAATAACGTTGGCATCAAAATAGTTATAACCGGACGCTTGCTCTGACAAATGGCCATTGGATGCATTAATATTTATATTTCCGGATATCAGATTTTGGGCGCCATCTCTGTGCGAAAAGTACCCTTGCACATCGGACGTTAAAAAGCTGCCCAAACCAGCTTTTACGTAAATATTACTTCTGGCGGGCATTTCTATTTTTCTTTTGGGCGGAGCGGCCGGCAGTGAAAGCTGTGATACGATAATACTTGCAACGGCTTCTTCCGGTGTTTCCATAAAAGGCATTCTATCCGGCGAAATGGTGTAAATTCTGGGTTTTGGATTAAAACCCAATATAGGTTGGCGACTCAAGCCGGGAAACCTGGCTCTGAATTCACTTCTAATTTCAATATCCTGTGGATCTATGGCCGGTAAAAGCGAATTTTCGGCGGCATCCTGCCTTTGGGCCAGCAGGTTTGGGCTTACAAAAAGAAGTATTAATATTATAAGTAAATTACGTTGCTTCATCTGCTTGGGGTGTTTAGGGAATTTACTAAATTTTGGTGCAATGTATTCATCCGATAATTTGAATTTCACGCCGATGTTGTTTCTTTGCCAGCACTTTGGTTTTTTAACGTTTTATATTTATCCAATGCCAATAAAATAGGCGTAGTTGCAATTACTATAATCATTGTTGTGGTATGGGTTATGGTAGCATAAGCCAAGCCCGTAGCTTTTGGCACGGCATACAACAAGAACAGGCTTTCGGTAATGAACAGGTGATAAGTTCCCAGTCCGCCCGGCGTGGGCACAATAATACCCAAACCCGAAACCACGGTTAAAACCAGTGCATCTGCCATACCTAAGCCAAAAACAGTTTGCATATCGAACATCCAAAACGGGATATATACCATTAAAATATAGGCCGCCCAAATAAATACGGTATATAAAATAAACAACGGCCAATTTCGTAATTCTTTTATAGATAATATACCCTGGGCAAATGTTTTTATAACACCCCTAACCTTAGCTTGGAACCTGCCTAACCAATCAAATTTATTGGAAAGCGCAATTACCGCAAATACAATAACAGCCAGTACAAAAACGGCAATCAACAGCCATTTTACCAAGCTCCAGATAAAAGCCATCAATACTTGTTTATCTGTTAAATCCACGCCAAACAGGTTTTGTAATATCTCCGGATCCGATATCATAAACACAAATACAAACGCAATAATAATAAGCATACATATCGTATCTATTATCCGCTCCAGTACTACGGTGCCTATTATTTTACCATTGCTTTCGCCTATTTTTCGGGCCACATATACCGGTCGGATTACCTCGCCCAACCGTGCAAACAAAATATTGGCCAAATAACCCGACATCACACCCGCAAACAACGTTAGCCTTGCCGGCCTTTGCCCTTCGTTGTTTATCAACAAGCGCCAACGCAGCGCTCTGGAATAATGACTGAACAGCACGGTAATTACAAAAGGTATCAACCACCAAAAGGACATTCCTTTTGATGCCTTTATTACCTCGTCTATGTCCACTTCTTTAAAAGCCAGCCAAAAAAACAGAGCGGCCAGTAGTATGCCCAGAAATACTTTAATACTTGTTTTCAAAAATTAATACCTTGTGTCTATTATCTCAGCCGTATCAGGGTATTGCAGCTGAAATATATCTGATTGTTTTTGTACGAATTTACCTGAATTGAAAGAGGTGGTTATAATATTATCCGAATAGTCGTGCGCCTCGATGCTTATAGGAATTCCATCTTTGTTTAAAACAATTTCGACCAATAGAAAAAGAGCAAAATCATCGTCTGTTTTTAATTCTATTTTGGTTTGCTCATTGCTCAATTCCACTTCATAAACGGTATAGGTAGAATCCACGCCGTTAAGCATTCTGGAAGGTGCAAAATCGTCATCTTCTTCCAAATAATCGCTAATTATCAATCGGTTCCGGTAGCTGTCGTAAATTTTGGAGGTATCGCCCGCCACTACTAGAATTTGCCCTTCACTTTCCAGTTTATATTCTTTTTCGCCAATCCAAATTCTGCCATCGCTGCTCACGGTTTCGTTGGTGTAAGAATCGTAATAGGCATGCACAAAATCTGCCTCAAATACTTCGCCTTTCTGAAATATTGCTTTCAATTGGTCGAATTTTGAATTTTGGGCATATAAATTTGAGTTTCCCAGTATCAGGAAAAACAAGAGGGGTTTTAAGTTCTTATAAATTATCGAGATCATCTAAAATTTCTTGTAGCTCTTCTTCTGTGCTTATTAAAACATCGCGCGCGGTGCTGCCTTGATGCGGCCCTACTATACCGGCGTTGAATAATTGGTCGATAATTCTGCCGGCACGGTTATAGCCTATTTTCAGTTTTCGCTGCAATAACGATACAGAGCCCTGCTGATATAATATTACCAGTTTAGCTGCTGTTTCGAACATATCGTCTATATCATCTAACGGATCGGGAATGCCGGAATTGTCCTCTTGTATAACCGGCAGATAAAATGGTTCTTTAAAACCAACCTGTTGGCCTATGAATGTATTTATACGCTCTACTTCCTCGGTGGATACAAATGCGTTTTGTACGCGCGTCATGCCCGCGCCGCTGGCAAATAGCATATCGCCGCGCCCCACTAACTGATCTGCGCCGCCCACATCAATTATGGTCCTCGAATCCACTTTAGAGGCTACTTGATAGGCAATTCGTGCCGGAAAGTTGGCTTTTATGGTTCCCGTTATCACATTTACCGACGGCCTTTGGGTTGCCACCACCAAATGGATACCAATGGCACGAGCCAGTTGCGCCAAACGCGCGATGGGTTCTTCAATTTGCTTGCCGGCGGTCATCATTAAGTCGGCAAGTTCGTCTATTACCACCACTATATACGGAAGATGCCTGTGCCCCAGTTCGGAATCCAGTTCACCGTTTTTGAACTTTTCGTTATACGCCTTTATATCACGAACCAGTGCCATTTTTAGCAGATCGTAGCGGTCGTCCATCTCTTTGCAAACGCTTTCCAAAGTTTCTTGTGCTTTGGAGGTATCCGTTACAATGGGCTCTTCTGCGTTTGGCAGCATGGCCAAAAAGTGGTTTTGAATATTCCTGTACAGCGCCAGCTCTATTTTTTTGGGGTCAATCAGCACAAATTTCAAATCGCTTGGGTTGGCTTTGTACAGCAAACAGGTAATAATGGTATTTATGCCCACCGATTTTCCCGAACCTGTCGCGCCGGCCATAAGTAAGTGCGGCATTTTGGTCAAATCTATCATAAACACCTCATTTTCGATGGTTTTTCCAAAAGCCACTGGTAAAACCATATCGGTTTCCATAAATTTTTTGGTGTTTATTACCTGTTTTATATAAACGGTTTCGCGCGTATTGTTTGGCACTTCAATTCCCACGGCCGATTTGCCCGGAATGGGTGCCAGCATTCGAAGTCCTCTGGATGCCGTAGCCATTTTCAGGTCGTTGGCGTAGCTTTCTATCTTGCTTATTTTAACATCCGGCGCCGGTTCCAGTTCGTAAAGTGTAACGGTTGGCCCTACAATGGCGTTAATAGCAACTATTTCTATTTTATGGCGCTTTAATTTATCAAGAATGACGCGTTTATTTTCTTTGATTTCTTCTAAATCGACCTCATTTCTGTTTTCCGGTGGGGCATCGAGCAGATCTATAGTCGGGAATTTGTACTTTATTACGGGTACTTCTTTCGCTTTGTCTTTGTTTATTTTGTCAAACTCCCGCTCGTCGGCTTGTTCATCGCCCTCGCCTTTATACACGGCCACTTCAATATCATCCTCGTCGTCTTCTGCCGTTTCTTCTTTATCCAGAAGGGCGCGGGGTCTTTGATCCAGCCCCTTGACTTCAAGTTCTTCCTGTTCCTTTCTTTTTCTTTCTTCCTCCTCCGATTTCTCCACTATTTCGTCTATACTGGGCGTGGCAACGTATTTATCGTAAAGAGAGGCTTCCGGCTCCGTACGCGTTTCTTCTTTTTCAACAACAGTTTCTTTTATCGGTCGCTCTTCTTTCTTTTGCTTTTGAGCCTGTTTAATTTCTTTTTGTTGTTGTTTTTGGAGTTTTCTCTCCTCTTTTTGAATTTCTTTGAGTTCTTTTTTTGCCGCTCGCTTTTCTTTAAAATTACGAATCCAGCTGCTCATATTATCTATCGTTTTTTGCAAATCTCTGTCTATAAACAGAACAATGGTTATAATCAAAAACAGCAAAAGTATAATGCCAGAACCTATTACGCTGGTAAAGTTTTGCAGTATTTCTGCTACGGTAAGCCCGGTAGCACCACTCCAAATAGAGTTACTTGGGAAGCCTGCTGTACTATTTAACCAACCTAAAACGGCCGATAATAAAACCATTGCCCAGAGGCTGAGTGTACTTATCCAGGTAAATTGATGGATATTGCGGTGCCGGAATATGTTCCATCCCAAATAGCCCACCAATATGGCCAGTATTATACTTGCGTAACCGAATAGTTTATAAACAAAAAAGTGCGATATATATGCCCCAACCGGTCCCAGCCAGTTATTTACCATGCGGCTTGCGGTATCCGATTTAAACAAAGAGAAGAAACCATTATTTTGTGCAAACTGATAGTCTTGCTGTGCATAAGATATAATGCTTATGCCCATTAAAATAGCTATACCAATAATTATAATACCCAGCACCTCGACTTTTCTTTCGGGGGTAAAACCAGATATTTTGGTTTCCTTTTTCTTTTTATTTGATTTATTAGCCATTTATATTGGTTATAATCCCGTCTATCATACCGGGAAGTACATTATAAATATCGGTTTTGCATGCAAAGGCAATATCTTCGTTGGGAGTGATATTTCGCAGCCGTTTTGCATGGTCTGTATTGGAAATGGCTTCCTCCAGATTATTGCTGAATTTCTCGTACAATGTAAATGCTACTTTAACTCCATCCGAAGCTTCTTCCGGCAATTTGCCACCGTATAATTTATGAATAAGCGAGCCGGCAAACAAAGTATCTTCCAGCGACATATATCCGTGCCAGCCCGAACATACCAAAACCAGAGGGTTTTCGGAATTTCTGATGGCCTCAAGAATCGTGTTTTGGTTTAAAAAACTGCCGATATATAGAGTTTTGGCAAGTTGCGCTTTTTTTATCGTTTTGGTGCCATTGGTAGTATTTAACACAATGGTTTTATCTTTAACGGCTTCTTCGGTGTATTCTGCCGGCGAGTTGCCCAGATGGTAACCTTCTATTTTGACGCCGTTTTTTTCGCCGGCCAATAGATAATCGCCAACGTTCATACTTTGTACAATACGGTAACCTGCCTCCATATCCTCAACAGGTATTATTTTTTTGGCACCATTGTTCAATGCCGTTACAATGGTGGTTGATGCTCTCAATACATCAATAATAACGGCGGTTTTGCCTCTTAAATCTTCTTCAGTAAAGGAATGTATAGAAAAATATACTTCCAAATTATTTTCTTGACTCATAAATGTGTGTTGCCACTTATTTTTTTACGAATGGCGGTTTTGTTATTGTCGCTTCGCCCATTTTTTTGCGGATAGGAATATATATTGTAGAACCGTCAACCGCATATTCTCTGTTTACATATCCCATACCCAGTCCTTTTTCTAATGTTATAGACATGGTGCCACTGGTTACTTCACCAATGGGCTCGTTTTCTTTATTGTAAATTTCGTAACCCTGGCGGGGAATGGCTCTATCCATATCCATTACAAATCCAATCAGCTGCCGGGTGTTTCCATTCTCTTTAATTTTCTGGAGTTTATCTTTTCCTATAAAATCACTTTCTTTGTTCAGTTTGGTAATCCATCCAAGGCGGGCTTCAAATGGATGGGTATTTTCGGAAATATCGTTGCCGTATAAGCCAAAGCCCATTTCGAGACGAAGGGTATCCCTCGAACCCAGCCCACATGGTTCAATTTCAAACTCTTCGCCGGCTTCCATTATCCGGTTCCATAGATTTTGCACATCAACGCCCGGGGTTTTAAAATAGAGCTCAAAGCCTTGTTCTCCTGTATATCCGGTTGCAGAAATAATCATGTCAACCCCGGCCAGTTCCCCGATTTCAAAAGAATAAAATCCAATATTATTCAAATCCACATCGGTCAATTTTTGCAAGGTTTCCACCGATTTTGGACCCTGAACCGCCAACAATCCATAATTATCAGACACGTTATCCACTTTGGCATCGAAGGTGTTGTGCTTTACCACCCATGCGAAATCCTTTTCAATATTAGCGCTGTTTACGACCAGCATATATTCATTTTCCTGCATCATATACACAATAAAATCGTCTATTATGCCGCCTTCTTCATTACAAAAACAAGTGTATTGTGCTTTACCCGGCACCAATTTCGACGCATCGTTTACCGTCACTTTTTGTATCAACTGCAATGCCCCCGGGCCGGTTACCATAATTTCGCCCATGTGCGAAACATCAAAAACTCCGACATTATTTCGCACGGCATTATGTTCTATTTTAATGCCTTTATACTGAATGGGCATCTCAAACCCGGCAAAATCGGCCAGTTTTGCACCTAATTTTTCATGTATTGGATGAAACGGTGTTTTTTTAAGCATTGCTCTTAATATTTAATAATTAACACTTTAAGCGTGAAAAATAACAAATTGTTACTAATATTTTATCGAACCTTGAATTTAATCATTTATTGCCAAACATCTTACATATTACTGCAAATGGTTTTATTTAAATATTTAAGATAAAACTAACCTTTATAATACCTACAAGTTTAATTCTTTGTATATTTAGACTCATTCTAAGATTAAATTAAATTACCGATTATATATGGCTATTCTGAAAGAGCAGGTAATAACTGCTTTGGCTCATGTTCTCCATCCCTTTGAAAATAGAGACCTTGTGTCTTTAAAAATGATTCAGGATTTAATTGTTCAAGAAAAATATATCTCTTTTACTCTTGAAATGCCCGAAAAGGATGATGAGCTTGCCGACGACTTAATCAAAAAATGCGAAGGCGCCGTTCACAAATTTATTGACGAAGAAGCTATAGTAGATATTATCGTTGCCATCAATATTTCGATGCGTCGCGAACGCGAAGAAGCGCCGGTAAACAATCAACAAACAAACTCGCCCCTTCCGGGAGTTAAACATGTAATAGCTGTGGCCTCGGGCAAAGGCGGTGTTGGTAAATCTACGGTGGCAGCCAATTTAGCGGCCAGCCTGGCGCAAACCGGTGCTTTGGTTGGTTTAATGGATACCGATATTTACGGACCCAGCGTGCCTACCATGTTTAACGTGTTCAACCGCCCCGATATAACCACGCAGAAAAAACTCGTTCCCATTAAAAAATATGGCATCAGTTTGGTTTCCATGGGCTTTTTGGTGGATGTAAACCAAGCCATGGTTTGGCGCGGACCTATGGTTACCAGTGCCGTTAAACAATTTATGACCGATGTGGCCTGGGGCGAATTGGATTATATGGTATTGGATTTGCCTCCGGGAACGGGCGATATCCAGCTTACTATTGTGCAGTCTATCCCGCTAAGTGGTGCTGTAATTGTATCTACCCCACAAATTGTGGCATTGGATGACGTTAGAAAAGGCGTTTCGATGTTCAATAAGGTAAATGTTCCTGTTTTGGGCGTTATCGAGAATATGTCGTACTTCACACCACCGGATGATCCCGAAAAAAAATATTACATCTTTGGTCAAGGTGGCGCAACCCGATTGGCGCGCGAGCTTAACGTGCCGGTACTGGGCGAAATACCCTTGGAACAACCCGTTCGGGAAGCGGGCGACGGCGGAATGCCCATCGTATTGTCCGATGATAAATCGCCGGCCTCCATAGCATTGAAAAAGGCCGCAGACAATGTGGTAAAACAGCTCGAAATCAAGACCAAGAACCACTCCGGTCCCCGTAATATCGATATTACGTTCAAATAAAAAGCTGCACTACAGTTAAATGACCATTATCAGTCTTCTGGACCTGTTTGGTACTTTTGCTTTTGCTATAAGCGGAATAAGAATGGCGGCTCGTAAGGATATGGATATCTTTGGAGCCGCTTTTATTGGGTTTGTAACGGCTATTGGCGGTGGTACGTTGCGCGATGCCATCATCGGCATCCATCCGGTTACCTGGGTTACCGATATTACCTATCCTATAATTATTCTGGCAGCCGTACCCTTTTCCTACCTGATTAGAAACCGCTCCAAAGAAGTTAAGAAGCCTCTATTTTTGTTCGACACCATTGGCTTGGCCATGTTTACCATATCGGGAATGGAAAAAGCACTTTCCGTTGGATTGACTCCGTTTGTTGCCGGTATTATGGGCATGATTTCGGCGGTGGTTGGCGGTATTCTGCGCGATGTTCTGTGCAGAAAGGTACCGTTGATTTTCCAGGAAGAGATTTATGCAACGGCGTGCCTTGCCGGTGCCGTAACTTTTTATTTGGGCATGGTAACCGGGCTTAATATCAACATCAATTATATTGTTACAACCGGGGTAATTGTAACCATCCGGGTTTTGGCTATTAAATTCCACCTGATGTTGCCAAAAATGAGGGCATAGATACTCTGTTTAACATTGGCGAGGTATTATAACCAAACCGCAAAATGAAAAGCCCGATTATTGGTATAACCGGGCTTTTTGGTAAATACAAAATACCGAACAAATATCCGATTATGGGAAAATACCCATCTGTTCGTACAATACGCCAATTTTATTTATGGCGCTTATGTAAGCGGATGTTCGCAGGTCGCCCACATTCAACGAGTTATTGATTGCAACAATCTGCTCGTATGAGGTTATCATGGTATCTTCCAGGCCGGAATCTACTAAGTCTGCTTCGCCCGCACCTTTGGATAGATTGGTGAATTGTTCTTCGGTAAAATTTTTGCCGGTAAACTCCTCAATCGCGCTTAAAATACCTTTATAGCTTCTTTCACTGGATCGCTTATCGATTCTACCATAACGAACGTGCTGTATATTTTTCAACCATTCAAAATATGAAACCGTTACGCCGCCCGCATTCAGAAAAATATCCGGAATTACATAAATTCCTTTTTCTTTCAATATTTCGTGTGCGCCGGTTGTGGTTGGCCCGTTAGCCGCTTCTGCAACAATTTTGGCTTTTATATTGGCTGCATTATGTTTGGTCAGCTGGCTTTCCAGTGCTGCCGGAATCAGGATATCACATTCAATTTCCAAGCCTGCCGCATTCGATGCCAGCTCTTTGCTGCTACCATAACCGATAATACTTCCGGTTTCTTTTCTGAATGCCACCAGGGCATCCAAATCGATGCCATTTTCGTCGTAAATAGCACCTTCCATTTCAGAAACGCCTACCATTTTAGCGCCGGCCTGTATCATATAAAGCGCGGCGTGGTAGCCCACTTTACCCAAGCCTTGAACTACGAATGTTTTACCTTCTACTCCGGTTTCCATTCCAATTTTCTTCATGTCCTCTTTGTTGTTAAGAGCCTCGCGGATGCCAAAATAAACACCTCTTCCGGTAGCTTCTTTACGGCCGCGAATACCGCCCTGTTCAATGGGTTTACCGGTAACACATGCCGCTGCATTCAGGTCGTCGCTAAATTGACGGTAAGTGTCCAAAATCCAGCCCATTTCTCGCGCACCGGTTCCATAATCGGGTGCAGGCACGTCTATACCGGGGCCAATATAGTTTTTCTGGACCAATTCGTAAGTAAACCGGCGGGTTATGCGCTCCAATTCACCTTCAGAATATTCTCTAACGTTAATTGCCAAACCGCCTTTTGCACCACCGAAGGGCACATCCACCACGGCACATTTATAGGTCATAAGTGCGGCAAGAGCCATTGTTTCGTCTTCATCTACTTTAACACTGTAACGAATTCCGCCTTTAGTAGGGGTTTTGTGGAGGCTGTGCTCTGCCCTCCAGCCCTCAATCACTTCAATTGTTCCGTCATCCCGCCTGAAGGGAAAACTTACATGATACACCGAACTACAGGCTTTTATCTGTTTCAACAAACCCGGATGAAATCGCGTAAATGCCGCAGCTTTATCGAAGTTTATATTAACCTGCTCGTAAAATTTTAATTCTGCCATTCTTTGTAAAATTAATGTTTAAATATTGCTGAAATTTTCATTTCATTTTTCGTTGCCGGCGCTATTAAAAAAGCGCTTTTTTTGCAACCCGGATGGTTGGGCAAAAAAACCGCCCCATCCCTTATTTTCATGGCCATAATTTAAGGAAAAATAATCAAGTTTATCTGTCAATTTTCATAACCCTCCAAATTCGGTGCAATGCCCGTTTATCCAAAAGGTCGGCTGTTTTTTTTCGTGGATCAGGCTTACAAACAAAGTTTATTTACGATTTATTTAACAATTATTACAATTTTGTGCACTCTTTTGTAGCTTAATAAAATTAATTTTGAGTACATTAAATTGGAATTCTTTTTTATCTTAATATAACTACCTATTTATGAAATATTTATCCATACTGTTTTTAGTACTGTTTGCATTTAGTGCATGCACGGAACCAGACGACCTGACCGAAAAGGCGCGTAAAATCCACAATAAAGTGATTACTTTGGATACCCACGACGATATTGACATAAACAATTTTACCGCAGAAAGAAATTATACCGAAGATTTGGGCAACCAGGTCAACCTGCCAAAAATGAAAGAGGGCGGGCTTGATGTAGCGTTCTTTATTGTTTACACCGGGCAAAGAGAATTAAATGACGAGGGCTTTGCCAATGCTTACGAGCAGGCTATTTCTAAATTTGATGCCATCCACCGTTTGACAGAAGAATACGCTCCCGACGAAATTGAGCTTGCACTTAGCTCCGACGATGTGCGCAGAATTATCAAATCGGGCAAAAAAGTGGCCATGATAGGCGTAGAAAACGGCTATCCCATTGGCACCGATATTTCAAGGGTTAAAGAATTTTACGACCGCGGCGCCCGATACCTTTCGGTAGCGCATAACGGGCACAGCCAATTGGGAGATTCCAACACCGGCGAGCGCGACGATGTATGGATACATGGCGGACTTAGCGACCTGGGACGCCAAGTAGTTGCCGAAGCCAACAAATGGGGCATTATGCTTGACCTATCGCATCCCGCCAAAACCACCAATCTGCAAACCATGGAATTATCCAAAGCGCCGGTCATCGCCTCACACTCGTCGGCGCGCGCCGTTAACGACCATAGCAGAAATTTAAGCGACGAAGAATTACTAGCCCTAAAAGAAAATGGCGGCGTGGTGCAGGCGGTTGCCTTTGCCAGCTATGTAAACTCGGAGAAAGATGCGGCGCACAATAAAGAAGCTCAAAGATTAATTGCTCAAATTTCAGAAGAGCAAGGCTTAGAAACCCTTGGTTGGGACGAAGTTGGAAAATTAACCGATATTGAGCGTGTTGATTATTTCGATAAAATGAGAGAAGTGCGTCGCATGGCGCAACCCAGAATTGAAGAGGAAGTTAACCCTATTGCCCCCCCGGTTGATGTAGCCGATTTTGTAGATCATATAGATTATATGGTCGATTTAATTGGTATAAATCATGTGGGCATCAGCTCCGACTTTGACGGCGGTGGCGGCGTATATGGCTGGAACGGCGCGGACGAAACTTTTAATGTTACTTTAGAGCTGGTAAAACGCGGTTATACCGAGGCAGAAATCGAGAAGTTATGGAGCGGAAATCTGCTCCGTGTATTGGATGAAGTACAGGCGGTAGCTGCTAAAATACAGGCTGGCGAATTATAAAAACCAACCCCTTATTATTTTTAAAAAAGCCCCATATATGCATTATACGGGGCTTTTTTTATGGGCATAACTTACCTTATTTCAACCCATGCCAAATTGGCAATTATTATATTTTTCAATATGTTATGGAGTGAACGTCATCTAAAACTAGAGAGTAAATCATGAACAAGCCAAAAACCATATCCTTACTTGCTGCATGTGGGCTTGCTTGGATTATAAGCGCGGCAGGTTGTAATTTATTCTACCATGACGACAACAAAGGCCAATGCGTTATTGAAGAATTATGCACCGATTGGCAGTTTATAACCATAGACAAAGAACCTGCATGGAGCCCGGATGGCCAAACTATCGCTTTTTTTAGGAGCGATACCAATCCGGAAAAAGAAGGTATTTATATAATAGACTCGAACGGGGATAACCTTCAGAAGTTTCATTCCGGTGGAGGCAGTGCGCCAAGCTGGTCGCCCGATGGGAAGTGGATTGCTTTTTATCAGAATGCACAGATTTATAAAAAACACGTTGAAAAAGATAGTTTAGTACAATTAACCTTTTCGGGTAGAAATTTTTATCCCTCTTGGAGTCCCGATGGGAAATGGATTGTGTACGATCGTTCCGTTGAAGATGAGACAGGCCCTGGAGGAATTTGGATAATGAAATCCGATGGCAGCCAAAAGGAACACGTTTTTGGAGGCGGGTTTCCGGATTGGCACCCAAATGGTCTATCCATCGCGGCCGTTGTCGGCACCAGCGCCACCAGTGCTTGGAAACGTTTTAAAGTATATACGATAAATAACGGATTAACAGAAATATTGGATGCGGTTGTAGATGCAAACAACTTACATCCAAAATATTCACCGGATGGCCGAAAAATAGTATTTACCTCTCAGCTCGCGAAAGGAGGACACCCTCAAATCTGGTTAATCAACGCAGATGACACCAACACCATCCGGCTTACCGAAAATGGAGGCTGGATTGCGGATTGGAGCCCGGACGGACAATGGATAGTTTATACCGAAACTTTTGACACCGGGCGGCTTTGGTTAATGAAGCCGGATGGAAGTGAGAAACGTCAGTTAACGTTTGATTAAAGGTGAGTAAACAATGAACAAGCCAAAAACCATATCCTTACTTGTTGCATGTGGGCTTGCTTGGATTATAAGCACGGCAGGTTGTAATCCGCTCGACTGGAGCGATACGAATAATCAAGGTATTTCACCGCCTTCGCCTGTTTATCCACAAGCATACGCGCAACCTTCCGTAAGCCCCGATGGCAACATATTGCTATTTGTGCGCAATAAAATTACGCGAATTATAAAGATAGGTTTTTTCTCCATCCACCCAGACTCCTCCGGCATTTGGATGGCCGGAAAATAGTATTTACCTCTCAGCGTGGGGGAAAAGTCGCAGATATGGGTTATGGATAAGGATGGCAGCAACCTGAAGCAACTCACTCATACCGCAGGCTATATGGGCAGTTGGTCGCCGGATGGAAATTGGACTGTATATACCGACACAAGGGCCGTCAGCGGACGTTTATGGCTGATGCGTTCCGATGGAAGTGAGAAACGTCAATTAACCTTTGATTAATAATTTTTAGAGGCATTTGAACCACTCCACCCATCACTTAATTAAAAACTAAAACTACTTTCACAGATGTCCACACGTATTAAAGCCCATAAAGACGATATAAAGACACACGGTGCGCTCACTTTGAAGTACGGATTTTCAGTATTTCTTTTTTTAGTACTGTACAGCAGTTCGTTAAGTGCGCAAGTAGGAAGGAGCGATACCACTCCTCAGGATGCTAAAGTTTGGCTTAGATTTGGAGCCGGAATTTCAGCAGTAAAAAATTATTCGGGTATTTCTGGCCTGGTCAGTGCACATTATTCTACCAACTATGGTATTGCTGGGATTCGGTACCTGATTTCAGATGCGTACGGATATGGGCCTCTTGGTTCTCGAAACCGAAATAGCGTAAAAGGCTTTCACGAGATAGCAGCACTCTGGGGATATACCGGAAGTATCTCATTTTTGGAAGCTTCGGCCGGCCTTGGAGCCGGGGCACTATGGGGCACGGAAAAAACAGGAGGTAACAATAAAGAATTCCTGACTTTAAGTCTGCCTCTGGAAGCGCAATTGCTCTTAAAACCGTTGCCTTTTGTCGGTATCGGGGTTGCATTAAGTGCAAGTATTAATTCCAAAAGCACATTATCAAACGGATTGATTTTTTTACAATTCAGTAACTAAAGAATAAAACGCAGAATAATTGCCTTCTGGATCCTTCGCCAAATATCTAAATGGGTTATTAAAATATTATAAATTTAATTTGCATATATATATATAAATATTTGTATGTATCTGTGGTAATAAGAGAGGAGTAAATAATGAACAAGCCAAAAACCATATCCTTATTTGTTGTATGTGCGGCTGTGCTGATCCTCAGCGCATTCTAAGATAGAATCAAATTTATTTTGGTTAATTTTGCTTTAAGCGGATAACTTGACATAGGGTTCTTCTCGTTTAACGACGGCAAACATTCGAAGTACCAATTTATTGGCTACCGCATTTAGTACACTTAAGCGATGTTTACCCTCTGCAAGCTTACGCTTATAGTACCCCCTAAGCTGTGGGTCATGCTGCACCGCCGAGCAGGCGGCCTGCGTGAGTACTCCTTTTAGAGTTTTGTTCCGGTATGGACTGGTGCGAGTTGCACCACGCACACTTTGCCCCGAACGGTAGCCAAACGGCGCCAGCCCACAATGACAAGCAAATTTACGTGCATCCGTAAAACGAGTAAAGTTAGAGGTCTCCACGATGCACTCCACCGCACTTACAAAGCCAATACTGACGATACGGATGAGTTTTTGATAATTCTGCCAAAGCTCGGCGTGCTCCTTCAATATACGCACGGCAAGAGCCTCCACCTCTCGTATCTTTGCATTCATCTGAGTAATCAGCTCTTGGTGGTATTCCATTACATCGCAAACATCAAGGGTTTTCCCGGTAATGCGCAGAGTGGCTAGGCTATTCTTAATCCCTGTGCGTATCTTTACGTATTGCCGGCGAGTGGTCATCAAAACTTTGAGTTTGCGCAGAGCCTGTGCCGGTAAATGGTAGGCTTCAAGGCTGTGACGGTATCTTAGCGTGTACTGCGCAATGCGAACGGCGTCCACGCGGTCGTCCTTGCCACGCACCAGTCCCATGGAGCGTTTGAGCTCAAGTGGATTGATCATGCTAAAAGTGACATCGTACTCACTGAGCAGGGTAGCCAGCAAGTAACCATAATGACCGGTGTGTTCCATGCAAACCCACGCCGTCGCATCGGCTTGCCTGGCGAGCAGGCGGCAAAAGGTTTTAATCCCTTTCGGAGTATTCTCTGCACGCCCTTGTCGTAAAATAACGGCATCGGAGCCGAGCAGGCAGTAATCAAAGTATTGTTTCGAAATATCTAAACCTACATAAAAAGTATTCATTTTTATTTATATTAAAGGGTTATCAGTTAACAATCCGAATTTTAGGAAATACGCTAAGGCTATTAATAAGTCTGGAAACTTAAGATTCTAAACAGGTCTTGATCCTAAAAAGGAGATGGGGACTCATGCGCACATTAAGCCTAGAAGCTTAGCCAGCGGGATAGTTCACCCCATCTCCGTTCGGATATACCAGGTTAATTTACACCTTTCCGAACAACAGTCAATCTAATAGCCTGCGGGCTGGTAAATGGAGACCGGCAAAAGCAACCACTGGAAGAGTTAATGCCGCTGGCGGTGGGTAACTGGTGGGAATATGAATTAACTTATTTAGGTTCAATGAAAGATACCCTACGCTATGAAGTTGTTGATAAAGTACAGGTGCCATGGGCAGATGGCAGTCATACCGCTTATGCTTTCAACTTGGTACCCTTTCCGCCCGGGGCCACAGAATTCTATTGGCTGTACCGAAACGGAGAAGTAGGCGTGTATTTGATGGGTGGGGTAGCAGAAACGGACACCCTTTTTACGAATGAATTGGATAAATGGTATCCTGCCGAAAAGGGTCAAACTTGGGAGGTCCCCCAGCTGTCTTTTTCCAGAGAAAACCTAACATTTTATGTCTCGGATACGCTCCACATTACCCTGATAGACGACAACCGGAAAATAGAGACACCGGCCGGGACATTTGAATGTTATGTATATAAATTCACCGTGTCAAATGGAGATGATGTAATAGCAAAATGGGATTATTTTATGTACTACAGCCCGGGCATCGGTTTGGTTGCGCAAATATCGGCAACAGAGCATGAGCCGGAAGATATCAAGGAAGAAATGTACCTGATAAACTATAAGGTTAAATAGAAATCAACGTTTAATAGCCCTGCCGGGCAACCACTGAGTTTGATTTACCAATCATATAACGCAGGCCCTTCAACCTATTCAAACCTTCAGAGCCGTAACTTTGAAGACTTTTTTTATGCTTTATAAATCATGCCTCGTAAAATGCCTTGGCAATGAGTGCAAACTGCGCGGGGCGATCTAAAAACGCATAGTGTCCGGCTTCTTCTATAACAACCAAAGCCGCATTTTTAATACCGTTTTCCATTCTTTTTGCCTGATAAATTGGCGTTGAACTGTCGTTAGCGCCCCATAACAGTAGCACCTCATTGGTAATTTTACCTAAAGTGGGTTCTAAATATTCGGTTACCGTTTTCACAAAGGTTTCGCGCATCACTCCGGTTAATTTACTGTAATCACTCGACCCTAACCCCTTCCAAACCGATGTTGTTCGCAGCCAAGCCAGCCCTTTTTCCCTTAAACCGGCCGGTAAAATCATAAAAGGCGCTTTTAATAATTTCACAAAATACTTTTTAAGATAAAATTTTAGCGACCTTTTGGGCTTCATCCCGGCACCGCCCGTAATCAGCACTTTATCCGTTATTTCTTCCGCTCCTTCCCTGGCGCATAGTTTTAAGGCAATCCGCCCGCCAAACGAATGCACCAGCAAATCAACCCGCTCATCAAAATTTTCCTTGATATAGGCTTCGACCAAGTCGGCATAATCATCCACATTCCAGGCTGTATCGGGCTCTTCTGTTTCGCCAAATCCCGGCAGGTCCAATATATGGCACGTTCGTATTCCCGATAACTGTTGCGAAATGGGCAGCATCACTTTTTTATTGCTTCCCCAACCGTGCAGTACTATCAGCGGTTTGCCGGTTCCAATTATTTCGCGACTTATGGATAGATTTTTGTATAAAAAACTTTCGGTTTGCATTAAATTCTGGAATTTATCGAAACTTCTACTCAACTTTAGATAAAACAGGTTGAAATAAACAAAATTTGTGTGCTTATTACCTGCATAAAATAAGCATTAATGCCATGAGTAACTTAAAGAGAAAAATATTTTTCCGGCTGGAGCAGCTTCAAATTACAAGGAGGGAGCGGATGGCCATCAGCATAATGGCGTTTAGTGTAATCATTTTATTTATTCTTGCCCCGATTTTGGGCCATATTTATAAAAAGCAGCAATATGATTATTCCGAACTGAGCACCTTATTTTTGGCACAAAGCAAAGCCTTTGAAGAGGAAAAACAGTTTGAAGAAGAGCAGTTATTATTTTTGCACGACGATGTAAACCAAATCGACAACAATAACGTTATATCCGAAACGGAAAACATCGCCGAAAACCCGATTGCGCCGGAAATAACGCCGACCAATACCGCCATTGTCAACATAAACACGGCAAACCTGGAAGAACTGACCTCGTTATATGGCGTGGGCACGGTTACCGCACAGCGAATTATAGATTACAGAAACGAAAATGGCGGGTTTAATACGTTGAAAGAAATTACCAATGTTAAAGGAATAGGCGAAAAAACTTATGACAAAATAAAACCGTTTATTGAGTTATAGTAGAGCCTAAAACAAATATTATTTATTATATATGCCAAAAATATTATGGGTTGACGACCAAATTGACCAACTAAAATCGCATATCATATTTTTAGAAAAAAAAGGTTTCGAAATTTTACCGGTAACCAATGGCAGCGATGCGGTCGCGGTCATTCAGCAAGAACATTTTGATATCGTATTTCTGGACGAGCAAATGCCCGGTATGGGCGGACTTGAAGCGCTGGAAGAGATTAAAAATCTACGTCCCGATCTGCCGGTGGTCATGATTACCAAAAGCGAGGAAGAATCGATTATGGAAGATGCTATCGGCGGCAAAATATCCGATTATCTGATCAAACCCGTGAACCCGAACCAGATTTTGCTTACCACCAAGCGATTATTGGAACAATCCAGGCTGCAAAACGAAAAATCGGCCCAAAGTTACCTTAAACAATTTGGCGAAATCGCCTCCAGAATTAACCGGCACACTACTTGGGCGGAATGGATTGATATTTATAAAGAACTTACGCACTGGCAAATGGAACTGAGCGGGGGCGATGCCACACTGTCCCAAGTTTTGAAAGAGCAATTTCAGGATGCCAACAAAGAATTTGGCCGTTTTATCGAAGAGGAATACAAAAAGTGGCTGGATGCAGAAAATTCAGACAATGCCCCCATTCTTTCGCCGCAAATAATAGATAAATACGTGAATCCGCTGCTTAAAGATGGCAAAAAGGTGATGTTTTTTCTTATAGATTGCATGCGGTACGACCAATGGCTCACTTTTTCGGCCATTTTATCGAAATATTATACCATCGAAACCGATTTTTACTATTCCATACTGCCAACAGCCACGCCCTATTCTCGCAATGCCATATTTGCCGGGCTGTACCCCTCCGAAATAGAACAATATCACCCCGAACTATGGCAACTGGGGCAGGACGAATCTTCCCTGAACCGGCACGAAGAAGAACTGTTGAAACGCCAGCTATCGCGCTCCGGTATTGATATTAACTTCAAATACGAAAAAATTCTGACGGCAACGGACGGCAAGGCGGTATCCGATAAAATAAATAACTTTGCGCAATCCAATTTGGCTGCCTTTGTGTATAACTTTGTAGATACCTTGGTGCATTCGCGCTCCGATTCTGCCGTAATCAAAGAACTTGCCCCCGATGAAAATGCATTTCGCTCTATCACCGAAGCTTGGTTCCAACATTCGCACCTGCTGCAAATGTTCAAAGACCTGGCCGAACAGGACGTAACCGTTGTAATAACCACCGATCACGGCTCGGTACGAGCATTGAAGGATGCAAAAGTGTATGGCGACAGAGATACGGCAACCAATTTAAGGTATAAATACGGCCGCAATTTAAATTCGGATGATAAAAACGCTGTTTTGTTTATCTCCGATCCCGAAGAATATAAATTACCAACGGCACGTGGGGTTAACAACTACATTATAGCCAAAGAAAATTACTATTTTGTATATCCCACCAACTACCACAAGTTCCAAAACCGCTATAACGATACCTTTCAGCATGGCGGTGCGTCGATGGAGGAAATGATTTTGCCCGTAGCCACCTTAAAACCAAAATTATAGTGACTTATAACAGCAACTCGGTTGAAGAAACCCTGGAAATTGCCAAAAAATTTGCCGAAAAGCTGAAACCCGGCGATATCGTATTGCTGGAAGGCGATTTGGGCGCCGGCAAAACACACTTTACCAAAGGTATTGCAGCCTATTTTGGCGTGAAGGGACAAGAGGTAAACTCGCCTACTTTTACGCTCATCAACGAGTACCGGGGAGGCCTGCCCATTTATCATTTCGACTGCTATCGCCTGAAAAACGAAGAAGAAGCTCTCGAATTCGGCGCTGAAGAATATCTATACGGTGATGGAATATCCATTGTGGAATGGCCCGAAAAAATAAAAGGTCTGCTCCCGGAAGATGCCATAAAAATACAAATAGAACACGCCGGACAAAACAGTAGAATTATTCGTATTTTGTAGTTCTAAGCTGAAAATTATGGCAAGCAACAAGAATCGAAAATTATCGTACCGACTGGATTTACTGCCGGTTATACTGCCGTTTCATCGCCGTGCCGACAACAATTTAAGGATTGGCGATTTGGTGTATTACGGTCCCAGCCCGGAATATTACGGAATTGGTGAAATAATCCAATTTGAGGACAAAATGTGCCTGGTCGATTTTAGAGGTACCGGATTGATGGGTATCCATAAAGATTCGCTCTTCTCCAATTATTTAATACCCATCCACAAACTGAACCTGGCCCGGGTGGTTTGATAAAAGTTGTGTTCTGCTCAATCTGTTGTACAAAAATAGGCTAAAATACTGTATTATTACTCGAATTTAGAAATGAAGGATGGCGCATGCTTGAATATATAGTTGAGGGATTGGTAAACGGTTTTTACGAAACCACTGCATTGGAATGGATTGCGGTTACCATGGGAATATTGAGTGTTTGGTACTCTATGAAAGAGAATATATGGGTATATCCCACCGGTATTATCAGCACTGCCATATATATTTATATCACGTTTAAGTTTAAATTATACGCCGATATGGGTGTAAACACCTATTACACGGCCGTTAGTATTTATGGTTGGTATTATTGGCTAAACACCGATAGCGATGCGGCTCAAGTTCCGGTTACAAAAAACAGCTTCAAGGAAAATATTTTCTCCGCTGCCCTGTTGGTCGGCTCGTTTTTAATTCTGGCCTATTCCCTGAAAAACTTTACCGATAGCGATGTGCCGATATGGGACGCTTCTACCACATCGGTGGCCATTGTAGGGATGTGGCTGATGGCACGCAAAAAACTGGAAAGTTGGGTTGCCTGGATAGCCACCGATTTAATATCCATACCTTTATATTTTTACAAGGGACTGGTGCTTACCAGTTTCCAATTTGTGGTATTTACCGTAATTGCCTTTATGGGTTATTATGCGTGGAAAAAATCCATGCAAAAAAGCATGGACGAAACGGCGATAACGGCCAATGGCTAAACCATCCCGTTTTTGAAAAACCCTGTCGCTTTTCAAATTATTTTATACATTGATGTATCTACCATTAAACTTAAATCGCATAATTATGCTCAATAAATTGTATTCAAAACATCTATTTCTTTTTACCTTGTTATTTTTGTTCGTTAAATGCAGCGAAGCCCAAATCAAAGATTTAAAAGTGGGCGATAGCGCTCCAATGTTCAGCGCAAAAGCCAGTTTAAACGGAGAGGAAGTCAACTTTTCGTTAAAAGATGCCCTTAAAAACGGACCCGTAGTGGTTTATTTCTATCCGGCGGCCTATACCAGCGGCTGCGACCTCGAAGCAAAAACTTTTGCCGATAATATTGAGCTTTTTAAAGCCGCCAATGCAACTGTGGTTGGTGTTTCTGCGGATGACATCGATAAGTTGAACGTATTTTCTGCCGACCCCGATTTCTGCGCCGGTAAATTCCCGGTAGTTTCCGATGAAAACGCAGAAATTGCCAATACTTTTGGTCTGGAAATGAGTCCGCCACGCGCCGGCGCCATTGATAACAAAGGCAACGAAATTACGCACGGCTTTTTGCCCCGCACCACTTTTGTACTGGGCAGCGATGGAAAAGTGCTCAATATATTCTCTTCCCAACTGGACAAGTTCTCGCCGGTAGAGCATGTAGAAAAATCGCTCGCTTTGGTGCAACAGGGGATGTAATCCCCGGCCCTGCCAATTTATAATAAAAAGCTAATAGAATAGAAAAAGGCGGATATAGACCATCCGCCTTAATAAAATTTACCGGCCCTTAGTTTTTGTCGGGCAAGTAGTTATAGATTTTGGAATATCTGAGCATTTGCTCTTCAAAACTCTCCGGATTTTTCAGTGTATAATCTATGGTTTCGCCCTTTTTATTGATTACCGGCACTATATACGGATTCACAAAACCTTTGTAAGCGGCTACATCAAACTGCGAATTTCTTTCCAATACTTCTTTGTGTAGTTGTTGATCCACTTTTACGCCATAGGTCTCTACCAAATGCTTGGTCGCCTCGTAATCGCCCTCCGATTTCATGCGCTGGGTTTCGCGAAGTAAATCGCCAAAAAGTTCGTGCAATCTTTCATAATCGTTAATTTTAAAGTAGGTTTTTCCGTCTCTTTCCACTTTTTCGATTACATTTTCGTCTTTTCCTTTTTCAAATACCCAGGCGCTTACCCATTGGCGGTTTCTCATGTGCGATTCTTCAATATCGGCACCCAGTTCCAATCGTACCAACTGCATCATCAGGCCATTTCTTATATATTGGTCATAAGCTGCTTTTCCAACCGATTTCCAGTCGTCAACCAAGCCCAATTCTTGCAGTTTTGGGGTATATAAATAATACAGGCCAATCAAGTCGGCACGACCTTCTTCTAATGTGGAGGCATAGCTTTTCAGGGTTGTTTTGGGTTCGGCCACACCGGGATTCAATTGTCCGGAAGCATGACCAATAACCTCGTGCAGCGCCGTGTGCAGTTTGCTTGCTTCCTCGCCATATTTTTTTGCTAATTCCACTTCTTCCCCGCTGTAGGCAAACTCTTTCAATCGCTCCGAACCGCCCGAATTGTTATACGCATCAATAATATTGCCCAACGAAATGGACTTTGATCCGTGTTCTGCCCGAATCCAATCGGCATTGGGCAGATTTACCCCGATGGGCGTTGCAGGAGAAGAATCACCCGATTCTGACGCAACAATTACGGTTTTATAGGATACGCCCACCACACTTTTTTTCTTGTGCTCTTCCATCAACGGCGAATTATCTTCGAACCATTGGGCATTTTGCGACAATACCGACATTTTCTGCGACATATCAAAATCGTTGATTTGTACAATGCTTTCGTATGCGCCTTTATGCCCCAGAGGGTCGCTATAAACTTCTATAAAACCATTATTATAGTCGATATTGCCTTTTACGGCCTCAACCCATGCCACATTATAATCGTCCCATAATTTTAAATCGCCGGTTTTGTAATATTCAATCAGTAATCCAAGGGCGTTGGCCTGTTCTTCATTTTCAGCTACTTTTTTGGCTTTTTCCAGCCAGTAAATAATCTGGTCGATGGCCGGGCCGTACATTCCGCCGCTTTTCCATACTTTTTCTACCAGTTGGCCATTTTCCATTACCAATTTGGAGTTCAACCCAACCGAAACCGGGCGCTTTGGATCGGGGCTTTTCATATTGGCATAAAACTGTTCAGCTGCGGCAGCGGTTACCCCTTCGCCATAAAAATTAACGGCAGAACCTTTTACCAGTCCTTTCGATAAATCCAGGTTTACTTTTTTGTTGTCTATATCGTTGAACAGAATTTCGGTAACTTCGTTTTCCAATTCCGTTCCGGTTGCTTCCAATAGCGTTTCAAAATATTCTTTTGAAAACCCGGGGTTGAATTTATCGTTGGAATAATGGTGATGGATTCCGTTTGCAAACCATATCCTTTTAAGGTAAACCTCAAAATTTTTCCAATCGTCCGCTTCTTTATCCCCGTCATAATTACGATAAATATTTTCCAGCGCCCTGCGAATGGCAAGATTGTGCTTATAATTTTGGTCCCAAATAATATCGCGCCCGGCATAACCGGCTTCACTTAAATAATAAACATATTCTTTTTCCTTAAAAGTCAGGTTGTCCCAACCCGGTACCTCATATCGAATGATTTCAAGGTCTGCAAAGCGGTCAACGCTATACTCAAAATCATTGGCATTTTCTTTTTTGGTAAATATATCGCACGAAACCATCAAAATTGAGGCCAGTGCCAGATAAGCTAATGTATTTAACTTCATAATCTCCTTTGTTTTTTTGTGATTAAAGAAATATAAAGAATGGTTGTAAAAAACCGTACCCGAATATTATCGATCTATTTTTTCAAAAAGTTTAAAAACCGACTAAATTAAATGATACCAACTTTGTGGCAGTTCCAGGTTTAAATCAATGCCCATTTCGTCAATGCGCAGTTGGCTGCTTAGCAAACTTATGCCGGTATTTTGTAGTTTTTTGCTCGATTTATCGCCATTTCTACCATAAACGGGGTCGTCAATAATGGGGTGTCCCCATCGCTCCAAATGCAACCTGATTTGGTGCGTCCGGCCGGTTACGGGCCTGCATTTAATTATGGCATTTGTGTGCCCCTTTTTATGCACTTCAAAATTTGTAAGTGCCGTTTTTGCGCCGGGCAGATTTTCCCCGCATTCGAATACAAACCCGTTTTTCCTTCTTATTGATTCGCTTATTTGTACGTTATCGGTTTTTGGAACACCGGATACCACCGCATAATATGTTTTTTCCACCTTTTTATCGGTAAAACATTGCATGGCTTTATTGGCAAACTCCGTAGTTTTTCCCAGTAAAACAATGCCCGAGGTAACCGCATCCAAACGGTGTATTATTTTAAGGTTTTTATAGCCCCTTTCTTCCAATATCCACGAAAGGCTGTTTTTATTATACCTGCCGCCGGGATGCATGGGCATGGGTGCCGGCTTAAAAACGGCCAGATATTCGTCCGTTTCTTCAATTATACCGATTTCGTCGGGTACGCTCGGTTCAATTACCTTCGGATTGAAATGAAAAACCCTGTCCCCCGTCCTTATAACCTGACCGGGCGAACAGGCATTTTCGTTAACCCCTACTTTTCCCTCCAAAATCAAGCGTTTCCACTCGCTTTCCGGCTTAAACGGGAACCGCGCAGCCATCAGGGCCTGCAATGTAAACCCGTTGAACTTTAAAGTTACGTTAAACTCGTGTTTAATGGGATAGGGAGCAACTACGCGTACTTTTCGGCTAGTGAGCAACTTTTCGTTTTACTTCTCGGTTTTTGAAATCATCGTCGAAATAGTGGTACCATTTTCGGAACGGACGAAACGCATCTTCGGCATCGAACGGCCTGCGGTATTCGCTTTGCTTGCATTCTTCGCTGCAACATCCTTCCATAAGCTGCGCACCTTCTTCCGAGCATACAAAAAGCTTGTTGCACTCCATATTGGCGCAGTTTATGTAAGTGTCGGCCGGTTTTCCCGTGATTTCGCATACGGAAATAGGCTCTGTGCTTTCGGGATTTATGGGAACGGCCAGGCGATCGTCAAAAACGAAGCATTTTCCGTTAAAATGTTTGCCGTTTTCTTCTTTTGCATACCGAAGAATACCGCCATGAAGCTGGTTTACATCATCCCAGCCTTCTTCTTTCATTAAAACAGAGAATTTCTCGCAACGGATGCCACCGGTGCAGTACATCAGTACTTTTTTATCTTTGGGAATATTGGCTTCTTCCAACCATTTCGGAAAGTCATAAAAATTCTTCAAATCGGGTTTTAATGCCCCTTCAAAATGGCCGATTTTCGACTCGTAATTGTTGCGCACATCAATCATTACGTATTCTTCGCCCGATTCCATCACATTTCGCCATTCTTGGGGCTCTAAATAATTTCCACCATTTTCGGGGCGCACATCGTCTATATGCAGCGACACAATTTCCTCACGCACTTTACATATCAATTTTGCAAAAGGTATATAATCCGATTTATCCGATTTGAATGCGGTATCTTCGAAGCCGGGAAAGGACAGCAGGTATTTTTTATACGCTTCCACCTGCTCTTTGGTGCCGGCCAATGTGCCGTTTATACCCTCGCCCGACACATAAATTCTGCCTTTTACGCCCAAATCCTCACAATATCGTTTGTGCTGTTTACTAAACCGCTCGGGCTCTTCTATATCGTGAAAATTATAATAAAGAATTACTTCAAACATCGTGCTATATTTACTTTAACCATTAATGGAAATTCTGCTTAAATTCGGCAATGCGCAAAGTTACAAATTATTGACATAAAATATTATTCAGTGTTAAAAAATAAGAGAGTTATATATTCTGGTTTAATAATTTTTATTCTGTTGATTATAGGCAATTCGGAGTCTGTTTTCTCACAATCTGCCCGGCAATTTTCCGAATTAAAAAATCAGTTTGATGAGGGGGTTATATCGGCGCAGGAAGTTGCGGATGAATATTTTATAAACATTACGGGCGACAATTTTCAAAAATGCGGTACCGATGCCACCCGCTTTTTTTCTAAATATAGGAGCGAAATAGATGCAAACACTTTAAATAAACTGGGACTGGCCCAAAACCGTGAAAAATTGGGTGCAAATGCGGAAGTATATATCTCTGATTTGGGCAAATTTAAAATTTTCTACGAAACTACGGGCACCCATGCCGTACCCATGGCCGACGGCAACGGAAATTCTATCCCCGATTATGTGGAATGGGCTGCTCAGGCTTTCGATTCTTCATACGCGCACACCATTACCACATTGGGTTTTACCGATCCTATTCCGCAGGGCGACCAATATCATGTTTATTTAAAGAATATCGGTAATGTTTATGGCACAACACATAAAGATTCGCGCTCGCCGGGCGGTACATATATCAGTTTACACCATAATTTTATTGGCTTTCCGCCCAACGACGACCGTGAAAGTCACCAAAAAGGTTCCATAAAAGTTACAGCAGCGCATGAATTTAAACATGCTGTTCAGTTTGCCCAAAACGAATGGAGGGGCGAACCCGATAATTGGGCCGAAATGGATGCCACATTAATGGAAGAGGTGATTTATGACGAAGTAAACGATTATTATAATTACCTTTTTGGGTTTTCGGGCACGGTATTCAGCAGTCCGGGAACCAGTATTATACCGGGTTCGTACCAGCATATAACCTGGGCATTGTTTTTTTATGAGCGTTTTGGCCCCACTTTTTGGACCAAAGTTTGGGAACTGATTGAACAGGACCCCATGAATATCACTTTTTTGGGAGCTATAGAGCAAGCGCTATTGGCAAAGGGCGAAGATTATTCGAAAAGTCTGGCCGAACTTTATATGTGGCACTTATCCAGCGGACCAAGTTTAAGTTCGGCCACGTTTGGTTTTAAAGAAAGGCATTATTACCCAAACGCTTTTGTAAGGCACAAACCCTTTGCCCTGTCCGATAGTTTATCGCAATCCAACTTTATAAATGGCTTTTCTGCCCATTTTATGGATGTTAGATTACAGGATGATGCCGACGGGCAGGCCAGATTTGTTTTTGAGCATACCCGGCCGGAAATGCAATTCGGTTTTGTGGCGTATTTAAAAAATGGAAAGATTGAGCATAAAATAGTGTCCGGAAAAGCCGACGGAGTTACCGATTACTATTCGCCCTGGAACTGGAACGAAGTAAATCGGGTGGCTATAACCGTTTTTAATACCGAACCCGGCTCGTCATCCGTTTTTAAGTACGCGTTGATGTCGAATGCCCCCGATACTCCTTATCTGGACCAAAACTATCCCAATCCATTCAACCCAGTTACTACCATCAGTTATGGTTTAACCGCCAGACAAAATGTAAAATTGGAGATTTTTGATTATACCGGGCGTTTTATACAAAAACTTGTGGATCGCAACCAAAATCCCGGTGTTTATCATGTCGATTTTGATGCCCGTAATTTAGCTTCGGGAGTTTATTTGTACCGCCTGACCACCAACGATGGGATATACCACAAAAAAATGACTTTGATTAAATAAAAAAGCCTGAAATCGCATTAACGATTCAGGCTTTTAAGTGCTAATCTAATAATGTTATCGGATATTTTAGAAATCAGTATTCCGTTACCTTAATTTTATCAAGAGCCTGTGCTCTGCTCAATTTACCCTGGGCATGTGCTGTTAAATCCGATTTTTTGGCATGAATTTCAATCCGATTGGGTAAATTAGACGAGGCTGTCTTATTTATGTTCAGGGAGGCAATTATGCTTTCGTTTTCGGCAATGCTTTGAAGGGTTTTACCGATATCCAATACGTATTCTTTTATGGTATTTACCAAAGCATCTATTTCCTTTTTTGTCTTTTCGTCCCGCTCTTTAGTGGCATTATCCACATCTACATTACCGGAAATTCTGCCCCGCTGACCTCTGAAAATCAAGGCTCCATTTGAGCTTGAATCCGCATGTGAAAATCCTTTACCGGATGTATAATCGTCAAAATTGATCCTCCACATCGGGGTTTTAAATGCATTCAGGTTTAGATTATATAATATTCCCAACCCCGCGAGATTCAAATAATCCACTTTTGCCTGCGACGAAAATCCGCCCTTGTTCGATTCGTCCAAAAGTGTTTCCAATACGCTGGCCAATACCTTTACATCTACATTTTCAGTCTTGTCTATGGTATTTTTTTCTATTCTTTTATTTAGCTCGTTTTCGGAAATTTTACCTGCTTTGAAGGCTTGTAAATCTTTGACCGTTACGCTATAGGAATCGGTAAATTTATCTTCTTTATTTAAAATGGTAATCGATTTAATGTCGGATGGATTCATATTGTTCAGGTTAAAGTAATATGGATATCCCTTGGTAACGCTATCGGAGCGGGAGGCGCTTATTTCTACAGTTTTATCGCTATTGTAGGTGTAAACCAGCGTAATTTTATCGGAATCGTGTAGCTGGCCTATATTTACGGCATAATTCCGAAGAAATTCCTTGATATATTGTTCCGTCTCTTCGCCCGTGGAATCTTTTTTATCATCGCCGTCTGCATCGATTATTTTTAATACATACGGCCTGCCCAAGTTGTTATATTCCAAAACCACGCCATATCCCGATAGATAAAGGCTTTTTGTGTTGATGGAAGGCGATGTAAAGGTAAACATAAGCCCAAAAGGCAGTTTTGCGCTTGCATTGGAGAACATTTCACCCATTACGCTTTCCATTATTTTCAAATCCCTGTCCATTCTATCCGTATCAATGTTTTGGGAAATCACCGCGCCTGAAGTGAAAAACAACAGGGCAATTATTGGTATAATTTTAATTCTTTTCATATTAAATGTGTTTATTTGTTACTTGTTGAAACTGTTTTAATTATCTCATCGAGCACATAATCGGTCTGTTCAAATTTTTGGATGGTATTTTGCTGTAAGTCGGCAATTCCCATTGTAAAGTAGGCAAAGTCGTTAGTGCGCTGCATGTCCATATAATTAACAAACTCGATTAGGCTGTTTTGTATAAGCTCGTTCTGTTCTTCCTGTAAATCGGACACCAATTTGTTTACTAAAATCAGATTTTCTCTTTGAATCTCGTTTATAATGGCTTCCACTTCGGCACTCGAAAATCCGGCATCCTGTGGAGCGCTTTTACCGAAGGTGAGCTGTGCAGAATTATTGCCAATGGTAAACGTTACGCCTAATATGGAGGCGGATATGACCAATAGCAATGCAATGGCCACGCCGGAATACATCACCTTCATAAAACGTGTTTTCGGTCTCAATCGGTGAACAATCGTTTTTTTTGCACCGCCTTTAACCGGTTCTGTGGGCATAAATATCGGTTGCTCGAGATTTTCCTCTATTGTAAATTTTTCCAGTTGGCTGCGAACTTCCTTGAGTTCCAAAAACTCGTTCATCAGCTCTTCGTCTGCCCCCAAAAGAGCATACGCTTTAGATTCTTCTTCGGGACTCAATTCGCCATAAACCAAATCTATCAGCATTTGTTGGATATTTTCTTTGCTAGTCATATTTAAAATCCTCTTTTTTGATATTCCAAGATTCAAAAATTATTTTTAATCGCCTTAAACCATAATACAATCTGGATTTTACCGTGCTTAATGGTATTTCCAATATTTCGGCAATTTCAATAAATGTCAGCCCTTCATATTCTTTCATTATAATTACCAGCCGTTGCTCTTCGGGCAATTCCAGCAATGCTTTTTGTATTAATTCTTTGGTTATTTCTGATTCAAGTTCCGAGCCTTTGGCCAAATGATTGTCTTTTGTGGCTGCATCTATAGATTCTATTGAAGTCAATTTTCGACTATTATTTCGTCTTACTTCGTCCAGACACAGGTTTTTTGCAATTCTGTACAACCAGGGCCCAAATTTTGCAGGTTCGCTTAGTGTATTTATTTTTTGGTAAGCTTTGATAAAGGTTTTTTGGGTGATGTCGGCAGCATCCTGTTTATTGGCAAAGTATCGGTACGCAAAATAATGAATCCTATTCTGCCATTGCTTTACCAAGGTATTAAATGCCTGTGCGTCGCCTGCCAAAAATGCCTGCACCAACTGTGCATCTTCCATGTTGTTATTCAAAGCTTGATTACTATCATTTACCAATAAGACGTTGGAAGGGGTAAAATAGTCTTATTAAGGTAAATGTTTTTTTCGCCGTGCCCCCTATCTGCTTTCATGCAAGCATGAAAGCTGTTGCACCAGTGGGCGCAGTAAACCTTGGCTCCCCCACCAGTGGGAGAAAGATGAAGAAACCGAAATAAAGCGTCTTTCTGAGTGAATACGAAGAATCTGTACCGGCGCCACTTGGTCTGAATGTGGCCAAGACTACAAATTAGGTTCGGTAACCTCGTAGCCGTATCCGACCACCCCTTCCGTGTATTCAGTGTATTCAGTGGTTAAAGAAGGGAAACCACGGAATACGCCGAATACACGAAAAAGGAATAATCGATAATAAGTTATATCTATGTTTTATCAAATATCTTGACCACCCCGTCCGCACGCGGACACCCCTCCGCAGAGGGGAATTTCGGGTTCCGAAGCTATATGCTGTTCATGTTTTTATATTTCAATTTCCATTTAATAGCAAAATACTACTACTGTGTTCTGATCCCATTCCCCTCTATGGAGGGGCAGGTTTCACGCTCGCGTGAAAGCGGGGTGGTCACGAACGTACTATAAAACGCACTATATTTTTTCAAAAACCCGGATAAATATTCCACTCCAGACTTACTTGATCTGAATATGATTAAAGTTCTGAGTGCATTATAAACGTCTTTTCCTGAACTAGATTGATAGATTTTTAATAGGCTCCATAATTGAAGTAGGGCACTATATAATAAAGAAAACCTGGAATTAAATGCACGTAACCATCACTTCCGTGTATTCAGTGTATTCAGTGGTTAAAGAAAGGAAAACCACGGAATACACCGAATACACGAAAAAGGAATAATCGATAATAAGTTATATATATGTTTTATCAAGTATCTTGACCACCCCGTCCGCGAGCGGACACCCCTCCGCAGAGGGGAATTTCGGGTTCCGGAGCTATATGCTGTTCATGTTTTTATATTTCAATTTCCATTTAATAGCAAAATACTACTACTGTGTTCTGATCCCATTCCCCTCTATGGAGGGGCAGGTTTCACGCTCGCGTGAAAGCGGGGTGGTCACAAACGTACTATAAAACGTAAGTATTCTAGTCAAAAATCTGGATAAATATCACATCATTGCATTCGCTTTGGGTGACTTCATTCCCAACTAGGTTTTCTGTTATGCACAAAACGGAAGTCCGAATGGGCTTTAACGACCGTAGTCCCCAGCGAAGCTGGGTTAAGAAACGGGAACCAGAGGTTCCTGGAAGCATTCCAAACGGGACGTTTGGAACGAGAAAAACCTAGAATTAACTGCACGCCCCCCTCCGTGTTTTCTGTGTATTCAGTGGTTAAAGAAGGGAAACCACGGAATACACGGAATACGCGGAAGAAGATATACTTGAAAATATATCT
Organism: uncultured Balneolaceae bacterium; assembly: GCA_964615135.1. GTDB lineage: Bacteria > Bacteroidota > Rhodothermia > Balneolales > Balneolaceae > Balneola. The sequence continues at coordinate 128,205 of CAZTOG010000006.1, read as the reverse complement.
ATGTTTTATCGAATATCGTGACCACCCCGCCCGCTCGCGGGCACCCCTTCCACCAGCTGGCAGAGAATCGGTGATTAGCTAAACAGTTGATTTGGTAATAGTTATTTAGTAGTATTGTTATTGGTAAACCGCAATAAAACTGTTAACCTTTTTCAGGGATAAGAATAATTCTATCCGCCAATTGATAGATTTGATTAAATCCCCAGACCTCGAAGAGGTCACATGTTTATAGAAAACAATTCATCCAGAAGAACATTCGCCCCCCCTCGGGGTCGCACTATCCTATGTGGATGCTATTTTCTATAAACATGTCATCCCTCCGGGATGAGTAAATGGAAAAACCATCAAGCAACGAGAAGACATAATAAAAATCAAAATACGCCATACGATTACGCATCGTCGGTGCTGGGTAAAATAAAGGAAAAGGGATAAACTATAACTTCGATTTCTTTCAACATTATTAGACAATTCGATACTCCAGATATTTCGCTCCGCTCTATATGACCCCAAAAAACCGACATACCAATAACGGATAACCAATTCACACCGTCAATATATCCAAGATAATGGCATCGGCTATTCTCAATCCCTCCGTGCTAAGGGCAATCTTATCGTTGAAGGTGAGTTTTCCTTCCTGCTCTTTGCCTTTTAGATAGTTTATTTGTGATGCGCTGAATTCAAAATCATAGCGGTTTTTTAGCTCATCCAAGCCTACGCCCCATTTTGTACGCAATCCCAGCATAATGCGTTCTTCTGCAAGTGCAAACAGGCTCAGGTTTTCTTGATCGGTGGATATATTCTGCGTTGGATTTATATAATTCATAAAATCTTTCTTGTTTTCCCATCTATAGCCATTTTTTTTGCTTTTATCCCACCAGAAAGAATGGGCGCCGGGGCCGAGCCCAAGATAATTTTCATGCGTCCAATAGGCCGAATTATGCCGGGCTTCGTAATCCGGTTTGGAAAAACTGCTGACTTCGTACCTGTTCAGACCTATTTCGGCCAACCGATTCTCTACCAACTTAAAATGGGCGGCCACATCGTATTCATCCGCCGGTAAAATGCGTCCAAGTTCCACTTGTTTCCACAATCTGGTACGCGGTTCTATGGTCAACGCATAGGCCGAGACGTGGGGCGGATCATAATCCACCAATTTATCCAAATCTTTATCCAGCATTTCCAGGGTTTGCCCCGGATTGCCATAAATAATATCTACGGTATAAACATCTATGCCCGATTCTTTCAGCAAATCCATGCATAAAACCGCTTCTTCTGCAGAATGCGCTCGATTCATAAACTTGAGCAAATCTTTATTGAACGTTTGCACCCCCATGCTGACCCTGTTTATTCCGGCCTGCTTTAAACCACGTAAATATTCTTCGGTTACGTTATCGGGGTTCAATTCAAATGTAATTTCGGTCGCATCTATATCAAAAACCTCATAAATGGCCTCCATGATATCATTTACTTGCGTGAGACTGAGCAAAGACGGAGTACCGCCACCAAAATAGATGGTTTTAATTTGTTCCCGAGCGTAAATAGTATCTTTTTTCGACTTTATTTCCCTGATAAGTGCTTCAACGAAGCTTTTTTTGTGCTTTTGTTGGGTAATGAAGTAAAAATCGCAGTACGAACAGGCTTGCTTGCAAAAGGGAATATGTAGGTAAAGTCCGGCCATTTAGAAATCTAACAACTATTTTTGCGGTTTGGTTTTATCGTAAAACGGATTTTTATCATATACATCTTTGCCGGTATAAGCACGAGAATATCTGATATAGTTATTAGCCGATTTTTTCAAAAACTCGACTTCTTCTTCGGTCAGCTTACGTACTTTTTTGACCGGTGAGCCAAAATATAAAAATCCGCTTTCCAAAACCTTTCCGGGCGGGACAAGACTGCCGGCCCCAATCATTACATCATTCTGTATCACGGCATTATCCAAAATAGTGGAGTTAATGCCCACAAGCACCCTGCTTTTTATGGTGCAACCGTGAATTACAGCACCATGACCAATAGTTACATCATCGCCGATAATGGTTGGGGCGGTTTGATTGGTTACATGTATGCACACATTGTCCTGCACATTGGTTCGATTGCCGATAACAATAAAATTTACATCACCGCGGATAGTGGAATTAAACCAAACGCTGCATTCTTCGCCAATGGTTACGTCGCCTATAATCTCGGCACTTCGTACTACAAACGCCGTTTTATTAATTTTAGGGGTTGCTTTTAAAAAAGGATGTATCATGGTTGGGTATAGTTCGGAAATTTGTTTTTACTTTGGTATTAAATACGGTTTTGATAATATACCCAGAATTTAAGAAGGGAAAAGCGGGGAATTTTGTGATTTTAGTGGCTGTTTGATTGTTGGCACGGAGTGGATTGCAACTATTTTTAATCTTATGTAGCTATTAAATAATTTCTTTTTGTTTTATACATAAGCAAATACCCTCTCTTGTTGGCTTCAGTTAAAAAAGAGCTACTGATTAATGTTTCCACAAAATGTTGCTTTTCTAAAAACGGATTTAATAGTTTCTGAACTCGACTTTCAGTAACCCCAATTCTTAATGCAAATTCTGTGAAATCGCTTTTGGAAGGATGTCCGGTTTTTTTGTATAGCTGACTTCTATAATCGTCTGCAAACAGTCCTTTATCCAATGCAAAATCTTTATCGTCCACGTGTAGCCTGGTATTTACTAAATCGTAAGCAGGACTTAGCAGATAATCTCCACTGGAAGATTCCAGCAAAGAAAAATTCTTTAAATGAGCGTCTCCATTTGAAAATAGAAAATTGAAAATAACCAAAGAGAAATACTTTTCTATTTCTATCCGCCATGCCGGAACAAATTCCCGTATCAACTGTCCCACCTCTTCATAGCTGTACTCGTATTTGAAATTTGCACCTGCATTGTCTTTTGTTTTTCCTGCCAGCGTTGCAAAATCTTCTTTGCCCCATTTGTTTCCGTCTTCTTTCACGTCAAACCGTTTGGTTATATAGGCTGGTGATCCATTCTTAAAAAAGATCATAGCGTTTTCTGCTGTATTCAACCCGTACACTTGTTTGGCTATTTGCATAGTCAGGTGTTCGTTGGCTGGGACCTGATCAACCTTTTTCAAATCTCTTGGTATCGGCTTGAGGATATGTGTTCCTTGTTCTCCTTCCTTTGTTAATCGCAATACATTTTTCTCCAAAAGGAAACTCAATTTTTCTTGTACACCTGATATGGATATACGCTTGCGATTTTCCATAAATTGTTCTGCAACTTCTTCACTTTGTTGAGGCTGCTGATAAGGCAAAACATGGCTTACCTTTCTACCATTAAACAAATTCCGCAAACAGCCCGGACTATATGTAGAAAAACCCTCAGCTAATGTTCCCGGACAATTATTAATTGTCAATTGCTCATGATCAATTGATAATTGCTTTTTCATTTGTGTTTCGATGTTTTGATTATAGAAATCAGCAATCGTAAAATTTCCTTTATATCATTTGAAATTGAGACATGCCGGTTTTTATCTATATACGATGATTGATAAAGCAAATCGAGCCAATACTCTGTCTCGTTGGCTTCTTTTAAAGCTATAGATAGTTTATGTATAAAGTCTGCTTTACTCTCGGCATGTTCAGCTTCTCTCACAAGCGCTCCAATTGCAGTTCCCGACCTTAGCAATTGTTTTGACAGAATATACTCTTTCTGTTCAGTTGTCAAATATTTATATAACTGAACAATACGCAATGCAAATTCAAAACTCTTTTCCTTTATTATATTTTTTCTCATATCAGATTAATTAGTTGTTAATTGTCAATTGTTAACTGTCAATTGTTAATTATCAATTGTCCATTATCCATTGTTAATTGTTTATTGGTTTCACGGTTATTGCACCGATTGTATCATATTGCGCTGTTGCTGCCAGCAAGCTGAAATTATCATTTTCATCTATTCTCAAGTGTGTGCTTTGTAATTTTCTGTTCACTCCTTCACTCAGCATGTTGAAGAAAAATGGAAATAAAAAACTGCTCCTATATTCCTGCTGTGTTTTAGGTAATGTCAAACTTATTGGCGGCATATTGGAATCATTAAAATAATGGTCATCATATCTGAAAACATACTGCTCACGATTTTCTTCCGTCAGCCATCCTGCTAAAGTTCCATTGCGATATATTTCCATTACTCTCATTTAATCAATGTATCTTTTTTACTTCAAGGGTTAGTTCCATTCCCAACACTTCAGCCAATTTGTTCAACACCTCTAAAGTAGGATTACCTTGTCCTCGTTCTATTTTATACAGCGTGTTGGCGCTGATATTTGCCAGTTCAGCCAAGTGAGGTTGGGTTATACTTAACTCCTTTCGTCTGCTTTTTATGGCTTCGCCAAGATTCTTAACTAACATTATATTGTGATTTTTAGGTTAAAGATAGGATTTATTTATTAAATAACAAGCAAAATCACATTATGTTGTGATTTGCGGTTTGAATATTACCAAAACGCACTATAAAACTGACGAAATCACACTATATTATGACTTTGCACTTATATTTTGTCCTACAATTCGATTTGGGCTATCTCAACAGTATGACCGCTAGCGTTTTGGCAGCTTGGCACAGGGCAAATTTTCTATCCCCTACTTTTATAAGTAGTTTTTTCCAAACAGCATTGTTATGGATTATCAGAAATGGCCACCCAAAAAGGGAATTTACCTTGAGTGTCGATGTACTCTTTAACTTCTAAAGTTTGAGTATCAATTACTGCAATTTTACCTGTTCCGGTAACACTTACATAAACCAAATCGCCTGCTTTGTTCGAACGGATACCGTGCGAACCCTGACCAACATCAATTTTTTTAATTACTTTATAGGTAGTTGGGTCGATTACATCTACCGTTTCATCTACAATACCCCCGGCAAATACATAACGCCCACCTTTAATTATATCAATTCCGGAATGGCCGATGCTAACAGGAATTATAGCTAAAATCTCTTTCGTTTGCAGGTCAAAAGCAGCAACACTTCCTATCAAATCGCGTATCCAAAGTGTGTGTTCGTCGGCTGTAATATCCAAATTATGGGGTGTATCCATGCCATCAAGAATATATTCTTCAACCTTTTCTTGGGTTTTCATATCTACCACAGCAATTTTTCCTTCCCCTTGCAGAGTTACATAAGCCGTTTGCCCGTCTTTGGTAAAAATCACGTTATGTGGCACTTTTCCAATAGATATTTTTTTTACTGCTTTTAAGCCTTCAATATCTATAACTGTGATAGTATTTTCATCCTGGCTTACGGCAATACCCCATTTATTATCCGGGCTGATGGCCACACCTTGTGGGGTAGAACCTACTTGAAAAGTTTTGAGCAACTCGTTTTTTTGAAGATCGATAAGATGCGCGGTTGGCTCTGATAAACTACTAACCAATAAATACTTACCATTTTGGCTAATCGTAACATAATGAGCGGATGGAACTTCCCAGGTCGCTTTGTTTTGAATGTTTTCAACCTTATTGCTTCCCTGAAGCGCTATATAAATACCAGGTTCGCTTTTATTATTACAAGAGACAATAAACAGAAAACTAAAAAGGAATATGGTTTTTATATACTTCTCAAATATTTTCATAATAATAAAACGACTATTAAATTGATAACTGTTCCTGGCACTAGCAGCTAATGTTTGTCCCGACTGCTAAAGTGAAGGGTTATACGAAGAACAAACTTTCAATTTATCGAAAACGTTCGATTGAAGCCGATTATCCGTTTTTAGGTAAGAATGCGTGCCGGCTGATAGAATTCTTTTTTATTAAGCTATTTGAACTTTTTCATTCATTAGTTCAACACTGAAGTTGACTTTTGCGTTTAATGCCCCAAAAACTTTCAAAACAGTTTCCATGGTAACATTGGTTGTATTATTTTCAAGTTTTGAGATCTGGGCACGTTGTACACCAACCAATTTTCCAAGTTCTTCTTGCGTTAAATTTCGTTCAAGTCTGATTTTTCGTATCATTTCACCGATAACTTCCAATTGAAGTTCTCGTTCGTATTGAGTTCTTTTCTCAGTTCCAATTTCCCCAATAAATTCATCTTTTATTTGGTCGAAAGTGAACATTCCCAACGCTTTATTTTTTACTATCATTTTTCCCAATATTTTTGAGTTCAAAATATTTCAGCCTTATTTGTTCTGTTTTTTCAATTTCTTTTACAGGTGTCTTTTCCGTTTTTTTGACTATTCCGTGAGTTGCCAAAACCAAAGTTTCTTGAATCTTCTATCTCTTTAATAATTGCATCGGCCGATTTCTGAGACTCCCAAGAGCCATAAAGCGAATCGAGCGAATCTTTAGCTTTCATTTTTTGGGACGTTCGAATGGAGTTGGTTAACCTTTCAATTAATTCTAATCCATTATCCTATAAAAAGCAAAAATTTAGAAATAGGAACAATAGAGTACATAAAAGTAAACCAGAATTTTACCCGCAAATACCAACTAACTACCACCCCACAAAAAAAGGACTGAATTCATAATCCAGCCCTTCATCTTAAAACAGATTTTTTAAACAGTTTTAAAAATCAATCAATCTTTTAAATACGACGTAACAATTGCTTTGAATTCGGGAAAGGTGGATGGGGTGCGTTCTACTTTTTCGCCGTTTACAAAATAGGTGGGCGTGGCGTTTACCCCTTTGGCCAAGCCGTTTTGCTTGTCGGCCATTACTTTTCGCTGCACATCCATGGACTGCATATCTTCCTCAAATTTTTTCATGTCCAACCCAATTTCTTTGGCGTAACCGATAAATGCGGTCTGTGCTTTACCCATGCTCCATCTTTCCTGACCTTTAAATATCAAGCTGTGCATTTCTGCGAATTTGCCTTGTATTTTGGCTGCTTCGGCTGCGCGGGCCGCAAGTTGCGCAAATTGATGTCCCGAGAGTGGAAAATATCGGTGCTCAAATTTAATTCTATCTCCAAATTCTGCTTTCAGTTCATTCTCGTAGGGAATAAAATACTTACAGGCCGGGCATTGATAATCGCTATATTTAACAATTGTTACTTCTACTTTCGATTCGTCTTCAATTTCGCCAAAAGCACTATCGGCTATAACATTACCAGCTGCATTATTTTGCTGACCTGACGCATTATCTGACTCACCGCAGGCAAGGAATAAAGTAAATACTGCTAAAAATAAAGGGATAAAAAATCTTCTTGTCATGGTTCTATATGGTTTTTGTTTTCTTTCGCTTAGATAAATATAAATTTTTATTAATGCACGGCAATAAAGTACTATTTTTTTACATAAACTATGCTTTTTTTGGTATTTAATTTATCCTAAAATTTAAATTGGTCGGTAATAAATATTTGGGATTACTTACCAAGTATCGAATGTTTTATTATAAATAAAGATTTATATGATTAAATATAATATAATTAAGAAAGTATATTTAACCGGACCATGAAAAACTTCAAATATATCAATCCAACAAAAATAGTCTTTGGCAAAGGGCGTATTGCAACGTTGAAAAAAGAAATTCCGCCTAACTCTGCCATTTTAATGGTTTATGGTGGGGGAAGCATCAAAAGAAATGGGATTTATCAACAGGTTAAAGAGGCATTAAAAGGCTTTAAAATGGTTGAGTTTGGCGGAGTCGGATCAAATCCTCCGTTAGAGTATCTTCTAGGCGGTCTGGAACTGATAAAAGTGTATAACATCGACTTTATTTTGGCTGTGGGCGGTGGTTCGGTAATCGATTCGGTTAAATTTCTGGCCGCCGCTTCCGTTTTAAAAGAGGATGAGCCGCGCAGTTTGCTTTATAAAAAAACACTTATAAAAGAAGCCATGCCGTTTGGCACAGTACTGACCCTTCCGGGCACCAGCTCCGAAATGAACTCCGTTGCCGTTATAACCATTGAAGATACCCTGGAAAAACGTAGCATCGTCGGACCCGCGCTGTTCCCAAAATTTTCGATACTGGACCCCGAAGTTGTGGCCTCCGTACCCATAAGATATATACAAAATGGCCTTGCCGACTCGCTGATGCACGTTCTGGAACAATATCTTACCTATCCGGTGAATGCCATTGTTCAAGATAGAATGGCCGAAAGCATATTAAGTTCCATCATCGAAATTGCGCCCTTGATTTTGAGCGAGCCGGGCAATTACGAACATGCCGCCAACTTTATGTGGTGCAGTACCTGGGCCCAAAATGGTTTGTTGGAAAAGGGTGTGCCGGGCGATTGGACCAGCCACCATATAAGCCACGAACTTACCGCTCTGCACCATATCGATCATGCCCGTGCGTTGGTTATTTTATTTGAAGCGTATTTTACATTTACCTTCCAAAATAAAAAAGAGAAAATGGCGCAATATGCAGAGCGTGTGTGGAATATCGATGCAGACAGTACAGACGAAAAAGCACAAAAAGCTATTGATAAGACTATAGCGTTCTTTCGTTTGTTGGATATAAAAACCCGTTTATCCGACTATACCGATAATTATGAAAACACGGCCGAAATAATTGCGGAACGCTTTCAAAAAAGAGGAATGACGGCACTGGGAGAGCACCGAAACATCACTCCCGATAATGTGATGGAAATTATTAAAAAATCGTACTAATCAGCTAACAGAACACCATGAGCAACTTAAAAGTTATACGCCCGGTATTGCCGGCAAACAATATGAACCTGGAAGTTAAATTTTTCAATCAACTCGGATTCGATTTCGTTTACGATAAACACAGTTACTTCAGTAATCTGAATTATGTAATATTACAAAAAGACGGACTTGAAATTCATATCGAAAAAAGAGGTCCGACCGGCGTTTATGATGAGAATAACACGCAATCCATGCGTATTGTGGTAGAAAATCTTGATACTATCGAAGCAGAATTGGCCAAAAATGGATTTGAAATCAAAAGAAACAATAACACCCCCTGGAAAACCAATGAGTTTACGCTTTATTCGCCCGGCAACAATGCAGTTATTTTTCAGGAAGATTTGGAGCAATCTTAATCAAATCCATTAAATACAAAGCAAGAAATGGGGAAAACCAATAAAACAGCAATCATTATCGGAGCCACGGGCTTAACGGGTTCGGAATTGCTCCGCCTGCTGCTGCAGAACGATAAATATTCACGCGTAAAGGTGTTTTCCAGGAGAACCACCGGCATAAAACACCCAAAACTGGAAGAACATATCGTAAATTTTGATGATATGGAGAACTGGGCAAATTTGATAACCGGCGATGTTTTATTTTCTGCTTTGGGTACCACCATCAAAAAAGCGGGCAGTAAAAGCAACCAGTATAAAATAGACTTTGAATACCAATACAATACCGCCAAATTCGCGGCTGCGAACGGGGTCGATAGTCTGGTTTTAGTATCGTCTTTGGGAGCGAATGCAGATTCGAAAATATTTTATTCCAAAATAAAAGGAGAACTGGAACAGGCTGTTAAACCGTTGCCTTTTAAATCAATAACCATACTTCAACCGTCCATTCTGGCGGGCAAACGGAACGAATCCAGGATAAACGAAAAACTAGGCATTGCATTGACCCGCATTATCTGTAAACTGCCCGGATTGCGAAAATACCATCCCATCCACGCCAAAACGGTTGCAAGTGCTATGATATTAAGTGAAGGAAATGAAGGATATCATGTGCTTTCTTCCGTACAAATAGCTACGCTTGGCAAAACACAAGACCATTAAACCAAATCGCCGGTTTCTTTCAGATAAAGAACCATCAAATCGTCCACTTTCTCTTGGGGTATCAAATCATAATCCAGATTTAAAACGGTTTTGATATCATTATTGCGCTTTGGGCCCGCTTCGTAAAATTCCTTCAGGTTTTCCAGTTCCATTTTAAAATAGTTGGATGTAAAACGGTCGCCAAAATCGAATTCTTCTAGTAATTGGGTGCATTCATCCAAAAATTGTGGCGATGTGCCTTCCAAAAACTGATGCACCTTCACCCCAACCGCTCCCGTTTGGTTTACCTTAAACCATAAGGGCGTTATTTTATCCAGCAGCTGCACGGGTAGCGAATAGGTATTTTTTATCGGCTTATCAATGATATATAAAAACCGAAGCAGAGCTCCCAATCCTTTTCTAACCCTGTTATGACCCTTAAAACAACCATAAATACGTGAATAATCTTCCAATGGCTGCATGGATAGGCGATATTCCCGTTTATTGCCGCTTCTTCCCGAAGAAATATAATAATACGTTTCCGGCTTCTTGTTTACCGTATTATAAGGTGGGCGCAGCGAACGTATCAACAGGTTCTCCAACAAATATGCATCGGTTTCTGTATTGCACACCTCAAAACCAATTTTGGCGATGTGCGAAATCATTTGCTGTACCTTTTTTGTATGTGAATAGCGGTAGGACGTAATTCTGCTATACAGGTTTTTTGCCTTGCCAACATACAGTACACGGTCGTTATTATCGTACATGGTATATACGCCCGGCAATTTTGGTGGCGTTTTTACCATAGCCGAGTTGATAATATCCTTTTGTGTTTCAGCGGTATTTTGAAACAGATTTAATAGCACTAATACGCGTTTCTATTTATTTTCGATCGATTCGATATAAAAATCGTGAAAATAAACCGTATTTGGAATTATTTCTCTTCTTCCCTTATTTTTTTAAAGGTCTCCACAAAATGTTCTACCGGTTGGGCGCCGGAAATTCCATACTTTCTGTTTATTACAAAAAAGGGCACTCCGCTGATACCAAAGTTTTGTGCCTGGAGAATATCCGCTCGGATATCGGCGTCAAATTCTTCACTGTTCAACACTTCTTGCGCTCTTTGTGTATCCAAACCCATTGTTTCGGCCAGTTCTAACAGGGTGTCCGTATTTCCTGTGTCTTTTCCATCTATAAAATAAGCGGCCAGTAAGGCTTCTTTCATTTCATTTTGCTTGCCTTCTTCTTTGGCCAAATGCAGTAGTTTATGGGCTTTGAACGAGTTTGTAGGCACGATGGCTTCCATATTATAATTCAAACCCGCATTTTCTGCCATGTTCTTGACGTTATTATTCATTTCTGCGACCCATTCCATCGATTTACCATATTTTTCGGACAATAACTCGGCCTGGGTTTTATCTGTACTTTGCGGCGCTGTCGGGTCGAGCTGAAAACTGCGCCATGTTAATTCTATTTCGTTTTCAATGCCCAACTGCTCAACGGCTTTTTCAAAATGCCTTTTACCTATGTAACAAAACGGACAGGCAATATCTGACCAAATCTCTATATTCATCTTTAAAAAATTCTATTTATTTCAAATTTACAAAGCTTATAAGAACACTAACATTTTTCGGCTGTGAATCTCTCCAAATATTACGTTTAATTTTTAGATTTTATACTATATTTTGGCATTGTACTGGAAAAGTAAAATCTAATTGCAGAAAAAATGGGTACAGCCAATCAAAATACATCGAACTCGTTCTTTTTCAGAGCAATGGGGTTTAATTCGCAAAATTCAGGCGTATGGATTACCACGGTAATCGTAATTCTTGGGCTTTTATTCTTTAATTGGGATGGAAAATCGGTTTTATTGGCATATATGCTCGAAACCATAATTATCGGCGCCATTCATATAGCAAAGATGTTGGTTGCGGGCGTTTCTAATCTGGTTCGTCTCGGTAAAACGCCAAAGATAATGCGCTTGATATCCATCACTTTTACCATCGTTTTTTTCTGTATCCATTACTCCATATTTGTTTTTGTCCAATTATCCATGATGTTAGAAGTATTAGATATTAAAGAAGTGAGTTCGGCAGGCTTATTTTCTTTCGATTTTATGGCCTTGCTGCAATTACCCGGCATGACCGAGATTTATCTGGCTCTATTGTTGGCAAATATATACTATGCCGTCAAGAATTATTTCTTGCCCCGAAAATTTATTGGTGCCGATCTTAATGTTATGATGTTCCAGCCCTATATAAGGGTAGTTATACAACAGTTTTTGGTTATAATGGGCGGTTTTATCATACTTATGACCGATGCTGTTTACATAGTGGCCATTGCTTTGGTAGTAGTGCGTACTTTCGTAGATTTAGTCGGCATAGCTATTTCCAACAATAGAGAAATAAGCAGTGCATTTGTCAGGATTTTTGCCGGTAAAGATGCCGATGAAGAGGATATAGAAACCGTAACCAAGTTTCTGAATAATTAATTTATTTTACCGCTTTAAAAAAAATAAGCGCACTGCTTTTTCAACAATTGCGCTTATTTTTAAATGAAATTTATCGGCTTTTATTTAAGCGATTCCAATCTTGCAGCTTCAAATTCGTCACCCACATTCCACGACTGCATATTTTTGTCGTTAAGCACTCTTAGGCCTACTTTGAAGAACAAACGCACATCCTCAACAGCTCCGGTTAGGTCCCAATATTCGTTTACTTCGTCGTTTACAGAGTGATAATTGGCCGCAGAAACACTGTCGATCACGCTTACTTCGGCAGCTGTTTTGCCAATAAATTCGGTGCCCGGATTTGGGAATATTGCCGGAATACCCACTTTTGCCATATTGAAATGGTCGGAACGATAGAACAGACCTTGCTCCGGATGGGCATCGGGTTGAACGGTACGTCCAATTTTAGAAGCTTCTTCAATAACCAAATCGGAAAGCGTACTTCTGCCATACCCGATAATGGTTACATCCTTGGTTTCTCCGTACACATTTATACCGTCCAGGTTGATATTTCCGGATACTTTGCCCGGTGCTACAGTAGGGTTATTCGCCCAGTATTGAGAACCTAAAAGACCAACTTCCTCTGCACTTACTATAGTGGCTACTACACTTCTTTTTAAGTTGGGCTGCATTTTTTTATACAGTTTCATCAAGTTAAGCACACTGCTCACGCCGGCGGCATTGTCTTCAGCGCCATTATTTATAGAATCGCCATCTACCGGAGTAGTTATTCCCAGGTGATCAAAATGTGCGCTGAGCAGTAGATATTCGTCTTTTAAATTCTCGTCGCTTCCCTCAATCTTGGCGACTACATTTTTGGCAAAAATATCGCGGTATTGGGCTTCCAGATTAATGGAAATACCGGTGTTTTTTAATGTAACGGGTGTAAAATTGGGGTCATCGGCCTTTTCCAGCATTTCGTCCAGATCCAATCCCGCATTTTCGAATAGTTTTTTGCTCGATTCGTAAGTCAACCAGCCGTTCATTTCGGTACTGCCGGCATCTTCACCCTCGGCACTTTTTACATAAAAGCTTTCGCTGCCCCAACTGTTCGATACCACATCCCAGCCATAGCCTGCGGTGGGCGTTGTATGCACAATAATAGCGCCCAAAGCGCCCATTTCTTTTGCTTTTTCATATTTATAGGTATAACGGCCGTAATAAAGGCGGGTTTTACCGGCAAATAAATTGTTGTCATATTCCGGGTCGTTATTTTTTATTACAATAATCTTGCCTGCAACGTCCACATCTTTAAAATCGTCCCAATTTTCTTCAGGTGCCTGTATGCCATATCCAACATATACTAATTCAGCGTTTTTAATATTCACTTTTTCAGCTTCGTTGGCCGGCCAGGCTACAAAGTCGGTCAAAAAATCATAGGTTTGCAAATTACGACCGTTAGATTTTTGGGTCATTGCCATTTTTGCAGATTTGATTTTCTGGCCAAGTAATGGAAATGGCTGTATAAAACTGCCGTCCTCTACCCCGGAGGTAGCCCCAATTTCTTTTAACTGCTCCACAATATACTCAGCAGCCATTTCTTCGCCCCTGGTACCGGTTCCTCTACCTTCAAATTCATCCGAAGACAATACGGTTATATGCTCCATTAGCGAATCTATAGTAATTTCGGATGCCAATTTATCTGCTTCCTGTTGTTGGCATGCGAATATGAACAATAAAAACGGTACAATTAATAATGTTATTTTTTTCATGAGAATTAGTTTATTTTAATCTTAACTGGTTTTAATAATAATCATTTGTTGGCTTAATTTTGCTATTTTATATCATGTTTGATGTTAATTTGCAAATCCAGGTTATAAAGTAACATATTAATTTACTTTTTCTTCAAAATACCCGCTTTTTTATGGCATCTTTTAAAAATAAAACAATTTTAATTACCGGCGCAGCCAGTGGTATAGGTTTATTAATGGGGGAGAAAGCGCTCAAACGCGGTGCCAAACACCTTATAATGTGGGATATAAACAAACAGGCTTTAAAAGAATTGTCGCAAAAACTGATTGACCAAGGCTATTCGGTATCAACCTATGCTGTGGATGTAAGCTCACAAATGGAAATAACAGTAGCCGCAGACCAAGTGTTGGAAAAACATGGTAGTATCGATTTTTTGTTTAACAACGCCGGCATCATCGTCGGGAAAACATTTGTTGAACACGATTACAATGATATTGAAAACACCATGGGCATAAATACTCTTGGAGTTATGTATGTTACACGCGCCTTTTTGCCAGCAATGATTAAAAACAAAGAGGGATATGTAATCAACATATCTTCGGCAGCCTCGCTAACGCCCAATCCGGGTATGACCGTCTATGCGGCCAGTAAATGGGCCACAACCGGGTGGTCAGAATCCTTAAGGCTTGAACTGGCCAAAATATCCAAAGATTTAAGAGTGCTTACCGTTATGCCCAGCTATATTAATACCGGAATGTTCGCTGGTGTTACTGCGCCACGTCTGGTTCCGCTGTTAATGCCCGACGTCATTACCGATAAAATTCTGAATGCGGTAGAAAACAATAAATTTATATTGAGAGAACCTTTTATGGTAAAAGTAACGCCCTTTTTGCGTGGTATTTTACCGGCTAAAATGTACGATTATGTGGCCGGAAAATTATTCCGTGTATACGATTCTATGATAACTTTTAAAGGCAGGAACAACCATGAATGAATACGAAGAAGTATTGGATCTTCAAAAGCAGTTTTTCGATACCGGCGATACAAAAAAAGTTGAGTTTAGAATTTCTCAACTAAAAAAACTGAAAAACCTGCTCACTGAAAATGAAGACCGATTAATAGATGCTGTAAACAAAGACTTTAAAAAATCGGCATTTGAAACTTATGCCACCGAAATCGGGCTGATACACACGGATATAAACTTTGCCTTAAAAAATATCCGTTCTTGGGCAAAACCGGAAAATGTCGCGGGGTCGCTGGTCAATTTTCCATCCAAAAACTATATTATTTCAGAGCCTTATGGATGTGCCCTTATTATTTCACCTTGGAATTATCCCATCCTGCTTGCACTACAACCGCTGGTGGGCGCAATGGCTGCAGGAAATACGGCCGTACTCAAACCATCCGAACTTACCCCGCATACCTCTCAATTACTGGAAGAGCTTATTGCTAAATATTTTTACAGGCAATATATCTCAGTATTTCAGGGCGATGCCGAGGTGGCAGACAGTCTGGTACGAATGGATTTTGATTACATCTTTTTTACCGGAAGTACCCGTGTGGGCAAAATAATTATGAAAACAGCTTCCGAAAACCTGACCCCACTTACCTTGGAGTTGGGCGGAAAAAGCCCTTGTATAGTAGATAAAACGGCTAATCTTGAAATTGCTGCACGAAGAATAGCATGGGGTAAACTGGTAAATGCAGGACAAACCTGTGTAGCGCCGGATTATGTTTTGGTTCATAGCACCGTAAAAGAAGAATTGATGGAGAACCTTAAAAAGGAAATTATCTCATTTTACGGCAACAATATAAAATCCAATCAGGATTACCCCAGAATTATAAACAAAAACCATTTTAACAGACTTCTGGGCTATTTGGAAGGCAGCGAGATGGTATTTGGAGGCGAACATTCTGAAGATGAGCTATATCTGGCACCAACCATTCTGGATAATGTTAAATGGGAAGATTTGGTAATGCAGGAAGAAATTTTTGGTCCCATTTTGCCCATACTAACTTATGAAACCGTGGAAGAATGCATAAAGGGTATTAAAAAATATCCAAGACCTTTGGCGCTTTATGTATTTACTGCGGATGATAATTTTGAATTTCGATTATTTAACGAATTATCGTTTGGCGGCGGCGCGGTAAACGACACCATCGCCCAACTGGGCAATCATCATTTGGCATTTGGCGGTGTTGGGGGCAGCGGATTTGGCTCTTATCATGGCAAAGCCAGTTTTGATGCGTTTTCACACAAGAAAAGCATTATGAAAAAACCATTTTGGCCCGATGTGCCCCTTCGTTATGCGCCTTATAAAGAGAAAATAAATCTGGTAAAAAAGATCCTCAAATAAAATGAAGCATTTCAAAGCCTTATGGGTCGAAAAAAATGAAGATGCCACTTTTACGCGGAGCATACGCTCGGTACCCATCTCCAAACTTCCCGATAACGATGTACTGATTCGTGTCAAATATTCATCAATAAACTATAAAGACGCACTATCGGCCCATGGTAATCAGGGCGTAACAAAAAATTATCCTTTTATTCCCGGAATTGATGCGGCCGGAGTTGTGATAAGCGATAAAACCAATCGATTTAAGCAAGGCGATAAGGTAATTGTTACATCGTACGATCTGGGTATGAACACTTTTGGCGGTTTTGGTGAATTGGTTTCGGTGCCTGCAAAATGGATTGTGCCTTTACCCGATAATTTAAGCCTTTTTAAGGCCATGGTATTCGGCACGGCAGGATTTACGGCATATTATGGAGTAAAAAGGCTGATGCGTGAGTTGATTTCCCCTGAATCGGGTGATATTTTGGTAAACGGGGCTACTGGTGGAGTGGGTTCAATGGCTGTTTTTATTTTGTCACAATTAGGCTATAAAGTAATTGCCGTAACCGGAAAAATGGAATTTGTAAATGATTTAATAAAACTTGGAGCCAAAAAAGTAATTCACCGCAACGAAATATATCCCGCAAAAGCTAAGCTGCTGAACGAAGCAAAATATGCAGCGGCTATCGACACGGTTGGGGGTAAAATGCTTGAGGCCATTATCCCCCAAATACAACACAATGGAGCCATAGCATGCTGTGGTAATATTTTGGGCCATAAACTGGAAACCAATATCTATCCATTCATTCTGAGAGGCATTGGTTTGTTGGGAATAGATTCCGGCATTACGGAAATGAAATTAAGAAACGAAATTTGGGGTGAAATAGCAGATCTAAAGGCTGATTTTCCGGATTTTTGGGTAAATGAAATTAAATTGGATGCTTTAAGTGAAGAAATTGAGCAGATTTATGCCGGAAAGCAGAAAGGACGGGTGGTTTTGGCACACAGCGAAGGGTAAACTATTAAACTAGTGTTGTAGTTACATTTTTTAGAGTGGTCTGTAATTTACCTATATTAAGTGGTTTTACTAAAAACTCTACCGGTCCTTCTTCATGCACCTCGTCTATGTATAAATTGGTATTTAAACCAGACATGAAAATTACAGGGGTGTAATCTTTACTATCCCTTAGCTTGTTAAATACTTCTGCCCCGGTCAGTTCGCCTTTTAAATGATGATCCAACATAATTATATCCGGGGTCAGCTCACCAATATTCTTTAAAGCTTCTTCTCCTTCACTGGCACTACCAATAACTTCATAGCCTAAACGCTCCAGCATCTTGGTAGTTACTAGCGTTAAAAGCTTATCATCCTCGACTATAAAAATCTTGTTCATATGAGAGTATCCTTATGTTGGGCGCAATATATTAACAATTATTAAAATATTCTAATGTTTGTATAATATTAATTCAAATAAAATGTAAAACGCTTAATTTTGCATATTAGACGTTGAAAAACATCACTACTATATGTATAATATATGTTATGATTAAGCAGCAAATTATACGGAAAATCATTCATGTGGATATGGATGCTTTTTACGCCTCGGTGGAGCAGCGGGATAATCCGTCGTATCGGGGCAAACCGGTAATTGTTGGCGGCTCGCCCAATAGCAGGGGCGTTGTTGCCACCGCAAGTTACGAAGCCAGAAAATATGGCATACATTCTGCCATGCCATCTTCGCAAGCTGTACGGTTATGCCCCCACGCAATTTTTATAAAACCCAATTTTACTGCTTATAAACAGGTTTCAGCCGCCATACGGGAAATATTTTATGATTATACCGATTTAGTTGAGCCTTTATCGCTGGATGAAGCTTATTTGGACGTAACCGAAAACTTTAAAGACAATCCTTCGGCCACACTTATTGCCAAAGAAATTCTCAAGAGAATTAAAGATGAAACGGAATTGACCGCATCGGCCGGTGTTTCTTATTGCAAATTTCTGGCAAAAATTGCTTCCGATATCAATAAGCCCAACGGATTAACCCTGATTACTCCCGAAAAAGCACAGGAATTTTTATTGGTTTTGGATGTGAAAAAATTTCATGGGGTGGGCAAAGCCACACAAAAGAAAATGCATGCATTAGGTATTAAAACCGGTGCCGATTTACTGAAGTGGTCGGAGTTGGATTTAATACAGGCGTTTGGCAAGCATGGCAGGCATTATTATAGAATTGTCCGAGGTATAGACAACCGGGAAGTGCAAGCCGACCGCATCAGAAAATCGTACAGTAAAGAAGAAACTTTCGCGGAAGATATTGGCAATTTGGAATGGATTCTAAGTTTTCTGGAAGAAATGTCGGATAAAATTTCCAAAGGCATGCAAAAATCGGCACTTTCAGGCAAAACCATTACGTTAAAAGTGCGCTATAAAGATTTTAAAACGATAACCCGCAGTCATTCCTTGCCCAGCTACGTAAACGATACGGAAACTATTTACGGTGTTACCAAACAATTATTGGCACAAACCGAGGTCGGGAACGAAGAAGTACGGCTTTTGGGCATCGGGCTAAGCAATTTAAACGTGAATGATACCGACACAACCAAGCAGTTGGAATTTAAATTTAAAGCGTAAAACCGGCTTTGTATTTTAATGCCATTTCCAGTTTATCCAGGTATTCATCGGAGGGTATTTCGGTGCATCCAAAGTGGCCCAGGTGTTCGGTATAAAATTGTGTATCCCAAAGCATAAAATCATTCAGCTGTAGTATTTTGTGGCAATAATATAGGGCCACCTTATCTGCCTCGGGCGCCGTTTTAAACATACTTTCCCCAAAAAATGCCGCACCTAAATGTACTCCATACAGTCCCCCCACCAATTCATTCTTTAAGTACACCTCAACACTGTTTGCATGGCCCAATTCGTGTAAATGTTGATAGGTATTTATAATCAGATCGTTAATCCAGGTTTCAGGGCGGTTGGCACAGTTTTCCATCACCCGCCGAAAGTTTGCATTTACTTTCACTTTATATTTACCCTGCCGAATCAATCGTTTAAGATTTTTGGAAGTATGAAAGGCATCAATTTCTATGATGCCTCTCCGTTTTGGAAAATACCAATCAACGCTTTTGCTATATCGGGTATCTGCCATTGGAAATATGCCTTGAGAATACGCCTCAAGTATTATATCGGGCGGTATAATTTGCATTAAAATCCAATTTTATCAAAAATCGCAATAGAGCATTGGCGCTGTTCCAATGGGTGCGCCGGGTGGCATGGGAGCTACTCTCGGCATTTCAAACTCGGACGGATTATCCAGATAATTTTCAATAAACGAGGCAATATAAACTTCCATGGTAGTTTCTCTGTTGCCCAACATTTCTTTGAAATGCAGCAGCCTTTTATAGGCTGTTGCCTTAGTTAATGGATTTGACTGCGACGATGCATGTAATTTTATAAGATTGTTTATAAACGCAAAATTTATCGAGCCTTGAATAGCGCCTTGATATCCCTCGGTATTGTGGTGATGAAAAGTTGCTCTCATTATTTTCTGGAACAAATCTTCCAACCCGGGGCCTTTGCCCCGTGCACTATATTCTACCAATCTATTTGCGCGTTGCGGATTTAAAAGCAGGCCGAATGTCATATCTGCGGCAGATTGTGCTATGGAAACGGGATCCAATCCAAAGCCGGTGTTTCCGCCAAATAATTCTCTCGAAGAAGCAACACCTGCCGGGCGCGGTGGGATCAGCTCCAAAATTCTATCGGGCAACGCCAGAAAATCTGCCTGTACGGTTTTTAGCACGGCATCAATGGCTTCGTTTTGTAGCTCGGCATCTACAATCTTGGGCATATCCTGATTGTCTCCCCTTAGCTTGTAGCTGTATTCCAATCCGCCCACCAGCTTTACCGTTGCTTCGGTTTGGTAGCGATGGAATAAATACAGTGGCACCAAAACATCTTCCAGCTCGGCCATCGGTTGACCAAATTTAATGGCTGACTCACCAAAATTATCCAGTGCTATTTTTCTTATTTCCAGCATTTCGTCTAACTGTGCAATGGGGTCGACACCGTATTCCCATAAATGCGCATACGGATGTGCACTTCCGGCCGGCCGCGCATCGTTATCGGCCATAAACATCAGTCCTCTGTCGGCCGCATCTTCAAGAATGTTGTTCAAAGCCGTTTTTTCATCCGTTCCCTTAGGAAAATCCTGGTATCCATAGGTTATGGCCACTTTGTCCCATTCGCCCATTCCGGTTGCATACGCATTGGATACATCCAGTTTACCGTTTTTAATTTCCACTTTTGGGTGTGGATAATCCATTACGGAGGCATCGTCCGAAACGCTGGCCGCAAAGTTGTGATACAATCCCAGCGTGTGCCCGATTTCGTGTGCAGAAAGTTGGCGAATTCTGGCCAATGCCATTTCCAGCATATCCGGATCAGCTTCGTTACCCTCTTCAAAAGGTGCTAACAGCCCTTGTGCAATCATATAATCTTGCCTTACACGTAACGAGCCCAAAAGCACATTACCTTTGATAATTTCGCCGGTTCTGGGATCGGTCACCGAGCCGCCATAAGACCACCCTCTGGTAGAACGATGCACCCAGTTGATTACATTATATCGGATATCGAGTGGATGAGCATCGTCGGGCAGAATTTTTACCTGAAACGCGTCTTTATATCCGGCTGCTTCAAAAGCTTCGTTCCACCAACGGGCACCGTCCAGCAATGCCGAGCGGACCGGCTCCGGCGTGCCATTGTCTAAATAATAAATAATTGGTTTTACGGGTTCGCTTATTTCCGCATTTGGATTTTTCTTTTCCAAACGGTGGCGATTTATAAGTTTTACAGCCATCGGCTCGCCAATAGGTGCGGCATAATCTTGGTATGAAGTTGCAAAAAATCCGGCCCTGGGATCAAATTCCCTTGGGGTATAGTTGTCGTCCGGCAATTCTACAAAAGAATGATGTTGGCGCACAGTAATGGCGCCGGCATCCGGCACTACAGAGCGTACTTCACGCCCGGCATTGGTGCCGGTAAATGTCAGCATGGTTTCAAACTCGGTATTTTTTGGGAAGTTGAACGTCCCTTCGGCATAAAGTGAGGAACGGCTCAAATCCAGGTTGTAGTTTCCCTCCCTCATACCTTGCAACCTACCGGTAATATTGTGCGCATCTCGCATTAAAAAGGGCGTTAAATCGATTAAATAGGCACCTTTTTCTTCTGCCTCTATTTTAAAACCAAACAGTACCGATGAGGCGAAGGCTTCCCGCACCGATTTTTTCTCCAGCTCGTTATCCGAATCCGCTATATATCTCAAGTTGGGCTGAACAAGCAACAATTTTGGCCCGCGTTTTTCGAAATAAACCACTCGTTGTCCACCTTGTTGGCTTCTGTCGAGGCCAATATCGTTAGATCCTACTCCGGCAGCTAAATAATTAGCATATAAAAACTCCTGATCTAGCTTATCTACTTTTAGCCATATTTTATCGTTTTCTTCGTCAAAATAATATTCGAAATAACCTTTTGTTGCTTTTAAGCCTTTTGTTTTGTCTTTAATAGTGTTTTTTTGTGCTATTAAGGGCATGGTGAAAAGCACAAAAATGAAAAAAAGAGAAAGTCGTTTCATAATCATCGGTTTAGTTTTATAATTAGCCTAAATTAACTGCTTTTTATAGTCATTTAAAAACAACTTGTTATAAAATAATATTATTTTTCTGTCACAAATCCGGGTAAAAACAAAAAAGGCTCTGAATATCTTGTTTCAGTGCCTTTTCATTATATATTAATGAGGAATAAATTTAAAGAATGTTCTTTTCTTCCATTCTTTTAAAGTAGTCTTTGGTTGCTGCCATAACTTTTGGAGAAAGCAACAGAGCACCCAACATGGTAGGTATGGCCATTACGGCGAACATGCCATCAATCAGGTTTATCATTGCCGAAATAGTGGTTATGGCACCCATAACTATCGATCCTACGTAAAAGTAGTTGTACCAATGCTGCCTTTCTGCACCTAATAAAAAACCTAAGCACTTGGTGCCATAATATGAGTAAGTAAACATAGTACTTAATGCGAACACTAGCACGCTTAACATGAGCAGATACACTCCGGTTGTACCCAGCGCCGATTCGAAGGCGGAGACAGTCAACGATATTCCGTTACTATCGCCTGTTTTCCAAACATCGGTAACCAAAATAGCCAGGGCCGTCAGGGTACACACTACAATGGTATCTATAAAAGGGCCCATCATGGCCACCAGACCTTCCCGAACCGGTTCTTTTGTTTTTGCCGCGCCATGCGCAAGGGTTGCCGTACCAATACCGGCCTCGTTCGAAAATGCTGCACGTTTTACCCCGATAATTATCAAAGCACCCAATGCACCGCCCATTGCCGCTTCTCCGGTAAAGGCATCGCTGAATATCAGCAACACATATTCCCCTAATACATCATAATTCACTCCCAGAATGGTCAGCACCGACAGCACATATAATACAACCATGGCCGGCACCATTTTAGCGGCCACTTTACCAATACGCTTGATACCACCAAAGATTACAATTCCCACAAAAACCAACAGAAACAGGCCTACAAATAAGTTGCCAACAAAAAGAATTTTGGATTGTGCCAAATCGAATCCGCCATAAATCGGAATCAAAGTATCGGGTATAATATTTGAAATTGAGGCAATCCAGGCCGGGGTAGATTCCAGAACCCCACTTGGAATTATAAGCACATCGCGTATAGCTTGAGTCAATTGATTGGCTTGAAACAACGGCAGAGCGCCGACCAATCCCGCTACTGAAAACAAAACGGCTAAAGGCTTCCATTTTTTCCCAAGTCCCTCTACTATATAATACATGGCGCCGCCCTGCACATCGCCCCTAGAGTCTTTGCCGCGGTACATAACCGATAAAGTATTGGTGAAAAATTTTGTTCCCATACCGGCAACGGCACTTACCCACATCCAAAAAACTGCTCCGGGGCCGCCCATTGCAATAGCTACAGCCACACCGCTGATATTGCCCAGACCAACAGTTGCGGCCAGTGCACTGGCCAGGGCTTCAAAATGGCTGATATCGCCCGGTGCGTCTGGGTCGTCGTATTTGCCGCGTAATATGTTTACAGCGTGGGTAAAGTAGCGGTAGGGTACAAATCGGGAGTAGAGCATGAAAAACACACCACCACCAACTAATAGTGCAACAAGCGGGGTACCCCACATAACGGATGAGAACGATTCTAAAATATTTTCTAAAGTTTCCAGAGCAATAAGGATTTTTGTGTTGTAATTCTATTTATAAGTAGTGAACACTTACGGTTAAGTTGCCCAAGTACCGTAAACCCTCAAAACATCAAGGAATATATAAATATTTTACTGGAAAGGAGGAGTAATATGTTTTTTAACAATAAAAATATATTAATTATATGTTAAATAAAGATCTAGCCGCCTAATTCAAAGAACTTGTAAATACCATTAATCACAAATTGAACACCAATAGCCAGTGTTATAAACCCCATCATCCTTGAAACTACGGTCATTCCGGTTTTGCCAATCAGCCGGTATAACCATGGTGCTATTCTTAAAATACCAAAAACCGAAATGCCTACTAAAAATACAGCCAGCACATTAATTATGTAATCAAATACATTTGTGGCCAGCGAACCAAAACCAATAACCACCGCAATACTGCCTGGACCCGACAGCAACGGCATAGCAATGGGACTAAATGAAACATCTTCTTTTTCACGCGCATCTTCCCTTTCTTCTTCCGATATTTTTGCACCGCTTCGGTCGGGGCTGAGCATGGCAAAACCGGCCCTGGCAATTACTATACCGCCCGCAATTCTGATACCCGACAAACTGATTCCAAAAAAGCTCAAAATATACGCTCCGGCAAATAAAAATACCAGCAGTATAAAAAACATATATGTTGATGATTTTCTTGCCGTTTTAACTTTTTCTTCCTCGCTATATTCATCGGTTAACGATAAAAATATAGGCATGGCCGACAACGGGTTAACTACCGAGAACAAAGATGTATAACTGGCAACCAATAATGCGCCCGCACCGATAAGTTGAGTTGTAAAAGGTGCAATTTCTTTAAACAATATTTCCATTTCGGTAAGATACGGACTTTTTAATCCTGTTCCTTTCAATTTTAGCCACAATTACTGTATTTTTTAACTACATAAAGACGATTTTTTACAGTTATTTGCCATAATTTGTTTAACCAATTTATATTATGTTATAGATTCAAAAAATTCAGCTTTTATGATTAAAACAGAACTACCCGTTAAAAACGTTATAGCGGCGACAAGCCAAATATTAAAACAGCAGACCGACCGCAACCAAAAATTATTGGCCATTTGCGAACTATTAAATAAAAATATTGACGGATTTGACTGGGTTGGATTCTATATTGCGAATCCATATGGAAAAGAGGAGCTACTTCTCGGGCCCTTCGTAGGCGCGCCTACCGACCATACCGTCATTCCGTTTGGAGTGGGAATCTGCGGGCAGGTTGCCGTAAGCAAGCAAACCTTTGTATCTCAAAATGTGCACGCCGAGGGCAACTATTTGGCATGCAGCACTGAGGTTAATTCCGAGATTGTTGCACCCATAATAAAAAATGGTAAATTTGTGGCCCAGCTGGACATCGATTCGCACCAATTAAATTCTATTACCCCTCAAAAAAGAGAACTGGTAGAACAAATATGTAATCTTTTAACCAACGAGTTTTAAATATGAGTTACCCATTGACAGACGAAACTGCAATTTATGCTATAATATTTTGGATGATTGGCACAGATGGAAGCACCTCATTTAAGGAGCGACAAGCCGCACAACGTGTACTGGATAGAATGGAATTCGGTTCTGAAAATGAAATGCACCAGGCACACAACGAATTTGGCGCTCTGGCCACCGATGATTTGAATAAAATGTACGATAAAGCCATCGATTACATAAAAAGAAATTTTGGTGATGATAAAAAACTGTTCATATATCAACTTCTGAAAACTATTGCCGGCAGCAGCGGTGAAATAAACAGGCATGAGCAAAATAGTCTGGACAAAGTGAAAAATGAATGGGGGCTTTAAGGCCTTTTTATTCGCTTGACCGAAGGAACCTTAGACTAAATTTATTTGCACCTATTTTCAGTTATATTTGTACCGACACAAAATTTAAAGACATTTTTGTCTTAAATATTTTTAAAGCAGTATTTCTTTATTTATTTTATCTAAATCATGGGCTAAGGCAGATGAATAAAGGGATTACAAATATTTTGGACTTCCCATTCCTATCTATACCTCGCTCATGTAATTTGATGCTCTCCTATTCGGCAAAGGCATATTTGTGAGTATTTGCTTTTAGTGCAGGCGCTTTTAATAGCGGGGCTCAAACTTTTTAACTTAATTAAATACGAGAAATTAAATAATATGGCAGATCAACAAGATTTTCAAAACTGGGAAGTGGATAAACTATCCAATCATATAATAACCACCCACCATGTTTATGCAAGAGAAGCATCTAAACAAATTATAGAAGCCGGTGATAAAATAGCAAAATCGGACAGCGAGAAATATCCAGAGCTGGTTGAAATAACCAATGTTTTTGCAGAATTAGCGAAGGGATTAGAAGAACACATGACGGGAGAAGAAAAGTATTTGTTCCCGTATCTGGAAAAATTGCTGAACGCTAAGAACGACGGCGGCAAATTACCAAGACCGGGCTTCGGCTCTCTTGACGTACCGTTAAAACAACATTACGAAGACCATGCCGATGCTGATAAGCTAATGAAACAAATCAATAAGTTGAGCAATGGCTACGCATTGCCCGATGGCGTATCGGATGCGCACAAAACATTTTATGCACTCCTAAAAGAGTTTGAAACCGATTTGGAGCAGCATATTTACGTTGAAAACGAAGTTCTATTCGACAAATCCATCCAGCTGGAAAAGCTAGTTGTTGGATAGAAATTAATTTAACTGCTTAAACCCACTATTTTTTTCTCAGTTTCGGTATTTGGGCAACAATAAAGCTTATGCCCAACCCAACCCATATCCCGTTTATAAAATAGTGGGTTTTACTATCTACATCCATATTATAGCTAAAAAAGCCCACTGCTATCAATAAAATTCCTATTAGTAAAAAAATATAGTTTCTTTTCATTTTTGGAAAAATTCGGTTAATACCTTGTTTCATTATCTTATTAATTCGCTTATTCCGAATTAAATAGAAATTGAACAGGTGTAACAATAAAAAGTTTTTATAAAGTGATGTAGCAAAATAACCAATCCCAAATTAAAGAACCCGCTTTAAAAAAACGATAGTTGGAATTAAATCAATCCTAATTCTTGGAAGTCCACGTCAGAACGTCTTTCGGGAACACTATCAACGTATAATTTCTGGCTTCTAATAACCATTCAACGAGCAAGTGCTATTTATAATTTTATTAGTACAATGGAACCGGAGGTTCTTGTATGCATTCCGAATCCGCGCCACTGGCGGATCGAAACAAGAACAAGGGGGTTAGATATTAGGTAAATTGTTAATTTGGTATTGGGTAATAGTTGTATTGTTATAGGTAAATCGAAATATTGGATTTTTATAATCGCGTCATAATGGAACCACCCCGCCCGCAAGCGGGCACCCCTCCATAGAGGGGAATTTAGGGTTCCAGAGCTATATGGCATATATATATATTTATATTTCACATGTCATGTAAAAACAAAAATATTAAGTCGGCACTCAGTACAATTCCCCTCTATGGAGGGGCAAATTTCACGCAAGCGTGAAACCGGGGTGGTCCTGAACGGACTTCAACAATCGTAGCCACTGTAACCACTAACCGAGCTGGGGGTATAGAACGGGAACCAGAGGTTCCTGGAGGCATTCCCAACCAGAGGTTGGGAACGAGAAAAGCCGGTCTGCCGATAGCAGACAACCGACCCACCGATAATTCTAAACAAAGCACCAAAGGTGCGTAATCAATAGCCACGAGCGTAGCTCGGGGTTAAACGTATCTCTCCGCCCCAAAGCGCCAACGGCGCGCAATCAACAAGTAGCATACAAAGTCCCTGAAATTTATATTAATTCTATGGGTTTGATTAAATCCTATAACCCCGTGGGATTAAAGGATGAAAGACGATTACGCACCGTTGGCGCTTTAGTGGGCATTTTATACATCATTAACCGAGCCCTATGGACTCGGCTAATGATTCCCGCACCCTTGGTGCTGGGATAAAATCCAGGATATTAGTAAGAAACGCACCCTCTCATCCGTCAACCGACGGAAGAGGGCAGGTTTTGCGCTGGCGCAAAGCCGGGTGAGGGTGCACCGGAAGCAGGAGCTTCCAAGGTATGTTCCGAAGCAGAGCTTCTGAACGAGGGTAAATGGATTTTATATAATCAACGCCGTTGTGAATAAACCCAGAATAAAGAAATCCAGACTTCTGTCAACTATTCCCCAAATATCTTAATCTCCAATCCCTAAAACCGTAGTGTGTACAAACTTTCAAATAATGTTATTAAGTCCGTACCATCAACAAATCGCGACTAGGGCGAGACATTTTCAATAAAATAATTATTTAGTTAATAAATCTTATTTGTTTTAAACATTTTATATAACTTTGCCCTTTGTATATTTTATTTGACTGTAATAAAGATTACGACTATGAAAAATATTTATTTTCTGATATTTTTAAGTATCTTTTTGGTGCAAACCAACCATGTTAAAGGGCAAGATATTAGTGGCGGGGTCAGATTTGGTATGGCTAAGGTTCAATTTATGGGGAATCTGCCTAAAGAAACGAATGGTACAACATGGAGTAAAACCGATAAGTTGGGTTATATAGTTGGTCCTCACCTGCATTTTGATTTAATAAATCTCCATATAAAAATGGGCTTTACCTTTTCCGATTTGGGGGGCAAAATTATTCGCGAAATAGACAATGGAACAGAACACAAGGAAGATATCTATGATATCACTGTCAAGAGTTTTGGTGGCCAATTTGATTTGTTATTTGGTAAACGCATCCGAATTATGCCGATAGGTCTTAATTTTTCGATGCCGACCGGCCATAAAATGCGGCAAACCCATACTGATTATTTAAATCCCCAGGCAAATGGATCCACATTATCAAAAGATCAGGACTTGAAATTTCGGGTTAACTTTCAATATTCGGTAGGTTTCGAAATCAGTTTAATAAATAATATACATATAGGATATCGCTACCAGTTAGCATCTTCTGAAAGATTCGATGATAATAAAGGGATTTTTGGTGATAATAAATCGATACCGTTACGCCCTACCTTTCAAGAATTTACTATAAGCTTTCAGCTGAGCGTGTTTGATTAAAAAGGGGTCATTATTTCTTGGCTAAACCTTTATTTTTGAATGAAGTGACGGTTTGCATAAAATGTGGCAAATATTCTATATAGCATTAATACCATTTGTACGGTCGTAATTTTGGAACATTGCCGGCACTTCATTTTCAGCTTGTAAGTATTCCAGTACAAATCATAAAATAACCTCTTATTCAATAAATAAATCTCATTTATTGAATAAAGTATTTTAAGTCTATTATATTAAATAAGAATAAAGTTTACAGCTATGAAAAATATTTCCATTCTGATATTATTCGGTATTCTATTAGCATTTACCAAGAATGCCAGGGGTCAGGAGCTTGGCTTGGGGTTCAGAATCGGTGTAACCAAGGCTCATTTTGCAGGCGATTTTCCTAAAGAATTAAATAATACAAAGTGGAGCCAAACCAATAAAACCGGCTATATATTCAGTGGTTTTATTAATTTAAGTGTAGATCATTTACACACTAGAATTGGGCTTGCCTTTACTGAAGCAGGCGGAAATATTATTAAAGAAAAGAAAGATGATGTCATACATACCGAAAATTTCTATAATGTCATTGTAAACAGTTTCGGGGGACAGTTTGATATTTTATTTGGAGGGCGTATCCGTATCCTGCCAATAGGGCTTAATCTATCAATACCTACCGGCACAAAAATACATCATACCTATAAAGTTTATTCACATCATTTATACAATGGCGATAGTTTAATTGAAGATCCAAATCTAAAACTCCGCGTTGATCTTAAATATTCTATAGGTTTAGAGCTTAAAATATACGATGGAATCCTTATCGGGGTTCGACATCAGGTATTTTCTACCGAAAGGTTTAAGGATAATAAAAATATCTTTGAGAAAGACAAGCCTACCCCTCTTCGTCCCGCATTTACGGAATTTAGCCTAAGACTTTATCTCAATTTATTTGATTAAATCGATTTGAATTTGTTGTGTGTACTGCGATTTACGTTATTTCTTAGCTAGTTTTTTATTTTTTCGGCTGAGATAACGGATAGCATAAAACGTAGTGAATGCTCCATAAAGCAATAATACCACTTGCAGAGTTGTCATATTGAGCATCAGTGGCGCTTCGTTATCCGCACGTAAAAACTCCAGAGCAAAGCGCAGAAGTGCATAGCCGCCCGTGTGTACAAAAAATATAAGCGGCGATTTTTTATCCGACATAAAAAAGCGGTTAAACAACCAAAGCACAACTATAATCAGCACAAAATCGCCAAACATCTCGTAAAGTTGGGTGGGGTGTAACGCGGCACTCACGGTTGAGGTTGCGTCAACAAGTCCATTTTCGTAGGAATATTGCCATGCCGGGCTGGATATGCCTAATTCGGTTTCAAAACGTGGAAGTACCGTGCCGTAGCGTGGAAATTGCACGCCCAGAAAAGAGGAAGTTGCTTTGCCATAGGCATCTCCGTTTAAAAAACAGCCCAAACGCCCTATTCCCTGTCCAAATAAAATAGCGGGTGATAAATAAGAAAAATATTCCCAATAATTCAGATTATGCTTGCGCACATAAAACCAGCCTCCCAACATTCCGCCTGCTAAACCACCTGTAATACTATTGCCGGCGCCCGACAGACTCAAAATTATAGCCGGATTTTGCCAAAATAAATCCGATTCCCAAAACATATAATGCGAAACCCTGGCCCCGATAAGTGCGCCAACAATGGACCAAATTATCAACCCTTCGAATTTTTCTATTTTACCGCCATATTTTTTAACGCGCACATACGCCCACCAAGCCGCCAAAACGATGGAAATCAAAAAATAAATCCCTTCATAAAAGTATATCTGGTTAAAACCCAAATCGAGGTGAATAGGTAACATATTTAGTATTTTAAGTTTGAGTAGTTAAAATTTTTCCTAAAGATACGCTCAACCGACCTATTTAACATATATTTTTTGCGCAAACCAGATGTTGACAAAGATTTTGCAATAAAAAACCACCCCAAATTACTGAGGTGGTATTAAAATTATAAAGTTCAAAAGTCTTTATTTCTGTCTAACCGCATTACTGCGCCAGATAACCTCCATCTATCGGATAATACCCGCCGGTTGTGAAAGAAGAGTCATCGCTGGCAAGCCATAATACCAATTTGGCAACTTCTTCGGCTTCTCCAAGACGTCCGATAGGGTGTAAACCTACCAATCCTTTATGCGTTTCGCTATCCAGACCGTCCAGCAGAGGCGTGCTTATATAACCGGGAGCTACCGCATTTACGCGCAACCCTTGTGCACCATAATCGAGTGCTGCCGATTTTGTAAGGCCTACTACTCCATGCTTAGCGGCAATATAACCTGCTGCACCATATATGGCTACAGCACCAGCTACAGAAGCCGTGTTTATAATAGATGGGTTTTTACCGGTTTCTAACATTGCGGGTATTTGGTAATGCATTCCATAAAATACACCCGACAAATTAACACCGATAACTTTGTCCCAATCTTCTAACGGATAATCGCCAACGGCTGTTAGCGAGCCGCCTATACCGGCATTGTTAAAGGCAATATCCAGGCTACCAAACTTTTCGATGGCCAGGTCAACCGCTTTTTTATTGTCTTCCGGTTTTGAAGTATCTGCAACCAATGTGAATACTTCTGCACCTTTTTTACCTAGCTCTTGCTTTGCGGTTTCAAGTGCTTCGCCATTTATATCGGTCAGAATTAAACGTGCTCCGTTTTCTGCAAATAATTCTGCTGTTGCCCAACCAATACCGGAACCTGCACCACTTATTATTGCTACTTTTTTATCTAATTTATTCATAATGTTTCTCCTTATTTTTTCAATGATGCGATTTTGTGTTAATCGGCAAATCTATCTAAAGAACAATTTTCCGATTTTGCTTAAACATATCTAAATATGGATATTCCACTTTTATTACTTTCGCACCAAATGAATGATTTACATACATTTAATTACTATATATAAAATGTTCTTTTGCTTAGTATTAAACAAGAGAATATTGAGAGAAAGAATGGTAAAATCAGGCAAAACTCATTTTAAATTCAATGGGCCTTTGGCGGGTATGCTTAGTAAAAAACTTTGTGAAATAAGAGGAGTCTTCAAACCCTAAATTATATCCAATTTCTTTAACGCTTAAATCGGTGTGCGCCAATAGGCGTTTTGCTTCCAAAATTACGCGTTCGTTAATTATTTGTGAAGGGCTTTTATTAATCATTTTTTTGGTAAGTGCAGATAAGGTTCGGGGCGAGATAAACAATAGCCCGGCATAATCAGTTACTTTCAACCTACTTTTATAGTTACTCTCTAATAAAGCATTAAATTGTGCAAACCTGTTTTGGTCTTTTTCCAGTATAGGATGCATCACGCCTTTGATAGACGAGCTTTCGTCCTTACATCGTTGAATATGAATTAAAAAAGCCTTCAAATAAAAAGCCAGTAAATCCATTTTACCAAAGGTATTCGGTTTTTCAAGTTCTTCTTTAATTTTAAAAGACAAATCTTCCAGTATTTTAACCGCCTCCTGCTCCGGATAGCAAACAGGAACCTGATAAAGTTGTTTGAAAAGATTAAATTTTATGGCCAGTTCAATCTTGCTGCCATTCTGAACCAAAAAACCCTCGGGAAAACCAAATAACACTCCTTTATAGTCTGTTTTATCAAAACGGTGTACTTGATTATTGGATATTAAAAGGAGTGTATTATTCCGGATTTTATATTTTTTAAAGTCCACATAATGATGCCCCTCCCCTTTCTTAAACCATATTACCTGATAGAAATTATGGGTATGGGGTTTTAATACCGCATTTTTATGTTCTTGCATAACCTCGGTTAAATTGCGAATAAATATAGGCGAGCGATCAAATTGTTCGCCTGATAGGTTATAAGCGGTAATCACATTCCCTGAGTTTTCGGCATCCATAAACCGATTATACTAAATATATATATTGAATATTATTCATCCCTTAACTTTTACAAATGTTCGACACAAAGCCTGTACAATAAAAAAACCACCCCAAAGTATTGAGATGGTTTTAAAATTATTAAATTTGATTGGCTTTTGTTAGAGGGCAACGCCAACCGTTAATGCAAATGCGCCATTTTTAGCATCCTTATTGAAGGCGCTGTTTTCCAATTCCGTAAATCCGGCGGTATATCGTAAATCGAAACGCACTTTTGTAACATTTACACCGGCACCTATCACTATGCCAAAATCGGAATCTACAACTTTACTGTTAATATTGAGTGTTATATCGTCATTTCTGATGGACGAACTTAATTTATGCCCATAATAAGGCCCAAAATATACATTTGGATTTACAACTGGCGTAGGAAAACCAAATTTTATCAATACGGGTATTTGCAGATAGTTGACATCCAACTTGACATCCGAGTCTTTGATTGCCGTACCATATTGCGCATATAAAATTTCCGGCTGTATGCTTACGGGAGTCATCGGGATAGAAAAATCCACAAAAACGCCGCCTATAAATCCGGTTTTATATTCCACATCGTCTATATTGTTAAGCGTGGCAAAATTTGCGCCGGCCTTAACGCCAAATTTGGGTAAAATCTGTGCGCTTACTGTTGTTGATACGAAAACAGCCAATAATAATACTGTTAAAATAGATATGGTTTTTATTTTTACTCTCATGGTTTTTATTTGTTTTGTTATTTTGTTTAGTGTCCAATAATAGACTCTCCATATACATTAACGTCAATTGTCAACTATGTATGTTAATTATTTCTATTCAGATTATCAAAATCTTAACATTTATACTCTATATAACATTTGATTGGCCGTAATTAACGTGAGTTCGCTATAAGAAATTATAATTTAGAGAGGTTAAAAAAGCCCGGTTCAAAGAATGTCTTTGTGGATACCATACAAGGATTGTTATTCTGACAATCCTATATAGAACTCACATTGAATAGTATATATCTCTTAATTTGTATCAAATACCCGGCATAGGGCTCAAACAAAAAAACCACCCCAAAGTATTGAGATGGTTTTAAAATTATTAAATTTGATTGGCTTTTTTAGAACGCAACGCCAACCGTTAATGCAAATGCGCCGTTTTTGGCATCAACATTCAAATTGGAATCATATACTTCGGTTAAGCCAGCAGTGTAACGTAAATCAAGGCGCAACTTAGTTATATTAACACCGGCACCCACTACTACACCAAAGTCCGAGGCATTTATCATATCGTTAAAAACAGAGCTTAAGGGGCTATTTTTAACGTTAGCATTCAATTTACGACCATAATATGGGCCAAAGTAAACATTAGGCTTAACAACCGGCGTGGGGAAACCAAATTTTACCAATACCGGTATTTGCAAGTAATTGATGTTCATTTTTAAGTCGCTATCTTCAATGTTTGTCCCGTATTGCGAGTATAAAATTTCAGGTTGTATGCTGATGGGCAATACCGGGAATGCTAAATCTGCAAAAACACCGGCGGTAAATCCGGTTTTATACTCATAAGTGCTTTCATTATTAAACGTGGTAAAGTTGGCGCCCGCTTTAACACCAAATTTGGGTAAAATTTGCGCGCTTGCCGTTGATGATATGAATACAGCCAATAATAATGCTGTTAAAATAGATATGGTTTTTATTTTTGCTCTCATGTTATTTTATTTGTTTTGTTGTTTTATTACTAGTCTGATAATTGACTATCTTTATATTTTAACGCTTTTGTCAATATCATATATGTTAATAGTTTCTTCTAAATTATCAAAACCTTAACATTTATAATTAATATAACTTTTATTCGATGTTAATTACCTTTTTTTAAGTATTCTTTTAAATACTTGCCTGTATAGCTTTTTTCTACGTTTATAATTTCTTCGGGTGTCCCTTCAGCTACAATATTCCCGCCGCCAAAACCACCTTCCGGACCAATATCTATAATCCAATCGGCGCATTTTATTACTTCCAAATTGTGCTCTATTATAATTACGGAATGGCCGGCATCAACCAGTGCATTAAATGCGTCCATTAGGCGCGTGATGTCCTCAAAATGCAACCCCGTGGTGGGCTCATCGAAGAAATATATGGTATGCTCGGTGTTTTGTTTGGTTAAAAATCGAGCCAGTTTAACGCGTTGTGCTTCCCCACCGGATAGTGTGGTGGCGCTTTGTCCCAATTTCAGATATCCCAGGCCCACATCTTCCAGTGGTTGAAGTTTTGAGGTGATACCGGGCTCGTCAACAAAAAAGTCTATGGCTTCCGATACCGGCATTTCCAGCACATCGTAAATGCTTTTGCCCCTGTATTTTACATTCAGCACGTCGTTTCGGAAGCGTTTGCCATGGCAGGTTTCACAAACCAGTTCTATGTCGGCCATAAACTGCATTTCAATTTTTTGGACCCCTTCGCCCTGGCAGGTTTCGCAGCGTCCGCCGGGAACGTTAAATGAAAAATGTCCGGGTGTATATCCCATAATTTTGGCCTGGCGGGTAGCGGCAAACAAATCGCGTATTCCATCGAAAGCTTTGGTGTATGTGGCCGGATTTGAGCGCGATGATCTGCCAATGGGTGCCTGATCTACCATTTCCACATTGTGAATCACCCCCAAACCGGTAAGCGATTTGAACCGCCCTACTTTTTGGTTGTAAGTCCCAATATGTTTTTGGATGCCTGCGTATAAGGTGTCGTGCACCAAAGTAGATTTTCCTGAGCCAGAAACGCCGGTAACTACAACCAATTTGCCCAACGGAAATTCCACATCAATGCTTTTTAGATTGTTTTCGCTGGCTCCTTCCAACAAAATACTGCGCCCCATTCCTTGTCGGCGCTTTTTGGGAATCTCAATTTCCTTTCTTCCGCTTAAATATTTACCGGTCAGCGAATTGGATTTTATTATCTCGTTGTAAGTACCCGAAAATACAACTTCACCGCCGTGAACTCCGGCAAAAGGACCGATATCGAGCAGATTATCGGCAGCTTTCATCATTTCGGGGTCGTGCTCAACTACCAAAACCGTATTACCGATATTTCTGAGCGATTCCAAAATGCCTATTAAACGGTCATTGTCGCGCGGATGCAGTCCAATAGTGGGTTCATCCAGCACATACATGCTGCCGATAAGGGAACTGCCCAGTGCGTTCGACAAACTGATGCGCTGCGATTCGCCCCCGCTCAGTGTATTTGCGGGTCGATCCAAAGTGAGATAATCCAATCCTACTTCATCTAAATATTTGAGTCGTTTTCTAATTTCGTATAGTATTTGTCCGGCCACATCTTGTTCGTATTCGGTCAGCTCCAGCTCATCAAAGAATGTACGGGCATGGCCAATGGTCAGTTCAGAAACTTCGCCAATGTGCATACCGCCCACTTGAACGTATTGGGCATCTTTTCTGACCTTATAGCCTTCGCATTCGGGGCAACGGCTATAACCGCGGTATCGGGAATATAAAACCCGCATGTGCACTTTATAAGCTTGCTTTTTTATCTCTTCAAAAAATTTCCAAATACCGATATATTCGTCTTTTCCGTGCCAAATAATGCGTTTTATGTCTTTGGGCAGCTCCTTGTACGGTATATCTATCGAAAATTTCTCTCTCAGTGCAATTTTCACCAAATCCCGCAGGTTTTCGCTGAATTTCTGCGAATTGAAAGGAGCAATCGCACCGTTTCTAATGGTTTTATCGGGGTCTGGGATAACCAAGTCCTCATCTATTCCGGTTACCCTTCCAAAACCCTCACATTTTTGGCAGGCACCAAACGGGTTATTGAACGAAAACATTTGGGGCGTGGGCTCGGTAAACTCAATTCCATCCAGTTCAAAACGCTCGCTGAACGGATATTCTTTTCCATTTCTTATTTTTATGGAGCAACGTCCATTTCCCTCATGCAGCGCCGTTTCCAACGATCCGGCAATACGGGTTACGGTGTCATCGTCATTACGGATTACCAGCCTGTCCACCAAAATGCGATAATCATCGGGATTTAATTTGGTATTGGTCTGCTCCTCGCCGGTTAAATCGAGCACTTGCTCGTCGTGTATATTTATAAGTCTGCCAAACCCCTTTTCACGCAATATGTTAAACACTTCCAATTGTTTCTTTTTTGCCTGCGGCGGAAGCGGAAACAGGATATAAAAGCGTGTTCCCTCCTCTTCATTTTTAAAAAGGTCTTCGATTATTGTTTTTGGGGTGTCTTTAATAACCTGTTTACCCGAAATAGGCGAAATAGTGCGGCCGATGCGCGCAAAAAGCAATCGCAGATAATCATATATCTCGGTTGTAGTGCCCACGGTTGAACGCGGATTGCCGGATGTGGTTTTTTGCTGAATGGCCATTGCCGGAGATATTCCTTGCATAAAATCCACTTCGGGCTTATCCATTCTCTCCAAAAACTGGCGCGCATAGCTCGATAAGCTCTCTACATAACGCCGCTGCCCTTCTGCATAAATTGTGTCGAACGCCAGGCTGGATTTACCCGAACCCGACACACCGGTAACTACGGTTATTTTGTTTCGGGGAATCTCAACATCTATGTTTTTGAGATTATGGGTGCGAACGCCTTTTACTATAATGGGACGTTCCAGGAAATCTTTTTTTGTGGGTTTGGCTTCTGACATACTGATTTTTTTACGAACCTGTAATATACGGTTTTCATGGATAGGTTTGGACAATCAATGCAACAAATTTTTTAGTGTTTCTATTCATTTTTCGGGGCGGGCGCAAAAAAATAAGAGTACCAGTAACCAGCCGGTACTCTTAATCACTAACTAAAACTAAAACAAATATAAAAGCTAATATTTTATAAGTAACTGGTTATACGATTGGGTTGCCAAAATGTTTCAAAAAAACCTGAAACGAAATCCTTGAGAAAAGCGCAATATTCTGTAAAATTATTAATGCTTAAAACGGCATAAATCCGTATTATCGCAACAACCTTTTAATTACGCAGTTATGAAGTTACCTTTTGTATTGGCCAAGCGCTTTGTTGCGGGGGAATCCTTTGAAAAATCCATCGAAAAAATTAAATATTTAAACGATAAAAACCTGGATTTAACACTCGATTTGCTCGGTGAAAACGTAAAAGACAAAAAAACCGCCGAAGAAACCGTAGAAGCATACATAGATTTGCTCAACGGCATAAAAGAGCAGGGTATTATAAGCAGTATTTCCATCAAATTGACCATGTTGGGCCTGGATATAGGAAAAGAATACTGTGTTGAAAATCTGTACCGTCTGCTGGATGTAGCCAAAGAAAAAGAACTGTTTGTGCGCATTGATATGGAAGGCAGTGATTATACACAGTTGACTATCGATATTTTTAAAGATGCTTTTGCCAAATATGGAAAGCACGTAGGCACCGTAATCCAATCTATGCTGCACCGCACCAAAGACGATATTGCCGAACTGGCCGAAATGGGTGCCGATATACGTTTGGTTAAAGGCGCGTATAAAGAGCCTCAAAAATTGGCGCTCCAAAATATGCCGGCCATCCGCGAAGCTTATATTGAATGTGCAAAAGTCCTTTTGGAAAAAACCGAATTTCCACGTTTTGCCACCCACGACGATGAGCTTATAGAATGGGTAAAAGACTACGCCGAAAAGAACAATATTGCCAAAGATCGCTTCGAAATTCAGATGCTTTACGGTCTGCGCGAAGAAACCATGGTAGAACTGACCAAAGCAGGTTATAAAACACGGGTATATGTTCCGTTTGGCACCGATTGGTTCCCCTATTTTAAAAGAAGACTGATGGAGCGCAAAGAAAATATATGGTTTGTAATCAGTACCATGTTTAAAAAATAAAATGCCCCGGATGGCGCATTATTTTCTCCGCTCTGTTTGTTGAAACAGAATATTTTTAAGAACATGCCACTTCTAAAAACATTTTATAAACACATTTTTGTTTTTACAGGTGGCATTGTTTTTTTGTTTATTCCCTTACTACGCGATTTTCACATCGAATCTGCCACCATTGCAGGCGCGGTTGGTTCCATTTATGCCGCTTTTTCAATTTTGGGCAACAAAAACGGCCGTGATTTCCAAAAAACTATACGGATTATCGGGTATGCCTATATTTTTGGTGCTCCAATGTTCATCTATTCCCTTTTTACGGGTTGTTTAAGCGTGGACGGTATTCTTTTTTGGATTTTCACCCCTCTTCCGGCCATTTTATTCGGTTCGGCTTTGGGCAGATTGGTCCGTTTATGGAACTTAAAATACTCCCGTCTTCTACTTTTAGGAATTCTCTTGCTATTTGGCGCCGGCACATTGCTGTTTGAACTAAAATTGTATCCACAAGTCTATTTTTTTAATCATATTTGGGGCTACTTTCCCGGACCCATTTACGACGAAGTCATCCATTTCCCAAAAAGCTATTTTTATTTTAGATTGCTCACTCTTTTCTGGGTATTTCTGCTTTGGTTTTGGCCAAAGTCCGGCCATAAAAAGGTAAATCAAGTGGCGGTGGGAACAACTGCCGCGCTGATGATTCTATTTTACGCAAATTCTGCCAATTTAGGGTTTATAAGTCCCAACGATTATTTGCAAAGCCAATTAAAAAATCATATTTCCACCACTCATTTTGATATTTATTATCCGGACAATCAATTCAAGCCTCTGGAAATAGAATATTGGGCACAAAAACACGAATTTTACTTCCTGGAAATCACCAATCGCTTGGAAGTTGAATGGCCGGAAGGGCGAAAAATAGACAGTTATATTTATGCACATCCTTGGCAGAAAAAGGAATTAGTAGGCGCCAAATACACCAGTTACGTTCCCATTTGGCTAGAAAAAGACCAGACCCATATTGCAAAACAACATCTGGATGGAGTATTAAAACATGAATTGGTGCATATTATAGCCAAACAATTTGGCAATAGGTTATTTAATGGCAGCAACAATATAGGTTTGATTGAAGGGTTGGCAGAAGCCGTAGTGGCCGATCGTTCTTATACGGTTACTTTGGACGAAATTTTGGCGGCAAAACCAAGTTATCCCAGTGCCGAAGAAATGAGGAAGTCGCTTTCCAATGCCGGATTTTATAGTGGTGCTTCCTCCATAAGTTATTCTACAGCCGGCTCTTTTATCGGCTATCTTTTGGATAATTATCCCGTTCAAAATTTCAAAAACACCTACCCGACTGCCAATTTTGATGAAAACTACCCGATTTCTTTTCAAGAATTGGTAAATCAGTGGCATTTGCACCTTTCTGCCATAAAAGTGGATTCTGTTGCTTCCAAAATATCCGGTAATATAATGAGCCAGCAATCGGTTTTTGAGAAAAGTTGTCCCCATTCTTTGACTCGGGAATTACAGTTGTGGGATAGTTACAACCACTTTTTAGCGGATAAAGATACCTTGGCCGCACTGGAAACCATAGATAAATTAGCAGATTATTATCCGGAAAGAACCCTTTTTAAAACACAATGGCTCAGCCTCTATTTAAAAACGGGATTGTACGATGAAACTGTACATTTTAGAGATGATGAAGAAAGTTCAATCGAATTACGGTTGTTAAAATCGGATGCACTTTATTTAAGTGGAAATAAGAAAGTGGCTGATGAATTATTGAATAATTTAAAATCTGAAATAGATGCCTTTCCATCAACAAATTATTCTCGTTCGCATCAGATTCGGACAAACCACGTTGATTATGAAGCATTTCTTGCACTCAGATATAAAAATAAATATCCCATTATGGATATATTCAAAGACCTATCCCCCGCTTTAAAGGAAATGACCCTGCTACAAGCCATTGAACAGGGTGAATACAAAATATTGAATCTTTATTTTCCGCTTATAACCGATTTGGAATGGGAGAGTTTTGGTTTTAATCAAAAATTGGAGATACTTGATAAACTTATCTTTTTGCACTCTTTCGGCCATGCAGAAACTTTACTCAACCATATATATACACAAGATTTGCGGGCGCGATTTCGTGAAAGAATTATAGAACAGCAAAATTGGTTTGATTTTGCAAAACAGAGCGAAAAACAATAAATCTATTTTTTAATAAAATGGACACAGAAAAAACAGGAAAGAAGAAAAAGAAAAAAAGAAGCCTTAAGCGGGAACTTATGGAATGGGGCGGGATTGTCGCAGTTTTTGCCATCTTATATTTTACCGGTTTGCACACAGAAGTGATAGGCGGACTGCAACGCATGTTGTTGGCTACAAAAATTATTACCCCAAATACCGAATTGGCCGAAGATAAAATTGTAGATGCGCGCTATAATTTACCTCTCGTAACCATAGATGAAGAATTATTTGATTTTTCCACGCTAAAAGGCAAAACCATATTTATGAATTTCTGGGCCACGTGGTGTCCGCCTTGTATTGCCGAAATGCCTAACATTCAAAGTTTGTATGACGACATTGGCGATAATGAAAACATCGCATTTGTAATGGTTTCATTGGATGAAGATTGGGATGTGGCACGGGCATTTATGAAGCGCAAAAAACTGGATATGCCAGTTTACTTTTTAACCGGACCAAAACCCGGGATATACGATAGCAGTGTAGTTCCTACCACTTATGTAATTTCGCCGGAAGGAAAAATTGTCACCAAACGCCAAGGCATGGCCAATTATAATACCACTAAGTTTAAAAACTTTTTGCTAGAGCTTTGAAATTAGTGATTAGGTGAATAGTTGATTAGGTAAATAGTTAATCGGTTTTCCGGTTGGTGTTTTTTTTCGTCATGTTGAGCGCCTGTGCGCCCTCAACCGGTTTTGCGCAAGCACAAAACCTGCCCTATTCCGTCGGTTGACGGATGAGAAGATGGGACTCTTATTATCAATCTGAATTGATTAAAGAACTGTAATAAATATATATAATTTATTTCCGTCGGATTTATCCGACGGAATGATTTTTATATAAGATGCGCGGGGCTTTAGCCCCATACCATTTCCGTGTGCTCCGTACAATTAATTCAAGTATTCCGTTTTCCGCGCGCACCCTGCTTCTCCTTCTTTAACCACGGAATACGCTGAATACACGGAAAGGTTTGTTTCGTACCACTAACTCATCTTTACTTCTTATTGTACTCTCCTTTTATCGCCAGGAACCTCTGGCTCCCGTTCTATAACCTCCCAGCTCTGTTAGGGGTTACGATTGTTGAAGTCTGTTCAGGACCACCCCGGTTTTTCGCGAGCGCAAAACCTGCCCCTCCATAGAGGGGAATTAATTATCAGTTAAATAGTTGATTTGGTATTAGTTATTAATTGTTTTGTTATTGATAAATTACTATAAAACTGTAAACCTTTTTCAGGGATAAAAGTGAAAATTCCCCTCTACGGAGGGGTGGCCGCTTGCGGACGGGGTGGTCAAAATATTCGATAAAACATAGATATAATTTCAAATATCTCCTCTTCCTTGTATTCCCTGATTTCCCTTTTTCCGCGTCATTTAACTATTTGGATACTCCAATTTCCCATCCACTATTTTAGCCGGCTTGGTATAGGGGTGCTCTTGTTTTTTATCTATGCCCATAATATGCCACACTTCCCAGCCGTTCGATTTCAACAGATCTGAAATCAGCGCGCGATGGCACCGCCACCATAACACTTCGCTGCACATATAGGCCGTTGGTTTATCCCGGGCAATGGAGCTCAGTTTTTTAATGGCATTTTTAAAATCATCGGTCTCCATATAATCGGCATAACCCCGAAATGATGGATGCTGCCAAACAGTATTTTTAGAATCTTCCCGGGGTTTGCGCCGCCCGCCCAAATCAACCAAATGAATATATTCAATACCGTTCTCCGGCATCGATTTTTCGAGAGCCTCTTTATTAAAATGCGGAAATTTACGCGACCCCGGGTAACGCCGTACATCCACAAGGGTTTCTATCCCAAACTCCGTCAGGATTTTCAAAAATTCTTTTAAAGTATGGGTTGAATGTCCTATGGTGTAGATAGTTTTCATAATTGGTGGGTTTCGATATATCTATATATATCCAAAATTATAATGAAAAATGCTTTTAAAGTTGTATTGAGGTGGGGTAAATCATTAAAACTTGCAGAAAATGTGAGTTTTAATGATGTCATGATTATTTTTACCGTATTTATTTCGAATGCTTCGATTATTTCATTTACTGCATATATTTCATATACTTTATAAAACAAATGGAGTAAAAAATGAACAGCACATTGCTAATGCCAAGCAAAGAGGAACAGCGTATAGCTAAGGAATCATATTCTTCCTTAGCTGATGAACTGAGAAAGAGCACGTCAGACGATCTTGAAATAGAAGTAACTGAAACAAATGAACTGATAAGGATACCCAAAAAAGCTTTAGAGCTTCTGGAAGATATATTAAAAGCCATGAGCGAAGGCATACCCATCTCCTTAATTCCCGTGGATACGGAGTTAAGTACTCAAAAAGCCGCAGAATTACTGGGTTGTTCACGACCATTTTTGATTAAACTTCTGGAAAAGGGAGAAATTCCGTTTACCAAAATTGGCAGGCACCGAAGAATAAAAGCAGAAGACGTATTGGCATATAAGAAAGCTCAAAAAGAAAAACAGAAGCAATATCTCATCAAAATTATGCAACAAGATGAAGAGTTAGGACTCTATGATTCATAGCAGCCGATTTACTGCTTTTTTGGACACCAATGTTATATACCCAGTAAACAGCCGGGATATTTTATATATTTAATTAATCATGTTCGAAAATCAACACACCGAATATAAAAGTAAGATTACTGCCAATTTTGAACGGGAAGTTGTTGCCTTTCTAAATAGTAGAAATGGCGGTAAAATCTTTATTGGTATAAATGATAATGGCGATATTATTGGCATTAAAAATATTGACCAAGCTCAATTACAAATAAAAGACCGCTTAAAAAACAATATTTTACCGTCCTGTCTAGGTCTTTTTAGTCTTACAGTTAAAGAAATAGAAAAAAAGAATACTATCAAAATCGTTGTCGCTTCAGGAACCTCAAAACCCTATTACTTGAGAAAATATGGGTTATCTGAAAGAGGTGTTTTTATACGGGTGGGAAGTGCAACCGAACAAATGCCCGTAAAACAGATTGAAGAAATCTTCAGTCGAAAAGTAAGAACTTCTTTAAGCCAAATTAAATCTCCTAAACAAACACTGCAATTTGAACAATTGCATATCTACTATCAAGCAAAATCCAAAAGCCTGAATGAACAATTTGCTAAAAATCTAGAACTGCTAAATGACGATGGTGATTACAATTATGTAGCGTATTTAATGAATGATATCAACAATATTTCCATCAAAGTTGCTCGATATAATGGTACAACCAAAGTAAATTTGGAAGAAAGCAACGAATATGGTTATGAATCCTTGATAAAAGCTACTAATCAGGTTTTAGAAAAACTCAATTTGGAAAACCGTACCAAGACCAAAATAACTGCTAAAGAAAGAGAAGAAAAACGACTTTGGAATCCGGTAGCTTTACGTGAGGCTATTATAAATGCCTTTGTTCATAATGACTATACAAAAGAGGTTGCCCCCACTTTTGAAGTTTTTGACGATAGACTAGAAATAACATCATACGGTGAATTACCACAGGGTTTGTCGGAAGATGAAATTTTTAAAGGCTACTCCATACCCAGAAATAAAGAGTTAATGCGAATCTACAAAGACTTGGATTTTGTGGAGCAATTGGGCTCCGGTATTCCAAGAATATTGGAGCATTATAGGCCGGAGAGTTTTAAATTTTCAGCTAACTTTTTGCGCATCATTTTACCGACTACCGAGCATGTTACCCCGCATGTTACCCCGCATGTTACCCCGCATGTTACCCCGCATGTTAC
The DNA here is from genome assembly GCA_964615135.1 of uncultured Balneolaceae bacterium. Taxonomy (GTDB): domain Bacteria; phylum Bacteroidota; class Rhodothermia; order Balneolales; family Balneolaceae; genus Balneola. The sequence goes on along the minus strand of CAZTOG010000006.1, from coordinate 83,882 downwards.
CCCGCAAGTCAAAGAGCTTTTAAAGGGTATAGATGGTGTAAAAAGTAGACAAGAAATTCAGGACGCTTTAGATTTAAAAGATAGAGAATACTTTAGAAAGAAGTATTTAAACCCGGCCATCGAACAGAATCTAGTTGGTTTAACCATTCCCGATAAACCTCGCAGTAGCAAGCAAAAATACTATCTGACCAAAAAAGGGGAAGATGTTCTACAAAAACTCAGTGATAATGAAGAGGGATTAAGAGATTAAGAGATTGGAAGAATAGTTGATTAGATGATTGGTTAAATGATTGAATGATTCTATTCAATGGCTACAGCAAAGGGTAAGATTTCTGCAAAAGCTCACTAACGACGATGAGTAAGAGGAAAGACTAATCTACAACTGGCCATTAATCGGGTAAAAATTGCGGAGAGGGTGGGATTCGAACCCACGGAACAGCAAGCTGCTCAACGGTTTTCGAGACCGCCCCGTTCAACCACTCCGGCACCTCTCCTAAAAGGGATATAAAGGTAACGAGTTATGGCAAACATTGCTGGTTTATATTTGAGTATTTTTAGCAAAAAGCTTTCCATCCACTGAGGTGCGCAATCTATCTTAAGTGGATAACCAATTAATTTTGTGGAAAAATATTCTGTTTAATTGCTAAATCTATCATTATTATGTAATTATATTTATAATACACAACTAACAACACTAATATTTATTAATTGCTGGTTAAGAATTTAATTTTTTGGACTAAATAGAGCTAATAAACATAATGCATAATTTTAAAGAAAAAGCAGATCTGATTTGGCGCGTTGCCGACTTATTGCGAGGGGATTATAAACAATCCGATTACGGGAAAGTAATTTTGCCATTGACCGTTTTAAGACGACTTGACTCCGTTTTAAAGCCAACCAAACAAAAAGTATTAGACCGCCTGCCAAGTGTGGAAAACTTTGATATACCTGCCCGAGATGCAATTTTGAACAGAACAGCTGGATTTACTTTCCACAATCACAGCTTATATGATTTTGATAAATTAATAGCGGATCCCAATAATATTGCTCTAAATCTCCGAAACTTCATAAATGGTTTTTCGGAAAACGCACGAGAAATCATCGAATATTTTACTTTTGATAAAGAAATAGACAAGATGGACGATCCCCAATCCGATTTGCTTTTTCAAGTGGTAAAATCTTTTCAGGAAATTGACCTAACCGAAATGACCTCTATGGAAATGGGTTATGTTTTTGAAGATTTAATCAGAAGGTTTGCGGAGCAATCTAACGAAACTGCCGGAGAGCATTTTACACCACGTGAAGTAATCCGTTTAATAGTAAATCTGCTTTTTTCTGAAGACCGTGAAATATTAACCCAAAAAGGGATTGTCAAAACCATATACGACCCCGCTTGTGGTACCGGCGGTATGCTTTCTATTGCGGAACAATATTTAAAAGAACTCAATCCCGACTCCTCGTTGGTGCTTTTTGGGCAGGAGATAAACCCGGAATCTTATGCCATTTGTAAGTCGGATATGCTGATAAAAGGTCAAGAAGTAAACAATATTAAATTTGGAAATACTTTTACAGTAGATGGCTTGCAAGGTGAAAGATTTAACTACATGCTTTCCAATCCGCCTTTTGGTGTGGACTGGAAAAAGGCTCGAAAAACGATCAAAAAAGAAGCAGACGATTTGGGGTTCAGCGGTCGATTTGGTGCAGGGTTGCCAAGAATCAATGACGGCTCTCTCCTCTTTTTACAGCACATGATTTCCAAAATGAATCCCGATGGAAGCCGTATCGGCATTGTGTTCAACGGTTCTCCATTGTTTACAGGAGCGGCCGGAAGTGGGGAAAGCAATATCCGTCAATGGATTATTGAAAATGATTGGTTGGAAGCGATTGTCGCTTTGCCTGACCAACTGTTTTATAATACGGGCATCAGTACGTATGTTTGGGTGTTGACCAATAAAAAAAGTAAGGAACGCAAAGGGAAAATCCAATTGATTAATGCCACCGGAACCAAAGACGAGGAGTTGATAGAAGAAGGAAAGTTAGACTTTAACCGGTTTTGGAAAAAGATGTCCCGAAGCTTGGGCAATAAACGAAAGAAGATTGCGGAGGATGGAGAGGATAAAGGCATTGGCTACATCACCAAGCTGTATGGTGAATTTGAAGATGATGAATTTGTGAAGATTCTACCCAATGATTTCTTTGGATATTGGCGCGTAACGGTAGAACAACCCTTAATGGAAGATGGTAAACCAGTGACTAACAAAAAAGGAGAGCCTAAACCCGATACTTCTTTGCGGGATTATGAAAACATCCCTTTCCTAAGAAAAGATGCTAATGGCAAGTTAGTACCCCAAACCATTGAAGAATACTTTGACAGCGAAGTAAAACCTCATTTACCAAATGCTTGGATAGACGATAAGAAAACCAAAGTGGGTTATGAAATTAATTTCACCAAGTATTTTTATGAGTTTAAACCCCTACGGTCGTTAGAAGATATTAGGTCTGATATTTTAACCTTAGAAGAAAAAACCGTGGATGCCGTAAAAACGATTTTGGGATGAAAAAATACGATAACTATAAAGATTCAGGAATTGAATGGATTGGAGAAATCCCTGAGCAATGGGAAACTAAAAGAATTAAACATAGATGTTATGTTAAAGCACGTGTAGGATGGAAGGGTCTCAAGTCTGATGAATTTTTAACAAACGGATATTCATACTTAGTAACTGGTTCGGACTTTAAAAATGATAAAGTGATTTGGCAAGATTGTTATCATATTGATAAGGAGAGATACGAAGAGGACCCCTATATCCAATTGCAAGAGGGCGATTTGTTAATTACAAAAGATGGTACAATAGGAAAATTAGCCATTGTGGAAGGATTGAATAAGCCGGCTTGCCTTAACAGTGGAATCTTTGTAATTAGATCAACTAATCCTGATTTTTCTACTAAGTATTTATTTTGGGTCCTAAAGTCAAATACTTTTAAACACTTTAATAACTATACTTCTTATGGATCTACTATTCAACATCTATATCAAAATGTATTTGTCGAATTTTCTTTTCCTTTTACATCTATTAGAGAACAAACCACCATCGCCAATTACCTCGATAAAAAAACCACTGAAATCGACCAACTCATTGCCGATAAAGAAGAACTTTTACAACTCTATGCCGAAGAAAAAACAACAGTCATCAATGATTTGGTAACCGGTAAAAAGGTATGGAATGGGAACGCCTGGATAGCGCCTGTCAAAGTCAAAGATTCAGGAATTGAATGGTTGGGCGAAATACCGGAGCATTGGGAGGTGAAGAAGTTGAAATGGGTATATCAAACAACAAGTGGAGGAACGCCAAAAACAAGTAATTCGTCATATTACCATGGAGATATTCCATGGTTGCGAACATTGGATTTAAATAATGGAGAACTTTACGAGTCCGAGATAAACATTACTGATGAGGGATTAAATAATTCATCTGCAAAATTAGTTCCTGTAGATTCAATATTGGTTGCAATGTATGGAGGAGCAGGAACGATAGGTAAAAGTGCTATTTTAAAATTTAAGGCGTCAATTAACCAGGCTATCTGTGCAATATTACCAAATGAAGCACATTCACCGGAATTCTTGCATTATTTTGTAAGGTTTTATAGGCCTTACTGGATGGTTGGAGCGGAAGGTACAAGAAGAGACCCGAATATAAGCCAGGCAGAAATACAAAATAAAGAGTTTGTTTTTCCCCCTTTTAAAGAACAGCAAGCTATTGTAATATATATTGCTTCTACCATTTCAGAAATAGACACCAAAATAGAAAACACTCAAAAGCTTATTGAACTTTTAAAAGAATACCGAGAAGTTTTGATTAGTGAAGTGGTTACCGGGAAAGTAAAAGTGGTTTAGTTATGGAAACACAGGTTATAGAATATAAAAGCCTTAAAAAAATACAAACTGGCCAGAAAGGGTTCAAAGAGCTGGCAAAAACTTGCGTTTGCTTAGCCAATAGCCAAGGCGGCACCATTATAATTGGTTTTGAGAATAAGACAGAAGAACCACCACAAAATCAAAAAATACTTCAACAAGACATCAACGATACTTTAGAGCGTTTACGCGGTTTGACCTATGCCGTAGGCTTATCTCCATCAGGTATTTTAACGCATCCGAATGGTGGAGAGTACTTTGAGATTCAGGTATTTCCCTCTCAAAAAATAACAGCAACCACTTCGGAAGGAAGGATATACATGAGAATTGCCGACCGTTGTGAACCGGTAATGGGTGAGGATTTGGTACGGATTGTAGCAGAAAAAGATGCTTTTCAATGGGAACTGATTTCTAGAAACATAAAAATTGGCGAAGTTCCTAAATCAAATATTATAAATCTTGCTGCATTATTGCGAAAATCGGATAGAGTAAAGGATAGTGTAAAAGAAAAGGATGATAAAGAACTTTTAGAACATTATTATTTATTTGAAAATGAAAAGCTGACTAATTTAGGTGTATTATGGTTGGGTACACCAGCGCAGAGGGCAAAATTAGCATATCCAATAACGGTAGCTTATATCGTTTATGATACCTTGGAAAATAAGACGAGAAAATATCTCTGGGACGATTATGAATTCAATCCCCAAGAAATGCTTTATGATATAGAAAAGCAAGCAGTTGAGTTAAATTACAGCTATGAATTTCCCGATGGAATGTTTCGAAAACAGGTCAGGCATTATTCTAAAGAAGTGGTTCGAGAGCTTTTGGTAAATGCGTTTGCTCATAAATCTTATTTAATTTCCTCGGATATTACCATAGAGGTATATCCTGATAAAATGAAAATAACTAGCCCGGGAGGACTGCCTTTGGGAATCAATGAGAATAATATTCTACATGAAAAACACCGAAGAAACCCTCATCTTATAAAATTAATGCACGATTTAAATTTAATGGAAGGAGAAGGCTCAGGCTATGACTTGATTTATGAAAAACTTAGTGCTGATGCCAAACCGTTTCCAATTATTACCACCGATTTCAATAAAGTTTCTGTAGTTATTAAATCAAAAATAACGAATATGGAGGCGCTTCGATTAACGGACTATATAAGCACTCATTTTCAACTGAATCAACGCGAAAGGATTTTGGTGGGAATAGTAGCACGGCACAAAAAAATTCTATCAACAGAGTTAACTAAAATATTGCAGTTGCCTGAGGAGGAGCGGCTGAGGAGTTGGTATTCAAAATTAGTAAGGGAAAATATTCTTTTGGCTAAAGGCCGAGGAAAGGGTAATTACTTTGTGATTAACCCGAAGCTGATGGTAGATTCTAAGCTAAATCTAACCCCTTCCTTAAAGACCATAGAACCTTATGTACTTGAACAACTGGTTTTAACCGATATAGAAAATTATCCTGACTCTCAAATTTCAGATATTGATAAAAGAATTAAGGATGTTGAGAAAAAAGAAATACAGAAAATTATATATAGATTGGTAAAGGAGGGAAAATTAATTACCAGCGGATCAAAAACTTATAGAAAATATAGATTGGCAGAAAAAAAAAGAAATGAAAAAGAATTTTAAAAAGAAAACATTATAAGATATTAATATAATAGCACTTACAATTTATTAAATTCTTTTTATCGCGCGGGCACTCCAAAAACAAACATATTTGTTTCATGGCCTTATTAATTATTAATGGATTAAGGGAATAGTTTCGAATTATGAGTAAAATAAACACAGAAAACACTTTCGAATCGGCCATAGAGCTGGTTTTGATAGAAAAAGGTGGGTATAAAAAAGGAAATCCTGAAGATTATAGCCCGGAACTTGGTTTATTTAAATACGATATTCTGCAATTTCTGCAAAACACCCAGCCAAAAAAATGGGAGCGCATCCAAACCATTCACGGAGATAATGTTAACGAAAGAATAATACAACGGCTTTATAAAGAACTGGATTTAAGAGGAAGTTTGGATGTTTTGCGCAATGGTTTTACCGATTATGGAGTGCGTTTTCAGCTGGCTTACTTTAAACCGGCATCTAACTTAAACCCGGATGCAGTTACTCTATACAAACAAAACCAATTGAAAATTTACCGGCAGATTTATTACAGTTCAAAAAATACAAACTCGGTAGATATAGTGCTTTCTATTAATGGAATACCCGTTGCAACAGCCGAACTAAAAAATCAAATTACCGGACAAAATGTAGCCCATGCCGTACGCCAATACGAAACAACCCGAGACAACCGCGAGTTATTATTTGCTTTTAAAAAAAGAAGTTTAGTTCATTTTGCTATTGATCAAGATGAAGTTTTTATGTGCACCAAACTGGACGGGCAAAGTACTTTTTGGCTACCTTTTAACAAAGGTCATGATAACGGAAAGGGAAATCCACCAAATCCAAAAGGCTATCGTACATCGTATTTGTGGGAAAATATTTTAACAAAAGATAGTTGGCTGGAAATTATAAAAAATTTTGTACACCTCGAAAAAGAAGAGTATGAAGTAAAAGGTCGTACTTATACCAAAGAAAAAATGATTTTTCCGCGGTATCACCAATTAGATGCCGTGCGTAAATTAACGGATGATGCTTTACAAAATGGTTCGGGCAAAAATTACTTAATACAGCATTCTGCCGGATCGGGTAAAAGTAATTCCATAGCTTGGTTATCTTATCGCTTATCCAGTTTACATAATACACAAAACCAGCGCATTTTTGATTCTGTTATCGTTATTACCGATAGGCGAATATTAGATAAACAATTGCAAGACACTATTTACCAAATTGAACACAAAACCGGCGTTGTCCAAAAAATAGACAAAGACAGTACACAATTGGCAGAGGCATTAAATAAAGGTGTAAATATCATCATTACTACTTTACAAAAATTCCCGTTTGTATTAGAAAAAGTTGGCGATTTGCCCAATCGAAAATATGCGGTTATTATAGACGAAGCGCACAGCTCACAAGGCGGCGAAGCAAGTAAAAAAATGAAAGAAACCCTTGCCGTTAGCAATATAGCTACTATAGAAACTGGGGATGATTATGGTGACGAGCTCGATGATAGTGATTTAATCCGATTGGAAATTGTTAAATTTGCCAAGGCAAGGGGGCACCAAGAAAACATCTCGTTTTTCGCCTTTACAGCCACGCCAAAATATAAAACACTGGAAGTGTTTGGCACTAAAAATATGCAGGGTAAGCCCGAACCGTTTCATCTGTATTCTATGCGCCAAGCCATAGAAGAAGGTTTTATTTTAGACGTCTTGCAAAACTACATAACCTATAATTTATTTTATAAGTTAACCAAAGCCATTGAGGACGATCCCGAATTAAACAAGAAAAAAGCGGCAATCGCCATTGGAAAATATGTGTCTTTACATCCCCATAATTTAGCGCAGAAAACAGAGATTATTATTGAACATTTTAGGCATATTACTTCTAAACAGATTGGTGGAAAAGCTAAAGCTATGTTAGTCTGTGGTTCCCGTTTGCATGCAAAACGTTATTTCGAAGAATTTCAAAATTATATTCAAGAAAAAGGCTATCAAAAAGAATTAAAAGTATTGGTCGCCTTCTCTGGGAAAGTAATTGATGATAATATGCCGTATGGTGTTTCTGAACCGGAGCTAACTGGAATCAGCGAAAAAGAACTGCCGGAAGCTTTCGATAAAGAAGAATATAAAATTTTAATAGTAGCCGATAAATATCAAACAGGGTTCGACCAACCTCTTTTGCATACCATGTATGTAGATAAAAAATTATCGGGTGTAAAGGCCGTACAAACTTTATCACGCCTAAATCGCACCCATCCCGGAAAGCGAGATACTTTTGTGTTAGATTTTGTCAACGAAAGACAGATTATTTTAGATTCGTTTCAGCCGTATTATGAAATTACAACAGTAGTAGAAGAAGCCGATATAAACCATCTGTTCGATTTGAAAAACAGACTAGATCAATTTCAGGTTTATTGGCAAAAAGAAGTGGATGATTTAGTAGCGGTTTACTTTAATCCCAGCACTAAATTAAATACGGCTAAACAGCAACAAAAACTCTATGCTTTTACCGATCCCGCTATAGAACGTTTTAAAACGCTTAAGCAAGAAGACCAGGATGAATTCAAGAAAGGTCTTCGAACTTGGATAAATTTATATTCCTTTCTAGCACAAATCATGCCTTTTCCTGTGGAAGATTTAGAAGGATTTTTTGCTTACGCCAAACTTCTTCAAAAACGATTACCCAAAAGAAACTATTCCGAACAAGTCGTGCTGGATGATGAAATCGCACTAGAGTATTATCGTTTACAGAAAATTCAAGAAGGAGCCATAGAATTACAAAAAAACAGTCAGGGAGAATTAAGCGGAATTTCAGAAGCTGGACTATCACGCCCAAAAGAAGAAAAAGCCGCTCTATCAGAAATAATTACTGTTTTAAACGACCGATTTGGTACCGAATTTAATGAAGCCGATAAACTATTTCTCGATCAAATTGAAGAAAGCCTTTTTGAAGATTCCAATTTAGGTGACCAGGCTCGTGCTAATAAAATAGATACTTTTAAATATGCCTTTGAAGACAAATTTATGGATAGGCTTATTTCCCGCATGGACCAAAACCAAGAAGTATTTGAAAAAATTGTCAGCGATGAGATGTTTGGTTCTGTCGTTCGAGAATATTTAATGAAAAATCTATATCATAGGTTTAATAAGTAAAGCAAACTATTAAAACGCGTATTTTAAGCGCAAAAGAGCGTTTATTCTCTTAGTATTTAATACTATGAAAAATTAAACACACTCACCCACCCCCAAACCCACCCTCCAAATACATATATTATTAACATTAGAAGCCTATATTAATATATAAGATAGAACCCGTGCAGTTTTGTGCACGGAGGTTAACATAGCAACTTCAACCTTTAAATATGATGATATGTATAAAGCATTAAAAGAGTTTAAAAACATCAAATCGGATAATTGTATTACCATAATTTTGAATACCCACCGCACTAAACCGGATTATTTGAAGGATAGTTTAGCCTTGAAAAATTTAGTGAAGGAAGCGGAAAATCGGCTTTTGGATGAACTTGGAAAGCGTAAAGCTGCACCTTTGATCAAAAAGTTGAATAAACTTGTGGATGAAATAGACCACAGCCATAATCTGGAAAGCCTGATGCTTTTTGTGAACGAGGATATTGCAGATTACACCCGGTTGACGCTGCCCGTAAGCGACCGTGTGGTGATTGACAATACTTTTGCAACCCGTGATTTGTTCCGCGCATTGCGCATGGAAACGAATTATTATGTGCTGGTTTTGAGTCAGGGTTCGGTGAGACTGTTGGAAGTGCTTAACGATAAAGTGGTGATAGAATTTGGCAATCCATTCCCGATGGAAAACACAGCAGTTACCAATCCAAACAGGCAGGATTTATCCAATGCACCGAGATTGACCAATTTATTACTCGATTTTTTCAACAGAACGGATAAAGAGATTAATAAAATCCACAAGATTAATCCCCTACCGGTGCTGGTGGTTGCTACGGATGAAAATTACCATCACCTGATGAAAGTGGCCGATAAAAAGGAGGTTTATTATGATGGTTTCCTGAATCAAAACAAAATCAACGCGAAAGATTTTGCCATTGCCGAGGCAGCCTGGGAGGTAGTGCACGAGTTGGTGAAAAAGAAAAACGACACACTCAAAGAGGATTTGAAAAAAGCGGTAAGCAACAATCAGTTTTTGAGTGATACCAATGATATTTGGCGCGGAATCCATGAGGGACGTGTTCGCACTTTATTTATAGAACAAGGATTGTTTCAACCTGCCGTGATAGAAAACGATCAAGTGGTATATGTACCCGAATCGAGGCGTAACGAACCCGGTGTTATCGATGATATTTACGACGAAATGATTGAAGCCAACATGGATTTCGGTGGGGATGTTGTATTTCTGCCAAAAGGCGAATTGAGTGAATTTAACGGACTTGGCGCCATCACCCGGTTTTAAAAGAGTCCACAAATTTTGATAACAGTTTTAGTAGTCAAATTTATTTGGTTATAAGAAATGTAGAAATCTTGTATATAAATTAGTCTGTTTACAATTTCTGCTAAGCTTTTGGGAAAAATCAGGAAATACACTTCATTTATCGCCGGTGGGTGAACACGATTTCGCACCGTTGGCGCTTTAGTGGGTAAATCATACATCTTTAACCGAGCCCTATGGACTCGGCTAAAGATTTCCGCACCTTTGGTGCTGGGTTACGACCATAAAATAGAAACTCGGGATAATTATAAATCAAGTAAACAGGTAAACCCCATATGACAACCTAAAAGAGGATAAGATTCGAAGGTTGTACCACCATCCAAGCACCAAAGGTGCGTAATCAAAAACCTCGAGCGTAGCTCGGGGTTACGCGAACACGTCTCAACGCCAAGCGCCAAAGGCGCGAAATCAGCAAGCTCGATTAAAATCCGGAAATAATATACCTAATTCATGGACTTAATTATATCTCTAGACCTCAAAGAGGTCGCATGTTTATAGAAAATTTCATGCTAAAGAATATTCGACCCCCTCAGGGTCGCACGTCCGTTTGTGAAATATTTTTTCTATAAACATGTCATCCCTTCGGGATGTAAAAATTAAAAAATAAGACGAGTTGCGCTTTCTAAAACCGAGCCATAAATAAACAAAATAACAATTCCACAAAAAAAAGACCGCTACTCAGCGGTCTTTCTTATAATTTACAATGCAAATAATACCATTAGTAAGGTTTTTTGCCTTCGGTTGGGTTGTTCTTTTCGATGGCGTAGCCCACATTTAATATAGTAGCCTCATCAAAAGCGGCGCCCATAATTTGGATTCCTACGGGCATACCATCTCTGAAACCTGCCGGAACGGATAGCGCCGGCAGACCGGTAATATCGCCTGCTCCGGTAAAGCGGATGAAATGATCCATCAGTTCTACTTCAGTTCCGTTCAAATCTATGGTTAAATCGCCAATATTTGGCGTTGCAATGGGCATAGTGGGCGATATGAGCACATCCACTTCTTCAAAAACCTGTCTGAATTCTTCTTTTAAATGCTGTCTGATCTGCTGAGCATGCACATAATCCACGCCGGATGGCATTTCGCCTAACGCAAACAGGAATAATAGATCCGGACCAAAATCCTGGGGTCTTTCCATGTGGTTTTTCTGGTGAAGTGCCGCGGGTTCGGTCAAAATGGTTATCATGGTTGCCCATTCTGCGTTGTCCATCGCAGGCATTTTTATCTTTTTGATGGTTGCACCCGCTTTTTCGAGGGCATCTATCTGTTTGCGCACCACTTTCTCGGTTTCGGCATCCACATTTTTGAAGAAAAAGTCTTCTTCTATACCAATGACCACGCCTTCAACATTTCCGGTTACTTTTTCCAGATAGGTCTCGATATCTACGCTGGCTGTGTTGGTATCTCTATCATCTTGCCCGGCAATTATTTCCAACATAGCCGCCGCATCTTTTACGGTTTTGGTAATGGGGCCGATATGATCCAGCGTCCACGCCAGTGGAAAACTTCCATAATTGCTAACGCGACCGTACGTGGGTTTCAGTCCCACCGAACCGCACATAGACGACGGAATTCGAATGGAGCCACCGGTATCGGTTCCCAAAGTGGCAAAGGCCATATCCATTGCAATGGCTGCCGAAGATCCACCGCTCGAACCACCCGATATTTTTTGCTTGTTCCACGGGTTGTGTACAGGTCCAAAATGCGGGCTTGCCGAGGTTGCTCCCCACGCATATTCATGCATATTCAGTTTACCGATTATAATAGCACCGGCTTTTCTTAGCTTCTCAATAACAGCAGCGTCGTAATCGGGTACAAAATCGGCGTGTATTTTGGATGCCATGGTTGCTTTTACGCCTTTTACGTAAATATTGTCTTTTATGGCAATGGGCATGCCATGAAATACGCCTTTATAGTTGCCTGATGCGATTTCATCTTCAGCTTTTTGGGCTTCTTTCAGTGCCTCCTCGCGCATAAATGTGATATACGCGTTAATTTCTTTATTCCGGGCTTCGGCATGGTCCAAAACGGCTTTTGTGAGTTCTACGGGCGATACTTCCCCACTCTTTATACGGGGAGCCAGTTCTGTAACCGATAATTCCAACCAATTTTCACTCATTTTTTATCTCCTCTCAGTTTGTTGGTAACTCCCATTTTAGAAGTTCCCAGATATTTTTGATCTATGGTAGCTTTTATCGCTTGCATACCTTGCCAACGCATATCCACACCGGCAGCTAACTCGCCGGATGTATGTCGGAATCCTTTATCTTCCAATATTTTCTCGGCAGAGAGTTTTTCTGTAGCCATATTTTCTCCTCAAAATTAAAGTTTAATGGTAGGCCTAAGTTAAGAAATGTTCTGTTTAAATATTTCCGCTGCTATCAGGATATGGGGCTTTTAAAAAGGGGTGATTGCTATAATTACCAAGTGCTTTTTTTTCTAATTGAACCATTGCGCAATAACAAATATATTAATTATACTTAATTCGTAAACTTATTCGTTTAATCAGGTGGTACTTTTAATCGGAACAAATTAATTTTATTGATAATTGTCATTTTTTCCGGGTTAAATTACATAGAGCTTGAACGGTACAATCTTTAGGGTTCATTCAAAAAAACGGTTTTTCACACAATCAACTCAAATATATTCATTATGAAATTATATTCCGGTAAGGGTATTTCAATTTTAGCAATTATCCTGTCGATATTTTGCACAACTGCTTTATTTTCTAACAATATTAATAACAATACCATAAACACCGTGCTTAATGGTGAAGGCGAAGAAGAGTATGAAAGAGGAATAGCAGCCTATAATTCGTCCGAATATTTAAAAGCAATCAATTTGTTTCAGGAGGCTGCGGAACTGGGTCATATCGAGTCCATAAATATGCTGGATAAAATTCACGAAGCGGCGTTGGGCGAACCCACCAGTCTGGATGATAAAGTGGCCTTATATGAAACATCGGCCCTGGCCGGCTCTGAAATTGCCATGATGAAAGTGGCCAAACTCTACGAAAAGGAAGTAAACAATGCGCAAAGGGCAACAAAATATTACACCATGGCGGCCAATAAGTACAATAATGTGGATGCCATGTTCAATTTGGGAGTGATTGCCGAAAGTCCGTACACCGGAATGGTAAAATACGCCGAAGCAATGAAATGGTATAAAAAAGCGGCAGAATTCGGACATTATCAATCCATGAATAATGTGGGTAATTTTTATCTGAAGGGTCAAGGTGTAGAACAAGATTATGAAATAGCCCGCCAGTGGTACGAAGAAGCCATCAAAGGAAATAACGACTATGCATATACACATTTGGGCGAAATCTACGAAAACGGCTGGGGCGTGGAGGTGGATTTGGAAAAAGCGGCCGAATTTTATGAAACAGCAGTAGAGTTTAATGCATATAAAGGCCAGGAAAACCTGGAAAGAGTGCGTCAGAAACTGTATCAAACAACCGGGGTTGTTGATAATACAAACGATGTCCCATCGGATAGCAAAGTTGAAGAAGCTCGAAGGGAAGATATCATTGATAAGGCCATCGCTTTGTATGGCGAGGGCAAAATAGATGAGGCCATAGCTCTATTAAAATCGGAAATTGAAAATAATGATAATCCTGAAGCTATATTTTACCTGGCGCGTGTGTATTACCTTCAAAAATTCGACCACATTTCTATGGATGAGATTAAAAGCTTATATAAAGAAGCCGCCGATAAAGGGCATGGCTATGCATATATAGATTTATATGAAGTTTATGCTGAAGAAAAAGACTACGATACCGCGCATATATACCTGGATAAAGCCATAGAATTTGATATACCCAACGCTTATCACCAAAAAGGCCTTGCTTACGAATTTGCCCGAGGAGTTGATAGAGATTATCATAAAGCGTTAGAATATCTCCATACCGCTTATGATAAAGGAAACACCAACAGCGCTTATGAAATTGCTTACATTTACATGTTTAAGGTAGAAAATGAAGGTGCTAGCGGTTTTAAATGGGCTCAAATAACCGAATCTCATGGCGATATTTGGGGTAAAATATTACTTGCTGATGCATATCAATTTGGTATTGGCGTGCAACAAAGCTACAGAACGGCTTCCGATTATTATATAGCCGGTTATGAAAGCGAAATTCCCTACGCAACCTATATGCTCGGTTTAAAACTGTTAACCGGAAATGGCACCAATTTAGACCGGGCTACCGGCGTACAATTCTTAAAAAAAGCAGCGGATGATGACCTAAGTAAAGCAATGTATGTTTATGGAGTCTCTCACTGTCTAAATCTGTTCGGGGTAGGGTATAATTATGCTTTATGTGAGGATTATCTCAATGATGCTGCGCTTGATATAGAAGAAGCATGGTATGCTTTGGAAGATATGTATGATTATGGAATTGATCCTGACCTTGACGATTTGAAATATTTTATAAGATATGAGCTAGACGACGATACCATAGATATTACAAAAAACAACTCGGCGTTAAATGACCAAATACTCAACTCGTTCAGTGCAGCCGACAGCTCTTCCGGAAGAGTTACCTATCTTTATGGTTTTAAAAATGAGGCTGGTGAAGTTGTTATTCCTCCTACTTACGACAACGTCAAAGGCTTTACTGCAGACAACCTGGCTGCCGTTAAAATAAATGGCCTTTGGGGTTATATAAACAAACAAAACGAAATGGTTATCAAACCTCAGTTTGCTGAAGCGAGCTGGTTCAGAAGTGGATATGCAGTAGTGGGAAACGGTAGAAATGACGGTGTTATTAACATTAAGGGCGAACGGGTTGTGCCAATAAAATACAGCATGCTTTCTAGTTACTCAGAAGGATTTTTCACCGGATTTTATGGCGGCGCTTGGGGCTTTGTTGATACCGAAGGAAACCATGCCATTCCCTTTACTTATAGGTTAACCCATTCATTCAGTGAAGGTTTAGCCGGGGTTAGCAGCAAAGAAACCGAAAAATGGGGATTTATAGATAAACAGAATAACCTGGTTATCGGCTATAAATACGATTACGTTGAGGAGTTTCAAAATGGTTTTGCCAGAGTTACCGTTGACAACAAAAAAGGTTTTATCAATAAAAATGGCGTAGAAGTTATTGCGCCGGTAAACGCCCATTCTGCCCAATTGGATAAAGAAAAAAATACCTGGCTTATCGGAAATGCTGACAATCTTAACATCTACACTTTAAAAAATGGCACCGCAACGAAAGAATACGAATCACTAACCGTGATGGAGGGTAGCGTATATAGTGCCCAAAAGGGGGGTAAATACGCATTATTAACCAAATATGGCGAGCCATTAACCGAACTTATTTATGATAAACTGAATCTGCTCCATGGGAACTACTACAGAGCTGAGCTAAATGGAAAACAGGGAGCTATAAATGATGAAGGAAATACCGTAATCCCTTTTGTGTACGATAATATTTATACCTACCAATTCGACATTATGATTGCCAAAAAGAATGGTAAATACGGCATTATTGATATTGACCAAAATATTATAGCCGATTTTAAATACGATATGATTTATAACTTTAAAACACCGATTACTTCTTATAAATTGGGCAGTAAAGAAGGCTATATAAACACAAAAGGAGAAGAGCTGACCGGCGCTATTTATGACAAAACCTATAGCTTTGATGACTTCGGTTGCTCTATTTTTGAACAAAATAACAAGCAGGGACAATTCTGTACAGAAGGCGGTGATATTACCAATGGTGGTAAATACGATGAAGCTTTTACCTTCCTGGAAACGGGCTATGCCAGGGTTATGAATAACGGAAAATATGGATTTATAAACAGCGCCGGCGAGGAATTGACCGAAATCAAGTACGAAAAACTATACGCCCCCGCCGAAGGTGTGGTTATATACGAAGAAAACGGATTGTATGGCTACATCAAACTGGGTGGCAAAGAGATGACCGCCGCACGCTTTACTACTGCCCGTGCTTTTAACGGCAAATTTGCCACGGTCGAAGAAAATGCAAAATGGGGAAGCATAGACAGTAACGGTGATACACTGATTCCTATTAAATATGATAAAATTTATGCCTTTTCGCATGGTTTTGCCATTTACGATATGGGCGGCACCTATGGATACCTGAGCGAAGATGGCACCGAAATTACCGAAGCTATATTTAGTGGCGGCAGAGGCTTTTTGGAGGAAGGCTTCGCAGCGGCTCAAATAAACGGTAAATGGGGCTTAATCAATACAAAAGGAGAAACCATTGCACCTTTTGAATACGATTCGATTGACGAGGAGTTTACAAACGGTATTATTACAGCCTACAAACGTTCTGTCAGCGATAAATACAACGTAAACGGGCAAAAGGTAAGGTAAACCAATCTTTCCAGCTCTTTCGATGTAACATAATGGATGGTCCACTAACAAAATTCAGGCCGACAATATTACTATTGCCGGCCTTTTGTTTTTTTAAATCAAATTTCTAAAAATTGGCACTTAATCCCACTGTTATAAAGCCTTTATAACCGGCGCCCAGTTCAATAAAACCACCAATTTTATTACCAAATCGCAACCCGACCGGATTGGCCTGAAAACCGAAAGCCACGCCACTGCTGCTATCGTCGTTGCTATTGTTATTGGTTTTCTGCGAAATACTGCCAATGGCAATACCCACATCGGCATTACCATAAAACTGGAAGCTCTCTCGTTTTATATATTTATATTCGAAACTAGGCATAACAGTAATAAGCGATATTTTTCGAGTACCGGTTGCTGTAGAAGCGTCTCCCCTGTGTGTCAATTTATAGGTAGTAGTTATGTTTTGATAGCTTAAATTTGCACCTAAACTAAACCTATTATTTACGTGGTATTTATATCCCATTCCAAAATGTGGCGATCCGGTCTGCTCATCCCGATTGCTTTTGTAATTACCAAAGGTAAGTACCGTTCCAAAAATATCGGTGGCTATATCCATTACTGCTGTGGCAACAACCAGTGGCAGCCCGTCGCTTATCTGTATTCTTATTTCGTTGGTAGGCGGCGCAATAATGCCGTCGTTTGTACTTTGTGCTTTTGTTGGTAGCGTAAAAATTGCAAATAGCAATGTTAGTGTAGTTATGGTTACTCTCTTCATAATCTGTTATTTTATTTATATTTAATATTGGATAAAGTATTGAAATATTTCGTGGACTCTCTCTTTTTTCATGTATTTGTATGAAATCAATTTTATAAAACTATTCCACTCATTCAAGTTTTTTTTAATTTTTACCGTTTATTAACAAAATTATGCCTCAACTATTATTCAAACATAAAAGGAACTCAGGCTTCTTGAGTAAATTTCAATCTCCACGTTTTTAGTAAAAACCCAAACGAAACTATTGATAAGGCAAACATTACAGCAAACATGGTAAATGCAGAATTTGAAACCAAAATCCCGATTAATCCCGTTACAAAAGCGCTAAAAGCCATGCGTGCTGCACCGTTTATTGCTGAAGCTGAGCCAGAGAGTGCTGTAAATGGCGTTAACGAAGCTGCAATTGCATTAGGGTAAATCATTCCGGTAATAACCTGAGAAAGAAATATACCTAAAACCACCCATTGATAAGCAATTTTAGGATTTATCAAAATTAAAAGAGTAAATATGGCCGTTTGGAATATTAAAACTGCCGAAGCCAGCCTGAGAATTTTGATATAACTGAAACGCCGCGTTATCAATCCGTTTATATAGTTTCCAATTATCATCCCCACCGCATTTAAACCGAATAAAATAGAAAAAGTGGTTTTACTGACTCCGTAATAGGTCAAAAAAATAAAAGATGCAGATGCCACATAAGAAAAAACCATAGCGCCGGATATGCTGCCCACCATGGTATAATGAAAAAACACCCTATTTTTAAACACTTTGAAATAATCACTGAAAACACGTTTCACTTTCAACTTCTCATTATGCATATATTTAGCCGTTTCGGGCAGCGTAAAGAAAATTAGAATAATCAAAAAGATGGAAAAAACAGCCATAAAGTAGAAAATGGCATGCCAGGTAAAGTGTTCTATAAAGTAAATTCCAGCAATGGGCGCTATAATTGGTGCAATTCCCATCACCATCATTATCATAGAGAAGGCGCTGGCACGCTTGCCGGGTTCATAAATATCGGTAATGATTGCCGTGGCACAAACCATTCCGGCACTGCCGCCCAACGCCTGGAAAAAGCGTAATACAACCATGGCATCTATCGAATACGCTAGCGAACACCCAATGGATGCAACCATATATAAAACAAGGGCGTATAAAAGTGGCTTTTTACGGCCGTATTTGTCTATAAAGGGGCCATAAAGCAACTGACCAATGGCTATCCCGAAGAAATAGGAGGTCATGGTAAAGGCAACTTTATTTTCAAGCGTATTGAAATCCTCGGCTATTTTGGCAAAACCGGGAATATACATATCAATGGAAAAGGGACCCAGTGCGGCCAATATTCCCAAAAGGAGAATTATATAGCTTTTATTGACCGGCTTGTGTGTGTTTTTGATTTTATCTGTCGATTAAATATTAAAATTTGCAAGCTGAGAAAGTATGCAAATCTATTGGGTTTTTTGAATGAAATCTGCATTTAATTCTTTGATTGAGGATACACCCATCAACGAAAGTTGCAGCTCCATTTCAGACAAATAATAATCAAATATCGTTTCAACGCCCCTGCTACCGTCAATGGCCAGACCATATACATACGGCCGGCCTATCAAAACAGCATCTGCTCCTAAAGCCAGCGCTTTTATTACATCGGCACCACAACGGATGCCACTGTCGAAAAGCAGGGGCAGCTTGCCTGCATATTTATTGGCAATTAGTTCCAATGCGGAAATGGCCGGCACGCCTCCATCTACCTGTCTGCCACCGTGATTGGATACAATAATTCCATCCACACCATATTTAATTGCGGCATCTGCATCTTCTAAGTGATGTACACCTTTTACCAAAATGGGCAAATCGGTAATATCCCGCAGTTTCTTTAAATCTTCCCATCTTAATCCGGGATTCATAAACGTATCTACAAAAGTTCGAACACCAACCATAGCGCGTTGTGATGTCAGGTTTTTGAAGAATCCACCCGGATAATTTCTACACAGTTCAAAAACATTTTTTAAAGTGGTAAGATTAATGGGTGGTTTTGGTCCTGAATCGTCTTTACCCAGCATATTTTCTTCTACCAACTTCTGGAAAACAGGATCGGAATAATATTGTGCAATTCCGCGTGCCCGCATAAAAGGCGAATATGCTTTTTCCAGTCCCTGCGGACGCCAACCTAAAAAAGCAGTGTCCAGTGTTACCACAATGGCTTCGCAACCCACTTTTTCAGCCCGCTTTACCAAGCTTTCCATCAACGCGTCCGATTTACTCCAATATAACTGAAACCATCGCGGATTGTTTCCCATTTCGGTAGCGCATTCTTCCATCGGCGTTGATGCCTGATTGGAAAATATCATCGGAATATTCTTATTGGCACAAGCTTTGGCAACTTCTAAATCACCCTTTTCATGCACTAAATCAAGTACACCGATAGGCGCTGTCAACAATGGCGTTTCGTATTTTTTTCCAAATAAAGTGATGCTCATATCCACTTTCGTGGCGGCTTTCATCATCCTTCCATGTAATTGATAACGTTTAAATTCTTTCCGATTTGCCTCCATAGTATCACCCATACCCGCTCCACCTGCAATATAAACCCACGCCTCCGGCGACATTTTCTTTTGGGCTTTAGTTCTTAAGTTGGTAAAAGTTATCGGAACAGGATTCTTTTTCCCCGCCATTCCATTCATATAAATTCGTCGCTGCGTATTTACACCGTATTTCATAAGAATTCGCTTGATTAGAAGTATTTATTTACAAAATATCGCTTAAAAGAAAGTAAATTGCACGATTTTTATGTGGGATTTAGTTGAAGGTTAATTAGCTGATTTGTTGTTGGTTATTAGTTGGGCTGTTGCCGTTAATGGAATTACCGAAAACCAGGAACAGAAACCCGAAAACTCAAGCGCTACTGCTTCCCATCCGTAGAGGGGAATTTTGGGCTGTGCGCTGTGTGGTGTTTATATTTTAAAATTTCACTTCTTATTTAATTGCAAAATTATTAAAACAACGCTCGGAACAATTCCCCTCCACCGGAGGGGCAGGTTTCACGCTTGCGTGAAACCGGGGTGGTCCCAAGTGTACTATAAAACGCCCGCACTTTCGTCAAAATTCTGGAAAGATATTCTATCCCGGATCCTTCGCATTCGCTCTGGGTGATTGGGTTTTTCAACCCAATAGCGTCATGCAGAGCGCAGCGAAGTATCTGTACCAGCCCCACTTGGCCAGAGTGTAGATTAACTCCAAGTAAATTATAAAGCATATACTCCTTCCAAAAACACGGATAAGCACCACACTCCAGATCCTTCACATGCGATCAGGATGACCTTGTTTTTTACCTATTAACCAATAACTAATCAACAAATCAACTACGAACTATTCAACCATTCAACTAACACCCTAATAACAAATTGACTAAAACAACCCTAACTGATTATCCTCTGCTTTTGGACCGCTTAATTCACCTTCCTTCAGGGCAACAAGTTCATCGTTCCAAAATTCAGTATCGAACCCTTCCAACCAATTGATTTCCGATTCTTTTTTGACAATCAACGGCATTCTTTTGTTGGTATTATGAATTTCGCTCATCAATGTATTGGCAGATGTGGTTAAAATGGTATAGGTATTTAAAATTTTGCCGGAGTTTTTATTTTCCCAGGTACTCCACAGCCCCGCCAGCGAAAATATCTCGTTATTTCTTATGCGTAGTTCATATTTCTGTTTTCTATCGCCTTTACCATCCAACCATTGCCATTCGTAAAAGGCCTCTGCGGGAATCAAACATCGGTTGTTCAGCACATGCTTGAATGACGGCCGTTCTTCCAGAGTTTCTATGCGCGCATTTAGCGTGCTCTTTTGAATGGAAGTATCTTTTGCCCAATGCGGTATCAACCCCCAAGCGAACAATTGTATTTTTTCGGGGTTTTGATTGGTTATCACCGGAGTCAATGGGTGCGTAAATGCATTATATACTTCCGGCAGGTATAATTCCGGTTCGGTAAACGCTGCTTTGTAGCGGCTCTCCAGTTCTTTGGCCGTTTTGGTTTGTTTAAAATGGAAACACATGGTAAATAAATACTATACATTTTTAAAAAGATATTATAAAACCGAGCCAAAACCCACAAATCACTTTTAATTCCTTTCTTTCTTCCATTGCGAAATCGTGTCCTAAATTTATCATAAATCTACTTTCGATTTGTATTTGTTTTAATTAATATTATTTTTGATAATAAATTTAAGAATGATTGCCATTATCTCTAATTTATTATATATATCAACCAACCTGTTATTAATTTATAATTATGAAAAAAATACTGATTTCTTTAGCTATTGCTTTATTTATAGGGCACTCGGCTTTTGCACAAATTGATGATTCCAGCGATGAAACACTGCTCGAATTATATAGCATTGCTTTGAATGCTTATGTTATAAACGCAATAAATTCGATAGAACTTATTGAACACTGCGTAGATAATGCGGTATTTACCGAAGATATTTCAAGCCAATTGGAAACTCAACAAAGTATGCTTAAAAGGGTAACTACAGAAACGGACATTAGGCTTACTGCAGAAACTTTTGAGAGCCCTGATGATTTGGATTATTTAAAAGGCATAGTCAATGTTATGGAAACATTATATTTGGCAGGCAATTATTTGGGCGATTGGGCCAAGGATACAGAAAATGAACACTTAAAATCAAAATATCGGCAACAAATAGGCAAAACCAACGATACATTCAGGGCTCTGCTTTTTAATTAACCGCAAATGTTGCTATTAAAAACCTCGATAAACGGTTTAATATTTATCGAGGTTTTGAATTTTATTGGCTATAGATTGCTGTTAATATTATTTTATCAATACCATGCTTTTGGTTATAACCCGGCTCGGTGTTATCAATCGGTACAGATACACACCGCTTGCCAAATGTGATGCATCAAACCGCACATCGTGGCTGCCCATTTGCATTCTTTGGTTTACCAATGTGGCTACTTTTTGCCCTTGAATGGTATATACTTCCAGTTTCACATCCGTATTTTCCGACAAAACAAAGTTTATATTGGTTGAAGGGTTGAACGGATTGGGTATATTTTGTTTCAATTCAGCACGTTTGGGCAGTTCATTCTCCATTTCTGTACCAACGGTCGTTCTTACCGTTAAATAGATAGGTACCACCAGCGCTGGTTTATTTGGATCGTTTGTAAGTATGCTAACCTTGGTTTCGTATTGGCCGGCCTCCACTCCGCGCGTATTGAAATCCAGATTTATATTTCCTGAATTGCTTTTTCTAATTACACTGCCATAGTCGCGTAATTTAAGCCATGGGTAACCTTCTTCAACTTTTGTCAGCTTAAAATCATCTATATTAAAGCTGGTGCTGGCTTTATTATTGAAATGCAAAATACGTGCATAGCCGGGAGTTCTTCCCGCTGCGTAATTTTTTGTTGTAAAAAGGGTGCCATCTAAATAATAGGATACCGTTCCATTGCCCGGGTCGAATCTAACTTTAAAATTATGGTAAGTATCTTGTTGAATTTTAGTATTTGTACTAAAAAACTGATAGTTGCCATCCTCACCTCTATCCCAGACATAAATAAGGCCTTTATTAAAAGTGCCTCCATCCGTTATTACAATTCCTGCACTCATTTGGCCGGTTTTGCCATCGTAGATATAAATATCGTAACGATCGGTCAGCGCATCAGCACCGAAAGCTCCCATTTCCATTTCAAGTTCATAAGTACCTAAGGGCAGTGCGCCAAAATAAGGCGATTCAGTAAATTGAGTGGATGTACCCGGCTTTGAATCGATTCTAAAGCTATTGCTCCCTGTTTTTGGATTATTGGTACTTATATTTATGCTTTTGTCGCCACTCATCGCTCTCCATTGGTTTATTGCCGCATATTTGCCGGACAAAAATCCTTCACTCGTCTCAAAAGAAGTACTGTATAATACCTCTTCACTTCCTTTGTTTTTTGTGGTGCTTTTCTGTAACAAACCAATACCGGCTTTTGTAACCGGGCCGTCAAATTCCACATGAGATTTAAAGTCGGAATAATTTACTCTTTCTTTTAGCTTTGGTGCCTGGTTTAAGACAATATCTAAGTCGGCAGACCACATTAAGTCGCTGTCGCCGCTGTTGTCTAATGCAATGGGAAAACTAAGATTATCTTCTCTGTTCATTTCCACACTGACGGAATTATCTACAGCTCCTAAAACCGGCGGATCAACTTTTGTTGGGCGGTATTTCGATATCATATACTTGATTTCCGTCATGCTGCTCGCATTATTTGTAGGCGTTAAGGAGCTTTCTTGCCCCAGCGCCTTTCCGTTATAGGTCAAATACGGACTTGAGAAAAAAGGCGCCTGTTGCAATCCATCGGAATAGGCCATAATGGTATGAAACCCATTGGACTTATCTTGATAACCGGCTGAATAATGGAATAATCCCCCTGCATCATCGGCCGCAGCACTTTCCTGTGTTCTTGAGTGGTTATTGCCCATATTGTGCCCAATTTCATGAATCAAAGTATAACCAACCGCTATTTGTTGAACCCTATTGACTGAAAAACCCCAGTGAGGCGAACCACCGGGGTTGCTCAATATCCATGCTAAACCACCTGTATCTTCAATTTTCGCGTACATGGCTACCAAATCTGCGCCGTATTGCGTTCTAAGGGTATGTACTTGTCTCATATAACCGGTGGTGTTATCCCAGCTAGGGTCGGTGGGTATGTCTAAGCCGGGGGTATTAGTTAGGCGCCTTAATCTTTTTTCGGAATCCACGCCGTCATTTATCTCATCATAATCGGTGTTATAAGTGTGCACCAAACGCAGATTAATGCCAGCTTCGCTATTATCCAGACCGGTTTGTGCCAAATTCATCGACTGTGCAATTATCTGCTCTATCGATGATCGGTCGTCTGCCCAATCTTTTGCTGCGTTGGTATAAACAATCATCAGGTCGATGGTTACTATTTCATCCATAAATGCCTCTACAGCGGCGGTAGAGGGAACATCTGCCGAATTATCAGCGCCTATTTTATTTTTTGCGGCATCTTTAATTTCTAAAGCATCCGGAATCAGTGCATCATGTTTTAAATCAAGCGGTAATTCATCCGGTTTGTTGGCTATGTAATTCGAGTTTTCGATAGTTTTGTAGCCTATAAATAAATCCTTACTACCCGTTTGATGCAACAGACCATCTATTTTGCCTTTCGAATAGCTAAAGGTAAAGCTATTGTAATCTTCTCCTTTTTTCTTTGCCGAAACCGAAATTATACCCGGCACATACTCCGTTACTCTGGTTATTTCGTATTCGTGGGCCAAATCGGTATCCAATTCAAACAAAAACTTGTTCCCTTTATATAATGTCTCTCTATTAAAAGCGTCTTTATTTAAATCAATCAACTTATACTCGGTATTAGAAATTCCTTTCGATTTTGTCACCGTATTAAGTTTTATTGCCTCTCTATTTTGTGCCATTATTAAGCCCGGCAAAAACAGTAGTATTATTGCGATTAGTTTTCTCATATTAACTCATTTATTGATGTGAATTGTACAAAGTAATGAACAGATAGTTAATTATGCAAATCTATCTGCTAAACGGTTTATTAAATAACTGCTTTCATTTAAAGCCTGCGTTGCAAAACGTCCAAAAAAGTCGGTTACCTGCTCAAATTCTTTTATAAATCCTTCCCGGTCGTTATTGCTTACCATTTCTGCCAATGCTTTATGATGTTCAAAAAAATTAAGCAGTAAATTCCGTCTTTCTTCGGTAGCAAATACAATATCTGCGTATAACTCGGCACTTTGGGCAAATATCCTGCCTGTCATCATCATTTCGGCTCTATAAATTGGGCTCGAATACTCCAAAATATCTGCCGGTCTTAAATCGTAATGTTGCATAAAAGAACCATGCAATAATGCTACAAAGTGCCTTAAACCCTGTACTAAATGCATCACGTGATCGTGTTTTTGTGGGTCGGCCTCTATTATTCGCATACCCCACAGTTTGCATTGGTCTATAAACCAACTTGCCGCCTCAGAATTTCTACCCTCACATACCACCATTAACTGTTTGGATAGGTTTTGAACATCCGGGCCGTGCATAGGGTGCAAACCCACTACCGGTCCCTCGTGTATTTCCATCATTTTTTTTATGGGCTGCACTTTATTACTGGTAAAATCGGCTAAAATAGTGTCTTTTGTGAGACGCCCTTTCAATCTTTCTATTACCGAAATGGTATTGTTTATGGGCACGGTTACAATAACCATATCCAACTTGGGCGCCCACTCTTCCAGCTCGTACCAATTCGATTTATCGATATTATAAGCCACATGTCCCGTTTGCTGTATTACTCGTTTATAAAGCTGACCCATACCGCCATCGCCGCCAATTAATAAGATATGTTTAGGTTGGGTTGTAGAAATCGGAAATTTTGCCTGCGATTGGGTGGCGCGCGAAGCGGTCATCACCATTCTTAAAAAATCCTCCGCCCAATCCGGGTCAATTCCCATTCCGGCTGCCATTTTTTTGAACGATTCCGACTTTTCCTCCTCTCTTTCCGGCACAAATACCGGTAATTGATTTTCCACTTTCGTTTTTATAACACTTTGAGAGACTTTTGCACGCTCTGACAATAAATTTAATAGGCTTTTATCTATCTCATCTATGCGTTTTCGGTGCGATTCCAATACTTTTTTGTTTTCCGGCATTATTTTTTGTCCTGTTTTGTTCTGATGCCATAAACTTAACTATTTTTATTAGTTTATGGGCGGATTTCTTTCGATTTTTATAGTCTATGTCTAAATTTAAATTGCACTCACCATTTCAGCCGGCAGGAGACCAACCCAATGCCATTAAAGAACTTACCGACGGTATTTTGGCCGGAGATAAGTGCCAGACTTTATTGGGTATTACAGGCTCAGGTAAAACGCGTACCATTGCAAACGTAATCGAAAACGTACAGCGCCCAACCATTGTAATGAGCCACAACAAAACGCTAGCTGCGCAATTATATAGAGAATTAAGCGATTTTTTTCCAGATAACAGGGTCGAATTTTTTATTTCTTACTACGATTACTATCAGCCCGAAGCTTATATGGCGGCGCAAGATAAATATATAGAAAAAGACCTGGCCATAAATGAAGAAATTCAACGTCTTCGCTTACGTGCAACCAGCTCGCTTTTGTCGGGAAGAAGAGACGTAATTATTGTTTCTTCCGTTAGCTGCATTTATGGTATTGGTTCGCCATCTGAATATGAAAAACTCATCATACATTTAGATGTGAACAAGAGCATTCCGCGCAATAAATTATTGTACGATTTTGTGGAGTTGCATTATACTCGAAATGATCTGGATTTCAGCCGCGGTACTTTCCGGGTTAGAGGCGATGTAGTGGATATTTACCCCGCATATTCCGATGAGGGCTTGAGAATTACCATGTGGGGTGACGAAATAGAAACCCTTCAATTAATTGACCCTGTTACCGGAAGTGTTTTACAGAATGTACAAGAGTTTAAAATATATCCGGCGTCGCATTATGTAACCACAAAATCGCGCCTCGAACAATCCATACAGCAAATACGGGACGAACTAGTTTGGCGAACCAATGTTTTATTGGATGAAGAACGATTTTTGGAAGCTAAACGCCTGGAACAACGCACGCTTTTTGATGTGGAGATGATCCAGGAAATAGGATACTGCGCCGGTATCGAAAATTATTCGCGTTATTTGAGTGCACGTAAACCCGGCGAGCGGCCTTATTGCCTTTTCGATTATTTTCCCGATGATTTTATTACCATAGTTGACGAAAGCCACCAGACCATTCCGCAAATTTCGGCTATGTACGGGGGCGACCGGTCCAGAAAATTGGAATTGGTAGAGCATGGATTCCGCCTGCCATCCGCATTGGATAACCGACCATTAAAATTCGAAGAATGGGAGGAAATCGTAAATCAGGTTATTTTTGTGAGTGCGACCCCGAGCAATTATGAACTTGAGAAAAGTGGCGGCGCTTTTACCGAACAGTTGATTCGTCCAACGGGATTAATGGAACCGGAACTGGAAGTAAGGCCGCTTTCCAACCAAGTGGATGATTTGTTGGAAGAAATCCGCATCAGAATAGCTAAAAAAGAACGGGTTTTGGTAATTACGTTAACCAAGCGTTTAAGCGAGGAATTAAGCGAGTATTTAAAACAGGTGGGTATTTCTGCAGCTTATATGCACAGCGAACTGGACGCTTTGGAGCGCATTGAAGTACTTTATAAATACCGAAGGGGTGATTTTGATGTGTTGGTGGGCATTAACCTGCTTCGGGAAGGAATTGATATCCCCGAACTGAGCTTGGTTGCCATCATGGATGCCGATAAAGAAGGATTTTTACGTTCTGCAACCTCGTTATTTCAGATTATTGGGAGGGCGGCACGAAATGAAAAAGGTAAAGCCATACTATATGCGGATAAAATTACCGACAGTATGAAAAAGGTCATTGACGAGACAAACAGGCGGCGCGAAATTCAGATGGCATATAATAAAGAGCATGGTATCACGCCGGAAACCATCCAAAAAGAACTGAAACCACTGGTCGATCCTTCACTCATCTCCAATCGAAGAATTGATTTTGGAGTAAATGCGGAAGAAATGGCCCAACAGGATTATCTGGAATCAATACGGGTGGCAGAAGATGTGATAAAATACAGGCCCGGACCTTCCATGAACGAAATCGTTTTCGAAAATAAAGACGATTTACTCCATCACCTGCGCAAAACCATGATCAACGCCGCCGAAAACATGGAGTTTGAAGAAGCCGCCCGGATACGCGACCAAATTGAGCAATTGAACAAAGAGCTGTGACAAAATGCCCGCTAATCTGAAAAAACCTGTAGGAATTATTGCCCTGTCATTTACCTTTTTATGCTGGATTGTGGCACCCATTTTACCATTCACAAAAATAACTAACAAAGCCGTTGTAACAACTATTGTGGTTATTTCAGGAGAAGCAGTTTTTGTGTTGGCAATTTATTTGCTTGGCAGGGAGTATTGGGAAAAAATAAAACTTTGGTTCAAAAAAATATTTACCGGCCGTTAGCTTATGCGTTTGCGTCTTGCAGACCTAATTTTTTGCATAGACTGGCCAGGGTATCCTGTTCCTCGAGCGTTAAAACGCTAAAAAATTTAACCAGCATATCCACGTGTTTTGGGAAATAGTTTTTTATAAACGCGTGCCCTTCATCGGTCAAACTTACAATAACAGCCCTTTTATCCGTTTTATCCGCGGTACGCGTAACAAATCCGCGTTTATTCAAGTTATTGATAACCATGGTAATATTTCCACCGCTTTTAAGAAGTTTGGCCGCTATATCTTTTTGGTTTAACGGGCCGAGGTGGTATAAAACCTCCAAGGTTCCAAATTGGCTGATGGTCAGCCCTTCTTCCGACAGACTTTTATTTTGGGTGGTATTGATTTGCTCTACGGAACGCACCAATTTTATATATGCATTCAGTGTGCTAACTTCCGTTTTGCTCCCTTTGTGATGTGTTCCCATGTTCGATGGTTTAATAAATAATTATGCCATTTAACCGGCTAAGCTATAATCTACATAATTTTAGGATTTAACAAATACCGGACTTTTAAATTTATAACCTGTACTCTACGGTAACCGGCGCGTGGTCGGAGATATCCCATTTTTTCTCAACATAAGCGGTCTGTGCCTTGGCTGCAATATCGGGGGTGGCCATGTGGTAGTCTATTCTCCAACCTTTGTTTCTTTGTTTGGATGCGGCCCTGTAACTCCACCAGCTGTATAAATCGGGAATATCCTTGTTCAAATTCCTAAAAACATCCTCATACCCCAAATTCATAAACTTGGTCACCCAGGCTCTTTCTTCAGGTAAAAATCCGGATGTATTCTGCTGTTGTTTGGGGTTATGAATATCGATTTCGGTATGTGCAATGTTAAAATCGCCGCAAATAATAGTTGGTTTGCCTTCATCCAAAATGGTTTTGGCCATGATTTCAAATTCATCCAAAAAATTCATTTTAATTTCCTGCCGGATATCTCCGGTAGTGCCGCTTGGAAAATATGCCGATATAACATCGAATTGGTCGAATTTATAAATCAAAATACGTCCTTCTTCATCTATCCAATCTATTCCGCATCCCGTAATTATTTCGTTGGGTTCTTTTTTGGATAAAATAGCAACACCCGAATAGCCTTTTTTCTGGGCGGAATGGAAAGTTTTGTGATAATCGAGCTCTAAAAATTCGCCCGGTATCTGGTCTTCGGTGGCCCTTAATTCCTGAATGCAAACTATATCCGGTTCGGATGCCTCTATCCAATCTACAAAACCTTTGCGCACAGCGGCACGCACGCCATTTATATTAAAAGAACTGATTTTCATGATTTATTCGCCTTTTAATATTCCGAAGTTTCTCTTTCCTACTTTTATAACTACTTCCTGGCCTTTGCTTAATGTCAGATGATGGTTGATATCCTTGATTTTTTCGTCATCCAAACTTATACCGCCCTGTTTCATCATTCTTTTGGATTCTCCGTTGGAGGGCGAAAATCCGGTGTCGTTTATCACATCCAATAAGCGCAGTTCTTCGCCGGCTTTATAGGTAAACACAGGGGCATCATCCGGCGCTTGTTTATTGATAATGGTTTGCTCAAAATGCAGTCGTGCGGCATCGGCAGCTTCTACACCATGATACATTCTGGTTAAGGTATGTGCCAAATCATGCTTGGCGTTTCGGGGATCCTTCTCAATTTTCTCTTTGATGGCCGCCAGTTCGTCCGTTTTGACGTCGCTCACCAATTCGAAATAAGAAAATATCAAATCGTCGGGAATGGAGAGCGATTTTCCGTAAATATCGTTGGCGTTTTCGTCAATACCAATATAATTATCGTACGATTTCGACATTTTGGCCACTCCGTCCGTGCCCACCAACAATGGCATCATTAAACAAACCTGTGGCTCTAAATTCGAATCTTTTTGCAGCTGACGGCCTATTAATAGGTTGAATTTCTGATCTGTCCCGCCCAGCTCAACATCTGATTGTAAATGGACCGAATCTTGACCTTGTGCCAACGGGTATAAAAATTCGTGCAAAGAAATCGGCTCGTTATTGTTATATCTTTTGGAAAAATCATCGCGTTCTATCATCCGTGCCACGGTAAGTTTCGATGCCAAACCAATTACATCCATAAAACTCATCGTACCCAGCCAATCGTAATTATTTACCAGCGTCAGTCTATCCACATCCAGAATTTTTTTGGCCTGTTCAATATAGGTTTTGGCATTTTCTTCAACCTCTTTGAACGTAAGTGCCGGTCGGGTCGCGTTTTGTCCGGTCGGGTCGCCAATCATTGCCGTAAAACCACCGATAATCAGTATAGCCTGATGCCCCAAATCTTGAAATTGTCGTAATTTTCGGAGAATTACCGAGTGCCCTAAGTGCAAATCGGGACGCGTTGGATCTACGCCCAGTTTAATTTTTAGCGGCTTATTTTCTTTCTTTGACTTCTTTAATTTTTCTACCAATTCCTCTTCGGGAATCAATTCGGTAACGCCACGTTTAATAATGGCCAGTTGCTCTTCTACTGCTGCGAATGACATTTAATTTTGATTATTTTGTAAAAACGGCAAATTATCTGCCGGGTTGTATTTATCAACTATTTCTTCAATTGTTGTTTTAAAATCTTCTGCGCCGGGGTAAATAACGGATACCATATCGTAGGCCCACGGACCCACTTTTATAATGGGCGAGTATAGGTTAGAGTTTTCCCGGGTTTCTTGCGATGGCACGTTAAAACCATTGAGCAAAAGTAATACTGCGCTTAATACAATGGATATTTTCAGCATGCCGAATACAGCACCAATGGCACGGTTTAGCGTGCCCAACATTACGGCGTCGAGCAGTTTGCTGATAACGCGCGCTACTATTGCTATCAATATTAATGTGCCCAGAAAAATTATTATTCCCGAAGCATAAGGTAAATAAGGTGATTCTTTGCCAAAAAACGGACTTAATATTCCGCTAAAAACATCCAGGTATTTGAATGTAAAGAACACGGCCAGTGTAATTCCGGCCAATCCCAATATCTCTCTGACTACTCCGCTTTTAAAACCTTTATATGCGTAATATAAAATCGGAATAATCAATATGATATCGAGGGTGGACATTTTACTTTGATAATTCTTCTTTTACCAATGTGCTGATTAGCGAACCGTCGGCTTTTCCTCGCAACTCGCCCATTAATGCGCCCATTACTTTGCCCATATCCTGCATACCGGCAGCGCCCACTTGTTCAATTTTATTTCGAACCGCTTTTCTAACCTCGTCCTCGCCCATCATTTCCGGCAGATAAGTTTCTATAATTTCAAGTTCTTTTCTTTCAATATCTGCCAGGTCTTCTCGTTTTCCTTCCACAAATTGGGTGATGGAATCTTTTCTTTGTTTAGCGGCTTTGGTCAATACAGCCAGGTATTGGTCGTTTGTCAGGTTTGAAACACCGCCTTTTCTTTCGCTTATTTCTTTCTCTTGAAAAGCGGTTTTGATGGATCTTAATACTCTGAGCCTATCCTGGTCTTTAGCTTTCATAGCCTGGACCATATCGCTTACAATTTGGTCTTTCAGATTACTCATTTTATAGTTTTTTATTTCTTTGAATGTACGTAAAAAAAAAGGTTACACAATCAAATTGCGCAACCTTTTAATAATTTTTTGAAAAAAGTAATTACGCTTTTTTCGCTTTTATAAAGTCGTTTACTTTGTCATGCTCAACCATCGTCTCGCCATAAGAATATTTACCGCTGGCGTTTTTTGTAGATACAACTACTTTTGCCATACGGGTCTGTGATGCTTTTGCGTCCAGTGCTGATTTTCCAAATGCTTGTTTTTTAGCCATTTTATCAGATTATTTAATTTCTTTGTGAGGAGTGTGTTTGCGAAGAACTGGGTTATATTTATTTAACACCAAACGTTCGGTTGTGGTACGTCTGTTTTTGGTGGTAACATAACGGGATGAACCCGGTTTTTCGGTGCATTCCAATATAACTTGAACTCTATTGCCTTTTTTTGCCATTGTTCTAGATATTTTGTGCTAGGGTTCCTTTTTTACGCGCTTCCTTTAAAACCTCGGTAATACCTTTTTTGTTGATAGTTCTCAAGGTTTTTGCAGATACTTTTAGTGTTACCCAACGATCTTCTTCGGGTACGTAAAATCTTCTTTTTTGTAAATTTAAATGGAAGCGATGCTTCGTCTTGTTGTTCGCTTTGGATGAACGGAAACCATTCATCGCTTTCTTTCCGGTGATATCGTCTCTTCGCGACATTGTATTATCTGTTATTTTCGTGTCAAAATAGAAGCGTAATATAAAGTTATTAACAATAATATTCAATATATTTTAACCAATTCTTTTCTTTATTCACATTTTCAATGAATTATCCACATCAAATGCCGCAATATCTAATTTGAAATTTAAACCCAAAACGCTAATCTCACAAAATTCCACAATTTACCCTTCCTTGTTTTGATTTGAGCCGTTAAAAGAGTATTTTCAAGGCTTAATATCTCATTTAATAAAAGCTATCATACCCTGATTTATGGCAAAAAATAACAACAGCGATTACAAGGCATCAAATATTCAAGTACTGGAAGGCCTTGAAGCTGTGCGCAAAAGACCTGCAATGTATATTGGCGACACCGGCCAAAGAGGTTTGCACCACCTTATCAACGAGGTTGTAGATAACTCCATCGACGAGGCGCTGGCCGGACATTGCGACCACATTACAGTTAAAATTAATGCAGACGGCTCAATGACTATCTCGGATAATGGCCGCGGTATTCCCGTTGATATGCATCCCAAATACAATATGCCCGCTATTGAAGTGGTTTTGACCCGATTACACGCCGGCGGTAAATTTGATAAAGATTCTTATAAAGTATCGGGTGGATTGCACGGCGTGGGAGTGAGTTGTGTTAACGCATTATCTACTTCGTTTATAGCAGAAGTTCACCGAAACGGCAAAATCCATACCATCGGGTTTGAAAAAGGTGTTACTACAAAACCTTTAAGCATTGACGGCAACACGGATATTACAGGTACTATAATACATTTTTATCCCGACCCATCCATCTTTACGCAAACAACCGAATTTAAATTTAATATCATTGCCGAGAGAATGCGCGAGCTGGCATTCTTGAACCCTTCCATTTCCATAGATTTAGTGGATGAAAGAGAAGAAGATGAGGAATTATCTACCGTAACCTTCCACTACGATGGCGGCGTTCGTGATTTTGTTAAATATCTTGACGAATCACGCGAAACACACATGGCAGAGCCTATATATATAAACGGCGAAATTGAAAGCGTTCCGGTAGAGCTGGCCATGCAGTATAATAACTCTTACACCGAAAACGTACACTCGTATGTGAACAACATCAACACACGCGAAGGCGGTACGCACGTTTCGGGTTTCAGAAGAGCATTAACACGCTCTTTAAAAACTTATGCAGAGAAAAACGGACTTATTAAATCGGGCAGTAAAATAAATATCTCGGGCGAGGATTTCCGGGAAGGACTGACCGCAGTTTTAAACGTAAAAGTACAAGAACCACAGTTTGAAGGGCAAACAAAAACAAAACTGGGTAACTCTGAAGTACAGAGTGCAGTAGAAATAACCGTTTACGATCAGCTAAACGAATACTTGGAGCAAAATCCCAAAATAGCCCGTAAAATTATTGAAAAAGTGGTTTTAGCAGCCGAGGCCAGAGAAGCGGCACGTAAAGCACGCCAGCTGGTACAGCGCAAAAGCGTTATGAGCGGCGGCGGTTTGCCCGGTAAACTGGCAGACTGCTCCATTAAAGACCCCGAACATTGTGAAATATATATAGTGGAGGGTGATTCTGCGGGCGGTTCTGCGAAAATGGGACGCAACCGAAGTTTTCAGGCCATTCTTCCACTCCGTGGTAAAATTCTGAACGTTGAAAAAGCAAATATCAACAAGATATTGGAAAACAAAGAAATTCAAGCAATGATTACCGCGTTTGGGACCGGAATTGGTCACGGTGAAGAAGATTTTGACCTAGAAAATCTTCGATATCACAAAATTATTATAATGACGGATGCCGATGTGGACGGCTCGCACATTAGAACATTGTTGCTCACTTTCTTTTACAGATATATGCGTCCACTTATCGAAAATGGCCACATGTATATTGCAACCCCGCCTTTGTACCGAATTACAGCGGGCAAAAATATAGAATATGCATGGGATGATGCCACCAGAGATGAAATAATCAGCGATCTGAAAAAGAAAAAACGACGCTTTGACGTTTCCAGATACAAAGGCCTGGGTGAGATGAACCCTGAGCAATTATGGGAAACCACTATGGATCCGGAAACCAGAACATTGCAACAAATCAGCATAGACAGTGCAGCGACAGCAGATAAAATGTTTTCTATACTAATGGGCGATGAAGTACCTCCACGTCGAGATTTTATTGAACGTAATGCTCGCTACGCAAATATCGACACTTAAATCATACATCCTACTATCGTCTAATTTTATAGTAAAAGATCTTATATATATAAATAAATATGGCTAGAGAAAAAATTATACAGGTTTCCATAGAAAATGAAATGGAAACATCTTATATAGACTATTCAATGTCCGTAATCGTCTCGCGCGCACTCCCCGATGTGCGGGATGGACTTAAACCCGTTCACAGGCGCGTGCTTTTTGGCATGAACGACCTGGGAATGATGAATAGCCGTGGTTTTAAGAAAAGTGCCCGTGTGGTCGGGGAGGTTCTGGGTAAATATCACCCGCACGGCGACACCGCCGTTTACGATACTATCGTAAGAATGGTGCAGGACTTTTCACTGCGTTACCCGCTTATTGAAGGCCAGGGAAACTTCGGTTCCATTGATGGCGACTCTGCTGCTGCAATGCGTTATACGGAAGTTCGTATGCAGCGTATTACGGAAGAACTGCTTAACGACCTCAATAAAAACACCGTCGATTTCAGTTCAAACTTTGACGACACTCTTCAAGAGCCCAATGTTCTGCCGAGTAACCTGCCGAACCTTCTAATCAACGGTTCTTCTGGTATTGCGGTGGGTATGGCAACAAATATGGCGCCGCACAATCTGAACGAAGTGGTTGACGGAATTGTGGCTTACATCAACAACCCGGAAATAGAAACCGCCGAGTTGATGAAACATATTACGGCGCCCGACTTTCCAACTGCCGGTATTATATATGGCTATGAAGGCGTAAAAGAAGCGTACGAAACCGGTCGCGGTAAAATTACGCTCAGAGCACGCGCCAATACCGAAGAATTACGCGGCGGAAGGGAACAAATTGTTATTACGGAGATTCCGTACCAAGTCAATAAAAGCACATTAATTCAAAAAATTGTTGATTTGGTAAATAGCGAACGGATTACGGAAATATCCGAAATCCGGGATGAGTCGGACCGTGAAGGATTGCGTATCGTAATTATTCTAAAACGTGGTGCCAATGCCGGTGTGGTACTCAATCAGCTTTACAAATACACTCAAATGCAAACAACATTCGGGGTTATCAATTTGGCGCTGGTTAAGGGCAGACCTCGTGTTATGGGCCTTAAAGAACTGATATTACATTATGTAGAGCACAGAATTGATGTTGTAATACGCCGCACCATATACGATCTGGATCAGGCCGAAGCACGGGCCCATATCTTGGAAGGGCTTAAAATCGCGCTCGACAATCTGGATGAGGTTATTGCCACAATCCGGGCTTCTAAAAACCCACAGATTGCCGGACTGGAATTAAGACGTAAATTCGCACTTACCGATATCCAGGCCAAAGCCATTTTGGATATGCGTTTACAGAAACTAACCGGACTGGAGCGCGACAGAATTGATGCCGAATATCGCGAAATCGTATTCAAAATTGCAGAATACAGAAAGATATTGTCTAGCAGAGATATGCAAACCGATATAATTATCGAAGAACTTACCGAGGTTAAAGAACGATATGGCGACGAAAGAAGAACCCAAATCGTCTATTCTGCCGAGGACTTCAATATCGAGGATATGATTGCCGATGAGGATGTGGTTGTTACCATTTCCAATAAAGGTTTTATAAAAAGAATGCCCGTAAGTGGATATCGTCGCCAACGCAGGGGCGGTAAAGGGATGAAAGGCACTACAACTCGCGATGAGGAATACGTAGAACATCTTTTTGTTGCCACTAACCACAATTATATACTCTTCTTTACGGAGTTGGGCAAATGTTACTGGTTACGAGTGTATGAAATACCCGAAGGCGGGCGACTGGCACGTGGTAGAGCTATTATCAACCTGATTGATATCGAAAAAAATGACTCTATTAAAGCATTTGTTCCGGTAAAAACCCTCGAAGACGAAGAGTACATCAATAATCACTCCATCATAATGGCCACTTCTGAAGGACAGGTAAAGAAAACCACTTTGGAAGCATATAGCAGACCGCGCAGAGATGGAATTATTGCCATTAGTATTAAAGAAGGCGACTCTTTACTGGGCGCCGCACTGACCGATGGCGACAGTCATATTATATTGGCAAACAAAAATGGTAGAGCTATTCGATTCCACGAAACCGATGTACGCGAAATGGGTAGAAATACTTCCGGCGTGAAGGGAATGACCCTGGATGATGACGACCGCATCGTGGATATGGTGGTAATCAAAAATGTGCATGAAGCTACCGTTTTAGCCATATCAGAGAATGGTTATGGTAAACGCTCGCTTGTTACCGAATATAGGGAGCAAAGCAGAGGCGGTAAAGGTGTGCTTACTTTGAAAGTTACGCCAAAAACCGGCAAGCTTGTTGCACTCAAAGAAGTAACCGATCAGGATGATTTAATGGTAATCACTGAGAAAGGTAAAGTTATTCGAATGAGCTGCAGCGGAATCCGCACCATGGGAAGAAATACCCAAGGTGTGCGCATTATGCGACTTGACGAAAACGGTGCCATTGCAGCCATTACGCGAGTAGTGAATGAAGAAGAGGACGAATAATTCGGATTAAAAACCCCGGAATATTCCAACCGTTCTTTTAAAAATAACAGTATAGTATTTTAAACGGCAGGGCTAATAAAGTCC
The DNA here is from genome assembly GCA_964615135.1 of uncultured Balneolaceae bacterium. Classification (GTDB taxonomy): domain Bacteria; phylum Bacteroidota; class Rhodothermia; order Balneolales; family Balneolaceae; genus Balneola. The sequence goes on along the minus strand of CAZTOG010000006.1, from coordinate 46,629 downwards.
TGCCGTTTTTTTTTAAAACCACTATGGTTTAGAACGGTAAATCGTCGTCCAGATCTTCAAAATTGTTTAAATCTATGGGCTCTTCATCCGGTAAAGGTGGTTGCATTCCTCCCGCACCGTCTCCCGATAAAGCTTCTATTTTCCAACCATTTATAGAGTTAAAATACTTAGTTTCGCCGGCCGGACTTGTCCAATCCCGTCCCCGTAAATCTATCGACACTTTTGCATCGTCGCCAACTTTAAATGAATCCAGTAAATTGACCTTGTCTTGTACAAAATCTATCAATATATGCTGTGGGTACTGACCTTCCAGGGTTAAAACCATTTGTCGTTTTTGGAAACCATTGGTTCCATATTCTTTGGTTTCGAAAATTTCTTTGATTTTGCCGGTTATTTCCATTTATTTTAAATTTAAAAGACTTTTGTTGTTTCAATTATTGTTAAATATACAAACTTCGATATCCAATCTCGATTTTTAAGAATGCCAAGCTACTCTTATCATCGGGAGATGGATTTGGCACCCATCATCAGTACTTAATTTAATCATTTATGTAAATCAATTTTAAAAGGAAAGCGAACGAACGTCCTGGTGGAGAGCTGGATTGGTTTGGGCATTTCTTGCATATATATTGGCAGAAATTATCATCCGTTTATCATACAAGCGGAAGATTTCCAGCATAATCTTTGGGAATAACTCTTCCCGTGTTGATATTTGGCGTTTTATATTTAAGTTAAGTTATCGATAAAATTAACTAAGGAAAAACATTTATATATTCAACCCACCCCCTATGTCATAAAGTGTGTTATTTACATATATAACGCACAAACACCATAACAATTGATTCAATATATACTTTATAATTGTGGATATAAAAACAACTTTAAGAATTGAAAAGCTTGCACAGTTAATACTGAATTCCAAAAAAACCATGGTACTTACCGGGGCTGGGATTTCTACAAAAAGCGGCATCCCGGATTTCAGATCACCGGTAACCGGTTTATGGAAGAAAACCGATCCCATGAAAATTTTAACAAAAGATATACTTCTGAATAATCCACAGAAATTTTATAACCATATTTATAGCCAACCCAAACAATCCCCCGGGGAATTACCTAAACCTAACCGAGGACATTATATTTTGGCAGAATTGGAAAAAATGGGCTTAATAGATGCAGTAATTACACAAAATGTAGATGGACTTCATTATGCCGCCGGAAGTACCAACGTTTACGAAGTACACGGTAATTTAAGGGATGGATACTGCACCAATTGTGGCAAATATATATCTACAAAGGAAATACGGCAAAAAGTGGAGTCCGGACAGGTTCCCCCTCTCTGTAATTACTGCGGTGGCGTGGTGCGCTCTTCGGTTGTATTGTTTGGCGATGCCTTGCATAAATCTTACGAAATAGCGCGAAAAAAGGCAGAAAAAAGCGATTTGATTATTGCCATTGGTTCCAGTTTGGCTGTGTCTCCTATTAAATTTATTACTTTATTAGCTAAAGAATTTGCGATTATCAATGGCGAGAAAACCAAAATGGATAACAAGGCAGATTTGATTATCCATTACGAAGTAACTGCGGTTTTGGAAGAATTGCTGCATGTACTTAAATATCTCAACTAAACAATTTGTATCTTTAACAAAATAAATAGTATAGGGTATTTAATATCCAACAGAACACATCTATAAACACTTTCCTTACTTAATTTATATTCCACATCATTATAACAATGCGAAATTGTAAGTTTTCCCTTCTTTTTTTTAATCTAATAATAACAGCACTGCTCAGCGCGGGCAATCTCATTGCCCAAAATACTATTCGCTTTGAAATCAGAGATTATGACACAAAAGAGCCGCTTATTGGTGCAACCGTATCATTAATAAATACAGACGTAGGCGATGTTTCAAATGCAGATGGTATTTTGGAATTAAATAAATTAAAAGATGGCAGCTATATTTTCGAAATCCGCTATCTGGGATATATAACTCAAAAACTGAAACTTAAAATACCTCTTAAAGATGATGAGAAAACAATTATAGTTGAGCTTAAATTAGCCACAGACGGGTTAGAACAAATAATGGTAACTTCAACCCGGGGCTCAAGAACTATTGAAAATACCCCTACAAGAGTGGAATTTATTGCTGGCGAAGAACTGGCAGAGAAAGGCAATATGAAACCGGGCGATATACGAATGCTTTTAAATGAAAGTACCGGCATTATGACCCAGCAAACCTCGTTGGTATCCGGTAACGCTGCCATTAGAATACAGGGACTTGATGGACGCTATACCCAGATATTAAAGGATGGATTCCCTTTATATTCGGGCGCGGCTAGTGGCTTGGGGCTCTTGCAAATTCCACCATTGGATTTAAAACAAGTGGAGGTTATTAAAGGCTCCAGTTCTACATTATACGGTGGCGGCGCCATAGCAGGAATGGTTAATCTTATTTCCAAAACACCTGATTTTGAACGGGATATCTATCTGCATTTTGACGGCAATTCTGGCAATGGATTTGATTTAAATGGGTTTTATAGCAGCAGGAACGAAAAAATCGGTACTACTATTTTTGCCTCTCACAACAGAAACTTTGGCTACGACCCCGCCGATAGTGGCATGAGCGCCATTCCGAAATTTGAAAGATATGTATTTAACCCAAAATTGTTTTTTTATATAAATCCACAGAGTACGCTTAGTGTGGGTCTGAACGCTACCGTTGAAGATAGAATTGGCGGCAAAATGGATTACATACAAAAAAAGGTTGCTCACTTTTCGGATGATTTTTTCGAAAGAAACTTGACCAATAGATACTCAACCCAAATTAACTACGATTATTTTTCACAAAACAACCATCACTTTAACTTCAAAAACAGTATAAGTTATTTTGAAAGGGAAATAAGTACAAATTTATATAAATTTTCGGGCGATCAAGTGTCAACATTTACCGAGGCTTCTTATACCTATAATTTTAAAAAGACAGAACTGATTACCGGCCTCAATGTGTGGACGGAGCATTTTTCCGAAAATAAAATTCACTCACCAATTCTACGTGATTTCCAAAATTCAACGGTGGGTCTTTTCATCCAAAATTCAACAGATTTAAATAATTGGATTATCTTTGAAACGGGATTAAGGACTGATTATGTATTTGATTATGAAACAGTTATACTGCCAAGATTATCTTTCTTATTTCAGTTTAACGATAAACTGAGTTCCAGAATCGGTGGCGGATTTGGGTATAAAACTCCCACTGTTTTTACGGAAGAAAGCGAAAGAATACTGTATAATAACCTGCTGCCTATAGACAAAAACACAAATACTTTAGAACGCAGCTACGGGGGTAATGTTGATTTGAATTACAACTCCGTTTTTTGGGACAGGGTTTCAATTAATATTAACCAGCTTTTATTTTATACCCATATCAAAAATCCGCTGTTAATGCACCAAAACCCGGGGCAATATACTTATAGCCTCAATAATTCCATCGGTCATATCGACACCAGAGGCCTTGAAACCAATATAAAGTTGGGTTATGACGACTTTGAGTTATATCTGGGCTATACTTTCACCGATACGTATCTCAACGAAAACAACATCAACCAACCTGCTTTTCTAACTCCAAAGCACAGGATAAACGCCGTGCTTATTTACGAGATTGATGATTTCCTAATGATCGGCCTGGAAAATTATTACTACTCGGAACAAAGGTTACACAGCGGTGGCAAAGGCAGACCTTATGTTTTAAACGGACTGATGATTGAAAAACTTTGGGACAGTTTTTCGCTATATATAAATTTTGAAAATTTTCGTGATATTCGCCAAAGTCGTTATGAAGATATTTACTATGGCAGTGGAACCACTTACAACTCCACAGATATTTATATGCCTTTGGATGGATTTGTAATAAACGGAGGAATTAAAATACATCTATAAAATGGGCGGTCGGAAATTTATTTTTAATGCCAAAATACGTTACCAAATATTATAACGATTCCAACATTTTTGTCAGGATTTGTTTTCTCTCTTCCAATAATTTTTCCGGCCCGACTATTTTTACCTTGGTGCCAAATTGAAGCAGCCAAATATTGATATACTCGAAATTGTTGAAATTAAAATGAATCCTAAATATTTTAGAATTTATTTTTGTTTTCTTAATTATTTTAGCCGGCAAAATCAATTCTAAGCGCTCAACCAGCCCTTCTTCGACCTCTAGTATTATTTCACGGTACGATTCGTCAGATCGAAAAATTAAGCCCTCTACGCTCGTTTTATTTTTCTTGCCAAAATTTTCGTCCAAAATCTTGACGTCGCTCATTCTATCGAGTATAAAATTCCTTATATCTCCCCGAAGATGCGAAAACCCGATAATATTCCAGTGCTCTTCAAAATAGACCAAAATATAGGGGTCTATTTTTCTGATTTCTTTTTTTGAGCTTTTCGAATTATATAAAAACTGTATCCTTTTTTGTTGTGAAATGGCGCTGCTTAAAAGATACCAATCGCCCCCCTCTTTTTTTTCGCCTGCAAATCTTTTATAAGGATCGATTACCGTATTTGTTTGAAGCGAGCTCATAAGCTCTTTCAGATTTTGCGGCAATACGTTTTTTATTTTTACCTCAACCCCTTTGGCGTCTTGCACCATTTGCATATCAATTTGCGATTTAACAAAATTAAGCCCAATAATAATGGTTGCCAGCTCCTGGGTTGTAAACATTAATGGTGGAATTTTGTATCCTGGCATCATGCCGTACCCCGTATATTTGTCCCATGTTATGGGTACATTTATCTCTCCGAGGGCTTTTAAATCCCTAAATATCGTTCTTTTGCTGACTCCAAAATGATCGGCATATCCCTGAACTGTTTTTCTCTCCCCCTTCCCCTGAATCATCAGCATGAGCTTTAGCCGCCTTTCGTTACTTGTCATTTTTAACCACCACTCATTTTCTTTTTAACGCTAACAACGGCCTTTCCATCATAAAAACCACCGGTAAATTCCGTTTCTAAATCAATTATTGATATTTTCAGTGCCGTTTCAATTCCCTCAAGTTCAGTTTCCACCTCGCTGCGACCCTTTAAAAAAATCATTTCACCCCAATCTTTTCCGTTTAAATGTCCCATCAGTTCATTTATTTTAAACGCATGTTTTGTAATTATGAGGCCATTCTTCTCAACGTCCACATCTTTTATTGAGCCGATATTTGTTTTAATCCGGTTTTGTAACCTGAGTTTATTCGCCATATCATTTACCGCAAATATCTTTTTGGCCACGATATCGTTAATCAAATAATCTTTATCTTCAAACGCAATGGATAACGGTATTCCCGGCAAGCCACCCCCGGAGCCTGTATCTATCACCATATTACTATCCACAAAGCCCTTTTGCAGTGCAATACAGAGCGAGTGTCGCGTATGCTCTATCAATGTTTCACGTGGAACACCCCGACTCACCAAGTTTATTTTCCTATTCCACCACATTAATAACTCGGCATATAACTTTATTACATTCGCCGATCTATTGTGCAAATCACACACCCAATCCCATTCTTCTTTGGTTATTTTTCGGGATGTAATTTTATGTTCCACGTGAAACCTATTTTAGATAAACCATTAACACAGAAACATCACTGGCAGAAACCCCGCTGATACGCCCGGCCTGCCCAATGGTTTCGGGACGTATTTTATCCAGCTTTATTCTTCCCTCAGTAGAAAGGCTTTGAATTTTAGTATAATCTATGGCATCAGGAATATGTTTGTTCTCTTTCGCCTTTAGCTCTTCCACCATTTCATATTCCTTATCTATATAACTGGAATACTTAACCATAATTTCTGCCTGTTCTATAGCATATTTATCTGTAGTGATAGCATATATTTCATCGGAAAGCTCATCATCGGCACTTAGCATATCACCCAAAGTTACCTGAGGACGTGTTAAAACAGAATATGCTTTTACCGGCTGGTTCAGCTTAGTGGTTCCATTGTCGTCAAGCATACGGTTCATTTTCTCGGGACGAACGGTTCGGCTCAGTAAAAGTTCATACAAACGATCTACTTCATCATATTTTTTCACCATCTTGTCGTAGCGTTCTTTGGATGCCAAACCAATTTTATAACCAATTTCGGTCAGTCTTTTATCGGCATTGTCCTGGCGAAGTATAATTCTGTGCTCGGCACGCGAGGTAAACATTCGATAAGGCTCTTCTGTACCCTTATTTATTAAATCATCAATAAGCACACCAATGTATGCTTCGGATCTTTTAAGCACCAATGCTTCCTTATTGTTGATTTTTTGGTGTGCGTTAATTCCGGCCATGAGCCCCTGACATGCAGCTTCCTCGTAACCGGTAGTGCCGTTAATTTGTCCCGCAAAGTAAAGATTATCAACTAGTTTGGTCTCTAAAGTCCTTTTTATTTGATGGGGCGGGAAATAATCATACTCAATAGCATAACCCGGGCGGATCATTACCGCATTTTCAAATCCTTTGATTTTGCGAAGGGCTTCGTATTGCACTTCTTCCGGTAGGGATGTGGAAAAACCATTCAAATACATCTCATGGGTATTCCATCCTTCGGGCTCCAAAAACAATTGATGTCGTTCTTTATCGACAAAGCGGTTTATTTTATCCTCAATACTTGGGCAGTAACGCGGGCCAATGGATTTTATACGGCCGCTGAACATAGGGCTTCTGTCGAAACCGGTTTTCAGGGTTTCGTGCACTTCATTATCGGTGTATCCAATCCAACAGGATAACTGCTCTTCCTGGCTGGGCAAGGTATCGGTCAAAAAAGAAAACGGAGTAGGTATCTCATCCCCTTTCTGCTCTTCCAACTGCGAATAATCTACGGTCCTGCCGTCTATTCTTGGAGGAGTTCCTGTTTTTAGGCGCGATACTTCAAAACCGTTGTTTTCCAACGCCGCCGAAATTCCAACCGAGGCTCTTTCCCCCGACCGACCTCCGCCATAGTTGGCCTCACCAATATGAATGATTCCATTCATAAAAGTTCCGCTGGTCAAAATTACCGTTTTTGAGTAAAATTTTTGTCCGGTTTGGGTAACTACCCCTTTAACTATTTTATCTTCAATTATAATGTCGTTAACACTTTCTTGCCTGAAGTGCAGATTTTCGATTTGCTCCAGTTTCTCGCGCATTTTCATAGAGTAGAGCATACGGTCGCTTTGAGCACGGGGACTCCACATTGCAGGCCCTTTACTTCTGTTGAGCATCTTGAACTGAACTCCGGTTTCGTCGCTGACAATACCGCACAAGCCGCCCAGAGCGTCTATTTCTTTAATGAGTTGCCCCTTTGCAACGCCGCCCATTGCGGGGTTACAGGACATTTTTGCGATAACATCCAAATTCATGGTAATCAGTAAGGTTTTAGAGCCCAAACGAGCAGCGGCAGCGGCAGCTTCAGAACCGGCATGCCCGCCCCCTACTACTATTACATCGTATGTTGGATTGAATGAAGCCATTGTTTTTAAATAATTTATATTGAGGTATAAAATAAAAAAAGCCCTGAATTGCATTGAATTCAAGGCCTTATAAAATTTGAGCGATCCGGAAGGGACTCGAACCCTCGACCTCCTGCGTGACAGGCAGGCGTTCTAACCAACTGAACTACCGGACCTTTGAAAGGGCATCAAATATACGACCTGTTTCAATCTTAAGTCAAGTCTTATTTGAAATAAGATTCTAAAATACGGATTTTATTTATTTATTGCCAACTCTATAGCATTAACCACGTCCGCATCCAGTGGCTTAACCTTTGGATTAAACCGCCTTATTACCTGCCCATTTTGGTCTATCAGTATTTTCTCAAAATTCCAGCTGATTTCGCCTTTATAATCCGGATTATCCTGATCTGTAAGATATTTGTATAAATCGTGCTTATCTTTTCCTTTTACGGATATTTTGGAAAACATTGGGAAATTAACATTATAATTTAAGGTGCAGAAGGTTTTAATTTCTTCGTCTGTACCCGGCTCCTGCCCCATAAAGTTGTTTGCAGGAAATCCCAATACCGTAAGTCCTTTATCTTTGTATTTTTCGTACAATTCCTGTAATTCTTCGTACTGTGGTGTCAATCCGCATTTTGAAGCAACATTGACAATCATTAAGACCTTGTTTTTGTATTTACCCAGTTCGACATTATTACCATCTATATCTTTCATGGTAAAATCGTAGATTGAACTTTTCATTTTAAACTTTGTTGAATTTATTTATATATAATTGGTCTGTATTTTTAGATAGACGGCTATATTATGCTTTTATCGAAAGACACTATAGAAACCGAAATAATAGACACTATCATTCCCTATGAAAAAAACGATTTTAATACTATTTAGTAGTTTTTTGCCCTTATTTGCACACGCGCAGATGTTCAGCGTTCAAAGCGGCTCCAATAAACCTATTTCTTCTGCTACGTATATAAGGGTGGGCATGGGCATTAACGATTTTTCTTTTACCGGAAATCCCAACGCCAGCGATGTTGTCGATCGATTGGATTTTGCACACAACTCTTTCAGTGCTTATTTTGAAAGTGAGGATAGCGGCATCGAGTTGGGGCTGAATATTGCCAACCGTTTAGTGGGTTTGAAAAACATGAACTTATTTGACCTGTCTTTATATTATACCAATGTTTTTTATTTACTTAACAGAAGTAAAGTCAAATTGGGTTTTCCGCTTCGGGGCGGCACCGAACTGGTAAATATAGCCAGTACCGAAGACAAAGATAAATTTACACAAACGGCGATAACCATCGGCGCCGGCGCACACTTGAGTTTAAAATTTAACGACTATATTTCGTTTACCAATCAATTTTTACCCGGTTATGGTTTTAGTACATCTAGTGGTGGGTTTTTTGGCGGGGCGATGGGGTACTGGATGGGCAGAAGCCGCCTGAACATTGCCAATGTTTTTGGAGACCGTGGGCTGAGCATAGGTTACGATTTTAAACAATTTATGTTTGATATTGACGGCAATAAATTTGATTATGACCTGACCACACATTTTTTAACCATAGGAATTTCGATTTGAAGCCCGATAAATTTTTATTGGAGTTAGAGCACTTACTGGAGTTAAGCGGCTATACCCTGCGCAAGGAAAGAGGTTCTTTCCGGGGGAATGACTGTTTGATTGATGGTGAAAAATTGGTTGTAATAAACAAAAGCCGGCCGCCGGAATCGCAAGTAGCAACCATTGCGCGGATTTTGGTTCAGATTGATTTAAGTGATATATACATTAAACCGGCCGTAAAAAAAGAATTGGAAACGATTTGGGCGCGGTTGCAAATAGGCAGCAATGTGGATGCTTCCGAGCTGGAATTTGAGGAATGATGCAAGTAACGTTTTTAGGCTCGGGCACATCTATGGGCGTACCGGTAGCAGGTGGTTTTGGAAGCGAAATACTTTCTGACGACCCCCGAAATATAAGAACCCGCTGTTCGGCTTGGGTTAAAGGTAAAAATACATCCATATTGATAGATGCGGGCCCCGAATTTAGGATACAAAGCATACGGGCCGATTTAAAACATATCGACTATGTGCTGATTACCCATAAACACATGGATCATGTTGCGGGCATAGACGATTTACGGGCATATAATCTGGTCCACCCAGAGCCTATTCCGATTTACTCTTCAAAAGAATGCATCGATTCCATACAGAAACGGTTTGACTATTTATTTGGTCCGAACAGATACCCGGGAGCCGCTTCGCTAACTTTGCACGAAATTAAAGGGCCGATTCAACTGGGAGAGTTTAAAGTTACGCCGCTTCCTGTTACACATGGCAACCTGGATATTTTAGGTTACCGGATAAACGATTTTTGCTATTTGACCGATGTAAAAACCATTCCGCCATCAACCAAAGCATTAATGCGCGGTGCCAAGGTTGTGGTATTAAGCGCGCTGCGATGGAACCCCGAACATCCCACCCACTTGACCATTCCCGAGGCTGTAGAAATTATAGAGGAATTAGAAATTCCCGAAGCGTGGTTAATTCACATGAACGTCTTTGTAGAGCATCAGCCAACAAACGATAAATTACCCGCACATATAAATCTATCCTTCGATGAGCAGGTATTATTTATAGACGATTAATGAAATTTCTTCAAATCGTCTGTCGATTTCAGAATATCCACAATTTCTTTAACATTTTGGGCTTCATCCAGATTGCAGACCAGTATGGCATTATCCGTTTCCACAACAGCGATGTTATCCAATCCCACTACAGATATCATTTTTTCGGAATTGGAAACCACCAGATTATTTTCTGCGCCGGCAAAAGTAGCGTGTATCGCCTGTATGGCGTTACCTGCCGCTGCTTTATCAGAAAGTTCGTAAACGGATGTCCAGCTTCCCACATCATTCCAGCCAAAATTGCCGGGAACAACAAACACATTGCTTGACTGCTCCATAATTCCATAATCTATACTGATAGAATCGCTGTTTAAATAAAAATCGTTGATTGCGGCGGAATGCGTATCCGTATATAATTCGGGAGAAGTGTCTTTCACCAATTCGTACATATCAGGCAGGTGCTTTTTAAACTCCTTCAGTATGGTATCGGCTCTCCAAATAAACATACCACTGTTCCAATAATATTCGCCCGATGCTACAAATTTCTGTGCTCTATCCAGATTAGGTTTTTCTTTAAAGCCCTTTACTTTCATAACATTTCCGGCTTCGCTTTTCCCGGCATGGATATAACCGTAACCGGTCTCGGGGCGCGTAGGCTGTATTCCTATGGTAACCAGATTGTCGCCTTCGTTGGCTTTATCAATGGCGGTTTTCAGGATGCTTAAGAACGTGGCCTTGTCTTCAATGTGGTGGTCGGCCGGTAAAACCATCATAATTGCATCGGGGTCTTTTTTGAGCAACAGTTCTGCAGCAATGGCAACGCAGGGCGCTGTATTTTTGGCTACCGGTTCGCCCACAATATTATCGGTAGGTATTTTTGGCAATTGTTCATTAACTATGGGCACATAATCGTTATTGGTAACCACCATAATTCTTTCCTGTGGTACGATTTCCTCAATTCTGTGTGCTGTGTTTTGAATCATGGTGCCATCGCCAAATAGCTTTAGGAACTGTTTTGGCATTGCTTTTATACTTTTTGGCCAAAATCGAGTACCACTGCCCCCGGCCATAATCACTGCATAAATCATAATTTCTGAAATATCGTTAATATTAGTTTTATTGTTTAAATTTATATAATTATTGCTTTTGTTGCTTTATTTGTGCGAGTATCCCACTGCTGATGGCCGACTCATTAACTTTTTCTCTAAACGGCGTGCAATTATTTTTTCAGCATATTTAAAGCATTTTTAATGGCACTTTGCACGGTGGTAACTTCTTTGTTTTGCAGAACTTTTAATGTTGCCATTTCTGCTTCCGTACGTTTAAAGCCAAGCGCCTCCAGCGCCGAAATTACTTCATCGGCCATTCCCATTGAAGCACTTGCATCGGTAGCCGACGCAGCTGTATTTATTTTCCCTATTTTATCCTTTAGCTCCAGTATTATCCTTTCGGCGGTTTTCTTTCCAATGCCCGGTACACGAGTAAGCGTAGCAATATCGGCACTTTGTATAGCTTGAATCAAAAGACCTGCCTGTAGCCCGGAAACAATATTAAGTCCGGATTTTGGGCCCACATTTTTTACGGTTATCAAAAGCTCAAACAGTTCTTTTTCATCATTTGTATAAAAACCGAACAGTCGTTGATCGTTATCGGTTATATGATGGTATATCAAAAGTTTAACATCGGTGTTTAATTTCAACATATTAAACGTCTGGGCAGATATTTCAACCATATACCCAACCCCACCCACATCCAATAAAACAACATCCGGTTGCAGTTCTTCGATATAACCTTTGAGAAATGCTATCATGTTTTTCTAATTCTATCCGGATTATTTGCTACAAATGCAGCCCAATCGCCTTTTTTAGCATTTTGGTGAGTTTTTTTGGTATTTGCATTGCCCAAGAAACTATTTCCCTTAATATAATGGCACCACGCTACGGCAAGGGCATCGGTTGCGTCATCTTTCAACTTTTCATCAGGCATAGCAATCATTTTACGGAGCATAAAAGCCACCTGTTTTTTTGCGGCGTTACCATTTCCCGTTATTGCCTTTTTCACCACTTTTGGAAAATATTCCACTACCGGGATACCACAATATTTGCACGCAAGTATTGCTGCTGCCTGTGCTCGCCCCAGTTTAAGCATGGCTTGAGGGTCCACGCCATATATTGGCGTTTCTATAGCGCAGGCGGTAGGTTTATTCGATTTGATTATAACACATAGCTTATCGAATATGTACTTTAATCGATCGGAATGATCCGCTTTTGTATCCAATTCAAGCACATCGCATCTAAGTGCAACTAAAGAGCCTTTTTCCTCGGTAAGCAGGGCGTAGCCGGTATAGCGCGAGCCCGGGTCTATGCCGAGGATAATGTCTGCCATATCTATTCGTTTTGGTCTGCGTATAATTTTTCGAGGTCGGCAATCATTTCTTCAGAAATACCCGAAGTAACAAATCCACCATCGTGATAAAGGTTTTGCATGGTAACTTTTTTCGTTAAATCCGAAAACAGGGTTACGCAATAATCAGCGCACTCATCGGCAGAAGCGTTACCAAGCGGTGCAATCTTTTCTGCAAAGATATACATGCCATCAAAACCAGATATGCCTGTACCGGCCGATGTTTTAGTGGGCGATTGTGACACCGTATTTACTCTAATACCTCTTTTTGCCAAGCGGCTGCCATAATTTCGTGCTATGCTTTCTAGCAGGGCTTTTGCGTCGTTCATATCGGAGTATTTGGAGAAAATGCGCTGAGCTCCAATATAAGTAAGTGCAACAATGCTGCCGCCGTCGTTCAGTACTTCTGCTTTTTCTGCGTGGTGTAAAATACGGTGCAGAGATATTGCTGAAATATCAAAGGTTTGCTGCATCCACTTATAATTCAAATCGGTGTATGGCTTTGTTTTTCTGATATTTGGTGACATGCCTATTGCATGAAGAATAAAATCTATTTGCCCCACCTCGTCTTTTATTTTATCCATCATTCCACGCACAGCCTCATCGTTGGATACATCACAGGGAATGATGGGCGCACCGGTCTGTTCTGCCAATGCATCAAGCTGCCCCAACCTGAGTGCTATGGGCGCATTTGACAACACCAATTCTGCGCCTTCTCTTTTACAAGCAAGGGCAACACGCCACGCAATGCTGCGTTCGTCAAGTGCGCCAAAAACAATTCCTTTTTTACCTTTTAATAATCCGTAGCCTTCACTCATTTTTCTGAATTTTTAGTTATTATGATATTCATACTGTTTGGCATAAGATACCAGCCTATTTACATTAATGAAATTATATGATAAATATTAATCATATTTAAATCTTTACGATTTATAATTTGTTTTGGGTCGGTGTTAATATCAATTAAAATCGTGGTTTTAAGATTTAATATTATTTACTAAATAAATGGATTATTATTATAATCTTATTTATTTAGTATTGTACAAATAATTTTATTCGAGCTATTTTACGCAGAGTTTCGATTAGCATATTAGAGTATGGATTATTCAAGTTTTGTATCGGCAGTTATAGATAACAACCGGAAGGATCTGGATCGGTATTCGGCCATTTTGACCAAGGTTTTAATTAAATTTTTGAGGGCACGCATGAACGCTGTCCAGGAAGATGCCGAAGACTGCGCACAAAACACTTTAATTTTAGTAATCGAGAAAATAAAAGAGGGAAAGATAAATAATCCGGATTCCATTATATATTATCTTTTCAGGACTGCAAAAAACGATTATTTAAAATTGGTTGAGAAAAAACGGTCGTATAATTACGATGAACTCCCCCCGTCCCACTCTCAAAATGCAGATCAATTGCGAAATTTAATTGATGCAGAAAAAAACCGGATACTCCAATTCTGCATGTCAAAGCTAAAAGACGACCATTATGAGTACATAAACTATTGGTTCGCGAAACCCGATAGCACCGCAGAAAAGGCAGCCGAAGTGTTTAAGATATCTGAAAGCAATGCATGGACAAAAAAACATCGTATTATTAAATTATTACGGGAATGTGTTAAGAAAAAGACAAATGAGTAAAAAAGATTGTAAGGAATAGCAAACAAAACGGTCTTACAAATACTGAATGAAGACATTCAGTATTTTAAAAAATAGAGAAATCATGGAAAACAAGAACACCAACATATTACAAAGTATAGACGCCTACGTAAAAGGGAGACTTTCGGAAGAGGAGATAGAAAAGCTTTGGTACGAAATAGCTAAAGACCCATCATTATTAGAAACTCTGGAAATAGAGGTTGGGGTTAAAGAATTACTAAGGGAAGAAGCGGTTGTTTATGGAATGGCCGCTTCTGAACCGGTGGCCTATACTAAATCGGTGGGGATAACTGAGGGCGCCGGTAAACTAAACGCTCCACAGAGCAAAAAGAAAAAAATGCACAAGATGCCCGGCTGGTCTTGGTATGCCTATGCTGCGGCTGTCGTTATTCTTGTTGCAGCCATACAGTTTTTTAAAGTTCCCAATAAAATAAATATGAACGATTTTATTGTTCAGGATATATCTATAGAGCACTTTGAATTTGCCGACGCACTGCGTTCTGATAGAACTTATCTTTCCACACCCGACTCTTTATTGAGCGTTGGCTTTGAGGCCGTTCATTCGGAAGATTTAAAAACTGCTTTCAGCATTTTTAGCCGCGTTGCCGAAGAGTTTGATATGGAACCCTACGGATCCAAGGCTTACCTGAACATGGGTATTATACAGTACAATTCCGGGAAATACAGTGAAGCCGTAAGTTCGTTTGAAAATGCAGCCAAAAGAGGTCATGAAACCCAGATGATTGCTGAAAAGGCGTATTGGTTTTTGGCAAATGCCTATATAATGGTTGGAGAGCGTGAAAAAGCTTTATATGCAACAGGCCAGGCATATTCGCAAAACGGAATATTTCAGGATAAGGCATATATATTATACCAGAAACTGAGTTACGATTTGGGCAAAGTCGATTTTGAAGATTTTGACGAGCAAATGAAAGAAATAATACGTCCCTGATAAAATTCCCCGCGATTTACGATAAATAAATTACCAGCTTCTCTTCTTAGTCTTTACGGCTGACCAAGGGAACCGGTTCTTTATTTCTGCCAATGTGGCTCATCAACTTCTTATGCGTGGCAATTTTAACTTTTTTGGGTGATTGCTGGCATTTGGTATAATTGCCATCGGCATCCAAAATCGACCTTTGAACATTATCATTTAAATAAATATTGATTACAAAGCTCAAGTACTCCTTTAGCTCGTTTTCATTAATAGGGGTTATAGCTTCAACACGCATATCCAAATTTCTGTGCATCCAATCTGCCGATCCAATGGAGTACTGGTATTCGCCGCCATTTTTAAAATAATATATACGCGAGTGTTCCAAAAACCGGCCTATTATAGAGTGAACCATTATATTTTCACTTAATCCCTTCTTTTGTGGGATAAGCCGGCAAACGCCCCTAACAATCAGATCTATTTTAACCCCTTGCGAAGAAGCATAATACAGTTTTTGTATAATCAGCGGATCTTCCAGGCTGTTCATTTTGGCAATAATTCTGGCACCTTTGCCATTTTGGGCGTGTTTTATCTCATTATCTATCAATCGGGTGAATTTATTGCGCATATATTTTGGGGCAACCAGTAATTTTCTAAACTGTTGGTCGGGTGCATAGCCGGTCAATAAATTAAATACATCGGTAACATCTTCGCCAATGGTTGGGTTACATGTGAAGTAGCCAAAATCTTCGTAAATACGCGCTGTAACCGGGTGATAATTTCCGGTACCTATATGACAATATGTTTTTAGGTTGTTATCTTCCTCACGTACAACCATGGTCAATTTTGTGTGTATTTTTAAACCCGGCCATCCATAAACCACGTGTACGCCGCTGTTCTCCAATTTTTGTGCCCAGTTTATATTACGCTCCTCATCGAAACGAGCCTGAATTTCGACCAAAACAGCAACCTGTTTGCCACTTTCGGCGGCGGCCATTAGTGCGTGCATGATGGGCGAGTCATCGGATGTTCTGTACAGGGTTTGCTTAATGGCCAAAACATTTGGATCGCTGGCGGCTTCCTCAATAAAACGCTGTGTACTTAACTCAAAGCTGTGATAAGGATGGTGCACCATGAAATCGCCATTGGAAATGGCTTCCACCACACTGATGCCATCATCTTCGGCAGTATTTTTGAATACAGGGTGCTGCACGGGCGACCAAGGCTTGTTTTTGAGCGTTGAATAACCGTTTAAATCCGCTATTTGTGACAATGAAGCCAAGCCGATGATATCGGACATTTCATACACATCGTTTTTTGAGATATCCAGATTTTTTTTGAGATATTTTTTGACTCTTTCCGGCGTTCTTTTGTCTATTTCCAGCCTTACTATTTCAGCAAATCTTCTTTCCCGAAGCTCGTCTTCTATCATTTCCAACAAGTCATCGGCTTCTTCTTCATTTCTTTTAATGGATGCGTTGCGTGTAACACGGAATATATGTGCGGAAAGCACCTCCATGCCCGTAAAGAAGTGGTCTATCTTGCTCAATATCAGTTCTTCTATCGGAATAAATATCACATCTCTGCCCTTCTTCTGCACCTGGATAAAACGTGGCCGGTTGGTTGGGATTTTTATCCTGGAGAACAAGATTTTGTTATTTTTCGGGTTCTTTAGTTCAATCGCAAACGAAAGGCTTTGGTTTGAAATAAATGGAAAGGGATGGGCTTCGTCCACCGCCAGGGGCGTTATAATGGGATAGATCTGTTTTATAAAAAACTCATCGCATATTTTTTTTTGTTCGGCATTCAGTTCTTCAAATTTCTTTATGTGGATACCATTTTTGCCCAGATCTGGGAGAATCGAATCGAAGAAACAGTATCGGTAATCTTCCAGCATTTTAAGAACAACGCCCCTAATGGCTTTTAGCTGTTCGGTTGGCGTTAAACCATCGACGGACAATTTGCGCATACCGGCCATTTTTTGACGTTTTAGTCCGCCCACCCTTTTTTGAAAAAATTCATCCAGATTGGAGCAAACGATACTTATAAAACGAACCCTTTCAAGCAATTTGTTCTTTTCGTTTTGTGCTTCGGCCAGTACCCGTTCGTTAAATTTTAACCAGCTCAATTCATAATTGAAAAAATATTCGGGACCGGAAATTTTGAGCTTATCGGAACTCAGGTTTTTGGACATGGGCTGAAATCTTTTTTATATGCGGGTTAATCGTTTCTTTTAAGTTCTGCCAAAAGGCTGTATTTTATACTATAAAGTAAATTTATTCTCTATCAAGGGAAAAATATGGTTACATTTGGCCAAATTATACATACTCAGCGTTTAGTATAAATATTTATAGATAAAACTTTGCAAAATCCCCTTTTAAATCCTAATCAAAAAGAAGAAGCGTTCGAACAGGCCGTTCGCCCTGCAAAAATTGATGAATTTATTGGCCAAAGAAAAGCCATTTCTAATTTAAGTGTATTTATAAAAGCAGCCAAACAACGCAGCGATGCGCTCGATCATGTAATTTTATCGGGGCCTCCCGGATTGGGCAAAACCACTTTATCTTATATTATAGCCGAAGAAATGGGGGTAAATATACGGCCAACTACCGGACCCGTTTTGGAAAAAGCAGGCGACCTAGCGGGGATGCTGACCAACCTGGAAGAGGGCGACGTTCTGTTTATTGACGAAATCCATCGTTTAAATCCGGTTATTGAAGAGTATTTATATTCGGCCATGGAAGATTTTAAGCTCGATATTGTGATTGATTCGGGCCCAAACGCCCGCAGTGTGCAAATAGACCTGAACCATTTTACTCTAGTAGGGGCTACCACGCGCAAAGGGATGCTGACCGCACCTTTAAGAGCAAGATTTGGAATAGATATCAGGTTGGATTATTACGATATCGAGCAGCTACAGCTTATAGCCATGCGCTCCGCCAATATTATGGATTTTGGTATTACCGAAGAAGGCGCTTTCGAAATTGCCAGCAGAAGCAGAGGCACTCCGCGTATAGTAAATAAACTTTTAAGGCGAACAAGGGACTTTGCACAAGTTGAGGGGCTCACAAAAATTGATAAAGCCATAGCCGATAAAGCGTTGAACGCCCTTGATGTAGATGCCAACGGCCTTGATGAAATGGATATCAGAATGCTTACCTCCATCATTGAAAATTATGACGGCGGCCCTGTGGGTTTAAGTACTATTGCCGTGGCGGTGGGAGAAGATAAAGATACTATTGAAGAGGTTTATGAACCATTTTTAATAAAAGAAGGGTTTTTAAAAAGAACGCCAAAAGGAAGGGTTGCCACTTCAAAAACATATAAATATTTGGGAATGGAAAAAAAATTGGACGATAAGAGTCTCTTTGATTGAACAAAACAACCCCATATATTTTCAAACCAATTAAATAAACTATAAAAAGCTAAAATAATGAAAAAACTATTCACTTCGGAATCTGTATCGGAAGGTCACCCGGACAAAGTAGCAGATCAAATTTCGGATGCTATTTTAGATGAAATGATAAAGCAGGATCCAAGATCGCGGGTTGCCGTAGAAACCATGGTAACCACAGGTTTGGCCATCGTTTCGGGGGAAGTAACAACCAAAGCCTACGTTGATATTGAGGATATAGTAAGAAACGTAATCAGAAAAATAGGCTATACCAAAGCATCGTATAAATTTGATGCCGATAGTTGCGGTATTTTAACTACCATAAACAAGCAGGCAACGGAAATCCAAATCGGAGTGGATAGAGGCGGAGCCGGCGACCAAGGCATGATGTTTGGCTATGCAACCAAACAAACCCCGCAATATATGCCCATGCCACTTCAATACGCACACGATTTAATGCACGAACTGGCCAGAATACGTAAAGAAACCGATTTAATGCCGTATTTGGCGCCCGACAGCAAAAGCCAGGTAACGGTAGAGTATAATGAAGACGGTTCGCCAAAACGCATCGATACCATCGTAATTTCAACACAGCACGACGCGGGCATAGAACAGGCACAAATAAAAGCCGATTTGAAAAAGCATTTGATAAGCTCTGTAATTCCCGGACAGTATTTGGACGCCGATACTAAATATTATGTTAATCCCTCCGGAAGTTTTGTGGTTGGCGGCCCGCATAGCGATACCGGGTTGACGGGAAGAAAAATAATTGTGGACAGCTATGGCGGTTTTGGGGCACATGGCGGTGGCGCCTTCTCGGGCAAAGACCCTACAAAAGTTGATAGAAGTGCGGCTTACGCAGCCCGACATATTGCTAAAAATTTAGTGGCCGCAGACCTGGCCGACGAATGCCTGGTTCAACTGGCCTATGCCATTGGAGTAGCAGAGCCCGTTTCGATAAACGTAAACAGTTACGGCACCGGTAAAATGAACGATGTTGAACTTGCCAAACTGGTAAACAAAACATTCGACTGCACACCTGCCGCAATTATTGAACGGTTCGACCTGCTCCGCCCGATTTATTTCGATACCGCAGCCTACGGGCATTTTGGAAGAGATGAATTCCCTTGGGAAAAATTGGACTATGTAGATAAGTTGGTATAATACACTTTAAATCGGTTTTTGCGGTGCAGATTATAGCCGCAAAAACTGATTTTATTATAATCCCACCTCAAAACCGGCCGATAAAACGACCTGATGCCGGCCTCCCTGCCTTATTTATTGTTTAAAGATGTAAAGCCGTTCTAATATTGCCATTTTGCACTTGTGGATAGTTTTCAATTTTATAAATTATAGCACATTCTCAAACAATATTAATAAACATAATTATATCATGAAGTTAATCCATAAGTCGGCATTGCTAATGCTGGCTACTATGTTGTTTTGTGGTACTTTAAGTGCGCAATCGGTTGTGCATGCATTTAAAGGAGCCCAAATTATTCCCATAAAAGGTAACCCAATCGAAAATGGTGTGCTCATTGTCAAAGATGGCAAAATTGTAAGCGTTGGAGACAAAAATACGCCCATTCCAAGCGGGGCGGTTATACAAGACGCCAGCGGTAAGGTAATTATGCCCGGATTGATTGATACCCACTCGCATATAGGTGAGGCAGATGGCGGCGATAGATCCTCGGCGCTCCATCCCGATGTTCGTATTCTGGATTCCATAGACCCGCGAAGCAATACCTTTAAAAAAGCGCTGGCCGGCGGTATTACCTCGGTTAACGTTATGCCCGGTTCGGGACATTTAATAAGCGGTCAAACTCTTTATCTGAAATTACGCAAGGCAAACAAAATTGAGGATATGCTCTACATAATTGACGAAGAAAATAATATATATGGTGGTTTAAAAATGGCAAATGGTACAAATCCACGTGGAAGCTCACCATTTCCGGGAACCAGAGCCAAAGCGGCGGCTATGGTGCGCAACATTTTCATAAAAGCCCAAGAGTATCAAGCTAAAATTAAGGCGGCCAACGGCGATGAAAGCAAAATGCCGGCGCGTGACCTTCAGATGGAAACATTGGTTGAGGTTTTAGAAGGAAAAAGAACTGTTCATAACCATACCCACCGCCACGATGATATTTTGACAGCCATACGCTTATCTGAAGAGTTTGGTTATAAGTTGATTTTACAACACGTTAGTGAAGCACATAAAGTTATAGACGAAATTGCTGCTTCTGGCTTGCCAACCAGTATAATTTTGCTCGATTCTTTCGGAGGAAAGGCAGAAACAATTAGTATTAGCAACAAAAATGCGGCACTCTTAGAAAAAGCCGGTGTGCTGGTGGGTTTTCATACCGATGATGGCATAACCGATTCGCGCCTGTTTCTACGCTCAGCTGCCATGGCTGTAGGCGAAGGTATGAGCAGAGAAAAAGCACTAGAAGGCGTAACCATTGCCAATGCAAAAATGATGGAAATAGATAATAGAGCCGGTACGCTGGAAAAAGGAAAAGATGCCGATTTTATCATTTTATCGGGCGACCCGCTGAGTGTTTATACCCTGGTAGAAGAAACATGGATTGAAGGAATAAAGGTTTGGGATCGAAAAAACCCGGAAGACAAGGAATTTGCTACCGGCGGATACGAAATATTCAGAACCGGATCATTAAACCTACACGATTAATAAGGAGTTTATAAATGAAGAAGTTAAGATTTATATTCGTCGCAGTTTTTGCATTGGCTGCTGCAAATTTAGTAAATGCCCAAATTGCGGTTAAAGGCGATACCGTTTACACCGGCAATGGTAATTCTATTGTAGATGGCATTGTTTTAATAAAAAATGGAAAAATTGATAAGGTTGGAAAACAATCGTCTATAAAAGTACCCAATAATTACGAGGTGGTAGAAGCAAAAGTGGTAACACCCGGTTTTATTGATGCACGTTCTACCGTTGGTTTTTCAGGAAAATACAATGTAGATACCGACCAGGACCAGCTCGAAAAAAGCAACCCTATACAACCGGAATTGCGCGCAATTGATGCCTATAATGCCAAAGAAGATTTGGTTACATACCTAAGGGATTTGGGAATTACCACCGTGCATACCGGTCATGGACCCGGCGCATTGATAAGTGGCCAAACTATGATAGTAAAAACCGATGGGAAAACTGTGAACGAGTCTGTATTAGCGCCGGCTAAGATGCTGGCTATTTCGTTGGGCAGAAACCTCGACCGTGCGTTTAATCGCCCGGGTACGCGTAGCAAAGCCGTGGCAATGCTTCGCCAGGAATTGATCAAAGCTCAAGATTATGCCGATAAACGCAAATCAGGATCGAACAATGCTACGAATTTGGGCATGGAAGCCCTTGCCGATTTATTGGAAGGCAAATTTACAGCTGTGGTTACCGTACACAAAGCCAACGATATATTGAGCGCTTTGCGGGTTCAAAAAGAATTCGGCTTCCCAATGGTATTAGATGGCGTAGCCGAAGCTTATTTAGTTATGGATGAAATTAAAGCAGCTAATGTGCCTGTTTTTGTACACCCAACTATGATAAGACCTTATGGTGACAGTAAAAATGCCAGTATGGAAACTGCCGCCAAACTTTATGACGCCGGCATCCCATTCGCATTCCAAAGCAGTTACGAATCGTATGTGCCAAAAACCAGAGTGGTAAGTTACGAAGCAGGTATTGCCGTTGCCAATGGGCTGGATAGAGAAGTAGCGCTCCAAAAATTAACACTCGGCGCCGCAAAATTATTAGGAATAGATAAATCGGTTGGCTCTCTCGAGAAAGGAAAAGATGCCGATCTGGCTCTATTCGATGGCGACCCGTTTGAATATACCACACATGTTACCAATGTTATAATAAATGGTGTAATTCAAAAATAAACAATAGATTATAATATTATTTATTCAAAACAAAAACGGCTCATCCAACTTTTTGGATGAGCCGTTTTTAATTTATCTATGAAATTTTTGTTTAGTTGGCGGTAGATGAACTTATGGTATGTCCGAAAAATACTGCGTTCATAAACAGCTTATTGGTTCCAAACCAAAATGCCCTGAAATTTGGGTTATCGGTCATGCTTATCACCTTTCCTCTACCGTGCCTACTTACCACAACACCGGCCGTGCCTGCCAATAATTCTTGATTTCTATCAGAAATATAACCACTGGCCAATGGCTTATCGGTATATACCATCGGTGTGGAGTAAATATTTTTACCCTTCTCCATAAACAAGGTGCTATTTCTCAATACTCTTATATTTTCTTTGCTATAACCATAGGCTAGAGGGTGTGTTAAATCTAATTTAACATTAAAAATAGCACCGCCAATAACCTGGGCACCCGAATCGGAGCTTTGTTTTACATAAGGACGTGAATCGCTATTTGAATTATCCATTCGTGTGGAAATAAAATCCACATTTGCCAAACCTTGCTGCTTTGCCCAGCTCACACCCTGTTTATAAGCTATCAATGTACCGCCATTGCTAACCCATCTTTTTAGCTCTTCTACGGCATTATCGGATAAATCGCGGTAACTAAAACCAGAAACTACCACAACATTATATCTATCCAACATAGAACCGTTAACCCTTTGTTGCTCTACAATACTTAGCGGCATGTGGTAGCGTTGGTCGAACAGATGCCATACTTCCCCTATTTCAGATGAGTTGGTGCCGGGGCCGCTTATCATCATAACTTCGGGTTTGCGTAAATTGGCAAAACTGTTACTGCCCAAATCAACACCCGTGGCGGCCAAACCTGAAGAAATATTATAAATGGTCAGGTTCTCGTCTTTGGCGGCCTGCTCAATTAATTGATGAACCTGTTCCTGGTTATCCTGAATGCCCAAAGGCACCAGAATAGTACCATAACCAAATTCTTTTGTACCGGTTGGGGTAACAGCTGTAAAAGGTATAGATGCTACTTTTGTCCTGACACCGTTGTTCAATAATCTATAAAGCGAGCGTGGCGCATAATATTCGTTCCACTCGAAAGCGTAGGCATAATCGCTTCTGCCGCCCATAAGCTTACCGGTATTCTTTAACTGACCATCAAACTCTTTGCCCAAAATATTATTTGAGTATTCCCGGGCGGTCAATTCGGCAAACGGTAAATTAAAAGCATAGGGCAAAGTCCATGCAGAAACATCATAAAACAAACTATCGGTAAACTCGGTTCTTCTTTCAAAAATAGCCGTTATTAGTTGATATTGCGGCTGATTGGTGGGAATTATATAAGATTTACCCTTTTCGAAAGTATCACCATTAAATTGAACATCGCGATCGAGTTCGTAAATTTTTATATCGTGCTGCTTTATAATATCGGCCAAATGAAAAGTTCTGGCCTGGTCTTTTTCGTCCCCAAAAACATACGCTTTAATAGAAGCTGTTTTTGCTAACTCGGCTTTTTCCAGATAAAAATCACGCATGTGCATTAATAAATCTTCGCGGAGCGCCTGGGCTGCCTTTAGGGTAGATAATGATGTTTTAAAATGGTTCCTGATTGTAAATGGAAAAGTGATTATACCATGCACGCTTTCCTGGGCGTGACCGCGGGAGCTGGCCTGTTCATACAAAATACCCACAGAACCGTTTACATCGGGATATGTGGAGCCTTTTCCGTAATAAAAATCATCAAAACTCTCTTTTGTATAGTACAGGTTTTGGCTTTTATCAAACTCATCCGCATGAAATTCTGCAATAGCCTCTGTTAAAGCCTGATTTTTATCGGGAGTAAGCGGATGCGTACGCGATGGAATACCCGGTTGGAAAAAATAAGTGGAATTTGTGCCCATTTCGTGGTGGTCGTTCAAAATATTTGGTTTCCACTCATGAAACTTACCAATTCTGGCTCTACTTCCAGGATGTTGAACGGGTAACCAGTCGCGGTTTAAATCGAACCAGTAATGATTAGTACGTCCGCCCGGCCACATTTCGTTAAATTCGCGGCTATTTGGGTCTGTTACTGCTACGTTTAAACTTCTATGCGTGTTAGCCCAGCTTGCAAAACGGTTCAAACCATCGGGATTAATGCTTGGATCTACCAAAATAACGGTATTTTCCAGCATCTGGTTTATTTCCCTCCCTTGGGCCGCGGCCAAATAATAAACCACCAACATAGATGCATTGGTGCCACTTGGTTCGTTACCATGAATACTATAATGCAACGATACAACCACCGGCATTTTTGAAGTATCCAAATTGGCAGATTTATCAGGGTTGGTTAACTGCACATGTTCATTCTTAATTTTATCAATATTCCTGTGGTTTTGCGGCGATGTAATGGTAAGCATTAGAAATGGCCGGTTTTCGTAGGATCGCGCATACTCGGTTATGGTAACTCTGTCCGAAGCCTCTGCAACCGCGTACATATAGTTTACCAGCTGGTCGTGGCGTACATGCCATTCGCCCACTTCGGCGCCCAAAACCTGTTCCGGGGTGGGGATAGATTTATCAAAAGTAACCCCTTCCGGCATATAATAATCCAAGCCGGTTTTTTGGGCAGTGATAGAAGTTGCACTGAACAGAAATACAGAAATAATAAGCAAAAACTGTTTCATGATGGATTTATAAGCTTAATTAAACGTTTAATAATTATGTTTTAACTATAATCAAATTAAATGAAAAAGATTGGTAAATAAATACATAAATAAGGTATTTTTATCTGTAATTTGCAATGGGTGTAAATCGTGCTTAATGTAGTGTTTGCCTAATTTTAAAACTTAATCGAAATCATCATTTATAAAACATAGGTTATAAGTTTTGACTAAATATTTGTTCCCTGCCAGAGAGCCTTTTAATGCTTATTCGCATTTGGCCGGCGCCCTAGGTGCCGTTGTGTTCACCATTTTTTTGATGATTAAGACAAATTCTTATCAAACGCCATTATATCTAAGTCTTTTCTTTTTGGTTTATGGAATAACCGTTTTTTTGATGTTTGCTTCGAGTGCGATATACCACATGGTAAATGTGTCGGAAAAAAAAGAACTGTTTTTACGAAAACTCGACCATATTATGATTTACCTGGTTATTGCCGGCTCTTATACCCCCGTTTGCGCCATTACGCTCACCGGTGGCTGGAAAGTTGGGATGCTGATAGGAATTTGGTCTTTTGCGCTATTCGGTTTTTTCAGCAAAATATTTTGGATGAACGCACCTCGTTGGCTATCCACCATTCTTTATTTGGTTATGGGCTGGGTTGCCGTAATATTACTGCCACAAATGTGGCATGTAGTACCAACCGGCTTTCTGATTTGGCTGGGTATTGGCGGGATATTTTACACTATTGGCGCGGTTATTTATGGAACAAAAAAGCCAAATCCATATCCCGATTATTTTGGTTTTCACGAAATTTGGCATTTATTTGTAATGGCCGGTGCTTTTTCTCATTTTTGGGCTATATATTATTATCTACCCGGATTGGAATTAATAGAAATAACTTATGAAGCATTATGCAGCACTTGTTTTATTTTTACTGTTTAGCCAGAATATTCTGGCTCAAATAGATATATATCCAACCCAACACCGTCCATACGGATTAAACTGGCAAATATTAAAAACCGATCATTTCAGGATTATTTTTCCCGAGGGTGAAGAATCTTCTGCCTACAAAACGGCTAAAATTCTTGAACAGTATTATCCAAATGCATCCAAAGTTACCGGGGGCACTTTAAAAAATTTTCCGGTGGTAATTACCAACTACAACGACAATGCAAATGGTTTTGTAACCTCCAATAATTTCAGATCCGAATTTGATTTGTCGCCCATCATCGGTAAATCATTAAACCCAAAATCCGGACATTGGCTAGAAACTGTTCTTCCGCATGAATTATTACACGCCACGCACATAAATATAAATCCAAAATATAGCATTGGTAATATTGTACGGTTATTTTCTCCTGATGCGGCTCGATCGCTGAATTTTACCCCGCCGGTCGGTTTACATGAAGGCTTGGCAGTTTGGTTCGAATCGACATATACAAAACCCGGTGCCGGACGATTGAACAGCACCCTTTTCAATAACCAATTTAATGCCAATTTTGGGTCAGGCAAGCCGTGGAGCATGTCACAAATCTTTCAGCCATCGGAAAACACCAGACCGTATAATCGCCATTACATCGCCGGTGCCAGTTTTGTAGATTGGCTGGGAAGCAAATACGGAGAGGATATTTACCGAAAAAGTGTGGAATTCAATTATAAATATTTCTTTTTGGGATATGGATTTGCCCTCAGATGGGAAACCAAAAAATGGCCCGGCCAGCTGCATAAAGAATTTCTACAAGATATTGCCAGAAAAGAACAACTAAGAATCAACAATATCTCCAATTCAACCAACAGTTTACATAAAGAAATTAAAATACCGTACAAAGGCTTAAAACTTCAAAAACCATTATGGATAAACAACAACGAATTGGTTTATTATGGCCAACATTACAACAAACCACAGGGCTTTTACAAGCATAACCTGGAAACTAATAAACTAGATTTTATAAAAGAAACCACGGCATCGTCCGATTTTATATTCAGCTACGACAAAAATAATGGGTTGCTATATTTTTCTGGATACCGCACCAATTTATTATACGATAATGTTTACACTTTGGATATTAAGCAGCTGGATCTCAAAACCGGTAAAATTGAATATTTGTCTGAAAAACAACGAATCTATTCGCCTGCAAAAACAAAAGATGGATTTGTGGCCTTACAAACCAATAAAAATTCTGCGGATATAGTTTTTTTAAAGGATGGTACACCGGAGATTTTAAAAACGTTTGAGGATGATATCCCCGTAAGTCTGGTTTCAAATCCAAAAAACAGAGATGAAATAGCCGCTGTTGTAAATAAAAACGGATATCAGGCACTTTGGATAACCGATTTGGAGCATTTAAAAACCGATTTGGACAAAAATCCAACGCTGGCATTAAAAATCGGCTCTATTTTTGATATAGATTGGCATCCGACACAAAATAAATTGCTATTTACTACCGATTTATATCCAGCGATGAATATATATGAATACGATATAGACAATGACAGAATTACCCAGCTTACCAACTCTGTTTATAATGTTATGGAGGGTAATTATTCGCCCGATGGAAATGCCATTATATATTCGTATCAGCTAAACAATGAACAGAGTATAGCCATTTTGGATAAAAATGATTTTTATAACAGAATATTGGATGATAATGAGTTACTTGAGGTGATTCCCAATAAAGAAACGTATCCAAGTGCAGAAAATGGGGCAGAAATAAACACGGATAACTGGAAAATAGAAGATTATAAAACCGATTTAAGTTGGTTAAAACCACGTAGTATATTACCAACATTAAAAGAAAACCACGGACTCAATCAATTTGGTATGGCTATGCTTGGAACCGATGTATTAGGCAGTCATTCCTATTTTGCAGAAGTAAGCCGATTACAGAACAAATTTTGGTACGATGTACAATACTCCAATAATGCTTTTTTTCCGGGTTTTAAGATGGGTGCCTACAGCAGCCCTTCGTTTTCTTACTTTGATACCGATTGGAATAACGATGGTTTAAACGATATTACAGGTACCAATAGATTTGAAAAGATGACACTTTTGAGCTCTGAAAGTGGTTTTAGTTTTTCGGTTCCACTCAAATTCAACGCTAGAAAAATAACCAGAACTTCGGCCTTTTTATTAACCCCACGCCTGGAAATAGACAGACTAAAATATTTGGATTTGAACTTGAAACCAATATCCGATAATGCTGCCACTCAATATAAGCTAGGGTATAGCGCACAATTTAATTGGCGAATTCTAAGACTTGCACGCGATATACAGCCCAGATCTGGTTTGGTATTGTTCAGTACTTTTAAAAGAGTATTAAATTCCACCAGCATGGACTTAACATTTAAACAGACGGGTAACAAGTATAGACTATCTTTAAATGAAAAATGGGGACATCATTTTGGAGCTTTTGGTTATTTGGCGCCTTTAGGCAAGTATAATCAATCATTGAGGTTAGATATACATTTTTTGGCTCAAAGCAGCAACCTATTATATAATACAGATAGTATCCGACCGATGGGTTTTAAAGGTCACGTTTTCCCAAATTCACCATTATTGGCGCGGTTAAGCGCAAAATATACCATTCCGCTTTTTTACCCAGACAACGGAAGTTTATTGGTGCCTGTACATTTTAATACATTATATTTAAGTACATTCGCCCATACTATAGGTACCGTAGATGAACAAAGAACCATAATAGGTGGCGGGTTACATTTCAGATATAATTTTGGCAATATTGCCCTAAATTTTGGCATAGGTGTTGGTTTTGAGCCGGCACGCAATCAATTACAATTTATTTATGGAGATTTTTAAAATGAAAAAACAAATATTTAATTATAAGAACATCACTTTTGCTGTAATGGCCATGCTTTTTACACTCACTCTTGGATGCGGTAAAAAGAAATCATCAGGGGTAGTTGAGTCATCAACCAATAGAATAAGTAATATTGCCATTGCTTCCATTAAATATGAAAACACATATTTGAAAGTAGTTTACGGCCAACCCTATCGCAGAGGTCGCGATATATTTGGTGAACTTGTACCTTTTGGAGA
This sequence comes from uncultured Balneolaceae bacterium, assembly GCA_964615135.1. Taxonomy (GTDB): domain Bacteria; phylum Bacteroidota; class Rhodothermia; order Balneolales; family Balneolaceae; genus Balneola. The sequence goes on along the minus strand of CAZTOG010000006.1, from coordinate 17,551 downwards.
AGTTTGGCGAACGGGCGCAAACGAAGCTACCGAAATTACCATTACAAACACCGTTTTAATGAACAACGAGCCTATTGAAGCCGGAACGTATTCTTTGTTCACTATCCCAAACGAAGATAATTGGACCATTATATTGAGCAATGCTTTAGGCGAGTGGGGTGCGTTTAATTATACACCCGAAATGGACTACAAAAAATTTGATGTACCGGTAATAAAAACGGAAGAACCAGCTGAAGTATTTACCATAGATTTTGATGAACTAAGCGGTTCTCTGACAAATATGAAACTAGAATGGGATTCTGTTAAGATTGAAATACCTATTCGGTTTTACTAAACGAAAATCAAAATAAAAAATGGTAAAGCAGAGTTATCCACACTGTATTAGACAAAATTTATTGGATTTAAAATTTGTTATATAATAGTAGAGCGTGTGTATATGTTGATAACTTATTTATCCAGCACCATACCATAGAAGATGAAGAGAATGTGTATAATAATGTTGATTAAAAACTCTATTTAGGGATGTTTAGATAAGGTTTTAGTTTTTTATTAACATTCACACATAAAATAAACATATATTTTGCATTTAATTTATCAACAATAAAAGTTGTTATTTCACAGTGTTGATTACCTTTAGTTGGAGTGGAAAGCTGTTGAAAAGTTTGGCTGTTTTTAGTTATCAATAAGTTATAATAAAGTAATCCACACACTAATCCACATTTTAAAAAAGTTTTAATGAAAATAGTTGTACAACGCGTAAAAAAGGCATCCGTAACCATAGGCGGCGAAATTACTGCAAAAATTGAGACTGGCCTGTTATTGTTATTGGGTGTGCATACAGACGATACCGAAAAACAACTGGAGTGGCTAGCTCATAAAGTACTTAACCTCAGAATATTTGAGGATGAAGACGGCAAAATGAACAAATCCATTATGGATGTGGAAGGCGAACTTTTAGTAGTATCGCAGTTTACTTTATATGGAAATGTGAAGAAAGGCACACGTCCAAGTTTTATAGAAGCTGCACGCCCCGAAAAAGCAGAACCGATGTACGAAAAAATGATTGAATATTTTAAAACACAATCCAAATTAAAAGTAGAAACCGGCACTTTTGGCGCCGAAATGGATGTGGAATTAATAAACGATGGGCCGGTAACCATAATATTGGAGAAATAGATTGTCGGTTATATTTATTTTTTTGGATGGTGTTGGAATTGGTACCGAAAGCAAAGAAAATCCTTTTTATTTAAACAATTACGAAAGTTTTCAAATACTGTCAGGAGAGAATTTTTTCGATCCGGATTGGGAATACAAAAACAGCAGCCAGCTTTATAAAGGAATAGACGCCAATTTGAATGTAGAGGGTTTACCACAAAGCGGTACCGGACAAACTACATTATTTACCGGGAAAAACGCATCCAAAATTATTGGCAGACATTTCGGCCCCTACCCCCACTCTAAAATCAGACCTGTTTTAAAAGAGCATAATATTTTTAAAGATGCCATAAAACTGGGCAAATCACCCTACTTTATAAATGCTTACCCTCCCATTTTTTTTGAGATGGCCAAAAAGCGAAACAGATGGAGTTGTACCACATTTATGATGAACAGCAATGAAATTGCATTAAACAGCACCCCGGAAGTGTTAAACGAAAAAGCACTAACAGCAGAAATATTACAAAATGCCTGGCGGGAAAGATTAAATATAGATTTGCCTAAAATAACAGCCACCGATGCCGCAAAAAGATTATTGAGCATAGTACCCCACTACGATTTGGTGCTTTTTGAGTACTATTTAACGGACGAAGCAGGGCACAGCCAGGATTTTGAAGCTGCAAATAGGGTTTTAAAACCTTTGGATGAGTTTTTACTGTATATACTGAAAAACATGAAAAGTACCGATACTTTGGTAATTACGAGTGACCATGGAAATATTGAAGACTTGAGCACTAAATCCCATACCAGAAATAAAATTCCTTTATTTGTGTTTGGCAACAATGCCCAAAGCTTTGACGAGGTACAAAGCATAATAGGTGTTAAAGAATCAATTATTAATAACTTACTTATTAGATAATATATTTTGTTAATTACTATTTTAATTAACTATATTTGAAAGGTATTGGGAAATTTTATAACAACAACCAGGTATTAGGAAGAATTAGTTAGACAGAATCTGATTTTATCTATAGTTATACAATAACCTTTAGTTTTAAAACCGAGCTTAACAAAAGCAAAATTGTTTATACTACGGAAAACTAAAACCATAATATTTCAAATTAATTTATCGAGAGAATGAACAGACTATCCTTATTGGTTATTGTGGGATTGGTGCTGTGTTTGGGTGCAAGCAATTTATACGCACAAACAAACCCCATAATAAAAGATTCGAATATACGGCCGTTAACTACATCGGGAGGTATAGGATTTACAGCAAGCACATACAGCGCTAGCGGCATAGAAAATAGAAGAGCGCCGGCAAGTTTTAGAACCAATGCTAATCTAAATTTTTCCCTTTTTGGATTTAAATCGGGGATAAATCTATTGTATTCAACCGACCAGTCTAAACTGCGCCAAAATATGAATGCAATTTCCTTTGACGCCAACTATAAATGGGTAACACTGCAGGCGGGTACAGTAAGCCCAAGTTTTTCCAAATATGGGCTAAGCGGCACTAGTATGGAAGGTGGTTATATTAAATTGGAACCCGGAACATTTTTAATAGAAATGGTGGGCGGTAGAACACAGAAAGCAATTAATTTTAGTGATGGGCGTGGATTTAGAGAGCCTGCATTTGAAAGATTTTCCTATGGAGGGAAAATAGGGATAGGTAAAGAAAACAATAACCATTTTCATATCAGCACCCACTACTCTAAAGACAATATCAGCTCAATAGACTCGGTGGGTACTGTAACACCAAAACAAAATTTAACCTTCACACCGGATGCTCAAATATCACTGTTCAAAAACAAAATTACTTTTTCTGGTAATTTAACGGTATCGGCCTTTACCCGAGACCTAAACAGCGATGCAATAAATGCGGATGAAACAGGCGTACCTAAATTTATTACGAATATTTTTCCTCCACACATAAGCTCTAGGTTGAACTATGCAGGCACAGCAGCAGCCGACCTAGTGTTACAAAATTTTGGCCTCAATCTCGGATTTGAAAGAATTCAACCCGGATTTACATCGCTGGGTGTAAGCAGAATAAGAGACGATCAGCAAACATTTACCGTAGGTACAAATACTAGATTTTTGGATAACAGAATTAGTTTTGGAGCAAATCTATCTTTAGGAAAAGACAATTTATTGGGCAACAGAATACAAACCGCAACTAACACTGCAGTTGGCACAAATGTAGTATTTCAAATAACCGATATGATATCATTAAATTCCAGCTATAATATGATGTTAAACGCATTTAAGTCGAACACTAGTGTTGACACTTTGCACCTGGGCCAACAACAGGTTTCACACACGTTTATGCTGCAGCCCAACTTTATGATTCAAAGTGATAACGGATTTACACATAATATTTCTATATCGGGTTCTTATTTTAATATGTTGAACGAATATAAAAGTGCCGCAGCTACGCAAGATGATTTTAGCTCCGATACCTACTCGTCCTCACTAGCTTACAATATTCGTTTTCCGGCCGGGTTTTCGATAAATGCCATGGGAAATTATATGATTCTAAATTCTAACAACGCAACAAATGTTACTTTGGGCGCTAATTTGGGCACCTCTTACGCTTTTTTCCAGCAAAAACTAAACTTAACATTAAACGCAGGCTACAATCAAAATAAAAACGAGGTAGATAGGTCGGCACAAAATTTAGAAACTTATATAATGCAGACCCAGCAATTGACGTTTAATATGGCTGCCAATTATAGAATTTATAAAAAAGGTTCTTTATCCGCCTCTGTGCGCCAGTTAAATAATAATATAATGCAGGGAATGGGTACTAAATATTCTGAAATAGAAGCAAGTTTAGTATTTAGGCATCGTTTTTAAATAAAAATTTAACATAACAATAGAATAGTTAGATGGAGATGGGGTACTTTATTGTCAGTACCCAAAAAATCCCATGTCAGCCTACTTTATTCCTACCATATTTACAGGGCTTAGAATTTCATCCAGTTTTTCCTTCGACAGAATCCCCTCCAGCAACACCAAATCGTACACACTTTTTCCGGTTTCGAGTGCTTTCTTGGCAATTTCGGAACCTTTTTTGTAGCCAATATATGGGTTCAGTGCCGTTACAATTCCAATACTATTTCTAACAATGCTTTCCGTGTGGGTGTTGTTAGCTGTAATGCCATCAATGCACTTTTCGCGTAAAATATCAAAACCCTGTTGCAGAAAATGCATCGAATTCATTATGGAATGGATTATAATGGGCTCCATGACATTGAGTTGTAACTGCGCTGCCTCGGAAGCCATTGAAACCGTGGTGTCGTTGCCAATAACTTTAAAACAAATCTGGTTTACAACTTCGGGAATTACGGGATTTACCTTTCCAGGCATGATGGACGACCCCGGTTGCACGGCCGGCAGGTTGATATCGGAAAATCCGGCGCGCGGTCCCGATGATAAAAGCCTTAAATCGTTGCATGTTTTTGATAGTTTTATTGATAAAGCTTTTAAAGCCGCTGAATATTTTACAAAAGCACCGGTATCGGGAGTGGACTGAACCAAATCCACAGCCAAACATATAGGATATCCGGAAATATCGCACATGTATTTTGCGCATGCATCTGAATATCCCGGCGCTGCGTTCAAACCGGTGCCGATGGCGGTTCCACCCATATTCACCTCAAAAAATGCCATTGCAGTATAATTTAAAAAGTCGATTTCATTCTCCAGGTTTGTGGCAAAAGCATTAAATTCCTGTCCCAATGTCATGGGTACGGCGTCTTGTAATTGGGTTCGGCCCATCTTTATAATATTTTGGAATTCTACCGCTTTATTTCGAAAAGAATTTACGAGCGCTTTTAAATGCTCAATCAATTCAAAATGTTTTTTTGCAATGGCCAGCTTTCCGGCGGTGGGATAGGCATCGTTGGTCGATTGCGACATGTTCACCAAATCGTTGGGCGAGCAATATTGATATTCTCCTTTTTTATAACCCATTAATTCCAAAGCGCGGTTCGCAATAACCTCGTTGGCATTCATGTTGGTAGAAGTGCCGGCGCCTCCCTGAATCATATCAATAGGAAATTCTTTATCAAATTTACCATCCATGACTTCTTGGCTGGCCGTAATTATAGCGTTGGCTACGGTATTTTCGAGCAGTCCCAGTTCCTGATTTGCTTTCGCCGCACTCATTTTTACAGCACCAAGAGCCCAAATAAATGTACGATAGTGCTCCAAACGATCGGTTGATATATTGAAGTTATCTATAGCACGAAGGGTTTGTATTCCATAGTAAGCATTGGCAGGAACCTGTAGCTCTCCCAGTAAATCTTTTTCTATTCTTGTCTGCATATTATTGTTAATCTTATTTTTTAATGACCCAAATTAGAATCTTGATAAAGGTAGTCTAATTTATTTTTTTTATTATTGCAGCACACACACTTGCGAAATAAATAAAATTCACGATTGATGCAAGTAGATTTATTAAAAACCTAAATATTTATGGATATTATTGATAAGCTTAAAAATACCCGGTTAAAATAGAGTGCGATGAATAAATTAAAACAGGCGTATTATACCCTACAATATTAATGCTATAAGTATAACATTGCCAGAGTATTTGTGTAGAAAGCGGAATAAATCCATAGGAACGTAAATAATGCTATTGCCGACATTATTTATATCGGATAAATTTCCAAAATTGATACTTTGCCGAGTATTTGGCGTTAGTCGGCGAATTGTTTTTCGGCTTCTTTCACTTTTTCGAGCAGTTCTTCGGACACATCAAGTTCCAAGCGAAGCATTTGTACGGCGTGGGTTTTGCCCTGGGCGTCCAATTTTAACGAAACGGATCCGCCACCGCCCAAGCTGTCGTTCAATAGAAAATTTAAAGCGCCGATGTTTGGCAGCTCAAATCTTTCCACACTGCCCTTGCACACATTTTTCATGTGCTCTTTAACCACTTCAACGGTAAGTTGTTCTTTCAAAAAATCATAAACATCGGGGTGCCGGGCAATTACCCCAACATTAGAACCGTTTCCTTTGTCGCCGCTACGCGCATAAGCGATATCAATCAATCTAACCTTAGGCATGATGCAAATATTCCGTTAATTCAAGTTTGGTTTAACACAAAATACGAAAAATAAGTCAATAAATATGGATTAAGGATGTGTACGCCTACTCAGCTAAAACATATTGAAAGGATCGTGGTTATTGGCTATAAAATGATTATAAAACTGGTTCATTGAAATCAGTATAATGCCAATTATTTAAATATAATCGTTTTTATTTAGTATGTAATGGGTTGCCCTTCCTTTTCCTTTCGAAAGAAATAGACCTTCTCCTCGCATCTCAGTTAAAATCTCCCGGCATTTAACCTTTAAAACGATTACACTCTGTCTTGTTTACAGTAATACAAAAAGTGTAATTCTATCATTAAAACACTTTATTATTTTAGTACCCCCCATTCTCCGCGAGAGCGTCGTGTAAAATAAAATTCACCCTTGGTTGTCCCGACTAACATGACCCGTTCATGTTCGTCGTTTATAATTTCGCGGGCGCTAGGGTAAGAGCTTTCTGGAATTTATATATGTAACCACATAATTACCAAAAATATTATTATTGGCTGTATATTCAGTCGATAACCGGAAATCAAAAAACTAGCTGTGGTATCTAAAGCGGATTCACATAATAACCCATCGAAAAAGAAAGTCCATTTGGTGTTGGGCAGTGGCGGTGCGCGCGGTATTGCCCATATTGCGGTTATTGAGGGTTTATTGAACGATGGATTTGAGATTATTGAGGTTATTGGATGTTCTATGGGGGCTATTATTGGCGGAATTTACGCTACCGGACACATGGACGAGTATAAGGAATGGATTCTAAACATGACCAAAAGAGAGGTTTTCGAGCTGTCCGATTTTACATTTACCAAAAGAGGGTTTTTAAAGGGCGAAAAGATTTTTGAAAAGCATAAAGACCTGATCGGAAACTATAAAATCGAAAATCTTAACATCCCTTTCACGGCTATTGCAACCGATATTAAGCATCAAAAGGAAATTTACTTCAAAACGGGCGATTTATATGAGGCTATGAGAGCTTCCAGTTCCATTCCCGGCGTATATGTGCCCATTGCCAAAGAAAATGCCATATTGGTGGACGGTGGAGTGCTGAACCCACTGCCTATTAATTTGGTTAAACCACAAGAAAATGCCATTGTTGTAGCGGTAAATGTAAATGCAAAATCGTCCGTAAAAAATGAGATAGAAGAAGAACTGAAAGAGCCATACGATCCGAAATGGTACGAAAGGATTTTGCCGGATAACTTTCTGGATTTCGCTAAAAACACCGATGAACAAAAGCAGGATGTTGATTATTCCATCTTCGATTTAATGAACAATACCTATAACTTGACGCAAGATCGACTGGTGGATGTGATGCTCGACCATTATCATGTCGATTTGCTGATTGATATACCGCGCAACACCGCCTCAACATTCGAATTCCATAAAGCGAAGGAAATTTACGAGAAAGGAGTAGATTGTTACGAAAAAGCAATGCAGAAATTTAAAACCAAAAAAGCATCGAACATCACAACTAAAAGTTGATTTAAACCAATCGACAGCCAACATTAAATATTTAAAGCCTTAGAATTGAAAACCATAGATGCAATAAAAAACCGGCGTTCAATAAAACTGCGCCAAGATTTTGAACAGCCGTTGCCCATTACCAAGGGTACCGATTTTGAAAAAACGATGCAGGAAATAATCGAATTGGCAGGCAGATACGCCCCTTTTCACTATCAAACAGACGAAAGAAATAAGAACGGCAGCTTAAAAGGTGTGGAGCCTTGGCGTTTCTATGCCTTGAACGCCCAAAATTGTAGAAATTTACTGCAATTATTTAAAAAAGAAGAGCTTCAAAAATGTTCGGAAGGTGTTTTAAAAATGCTGGCAGCTGCAGATGGACTTATTTTGGCGTACTGGATTCCCGAAAGGCAGCGCGATCCGAAACCGGGCAAGTTCTATCCAAATATTAAAAATATGGAGCATATTGCCGCAACGGCTGCGGCGGTACAAAGTATGTTGCTTGCTGCCACTTCGCTTGGCATTTCCAGTTATTGGTCGTCCGGCGGCTGTATCCGTAAAGAAAATGTGCAGGAGTTTTTGGGCATACCTACCAACCAAATATTGATCGGCACCGTATTCCTGTTTCCCGACGAATATCCCGAATCCACGTTGGTCATTCCCGGTAAGAACCACGAAGCCCGCACGGCACCCAAAAACTGGATGAAATGGCTCGAAATTGAACCATAATGTCCTAATATCCAATAAAACGATATCCAATAAAAAAAGCAGAAAGAATATATCCTTCTGCTTTTAAATTTATACGGGTGGCATTTATTATTAGCTGAACCTCGATAATCGGTTTCTAATAATTGGTTTCAACCTCCCAAATTTCGTCAGCGTAGTCTTTTATGGTACGGTCGCTGGAAAATTTACCAATTCGTGCCACGTTTAAAATGGCTTTTCGGTTCCATTCGGCCTTATTTTTGAATTCTTTTTCAACCGCGGCCTGCGCTTTTAAATATGCATCAAAATCGGCCAGCACCATAAAATAATCACCTTTATGCAACAGTGCGTCAATAATGGGCTGGAACAAATGCGGGTCTTCCGGGCTAAAGAAGCCGGTCTGTATTTGGTCGAGCGCTTTTTTCAGTTCATCGTTGGCATTATAATAATCCCAAGGGTTGTAGCCCGATCTTCGCAACTCTTCCACTTCTTCAACGGTAAGGCCGAAGATGAAAATATTATCATCGCCCACTTCTTCTTTTATTTCCACGTTGGCGCCGTCCAATGTTCCAATAGTCAATGCGCCGTTTAAGGCCAGTTTCATATTACCGGTACCGGATGCCTCCATACCGGCGGTAGAAATTTGTTCGGAAAGGTCGGCGGCGGGAATCATCAGTTCGGCCAGGGTTACACGATAATTTTCCAGAAATACGCATTTCAGTTTATCGCTCACTTCGGGGTCGTTGTTTACCATTTCGCCAATACTGTTTATCAATTTGATGTGCAATTTGGCCATGGCATAACCGGGTGCCGCTTTACCGCCAAAAAGTACTGTTCGGGGTACAAAATCAGCATCGGGGTTGGCTTTAATGCGGTTATACAGGGCAATTACGTGGATCGCTGCCAATAACTGCCTTTTATATTCATGGATACGTTTTATTTGTATATCGAATATGGAGTTTGGATCAATTTCGATTCCACGAGATTCCATTACAAAATCGGCCAGTTTTTTCTTGTTTTGAAGTTTGATAGCCTCAAAACGGTTTACAAAGTCTTTATCCGTGGCAAATGGCTCCAGTTTTTTCAGTTCATCTAAGTGGGTAGTCCATTTATCGCCTATTTTTTCGGTAATCAATGCCGATAAATTCTGATTGCACTGTTTAAGCCAGCGTCTGGGAGTAATACCGTTTGTTTTGTTGGTAAATTTATTTGGAAACATCTCGTCGAAATCACGGAACATCGATTCTTTAAGCAATCGCGAGTGCAAAGCTGCTACGCCGTTTACCTTTTTAGAACCCACTATGCCAAGATGCGCCATATGCACAACCGGGTTTTCACCTTCGCCAATGATGGACATACGCGCAATTTTGTTAGGGTCGTTGCCAAACCGTACTTTTATTTTATCCATAAATCTTCGGTTGATTTCGTAAATAATATCCAGGTGGCGTGGCAGCAGATTTCTGACCAACGAAACCGGCCATTTTTCGAGTGCTTCCGGTAAAAGGGTGTGGTTGGTATAGGCCATAGTGTTTTTGGTAATATCCCATGCTTTTTCCCACGGCAAGCCTTCCTGATCCAGTAAAATGCGCATTAAATCGGGTATGGCCAGGTTTGGGTGAGTGTCGTTGCATTGTATGGCAACTTTTTCAGGAAATTTGGTCCAATCGTTATTACCGTTCTTAAATCTGCGGATAATATCCTGCAACGATGCCGAAACAAGGAAATATTCCTGTTTTAAACGAAGTTCCTGTCCCACAAAAATTTTATCGTTGGGATAAAGAACACGGGTAATATTCTGTTCTAGCTGATTATCGCGCACAGCATCGATATATTGGCCCTGATTGAAGCTTTTCAGATCCAATGCCGTATGGGACTCGGCTTTCCACAGGCGAAGATTGTTTACAACGCCGTTTTCATAGCCGGGAATAGGCGTGTCGTAGGCAATGGCTTGTACTTTGGATGTATCTTTCCATGCATATTTTGTATCGCCGTTTTTGCTGTCGTTATAAATGGCCTGATGGCCGTAAAAGTTAACGGAATATTGTGTTTTGGGCCGAATAATATCCCAAGGGTTGCCATATCGGAGCCATAAATCGGGTTTTTCAATCTGAAAACCGTTTTCCATGGTTTGATAAAATATGCCATAGTCGTAACGCAGACCATAGCCCATGGCGGGAATGCCCAACGTAGCCATAGAATCCAAAAAACAGGCTGCTAAACGTCCCAAACCTCCATTTCCAAGGCCGGCATCCCATTCCTCTTCACGTACGTCGTTGTAATCCAGGCCAATTTCGCTCAATGCATCGGCTATTTCTTGCTGAATTCCCAAATTGACTACCATGTTATCCAGCATTCGGCCAATCAAAAACTCCATTGAAAGATAATACACGCGCTTGGCTTCTTCTTTATGGTATCTTTGCTGGGTATTCAGCCATTTTCCGTTTAATCGGTCCATAATGGCAAGCACCACACTGTTGTAATTATCCCAGCCGGTACTTGAGTATTCATCTTTGGCCAATGTATGTTTCAGGTGCAGTATTATGTCTTCGCGCAGCGAGTCGCGATCCAGACCCTTTCTTGTCAAAAAATCGGGTAATTTCTTATTGCTCATTGTCGTCTAAATAATTTGTAAATTTCTTTAGTGTTGATAAATATTTGTTATTATAGTTATTTATCTTTTTATAATCTGTAATTGTATGTATTTATTCTATTCTATGATATAGATACCCTGGTCGGGTTTAAAGTTTGGGCGTGTTATATTTGATTTGAACCCAAGGCTATGAAACGAATCAAAAGCATGAATTGCAACAAACTCTTGATTAAAAAGCCCATAAACACTGGAACCGCTTCCATTCATGGAGGCGTATGTTGCACCGAATTCATAAAATTGATCCCTCATATTGCCTATTAATTCGTATATCTGAAACAAGGTCGGTTCCAGTGCATTTTCGAGAAAAAATGGCCATTCTTCGGGGTCGTCCAGCAATAAATTCTTCAATGGGTAACCGAGTGGCTCTATATTGTAGATATATTGCAAAAAATCGTCCCTGTTTATTTGTATATCGGGATAGCCGGCAATGATATAAAAATCTTCCAGAGCCTCAAGGCTTTCAAATTCGCCCGTTGCCGTGTTCAATATTCCGTTTTCGCCGTTAATAAATGTGGGCACATCAAATCGCAGCCTGCCACCCAGTTCCATTAAATCCGATTTGCTCAACCCTAGATTTGCAATTTTGTTTGCCATAAGCATAAGAGTGGCTGCATTGGAGGCCGCAATTCCAAACCCTGCTTTTATAGGAACGTTCTTTTTAAGGTATATATTGAATTTATCTTTTAATCCCGTTTCTTTTTCCAGCAATTCTATGGCTCTTACCATTAAATTATCGGTATTGGGTATGTCGAAAGGTCCATCTACAACCAAATTATGCCTGTTTGAATGTGTTATTTCGATGCGATCTGCCCATTCTATAAAATAAAATCCGGCTTCGATATCCAATATATTCGACTCTGATTGACCGATTAGGTTTAATCCCAAATTAATTTTTGCATAAGAATCTGAAATCCATTTATTTGCCATAAAGCAGATGGGTCTGTTATTTTAATAATTCTTCTTTGTTATCCAGCATAAATTGAATGGCGGCGTCTTTATCGTTTGGGATATTTCCATTCAATATGGCCTCTTTTATACTATTTTTTATATCGCCTACCTGTCTGCCAGGTTCTAAACCGAACATTTCCATAATCATTTTACCGGATACCGGATTTTTCCAATTCCTTATTTTGTCTTTTGCCTCTACGTCGTAGATTTTTTGCTCAACTCTGTCAAAATTGGCAAGGAATTTTTCAATTTTACTTTCATTTTTGCTGGTAATATCGGCCCGGCAAAGCGTCAAAAGCTTAAAAACATCTTCGCCGGCTTCGTATATCAATCGCCGGATGGCGCTGTCGCTCACGTCATCATCGGCCAGGGCTATGGGCCTTAAATGCAAACGCACCAGTTTTTTTACAAACCGCATTCTTTCGTCAAGGGGCAGGCCCAATCTTCTGAAAATACCCTTGGTCATTTTGGCGCCCAAAGCTTCGTGTCCGTGAAAGGTCCAGCCCACTCCTTCCTGAAAACGCTGAGTTTGTGGTTTTGCAATATCGTGCATGATGGCTGCCCATCTCAACCATAAATCGCCACCCAGATCAACTACATTATCCAACACCTGTAAGGTATGCCAGAAATTATCTTTATGCCGATGGCCATTTTTTTCTTTAACGCCGTGCAAGTTATGCATTTCGGGGAAAAATATTTTCAATAACCCACTTTTAAACAGCAACGTAAAACCAAAAGAGGGTTTATCGCACAGTGTTATTTTATTTACCTCCGCAATTATCCTTTCTTTTGAAATAATTTCTAACCGGGGCGCCATTTCGCTTATAGCCTCAAAAGTTTCGGGTGCAATTTTGAAGTTTAACTGTGTGGCAAAACGAATGGCGCGCAGCATTCTAAGAGGATCGTCGCTAAATGTTTTTTTTGGATCTATCGGCGTGCGTATTATTTTATTTTCAATATCGCCCATGCCATTAAACGGGTCTATCAGTTCGCCATAATTTTCGGAGTTTAGCGACCACGACATGGCGTTGATGGTCAGGTCGCGCCGCAGTTGGTCGTCTTCCAGGGTGCCGTCTTCCACAATCGGTTTTCTGGAATCTCTGCTGTAGCTTTCTTTTCTGGCGCCAACAAATTCGAGCTCAAAATCGCTTGTTTTTACTTGTGCAGTTCCAAATTGTTTAAAAACAGCCAAACTGGAGCCATTCAACAATCTGCTCACTTCTTCTGCCAATTTTATACCCGATCCAACGGTTACAAAGTCCAGATCGTAGTTAGTTTTATCTAACCTGTTCAAATAATAATCCCTAACGTAGCCGCCCACCAAATATGTTGGTTGATTTAGTTTGGTGGCAGCTTTATTAATAAGCTCGAATAGATTTTTATGTGCTTCGGGTATATTATAATCAAAATTCATCTTCGAAAGATAGGAATGTTAAAGGACGCTTTCATCAACGAAAAATTTGTAAGTCAATATTGTTTTACATTAATGTTCTATAATTCGCAAACCTCAATAATTACGTTAATGCCAAATATATAAAGCTATTAATTGGTATATTTAAGCATATAATAATTTACTAAATAAATGGGCTTTACATTAGATAAAAATACGGTTGTGGCGCTTTCGAACGGCTCTTTTAACAATCCCTTTTCGGTACTGGGTCTGCACGATATTGAATATAAAGGAAAAAAACGGCTGATAATCCGGGTTTTCAGGCCCGAAGCCAAAGAAATTCATATAAATGTTGGAAAATCGAAACCATTTGCGTTAAACCGGGTCTCTGCCGAAGGTCTTTTTGAGGCCATTGTGCCCCGCCGAAAAAACAGGTTTAAATACACCATGACCATCATCCCACATCATGGCGAACCATTCGAACTTGCGGATACTTATACCTTTGGCTCAGCGCTGAATGCCTTCGATTTACAGCTGTGGGGAGAAGGAAATCATCAAAATGCGTATTCTTTTATGGGTGCCCATATTAAAGAAATGGATGGCGTAAAAGGTACTCATTTTGTGGTAAGTGCTCCGGCTGCGGAAAGGGTTAGTGTAATCGGTTCGTTCAATAATTGGGATGGACGTGTACATGGCATGCGTTTGGTGCATCGTCAAGGCCTTTGGGAGCTGTTTATACCGCATATAGCAGAAGGTGATTTATATAAATTCGAGATTAAATCCACGGTAGAAGGAAAAATTCTCATAAAATCGGATCCGTACGGCTATCAAATGGAATTAAGGCCGGGCACAGCATCTATTGTGGCCAATTTGGAGGGATTTGATTGGGAAGACGAAGATTGGGTAAATAAAAGAAAAGAAAATCAGGCACTGGACAAACCCATATCGGTGTATGAAGTGCATGCCGGTTCATGGAAAAAGAAAACCGACCATACCAACCGGTTTTTAAATTATAGAGAACTGGCCGATGAGCTGATTCCGTATGTGAAAGATTTGGGATTTACACATATAGAACTGATGCCCATTGCCGAACATCCTTACGATCCCTCTTGGGGTTACCAGATAACAGGGTATTATGCGCCAACAAGTCGCTATGGCAAACCGAAAGATTTTATGTATTTCGTAAACGAATGCCACAAAGCGGGTATCGGCGTTATAATGGATTGGGTACCGGCGCATTTTGCCAAAGATGGCCACGGTTTAAGCCGTTTTGATGGCACCGGCCTGTACGAACACGAAGATCCGCGCCAGGGAGAACATAAAGACTGGGGGACCTATATTTTCAATTATGGCAGGGTTGAAGTTCAAAACTTTCTGGTATCAAACGCGGTGTATTGGATTGATAAATACCATATAGACGGCTTACGCGTGGATGCGGTGGCTTCTATGCTCTATCTGGATTACTCGCGCGAGGAAGGAGAATGGGTGCCCAATAAATATGGCGGTCGCGAAAATCTGGAAGCCATCGATTTTTTGCGGAAATTCAACAATGCCGTGCACAATCAGCACCCCGGCGTTATCACATTTGCGGAAGAATCTACCTCGTGGGGCGGTGTATCGCGCTCTACCGAATCGGGTGGTCTCGGCTTCGACTATAAATGGAACATGGGTTGGATGAACGACACGTTGGATTATATAAAAGACGACCCGATTTATAGAAAATACCACCAGAATAAGTTAACATTTTCATTGGTTTATGCTTTTTCTGAGAATTTTATTCTGCCCTTCTCGCACGATGAGGTAGTGCATTTAAAAAAATCGTTATTATCGAAAATGCCCGGCGATGATTGGCAAAAATTTGCCAACTTACGGTTGTTATATACTTATATGTTTACGCATCCGGGTAAAAACCTTATATTCATGGGTTCCGAATTTGGCCAATGGGGCGAATGGAACCAAGACCACCCATTGGATTGGCACCTGCTAGACTGGGATAACCATAAAGGCCTGAAGCGGCTGGTGCGTGATTTGAATATATTGAACAAAAACGAAGAGGCTTTGCATCAACTGGATTCGGATTGGCAAGGTTTTGAGTGGATAGATGTGAGCGACGCGGACAACAGCATAATTTCATACATAAGAAAAGCTAAAAACTCTGATAATTTTTTAGTGATTATTTTAAATTTTACCCCCAATGTGCATTACAACTATAAATTTGGAGTACCCAAAGCAGGGGAATATATAGCCTTGATGAACAGCGATTCTAAACATTACGGTGGTAGCAATGCGGGCGACACATTGGTTAAAGCAAAACAAGGAAATTGGCATAATCAACCGGCAAACATAGAATTAACAATACCGCCTTTGGCCGGTGTAATACTTAAATTAAAGAATTAGATATAATGAGATTCCCACGTTCAAGCGGAACATTAGTGCATCCTACTTCCTTTCCGGGCAAATATGGAATTGGCGATTTTGGAAAAGAAGCACGCATATTTATTGATTTTTTAGAACAGACCAAACAAAAAATATGGCAATTATTACCATTAACGCCAACCGGATATGGAAACTCGCCATACGCAAGTTTTTCTGCATTTGCCGGCAACCCGTATTTAATCAGCATAGAAATATTGGTCGAAAAAGGCCTTTTAACTAAAAAAGAAGCACAATCTGCCGAACTTGCGGCCGACCATGCCGTTAAATACGACGAAACATTTGGCAATAAAGACCGACTTTTTACTTTAGCCGCCCAAAGATTTTATGAAAACCTTGAAAAGGATGCGGAAGAACAAAAAAAATTCAACGCATTCAAAAAGCAGAATAAATATTGGCTTGGCGACTACTGCCTATTCATGGCCGTGGCTATATCATACCAAAAACAACCTTGGAATACTTGGGACTGGAACCTGGCTCAGAGAAAACCGGCCGCACTTAAAAAGGCGCAAAAAGAATACGCCGATGCCATAAAACTGCAAGAATGGCAGCAATTTGAGTTTAACGAGCAGTGGCATGCCCTGAAAGATTACGCTAACCAGCGCGGGATTCGTGTTATTGGCGATATCCCCATTTTTGTGGATCACAACAGCGCCGATGTGTGGGCAAATCCCCAATATTTTGAAATAGACGCAAAAGGGAATAGGAAATTGGTTGCCGGCGTACCGCCCGATTATTTTAGCGAAACGGGCCAGCTTTGGGGAAATCCGCTCTATAAATGGAAAGAACTCGAAGAGGATGGTTTTTCGTGGTGGGTAGAGCGCTTTAAACACATGTTTGTAACCTATGATGCCATCCGCGTTGACCATTTTAGGGGATTTGACGCCTATTGGGAGGTTAAAGCCACCGAAAAAACAGCAGAAAAAGGACGGTGGGTAAAAGGTCCGGGCGAAAAACTGTTTGACGCCATTTTAAAGAAATGCGGCGAACTTCCCATTATTGCGGAAGATTTAGGTTTTGTAACCGAGGGCGTGGAAAAACTACGCGATAAATACCATTTCCCCGGCATGAAAATTATACAATTTGCATTCGATACCGATTCCACCAATGCTTTTTTGCCGCATAATTATCCGCAAAACTGTGTGGCTTATTCGGGTACACACGATAATGACACCAGCATAGGCTGGTATAAAGCGGCACCAGAAGTGGAACAACACCGGGCGCGGGTTTATACACGATCGGATGGCGCCAACATCAACTGGGAATTTATAAGACTGGGTATGTATTCCGTAGCTGATCAGGCTATTTTTCCATTGCAGGATTTTATGAACCTTGGGCAAGAAGCACGCGTAAACTTACCTGGTACTTCGCAGCATAATTGGCTTTGGAGATATACCGAAGAACAACTTCAAAATGTGGATAAGGAAGCCATTATCGGGTTGATAGAACAAACCAATCGGTAAAATTACGGGCAGCCCACAAAAAACCGCTTTTATAAAGACGTGTTAATTTTGTATATTACAAGGCTATATACCTGATGTTTAAAATGCGGTAATATTTAATGTGAACGTAGGCGGTAAATATTTCTGCAAAAATGTATAAAAGCTCAATCTCTATATAGATTAAGTGTGTAATTGCGTATATTGAAGGTTATGTGCCATTTTTGAATGACAATGCGAATAGATACAGACAAACAAATGAATT
>CAZTOG010000005.1:268369-271351 GCA_964615135.1 uncultured Balneolaceae bacterium | reverse complement strand
CCTTTCTGGTACGATTAAGAGTCATTTCTTCTCCTCATTAATCATTTTGTTGTGTAAATTTCAATTCCTTTCTGGTACGATTAAGAGCCCGTAAGCGGTCATTATCTTACTGAATCCACTTGGATTTCAATTCCTTTCTGGTACGATTAAGAGATCTAAACCACCATTACCACTTCTAAAGTTATAGAATTTCAATTCCTTTCTGGTACGATTAAGAGGATGAGCTTATCAGATGGTTAGTACCTATGTATAAATTTCAATTCCTTTCTGGTACGATTAAGAGCGGATTCTTCTGAACCCTGAGGACTTCTACTCTCATTTCAATTCCTTTCTGGTACGATTAAGAGAGTTATTCATTTTGTGAGGCATAGTACCGCTCCACCATTTCAATTCCTTTCTGGTACGATTAAGAGAACGGTACAACAGATTAAACAGGGTAAGCCCGTAGAATTTCAATTCCTTTCTGGTACGATTAAGAGAATGACGACACATTATATGATTGGGCGACAGTTGGATTTCAATTCCTTTCTGGTACGATTAAGAGTCGATTTGGGTGTATTCAATAACTTGATTCGATTGCAATTTCAATTCCTTTCTGGTACGATTAAGAGTAAAATTAAGGAGCTTAAAACTATAGCAGATAGTTTATTTCAATTCCTTTCTGGTACGATTAAGAGTCTTCAAACTACCTTCGTTTTGAGATAGTACAAAAATTTCAATTCCTTTCTGGTACGATTAAGAGTATGGAGTTTGACTCTACGAGCATGGGATTTGAAGAATTTCAATTCCTTTCTGGTACGATTAAGAGGTCCTTATCATATACCATGTCTCCAGTAGTTAAAACATTTCAATTCCTTTCTGGTACGATTAAGAGAGAGCGGATATCGTCCGAAAGAATACGAAATACAAAATTTCAATTCCTTTCTGGTACGATTAAGAGTGCCTGACACCGTTTTTACAACGTCAGCATACGAATATTTCAATTCCTTTCTGGTACGATTAAGAGGATCCAAGATGTGCGCGTTTTAATGGTCTTAGAGAAATTTCAATTCCTTTCTGGTACGATTAAGAGACCCTTCGGCTTCCTAATGAAGTACCAGTAGTCATCGATTTCAATTCCTTTCTGGTACGATTAAGAGAACACTATAGGTGATAATTTCAGTTCCAACACTATATTTCAATTCCTTTCTGGTACGATTAAGAGGTTGTCCAAGAGATATTACTAGTACCTAGCTGTATAATTTCAATTCCTTTCTGGTACGATTAAGAGAACTGACGATTTAAAAAAATATTATTCGAATACGAATTTCAATTCCTTTCTGGTACGATTAAGAGCGCTGTCAGCACTTGTGCTTGCCACGTTGAAGTATATTTCAATTCCTTTCTGGTACGATTAAGAGAAGATTGTCCTGTCAAGTAAGTACAATCACAATCCATTTCAATTCCTTTCTGGTACGATTAAGAGTCGGTTGCCAGGAGTAGCAAGCCACGTTTTGTTTAAATTTCAATTCCTTTCTGGTACGATTAAGAGTTAACGGCTTATCCCGACTCATTAACTTGTCGTATTATTTCAATTCCTTTCTGGTACGATTAAGAGTCACCCTCTCGGAGTTCAATCCCCCTTTCATAACTATTTCAATTCCTTTCTGGTACGATTAAGAGCGAACCGCATCAACCGTTTCCCCAAAGGCGTGAACTATTTCAATTCCTTTCTGGTACGATTAAGAGTCTTTTTTGGATGTGCACAATGTCATTTTGAGCAACATTTCAATTCCTTTCTGGTACGATTAAGAGGTCTTTTACTTGCCGTGTGAAGTGTTTGTATAGCAATTTCAATTCCTTTCTGGTACGATTAAGAGGCTATCGCAGGACTTGTAACGGCTATTGTGTATATGATTTCAATTCCTTTCTGGTACGATTAAGAGAACCAACAAACTCTTCCACATCCTCAACATCCTCTTATTTCAATTCCTTTCTGGTACGATTAAGAGTTATCATTAAAGCTACTCATATCACCCTCTAAATTGATTTCAATTCCTTTCTGGTACGATTAAGAGTATCATGTATGACAATGTAACAGATGTTGAAGACGAATTTCAATTCCTTTCTGGTACGATTAAGAGATGAAACGACAAAGATTTTCAACCGGTAAACAAAAAATTTCAATTCCTTTCTGGTACGATTAAGAGAACTATCATTATACCCGAACTCTCTCCTATGCTTAAATTTCAATTCCTTTCTGGTACGATTAAGAGAACCTGTCTCCCCTGCATTCAGCACTACTATATTATATTTCAATTCCTTTCTGGTACGATTAAGAGCTTTAAAATTATCAAGACCCCAATCAGTTGATAAATATTTCAATTCCTTTCTGGTACGATTAAGAGTCTGTTGTACCGTTGCCATACTGTTAGCGCCCCAGCATTTCAATTCCTTTCTGGTACGATTAAGAGCTTAGGCGGTGAGTATGGTCCCGATTTAACGTCTGATATTTCAATTCCTTTCTGGTACGATTAAGAGTTTGGGAAAGTATAGTTTTGCCCCTTAAAGAACGAGATTTCAATTCCTTTCTGGTACGATTAAGAGCGATGCTCGTATTTAACACGAGCTGATTTTATACCATTTCAATTCCTTTCTGGTACGATTAAGAGGGTGGTATCACGAAGACGGCCAGCCGGTTGAAGAATATTTCAATTCCTTTCTGGTACGATTAAGAGCAGGAACACGCCGCCAAATTCGTACGCTTGTCTAAAATTTCAATTCCTTTCTGGTACGATTAAGAGTGCGCTCATGTTCATCGACAAAGGAAACCATATTCAATTTCAATTCCTTTCTGGTACGATTAAGAGTCGTAATTGTGGGTGCTCGTTTTTTATTTTCACCCTATTTCAATTCCTTTCTGGTACGATTAAGAGTTAATCCACTCCCGGACATACTCGTTTCTTTCTTCCATTTCAATTCCTTTCTGGTACGATTAAGAGG
>CAZTOG010000005.1:0-268269 GCA_964615135.1 uncultured Balneolaceae bacterium | reverse complement strand
CGGACATACTCGTTTCTTTCTTCCATTTCAATTCCTTTCTGGTACGATTAAGAGGTAAATTTAAATAGTATTAACGATTTTTTGTTACCATTTCAATTCCTTTCTGGTACGATTAAGAGGACTCTAATTTAATAAAATATCGGGACTGTTAATAATGAATTTAGATAAATTATGAGATGGATTTTAGTACGGTTTTGTCGTCAATGTCGATTAATGTAGAATAGCAGGGGCTATGACGACTTTATAACGCCTTGATTATTATATGATTATAAATTCAGTAGATTTAAACCGCCCCATATTTCTAAAACCGGAGCGGCATGGACGACTTAAATAAAATTATCTAGTTCATTTTTCTCCAAACCCAAGACCTCTTTCTCCAGCCATTTTTCGTTTCTGCTCGTGAAAATTATAATGCTGTCTTCCCTTTTATTCATAGTCTGACGAGCCTTGAATTTGAATTCGCGCAACTGGGCTTCGCTCAAAACACCTTCAAACACCGAATTTTGAATCCAATTCAAATATTGTCTGCACAACTTCAACATTTTGGCAACTCGTTTCACATTTATATCATATACCAGAATAATATACATTTCAGCAATTATAATTAATGGTTTGCCGGTAATATGGCCATTGGAACTGTTATAAACAACCGCCGCTATTACCACCAGGCTTTAAAGGGTTGATAGCTTTCTATATTCATAATGTGTTTAATAAGCTTGTAACTCTCCAATTTTACCAGGTGTTTATAACTGACGCTTCGCTTTAATTTTCTATGCTTTATGGTGCTGAGCAGCCTCTCTTCCCAGTTTCGCAGTACTTTTTTGCGACCTTTATCATTTAAAAGGCAATGGTTGAGTTTTTTGTCAAAGTCCGATTCACCCAATATTTTTTTGTTCAATAAACTGAATATCAGGCGATCTACCAAAATCGGTTTAAATATTTCAGATAAATCGAGCGCCAACGAATATCGCCGATAGCCCGGTTCGTGCAAAAAACTGATGGTTGGATTTAGTTGGGTATGATAAATAGTATCCAGGCAAAGGGTGTAGCACATCATGTTTACGAACGAAATCAACGCATTTACCTCATTGGAAGGCGGACGTTTTGTGCGGTTTCCCATCTCATAGTCGGGTATAATTTCTTCAAATGCCGAATAGTATATATGCCGGATATTGCCTTCGCGACCCATTAAATCCGAAATATCGCGTGCTTTATCCAAATTGGCTACGGTTTCTTCTATATTTCTTATATAAGGCAATAGCTCCCTGTCTCTATTATGATAATACTTTAGGTTACGCAGCATATTGGCCGCACCGCCTTCAACCAATTTTTGTGCTATAGCCAATCGTAAATTTGGATTTAGATAATGCTTGGTCTGTTCTACAATCACCTTGCCACTTAATAAATAGTCTTTGGGCATGAAACTACCGGTATAATGTTCGTAATAGTCGAAAAAATGAACGGGAATGTTGTTTTTGCCTAAGAAATTATACATTGCACTGTTGGCGTCCAGTGCCCCAAAACAAAACAAATTTTTTATGCCGGCTATGGGTAAATATTTTGCGCGGCCTTCAATCCCGTTTTCATCAACGGGTACAAAACGCAAGGTATTGTCTTTTCGGCTTAGCCGCCCGGGATTGAAAAGATAATAGGATTTTTTCATAACGGCATGGATTGGTTTTATGCATGGAATATATAAATTTTGCGTTTAATCCGTATCCGTAAGCTCTCCGGAGTAACAAAAGTCGTAATAACTGCAACTTTTGCATATTTTTGAATTTAAAACCGGTGGACACACTGAACTTTCTACCAATTTGGTTATTTCCGATACGGTTTCTTCCAAATAGCCGATATCTTTTTCCTCAAGCATTACGGTTTCGGTCAGCCGTAGCTTTGGGTATTCTATAATTCCTTTTTCAGCGCCTATTCCGTTTAAGCCTAATAGCCAAAGATAAAATTTAACCTGCCAAATATGAGCATCATCCACTTTATTGCTGCGCTTGGTTTCGTGTATTACTTTATCTTTAGTGTCGAAGAAATCAACTTTTCCTGTCAAAGTTATATTATTCCAATCGAATGACAGTTTCAGCTGCGTATATTTATTGTTTCGCCTTAAATACGATTCCTCTTCGATAGCTTTACCGTCGGCAACCAGATCCGATTCGTGCTCCATTTGGATATTATTTGCAAAAAGCCAGAGCTTTCTTTTACAAAGTCGATAATAATTGATATGTGTGCCGGTAAGGTTCAATGGTGGGAAATTTAAGTAGCGTTTATTAAAAAAATTATTTTTTTGTTATAACACAATTATAAAACCTTCTATAATGTTTAAATAAAAGGTGATTTTTATGCTAAATAAAACAAGGTGTTTAAATTTAATTTAAACACCTTATGTATTACAATTGATTTTCGTAATCAAAAGCCATAATTCTATTCAACAATTCATTTTCCGCATTTTTAAAAGCATCGACCGATTCTGATTTAGTTGGAATATAGCCGCTTGCCTGTAAAGATATAAAGGATTTTACTCCTTTCATATCTTCTTCTATAATAGGCTGAGCTTTATTTGAATCCTCTTCGGAGAGTTTTGCTCTAATACTACCCGCAATAAGGTTTGCATTATTACTAACAGAAATTGCAAGTGTATCCATTAAACTAAAAGTACGTGATTGATTTGAAGTTATTTTCCAATTAATGATAGCTTGAACTAAGGCCTTTGCCCATTTTTCTCTAATTTCTTTTGGTACAACTAAACAAGGACCAAAAACATTTTGGGATTCAATCCATCCATTTTCTTTTAATTTTTCAATGGTTTCATCTGACATTTCTGGTTCAAAAGAATTTAAACTCACACAAAATAACCTTCTCAAATCAATAGCAATATCAGAAACAAACAGGCCAGATGCTCGACTTTGATTTGGAATCCATTTTCTACTTAGACTTCTATCCTTTCCTTCTAAAAATTGCACTATTTCATCTTTTGAGAGTTCATTTCCATCAGGGTCCCTAACTATAACTACATTATTAGGACGGTCACTTCTGTCAAAAGAGGCATTATCATTATCCAAACCAGCTAATAAGGGATGCAATCCTCGCATGGCTGAAATAGATAAAGGACTTCTTCTTTTTAAGGTTCTGTCTTTCCCTCCTTTTGCTGCTTTCATCCAGCCTCCAAATAATTGATCAGGATAAGAAGGATCGCAGGTGCCATAAACCTCACCTTCTTTTAATTCTTTTTGCTTCGTCACATCAAACAAGAATGTTGTAGGGCTTGGAATTACATTTAGGTGTTCTGAAATAGAATCAACAATACTCCTCTTGACTTGTTGCCCGCTTGAAAAAGGAATTCGACGGTTAAATTGGGCATCATAATAATACTTCTGACCATCTGACACACAGAAAACAGTATGTTCTGCTCTTTTAAGGGTTCTGATATAAATTGTATTACTCATAATAATTATATTTTAATAGTTTTAAGATTGTTTTTCTTCAAATGCATAATCGAATTTCAATAAAGTGCTGAAATAACCAAACTCTTCATTGGTCATTAAGTGCACATCATCTTTTAACTTTTTGAGAGCTAATAAATCGCCTTCATCCATGGTAGGAATCATTTCTGTTAGAGCTTCAATAAATCCACGTTTTGACTTCGCTCCAAATAAATCCTTTTCAATTAAATTCTTTCCGGTAGTGCCTTTTGCATTACTCCTATACCTTAAAATTAGCTTAGCCAAATCTGAGGTATAATCTGTGATTTGTTCTTTGTTCTTTGACATCATCGCGATTAACCAAGTTTTATATGATTGATAAATTAATATTTGTTCTTCTTTTTTAAATGAAAGATTTTTATGGTCTTCCATATATTTTTTTAAACCATCAGGCCTAAGTGCATGTAATCCAATATTTCCCAATTCACAAGCTCTTTTAATGTGCATCCCAAAAAGAGACTGAAAATCTCTTGCGTCAAAAGGTTTTTCTGTATCAAATAGTTGTTTGAAAACATCTTTCAACCTTCTCCCTTCTTTTAAGTAAATGGGTATAAAGCCAATGGTTTTATTGGTTTGACCAAAACTGTAGATATAGGCATTCAGCGTTTTGCTTGGAAAGTGATAAGAAAGGCTGAAAAACAGGTTGGACCAATTCACAGTATCAACTTCTGCCAATTTAGCGTTCACTTTGAATACTTTTTCTTGTTCTAAATCTGTAAAAGTAAATCCTTCAAAATATTGTTTTCCATATCTAAATGTTAACCATTGTCCATTCCAGGAATTGATTTGATTGCCTCTTAGCTTTTGGAGAGTGGGGTCGTTTAAATATTTTCGATAATATTGCCAACCTTCAAAAGTGACTAAGGTAATATCAGGGTCGTTGAATAAAATATTAAGTCCTCCTGCTACACCAACTCCTAATCCACCACCTATCCACGATAGATACACATCTTCTTCGTCAGTATCAATCATTATATCTGACACTTGTCCTGATGTACTTGCAAAATCCTTACTTTCTGATGCCGGAAAACCTATGGCAAAGCTGGCATCGGGTGTTTCTCCATCTACTTTTGAAAATAGATTTTCTAATTTTTCCAATCTTTCATTTTCAGAAAGCAAATGTGGTTTTTGCCCCTTTTTCATTTGCACAAACGGGGAGTTTGTTACCCACTGCATATATTTTGGATGATTAAAAAATAGTTCAAAATATATTTCTTCAAAGAATTCTTTTGCAGAATATTCTTGATTGTATTTTTTGTTATATGCTTTTAAAAATGTTTTTCCTACTAATGTTGTTATCATAAAAATTGGTTTAAAACATTAAAATTCTCTTGTTTAATTTCACTTTGATTTAGCCCAAAATCAAAATCGTATGCTTTATCCGGAATAATAAAGGGTTTATTTCCTTTTTCTGATTGTAGCATTTTAGCTACAACCCAATAAGCAACCGGGATTTCTAAGTTCAGTCGAGATTCAAAATTACCGTTCTCGTACTCTTGTACATCGGACTCAAGAATACAACTGATACTGTCGATTTGTAATAATTCAAAAAGAATGGCCTTACCTCTATGAGTTAACTTTCTTAGTGTAAATCCTGATCGAGAATTAAAAATACTATGTTCTTCAATTTTCAAAAAATCGATTTCTGTGAACACTTCATCAATTTTTTGCTGTAATTCGCTTTCCTTTAAAACTTCGTTGTCATTTAATACCTCAAAAGATTTCTGTAAAATATTTAAATCATAAGGCTTGGCATCTTTATCAGTTTCCGGTGGTGCTATAACATAAATGTCTTTATAGTTGCCTATCGTTTCTTTTGTCCTTTTACGATTAACTCTTCCAAACCTTTGAATCATAGCATCTAATGGTGCAGTAGCCGTTATCATTAAATCAAAACTAATATCTAAGCTGACTTCCACAATCTGTGTTGACACCACGATACAAGCTTCGTTGCTCGTGTTAAAATCAAAAGTAGGCTCTCCGTTATCATCCAATCCTAAAAGTTTCTTTTCCTTGAGATTCCTATCCCCTCTTTTAAATTTGCTGTGCAAAAGCATAGAAGGTGTATTTGGAAAAACCTCTTTAATGAATTCATATACTTGCTGGGATTCCTTAATAGTATTCATCACAATAAGTACTTTTTTATATTGAATTATATTATCAGCAATTATGTCCTGCGCCTGTTCAAAGGATGCTATTTTATGAATAATATGTCTGTCAAATTTTTCCAACTCATTATTATTTAATTTTACCTCCAATACATCATTACCAAGAATCTTTTTAATTTCTCGATATAAAATACTAGGCATAGTAGCAGTGCCAATATGAATGTTGCAATCAAGTGATTTCAATACCTCTATAAGCTTTAATACCAAAGCTTGGGATATTCCTGAATAGGTATGTACTTCATCTAAAATCACATCACAACCTTTTATATCCAAAATCATGGCTTCATAACCATGCAATCCCAGTGCTATATTTGCTAATTGATGTGGTGTTAAAATTTTTATTGATGAACCCATTAAATTTTGTAAAGAAACTTCTTCATTTTGTTTCCTTTTTACAATAGTTGAGGTGGAGTGCAATACCCGAATATCAATATCCGGATTATCTTTTTCTAAATCACTGCCTACTCTTTTAAACATAGCATTAATAGAAGCTTGAAAAGGAAGCGTATAGAACACTCGATTTTTACATCTTCTAAATAAATAATCTGTTTTTCCAGCTCCTGTACTCGCCACTACCATTGTATGTTTCTTATTAGATTCTGTACTTTTTAGTGATAATGGGTATAGTTCATGTTGTCGATTGTAAAAATCTAATTTAGGTTTCTTGAAAATTCTTTTTATCTGATAAATAGTATCGTCAATTAAAGCAGAAGCAAAATGATCGGCAGCCATTAACAAACCTCGCCATTCGGAATATCCTTTGGTCTTCACTATGCGTTCACAGTAGTTGACGCAATATTCTAAATTATTTAAAGCTTGCTCTTTTGTAATGCTTTGGCATGAAATCCCTAACTCATTTAATATACGAATGGCTATTTGACTCCATTCCTCCCATACCCCCAAATGAAAATCTTCATAATCATCATTTTCTTCTAAGTCCAATAAACCTTTTTCTCCAATATCTTTTAAAACTGACTTATGGTGTGCTACTACCATTTCAATTAAAATATCCCATTGCTCAGTCGGGAAAGCAGAAAGAAAGAAGAGAGAAGATATTTCATGCCTAAACACATTTCTTTTATTGGTTTTTCCATTTAACCTTTCTTGGAAATAGGGATGTGCTTTACCAATATCATGAAGAATAGCTCCATTGTATGCGATAGTCTCATCAAGTTTTAAATATTTAGCAAATGCTTTTGCAGCTACAGCCACTTGCTGCAGATGTGTGGTTAAAAGTGTCCATTCTGGTCCTGATTTTGCGAATATTTTCTTCATTTTAAAAACTATTAATCGGTGTCCCTACAATTTTCAGCCAGCCATACATGGGCTTTCTAGTTACTCTATGGTTACCTACTTGAAATGACTCTTCAGTTTTCTCAAACATCAATTCATAGCCATTAAATTCATTATCATCGTCAAAATCCTTTTTTGATACTTCAATAATTTCAATTGGCATCAAAACATCTTCATTTCTACATAAACATACATGTTGCTCAAAGGCGATATCCGCATCTTCTTTTGAGGAAAAAGCCAAATGTAAAATCGGTTCTAACAACACCCCTCGGATAAGCACTGCGGTGGGTCTGTCAAAAAGGAATTGCTTCCCTTTTCTCGTTGAATTCCATCCTCTTGTTTGAATGACTTCTTGTTGGGAACTTATCTGAGTGTAAGATAATCGATGTCTTTTAATTTTATGAATTCCGGGCATTTCCAATAGCTCCGGGAATAGTTTTTTCTCAATTCCTTCGACAATAGAGGGAGTTAAAAACTGTTGCGAAAATGTCTCGCTATCTCTAACCGCTGTCCAAGGTTTTATAAATCCAAAAGGTCCAGAATATTTTACTGCGTAATAAGTGTCCATAATATGTTTATTTTAGTGCTCCAAATCCGATTCCTGTAGAATTTCCCAAACCTACACACCAAGCGTATTTAATTTGTTGCTCATTGCCTGAAATTAAGATTGGAGCCAACGTGGTTCTATTTTTAATTCCTTTGTATGTAACTAGTTTTGTGGATCGATAATGCGTATTAGGTGCAAGTTTCACACTTAAATTACTCGAGTCAATTCCTTCGAAATCCAATTTTCTTTTGAGATTATTGGTTAGCTCTTTCTCAAAATTTTCGTCTTTATACGTCAAGTGCTTAATGTTATTATCTTCTTTTACTTTTAATAATATTGGGCTGGCAAGGAAAAATGTAGTAGAGCTTTCAAAATTGGGTGTATGCTGTATAACAACATCCTTTACATTAACACCATAGAACATTTCGGGATCTTTTAGCAAGCCATCCAATATTTTTCTTATAATAACTTCATTATAAGCACTTATAAAAAAGGATGAGTTTTCTTTTAGACTAATTCCTTCTTTTGTAGCTTTTGTATTTAGTAACCATGAAAAAGTGAATTTTATATTACTACCATGTATGTTATTATTCTTTCCCAACCATTTATGTATAACACCAGTAATTAACTGCTGATAATTGTATGGTATAACCTCTTTGTTTTTCGTAAGATTTATGTGTAATCGCATTTTATGTTATTTAAATGTTACAAGGGAGAATATTCTATTTGGAATATAACTCCACACACTGACAGATCACGTCAGTGTTATTTTATTTTTTAGAAATACTTTAAATTCTTCCGGTCCCAATACTTCAATTTCACCGGGTAAGCCCAATATAAACCTGCCTATACCGTGAAAATCGGCAATCGGAATGTTTAACAAGTATTGGTTGCCTTTTTGTATTATAAATTCATGGGTCAGTGGAAATTCTTCACATATCAGGTTGTAGGCCTTTAAACTCAATGTGGCTTCAACCGTGCCAATGGCGCACTGGGCCGACATTCTAAAGGCATCCACAAATGGGGTGTTATGGCTTTGTTCGAACTTCCATTTCCTGTTGGTCAATTCTACGTTGCCCATTCTAGAAATACGAAACTGTTTATTACGGTTATCGGCAATATCGTAGCACCACACACCGGCATAGTCTTCCAAAAATTCGAAAGGCTCCACAATTCTGTCGGATATGGTTTTACTGTGCGACGATCTATAATTTTTAATGGCTATCGCCAGCTTTTTTTCGATAGCTTCGCCGATCGATTTGATTTTGTTCAAATCGCCCCGTTTTTCGCGCCTATTTAAAACTTTCACGTTATATATGGTGTGCAGTTTTTTTATCAGATTTTCCTTTACGGGGGTGGTCGCCTCAAAATCGTCTAGCATATTAAAAAGGAGGGTAAGTTCTTCATCCGAAAAGTGCAATAATTTTCTGATTGATGCATTGTTGGAGTCGAAATCCGATAGCCGATATCTCCTTTTTCCATGTTTATCGCTTCTATCAATATAAAATCCGGCCGATTCTATTTTATTGAAATATCGGTACACATTCCTTTCCGATGTATCTAGGCGTTTGGCAATCTCTGTTACAGTATAGCTTCTGGTGCCACTCAATAACAACAGAGATTTTAATAAAGCTTCCATAACTTACCTATTGATTTATCCCTGAATTTATTCCCACACACCTAATATGCATAAAATATTTATATAAGTCTAAACCAATATTAATTATGGGATTTGTATTTTTCGCAATGACGGCCTATTAAAAAAAGAGAACCCCTCTCTCCACTTGTGGGAGAGGGCAGGTTTTATGCTTGCATAAAACCGGGTGAGGGCGCAAGCGGAGGCCGGTGCTTCGGACAAGTGCAAAAGTATAATTTATTCAGTTTTATCCACATTTAACCAAGTGGGGCCGGTACAGATGCTTCGCTCCGCTCAGCATGACTTGTTTTTTAATAAGAATGCGTGTTTTATAACAAATTCGTAGTCATGTATTGGGGGGATTGCCACAAAAATACTTGCATTCGCCACGTATTTTTTCGCAATGACGGCCTATTAAAAAAGAGAACCCCTCTCTCCACTTGTGGGAGAGGGCAGGTTTTATGCTTGCATAAAATCGGGTGAGGGTATTACTGGAAGCAGGAACTTCCCTTATGCGTCACGAAGCCGGAGCTTCGGACGAGAGTAGGTACGTTCCGGATCCGCGCCACCGGCGGATCGGAACGAGAGTTCCCCCCAATCTCTCAATCCCTAATCTCCAATCCCCATTTAATAAAGAAAATGAGCCCGACAATGCTTATTTTACAAGCTTACAGAAAATTCAGTAATTTTTTAATTCCATAGGCATAATGCATTCATACAAACCGGGCGATATTGAGCCGAAGTGGCAGAAGTATTGGTTGGAAAATAAAACGTTCAAAACTCCGACCGACAAAACGAAACCTAAATATTATGTTTTGGATATGTTTCCGTATCCAAGCGGGGAGGGACTGCATGTGGGCCACCCTGAAGGTTATACCGCCACCGATATTATGGCTCGTTATAAAAGAGCAAAAGGTTTTAATGTGCTTCACCCAATGGGTTGGGATGCTTTCGGGCTGCCGGCCGAGCAGTATGCCATCAAAACGGGAACACACCCGGCTATCACTACCGAAAGGAATATAAAACGGTTCAGGGAGCAGCTGCAAGATATTGGTTTTAGTTACGATTGGGACCGGGAAGTGAATACTACCGACCCCGATTATTTTAAATGGACTCAGTGGATTTTTCTGAAATTATATGAGATGGGACTGGCCTACGAGGATGAAGTGGCCGTGAATTGGTGTCCGGCATTGGGAACGGTACTGGCCAACGAAGAGGTGATTGACGGTAAAAGTGAAGTGGGTGGATTTCCGGTTATCAGAAAACCGATGCGCCAATGGGTGCTTAAAATTACGGCTTATGCCGAGCGACTTCTGAACGATTTGGATGATTTGGACTGGCCCGAATCCCTGAAAGATATGCAGCGCAACTGGATTGGTAAATCTATTGGGGCTGAGGTTGATTTTCAGGTGAATGGGCACGATAAGAAAATCAGGGTTTTTACTACCCGTCCCGATACCATTTTTGGTGCTACGTATATGGTTTTGGCACCAGAGCATGAGTGGGTGGATGCGTTGACTACCTCTGAACAGAAAGAAGCAGTAGAAAATTATAAATATGAGGCCTCTTTAAAATCAGATTTAGACCGACAGGAGCTTAGCAAAGAAAAAACGGGTGTATTTACCGGTGCTTATGCCATAAATCCCGCCAACGGGAAGGAAATACCCATCTGGATTGCCGATTATGTGCTCATATCGTACGGCACGGGCGCCATTATGGCCGTTCCGGCAGAAGACGACCGCGACTGGGATTTTGCAACCGCTTTCGATTTGCCCATTGTCAGAACCATTCAACCGGAGGTAGGGCACGATGAAAACACACCGTATTTGGGCGATGGAAAAGCCATTAACAGTGATTTCCTGAACGGTTTGTATATGGAAGAAGCCAAAGCAAAAATGACGGATTGGCTGATTGATCAGGGAGTGGGCAAAAAAGCGGTAAATTATAAACTGCGTGATTGGCTTTTCTCACGTCAACGGTATTGGGGCGAGCCTTTTCCGATTATACATGTGGATGGACAGGCAAAACCCATCAGCGTTGATGAGCTGCCATTGACTTTGCCCGAAGTGGAAAATTATCAACCGGCAGGGGATGGCGAGCCACCTTTGGCAAACGCAAAAGATTGGGTAAATACCATCGACCCGGAAACCGGAAAACCCGCCAAGCGCGAAACCAACACCATGCCGCAATGGGCGGGGTCGTGCTGGTATTATTTGCGCTATATTTCGCCTGATTTTGATGGCGGACCGGTGGATCCCGAATACGAAAATTATTGGATGCCCGTCGATTTATATGTGGGCGGTGCCGAACATGCTGTATTGCATTTGCTGTATGCCCGTTTTTGGCATAAAGTGCTGTACGATATCGGCATCGTTTCTACCAAAGAGCCTTTTCAAAAGCTGGTAAATCAGGGCATGATTCTGGGCGAGATGGAATTTACCGGTTACAAAAAGGATGGCGAATGGATCGGTGCCGGCTCCAAAGGTGTAAAGGATGCAGAGACGGTAAAATTGACCGATGACGAAGTAGAAAAACGTGGAAACGACTTTGTTATTAAGGGCACGGCCATAAAAGTAGATTCCCGTGCATACAAAATGTCGAAAAGTCGCGGTAATGTGATTAATCCCGATTTTATTATAGAGGAATATGGGGCCGACTCACTGCGTTTGTACGAAATGTTCATGGGTCCGTTGGAGCAGGTAAAACCCTGGAGCACCAAAGGCGTGGAAGGGGTGAACCGTTTTCTGGCCCGTGTTTGGCGCTTATTGATAAACGAAGATACCGGCGAACTCAATGAAAGCGTGCAGGATATAAATCCCGAAAAAAAGCATCTTAAAACGTTGCACCAGGCCATTAAAAAAGTATCGGAAGATATTGAAAATATGCACTTTAATACGGCCATTTCCGCATTGATGATTTTTACCAATGAAGCTTTTCAGTGGGAAGTGGTACCCAATTCAACAGCACGCGAATTCATTCAGCTTTTAACGCCTTTCGCACCGCATATCAGCGAGGAATTGTGGAAAAGATTGGGTGGTGAGGGAGAACTGACGTATCAACCGTGGCCGGAGTTTAACGAAGAGTATTTGAAAGCCGATTCGGTTGTGTACCCCATCCAGATTAACGGCAAGGTCAGGGCCAACATCGAAGTGCCGGCAGAAAATGCCAAAAATAAGGATTTGGTACTGGAACTGGCCAAACAAGATGCTAAAATTCAGGATTATTTAGCCGAAGGCACGATTGTGAAAGAGATATTTGTGCCCGGTAGAATAGTGAATATAGTGGTCAGGCCCGGCTAGGCCGATTTCGGCATATTCGCGGCTGTTTTATTCATAAAAAAAGCCCGGTCAATTTTAATTGATCGGGCTTTTAATTTGTTTGGAAACTTTGGGTTTATCTGTCTTCCAGAGGAACCCAAGGTAAGTTTTTCTCGCCTACATAAAGTGCGCGTGGACGAATCAAACGGTTATTGGCTGCTTGTTCTATAATGTGTCCCGTCCAGCCGGAAATACGGCTCATGGCAAAAATACAGGTATATAAATCGGGTTTGATGCCGATGGAATAATATACGGTTGCCGAGAAGAAATCTACGTTCGGGTCGATATTTTTTTCGCTTTTCATGGTGTTCAGCATATCCATAGACCATTTGTAGAAGTTCTCATGACCGGTTTCTTCGGCCAATTTCTGCGACATTTTTTGCAGGTGATAGGCGCGTGGGTCAAAAACTTTATAAACACGGTGACCAAAGCCCATTATTTTCTCTTTATTGTCGAGTTTGGCTTTAGTAAATGCCACGGCATCGGCATCTTCGCCCTGTTCGGCCAGTTCCAGCAGGGTATTCATTACGGCTGTATTTGCCCCACCGTGCAACGGACCTTTTAAGGCACCGATAGCTCCGGTAACGGCCGAGTACATATCCGACATGGTTGCGGTTATGGTGCGTCCGGTAAAGGTAGATGCGTTCATTCCGTGCTCGGCATGCAGCACCAGGCATAAATCCATCGTTCTTTCGGCCTGTTCGCCCGGCTCTTTGCCGTTCAGCATATACAAAAAGTTAAATGCATGGCTGCCATAATCCAATGGCTCAACAATATCCAGGCCACGTCGGGTTCTGTCAAAAGCGGCTACAATCAATGGTATTTTTGCGGTAATTCTCACGGCCTGATCGCTGAAATATTCTGCGCCATATTTTCCATGAGTTGGGTCTGCTCCGGCAAGCATGGAAACCGAAGTACGTAGCACGGCCATGGGTTCGGCGTCTTTATCGGCCGCTTTGATATAATTCAAAACCGTATCTGGCAGCTTTCTGTTTTCTATAAAACTGTTTTTAAGTGCTTCCAGCTCTTTTTTGTTTGGCAATCGGTCGTTCCATAACAAGAAACAAACTTCTTCAAAAGTTGCATTCTCGGCCAATGTATCAATATGGTATCCGGCATAAATTAAATCGCCTTTCTGTCCGTCTATAAAACTTTTGGTAGTTGAAAAGGCTACGATACCATCAAGGCCTTTGTTTATATAAGGGTATTGTTGCTCGTCAAAGCCAGAATGTAAGTCCGTTGACATTAAGTTCTCCGATTTTAAATTTTAATTTGTGAGAGTACCCTGTTTTAATTATTCACAGGTACTTTTACAACACAATTTATAATAAAAGAGTTTACGGTATGTTATTATTTTTAATTTTGCAAACTCTGTATTTCAAATACACTATAAAATACATACAAAAATAGTAAAAAATAGCTACTTAAAACAGTTTAATATACTTTAAAGCTATTGTTTGTTTTTGGCTTCGTTCCAAAAAGCATCCATTTCTTGCAAATTGGAATCTTTCACGGTTTTTCCCCTTAATTTCAACTGCTCTTCTATATATTTGAAGCGTTGTATAAATTTACGGTTGGTTCTTCGGAGGCTGTCTTCGGCACTTAATTCAAAATATCGTGCCACGTTTACCAAACTGAACAGTACATCGCCAAATTCATCGGTCGATGCTTCCTTATCGTTGTTTTTAAGTGTTTCCCTGAACTCTTCGAGTTCTTCCTGTAATTTTTCCCAGGCCTGTTCCCATTCCGGCCAATCAAAGCCCACATTGGCAGCTTTTTCCTGCATTCTTTGAGCCCGTATCAGCGCAGGCAGGTGGATGGGAAGTCCGTCTAATGTGGATTTTTTACCTTCTTTTAGTTTTATAATTTCCCAATTTTCAGCTATATCGTCTTCATTATCCACTTTCTCGTTTCCCGCATTGTTTTTATCGAATACATGCGGATGGCGGCGTATCAGTTTTTCCATGATAGCATAGATTACATCGCCTATATCAAATTTTTGGTTGTCTTCGGCAATGCTTCCATGAAATACCACGTGCAGCATTACATCGCCCAGTTCCTTCTTAAATTCATCAAAATCGTTGTTGTCCAGCGCTTCAATAGCCTCATAGGCTTCTTCAATAAGGTTGTCTTTTATGCTGTGATGCGTTTGTTTTCTATCCCAAGGGCACTCGACTCTCAGAATAGATATCAGTTTAACCAGATCGTCAAAATTTCTGCTGGGCTTCATATACGGTTTGTGGATAATTAGGTTTTTCTTTTTTTCTTTTTGGCCGCAGGGAATAAAATGTTATTCAAGATTAATCGATAGCCCGGGCTGTTGGGATGCAGACTTAAATCGGTAGGCGGGTCGTTTACACGGTGTGTATAATCTTCTGGGTCGTGGCCGCCGTAAAAAGTAAAGGTGCCCTCGCCATGATTACCATGCAGATATTTGACCTGTTCACGTCCCGGCGCTTCGGCAAGTACCACCACCGACGATTTTACTTTGTCTTTTCGGTATGCTGTGGTTTGGCCGTAAAAACCGGGTATCGAGCTCACGTGATTTTGAGTAAGCATGGTAGGCACCGGATCCCATTTTGCCGAAAATTCGAATAAAGTGAAAAAATCCAGACTTTTATCTATTTGATTGATTTCCACGGGTACATCTATATCGGCGTGTTCGTATTCGTAGGGGTCGGTTACAATTTTAAAGTCGCGAAATGCAAATGTTTTGCTGTAATCCAGTTTTTCCTGCGCATCGGGGTCTATCGGGTCGCCGTCCAATTGGGTGGGCACAATGTCCACGCCTTCGGCGGCCAGGGCAATGTCAAAGGTGTCTGTTCCCGAACACATGGCGAACAAAAAGCCGCCTTTGGCAACATATTCTTTAATGGTTTGGGCAACAGCCAGCTTCTCCTGACTCACTTTTTCGAAGCCCAATTCTCTTGCCAATGCTTCCATTTCGCGCACTTGTTGTATGTACCACGGCATGGACTGATAACTGGCCCAAAATTTTCCATATTGTCCGGTAAAATCCTCATGGTGCAGGTGTAGCCAATCGTAGTCGTTTAATTTTCCGCTCAGCACTTCAATATCCCAGATTTGGTCGTAATCCACTTCGGCGTAGGTCAGCGCCAGCGTTACGGCATCGTCCCAGGGCAGCGATTGATCGGGCGTATAAACGGCAATTTTAGGAGATTTCTCCAGACTGACCACCGCCATATTCACGCTATTGCTTTCCACCTCGCCAATTATGGTATTTGCTTGCGATGGGCTAATGCTTTCAACGTTTACATTTCTGATTCTGCTTTTACGTGCGATATCATTTACATCGGCTGCCAAAAAACTTCCGCCTCTGTAATTCAAAAGCCATTGTACTTCATACCCATCCTTAATATGGTTAAATACTATACCGTATGCCTTCAGATGATCGGTCTGGTTTTCGTCCATGGGTATAAGTATCTGGTTCTGCCCAAAAGCTCCCGTACTTATGCCAGAAGTAATAAAAAAAGCAATAAAAAATGTCGATATGGATTTGGTCAATTTCATTAACTATTCGGTTTTATTAACTCTGTCAGCCTGTTTCTGGCAAATGCTGCGTAAAAACTTTGGGGATATAAATCCAAAAGTTCTTCATAATAATCTATAATCAGCTCGTTGGTAACGGAAACGGCGTTATTATCTGAATGGTTCAAAGCCCGATCGGCCGATTTTGCACGGTCCCACATCAGTCTTTCTTTTTGTACAAAATAGTTGGGCTTTTTCAGTGCTTCATCCAAAATTACCGATATTTCTTCGGCATCGGAGTTTCTGTGGCCTGCCAATAGAATCAGTGCATCTTCGCGATATTGTGAAGTTTGGTTGAGCGCAATTTCCATGAGTTTTGAATGCGATTGCTTCACATTGCCGGCCAATTTGGTAAAAACTGCATTGGCAAAATCGGAAATATCGGTGTTGGTGCTGTCCGCCGATTTTGTTTTTTGAATCCACAGGCGCAGTTCCAGTGCATTGTTGGCATAAAATGAGGTGCTTTGACGTCCTAACGATTTAAGCTGGATATTGGCAAATTCGTAATCTCCCGAAAAGAAGTCGGTCAGGGCAAGAAAGTAGCGTGTTTTTTCGGCCATCTCGCCAATATCGGCTATTTTATTGCTTTTTGTGAACGAAATTCGAGCCTGAGTGAAGTTTTTTTCCAATAAATGGATACGACCCTCCAGATAATGCAGTTCTTTTGAATTTTTGTATTCATCCATATTGGATAGTATTCGTACCGAATTTTTTCCCGCATCGAAATTCAATGTATGGTCCAGTTCAATTTCGGCCCGGCTAACAATAACTTCGCCCAATCGCGAATAATTAGGTGCCAGACGATATATTTTTTCGAGAAGAGTTATGGCTTTATCGTAAAGGGAATCTATATTTTGGGTGCTGCTCAGATTTTGCGACTCGTCGTACTTGGCCCATTGCTTATATACATCACTCAATTTTTCGGTGCTTTGCCATTTCAGCTCATCAAATGGGTGATTTTCGTAAAAGGAATAAGCTTCTGCGGCTAGTTCAAACTCATTTGCATCTAATAAACGTCCGGCCAGATTATACACGGCGTAATTGGTGGAGGATGAGCTTTCCTCGAATTTTATGGCGTTGCCCAGCGCGCGTTTGAACAGCTTGTTTTCCAGCAAAATCCAGCTTTGCAGTTGATAAAACTCGGCGTATAAGTTATCCTTTCTGTCTAAAAGGTTCATTTCATCTTCCAGCTCCATCAGGGTGATATCGTACACCAGTGGGTCGTCGTAGCGCAGCAATAGTCTTTGAACAATGGCTCGCTGATTGGATCTTAGTTTTATTACGTTCAGCCATTCGCGCACTGCACCTTCGTATTGTCCGGTTTTCATATAGGCATCGGCAATTTCGTTCATAAACAGCTGCCCGTTGCCAAAGGCTTTGCGCGCTTTTTCATAAATCTCGACCGTTTTTTTATATTCACGGCTTTCCATCAATGCCTGGCCGGTAAGCATATAAATTTGCAGCTCGCTACTGTGGGCATTTATGTTATCGTCCCAAATGCCAAAAGCTTTGTCTTTATCGCCTTTGAGATAGAAAATTTTGGCTTCCAACACTTTTTCGCGGGAATGGAGATTGTTTTTGCCAATACGTGTTTGAACCTGTTGCAGCGCTTCGTCATATTTTTTCAGTTCGATATATGATTCTATCATCCTTTCGAAAAAGTAATACTCGTTGGGCGATTTTTCTACCAGCTCTACCAATATTTCGAGGGCGGCCTCGTAGTTTTGCTGCCTCATCAGTCTGTCGGCCAGTTGAAAATCGCTACCAATTTGCGCCCACAACAAACTTTGGGTGCTCAAAAAAGTCCAAAAAAGAATAAATATTGATAAACGTTTAAATATCAAATGTGTATAGTTTATTTAATGGCTGTAATTTTGGGTGCAAACTGCTTAAGTTCGCTATAAAGTTGATACAGGGGCAGGCCCATAACGTTGGTATAGTCGCCTATAATACCTTTTACAAAACGTGCGCCCCATGGGTCTTGGATGCCATAGGCACCGGCTTTATCCATTGGGTTGCCTGTGCTAATATATGCTTTTATCTCCTTTTCTGTTAACGGACCGAAGGTAACTTTAGTTTCCACCGAAAAAACACGTTCTTCGGCTATTTCGGCATTATTATCCGTTTTAATTAACGCAACTCCGGTATGTACCGAATGGGTACGATTGCCGAGCGAGCTCAATATACTATAGGCATCGCGCTCATTTTTCGGCTTTCCCAGTATGGAATTATCCATAACCACGACGGTATCGGCGCCGATAATCAAACTATGTGTGTTGTTTGCGGCCACATCTATTGCTTTCAAGTGTGCCAATTTTTTTACAAATTCTACCGGATCAGGCTCGTCTATATCCTCATTAATGCCGCTGGGCTCAATTTTAAATTCGAATTCCAGTTTTTTCAATAGATTTTGCCTTCGCGGGCTTTGAGAGGCGAGAATTATATTCATTCAAAAATTAATAGTTTTTTTGGAGTTAGCAGATAATTAAATAACTTCACTTCTTAGTTTAATCATTGTATAAAGAAAGTACTAAATTAAAAATGGCAAAAATTAGAAAAAGAACGGAAGATAAAGCGCCTATGTTTTTTTCGGCATTTAACTATAAGCTGATTGGAGTTTCAATGGCATTGATTATTATTGGATTTGCGTTGATGCTGTACGATAATCAGATAGAAGGCTTTATTTCGCTGTATATTTCTCCGATAATTGTGATGGCAGGTTTTGTGTTGGTAATATTTGCCATTATGAAACACGACAGGCAAGAAGACAATAACGAATCCATAACGGCAAAATGATTTGATTGCACGTAGAATAAATATCTTTTTTTTATTCTTTTTAATTATTGTTTTCATTCTTTTTGGGAAAGCAGGAGACCATTATAGGATTCTTATGGCGTTTGTTGCCGCTTTTTTGTTTTCAGTAACCGCCTTTACCATGAAATGGCTTACCCTGGACGGCGCGCACTCTGCCACTCTTTTGGGAACGATAGCCTACGGTTTGGGAGATTGGAGTATTGCCTTGTTATTATTGGTATTTTTCCTGACGGCTTCCCTGTTTTCAAAAAACCAGCCCTTGAAAGGTGATCCGCAGACTATTGTTAAATTTCGAAGAACGGGCGAACAGGTTTGGGCAAATGGATTTTGGCTGGCACTATGGCTGTTTTTATGGTTTATATCTAAAAACAATATATATTTGATTGCCTCAGCGGCTAGTATTGCAACCGTAACGGCCGACACCTGGGCGTCAGAACAGGGAGTAACCACCAAAGGAAAAACATTTTTGGTTTTTACCAGACAGGAAGTAGAACCCGGCACCAGCGGAGGTATAAGTATGAAAGGCACCGCATTTGGTTTGGTCGGCTCCCTTTTGATAGCCCTGTTATTTTGGCTGACTAATGCAGATATTTCTTTTTTATGGGTAGTTTTAATTACCTTGGGTGGACTTTTAGGGTGTTTTGTTGATTCATTTTTTGGCTCGCGTGTAGAAGGTGACGATATAGAGCTGAGTTTTTTTAACTCAACCTCAATGGGTGCAATACCTATAACAAATAACGTAGTAAATTGGATGGCAGCCGGAAGTGTATCCGCAATAATGCTATTAATCGCTCTTATAATCTATTAAACTTATGAAATGGTATAAAAAACTCCACTGGCAAATTCTAATCGGGTTAATATTGGGTCTGGTTTGGGGGCTGATTTCTGCCCAGGCAGGCTTTAATAAGTTTACGGTAGATTTTATTAAACCCATTGGAACTATATTTATCACCTTGCTGAAAATGATTGCCGTACCGTTGGTTTTTGTCTCGCTTGTAGCAGGGATAACCAGCTTGAACGACACGGCTCAGCTTTCCAGAATGGGGGGTAAAACCATTGGTTTGTATATTACAACCACCGTTTTAGCCATCACTATAGGTGTAATTACCGTAAATATTTTAAAGCCCGGTAAGGCGCTGCCCGTAGAAACGAGGATGGAATTGCAAGAAGCCTATCAGGATGTAACAGCGCAAAGCAGCAGCACCGCCCAGGAAGTTCTGGAGCGCGGACCTCTACAGTTTTTTGTGGATATTGTACCCGAAAATTTAGTAGATGCTACTTCTGATAACACCAAGATGCTCCAAATCGTATTTGTAGCCCTGTTATTCGGCATCGGTATAATTTATATAGATCCCAAAAAGGGTGAAATTCTGATAAATGTATTCGATTCAGCGAATGATGTGGTTATTAAAATTGTCGAATTTATAATGGAAGTAGCACCTTATGGTGTTTTCGGGTTGATGTCGGCCGTGATTGTAGATTTAGCCGGTGATGATTTGAGCAAAGCCTTCGCACTGTTAAAAGCGCTGAGTTGGTATTCGTTGACAGTAATTTTGGGCTTATTATTGCACGTAATTATTGTTTATACCAGCATGTTTAAAATTTTCACAAAGATGAAAATATCAACATTTTTCAAAGGAATTCGTGAAGCACTGTTATTGGCTTTTAGTACCAGTTCGAGCGCCGCAACTTTGCCTGTAACTATGGATGTTGTAGAAAATAATCTTGGAGTGGATGAGGAAGTATCCAGTTTTGTACTGCCTATTGGAGCAACCATAAATATGGATGGCACCAGCCTTTATCAGGCCGTAGCTGCGGTTTTCATTGCACAGGCATTGGGTATGGATTTAACCTTGGTGCAGCAATTAACGGTCATTTTAACTGCTACGTTGGCTTCCATTGGTACAGCAGCTGTTCCGGGCGCGGGAATTGTAATGTTGGTTATAGTGCTTCAAGCCATCGGCGTACCCGTAGAGGGAATTGCATTGATTTTGGGTGTTGACCGTATTTTGGATATGATACGAACCATGGTCAATATCAGTGGCGATGCTACTGTTTCGGTTGTAGTGGCACAGTCGGAAGGTAAATTGCACATTCCGAAAAACGAGACTAGCGAATAAGATAAATAAATATGGAAAAACTTTAAGAAACGGGTAAAATTAATGTGTCATTTACAAAAAAAAGTCTTATTTAGGCAGTAACACGTTTAAATTATGTGGCATAATTTATGTTACACTATGAATGAAGCATTACTGAACAGGAAGTTTTATAGATTTCTTAAAATAGTCGCTCTCTGGTGCATTTTGGCAACTACCGGTAAAGTAAGTGCACAGAATATAGCTAATCCGGGAGACGCACTTTTTGTATCCATGGATATGGTAAATAAAGTGGTCGAATTCACACCGCTTGTTGATATTGAAGCAGGAGCCAAATACTTTATTGTAGTCAGTTCGTGGGATGGGATTTCTGATACATGGGTTCAACACACCGAAATTGATTTTGTTGCTGACAGCACCATACTGGCAGGAAATGTTATTGGCGTACATTTAGACGATAATTTAAACTTGGACCCGGGCAATAATTACGAAAAAATACAGCTTTTTGCCCAAAGCGATGGTGCGCGGGTACTTATGCATGCTTTGACCAGAGGTAACTATAAAACTACTGATGAAAATCCGGCTGAAACGGATTCTCTGACCGTATATTTGGGAGAGGCAACCGCCTATAATTATTATATAAGAAATGGGGTAAGCGGCACAAAAGTCATGTTGAAAGATATGATCAACAATGTGGAGAATTGGGTTGCTTCAAGCAGTGAATTTTCTCAATTATCTTCAGGATTTAGCATTTTAGAGCCTCCTGTAATATTGTTTGGAAATAGTTCTGCCACTATCGGAGATGACGTGGAATCATATATATTGGACGTTCTGATTTATGAGCATGATGGCTCCAAACTTACCGTTAACGTAGAACTAGACAGCCTGGCCAGCACCATGGAGTCCGAAGAATTGGGTGGTTTCACTTCAAAACAACTGAATTTTTCTGGAATTATAGGCAATGAAGCCATCTCTATTGAATTGCCGCTAGAATTGAACGAGTTAAAGTCACTAAGAAAAACAGGCGTGTTTACTCTGGCAGGATTAAGCGAAGGAAATTACGGCGACTTTGCCACCCATACTCTGATCATCAAAAATTCGGAAAATCTATCCATCAATTTGAGACTGGCCGAGATTAATGGAAATACTTATGTACTGCTATATAATTATGGTGCAAACGATGTTGATATTTCGGGCTGGACACTTACCAAAAACGGTAAAAAATTAGCCCTTTCTGCGGGGAGTTTTATAAGATCGCGTGAGAGTATTATTATATCTTCTGTTAAGTTGGACGGTAAGATACCGCGAGATGATGATTTAACCGTGTATAATTATAAAAAATCCGCTTTCTTGACCAAGGGAAATGGACAAATTATATTGAAGTCGGCCAAAGGAACCGAAATCGATGAGATTAATTACAGAGAAAAACAACAAAATTCAAAATTGGGTGTTACTACAGGCGCTATTTCATCGAATGTGATAAATATAAACACGTTCAGCCCCACGACAAGTGCCAGCGAGTTGAAAAAAGCGTACAAACCGGGCTGGTACAATCTGTATTATTCGGATGAGCGGATGGATGAATATGAAGGTTTGGAGTTGTATTATTGGTCAGAAAAACAATCGGCCTATCTTAAAATGGACGAGATTCCACCTCTACAGAAAATTGATAATATTATGGCCTATTTTGATGAAAACTCGGTAGGCCGCTTGGAAGAATTGGCATCGGTAAATAAACTGGTGCCTGAAAACACATTGGAATTTATCCTGTCGGCAACCGATTATAACGAAAATGGAATAATCGACAATGCGGAGGGCATTAACAAAACTATAAACAATACCCAATCTTTTATATCGGCAGAAAGTCTGTATCAAAGCATTGAAGAACAGGGCTTGAATATAGACAGAAGAAATATCCTTTTGTTTGAAATGAAGGAAGGGGAAACACGTTTACTCACGGAAGATGAGTTTATCGGCCCGGGGCAGGTGTTTTGGATAAAGTTGAGCGCATTGCTGAAAGAAACTCGCATTCAGGTAGATTTAGATAGTTTAAGCCCCATTGAAGAAAAAGGCACGGTTTACGATGATATGAACGGCTTTGTTTTGGAGCTCACCGGACGGGACCGGATATCTTCAGTTCAAGTTTTGTTTGCAGAAAGTGATGATACGTTTATAACCCCCGACC
This sequence comes from uncultured Balneolaceae bacterium, assembly GCA_964615135.1. Classification (GTDB taxonomy): domain Bacteria; phylum Bacteroidota; class Rhodothermia; order Balneolales; family Balneolaceae; genus Balneola. The sequence goes on along the minus strand of CAZTOG010000005.1, from coordinate 245,176 downwards.
GCCAGACTCTGGATAATTTTGCGGAGTTAGGGCTTCCCGCCAAATACACGCAATCGTTGGTGCTTATGGACGGTACTGCACCACTAACAACCTTGGTGCTGAATGAAGAGGAAGAAAGAATACTCGCTTTTCCACTTAGTATTTTAGGCATAGACAATGTAGATTTTATGCTGCGTGTAACGGATAAAAATTACCTGCCCGACAATTACGAAATCATCCTGGAAGATACCTATGAAAACAGAATATACGATTTGAGAAACAGAGTAGAAATTTCTTTCAAGAATGATGAGAGCTCGATTTTGGACAATAATATCAATAAAATTAATGGGCGTGAAGAGGATCTTTTGTTTAAAGAGACCCGTTTTATTCTAAAATTTGTGCCATCTACTTTATCCGAATTATTGCAGAATTCCGAGCTGCCGAAAACACTCGAATTATATCAAAATTATCCAAATCCATTTAACCCACACACTACCATATCGTTCTATTTACCCGAAGACGGGGATGTAAAACTGTCGATTTATAACGTGGTGGGTCAACCCATTGCCGATTTAATACATACCCGTATGAACAGGGGTGAGCATAAAATAGACTGGGATGCAACCGATATTCCCAGTGGTATGTATATATATCAACTGGAGGTGGGAACAAAGATTATGACAAGAAAAATGACTATTGTCAAATAAAACATAAACTTATAAATTTAAAAAAACACTTTATAGATATATAAATGGTTACTAAGTTAATTCAAGGGGTTGAAGTTCCCGAAATTGGTTTTGGAACTTTTAAACTCATTGGACAAGAGTGCGAGCAAGCGGTAAAGTTGGCACTAAATTTGGGTTATCGTCATATTGATACGGCACAATCTTATAAAAATGAACGGGAAGTTGGTAATGCAATTAAACTAGCTCGGATAAAAAGAGAGGAGCTGTTTGTTACCACTAAGATAGATTTTACCAATCTGGCGGCTAATGATGTAATCAAATCAACCGAGCGATCTTTGCAGGAACTTGATTTAGAATATGTGGATTTACTGCTTATCCACTGGCCCAATCCTGAGTTTGATATCGAAAAAACGATCGAGGCCATGCTATCCATACGCGACCAGGGCAAAGCATTGAATATTGGCGTAAGTAACTTTCCGATGAAAGAGCTGATAGAAGTTAACGAAGAACTCTCCGCACCCATATTTTGCAACCAAGTGGAATATCATCCGCTGCTGGGACAATTCGATTTACTGGATTATGCAGCCGAGCATGATTTAATGGTAACGGCATACAGTCCTTTGGGACAGGGTAAGGTTTTGGATAACCCGCTGCTGGTGGAGTTAGCTGAAAAGTACAACAAAACACCGGCGCAAATAGCATTGCGGTGGCTGATTGAACAGGAGCAAGTGGTGGTTATACCGAAAGCATCAACTCGAGAAAAAATGGAAGAAAATCTGAATATCTATGATTTTTCGCTCGAAGATGACGACTTCTATGCCATCGACGAATTGGACAAAACGAACCGGTTGGTAAATCCTGATTTTGCACCGAAGTGGGATGAGTAGATTGTCGTTATCATTCACAACCCAAATCAAAACCAAAAAAGCCTCGTAGCGATCAGACTACGAGGCCTAGGGTATTTAGGATTAACAAATATTTATCCGATTTCAGTCGGTTTTTTTACTTACTAAACTTTTCTTTAAACCAAGCTTTTGTGTTCACACCAATGTAATACATGGATGGAACCAGGAATAAAGTCAGGATGGTTGCAAAACCTAAACCGTAAATAATGGCCCATGCCAAAGCACCCCAGAAACTGGCATTATCTCCACCGAAATAAATATTGGGCTCCAAACTGGCAAATAAACCGTAAAAGTCGATGTTTAAGCCAATGGCTAACGGGATAAGCCCTAAAATTGTGGAGGCTGCCGTCAATATTACCGGGTTCAGACGCGTTGCTCCGCCTTCGATTACCGCTTCACGTAAGCTCTTCCCTTCGTTGCGTAATACGTCAATATAATCGATGAGAATAATACCGTTTTTAACTACGATACCGGCTACGGCAATGATACCCATACCGGTTAACACTACCGAGATATCCATTCCAAAAGTTGCAAATCCGATAAACACGCCAATCAAACTGAAAAGCACTTGCGACATAATAATCAACGCTCTGCCAATGGAGTTGAACTGGGATACCAAAATCAGGAATATGAGCCCAACGGCAGATATAAGTGCAATCAATAAGAAACTGGAAGTTTCTTGCTGCTCTTTCTGTTCCCCTGTCAGTGCAATGGTATAGCCATCGGGTACGTTAAAATCGGGAAGTATATTTCTGATTTCGTTATTTATTACGTTCGCATTATAACCTTCCAGCACGTTGGAGGTAATGGTTACCACTCTTTCCAAATCTAAACGGTTTATAGAGCCATAACTGGATGATAAGCGCGGACTTGCCACGGCCGACATGGGTATAAAACCACCGGGCGTGGGCACCTTCATGTTTAAAAGGTCGGTAATATTTGCGCGATCAAATTCGCGTAGTCGCAAGGAAACATCGTATTCATCTTCATCCTCGCGATAGGTCGAAATGGGCACACCTAATAATGCTGTTCTAAGCTGCATACCGATTTGTGCATTGCTGATGCCGTAGCTGTTTGCTTTTTCGCCGTCTATATCGATAATAATTTCCGGGTTGTTGAGCTGTAAATCCGATTTTAATTGCTCAATCCCTTGAATATTATTGTTTTCTATAAAAGCAGTAAAGCGTTCGGTAATATCTATAAGCTGCAGGTAGTCGTCGCCGGCAATTTCAATATTGATGGGTTTGCCCGCCGGTGGACCCGATTGTTCTTTCTCTACTACAATCTCTGTGCCCGGTATTCCTTTTAGTTTTTCACGTATTTCGTTCAGAATATCTTGGGTGGAAACCCCTTTTCTGTACTGAAAATCGACAAAGGCGATACTTACCTTGCTTTTATTCGGACTGGGCGTGGGGTCGCTGTCGCTCATAGAGTTGGCGCCAACGGCAACATTGGTAATTACCGACTTAACGATGGGATTATCACGACCGATGACTTCATAAATTCTATCTTCAATTTCTTCGGTAACACGGTTGGTTTCATCCAAATGGGTTCCTGCGGCCATTTCGTTATAAACATAAATAAAGTTTGGTTCGCCTTCGCTAAAAAACACCACTTGTGGGCTTGCTATACCCAGTAAAATCACACTAAAAATAAGCAACGCAAAAGCACTTAAAAGCGCTCCCCATGGTCTTTTACCAACCAATAAAAATTTAATGGCACTATGGTACCAACTTTGCACTTTTGGTAGTGTAGTTTCGTTAAACTTTATGATAAGCGGTTTCAGTATAAAACGCTCTAATACGTACAACAAATATAGGAAAATAAGTAAGTTGGCAACAAAATTAATACCTATTGTATAAAATAATATAGCAATAATGGCCACTACAACGCCGGCAATCCAAACCGGTTTAGTGCTCTTTTTAGCTGCATTATTTATTAAAACATCTCCGCCATCCTCGCTCATAAATGTAACAGCGAACACCGGGTTCATAACCAATGCAATCAGTAAAGAGGCTACTAATGTAAGAATTAACGTTACCGGCAGATACATCATAAACTTGCCAATTATACCGCCCCAAAAGAGCAGTGGTACAAAAGGTGCAATGGTGGTCAGTGTACCTGTGATAACGGGTAGAGCAATTTCACCGGCTGCTCGTTTTGCGGCTTCAATTTTAGTGTATTCGCCTTTACTAATATATCGATAGATATTTTCTACCACTACAATGGCATTATCTACCACTATTCCCAGCCCCAAAATTAAAGCAAACAATACCACCATATTGATGGTAAAGCCCATCATAGGCATTACTGCAAACGCAATAATGGACGATAACGGGATAGCCAGACCAACAAACATTGCATTCTGAACGCCCATAATGAACATCAAAACAAGTACTACAAAAAAGAAACCCAGAATAACAGTGTTAAAAAGGTTCGAGACGTTGTCTTTGGTGTCTTGCGATTGGTCGCCTGTAATGGTTACTTTCAGATTTGGTGGAAATTTAGTCTCCTGAAGCATTTCTACAACGGCAATACTGGCTTCAGAGGCCTCGATGAGGTTTTCGCCACCTTTCTTTTTAACATCGAGGGTTATAACATCCTCACCGTTTAGTCGTGCATAACTTTCGCGGTCGGCAAAATCGTCTTTAATTTCGGCAATATCTTTTAGATAAACTTTGGCCCCCAGTGCGTTTACCAGAATAATGTCTTCCAACTCTTTCGGATGATCAATTTCGCCCACCACGCGGACCGATCGCTCGCTGTTGCCCATTTTTAATTGCCCTGCCGAAACGGTCATGTTTTTCATGGAAACGGCGTTAGTAATGGCGTCGAAGGTCAGATTTGCGGCCTCCATTTTGTGTAAATTCACATTGACCTGGATTTCACGCTCCAGCGCTCCAACAATATTAACCTCGTTAATGGCCGATATCTTCTCAATTTCGTCTTTAATGTCGTCGGCAAAGTTTTTCAGAGTAACCAAGTCAAAATTACCCGACAAGTTGATATTGAGAATGGGTTGATCGTCGAGATTAAAATCCTGCACCATTGGCTCTGCCGTCAACGCACGTGGCAGTTCAGGTCTTGCCTTGGCAACTGCCTCGTTTACCTCTTGCTGGGCAATCAGTTTGTCTTTTTCGGTCTCAAACTCGATGGTAATAATAGATGTGGCTTGTTTCGAAACACTTCGAATTTGTTTGATGCCATCTATGGTTTTCAGCTCCTTTTCTATAGGGCGGGTCAGCAGGTTTTCCACATCGGCCGGCGAAGCACCCGAATAAACGGTTACTACGCTGAAGAACGGTATTTCCACTTCCGGAAAACGCTCTTTTGGCAGGGTGATGTACGAGTATATACCAATAAGCGTAACAAGCACGGTAATTAAATATACACTGGTACGGTTGTTTATTGATAAACTCGATAATTTGAATTCTTTAAAACTCATTTGAATCCGTTGTTTTTATACAGGTTATTTAATTGCTGTTTATTTTATTAGTATGTAATCGTTGTCGGATATACTGTTGTAACCCGTTGTGATTAGCAAATCGCCGGGCTGCAAGCCTTCGGTAATAACAAGATCGTTACCGGCGCTTATTCCTTCTTTTACGTCCCTTCTTTTGGCAACCCAATAATCGCCATCTTTAACGGCTACATACACAAATCTATCGCCATTCGATATTTGCAAAGAATTTGCAGGTATTACCATTTGGTTGTGTGCCGTATAATCGTTGATACGAAGGGTAGAGGTCATGTTCGGCCTGATTTTACCGTTTTCGTTCGGGATTTTTATTTCTATGGTAAAAGTTCGGTTAAAAGGATTGATAACCCGGCTTATCACATCAATATTTGTGGTTATTTTGGTATCCAAGCTGGGGAAGGTAATCTCCACTTCGTTGCTTTCTTCCAGCGTATTGATATAACTTTCCGATAATTCGGCTATAACCTTTAAATCGTTAGAATTTACGATTTGAAAAGCCAAGCGCTCTGCTCCCACGGTTTCGCCCAATTTAAGGGTTGCACGGTCTATGGTGCCGTCTATAGTAGCGCGAATTACGAAATTATCGTACTGTTCCTGCAGGGTTGCTTTTTGGTCGCGCAAAGACTCTACCTGGGTTTTAATTTGCAGGTATTCTACTTCCGAGCCAATATTGTCTTCGCGAAGTTTTGACTGGCGTTGATACATATCTTCGGCCAAAGTCAGTTGTGTATCGATGGCTTTTATTTGTTTTTTTATAATTTCACCATCTAAAACGGCTAAAACCTGGCCCGCTTTGACCACATCGCCGGCTTTTGCATGAATTTCCAGCACGGTGCCGCCCATTTTTGGCATAATGGCAATGGTATTGTCAGAATCAACGTTGCCTTGCACTCTCAAATAATGGCGAAATGTTTGTGGTTTGAGTTCTTCTACATATACCGGAACCGCTTTATCTAAAATGGAATCGGTATTATTGTTTTCATTGCTATTTTGGCAACCGGCAAATAAAAGTATAAATGCGATTATTAATGTAATATGATGTTTCATCATCATTGGAATCCTATTATTATTTTAATTCTATATTTTCTTTAATTGTGTTTATGTCGCGGCCTACAAATGGAACCTGGCCGATGGCTTGGTCGTACAATGCTTTTGAAGTGAGGTACCCAAACACCATTTGGGCGTACCCGGTTTCAGCTTCCCGCAGTTGCAGTTCTGCATCGTTTACTTCTTGCTGCGAGCCCATGCCATTATTATATCTCGTTCTGGCTCTATCATAGCCTTCTTTGGCCATTTCAACGGCTTTTTTGAGTGCAGAACTGGTTTCGTATGCTTGTTTTATGGCTTGCTGGCTAGACAAAATCTCGTTGGTTGCTTTACGTTGGGCCTGTAATTTTTGAATTTCCAGGTCTTTAATTTCAATTTTGGTTTGCTGTATATCGGCATTTCTAGAAAAGCCTTTAAACAAAGGCATGCTTACTCCCAACATTAAAACACTAGCGCGTGCGCGTTGGTTTTCTTCGCCAAAAAATACAGGTTTGCCGGGTTGTGCTGCGTTCCAGTTTAAACTATATGATGCAACTACCGTAGGCGCGAAGTCGCTTATTTGGGATTTTAAATTTCTATCCTGCAACTTTATGTAAGTATCCAGAATACGGATATCGCCACGCAGGTTTAACGAGTAATTTGTAAATGTCGAATCCTCATCAATGTTAATAGGCGTTTCGAGGTCTATTTCTTTGATGATTTCGTTTTCGAATCCATCTGCACTTTTGTCAAAAATATCGAAGCTTTTTAAGCTGCCCAATACATCAAAATTTAGTTGTAACGGCAGGCCCATCAGCTCCAATAAATTGCGTTTTGCTTCTTTTATAGCATATTTTGCGTTGGTCAGTTGCGGCTCCAAATTGCTCATCTGTACTTCCAGTTGCAGTTTCGAATAGCTGTCCACAAAGCCTTGCTCTACCAGTTTTTCGATATCTTTCAGATTTTCCGATACTCTATTGTGTTGGGTAAGGGTAAGGCGGTATATTTCTTCCGCAACCAAAATTTGATAGTACGCCACACGCGTACCGGTAACGATGCCCTGAGCGGCAGCCCTCAAACTTTCTGTTTGCGCAGTTTTATACACGGCAGACGCACTAATGCCCACAAAAGCACGGCCGTTGAACAAAATTTGTGATGCCGTAAACCCGCCATTCCAGTTGTTATCGGTACCGAATGCAAGTGGAATCATACTATCCGGATCTCCCTGCGGGTTAAAAATAATTTCAGGCACAAAGTTTACCGGGATTTCCAGGTTTCGTGTATAGTTTAAATTGGCCGATATTTCGGGCATTACATTGCTCCAGGCTTTTTTTACCTGTTGGTCTGCATCGTAAATGGCCAATAAAGACCTTTTCATGTCGTTATTATTTGCAAGCGCTATTTGTATGGCTTGCTGAAGATCAATTACGGGGTCTTCGCTTCTTAATTCTTCTTTTATATTTGCAGCATGTCCCAAACTCGAAAACACAAGGGTAATTAGAGCTACAAATAGCGTAAAAGAAGATACTATGGGTTTCAATTTCATTTCAAAAATTCAGTTTAATAAATGAAGCAATTAAGGCGGGCGCAATGCGATTTTTTTGTATTAACGCTAGGACCAGAGCCAATCCGTTGCGGTCAACAACTTTAGTTTTTGGCATGGTTTTTAGAGCCTTTGGCGTTTGAGTTGAACAAACTGTTGGCAATTCGTTAATAATCCTTAATTACCCGGTTTTTATAAAATCTATCGGATATACAACAGATTTAATTTCAGCATAAAAGGTACGGATTTTTTGCAAAGTTTACTAATTAATAAACAAATTAAATTCTCAATAAAATATCCTTAAACGCTAGCTTTGTTAACACAAAAATAGTTTCGAATGTTCATTTTATTTTGACAATTTTTGAGGCGTTAAACACCTAATTTAAATACCAGATTTGTATGAGTATTTATATGTTTTAATGCAGCCACGCGGCTTCTTTTTGGTATTGGGATTGTTAAACAATGTAACAGCAAAAAGAATTTGATTTTTTTTGGGAAACTTGTCGCATATTATTGTAATTGAAATGGTATTAACGGCTTAATCCAAGTAATTTTTAACTAAAATAAAAATAATATGATTTCCAGACGTGAGTTTTTTGGCCTTGCTGCTTTAGGCACGGTAGGCGCAATTATAACGGGTTGCTCTACCACAGTAAAAGAGAATGTTTTACCGCCTTCCATTGCTAGCCTAAAATCGATGAAAGACCGCGTGGTGCCTATTTCGGTAGATGAGAGGAAGCAAAGGATTGAGCGCGCCAAAAAGTTGATGGGAGCGCATAAAATTGATGCAATTGTGGTGATGGGCGGTTCAACGCTGAACTATTTTACGGGCATCAGCTGGGGTACCAGCGAAAGAATGCTGGCTTTGGTCATTCCCAGAAACAAACAACCGTTCATTGTGTGCCCGTTCTTCGAAAAAACACGCGCCATGGAGCAAATAGAAGGCGGGCCATTGGATGATTTAAATATGATAATTACGTGGCAAGAGCACGAGAGTCCATACAAAAAACTGGTTGGAGGACTTAAAGATGTGGGCATTTCATCCGGTAGAATAGGCATAGAAGAAACCGTCCGTTTTGTTTTCAGCGATGGAATAAATAATGCCACCAATTCCTTCGATATTGTAAGCGCCACGCCGGTAACTGCCGGTTGCAGAGGCATAAAAGACGCCCACGAAATAGAGCTGATGAGAATCGCATCGGAGGCGACATTCAAAGCCTATAAAGCGGCTTATGAAGCGGTAGAAGTGGGGATGACCCAAGGTGAATTCAGCCAATTAATAGCACAGGCTCACAGCCGGTTGGGATTTAGAGGATATGCCAGTGTGCAGGTAGGAAAATACGCCGCTTTGCCGCATGGCTCCAGAACGCCGCAAAAAATTATGGAAAACGAAGTGGTTCTAATAGATGGTGGATGCCAGGTGGAGGGCTATTGGTCGGATTTAAGCCGCACTTTTGTATTGGGCACCCCCAACCAAAAAACCAAAGATGCATTTGATATAGTACTGGAAGCACAAACCAAAGCGCTGGAAGTGGCGCGCCCCGGTATTGAGGCTCAGGAGCTGGATGCCGCCGCCCGCAAAGTTATAACAGATGCGGGTTACGGACCCGATTATAAATATTTTACCCATCGTTTAGGGCACGGCATGGGATTGGATATGCACGAATGGCCTTATTTGGTGAAAGGCAACACCACCATTCTGGAGCCGGGCATGACTTTCAGCGACGAGCCGGGCATTTATGTTCCGGATGAGTTCGGTATCCGGTTGGAAGACGATTTGTTGATTACCGAAAGTGGGGCGGAATTATTGACGTCTCAGAGTCCATCTTTAACAGATCCATTTGGTCCGGCGCGAAACAGATAATTCGTTCTGTAAATAAGCGGTAGTATTTATTTGAAGATAATTTATTCGTTATTTTTATTGAATTTATCAATAAGAATAGGAATTTCTTCCGATAGAAAGGCATATAATTGGCTGGCTCGTTTTAGGCGTACAACATCTTCCTGTTCTTCCTGTAAAACATATTGATACCCCTTTTCAAGTATTTCCTTTACCTCTTGGATATACTTCACCTGCCTATCCATAAATTCCGATAAAGCATCGGTTTTTACTTTAAAATACATTTGTCTCTCACCCGAAATACGCACTTTTTCAATTAAACCGATTTCTAATAAAATGCGGGTAATATTACTTACAGAGGCTTTGCTGATTTCCAGATTTTCCATCAAATCGTTAAAAGATTGTTGGCGTGGCTCGCATATTAAAAGCCATCCAAGTATCTGCCCAAAAATCCTGGAATGTCCAATTTCTTCGAACTTTAAACTAAACTCGTTTACAAAATCCTTTTTGTTTTTAAACAACGCACTGCTCATATCTGCACTATAAAAATATCCGGTATTTTACTGTTAAATATTATGCTGTTTTCGGTTGGTTTCAAGATAGTTATATTTTTTTTCATTTGTGTAAAACGAAATGATAAGACCATTATGTGAAACGTTAATCGTTTTTGGGATTAAAATCCGAGAAGAATGGAATAAATGACTGTAGAGAAAGAAAGTTACCGATTAAAGGGGGGAAATCATCTACTTATATTTTTATAATGCATATAAAAATATACAATAAAATATATAAATATTAATAAGGTAAAGGCGATAAAACCTAAAAAAACTCTGTTACCGATGCTATTATGTACGTTTTTCGAAACTGGAAGTCTTGTCTTTCATCCATTGGTTTTTATTACAGCTACTGTTGTGGATAAAACTGCATTTTTGTGGAAAAGTATTTTATTAATTGTCGCTTACAGCCTATATATTTGTATGCACATCTATTATGGAAGAGTATCCTCATAAATAATGGTGAGAAGAGTAAATGTGAAATAAAAATATGATTGTATCATGAAATTTAAACGCTTTTATACAAAGTCGAACTGGGTAACACCTTTCGATGGCCTTAATTTTGAAACCAGAACATCCGAAATTAAAAACCCTGACGGCTCCATTGTGTTCCAAATGCAAAATGTGCTAGTGCCCGACTCCTGGTCGCAGGTGGCTACGGATATAATAGCGCAAAAATATTTTAGAAAAGCCGGTGTACCCGCAAAATTGATAAAAGTTGGCGAAAAAGGCATCCCTGCTTGGCTCCAGCGCTCGGTTGAAGACAAAAAAGCGTTGCAAGAACTGCCGGAAGATGAGCGATATTCGCATGAAGTAGATAGCCGACAGGTTTTTTCCAGATTGGCCGGCTGCTGGACCTATTGGGGCTGGAAGTACGATTATTTCGATACCGAAGAAGATGCCAAAATATTTTACGACGAACTTTGCTACATGCTGGCTACCCAAATGGCGGCACCAAACAGCCCGCAATGGTTCAATACGGGGCTAAACTGGGCTTATGGGATTAATGGACCTGCACAAGGGCATTATTACGTAAATCCTAAAACCGGTAAGCTTACCAAATCCAAAGATTCTTATACACATCCGCAACCACACGCTTGTTTTATACAAGGCGTAGATGACGATTTGGTAAATGAAGGCGGTATTATGGATTTGTGGGTACGCGAAGCACGACTTTTTAAATATGGATCGGGCACAGGCAGTAACTTTTCTGATATAAGAGGTTCGGGAGAGCCACTGAGTGGCGGCGGAAATTCATCCGGTTTGATGAGCTTTCTGAAAATAGGCGATAGAGCTGCCGGTGCCATTAAATCGGGCGGTACCACACGTCGCGCTGCCAAAATGGTTACTTTGGATTTGGATCACCCCGATATTGAGGAATATATCAATTGGAAAGTGCAGGAAGAGCAGAAAGTGGCCGCTTTGGTTGCAGGCTCCAAAATCACGCAAAAACACTTAAAGGATATCATCCGGTTGTGCCATACCCCTATAGAAATTGAAGGCCGCACATTCAATGGCGCCGTAAGCAGAGATCCGTTGAAAAATAAGGAATTAGCGAAGGTTATTCGCCAGGCAACCCGCGACCAGGTGCCGTTAAATTATGTGGAGCGTGTAATACAACTGGCCGCTCAGGGCGTTAAGGATATTGAGTTTGAAACTTACGATACCGACTGGAATTCGGAAGCTTATGCCACCGTTTCCGGCCAAAATTCGAACAACTCGGTGCGCGTTCCCAACTCATTTATGAAAGCTGTTGTAAATAATGGCGAGTGGAATTTGTATTGGAGAGTAGAAAAAAATAAAGCCGCCGAAGAAGGTCGTGAGCCGAAACCTTGCCGAACATTGGATGCCAACGAGCTTTGGGACCAAATAGCTTATGCAGCGTGGGCATCGGCAGATCCGGGGCTCCAATACCACGATACGATCAACGAATGGCATACTTGTCCGGCAGACGGCGAGATTCGAGCCAGTAATCCGTGCTCGGAATATATGTTTTTGGACGACACGGCCTGTAATTTGGCCTCGTTAAACCTGATGAAATATTTTACCGACGAAACCTGCACCACCTTCGATATTGAATCGCTGAAATATGCTTCCAGAATTTGGACCGTAGTACTTGAAATCTCCGTATTAATGGCTCAGTTTCCATCCAAAGAAATTGCGGAACTTTCTTACAAATTCCGAACTTTAGGCCTCGGCTATGCCAATATTGGTGCAGCAATGATGGTGCAGGGAATTCCTTACGACAGCAAGGAAAGCATGGCCATTACCGGAGCCATCACCGCAGTAATGCATATGCAGTCTTATACTACAAGTGCCGAAATGGCAGCAGAATTGGGTGCGTTTGAAGGTTACGAGCGCAATAAAGACAATATGCTGCGTGTTTTGAGAAATCACAGGCGAGCAGCTTATAACGCAGCCGCATCCGAGTACGAAGGACTGACCATTACACCGGTTGGAATAAATGCTGATTACTGCCCTGAATATTTGGTGGAAGCTGCCAAAGCAACATCCGATAAGGCCGTTGAAATGGGCGAAAAACATGGCTACAGAAACGCTCAGGTAACCGTACTTGCACCCACCGGAACCATTGGTCTGGTTATGGATTGCGATACAACAGGAATCGAGCCTGATTTTGCACTGGTTAAATTCAAAAAACTGGCCGGTGGCGGATATTTCAAAATTATCAACCAAAGCGTACCATTGGCACTAAAAACCCTGGGTTACGAAGAGCATGAAGTAAAAGCCATTATAGATTATGCGAAAGGAACGGCCACATTGGAAGGTTGTCCGCATGTCAATCCCCAAACGCTGAAAGAAAAAGGATTTACCGACGAAAAAATCGCGGCCATCAATTCGGCGCTGCCCAGCAGTTTCGATATAAAATTTGCTTTCAACCAGTGGACATTGGGCGAGGATTTCTGCAAAAATGTTCTGGGTATCACCGAAGAGCAATTGGGCGATTTTACGTTCAATATGTTAAGGCATCTTGGTTTTGACAGAGATCAGATTCAAGAAGCTAACGACTATGTTTGCGGAACCATGACCGTTGAAGGCGCCCCTTACCTGCGCGACGAGCATCTGCCGGTATTCGATTGTGCCAATAAATGTGGCCGAATCGGTACCAGATATATCTCTGCAAATGGGCATATTGGCATGATGGCGGCTGCGCAACCGTTTTTATCCGGTGCAATCTCCAAAACCATAAACCTGCCGAACGAAGCTTCCATAGAAGACGTAAAAGCAGCCTATAAATTATCCTGGGAAATGATGCTGAAAGCCAATGCGCTTTACAGGGATGGTTCCAAATTGAGCCAGCCGCTCAACAGTCTCTCCGATATAGTTGACGAGTTGGAAGATGAAGACGAATTGGCAGAAAACACCGAAAATAAAGCGGTACAGATTGCCGAAAGAATTATCCATAAATATGTAGCGCGCCGCCAACGTTTGCCGTTCCGCAGGGAAGGTTACACACAAAAAGTAAAAATTGGCGGCCAAAGCGTATATCTGAGAACCGGTGAATACGAAAACGGGCAACTCGGCGAAATATTTATTGACATGCATCGGGAAGGAGCCGCGTTCAGAAGTTTGCTGAACTGTTTTGCCATTTCGATCTCGTTGGGCTTACAGCATGGCGTACCTCTGGAAGAATTTGTGGATGCTTTTGTGTTTACCAAATTCGACCCGAGCGGAATGGTGGTTGGAAATCCACACGTGAAAATGTCCACCTCGGTTATAGATTACATATTCCGCGAACTGGCCGTTACCTACTTGGGAAGGCAGGATCTGGCACACGTTGAGCCGGATGAAATATTGACCCGGGATTTAAGACCGGTACCCAGCGGTGAAGTTGTAGAAACCACAAAAACCTATATGCCGCCAAATTTGGTGCAAACACCAAAAGAGCCGGTTCAAGCAACGACGGCAACGCCTGTGGTCAAAGCAAAACCGGCATCCGATTATGAATCGGAATATGAAAAAGCCAAACAAATGGGTTACACCGGCGAGGCCTGCTCGGAGTGCGGCAGCATGACTTTGGTCAGAAACGGAACCTGTATGAAATGCATCACGTGCGGCTCGACCACAGGTTGTTCTTAAATTCCATATTTAATTAATGCACAAAAGCCTTTTTCAATGCGAAAAAGGCTTTTTTATTGATGGGCGTCCAATGGACGAGGATATGTGCTTTGCACCGAGTTTAATGCTAAAAAAGAGCAAATAATTGCTTAGTTTTGTACAGTTTCACAGAATTATGAATTAAGAAAAAAATAAATGTACTATAACTCTATAATCGAAACGGTTGGTAATACGCCGCTGGTTAAATTAAATAAAGTTACCGCCGGACTGACCGGAACATTTCTTGTTAAAGTAGAATATCTCAATCCGGGTTTGAGCATTAAAGACAGGATTGCCGTAAAAATGATTGAGGATGCTGAAAAAGCCGGTCTGATTAAACCGGGAGGCACCATTATTGAAGGAACATCCGGAAATACCGGCATGGGGCTTGCTTTGGTAGCTATCTCGAAGGGTTATAAATGTATTTTTACCACAACCGACAAACAAAGTCAGGCAAAAGTGGACAATTTACGTGCCGTAGGTGCAGAAGTAATCGTTTGCCCGACCAATGTGGAACCCGAAGACCCCAGAAGTTACTACTCCGTTGCAAAAAGGCTGAACAAAGAAATTGAAAACTCCTTTTACCCCAACCAATACGACAACCAAAGCAATGTGGCTGCGCATTACGAAACCACGGGTCCCGAAATTTGGAAGCAGACCGAAGGCAAAGTAACCCATTATCTGGCGGGAATGGGAACCGGAGGAACCATTACGGGGACATCTAGATATTTGAAGGAACAGAATAAAAATATAGTTACCATTGGTGTTGATAGCGTTGGCTCTGTATTTAAAAAATACTTTGAAACCGGAGAATTCGACAAAAACGAGATAAAACCTTATTTAACCGAAGGAATTGGCGAAGATATCATCCCGGAAGCAATAAATTTTGACTTTGTGGACGAGGTTATACAAATTGGCGATAAAGAATCTGCCTTAATGACCCGACGATTGGCAAGGGAAGAGGGCTTAATGGTGGGATGGTCGTGCGGTTCTGCGGTTTTAGGAGCCATAGAATATGCAAGAGAAAATCCTTTAAAAGAGGATGATGTAATGGTTATAATTTTGCCGGATAGCGGCCTGCGATATTTGGCGAAAATTTATAACGACGATTGGATGAGAGAACAAGGATACTTAGAATAATAACAATATGTCTGAACAAAATAAAAACCCCAAACCGGCTAAAATTGAAATTGAACTAAAGGAAGATGAAGTTGTTGGAACCTATTCCAATTTGGTAATGATAACGCATTCGCCTTCGGAATTTATTCTCGATTTTATTGCCGTTATGCCGGGCGCACCCAAAGCCAAAGTTGTTAAAAGAATGATTTTAACGCCCGATCATGCCAAGCGGTTTGCCGGCGCATTGGCCGAAAATGTAAAAAGATACGAGCAAGAGCACGGCACCATACAAATCAAGAACAGGGTAGAAGTGCCTATGTATCGCGGCCCCATCCCTGAGGCATAGCCGTAAGCGCTGAATACATTATAGCGGGAAACAATTATGACAGAGCTTTTTGCTTGTTTGACCCGGATGGTATAAAAGTAAATAAGAAGCTCTTATTTTCTGGCATTGAACAGCAACACAAAGCCGGCAAACAAAAAGAAAATATGAGGCAGCAAGATGGCCGTTAATGGGGCAATGGCGCCATAATAACCAAATGGCTCCGATATTTTCATAAAAGCCAGATATAAAAAACTTGTGCTCAGGCCGGCGGCAATATAAACGCCCTTTCCACCTTTGCGCCGCACCGAAGCCACCGCAAAACCAATAATGGTAACCACCAAAATAGACAAGGGATAGGCAACCCGCCCGTAATATTGCACTTTGGGTACGTTCACCGCGCCGGCACCACTTCTTTCTATGGATGAGATATAATCGCGAGCGTCTTTATAGCTAAGTTGATAAATATCGGAGGTGGTACGTTTCAAATCGCGGGGCAAAACGCTTAAAGTGGTATCAATGCTTTCATATTCCCGTTCCTCGAACCCATCAGCTGTAAACCGTTGAACATTAACGGAGGTTAGTTTCCATTTTTCTACCTCTTCCTGCCATATCAGTTGCGAGGCGGTGATACTGCTTTTAACTCCATCCTCATCCACATCCACCAAATTGACCCGGTAGCCAATGTTTTTGTCGCGATCGTAGTAGCTGATTCTGAGAACAGAATTTTTGGCAATTTCGCGATAAATATTGCTTTTGTCGATATTTTCCGTTTTTCGGCGTATATATTTTTGTTCAAACTCAATCCGGTCCCTGTTAGAGTGTGGAATAATGCTGGAATCCAGATAGCTTATTAATGCAGTCATCACAGCGGCAAACACCAAAAAGGGCAATACCAGCCGATATAAACTTACACCGGCCGCTTTTAGTGCTATTATCTCCAGTCGTTCGGATAATTGACCCGTAATGAACAGGCACGCAGTGAATACAGCCACCGGTATTACCAGGCGCATCATTTCGGGTATGTAGTTGAGGTAATAATCGCCCCATATTTCGGAAAGAAGCGCGCCATTATCGGTAAAATCGTCGCTATTTTCGGAGAAATCTATCATCACAAAAATAAAGATGAGAATAGCCAACACGGAAACCGTTATGGTCAATAGGCGAATAAATATGTAGCGGTCTATTTTATTTATCACTTCGGCCAAACAGTTTGGTTATTTTAAATTCTGTGGATAATTGCAGCAGCAGGATGATACCGACTATTCCCATTATTATATTGAACGACCACATTCCCATAAACGGGGTTATATATAGCCGATCTGCCAATTTCTCGCCCTGTATAAGAGCAATCCAATAAAAAGTTAGGATAACGGTGCTTATTATGGCCGCAACCCCTAGATTTCCTTTTTTGGTGAACATACCGATGGGGGCGCCAAGCAACACAAAAATTACGCACGAGAAAGGAATGGAGAATTTTTTATATATCTCGACTATAAATTTATTAATGCTTTTCATCCGCCATATAATATTATTATTTCCGCTATATACGGTAGCACGATAATTTTCCAGATCGTTTTTTGTTCTGTTCAAAACTTCAATCTGTTCGGTAATGGTGCGGATGGCGGCAGGTACAACCATATCTGTTTTTACGGGGGCATGGCGCACCGAATCGATTTTGCTGATGTTTAAAACACGGTATTCGTGCCTTTTTAAAATCTCGGGATTACTTTTTTTAGGTAGTGTGAAACTGTTTTGGCTATTAAGTTTAAGCTGGTCATCCACCTCAATTTTAAGCGAGTCTATTACAACCTGCATAGATTGTATATTCATGGTTCGGTCGTTTCGACCTCTTTTTTTCGGGTCGGATTTTTCAAAGCTCAAATCGCCAATATCGAAGGTTATTTTATGCTCGCTAAAACGTGTTCGCTCGAAACTTTTCTTTGCGTTTGTGTTTGTACTGCTGGTTTTGTGCAAAACCCCGTCCTTTAGAATTAGAGTGAGTCCGTTTGAGCCTTCGGTAACCATTTTACCTGAATTTGCCACAATATAGGCCTGTTCTTTTAGACCGGTAGCCTCTTGAAAGAGCACAATGCCGTATAAACTATCGGTTTTATTATCAACATAATCCACCAAAAAAGTGTATCCGTCTATACTGTCGTGAAATGAATTGGGTTTTAAATCAAAACCGGGTTTTTTCATTCTGATATCCAGGAAAAGTGACCTTGCCTTCTGATTGGCATCGGGCAAAACGCTGTTCGAAAACCAGGTAAGCCCCGCAAAAAGTACAACAGAGGCCAATAAAACAGGCACCACCATTTGAATGGGATTTACGCCTGCCGAACGCACAGCAGTAAGCTCGTTCAATTCGGAAAACTTACCAAATGCCATTAAAGTTGCAACCAAAACCGCCATCGGGGCAGCCAAAACTACCATATAAGCCAGATTGGTGGCAACCAGTTCAATTATAATGGCGGTGGGTATGTCTTTGCCTATCAGTTTGTCGATATGCAGAATCAAAAATTGCAGCAAAAGAATAAACATCAACGTGAAAAAGCAGAAAAGGAACGGGCCTATGTGTCTTTTCAGTAAATCCAGCTGTAATTTGTTAAATAGTTTATTCAAGGTGTTAATTTTTTGCCAAATCTATGGCAATTTTGGGATATCTCTAAATTATATGTATTTCTTAACCGAAATAATAATATTTAATAGCTATTAAAACTTTCAAGAAACTGAAATTTATGCTATTATCTTTTTTAAATTTAATAACAAAAATTATTTAATAACGAGGTGTCTATAGACCAAAACGCTACGAAATTCTAAAAAATCATTGAGTTTGTAGAACATTTGAGCTCATTTAGCAAACTTTACAAATTAGTTTTAAGCGTCTTGGTGTGCCTTGTTTTCGCATCGGGGGCGATTTATGCCCAGGAATCGGAGAAACAAGATACCTTGAAAACCATCCTCGATTCGGATTTAATTGGCATTAAAATTTATAAGCCTATTTCCCAGGAAATTTTTTCCGATTTAAGGGGCCGAAAGCCGGGGAAGTTGTACCAACTTCTTCAAAACGACGATAAAATCACGGTTTTATGGGATTCAACCAGCGTTTATACCATACAACGGCGCATTTTAGGATACGATACTTTTCTGCCCACCATTACCGATTTCAGTGAATATGCTGCCATTCAAAAAGACTATAATAAATTCAGTTTACGCTCGCAGCTGGTAGAAGAAGCCAAACGCCAGGAAACCCAAAGCAAAGGGCTGCTCGACTTCAAGATTATAGTTCCGGGTGGAGAGAAATCGGCATTTACCACCATTTTTGGTAAGCCGGAAGTGAATCTTCGGGTAAACGGTACAGCCAATATGAATGTGGGTGCCTCTATGCAAAAAATTGAAAGTCCTAATATACCCGAGGACCAGCAAAGGACCATAGATCCTACTTTTAACCAAAACTTGCAGTTAAATATAGAAGGCTCCATTGGCGATAAGTTGACCATTTCTACCGACTGGGATACCGAAAGACAGTTTGATTTCCAAAATCGCTTAAAAATAGAATACAAAGGCTACGAAGACGAAATTATAAAGCAGATCGAACTGGGTAACGTATCTATGGATGCGGGAAACTCGTTAATTAGCGGTGGTGGCGCATTATTCGGTATCAAATCGGTTGCCGAAATTGGCTCGTTAAGGCTGACCTCGGTAATATCGCAACAAAAAGGGGAGACTAATACACAAAATATTACAGGCGGTTCGCAGGAAGTTCCATTCAGTTTGCGCCCAACGGAATACGATGACGACCGCCACTTCTTCCTGGATTTCTACAACTGGCAAACTTTTGAGGATAACGTATCTAATCCCCAACAACTGCGCATAGCCTATCAATTGACCGAGTTGAGCGTTTGGATTCAGGATGCATCGGCTTCCGGCACAGACGCCGATGCCATTAAGGCTTACACCTTTGTTGACTTGGGCGTGAACGAATTGAATAATGGAAGTTATGGGCTGCCCGGTAACGATGTGGACGGAATGGACCACGATTTAATGGAGCAGCTTAGATCGGAACCATCTATAAACCCGGATGTGTTCAATTTACCCGGTGAGCTGATTCAGGAAGGATATTATAAACTGCTACAAAGAGGGGTGGATTACGATTTTAACGAAGCCTTGGGCATTATCAGCTTAAAAAGAAGAGTGGGAAATGAAGCTACTTTGGCTGTTTCCTATGCTTATAGAGACCCGGTAACCCAAGAAACGGTGGAAGTGGGAGACGTAATAGCACGCTCGAGCGGGTATAGCTACTTTAAGCTGTTGCGTCCCAAAAATATTGACAGTAAAAACAAAGCATGGGCGCTTACCCTGCGTAATATTTATTCGTTGGGAGTAAACGATGTTTCTCAGGATGGCCTTACCTTCGACTTACAGATTACACGTGGTAATATCGATACGGATCGTATTCCCGGGCGTTCAACTTCACTGATA
The DNA here is from genome assembly GCA_964615135.1 of uncultured Balneolaceae bacterium. Lineage (GTDB taxonomy): Bacteria > Bacteroidota > Rhodothermia > Balneolales > Balneolaceae > Balneola. The sequence goes on along the minus strand of CAZTOG010000005.1, from coordinate 225,123 downwards.
CAGGATTTAGGTTTGGACCGTTTGAATTCGCAGGGCGAGGCTACGCCGGATAACCTGATCGATTTTGGTGCCATTACTTTTGATGCGGGAAACGGGCGGATTATGTTCCCATATTTGGAACCGTTTGGTGCCAGAATGGAAGAATTGGTGGCCAATTTGCCCGACGATCAATCCGGACTGATTTTTAAAGAGCTTTATACCGAAAAACAAAGTGTAGCTAATAACTACGAAAGCAACCGTTTCTTTAAATTGAGCGGAACATCGGCAGGAGGAGTTTCCAGCAATATTATGCTCGGTGTTTTCAGCGGTGTGGTAGAGGGCTCTGTAAAGGTTTATGCAAACGGCGTAGAATTGATACCGGGCACCGATTACGAAGTGGATTATTCGTTTGGCAGTGTAACTATTTTGAATGAAAGATATTTGGCTGCGGGACAAGATATAAAAATCGATTTTGAGAGTAACCAATTCAGTGTAATCGGCCAAAAAAACTTTACGGGCCTCAGGGCAGAATACGATATCAATAAGGATATTAAAATTGGAAGTACGCTTTTTAAATTGAGTGAACAACCGAACAGCGATAAAATAAGAATTGGTAACGAACCTATTAACAACACTTTATTAGGTTTGGATGCAAAAGCCCGATTTGATACACCCTGGTTAACTCGCGCCATAGATAAATTGCCGTTACTTCAAACAAAAGAGCCTTCCAACTTCAGTATAAGCGGTGAATTTGCGCAGCTCAGGCCCGGCGTTGCACAAACCAACGCCATACGCGATGCCATCAGAAAAGGAAAATTATACGAAGATGAGGAGAATGGCCTGGTATTTATAGACGATTTTGAAGGCGCCAAATACAGTATTCCGTTTAATAATCCAACTCGATGGCATTTAGCGGCAGCACCCGCGGCCATACCGGGGTACGCTCCAGACGAAATGGTTTTTGAAGATGGATCTGTGGCAAGTCCGGCATCCGATTTGGCATCCAGAATAGAACGCTCCGATTTAAGAGCACAGTTTTCGTATTACGACATACCCCGAAATGTTACCAGTTTTTTGGGCAATGTGGAAAGAACGCCGGAATCGCGTGTGATTTTTATAAAAGATATCTTTAAAGGCAAGGAGACCAATAATCCACAGGAAGAAATTGTAAATACTTTTGATGTGTATTACAATCCGGCGGAGCGCGGGCCCTATAACTACAATATGGATTTAAAAAACCTGCTGGAAAATTCGCCCGAAAAAATGTGGGGTGGAATGACCGCCGTGCTGCCATCAGGTCAGGAGGATTTATCTCAAAATAATATTGAATTTTTGGAGTTTTGGGTACAAAGTGTGCTGCCCGATGGGAAAGATCCAACCGCCCAGGATATAGCAGATTATAGCGGTAAAATATATATCGATTTGGGAATAATATCGGAGGATGTGATACCCAACTTCCTGCCCAACTCGGAAGATGGTCTGGCTACCGAATTAGATAACCTCGAAAGGGATATATCCGACCGCTCGTATGTTCCATCCATAACGCCCAAGCCGTTGGGACAGTTTTCGAATGATAAAAGGGAATATGAGGATGTTGGGTTGGATGGCGTGCCGAGCCATGGAGGTTATGAGGGTGAATATAATGAGCAGAATCTTTTTAAACCTTTTGTGGAAGCCATGCGCAGCCAGTATGGTGAAGATAGCGAGGAGTTTAAAAAGATTGAGGCCGACCCCTCCAACGATGATTATGTGTATTATGGCGAATCGAGAGTTGATAATTTAAAATTACACGAACGTTTCCACAGATTGAGGGGATATCACGAGGGTAATACGCCGGTGAGTGGTGGCGAAAAACGTGCTATTACCTTAAAACCGGATAAAGAAGCGCTGCGCTCATCGTCAAACATTCAGCAATCAAACTCCTATTTTCAGTACGAGATAGATTATAATCCGGCCGATTTTGCAAATATGGAAATAGGATCGGACGGAACATATATAGTGGATAAAGTGGACGGTGGTATTCAGGAAAGAACATGGAGACTGATACGAATTCCGTTAACCGATTTTATGAGAACCGTAGGGAATATCAGTGATTTTCAGAATATATCGTATATCCGTTTCTGGATGTCGGGGTATAAAAAACCATTTACACTGCGATTTGCCACGTTTGAATTTGTGGGCAGCCAGTGGCGCGGAGTTACCAATATAAGCGAGTCGCAAAATTCGCTGGCCGATTTTAAAGTGAGCACAGTAAATATTGAAGAAAATGGCAGCAGGCAGCCCATCCCATATCGCCAACCTGAGGGAGCCATCCGTGCGGTTGACCGTGGTGCGCAGGTGCAATCGCTGGCCAACGAGCAGTCGCTGGTGTTGCAGACCGAAGGTCTCGGTGCGGGCGAAATAAAAATGGTGAAAAGAGTTTTTCCGGGAGATTTAAACCTGCTTAATTACTCTAATATGAGAATGTTTGTGCACGGCGAAGGATTTGATAAAAGAGGAGATGCCGAGCTGGTGGTGAGAATGGGTAGCGACCTGGAAAATGATTTTTACGAATACAGGCAGCCGGTAACCCCATCCGACCCACATTTTAGTTATGGTTCGTTCAACCCCGATGAAGGGGGGCGTTTGGATGCCGAAGCCGCAGAAGTTTGGCTGTACGAAGAAAACAGCATGAATATTGTAATCTCTGCTTTTAACGTATTGAAGCAAGAAAGGAATAACTCCGGCGCCAATGTTGGCGAGCTCTACGAAAAACAAGGATTACTGGGTGAAGATTCGGTTCCAGGGGCTGTCATCGCTATAAAAGGAAATCCTTCGCTCGATAAAGTATCCGAGTTGGCATTGGGTATTAAAAATCCATTCGATCCCGGTAGTTCCAATTCAACAGGAGTGGCACAATTAAATGCCGAATTGTGGTTAAACGAGTTGCGTGTTTCCGGCTTTGATAATGAAAATGGATGGGCTGCGAATGCCAAGGCCGATTTTAAATTTGCCGATTTTGCAACCGTAAATGCCAGCTTTAATAAGAGAACCAGTGGTTTTGGCGGGTTGGAATCGAGATTGGGAAGCAGGGAAGTGGCTGAGCAAGAATCGTTTTCCATCAGCTCTACCGTAAATATGCATAAATTTATTCCCGATCATTATAGTTGGAATTTTCCGGTAACGGTTTCTACCAGAAGATCGGTTTCTACGCCGAAATTTTTGCCGGATCAGGGGGATATCAGGCTAAAAGAGTTTAAAGAATCGGTAAATATCAGGGAGGATTTGTCGGGAAAGGAGAAAAAAGAAATTATTGACGACAGGGTGGCGGAAATCCAATCGGTAAACCAAACCAATTCGTTGAATATCTCCAATATTTCGAAAACGAATTCTAAAAGCAAATTGGCTCAGCACACCCTCGACAATTTAAAGCTCAGTTATGTTTATAACGAGGGATATTCCAGAAATCCACAGCTAAAATTCCAAAATAACTGGAATTATACGGCCGGATTGAACTACAATCTTAACTTTAAAAACGTAAAACTGTTCCAGCCGTTCAAGTTTACGGAAAACATACCTGTAATCCGTACTCTATCGGGGCTGAGGCTGGGCTATATGCCGTCGAGCATAACGGCTTCAGCTTCTTTGATAAGAAGCTATGACGAGAAACGCAGGCTGGTATTGGGAAGTACCGACGTACAGCCGCTGCAACAAACCCATACCTTTACCCAAAAATCGAACCTGGGCATTAATTATAATCTCACTCCCAGTATTACCACCTCCTTCCGCAGCGCAACCAATTTCGATTTAGGCGGTGCCGGTATAAAAGAAGGGAACGGGGAAGGGGTGGACAGCCTGAGTTATAAAGTGCGCCCAACGTTTGAGGTGCTGAGCGGAATTGTCGGTGATTCTTTAAGAGCGCGAAGAACCAGCTATCAAGAAACTTATTCCGCATCGTGGCGCCCCAGAACCAATAATATAAAAGCGCTAGATTGGCTTACTTATACGGCCTCGTATGGCGGCGGCTATCAATGGAACAACTCGGCAAAAGGTTCCAATTTAGGCGCCAATGTGTCGAACACTTTTCAATTTGACAACACCGCCAAACTGAATATTGAAAAGATATTGAAAAGCATTGGATTTCTTGAAAACATGAAAAAGAAAGATGCAGATTTGACCCGAAAGCGCGAGCAGGACAGAAAAAGCAAAGCGAAAACCGATGACGATATATTTAGCGACATAACATATTTTGGCAGAAAGTTGATGTTGAGTTTCGTAAGCTTAAAAAATATCGATTTGGGATATAAACGCAACAAAACATCCAGCCAGGCGGGGTATGATGGCGAATCGCAGTTTTATTATGCTTTTTCGGGGCAAGATGCCGGACATTACTCGCCACCGATCGGTTACAGGCTGGGACTGCACGAAAGCCTGCCGCGCGAACAGCTTATCGATAATATTAATGGGATAAATACCATACAACTGCCCATCAATAATACTTATTCGGATAATATTACGCTGGGCACCCGTTTAAATCCTTTCAAAAATATAACCATAGACTTGAATTGGGGCACGGGATGGAGCCAAAAAGCATCGGAAACCCTGAATCTTGATATAGACAACGCCATAAGCTCGGCAAATACAGCATCGGGAGAGGTTAATTCATCGGTTTGGGCGTTTGGAAAAGGCTATGGAGAGCTATTTAAAAAGCAGCTAAAAACCGCTTTTGAAGATTTGGATGGAAATACGATAAGTGATGCCAACGGCAATCAGGATGGAAGGACGGTATTGAACAGAACAACTTTGCAGGAAGATTTCAGAGCAGCTTATTTGGGAGGTAAAACGGGTGCGGTGGGCAATAGAGGCTTTACGCCCATCCCAAAGCCGGATTGGCGCGTGAGTTGGCAGGGAATAGAAAGTTTTATCCCCATAATAGGCGATAAAATGAGCCGGGCTTCGATTACACATGCCTATAAGGGAACCTATCGATTGGGTTGGCAGCTGAATACGGCTGAAGGCCAGGAAACCAGCCAATCTATGGGCGGTATATTTACCATACTGGATGAACGCGAAAAATTTGAACCTTCGGCTATAACTGTAGAACAACGATTCAGCCCGCTGATACAGCTGAATATAACCTGGAAATCGGCCCTTAAAACGGATGTCGGCTTCGATAAAAGCAAGATAACAACGCTTGCACTTTCCAGTAAAACCATTACCGAAAAAGTATCGACCGGGGTGAAGTTTAATATCAATTATACCTTCAGAAGGGTGCGCATACCCATGTTCCCGAAAATAAGGAACAATATAGATTTGGCGGTAACCGGCTCGTACAGCGAGGACAGTAACCAGAATTTTATACTACCCAACGATTTAATTAAAGCGTTTAAAGAATATCCTGCCAATGGAGAGGATGTTGGTTTATATGATTATGCGCCGCAGTCGAAGACGGGACAAAAAAGGATAAACGGCTCCATAATTTTGGGCTATCGAATATCCAACACCATATCCTCGAACCTTGAATATACCTACAACCGGGTAATACCGAATGGCTCGGCCATTCCACCACGTACAAACCAAGATCTGCGATTTAACGTAAAAATACAGATACGGTCGAGATAAATATCGGAATTACTCCATTTTTCGGGGCATATTTGTTATTGGCTAAATAGGCAGGAGAATTATGAATGAGTTAACGTGTAAATTATAAGCAGCGTGGGCTTTAAACGGCATCGAAACGGCAGATTGTTCATACTCAGCCAGAGAGCAGGCATGCGTTAGGGATGTTTTCTGCAATGACAACTGAGCTACAAAAAGCAGAAAACCGATATACCGATAACTGATAAATCCAATCCAATAATCTAACACTCTCTAATGCCTAAACCCGTAGATGTGCGCTAACTCATCAGGCTTGTTTTGGTGTTCTTATATTAAATTTTGGATAGCTGATAACACTACAAAACAGATTAGTACTACTAATTACAGGTTGTTTTAACAAAATAAATGACTTATGTTTGCGTTCCTTTTATCAAAAAAAATAAACACTTAATAAGTAAGTTTACTTAATAAATAATAATAAACAGAGTAACAATAATAAAATGGAGATGATTTTACTAGGTGCCGGTTGGGCGATGAAAAACATATCAAAAACTATAGCGGGCGTACTATTACTGACGGGGATTATTGGGGCAGAAAGGCTACAAGCTCAAGATTTTACAATAAGTGATAAAGGTATTATAACATGCGTAGGAGCACAACCCGGCGATACAGGCACTATTAACAGTATTGAATACACGGCGGTTGACCGCAATATGCTGGTGGTTGGGTTGATGACAACAAAGATGTATCCACAGTGTGTACAACATTGATAACAGATTTATCTAATGTTTTTTTAAGTAACGATACTTTTAATGAAGACATTGGCAACTGGGATGTGTCTAATGTTACAAATATGAAATCGGCGTTTGAAAGGGCCACATCATTTAACCAAGATTTGAATAATTGGGATGTCTCTAATGTTACGCAAATGTCCGAAATGTTTGCAAATACTTCCGCCTTTAATCAAGACATTGGTGGCTGGGATGTTTCAAACGTTACGAATATAAAAACCATGTTTCAAAGAGCAGAGGCTTTTAATCAGAATCTAAATGATTGGGATGTTTCGAATGTAACTATTATGACCTTTATGTTTGCTAATGCTGATGCATTTGATGGAGATATTAGTAATTGGAATACGGGTAAGGTTGAAGATATGACGGGAATGTTTAAGGAAGCAATCAATTTCAATCAAGATATCGGTGGCTGGGATGTTTCAAAAGTTAAGATTATGAATGACATGTTTGCCAGTGCATCCGCTTTTAACCAGGATATTAACCATTGGGATGTTTCCAATGTTACCAGAATGCAATCAATGTTCAGTGGAGCCAACTCTTTTAACCAGGATATTGGTGATTGGGATGTATCAAACGTTATTAATATGGGTGGTATGTTTACCGGTGCAGAAACTTTCAATCAAGATATAGGGGCTTGGAATGTATCAAGCGTTATAGAAATGCCTACCATGTTTTATAATGCAACCGCTTTTAACCAAGATTTAACTGGTTGGTGTGTTGAAGAAATTGCGGAGTTACCTTGGAATTTTGCAAGAAACTCCGCACTGGATGAAGCAAATTACCCAATATGGGGCACCTGTCCCGATGAACCAATAACCTCTAACGAATTGGTGAAAGGCGACACCCCGACTGAATTTAGTTTGCAACAAAACTATCCAAACCCATTCAACCCAACCACCAGCATACAATATGCACTACCGGAAGCTACACACGTTAGTCTGGAAGTATTTAATATCTTGGGTCATAAAGTGGTGACTTTAGTAAACGATCGCCAAGCTGCCGGAAGTTATACGGTGCAATTGGATGCTACCGACCTGTCTAGTGGTATGTACATTTACCGAATTACTGCGGGTGATTTTGTAAGTACGAAGAAATTAACACTAATCAAATAAAGAGTTCCTCATCTAAAATATGAGGAGAGAGCTAAGTTAACATGCCGACTATTAAACCGAGTTGGCATGGCTTATTTTAAAGTAAAATCAAATAAATTAATAATTATAAAATAATAGGTATCAATTATATAGAAATGATAGTTACAATAAAAAATCAAATTAAAAATATAAATCTCAAACTGTTTTTCAGTGTTATAATAATAGCAGGATTTATAAATACGGGTGCATTAAAAGCACAAAATTTCGCGCAGACCGATAAAGGAATAATAACCTGTGTTGGCGCTCAACCCGGAGATACAGGCACTATTAACAGCGTTGAATACACGGCAGTTGACCGTGATATGCTAGATAGCTGGATTAGCGATGAAAAAGATGTTACTACAGTTTGCACATCGTTGATAACAGATTTATCTAATGTTTTTTTAAGTAACGATACTTTTAATGAAGACATTGGCAACTGGGATGTTTCTAATGTTACAAATATGAAATCGGCGTTTGAAAGGGCCACATCATTTAGCCAAGATTTGAATAATTGGGATGTTTCTAATGTAACAGACATGAATAATATGTTTAAATTTGCCGAAAACTTTAACGGAGATATTAGTAGTTGGAATGTTTCCAATGTAACTATTATGGGTTCGATGTTCGAAAGGCTCTATTCATTCAATCAAGATTTGAGTAAATGGGACGTTTCCAGTGTAACCTACATGGGACAGATGTTTGAAAGGGCTAAATTATTCAATCAGGATATCAGTAATTGGGACGTTTCTAACGTAACTAATATGACGTTAATGTTTAGTGAAGCAGAGAGTTTCAACCAGGATCTCAGCAGTTGGGATGTATCTAAGGTTACCAACATGAGAGGAATGTTCCAAAGAGCCAAATCATACAATCAAGAAATGAATAATTGGAATGTTTCTAACGTTAATAGAATGGACTATATGTTTAATGGAGCAACTGCTTTTAACCAACCATTAGATAATTGGGATGTCTCAAGTGTGACTGATTTAACTGCTGTTTTTGGTAATACTCCTGATTTCGATCAAGATTTGAGCAGCTGGGATGTTTCTAACGTAACTAATATGTCTTTTCTGTTTAGTGGTGCAGAGAGCTTTAACCAAGATATTAGCAGTTGGGATGTTTCTAGCGTAACTACCATGTATTTAATGTTTAATTCTGCAAAAAGTTTTAACCAAAGCCTGAACAGCTGGGACGTGTCTAATGTTGCCGACATGATAGCTATGTTTCAAGGAGCCAAATCATACAATCAAGAAATGAATAGTTGGAATGTTTCTAACGTTATTAGAATGGATTATATGTTTTATGGGGCAACTGCTTTTAACCAACCTATAAGCGATTGGGATGTTTCTAAGGTTATTAATATGAATAGTATGTTTCACGCAGCAGAAGCTTTTAATCAAAATCTTACTGGTTGGTGCGTTGAAAATTTTGAACAACAGCCAAACGATTTTGCTCTTGAATCCGGCCTCGATGAAGCAAATTACCCAATTTGGGGCACCTGTCCGGATGAACCAATAACCTCCAACGAATTAACAAAAGGCGACACTCCAGCCGAATTTAGTCTGCAACAAAACTATCCCAATCCGTTCAACCCAACCACCAGCATACAATATGCATTGCCGGAAGCGGCGCACGTGAGTTTGGAAGTATTCAATACTTTGGGGCACAAAGTGATGACCTTGGTGAACGATCGTCAGGCAGCCGGAAGTTATACCGTGCAGTTGGATGCAGCCGGACTTTCCAGCGGTATGTACATTTACCGAATTACAGCAGGTAATTTTGTAAGCACTAAGAAATTAACGCTGATTAAATAGTTTATTTGTTGAATGGTTATTGGTTATTTGGCTAGTTGTTTATAGTTAGTTCCTCGTGCCGAACGTCTCGTTCGGCACGCCTGCCGGAACTTCTGGTTCACATACTAGGAAAATGCCACAATCTCCGTTATTTGCCTCAAAATTTATGATAAAAAGGTTGTCATACGGCATCCCTTTTTATGGCTATTATGTGAAATTTTGATTTATTATCGGAATGTTATGCAGTAAAACGCCCATATTTTCAATAGAAAACTGCAACGCCACAAAATTTATTAGCCAACAAAAAAAGCCCAACCTAATCCCAAATCCCCTAATCAACTAATCTCTTATTCTCATGCGAACGTCTCGTTCGGCATGCCCGCCGGAACCTCTGGTTCCCATGCTAGGAAAATGCCACAATCTTCGTCATCTTAACCATTATTATATGGCCACCAAAAAGCTGATACGGGTTAAGTAAAACTCACAACATGTTTTGAACATAAAAAAACATTAAATTACTGTTAATATTTAAAGAGTAGAACATTTCGTTTTGTTAGTAGATTGACTTTTATGGCATCAGCCGCTCGATAATTGCCGCTGTGCGTCCATTCTTGTTGATTCTTGCTATAAATTGTAATTAAAAGTCACCTAAAATGAATATGTCAAGCAAATTAACCTTGGGTTTAACGATTGGGATTTTACTGCCTATTATGCTGTGGGCGCCAGCGATATTGAGCGCGCAAGATTTCATTTTGCACGAAAATGGAATTACCATAACCTGTAACGGTGCCCGGCCGGGCGATACGGGTTTTGTTAGCGATATAGAATACACCGCTGTTGACCGTGATATGCTCGATTCACGCATAGAAAACGACGAAGATGTAACCCATGTTTGTACCACGCCGGTAACCGATATGTCAAGGTTGTTTTATAACGCCCAAACCTTTAATCAGGATATTGGCAGCTGGGACGTCTCGAATGTAACCGATATGTTGGTAATGTTTGGCGAAGCCGAAGCGTTTAATCAGGATATCGGCAATTGGGATGTTGGTAATGTAACCGATATGAGGGGTATGTTTGGTAATGCCCAGGCTTTCAATCAAGATATTGGCGGCTGGGATGTTTCGAGCGTAATTGCCATGTCGTATATGTTCAATAATACCTATGCGTTTAACCAAGACCTGACCAATTGGTGCGTTGAAAATATTAGCGCAATGCCGGATGAGTTTGCAACCTTGTCCGCATTGAAACCGGTGCATTATCCCGTCTGGGGAACTTGTCCGGGAGCAGATTATCCTGCTTTTGAGCTGACTGCGGCAGGCACGGTAAGTTGCCCGGCAGCGCAGCCCGGCGATAAAGGTAAAATAAATGATAAGGTTTACCACGCTGTTGATCGCGATATGCTTAAAGAGCGCATTAAAGTGGGCCAAGATGTTGCCAACGCCTGCACCACCCCGGTAACCGACATGTCGAAGATGTTTTCTACTAGACAGTCATTCAACCAAGATATTGGTAGCTGGGATGTTTCGAATGTAACCGACATGTCGGAGATGTTTTTCGCTGCCCTTGCATTTAACCAAAATATCGGCAATTGGGATGTTTCTGCCGTAACCGATATGGCATATATGTTTTATTTTGCCGAACTATTTAATCAAGATCTTGGCAGCTGGGATGTTTCGAATGTGACGAATATGACATTTATGTTCGGCGTTGCGAACTCCTTTAATCAGGATATTTCAAATTGGGATGTCTCCAATGTGATGAATATGAGAGCTATGTTTCAATATGCGACATCATTTAATCAGAATATCGGCAATTGGGATGTTGGCAATGTAACCGATATGAGAGGTATGTTTGGCAATGCCCAAATTTTTAATCAAGATATAGGTAGCTGGGATGTATCGAATGTGACCAATATGTCGAGTATGTTTTCGTACGCCGTGGAATTTAACCAAGATATTGGCAGTTGGAATGTTTCAAAAGCGGATAGCATGACGGGTATGTTTTACAGGGCCATTAATTTTAACCGGGATATTGGCGGCTGGGACGTTTCGAATGTGATTGATATGACCCGGATGTTTGGTTATGCCGACGCTTTTAATCAAGATATTGGTAATTGGGATGTTTCCAGTGTTACATATATGACGGACATGTTCAATTATGCGAAATCTTTTAATCAAGATATAGGCGAATGGGATGTCTCAAGCGTGATTGATATGACCCGAATGTTTTGGTATGCAGAATCGTTTAATGGCGATATAGGCCGTTGGGATGTCTCAAATGTAACCAATATGAATAGTATGTTTTCGTCTGCAAATGCTTTTAACCGGAATATTAGCAGCTGGGATGTCTCGAATGTAACCGATATAGGGGGGATGTTTGCCGATACGGAATACTTTAACCAAGATATAGGTGGTTGGGATGTTAGCAATGTTACCGATATGGCGGCTATGTTCTATTATGCCAAATCCTTTAATGAAGATATAGGCAATTGGGATGTCTCGAATGTAACAACTATGAGTAGTATGTTTGGTGGTACGGAAGCGTTTAACCAAGATATTGGTAGGTGGGACGTTTCTCAAGTAATTGACATGAAATATATGTTTGAAAACGCGAAATCTTTTAATAAGGATATCGGGAAATGGGATGTTTCCAATGTTGAATTTATGTCCGAGATGTTCGCTAATGCCTCGGTATTTAACCAAAATCTTACCGGATGGTGCGTTGAAAAAATTAAAGGTATATCGATTAACTTTGCACCTAATTCCGCCCTTGATGAATCTAACTATCCAATATGGGGCACCTGTCCCGATGAACCAATAACCTCTAACGAATTGGTGAAAGGCGACACCCCGACTGAATTTAGTTTGCAACAAAACTATCCCAATCCGTTCAACCCAACTACCAGCATACAATATGCTTTGCCGGAAGCGGCGCACGTGCGTTTGGAAGTATTTAATACTTTGGGCCACAAAGTGATGACCTTGGTCAACGGCCGTCAGGCAGCCGGAAGTTATACGGTGCTGTTAGATGCAGCCGGACTTTCCAGTGGTATGTATATTTACCGAATTACAGCAGGTAATTTTGTAAGTACTAAGAAATTAACGCTGATTAAATAGTTTATTTGTTGAATGGTTATTGGTTATTTGGCTAGTTGTTTATAGTTAGTTCCTCGTGCCGAACGTCTCGTTCGGCACGCCTGCCGGAACTTCTGGTTCACATACTAGGAAAATGCCACAATCTCCGTTATTTGCCTCAAAATTTATGATAAAAAGGTTGTCATACGGCATCCCTTTTTATGGCTATTATGTGAAATTTTGATTTATTATCGGAATGTTATGCAGTAAAACGCCCATATTTTCAATAGAAAACTGCAACGCCACAAAATTTATTAGCCAACAAAAAAAGCCCAACCCAATCCCAAATCCCCTAATCAACTAATCCCCTAATCAACTATTTAACTATTTAACTATTTAACTAATCCCCCAATCTCTTCATCTCATACTTTAAATGATTCCGCTTTATCTCGACTTACAAAAATAGAATAACCCCACCCAAAAAATGTAAAAACCAGCATCAAATACGAAAACCAATCGCCATATTTGGCGTATATGGTTTGATTTTTTAAACTCGGCACGTCATATACAAATCCTGTTCTTTCCCAATAATCTGTTTTTACCAACACCTTGCCTTTATTGTCTATAATCCCCGAAATACCGTTGTTGGCACTGCGTACAATCCATCGATCAAACTCAATGGCACGCAAACGGGCATACGCAAAATGCTGATGATGTCCGCTGGTTCGTCCCCACCAACCATCATTGGTAATAATGGTAATAAAATTGCTGTCGTTTTTAACAAATTCACGTATCCAGGCGGGATAAACAGAGTCGTAACACACAGGACCGCCTGTAATAAACGAATCGCCAACCAGCGTACTAGCCTCATTACCTTTACCATAACCTCCAATTTCGCCCCAATTTACCCAGTCAAAAATATCAATAGAGCTGAGGAAATCAAGGAAGGGTACACGCTCTACAATGGGCACCAAATTGGCTTTATTATAGTGCGAAACATGCCCGTTTTTATCCACATATAAAGCAGAATTGAAAATATTATAGGCATGACCTTGAATAAAACCGCGATATAACTTTGGCGGATTGTCGTACAGTTCAACCAGCCCGGTGCCAACTATAAAAGCCGAATTCCAACGAAGCGCTGCATTGGATATTTGCCGGGAAATCCCCGAATTCAAATAAATTTGTCCTTCAATGGCATTTTCAGGCCAAACTATCAAGCCGGTGTTTTCCGTGATGGTTTTCTCGGTTATACTGAACAAACTATCCACCACTTCGGCCATCCCACTCATACCTCCATACCGTTGATAAGAGTCGTGATTGGGCTGTATGATTGCTACTTCAGTATAAGAATCGGCTTCTTCGCCCTTCCCAAAATAACCAAATAACGAAAGGAGTGGAAAAATCAGAAAAACGGCACCGCTAATAATGGCAATAGGGCTTTCCTTTCTTTTAAGATATTGATGCAACAACGCCGATGACAGTATCACCCAAAAAGTAATGCCCAAATGGCCGGTAACGGATATATATTGAATTATCGGGGTAAAATTGGACCATGCATTACCTATTGCCAACCAGGGCCAGGCCAAATCCCAATGATGGTGCAAATACTCGTAACTCACCCATGCTGCCGCCTGTAACAACGCAATCAGATAAGCAGAATTAAGCTTTTTCGAAAAGAACCGAAACAATAGGAGAGGAATGACCATCAATAAGCTATTGGCAAGGATAGCTGCTACTCCGGCTGCCAGACTGGCCATCATAAGCCAATAGGTAGTAATTAAATTCCAAATCACAAAACCGAAATAGCTGTAGTACGCCAATTCCTTGTTCGATTTGGTTTCATCAACCAGTTTGAACAGCAATAGAAACGCCGGAATGCTTAAAAAAGCCAGATTTATGGGAGGAAAGCTCAATCCCAACAGAACTCCGGCCAATATGGAGACGGCCCAATTATTATTCAGATATTTCATTGTTCCTCGTAGTTTTTTCCGGCTACTACCACTACAAATTCCCCTTTAATGGATTTCCTGCTCTCAAAATCCTTTAAAACATCGGCAACCGTTCCCCTGACCACCTCTTCAAAAGCTTTGGTAAGCTCGCGCACAACGGCAACAAAACGGTCGGGGCCAAAATGTTCGTTCATTTCTTTCAACAGCTTGATTATTCTGTGCGGACTCTCATACAAGATAACGGTACGTTCCTCGTTAACTAACGCTTTAAGCTGTTTCTGGCGTCCTTTTTTATGGGGCAGAAAACCTTCGAAAATATATTTGTCGCTGGGCAGCCCGCTTGCCACCAGAGCCGTTGTAGCTGCATCCGGACCGGGAATTACGGTTACCTCAAATCCCTCTTGCAAAGCAGCCCTTATGGCCAAGAAACCCGGATCCGAAATACCCGGCATACCAGCATCGCTGATCAGGGCTACATTGCTGCCGCCTCTCAATAAATTCAGCACATGTTCAGTTTTAAAATGTTCGTTATGCTGATGGAATGAGAATTTTGGCTTCTCAATGGCATAGGCATTCAGCAATTTACCCGAAGTTCGGGTGTCTTCGCAGGCAATATAATCCACCATCTTCAAAACCTCTATGGCACGCGTCGAAAAATCGCCCAGATTACCGATTGGAGTTGCCACAATGTATAACTTTGCCAAAATTATGCCGTATTATTGAACTGTTTATGCCTAAAAGTTCGGTTTAAAATGAATTATTGGATAGTATAAGAAAGGTTTAATAAAGAATTGAAATAATTCTTAAAATAGAAGCAATCAAATAAAGCAAAAAACATTAAAGATTACGAGTAAATAAATGAGATTTAAACCATCCGGACTGAACCACATCACTTTGAGGGTAAACAGAATAAACGAGTCGAAAGAGTTTTACGGAGATATTTTGGGCTTTGAACTGGTGCGCACCATGGGGCAGAGCATGGCGGTTTACGATGTGGGCAACGGCGATACCATGGTTATTGTGGAGGCGGAAACCAGTTATGACGCCACCTCCCGCGATTTTAGGGTGGACCATTTTGGCTTTTATGTCGATTCGCCGGAAGAAGTGGACGAACTGGCCAAATATTTTAGAGACAAAGAAGTAGTCATACTCAGCGGGCCTGCAAACAGAAAAAAAGGAAGGTTTTTATTTATTGCCGACCCGGATGGCAACATGATTGAGTTCTTTTACGAAGAGGGCAACCCGAAACGCAGCCGGTAAACAGTTTCTTTAACCAATATTTGCTCTGTCCTTAAAAAACCTTTAAAATAATACATTTATTGAATATAATAATGCGTATCTTTAGGGCTTGTCAAATTGTGAGTTAAGATAAGTTCGGAACTAACGTATCGCGTAATGGATGTCGGGTTTATATAGATTTTGACCGATTTTATAAATCAAGCTGTCGGCTTGCCCCTTGTCACTAGCTCACCTGAATAACTCATATATTTTCGGACGAAAACCGTTTTACAGCATGCCTTTTTGAGCCGGAATAATAATAAAAATAACACACATTATGTCAACGTTCCAAGAACTGGGCCTAAAAAGCGAAATATTAGAAGCTATTGATTTATTAGGCTTTACAGAACCAACAAAAATACAGGAGTCGTCCATTCCGGCCATCCTTAACTCATCCGAAGACCTCATTGCACTAGCGCAAACAGGTACCGGAAAAACAGGAGCCTTCGGCTTCTCGGGTTTACAGAAAATCGACCCTAATAATATGGCTGTTCAAATGCTGGTGCTATCACCGACCAGAGAACTGGCCATTCAGATTGCAAAAGACATTAAAGACTACGCCAAAAAACTCAAAAATATTAAAACAGTAGCCGTATATGGCGGTGCCCAAATGTCGAGCCAAATCCGTGCCCTAAATAATGGCTGCCAAATCGTTGTCGGTACTCCCGGCCGTATGCTCGATTTGATAAGAAGGGGCAAGCTAGACGTAACTTCGGTTCAAACCTTAGTACTCGATGAGGCAGACGAAATGCTTAATATGGGCTTCCAAGACGATTTAGATGATATTCTTGAAGATACGCCGGCAGAAAAACAGACATTATTATTTTCTGCAACTATGCCCAAAGAAATCGTAAAAATTGCCAAAAAATACATGCAAAACCCCAGAGAAATTAAAGTGGGTGAGCGTAATTCAGGGGCAAAAAATGTGCAACACTATTATTATATGGTGTATTCGCGCGATAGATTTGAAACGCTGAAACGAATAGTGGATATGAATCCGGGAATTTATGGAATCATCTTTTGCAGAACACGGGCAGAAACCACCGATATTGCCGCGCGCTTAAACAGAGACGGTTACGATGTGGACTTGCTTAATGGCGACCTATCGCAGGCACAACGCGATAATGTAATGGGGCGCTTCAGAGATAAAGATTTGCAACTTTTGGTGGCAACCGATGTGGCTGCCCGTGGCCTGGATGTGGACGATCTGACCCACGTAATCAACTATAATCTGCCCGACGACCTTGAAGTATATATACACCGAAGCGGCAGAACCGGCCGTGCAGGCAAAGAAGGTATTTCCCTGTCGATTATACATACCGGCGAAAAACGCAAAATACGCGATTTGGAAAGAATGTCCGGCAAAGAATTTACTTTAAACTCCGTTCCAACCGGCGAAGAAATATGTGAAATTCGAATGCTAAGCATGCTCGATACCGTTAAAGAAATTAAGATTGATGACGAAAGCATTCAAAAATTCCTGCCGCAGGCAATGGAAAAACTGGCAGAATATGACCGTGAAGAGCTAATAAAACACTTTTTATCGGTGGAATTTAACCGATTTTTGGATTACTATCGCGACTCGCCCGACCTGAATGTGAGCAGCCGTAAAAACGAAAAAAGGTCAAAATCGAGCCGAGACGACGACTTCTACTACGAAAGATATTTCATAAATATTGGCCGCCGCGATGGCCTGAATCCCGTTCGCTTAATGGGAATGGTTAATGATAGTTTGAATGGAGAAAAGCCCGATTTTGGAAAAATCGACTTACAACACAGTTTCTCATTCTTCGATATGCAGAAAGGCTTTGGCGAAGAGCTAATCCAAAGCATAAAAGGCACAAAATTCGACGGAAGGAAAGTAATCATAGAGCCGTCTGAGCAGGAAGGAAAGAAAAACCGAAGGGGCGGGGGTGGACGAAGAAGAGGCAAAAGAAATAAAGGCCGCCGAAGATAGACCTTAAACTCGTTAACCCGATAATAAAATATCTGCCCAAATTAGTATAAAACGATATAATGGATATGAGTATTCAATATGACGTGGTAATTCTCACCGAGCAACGATATTTAAACCCCGCTCTGGATACCGATTATATACGAAACGTATTATATGAAGATGGCTTGTTAAAAGATTTACTGGAAAGTAAGGGTTTAAAGGTAACACGTAAAAATTGGGCAGATAAAAATTTCGACTGGGCCGGAACAAAATATGTGCTGTTTCGCTCCACTTGGGATTATTTTGACAGATTTAATGAGTTTCAGAGCTGGTTGGCATCATTAAAGGGTAAAACCACGGCTATAAACTCGCTGCCCCTTATCCAATGGAATATGGATAAATGGTACTTGCAGGATTTAAAAGAAAAGGGCATACCCATTGTAGAAACCGAGTTCATTAGAAAAGGCGACAAAAGAACACTGGGCGATTTGTTTGCATCGTCCGACTTTAAAACGGCCATTATAAAACCCACCGTAGCCGGCGCTTCCCGTCACCTTTATAAAATAGATTTGGATAACCTTTCCCAAATGCAGCCTATATATAAAGAGCTGATCGATAACGAAGATATGATGTTGCAGCCTTTTCAGGAGAGCGTGCTTACCAAAGGGGAGGTTTCTTTTGTGGTAATTGGCGGCAAATTTACCCACGCAGTGCTTAAGCAGGCAAAACCCGGCGATTTTAGGGTGCAGGACGATTTTGGAGGTACGATAAAAAAATATAATGCCGGTCAAAATGAAATTGAGTTTGCCGAAAATGTAGTATCTGCCTGTCCAACATTGCCTTTCTATGCTCGTGTGGATGTAATTTGGGATGAAAAGAATAATCCGGTTTTATCGGAGATAGAATTGATAGAGCCGGAGCTATGGTTCAGGCTGAACAGAAAAGCAGCCGAACTGTTGGCCGACAATATATATAAGTTATTTTAACGGCCCTGCTTTGGGTGCTCGCTTCCCGGGTGCTGTTGGTATGGATGGATAAAAAATCGGATAAACCGAAATATATCGATTTATCCGACCCAGTTAGTCAATCTTACAGTAAAATTAACAATCAATTCTATTTTCTTGGAAGAATATTATTTTTCTTCTTTGGCTACTTCGGCAACGGATTCGATTTCGTCAATATCTTCGCCGTTTAATTTAGCGCGCACCATTTCTTCTATGCTGTCGCATAATTTCGGATCTTCTTCCAAAAACTGCATGGCGGCATCGGCACCCTGGCCAATAGGCTCGCCATCGTACCTGAACCAGCTGCCACGCTTTTGGATAATATCAAATTCGACGGCAAGATCTAGTATTTCGGCAATCTTGGAAATCCCTTTACCGTACATTATGTTGAATTCAACAACTTTGAACGGAGGCGCAACTTTGTTTTTGGCAATTTTCACTTTTGTTCGGTTACCGAGAACTTCGTCGCCTTTTTTAATCGCGCCGATTCGGCGAATATCAATTCTCACCGAAGAGTAAAACTTCAATGCGCGTCCGCCGGTTGTAGTTTCGGGGTTACCAAACATAACACCGATTTTTTCCCTGACCTGGTTGATGAAAATACACGAAGTATTGGATTTATTGACAATACCGGTAATCTTTCTGAGCGCCTGCGACATTAAGCGGGCCTGCAACCCCATGTGCGAATCGCCCATTTCACCTTCCAATTCGGCGCGAGGCACCAATGCTGCTACCGAGTCGATTACTATAACGTCCAAAGCTCCCGATCGTATCAAAGTTTCGGTTATCTCCAGGGCCTGCTCGCCGCTATCGGGCTGCGAAACCAGCAGTTCATCAACTTTAATGCCCAATGCTTTGGCATAGCGCGGGTCAAAGGCATGCTCGGCATCTATAAAGGCAGCATAGCCTCCGCTTTTTTGTGCCTCGGCAATTATTTGAAGTGCCAAAGTGGTTTTACCACTGGCTTCCGGGCCATATATTTCCGTAATACGTCCACGCGGCACCCCTTGAACCCCGAGAGCATAATCTACCATGATGGAACCGGTAGAAATAACCTCAACATTTTGCATGGCATCATCGCCAAGCTTCATAATTGTACCCTTTCCGTGTTGTTTTTCAATTTGCCCTATGGCAATATCGAGTGCTTTAATTTTATTGTTTGTTTCTGCCATGATGCGTTTATAATTTATTATAATTAGTATTTTCTTTGTCCAAATATAATCACTCGGGGTGTCAAATCATGTCACCATATTTTGACGCACTTAATATATGTTCAATATATGTAAATGTACAAGTGAAATTTTGGAAAACTTTTTACTTATAAGAGCAGGTCAGGTAAAAAACCTTACAAATTTGAATAATTCCGAAGAAATCCATGCTCAAATAAGAGCATGGATATATTATTGTTTTAATAATTATTTTGTATATGTTGGGGTAAATAATTAAAAAGTAACGCCAAATCTTATAATAAATTAATATTGGATGTTATATTATTCTATTGGTTCATTTTATTTTTTAAAAAAATAGTGGACATGATTTGAAAAATAGATTAAGTTTTATGTAGTTGATTGTTTTCACAGATTATTTTAACATTGTTATAAATTGTAAATACAAAGAGTTCAATTGTAACAGGAAGTAAAACTCTTTAAAACAGAAATTGTCGTGCATTTAGAATTTTGCTCAAAGCAAAGTTTTTCTTAATGTATTGGCAATTCAGTAATTAGAAACCTAAACAGAGCTTAAATGGGTAAAAAACCGTTACTTATTACATTTTTCCTTTTATTATTATCTGCCTCTTTATTTGCCCAGACCGGTAAAATATCCGGACTTGTTACCGATACAGACGGTATTCCATTGCCTGGAGTGAATATAATTGTGGATGGTACCACTACGGGATCGTCTAGTGATGCGGATGGATATTATACTATATTAAACATAAAGCCCGGTATTTATACGTTGCGCGCCACTTTCGTTGGTTTTTCAGTTGTTCGTATTGAAAACGTAGAAGTTGATATAGGCTTGACTACGGAAGTTGATATAGTGTTGATGGAAGAAACCATAGAAGGAGAAGAAATAATTGTTACCGCCGTGCAGCCCGTAGTTAGAAGGGACGTATCGGCCAGTATAGCCTCTATTAACAAAACAGAATTGGAAGCGCTCCCCGTAACCAGTGTGAGTTCGGTCATTGGCTTACAGGCCGGGGTTGAAGGGCTTAGCATTCGGGGTAGTGGCTCCGATGAAGTTTCGTTTAATTTAAATGGCATGAATTTGCGTTCGGAACGTGACAATACTCCATTTACAGGTATTAGTGTAACTTCCATAGAAAATGTGCAAGTGCAAACAGGTGGTTTCAATGCCGAGTACGGCGATGCACGATCGGGCGTAATTAACGTTACCAGTAAGGAAGGGAACGCAAAAAGATTTACACTTGATGGTATTTTGCGCTTGACCCCTCCACAACAGAAAAACTTTGGCCAAAGGGTGAACGACCCAAATTCCTACTGGATTAGACCCTATTTAGACGATGATGTGGCCTGGACCGGAACTGAAAATGGTGCCTGGGATAGATATATGCGAGATCAATACCCGACTTTTAAAGGTTGGAATGCAGTATCGGAAGAGACTTTGGCCGACCCTGATATGCCGGACTTGACCCCCGAAGCCGCACAGCAGTTGTTTTTATACCAACATAGAAAGAAGATAGGTATAGATAATCCGGACTATGAAATTGACCTTACTTTGGGCGGTCCCATTCCCGTAATCAGTGAAAAATTGGGCGATCTGAGATTTTCTACCTCATTCAGAAAAACAAATAATGAGTATTTTATTCCGTTATCTACCGATAACTACCAAACAACCACGTGGCAGGGAAAGCTGACAAGTAACGTAGCCAGAGGCATGAAACTATCTATAGATGCTTTATATGGCACACAGGATGGAACCGGCGCAAGCCAGGTGGGTAACCCGGGATTTTTTGTGTCGCCATCGGGTATTGCCGGTAGTATGAATTCGGTCAGCTATATAGATACAAGAATTTATGCTAGCGATTATTGGGCACCCTCAAAAATAACCACGGCCAATGTTGGCGCGCAATTTACCCATACACTGAGTGACAAAACTTTTTATGAAGTTAAAGTGAACAATCTGATCACTAAAAACGATACCAACCCGGGTTCAATGCGAAAAGACAGCACATTTACCATTGGTGGAATGGTTTTTGACGAAGCACCTTACGGATTTTACGAAGCAACCAACCCCGGAATTGGTTCCGGTATGCGAATGGGTGTTGGTATGAGTACATCCAGAGATAGTTCGCTTGTATCGGTTTTAAATGCATCGGCTGCCATAACAAGCCAAATTAACCGTATGAACCAAGTAAAAGCGGGTATAGAAATTATCAGAACCCATAGCCAGATAAACTATGGATCGTACGATAAGAACCTCCCTTCAGGCCGATATATGTCGGTTTGGGATACTACCCCTATAAGAGCTTCTGTTTATTTACAGAATAAGCTGGAATTTGGCGGAATGATTGCCAACATCGGGCTAAGGGGTACCTATTCCAATCCAAATATAGACTGGTACGATTACGA
Source organism: uncultured Balneolaceae bacterium (assembly GCA_964615135.1). Taxonomy (GTDB): domain Bacteria; phylum Bacteroidota; class Rhodothermia; order Balneolales; family Balneolaceae; genus Balneola. The sequence continues at coordinate 203,007 of CAZTOG010000005.1, read as the reverse complement.
CCCATTCTCCGAAATATTTAAATCGGGCGGCGGTGCAGGGCTGGATACCCTGGATACCTATAAAGTAAAACCACAATTTATATTACAACCACGTTTGGGCGTTTCTTTCCCAATAACCGAAACAAGTAAACTATATTTCAACTATGGCCATTTCTTGCAAATGCCAAGCCCGGAAAGTTTATACTTGATTCGTGTTGAGCCTTTCACGAACTCCATTGTCAGAATGGCAGATCCGGAAACTAAAATACCTAAAACTGTATCGTACGAGTTGGGTTATGAGCATAGCTTGTTTGATAAATACCTGTTTAGAGTAAGTGGCTATTACAAAGACGCTACGCAACAACCGCAGTTGGTAACCATATATGGCAAAGACGGTGGTTCGTTCAGTATTAACCAGCCATTATCTTACAGTGATATCAGAGGTTTGGAGCTGACATTTAAAAAACTCGCCTCCGGATGGATTTGGGGAGAAATAAACTATACCTATGATGTACGGGCGAGAGGTATTTTTGGAACCTTGCAATTACACGAGATTAGATCCGAGCAACGTAAGCACGAGCGTAGTTCTACCGAAAACGATATTACCAAACCGGTGCCTTCGCCCTATGCCCGTTTGCAACTGTTTATGAGAACACCAAAAGATTTTGGTCCCAAAATACTCGGGGGCAATCCATTGGGTAATTGGAACATGAGTTCGATTATATCGTGGAGAATCGGCAGCTTCGTTACCTATACGGGTGGAGGTTCTAAGCCGGGTGTGGTAAGAAACCTGAGAATGAAAGATTCCTGGGGAACCACTTTAAGACTTTCTCGTGAAATAAACATAAAAGACAGGCAAAGTATCAATTTCTTCATGGATATTGATAACGTATTGAATTTGCGAGTACTGAACATTAACAATATGGGAGCCTACGATGGCAACGACTACCTGGATTATATGGCATCGTTACACTTGCCGGCAGATAAACTGGAAGAAATTGACCTGACCTTATCCAGAGTGCCAGGTAAAGACCGCCCAGGAACCTATCGCCCACCGGGAGTAGATTATGTGCCCATCGAGGTATATACAGATATGGCCGCGGTCGATGATCCAAACAGCACAGCGCTATATTACAACCCCGTAGAAAAGAAATATTACCAATATGCCAACGGCGTGTTCTTTGATGCCGACAAAAGGTATGTAGATAAGGTATTAAGCGATAAAGCGTACATTAACATGCCTAAACAAAGATTCTTTAATTTCTTCAACCCAAGAACATTTCGTTTTGGTATAAGATTCTCATTCTGATATATATAATGAATAAGTATATGAAATTATTAAAACCAAGAAACATAATTTTAACATTGGCTTTGGCAGTCATCTCGATAAGTATTGCCGAAGCACAAGTTGATTACCGTTGGCTCACAGCGGGCTCGTTCCATAACTTTTATTCGACCATCGGCTCCGAAATTGAAGAAGGCCGTATAAAAGAACAACAAGACGGATGGCAGTGGCCGGCAATCTATAGAGGACAAGACGCACAAGCAACAAAAGCCATGTGGATTGGCGCTAAAAATGTGAAAGACCCATTAGGTGGTAATAATTGGAGTTATAGAGTTGTGCACGTCGGACCACGCGTTACCGGCTTGGGCGAGTTTACCCCAATAAGCATGAAAACGGTCAGTAAATACGCTCCTCCCGTTGTTATGGTTGATGGCGAAGAATCGTTTGGCAAAAGTGTTATCTACGATGAGGTGGATTCTAGCATAAAAGCCGATGTGGAAATTCATACAGAGGTTAACTCTTTACTGGGCGTTACCGTAAATCGTGTAGTCAAACAGTTCAGTAACCAATTTCATGATAATTATCACGTAATTGAATATACGTTAACCAATACGGGTAATGTGGATGACGATGATGAAATTGAATTGCAAAACCACACCGTTGAAGATATGTTTTTCTATCTTCAATACAGAATGGCACCGGTAAAAGCCGCACGCTATACCATTAATAATAGTGCAGGCTGGGGAACAAACACTATGAACGACCGCCGTGGCGATGGTTTAGAGCCGGAAGGCCCTGAGCCGGAACAATTTAGAGCACAGTTTGCCTGGCATGGTCTGCACCCGGGCCATCAACCACCTCCCGGAGCACCCGGAGATTACGATAATGTTGGAGGTCCCGTTTGGATACCCAATACCACCGGAGGATGGCTAACCGCATCAGATACGTCTGGCGCACTGCATGCATATCATTTTGTGGGTACGGTAACACTGCACGCCGATAAGTCTGCAACAGATAAATCTGACGATCCCGGACAACCTTATACAATGTCAGAAATAGACTCGGATGCTATTTACACCAACAATAACTCTGCGTTTAGCGTAAACGAGATGAAAACGGAATACGAAGAAGTGATGAGCAGAGGAAGAACTCCACGTCATGCATATAAAATTGAGCCGGCAGGTTTAAGCGGTTTCATAAATCCCTCAAAAGATCCAATTACGGGTTCGGGGGGCGGTTGGTCTTATATTGCTGGTTATGGTCCCTATACATTAGAACCCGGTGAAAGCGTAACCATAGTTATAGCCGAAGCTTCTGCCGGATTGGATAAAGAATTGGCCAATGATACAGGTGCTGAATTTAAACGAGGACTTATTAATAAAGTGGAAAAAAACACTATTGTGTTCCAAGGCCGTGATTCTCTGTTCCAAACTTTTGAAAGAGCGCTGGCTAACTATGGTAGTGACTATGAAATTCCGCCTTCTCCACTGCCACCAAGTGAGGTTTTCATCAATTCGGCCGGTGACGGTATTGATATAGAATGGGAATTTAATGGCAATGAGGGCGATATAGAAGGTTTCCAGGTTTATAGAGCTTCAGGCAGGGTAGATAGCACTTATACTCTATTATATACCGCCGACCCAAGCGAAAGATCCGTAAAAGACGGTGAGGTTGGAAGAGGCCAAAGTCCAAGTAAATTTAACAGCAGTTTAAGAGTACCCCTGCGTGGTCGCGATTACTATTATTATGTGGTAACATTAGGTAAGCCCAATAACGACAATGTGAGCGGCACACCGCAAGGTGCACAGCTGGTAAGCAACAGATATATGACTCAGGCTTACGACCCCGCACGATTATTACGTCCGCCCGGAGATAAAATGTCAGATATACGCGTGGTACCCAATCCGTATAATCCAAACGCTGATGATGCATTCCGTCTGGAACAGGAAAGATCGCAAGATAGAATTGCATTTTTTGAGATACCGGGTATAGCAAAAATTGAAATTTATACGGAAATAGGCGAATTGATAAGAACTATTTACCACACTAATGGTAGTGGTGACGAAAACTGGGATTTAAAAACGGAATACAGACAACGCGTTGCAAGCGGCATTTATATTGCAAGGATTGTTAACCAAGATCCCAACGATATAGAGTTTGGCCGCGTGGTAACCAGAAAAATTGTAATTATTTTGTAACGGAGTAAATGTGAGAAAAATACAATTTATATTCTTAATTATAGTAGGGTTGTCGCTTTCGGCAACGATTGATGTATCGGCGCAGAAAAAAAGGGCACAAACATCTATGAAGTTTTTAAGCCTCTCGCCTACAGCAATGTCTGCTTCAATGGCCGATGCGGTAACCTCTTTGGAACTGGGCGCAACCTCTGTGTTCTATAATCCCGCAGCTATAGCCAATGGCGACTCACAGTTAGAGTTTACGGGCGGCGTTGTAGAATTTATTGATGATATCAATTATAGCGTTGGCGCAATGACCTTTAGGCCTAAAAATAGAAGACTCGGTGTTCTTGGGTTTAGCTTTGTTTCGGTAGATTATGGTAACAATATCTACGGAACTGTATTATCCGATACCGACCCCAAAGGCTTTGAAGACACCGGAATGTTAAAACCAACCTCAATCTCTTTGGGTTTGGCGTATGCAAATGCCATTACCGATCAATTTACTGTAGGTGCTAATTTCAGATATGTTAAACAAGATCTGGGTAGTGCTATTCTTGGTTATAATGCTTCTGGATCAGGCTATAATACACAAAGCTACGATGCTAGTACCGTTGCACTCGATTTTGGTATTCTGTATAAAACCGGCTTCGAAAGTTTAACGTTTGCCATGGCTATCCAAAATTTTGCACGAGAAGTTGCTTACGACATCGAAAAACAGGAATTACCTCTGACATTCAAACTCGGTATATCGATGGATATGGTGGACTTATTTAATTCTGCCAGTTTCAATTCGAAAAATCATAGTTTAATTGCTTCTATAGATGCGCATAGACCGCGTGACTACGACGAGCAGTTGGTGTTTGGTTTAGACTATGGTTTTCTTGGCAGATTCAATCTGAGAGGCGGATATGCAATTCCCTCAAAAGACGAAAAAGGTATTGCTTTTGGCGGGGGTATAACCCAACCACTTGGCGGCAGTATGAACTTAGGTGTTGACTATGCATACACAGAGTTTGGAGTATTCGGAAACGTTAACAGAATTAGTGTAAGACTAGATTTTTAAAAGGAATGTTAATGAATAAAATGAGTTTAAATAAAATAATAGCATTTGCAATAATAGGATTGTTCTTTGCGGGCATTGCTTGCGAAAAAGGCGGATATAGTTTATACGATCCAAATTATGAATCCTCGCACCCAACGCCGGAGATAGAGTCTGTTACACCTGCCGGTGAATACCTCGCTGGCGTTGATGCAATAACCATAAAAGGAAAATACTTTGCCACGGTACTTGACAGCATGACCATAGATTTTGGTGGTGTTCCCGGGAGAATACTTAGTTCTACCACAACAGAAATGCGAGTTAGGCCAGGCTTTAATGTAGGTGATGTAGGGATCAGAGTTTCTGTTCGAGGTTCCGAATTCTTCAGTAATAATTTCCCGTACCACTTAAGAGATCCTTATAATTATTATAAAGGTACCGATAAAGACTATATTCCACTGGTCCCCGTCGCTATAGATGAGGATGATAATATTTACACCATTATTGACCATCAAGGCACCGGACAAGTTAGATATACAAAAATAGCACCGGACGGAACCGTAGAAGTGGACAATTTGCCGGGCCCGGGTGAGAAAGATCCTAATGATGTAGTGTATCCGGTTAACCAAACTATGAGATACAAAAATTACTCCTCTTTAGTATCGTTGGGCGGTGGCGAATTACTTATGACACAACCTAGTGTATGGGCAATTTTTTCCAAAACATTTGGTGATAACACTCAGGAAGCAATATGGGCCGTGTCTGCCAATAATAAATTAAGAATTCGCGATTCGGTAGTAGGCCCTAATGGATATCTCTGGGTTGTGGGTACCGGCAGTGGCAAAGTCCACAGATTCGATTTAAATTCAAAAGCCGAAACACAATTTGATGCGGACGGCCAAATAACGGCAGTTGCAGTTAAAGATAATACCCTGTATTTAGCAGGACAAATTGAAGGCAGTGGTGTAAGCGTATTTACTGCCGATATTACAGGTGGCAATTTTAGCAACCTGACCGAGTATTTTGATTATGGCGCCAACTACAGTGGCGATATTAAAGATATGATACTGGATAGCGAAGGCGGCCTGTATATTGCTACCGATGGCGAAGCAAATATGGTTAAAGTAGGACCGAATGGAAGCCACGCTTTATATTATGATGGAGTAATAAAACCCAGACCCTTTGCACTATCCTGGAATAGTGGAAACTTGATGATTGTAGCAGTAGAAAGCGCAGAGGCAAGTCTTAATTACTTAGATACTTGGGACAAAGAAAGAGCTGGAATTTATTATAAATAAAAGAACTTCACTAAAACAATAACCGCTGTTTTACAGCAAAAAAACAGACTAATATATCAAAACAGATACAAATTAGGAGAACACTTATGAAAAAGTTAATATTTCTACCCATGTTGATGCTATGTCTTTATGTGCCATTTAACACATCGGCACAATCAGACGACTCGAAATGGGTACAAGACGAAAGCTTCAACGATGCGCTTGAGGCCGATGGAGTAAATGTGCGTTCGAACCACGGACTTACAGTTGACCCCGATGGCAACGTTTGGGTACAACAGTATTATGCCGATTCCGAATTCGACGATGGAACAAAAGTTCGCGCAATCTACATTTACGATAGCAATAACGAACAAACAGATCTGAGCCCGATTAAGGTATTTAGGTCTGAGGACGAAGCCATTGTGGATACGTTTTGGAACACTGGCTTAGGCTTATCAGCAGATCCTGATGGCAATATAATTGTCAGTACTTTCAATACTCTTTACAAATTAGATTATAAAACCGGTTTAGTATTGGCTAAAACAGTAGTATCAGATGATGTCGATTTTGGTGATACTTCACAATCGTTGACCAGAGCTGTTGCCGATGATGACGGAAATATCTATGTAAGAGCCGTATTCCCCGGTATTCCACTGGTTAAATACGATTCAGACCTAAAAAATCCGGAAGTTATTATTGAAGAACCATCTTCATTCTCGCGTAGCTTCCAAGTTTCGCGCGATGGTATGACCGTATGGAACGCAGGGTATCCCAATGGTAACATTACCAGATACCAAAAACCTGATATGTTCAGTGGTTTTGGTGCTGCCGATAGTGTTCTTTGGGGAATTAAATCAGAAGCATTCACTATCCACCCAACTACAGATTACCTCTGGGTAGGTGCTGGTTCTACGAACGATATGCCCGACATGGAGTTAGGTTATGTTCCGGAAAGATTTTACGCATTCGATACAAATGATTTAGGTACAGATGCGGAAGCACCAATTGATAGTATTATTTTCAATAACTACACTGAAGACGCATTATTCACGGCTTGTCGTCCACGTGCGATTGATTTTACAGCTGATGGAAAAACTGCTTATATAGGTATGTTCGAGTGTTCAATGGAACTTCATTCAGTTCAAAAGTTCACTAACGACAACCCATTAACTTCTAATGAAATTGAAAATGCAATACCAAGTGGTTACGAATTAGCTCAAAACTATCCAAACCCGTTCAACCCTAGTACAAATATCAAATTTACAGTACAGGATGCAGGTATGGTAAGCATTAAAGTTTACGACTTGGCCGGCCGCATGGTAGCCACCGTAGCTAACGAAAGATTTACAGCCGGTACACATAGTGTAACATTCGACGCCAGTAACTTGGCATCAGGTGTGTATATGTACACTCTAGAAGCTGCAGGCGTACGCTTGACCAACAAAATGACATTGATTAAATAATCTGTCGTTTATTAAAATCTTTAAAAAGGCAGCATTATAGCTGCCTTTTTTTTCTATCTGCTATAATATATTTTAATATTTACGATAACCAGACAAAGTATTTGGAAGTCATAAAATATTAATTAACTCATTAATACAAATAATATTAGATATTTATGTGTTAATACAGGGTCAAGACTGAGATCTATCTGTAAAATAATATTGACAGATTTAAATAAAATAAAATAAATATGTATCCTACCTTTTTATAGGGAATATTTAGTGAAGTTGATTATATACACAAATACAAATTGGAATAACATGAGAACTACCTTTTTACTTATGCTGGCTATTATGCTTTTCGGATGGTCGAATAGTTCGGCACAATCGGAACTGCCAAACGAAGAAGTCCGCGCCGTATGGATTGCCACCGTTTATAATATGGATTGGCCGACTCAAGGCACGCCGCCAGCCTATCAACAAAGTGAGCTGAAACGATACTTTAAGAATTTGAAACAAGCCGGATTTAATACCATTTATTTTCAGGTGAGAACCGAAGGCGATGCTTTATACGATTCGGAAATAGAGCCTTGGTCCAAAATAGTTACCGGCACCGAAGGCCAACCCCCAAATCCCTATTGGGACCCGCTTGAGTTTGCTACACAAGAAGCCCATAAACTGGGCATGGAACTGCACGCATGGCTGAACCCCTATTATGCCATGAGAACCGTACCGTCAGATTTCACCCAAAAAATTGCAGAAAACGAGATTGATGAAAGCCTTGAGCCTTTTCTAAATCGCTATGCCGATTTTGAAAAAGACGCAAAGTTTAAAGGCACTGCAACCAGAGCTGAAAACCACGTGTCCAATACGCACCCGGAATGGGTTTTGGTTGTTGGCGGAACTTCAATTCTGGACCCCGGCCTGCAAGAAGTTAGAGATTATATTACTTCTATAGTAACCGATATAGTTAAACGTTACGATGTAGATGGTATCCATTTTGATGATTACTTTTATCCTTATCCGGATAACCACATGACAAAAAACACCACCAATAATGCTTTGGACGATAGTTCTTTTGCACTAGATCCACGTGGTTTTACTAATAAAAATGATTGGAGAAGGGATAATATTAATATTTTTATGACCCAGGTAAACGATAGTATTAAAGCCAATAAGCCGTGGGTAAAATTTGGTATTAGTCCGTTTGGTATTTATAAAAGTGGCACCCCGCCAAACATTACCGGTTTGGATGCATATAGTACATTATTTACAGATCCATTAAAATGGGCGGAAAACAGAGATGTGGATTATTTATTACCGCAGTTATACTGGCCGTTCAGCTGGGGATATGGGCAAGATTTTGGAGTTTTGGCCAACTGGTGGGCAGAAGTAATTACAGAAAGAGGTCCACATCTGTATGTTGGACACGGAGCGCATAATACCGATAAAAGCACAGGTGGCGGTACTTTCAAGAAAACCGAGATTCCAAATCAAATCAAGCACATGAGAAACAACGAGCTTATAAAAGGATCGTCGTTTTTCCGAATGAAAAATATTACCACTTTAACATCCCAAGGATTAAGAGACAGCTTGGTAACCAATTATTACCGAAAACTGGCTTTAATTCCCACTATGGATTGGTTGGACACCACCGTGCCGGAAACACCAGCTAACATCACCCTGGCAATTGATGCCGAACAAGGCAACAAAATAACATTGGCGTGGGACAGGGGTGATGGCTCTTCTGCACCTGCCAAAATAAAGGATAGTAATCCGGTGGATACTCTGCAATACTACGTTATTTACCGTGTGGACAGCGATGCCGCGCCCAATCCCGAAGAGGTAATCTCCAACCCCGAAAACCGTATTGAAATTACCGGCGAAACCAGCTTTACCGATATTGCCGAACCATCGTCCGAAGGAAATTATTACTACGTGGTTACTTCGGTATCCAGAAATGGCGTAGAAAGTCTTCCAAGTGACCCGATGGATGCCGGTCAGGTTGTTCCGAACGAATTACAGCCCGAACTGGCTACGGAATACAGCCTGCATCAAAATTATCCGAATCCGTTCAACCCAACAACCAATATTCGCTTTACGCTGGGCAGCACAGGCATGACCAAACTAACAGTATATGATGTGCTGGGTCGTGAAGTAGCTACACTGCTCAACGAAAAAATGACGGCAGGCCGACACGAGATTAATTTTGATGCCTCCTCGCTATCATCGGGCATATATATTTATAAATTGGAAAGTAACGGCGTTAATTTGACAAGAAAATTAACTCTGATTAAATAAACACTCTATTAAAAAGCGGAAGGCGTTCACCCAAACGCCTTCCTTTACAAAAACACTCATAAAACTATCGCTTAATATGAAAAAATTAGCGCTATTAGCTATGGTGTTATGCTTTATGCATTTCAATATAGTACAGGCACAATCGCAACTGCCAAACCAAGAAGTAAGGGCTGTTTGGTTAACCACCGTTTATAATTTGGATTGGCCCATTGGCGGCGAACTAAGTGAATCGTATAAGAAAAACGAGCTTTCCAATTATCTGATAAAGTTAAAGGAAGCCGGAATAAATACGATTTATTTTCAGGTGCGAACTTCTGGCGATGCAGTGTATTATTCGGAACTGGAGCCCTGGTCGAAATATTTTACGGGGAAAGAAGGGCGGGCACCCGATCCATTTTGGGATCCGCTGGAATTTGCGGTAGAAGAGGCTCACAAACTGGGAATGGAGCTGCATGCCTGGGTTAATCCGTATCGCGCAATGAGTACTATACCCGGCGATTTTTCGCAAGATAAAGTGCAAGTTGATAATGAGGTTGACGAGAGCCTGATTCCATTTCAGAATAAATATGCCGGCGCTGAAACCGGGAAATATAAGGGTACAACAGACCGCGATACCTTGCACGTTGCCAATAAACACCCTGAATGGCTGCTAGTTTTAAGAAATTCGAGCGGTGCCAGAGATATTGCTATTTTTGACCCCGGTTTGCAGGAAGTAAGGGATTACGTTTCGAGCGTTATAACCGATATTGTAACCCGTTATGATGTGGACGGTGTCCATTTTGACGATTATTTTTATCCATATCCCGAAAACGGAATGAAGCTATCGTACAACTCTTCTCTGGATGACAGTTCTTTTGCGCTGAATCCACGTGGTTTTACAGATAAGAAGGCATGGAGAAGAGATAATATTGATATTTTTATAAAACAGGTAAACGACAGCATCAAAACTGCAAAACCTTGGGTAAAATTCGGTATCAGCCCGTTTGGTATTTATAAAAATGGAATACCCTTCGGTATTACAGGCTTAAATGCTTACGAGGAACTATATATAGACCCGCTAAAATGGGCGGAAGAAGGGGATGTGGATTACCTGATGCCGCAGCTCTACTGGAAATTTGGCGGTGGACAGGATTTTGAGAAATTATCCAAATGGTGGGCAAAAGAAGTAGGGGAAAAACGTGGCAGACACTTTTATCCCGGCACTGCACCCTATAGGGCAGATAACTCTACACGCGGTTCAAGCGCACTATTTAAAGCCGACGAAATTCCAAGACAAATCCAATTTACCAGAGATCATGACTACATGGGCGGGGTTTCATTTTTCCGCATGAAAAATATTACCACTCATAAAACACAGGGATTGGTAGATTCATTAAAAACAAATTATTATAGAAGACCAGCTATTATTCCCACCATGGACTGGCTGGATACCTCCGTACCCGAAACACCAACTAATATCTCTCTGGCTATCGATGCCGAGCAGGGCAACAAAATAACACTGGCGTGGGATAAAGCTGATGATGCCATACTGCCTAAATTAAAGGACGGCAATGAGGTGGATACCCTTCGATACTACGCCATTTACCGTGTGGACAGCGATGTTGCGCCGAACCCCGAAGAGGTTATCTCCAATCCCGAGAATCGCATTGAAATTACCGGCGAAACCAGTTTTACCGATATTGCTGAACCATCCTCCGAAGGAAATTACTATTACGTAGTAACAGCGGTATCCAGAAATGGCGTGGAAAGCCTTCCAAGCGATCCTATCGATGCCGGTCAAGTTGTACCGAACGAACTGCAACCCGAACTGGCTACGGAATACAGTTTGGAGCAGAACTATCCGAACCCGTTCAACCCAACAACAAATATACGCTTCACGCTGGGCAGTACAGGCATGGCCAAACTGACGGTATATGATGTGCTGGGTCGTGAAGTAGCTACTCTGCTCAACGAAAAAATGACGGTAGGCAGGCATGAGATTAATTTTGATGCGTCCTCGCTATCGTCAGGTGTATATATTTATAAATTGGAGAGCAACGGCGTTAATTTGACCAAGAAATTTACGCTTATAAAATAAAAAGTTTATCTGATTTGATTAACTTATAACCACTTACACGAAAGAAACCCAAATCCCGGAATTATGAAAAAACTATTTTTCGTAGGGGCAATATTTATTGCTTCGTTTAATATTGTTCAAGCACAAGTACACTACGATACATTAAATGTAAGACAAATTGCCGACGGTGTTTTCCATTATACAGTACATGCGCCGGCAGTGCCCAATATAATTCAAGTAGTTGAAGTAGATTTAAGCAACGAAGACCTGACCATAGAAACGATTTCCGGGCTGGATAATATACCTGGTTTGGAAACGGTCAGCTCCATGACAAAACGAAAATCTTATGAGGGCCATGAGATTATAGCCGGTGTAAATGGCGATTTTTTCGGTGGCGGGCCGGTTCATAATCAGGTAATTAATGGCGAGATATTAAAACGACATACTACACCGCGGCCTTTATTCGGTTCTAATCAATTAAATGACCTTTTTATTGAATCAGTAAATTATCAGGGAACTGTAATCCATAACGATACCCAATTGGAAATTGCTACGGTAAATGCCGGCAGGGGAGAAAATGCACTGGTATTCTATAACCACTTTTTTGGCAGCAACACTGGTACAAATGATTTCGGCAACGAGCTGGTACTCGAAGTTATAGACCCTTGGAAAGTTAACGGTGAAGTTAGGGCCGTAATAAAGCAAAAAGAAATCGATAAGGGCAATTCGGCAATTTCGGAAAATAGAGTGGTTTTATCGGGCCACGGAACGATGGCTGCTGCTTTGGATGAATTTTCGGTTGACGATACATTAATCATAAAAAATGAGTTAGTCGGCGCCGGTATTGATGATATTTACAGCGCAGTTGGTGGAGACCAGCGCATTCTTAAAGATGGGGCAAAAGTAGGCAACTGGCCCGAAATCCATCCGCGTACCGCCGTAGGTTATAATAAAGACCGCACCAAACTATATCTGTTTGTTGTAGATGGCAGATATCCCGACAGCATTGGCATGACCTTGCAGCAAATTGGCGATTATATGCTAACCATTGGCGCGTGGGATGCACTAAACCTGGACGGCGGCGGATCGACCACCATGGTGGTGCATAACGATGTAGTAAATATTCCAATTGGCACCGGATATGAAAGAACCGTGGCCAATAGTTTGGTTATTTCTTCAAAAACGCCAAAAATAGGTACTTTAAGCAATGCCAGCTTATACCCGGATTTTGCCAAAGTATATAAAACAAATACTTTTCAGTTTAAAATTGAAGGCTCCGACGCCAACTATTACCCCGTTGACATGGATATTGAAAAAGCAACATTTTCTGTGCAAACCGGTTTCAGCGCTACTATAGATGAAAATGGTCTGCTAACTCCCGGTAATAAAGCGGATACGGGTTATGTATATTTGGAATACGAGGGTTTGATGGATTCGAGCCTGGTAATAATAAAAGGAATAGACGATTTTGAATTGTTTCCAACAAAAGCAGTTACCGATACTTCGCGTAAAATAGAATTTTATACCAAAGCATACGATTTTGACGGCAATCAAAGAAGATTGTCGAATTCCGACATAAATTGGGTGGTTGAAAATCCGGAGATTGGTTTTATATCGGAAGACGGTAATTTTAACGGATTGAGCGAAGGAACCACTAAAGTTTATGCTTTTCATGAGGCTATAAAAGACTCGGCTACCATTACCGTAGAAATGGGCGAAGGCGTGGTTACCATAGACGATATGGAAAGCCTGAACGGGTGGACATTTACAGCCGAAAACCTGAATATGGAAAATTCTGAACTTATACTGACCGACCAGAACAGTACCATTGGCGAGCACGCCCTGCAGGTAGATTATGAATATACATACACCGGAAATCCCACTATTTGGATTCACCTGAAGAAGGATTTTACCATTTTTGGAACCCCGGACTCCATAGTTGTGGACGTTATTTCTTCAGATGGCAGAAAACACCTGATGGATGCACTGATTACAGACAATGACAATGAAAGATTCGACATCCGCGTGAAGAAATTTGTCGATACCGCAAATTTTGAACCCTTCCCGGCATTTATTAACGATATGCAGGAGGTAACATCCAATGCCAATTTCTATTTTCCCATAACCTTAAAGGGATTGAGCATAAAAATAGATGCGCAGCGTACATCAGGCGAAACTTATAACGGCAGTTTTATATTAGATAATCTGCGCCTGGTATATCCAAACCATACCCCCGTATCGAACGAATTGACAAAAGATGGCGACCTGCCCAAGAATTTTATACTCCATCAAAACTATCCCAATCCTTTCAACCCAAGTACAAATATAGCCTTTAGTTTACCCAAAAATTCTGCCGTAAAATTGGCAGTTTATGATTTACTGGGCCGCGAAGTGAAGGTGTTGGTGCATGAAAACCTCAGAAGTGGTAATTATAATTATACTTTTAACGCTTCGGATCTGGCCTCGGGCGTTTATTTCTACAAACTTAAAACCGATATGGGTATATTATCGCAAAAGATGACATTGATTAAATAAAAATGAAAACGGGCAGAGCCAAAATTTCTGCCCCAATTTTTAAGTTATTTGCGATTACTAAAGTATTCTATACTGATTTTTTCCCTATCGGCAATTTTTCAAGTTGTATTAAACGCACAATACCGTTTTGATACCCTCAAAATTAAAAATATGGCCGATGGTGTCGATTACTATGAAATCAGGGAGCGCTCCGAACCCTGGAATATCTACGCCGTTGAGATTGATTTGGAAAATGAAAAATTGAATCTCGGCACTCTGATAGCAAATAACAGTTTGCTGGGTTACGAAACCATGAGCGCCATGCTTAAAAGAGTGGATACTTCAACCAAAACGGTTGTGGCAGCAATAAATGGCGATTTTTACGATGGTTATGGGCGCCCGACCAATACGCAGATTTTAGATGGTGAAATTCTCAAACAGCCCAATAAACGTCCAATATTGCTTTTTAATGGAAACAAAGAGTTTGATATAGGTCAGGCCAGCTACAGAGGAGCGGTTTATAACGGCATAGACACCATAGCTATCAGCGGAGTTAACCGCATAAGGGGCGAAGATGAGCTGATTTTCTATAATATGTATTACGGGAAAAACACGGGCACCAATAGATATGGTACGGAATTGATTTTGAGGCGTGTAAATTCCCCCATGGTAAATGGCGAATTTAAAACCATTATTATTAATAAGTTTACAGGAACGGGAAATGCACGCGTGGCCGGTGGTTTTTATGTGCTTTCGGGACATGGAGTAGCGAGCGATAGGCTTATAAGAGCTTTTGATATCGGTGATACTCTGACTATTGACCATGAGCTGTTGGGAACGGATTTAAAGAATTTGACTGGCGCAATCGGTGGATCAGATATTATTGTTAAGAATGGCCAAAACACCTATCAATGGCCGGAAAGGCATCCACGAACCGCGGTTGGATATAATAAAGAACAAACCAGACTTTATTTAATTGTAGTAGATGGCAGACAGATACAAAGTGCCGGGATGACCTTGGGTGAACTGGGCGATTTTATGCTTACCACCCCGATATTTAACGCAATCAACTTGGATGGGGGCGCTTCTACCACCATGATAATAAATGATGAGGTGGTAAATAGCCCTTCACTGCTCAGAGAAAGAACCGTATCGAACGGGTTATATATTTACATGGACACCGCCGATTGAACGCGGTGTCCAAAACACATTACCAATAAATATGCTGCATAAAATATGGCGGCGTTAAACCTTAATGATGATATTTTTCTTTTTCATCCAGGTTGCCAACAGATAAAACATAATAATCCAGGTAATGGCATAAGCAATGGAGGCATTATACGGTGATGTAATCCATCCATAAACAGATCCGTAAAACCATCCCTTCAAAGTTACGGTGCCGGCTTCTGTTTCAAAGGTGATGAGCGTAATCAGCCGCCCGATAATTCCACTTAAAAAGAAAACGGTTATCGCATTCAGGCCAAAAGCCACGCCCCAATTGGTATATTTTTGCCTGCCCTTAACGTCAATGAACCAATAGCTGAGACCGAACACGCACATGGCCTGGCCGCCCGTAAATAAAGCATAGGAACTGGTCCATATATTTTTATTGATAGGGAAATTCCAGCTCCAGATATAGCCTAAAATCATCAGTACGAAACCCCAAATAAAAAACTGCAACGTGCGCGATTCTTCATTTTTTTGGTCCGATACCAGCATTCTTCCCGTCCAAACACCAATTAAAGTGCTGCCAATAGCGGGAATGGTGCTCAACAGTCCCTCCGGATCCCAATTATAATTGCCCCAGAGATGTTTTTGGCCAAAAATTAATTGATCGATATAGGTAGCCAGATTGGTGAGTGGCTTGTCTATAGCGCCGGCACCGTGCTCGGGAACAGGAATAAACATCATGGCCGCCCAATAGCCTATCAACAGGCCGCCCAAGGTCCACATTTGTGTTTTTGGCTTTGTATAGAGAAATAAAAACGCTGCAGCCGCGTAGCAAATGGCAATCCGTTGGAGCACGCCCATCACGCGTATATTTGCCAAGCTCGGATGCAGACCAAACTCAGGCGTAAATTTAAAAAATGGGAACGAAGCTAAAATCAACCCCAGTCCAAATATCTTTAGCGCACGAACCAGCGTTTTTTTGAGCAAATCGTGCTCATTTGCACCTTTTGCCTTTGCTTTTGTAAACGCCAAAACAATGGAAACGCCCACAATGAACAGAAAAAACGGAAAAACCAGATCGGTAGGGGTCCATCCGTGCCACTCTGCATGTTTTAGAGGTCCGTAGATATACGACCATGAACCGGGATTGTTAACCAAAATCATCAACATAACCGTAGCGCCGCGAAAAAAATCGAGCGAAACCAACCTTTTACCTGAAGAAATACCGGATATTGTACTCATATTTAATAGTTTGTTGCTTAGTAGTGCAATTGTAATTTTATAATTATATGCTAGAAAAACAATAACGTAATTTATATCTTAAATGACAATTATTATCATCTTATTAGATATTATTTAATGAACATTCTTATTGCAGATAGCGGATCCACAAAAACCGAGTGGATTTTGGTTGACGAAAATAAAAACAGAACTTTATATTCCACAAAAGGCCTTAATCCCTACTTCACATCAAAAGAGCAGATAGCCGAAGAAGTGGCCGATTTGATGGAACGAGTGGAAGATGTCGCGATTGATAAAGTTTATTTTTATGGAGCAGGATGTTCGGGACCGGTAATGTCCACTTTAGTGCGGCAGGCCATATCCAAAGAAATACCCGGAGCAGAGGTTATTGTCAGTACCGATTTATTGGCAGCGGCTAAGGCCTGTTTCAGCAATCGATCGGGAATTGCGTGCATATTGGGAACGGGCTCCAACTCGTGCATTTACGACGGGCAAAAGATCATCGATCGCATACCGTCGCTGGGTTTTACGCTGGGCGATGAGGGCAGTGCCGGTTATTTTGGCAAAAAACTGGTGCGGGATTATTACTATGGCATTATGCCCGAAGAAATAAGAACCGTTTTGGAAGAGAAATTTGAAATGAACCTCGAAAACACACTCGAACGGGTATATAGACGTCCACGTGGCAATGCCTATATTGCATCGTTTGCGTATTTACTGGGCGAATTTCCCGATAATGATTATATACTGGATGTTGTGGAAAAAGGATTCAACGAGTTTGTGTTGAAACAACTGTTTTACTTCAAAAAATACGACACAAAAAATATAGGTTTTGTAGGCTCTGTAGCCGCTTTTAATAGCAAAATATTGGAGAAAGTGCTAAACGAAAACGGCTACGAACTGGATGTTATAGTTCAAAAGCCCATCGACCGTTTGGTAGATGCCCATCTGGCCGAAGAAACCATTATATAGTATTTTTTAAAGCCGTAATCCGTTTTACCGATTCGTCGATTCTGGCCTCCGTTACCTTGCCTTCCTCCACCAATTCCATAACCGTATTAACGACATCTTCTGCACGTACTTGTTCCAATAGAAGATTGTTGCCAAAACAGAATAAATCTAAGCCGGCATTTATACCCAATTCCAGGGCTTCTTTTAACGAGTAATGGTCGGATATAGCCTGCATTTGCATATCGTCGGATATAACAACACCATCATATCCCAATTCATCCCTTAAAAATCCCTGAATGGTTTTATTAGAAAGGGTAGCCGGATATTTATCGTCTAGATTACTGTTAAAAATGTGCGCCGTCATAATCATTCTGCTTTTGCCTTTACCCATTATATATCGGTAAGGCTCGGTATCGCTGTCTTTCCAGGTATCGGTAACATCAACAAAGCCAAAATGTGTGTCGCCAACGGCACTGCCCAGGCCCGGAAAGTGCTTGCAGCAGGTGATAATATTATATTTATCGTGCCCGTCTATATACGCTTCGGCGTGTTTGCCCACCAAATCGGGGTGGCCGCCAAAACTACGTTCCCTCAGGCCGATTACTGATTCGTCCATGTTTTCGGCAATATCCACAACGGGAGCAAAGTTCAGATTGATATTCATGTCCTTTAAAACCGATGCAATCCCTTCCGATTCTTTTCGGGTTTCCAGAACATCGTCAATTTTGCCCAGTGTTTTATGCGACCTGCTTTCCGGGAATCCATACTCCGGTTTAAGGCGATTGATTAAGCCGCCTTCTTGGTCTATACCGATGAAAAGTTTGTTTTCGGAATAGCCTTGCAGTTGCGTGGTTAGTTTTTGAAGCTGTTCAGGTGATTTGATATTATTTACGGGGCGATGATACACCATATCTTTATCAAACAGAATAACGCCGCCAATACCTAATTCGGTTATTTCTTTGTGAATTATAGAGCCGGGTGCTACGTCATTTCCCCTGAACCCCATAACGAATAATTGTGCAATTTTTTGTTTTAAAGTCATTGTAAATTTTAACATTTAGCTGCGCTGCATACTTAATACAGCAGAAATTGTAAAAGAGATGGAATAATACATCTAAAATTGAGCAGTAACCAATAAAATTCTATAAATTAGGCCATAATTTAACAATCTATTTTAAAATCAGAAATGAAAAATAATTTAGTTACGATATTTATCATCGTTCTTTTTTCATTTGTTGCAACAACCTGCACAAATGCCGTAGAAAAAGACAAGACGCCCGTTAAAACGGGTATAGATGTTTTGGTTGAAAATAATTTTGCGCCTTTAGCGGGGAAAAGAGTCGGGCTGATTACCAATGCCACCGGTGTTGACCGGGATTTACGCTCTACCATCGATTTGATTCACGAAGCCGATAATGTAGAGTTGACTGCACTTTATGGTCCAGAGCATGGCGTAAGAGGCGATATATCGGCGGGGTTTAAGGTAGAAACCTATACCGATGAAAAAACCGGAGTGGAGGTGTTTTCTCTATATGGCGCCACCCGCAAACCCACCAAAGAAATGTTGGAAAACGTAGATGTACTGGTTTACGATATTCAGGATATTGGCGTGCGTTCCTATACTTTTATAAGTACTTTGGGTTTGGCAATGGAAGCCGCTTACGAAAACGACATTGAAATCATGGTTTTGGACCGCCCAAATCCGTTGGGAGGCAATAAAATTGAAGGAAATGTGGTAGAAGATGGACATTATTCGTTTATCAGCCAATATCCTATCCCTTATGTGTATGGTCTTACTCCAGGTGAGTTTGCAAAACTATTAAATGGCGAAAAAATGCTAAAGGATGGTGTGCAGGCAAACTTAACCGTTATTGAAATGGAAGGCTGGGAGCGCTCGATGACTTTCGAAGCCACAGGATTGCAATGGGTGCCAACATCGCCGCACATACCGCACGAGTATTCGCCTTATTTTTATGTTGCATCGGGTATTATGGGCGAATTGGGCGTGTTTTCGGAAGGCGTGGGCTATACCACACCATTTCAGGTTTTTGCAGCCGAATGGATCGATGAGGCCGATTTAGCCCAAAAAATGAATAGTTATGGGGTTGAAGGCGTTATTTTCCGTCCACTTGTTTTTAAGCCATATTACGCAAGGGATGAGGGCAAAACTTTGAGAGGCGTTCAAATTCATTTCACGGATTACGACAAAGCCAACCTCATGGAACTACAGTTTTGGTTCTTTCAGGCGCATAATGAGCTTTATCCCGATAAAAATATCTTTGAAATCGGAAATCCGGACAGGCTAAGGGTTTTTGATAATGTGGTTGGCTCCGGTAACGTAAGAGCCATGTTTGAAAAGAGCTTTAAAGTGGCCGATGTGCAAGAATATTTGAACAAAGACATTGAATCGTTCCGTAATACATCTAAAAAATATTATCTCTACTAAAATTATATGAAAAAATTATTAGCTCTATTATTATTTGCGCTGGCAGGCAATTTCGCGCTTGCACAATCATCCACCGATCTTTTTTTGAATGTAACCATACCGGAAGAAGACACCACCTACGTAACCTATTCCAGTTATAGAGTTTCTGCCGGTACTCATCCCGATGCAAAGGCATTCATAAATGGCGAGGAAATGAAAGTATATTCCAACGGGGCTTTTGCCACTTTATTAAAAGTAAGCCCGGAAGATACCTCGTACGTTAATTTTAAAGTGAGCCTGAACGGAGAGAGCATTGAGAGAGAAATGGTGTTTATACGCCCTAAAACGGTATTTGACGAAGCTTTACCGCCAAAAACAATTACCAATGCAATGATGCAGCCGGCATCCGATGAGTGGTTGAGAACCGGCGAGGTTTTGGAAGTTAAATTTTATGGAAGTCCCGGCGAAGAGGCCGTTTTCAATATAGACGGCTTTAAACGAAATATACCCATGAAAGAACTGCCTACAGATTTGACCGGCGGACGAAAAGGCGTGTATATAGGCCATTACGAAGTGAAACCCGGCGATTATGTTTCCGATAAGAATATTACGTTTAAAATAAAAAAGGGATTGTTTGGCTATGTAAAGAAAAAAAGCAGGGCCAAGGTCAGCTTTAACGGCCTGCCAAGAGTAGGCGAAGTAAAAACAAGCCGACCATTTTTATTTGTTGGGCTGGGAACCGACCGGCTTGGCGGCACACGATACGATTACCAGGAACAAGGGGTGAGGCTCCATATTACAGGTAAAAAATTAAATAATTATAGAGTAAAACTAAGCTCTGGTTTATCGGCCTGGATTCCATCTTACCAAGTAGAACTGCTGCAAGAAAATACCCCAATACCCAAATCACTTACCGGAAATATAAGTATAACCGGCAATGATGAGGAAGATTTGATATTGGTTTCGCTATCAG
Source organism: uncultured Balneolaceae bacterium (assembly GCA_964615135.1). GTDB lineage: Bacteria > Bacteroidota > Rhodothermia > Balneolales > Balneolaceae > Balneola. The sequence goes on along the minus strand of CAZTOG010000005.1, from coordinate 182,173 downwards.
AAAAGTTGCCATACACCAGTACGCAAGAGTTAGATTCGAACCAAATAATTGTGAATGTATATGGCGCAACATCCAATACAAATTGGAAAACAAAGCATTTAAGTTCTGAAGGAATTGAAGAAGTAGAATGGCGGCAGGTTGAGGACGATTGGTTCCAACTGCGTATTAAACTAAACCACAAGCAAAATTGGGGATATTCGATAGGATATGGCAACAGCAATAGTTTGAAAATAAAAGTACGTAGAGCGCCAAAGGTAATCTCTTCTGAAAACCCGTTAAAGTCGCTTTTAATAGCTGTAGATGCGGGACATGGCGGTGAAGCAAACGGTTCGCTGGGCTCCACCGGACTGATGGAAAAGACGGTAACTTTGGATATTTCAAAAAAGCTGGAAAAAGTATTGCAGGAACGCGGCGCATACACCGTAATGACGCGAGAGGACGACTCTGACGTGTTAATGGCCACAAGGGCAGACATTGTTTTAGATAGCAAGGCGGTTATGCTAGTAAGTATCCATGCCAATTCAATAGGCTATCCGAGCGACCCATTTGCAACCAAAGGAACTGCAACATTTTATAAGCACATCGCACATAAACCACTGGCAGAGTTATTATATCACAAAATGTTGGAATTGGGCCTGGATCAATACGGCCTGACAGGCAGTTTTAATTTTTCGTTGAATGCGCCGACCGAATTTCCGAATGTATTGGTAGAAACGGCGTTTATGTCGAATCCCGAAGACGAGGTTTTATTAGGCGATGAGGAATTCCAAATGAAAATAGCCCATAAAATAGCCGATGGGCTGGAAGAATACTTCCTCAAATATGCCGATACCGACGAAATGGAAGTTGCAACCGATGCCGAGGCTGAAAAAGAGGATTAAAGCCAAAAAACAGAAAAATATTGTGCATAATTACTGCATCAGAGAAAAAAGGCTCCGAACTAACGGAGCCTTTTTTGTCTAACTTTATGAACTTACACATCACAGCATCAAGTTTTTGTTGATGCCATAATTTCTTTTTCAGGCCATGGTCATGCCGCCGTCAACCACCAGCTTGGTACCAGTGATGAAGTTACTTTCGTCGGATGCAAGGAAGAGCACGGCGTTGGCAATATCCTCGTTGGTGGCATACTTGCCCAGAGGAATTCCCGCCTCGAATGCTTTTTTCATCTCGGCTCCGGCGCCCGGCGCAAAACCTTCTTCCAATGAGCGCATCATGCGGTTGTCAACCGGGGACGGATGCACCGAATTGACCCGTATTTGGCGTGGTGCCGCTTCCAGGGCCAGTGTTCGGGTCAACCCAATAACGGCGTGCTTACTGGTAATATAAGCGCTCATATTTGCGGTGCCCTGCAAGCCGGCAACAGACGAAGTATTGATGATACTGCCGCCATCGTTCATCTGCGGCAAAACATATTTCATGCCCAGCCAAACGCCTTTTACGTTAATACCAATTAGTTTATCAAATTCTTCTTCGGGGTATTCTTCGATGGGTTTTACAATACCCTCTATACCCGCATTGTTAAAAAAGACGTCAATCTTGCCAAAAGCATCAACGGTTTGCTTAACATAGTTCTTAACATCGTCTGCCTTGGCTACATCGGCAACCACATAAATCAGGTTATCGGAACCCAATTCCTTCTTAACATCCTTCAACGCTTCCTCGTTGATATCGACAATTGCCACTTTGGCCCCTTCCTGCAAAAATAACTTTGCTGTTTCCGCGCCAATGCCACCGGAACCACCGGTGATAAGTGCTACTTTGTTTTCCAATCTTTTCATAATTCCGGGATTTAGGGTTTAAGTTTTTTGTTTAATATTAAAATAACATCCATCGGTTAAGATTGTATGAAGAAGCAACCCCGCTTTATTAGCCGGAATGCGATATTTTCCGTTGCTTTTAAAGCATAAAGCGATGATGGATGATTTGAATTTGAATCAATACCTAAACTTTTAACTATTTTAACCTTATTTAGAGGTGGAATTGTAAAAAACGCGCCTCATTTAAACAGAATTATTATATATTCTGCTAGCGTTAAACATTATCAAACCAAATTAATATGCGAAAAATATATTCATTATTATTGCTGTTATTGCTGCCTGCATTTGTTTGGGCACAAGACCCCGCCGTAATACAAAAAATTAAAACCGAAGGATTGAAAAACTCGAAAGTTATGGATATAGCTTTTGAACTGACCGATAAGAGCGGTCCCCGATTGATGGCAAGTCCGGGTTTTTACCGGGCGGCCGAATACAGTGTCAATCAACTAAAGGAATGGGGCATTGAAGATGCCAAACTGGACCCATGGGGAGAGTTTGGTAAAGGCTGGGAGCTCGAAAAATCGTACGTAGCCATGAAAGCTCCCTGGTACAAACCGCTTATTGCATTTCCAAAAGCGTGGACCAAAGGCACAAATGGTCTTCAAAACGCACCCGTTGTTCTGATTAGCGCAAAAGACAGCGCCGAAGTTGTTGATAAATATGCCGGTAAATTGGGCGGCAAAGTAATTGTAATGGATAATCTTATCGATTACACGCCAAACGATAGAGTGGATTTAGTGCGCCATACCGAAGAGGAATTGGAAAAGATGCAAAATGTTGAGCCGGTAGTTCCCGAAAGGGGCGGCGGTATGCGTTTTGATAGAGACAGTGATGCATACAGAGCATTTATGGAGGCGCGAAAAATGACCGCTACTTTAGGCGAACTGGCCGAAAGAGAAGGAGCCGTTGCCATTATATCTTCGTCGCCGCGAAATATGCACGGAACCGTATTTGTGCAGGGTGGAGGCTCGTATAGCATGGATGCACCCGCCAACTTCCTGGATATTGCACTGGCTTTGGAAGATTATAACACCATAGTACGCCTTTTAAGAGACGGCACGCAAGTAGAACTGGAAGTTGAAGTGGCAACCCGTTTCCTGACCGATGAAGAAAAAGGTTACAACGTGATTGGCGAAATTCCCGGAACCGATCCAGTAATTGGCGATGAAATTGTGATGATTGGAGCGCACCTGGACTCGTGGCAGGGAGCAACCGGGGCTACCGATAATGCCGCAGGTTCTGCCGTAATGCTTGAAGTGATGAGAATTTTGAAATCTTTGGATGTTGATCTGCGTCGCACCGTAAGAATAGGACTTTGGAGTGGTGAAGAGCAGGGCATACATGGCTCGAGAGGCTATGTGGCCAATACATTTGCCGATAGGGCGACCATGGAACTTAAACCTGAACACGAAAAATTCAGCACCTATTTTAATATGGATAATGGAACCGGACGACTTCGCGGTATTTACCTGCAACAAAATGAAGAAGCACGCAGTATATTGGGAGATTGGATGTCGCATTTCTCCGATTTGGGCGCCGAATATATAACATTCAGCAATACCGGTGGCACCGACCACCTATCATTTGATGCTGTTGGGTTACCGGGCTTCCAATTCATCCAAGATGAAGTTGAATATGGTTCCAGAACTCACCATAGTAATATGGACAGCTACGATCACCTATCAGCGGAAGATTTAAAACAAGCGGCAACCGTTATTGCCGGTATGGTTTATCAGGCAGCCATGAGCGACCAAAAAGTACCACGTAAACCACTGCCCGAACCACAAGGCAATAGAGGTTTCTTCTAAATTAAGACTGATTTTTTGATATAAATTTAAAGGCTGTCCATTTGGGTGGCCTTTTTTATTTTCGACAGGTTCTCTCGCAACGAACGTCTCTTTCGTTGCGCATACGGGAACCTCCGGTTCCCTAGTGCAACGGCAACGCCAGCCCCAATCTCAAAACTCCATATTCCTTTCTTTGCACAACCTGCCGCCAATCGAATAACAGATAACCGATTATCTGATTAACTAATACACCAATCAACAAATACACTATTCCATAATTAATTGTATCTTACTGGAATATTAATTATTATCAAATATTAACTTATAATAATTGTTAAAATAATATGTTATGAGAGATAATGGAGTGTTAAATAAATTATTTGTTACTATAAAAAATATTTTTGTTTTATTTGTTCTGTCAATCATGGCAGTACAGCCTGCAACGGCCCAAGAGCAAGATAGGTTGATAATACAAGAAATATTATCGGACAAAGTCATTATTTCAGCAAATCAACAAAGAAAAACGGGTCCGGATCAGTACATTGGTTTTAATGATAAAACCATTTTTAAAAGTACAACCATCCCTGCCATAATGTATCTGAGTGATGGAACGGCATCGGGTACTACCGAGTTCAGTTTCCCTGAATGGAGTGGTCTTGATTTATATGCAATTGGAGAAGAACCCGTGTTTAATGGTAAGTTATATTTCAGGGTTTATGCAAAGAATGGAGACAACCAGATTTGGCTTACTGACGGCACCAAAGAAGGCACGGAAATGGTTGTCAGTGGTGTGGAACACGACTTCAGTGTTATTCGCAGTTTTCATCGTTTAGGAGATACTATAGTAATACAAGCTTATAATAAGAACATAAGCGAAGATGCATTGTATTTTATTGATACAACGAATAATACAGTAAGAATTGCAGAAGAAACCGGTAAAATACTTGCGGGCTTTGTAAGAACCAATGCGGTTATGGGTGACTATTATTACTATGTTATTTCCGATGGAAAGGACAGAAAACTTATGCGAATTGATGAACAAGGAAATGTCGATTACATATTTAAAAGTAACCCATCAACGGGAGATATAGGTCATATAACCTTCCTGACCCCATCCCCACAAACCGGTAAATTGTATTTTCAATCGGTAGAAAATGGCGGTCTTAGATATGTTTTATGGGTTTACGAAAGTAATACGGGGGTAACAAAGCAACTCTTCAGCACACAAAAAAAAGATGGGTCATCCATAAACCGGCATACCGAAGCAACATACCCGATAGCCGTAGGCGATTTGGTTTATTTCCATTCAAAACCCTGGATATCGGAGTTAAATGATGGGAGAGGGGATTTTAGCAATGGTCGTAGTTTATATGTAACTGATGGAACCAATGAAGGAACTAAGCGAGCACTCATAAACAGAAATATTGAATTTGCACGAATTGACGGTAAAACCACTATTGCCAATCATATGTTAGCATTTAACAACAGTCTAGTGTTTTCAAGCATAGAAGCTGGCAGTTCGTCTTTCCAGAGTTATATTTTGGGTTCTGACGGCGAAGTTAAACGAGTAATGCTTGAAGGAGAGACTTTATATTTAGAAGGTACAGCCACCTCATTGCCGCTGGTGTTAGTACGCGATAAAATATTGGCATTCATCTCGAGAAAACTAATCAGCATAGATGAAAACGGCGAGGCACAAGAAGTGGGAAATCGAGAAGACTTCGACGATGGTATTGTAGCTTATAATGAGGTTAACGGCAGTTTATGGGTATCGGCAAGAAGGCATTATAAAAGCGGCACCCGGCCGGATGTCAGCGTTTGGCAGGTACTGCCCGAAAATGAGTGGGTAAATCCGGCAATACCACAACTTAAATACCCTGAAAATGCTGAAAACGATGTAAGCGCCAAGCCGGAATTGGGATGGAGAAAGATTGCAAACGCAGATGGCTATAGAGTTCAAATTTCTACCGGATCGCTTTTTTACGAAGATGGCATCCTCATTGACGAAAGCTCGGTAACGGATTCTGTTTTTGAAGTCGAAACCGATCTTGCTTATAATAAGACGCATTACTGGCGCGTACAGGCATACAACGAGCAGGGTGTTGGTGAATGGAGCGATGGAAGGCGGTTTACTACTCAAGAAAAACCTGCGGATTTACCCGACATTCCTGCTGTGCCAACTTTAAACCTGCCGGAAGATGAAAGCGAACTGGAACCTTACGCCCCCAATAGCGATGCTATTATCTATTTTCATTGGTCGAGAATACCGGAAGCCGATTCTTATCAGCTGCAGCTATCCGCCTCCGTAGATTTTGATGACCTGGTAATAGATACTTCACTTGTCAGGTATGATATGCGCATAAAACAAGAAATGTTAGAGTCGGAGACTAAATATTTCTGGCGTGTTAAGGCTGCAAACGAAGATGGTTCAAGTAATTGGAGTAAAATATTTAGCTTTTATAACCCCGAGCCGGCATTGGTTTCCATTGAAGACGAAAGCCTGCCGACTAAGTTTACATTGTCTCAAAATTACCCAAATCCATTTAATCCCAGTACCAATATCAAATTTGCGTTGCCACAAAATGGCCATACCACTTTGATAGTTTACGATATATTGGGTCAGGAAATAACAACATTGGTAAACGGTAAGTTAGTAGCTGGCGAATACACTATTCGTTTTGATGCTTTAGGTTTAGCAAATGGTATTTACTTCTATAAACTCCGCGCAAACAATCGGGAAATAATTCGGAAAATGACATTGATAAAGTAAACCACACTAAATTAAATAGTCTCGTAAGCGCTATCTACTTAATAAACGTTAATTTTAACATTTGTGATTTATCACCGGCACTTACTCTTAAAAAATAAATCCCACTGGCGTATCTGTCAAATAGAATTTGGTGCTGATAGCTTCCGGCGTTTTTATGGCCCAGATTATACTCTGCTACCTTTTGCCCGAATACATTGTAAAGCATCATGCTCACTTCCGCCGCTTGTGCCAATTCAAAAGGCAAGGTTGTGGAAGGATTAAATGGATTGGGATAGTTTTGCCCGACGTTAAAATTCTTTGGTAATTCATGGGTAGCATCCATAATTTCGTTTGAAACGGTTATTCTGGGGTCAAGGGGTTCGTTATTGAAAAAAACGCCATGCAGCATACTTCCAAGATATAAAGTTTCGTCTGCTCCTAAAGCGACACTTTCTATATACATCGGATACATTTCCTCATTCACGCCCCAATGGGTGCCGCCGTCTTCGGTTACGTAAACATCGCCGCGTGTGGTTATAGCATATAATTTATTTTTTTCTTCGTCGTAGAGCAGGAACTTTAATCCGCCCAATCTTTGGTTCGTAATATCCGAGCTTCGTAAAATGGAAGTCCAGGTTTCGCCAAAATCTGTGCTTTTCTGAATCCCGTTTCCTATAGCAAACATAATTCCGTCACGGGTTATTAAGTCTGCGCCATAGTTTAGAGTATCGTAAATTCCCTCATTCAAGTGATATCGGATTGACTGACCGCTATTGATAAATAATAGAGAGTCGGCAAAGGTTTCTATGCCGGAATTTCTTTTTTCGGAGCTTGTATAAATAGTCTGCCAAGTTTCACCGTTATCGGTAGATTTAAAAACTTGCGCACGAGAGGCAATAAATAACTCTCCCGCGGTATTTTGTTTTAAATCGAATAAAGCATATTCAGAATCAATCTGTTGGCTGTCGCAGCTGAACGGGCTGAAAGCGCATCGATAAAAATGATGTCCGGCTGCTGCATAAAAAGAATCATTACCTGCCGGGATAATGTTTCGGGCTCTTCCGATGGGGGCCTGTAACGTATCCCATCGCTCTTGGTTTATAAAATAGCGATGGATATTATCGGTTGTACCCACCCAAAGGGTATCCTGGTTTTGGAGGTTCATGGTTCGTACCCAAGAATTCGGCACGCCGGCAAGGGTACAACTTTCCTCGACTAAATTGCATTCGTAGAAACCGCGCTCACTTCCAAATAACAGCATATCTCCGATACTATTAACGGCTTTAATTGGGGCAAGTCCGGCATCTTCAAAAACACGCAGCACATCGAAACTATTGGGTTTAATCAAGACCCCCCCTGAATTCGTGCCGGCAATAAGCTGATTTTGATAGGTATGCAACGTATATACAGAGAGGTTTGCCATGTCTTCAACGGGTTCAAAAGTACCGTTAACAGTATTGGCACTGTAAAGCCCTTTATTTGTTCCTAAAAATAATTTATCATCTGCGTAAGCAATAGAAAACACCTCCATCGAATCGAAAGCCGAGATCGACCAGCTACTCCCGTCATCGGTTGAATATAGGAATCCGTTTACTCTGCCTGCCATTAAAGTATCTGCATGTTCATAAAATGAGTGTACTTGGTTTGTGGAAAGACCCGCATTTCCAGCGGTTTCCTTAAAGGATTCCTCATTGGTATCAAATTTAAAAATCCGACCGCCACAATCTATAACAAGACTTTCTTTTTGGGTAACGATTATGTTCTGCACTCCTGAGGCGGCTCCTGCGCAACTATAGAGCCCGGTATGTTGTAATTCGCCGCTTTCCCCAAAATCGGAGGATACGTAAAAGCGATAGAAATTGCGGTCCGTGGACATTCCGGTTCCGCCCACATAATAGGTGCCGTCGGGTCCTATGGCAATAGCGTTCGGTGCGTCCATTAAGGGGATATTTATAAAAGTCCAGCTATTTGCATCTTTATGTTTTTTGAAAAAGCCGCCTAGATCGATTGAAGACACATAGACGGTATCATCCCAAACAACGATATTAGAAATATTGGATTCCAACGGACCATTTAACGAATGCCAGGTTTGGGCATGGAGCGAGTTAATATCAAAAACAGAGGTAACAAGAATGCTAACCAGAAAGACAAAATAAAATTTATTTGTAGTTATCAATTCTAGATGTTATATGTTAAATGTTGTAAATATGGTAATCAAGCTCAAGAAAATAATCAAATGAAAAAATTAATCTTATAAATCTTAATCACTAATTTTTGGCGAATACATGCAACTACTTAGGATGTTTTAAAGAAAGTGGAACGTAAAATGCTCCTCTGATTTACTTAATAAACGTTAATTTTAACATTTGTGATTTATCTCCGGCACTTACTCTCAAAAAATAAATTCCGCTGGCATAGTTGCCAAAAAGAATTTGGTGTTGATAGCTGCCGGCGTTTTTATGGCCCAGATTATACTCTGCTACCTTTTGCCCGAACACATTGTAAAGCGTCATGTTTACTTCCGCAGGGTGCGCCAATTCGAAAGGCAAGGTTGTGGAAGGGTTGAAGGGATTGGGGTAGTTTTGGCCAACGATAAAATCTTTGGGCAGTTCATGGGTAGTATCCATGATTTCGTTTGAAACGGTTATTCTGGGGTCAAGGGGCTCGGTATTATAAAAAACTCCTGCTCTGTTAGTGCCCAAATAAAGCGTTCCATCTTTATCCATTACGGCTGATCTTATTTCTATAGTTGCCAAATCATTATCTATGCCCCAGTTTTCGCCACCATCTTTTGAAACATAAATCATACCATTGTCGAATACCGCATACAAAGTTTGTGAATTTTCATCAAAAAGCAGTTTGCGAACTGAGCTAATGGCGGGATAATATTTCGTATTTAAAATAGTGGTCCACGTTGTACCTGAATCGGTGCTTTTATACACACCCTCATCTTTGTTAAACCCAAATAAAGTGCCGTCATTGGTAAATAGCGAAACACCCTTTTCCAAAGTATCGGTTGCGCCCGTAACCATATTGTATTTTAGATTTAAGTTCCCATTGGTAAATAATAAAGAATCGCGATACGCCGCCAATCCTTCGAATGCATATTGAGATCCTTCTGCAATAATATTCCAGTTTTCGCCACCATCTTTCGAGTGCAATACTTTTTCGGATGTGCTTATATAAATATCTTCATCGCTTACTACAAAATCATAATTTAAGAGCTGGCCTCCCGAACCACTTACAGGCACGGTTTGGCAGCTTTCGGATGAAAAAGAACACTTATAAAATGTTCGGATATAGACGCCATAAAATATATCGGTTGTTTTAGGAGCAAAGGCACTCAGTCGCTCCGGTACGTTTAAGGTATCCCACTCATTGGTAAGCAAAGAATATCTATAATTTGCATGGTATGCATTTATCAGTAGGGTGTCGTTTACTATCGAAAGGTCGGGTATATAGAAGCTTTGACTTCCATCCAAAAAACAGGTGTTATCCAAGGTATTGCAAACATAAAAACCTTGCTTGGTGCCGACAAAAACATCGTTATTATAAGCACTTAATGCCGTTATTTTCATACCGTTTAAATCCGGAAAGATAGGTTGGATTTCCAGCCCTTCGTTCATTTGGAACACTCCGGTATCCGTACCGGCAATAACAGCATCGCCCAAGGTTAGCATGTGATTAATTAAAGGCATGTCAGGGATATCCATCAATGTAAATTCATTGTCTAGATTATTGGCAGTATATAGGCCATTATCGGCAGCAAAAATGTACATGCCAAATCCATACGTAATGGCTTTTACATTTATGGAATCAGAGCCGGCTTCCACCCAGGTATCACCGTCATCACTCGAATATTCAACTCCTGTCTCGGTGCCATGTATTATTATGTCGCCGTGTTTAAATAAGCTATTGCTATTACGTTTATTACCAACACTAACAAAACTGTCCGTATTTTTCGAATGCCTATGAACACCACTTGAACATCCTAAAAGTAGGGTGCCGTTTTCATTTAGAAGCAGGGATTTGGTTGAAAAGCATGCTTCCAAACCGGGGAAATACTCTAGCCACGTTTTGCCATAATCCCTTGAAAGATAGAATAGACCGACAGCGCTTTCATTTTCACCGCTCAGTAACATAACGCCGTGAGCACCAACATAGTAGGTGCCATCATTGTCCACCGCTAAACTTAAAAAATCGTAACCTTGTATGCTAGAAAATTTCCAATCGTTGGAATCCAGCGCCCTTTTAAAAATACCACCTAAAGAACTAAGCCTATCGCTACCATCTCCCGTAATTACATAAACCGAATCGTTTGCAACTTGCACATCCACAATGGACACTTCCGTCGGGCCTCCAAGCATTTTCCAGCTTTGTGCAAAACCTTTATTAATGCAAAATACTAACGAGAAGACGGCTAAATAAAGAAAAGCAAAGACTCTGTTTCTCATGGCATTCAATATTAGATAGGGGATTCGATAATCCAATATAGATACGTACTACCAAAAATGCAAAACAATGCCAAGCCAAAGTGTACTATTGACGGGAATTCGATTGATTAATCAAAAAAAAGCACAACAAAAATTGCTGTGCTTTAATATTGTTTATCTTTGAAAAACGCTATTTATCCCTGAAACTCAATTCCGGGATGATACGATTTTACCAGTTTCAAAGTATTTTCATCGGTATGGTGCATTTCTTTACCGTCTAAAGCTGCCAGCTTTAAAACAATATCGGATGTATGAGTAAAAGTGCCATCATCGTTAAATTTAAAGGTGCTTTCAAAGCTTTTTAATTCGGCTCTTTCAAGCAAATATTCGTTTTGGAGGATACCGTAAGTATTTTCTCCCGGTGTGGCGGTAAAATGAAATTCTTTACTTCTGGCCTCTGCTTCTGCAACCGCTAAAATGGCAATACCTCTGCCAAAAACAACCGAACGGAATACCTTGCCTAATTTTTTATCCCACAATAAATACCCAACTTCATCATGAAAGGGATCCATTGTTTCCTCGCCATGCCTCCACGCCGTGCTTTGATAAATTAAACCTTCCATACTCTGTTGTCCGTTTTCCTGGGTAGGAATGGGTCTGAACCATGCTTTTTCAAAATAGCCGGTTTTTAGGGTTACATCGTCTTTATTTTGGTACGATAAATCTACCCCGACATTACCTTCCCATTCACCGACTAAAGGAGTTAGCGGCCCCAATCTTTGCGGACCCAATATTATATTTTCTGACATTTTACTTATAAAAATTTATGGTTAAAACTATAATTATGCTTCTAATTCTACTCTCAGTATTGGTAACCAATAAAAATCCATTAATGTTTCATAAAAAATATGACCGGTTATTTTTGAACTCGAGACAAGAAAACATGCTTTTTTGCTGCATTTAGATCTGCCGGTACTACCAGCGCATCAGAATCAATTATAAAAAATTCAGAGATTAACACTTCAAAATGTCTATATTTAAATAAATCTCTTAAACTAATATTCATTTATGTTCGACTTTCATAAAGATCGCAAGCGTTACTTTGATATACAGGTTGAAAATGCAGAAAAACATGTAATTCCCTTTATAGAAAAGTATAAAAAGATACAGGTGGACATGAAAGTACTGGAGATTGGAGCGGGCGAAGGGGGCGTATTAAAAGCATTTGTAGATAAAGGTTGTATAGGCACGGCCGTAGAATTGCATCCATCACGAGTAGAAAACGGTAAAATATGGCTTGATAAAGAAATCAAAGAAAAGAAAATCCGGTTTTTTGTAGATGATATTTATAATACTTCGATAGAAAGCCTGGATGGGCCATTCGATATAATTGTTCTCAAAGATGTTATTGAGCATATACACGATCAAAAGAGGCTGATTCGTAAACTTAAAGAGTATTTAAAGCCCAATGGTTTTATTTATTTTGGTTTCCCACCCTGGCAAATGCCGTTTGGGGGCCACCAACAAATGGGCAAAAAGAGCGCCAGTAAATTACCGTATATCCATTTGCTGCCTACTTTACTTTATAAAAATCTTTTGAAATTATTTAAAGAACCGGAAAAGACCATTGATTTTTTACTGGAAACCAAAGAAACCGGTATTTCCATAGAAAGATTCGAGCGCATAGTAAAAGAAACCGGCTACAAAATAATAGGTATGCAGCATTACTTCTTAAACCCCATATATCAATGGAAATTTGGCTGGAAACCCCGGAAACAAAGTAAAATAATAAGCAAAACACCCTATATCAGAAACTATTTTACCACTTGTGTTTATTATATAATCGGCAAAGAGAAAGACGGAGAGATATGAAACGTCTTTCTGATGCCCGGCGGGCGCAGAAGAATCTGTACCGAAAATAATTATGACTGATGAATTAGGAGTGAAATTACTGAGAACGGAGTAACTATTACTCTCGTGCCGAACCTCTGGTTACAATGATCCAACCGGATAACTGAAAAACGACCCTCCGATAACTGATGGTCGATTATCGACAAATCTCCCGAACTAAGCACCAAGGGTGCGTAATCAATAACCTCGAGCGCAGCTCAGGGTAACACGTAACTGCCACACCCCCAAGCGCCAAAGGCGCGTAATCCAACAAACTCGATTAAAGCCCAGAAATATGAACCATACCAATGGGTTTTGGTCAACCATCAGACCTCGGAGAGGTCACATGTTTATAGAAAATATTACATCCAGAAAAACATTCGACCCCGTTGGGGTCGCACCTTCCATTTGCGGATGCTATTTTCTTTAAACATACCATCCGTTCGGGATGTGTTAATCCAAAAATAATCACGCAACAGGAAGGTTTCGTAGAAAACACAACACCATTTGATAGCGCACCTTTGGGGCTAAAGCCCCGCTCTATGTATATAAAAGAATTCAGAACCCAGGATACAGACCTAACCATCTATATTCTGGGTTCTGAATTCTGTCTTTTGACCACAAATAACCAATCACCTAATCAACTATTCGTCTAATCGCCTAATAACCTACCCCTTATTCTCCTTACCAAAACCGGGATCAATTTCCACAAATTTAGCAATAACGAATGCAGGTATCGTGGCAATCATAATCCAGATAAAGAAGTGTTGATAGCCTAGCATCTCCTGTATATAACCGCTTATCGAGCCCGGAATCATCATTCCCAATGCCATTAATCCTGTTGCAAAAGCATAATGTGCGGTTTGATGGGAGCCCTTCGCTATATAAATTAAATACATCATAAATGCTGTAAAACCAAAGCCATATCCAAATTTCTCCAGGCCTACCAATGTACTGATTACAGTGTACGATTCAGGCTGCCAATACGCTAAAATAAGATAGGCGGAATTTGGAATATTCATTGCAAAAACCATAGGCCATAACCACTTTTTCAGACCGTGCTTTGAAATCACAATCCCTCCTAAAATACCGCCAATTACTAAGGCTAATACACCAATAGTTCCATTAATTACACCAACTTCTGTTGTACTTAAGCCCAGCCCGCCAACATCAACGGGATCCAGCAAAAATGGAATGGCCAGTTTTACCAATTGGGCCTCGCTAAAACGATACAATAAAATAAAAGCGAGTATTAAGCCAATTTGCTGTTTCTGGAAAAACAGCTTAAATATGGTGAAGAAATCTTTTAAAGGGGTTGAGTTTTCGGCCGTTACCGTAGGCTTGTCTGCATCCGGCTTGGGCAAAATAAACTTGTGATAAGCACTCATTAGCAACATAATAACCGATAATATTGCAAACACTACGACCCAGGAAAACTCAATATTCCCCGTTGATGTTGCTACCAAACCCGCGATTACAATAAATAATCCTTCGCCACTCATCAATGCGAGGCGGTAAAAAGTAGAACGAATTCCAACAAAAAATGCCTGTCTATCCTCGCTTAAAGCCAGCATGTAAAAACCATCGGCGGCAATGTCGTGCGTCGCAGAGCTAAATGCCAAAACGAAGAAAAAGGCCATACTTATGGCAAAAAAACTTTGGCTGTAAAGCGAAAACGCAACCCCGGCCAGCCCTAAACCAATCAATGCCTGCGTCATGTACGTCCACCAACGCTTGGTTTTCAGCATATCTACAATGGGGCTCCATAACGGTTTTATAACCCAGGGTAGATTCAATAAACTGGTATAAAAAGCAATTTCTGTATTTGAGTAGCCCAGATTTTTGTACATAACCACCGAAATGGTCATTACAACAACGTATGGTAACCCCTGAGTGTAATATAGTGTAGAAATCCACGACCATGGATTTTTCTTGAAATTGCTCATCTTATATTATTTATTGGTTTAAAATGCTGAAATGTAATCGTTTTTAGACATTAAATAGCTAGAGTACGCAAAATTTTTCAAAATTGAACAAAAAAAGGCGAATAAATTTATTCGCCTCTATTATATTTTAATTATCCAGTTCTTTCCAGCGTACAAAAGCTTCCATGGCTTCGTACTCGGCCAGACCCAGTTTGTCGTAAGCCACAGCGGTTGCACGTGTTCTGTCCTCGGCACGTTGCCAAAACTCGCGGCGGTCTGTACCGGGGAACAATGGTCTGTCTTTTTGGGATTGATGTTTAAATATAGCTCGTCTTTTGCGCTCCGTTTCTTGCGGGCTCAACGGCACCGCCATTTCTATATCTTCGATGTCCCACTCTTGCCACGCTCCGCGATATAGCCAAACGTAGCAGTCTTTCATCCAGGGTTCATCTTTTAATTGGCGCAGTGCTTCAAAAATAGCCTCCAAACAAACCCGGTGCGTTCCATGAGGGTCCGATAAATCACCGGCGGCATAGATTTGGTGTGGTTTGATGGATCTTATCAAATCCACTGTAATTTTGATATCCTCGGGCCCAATTGGTTTTTTCCTGATTCTGCCGGTTTCATAAAATGGCAAGTCAAGGAAATGGATATTTTCATCGGGCAGGCCCACGTATCTGCTGGCCGCTTTGGCTTCACCGCGCCTTATCAAACCTTTAATGGTTTTCACTTCCTCGGAGTCTATATCCCCTTCTTTCTTGTTTTTTAATGCTTCGCGTACTCCGTCAAAAATATTTTGGATGTGCGAATCCTTAATACCGAAAGCATCACTATAATCGGTAACGAAATCTGCAAAACGCAGCGCATCTTCATCAAAAACGGCAATATTGCCCGAAGTTTGATAAGCAACATGCACTTTATGACCTTGATCAACCAAGCGAATAAAAGTACCGCCCATAGAAATCACGTCATCATCGGGGTGGGGGCTAAAAATAAGTGCTCTTTTCGGAAACGGGGTTCTTCTTTCGGGACGCTGGGAATCGTCGGCATTTGGTTTGCCGCCCGGCCATCCCGTAATGGTGTGCTGAACTTGGTTAAACACTCTGATATTAACATTATAAGCCGTACCGATTTCAATAAGAATATCGTTCATTCCATGCTCCCGATAATCTTCTTCGGTTAGTTTTAGTATGGGTTTGTCAATTTCACGGCTTAGCCAGATAACAGCTTTTTTAATCAAAAAATTAGTCCATTTTACCGGCGATGCCAACCATGGAGTTTTAACACGTGTAAGTTCTGCGGCGGCGGCTTCATCCAAAATTACTTCGCAATCCGGGTGATTTTGAAGGAATGTGGAAGGGATCATAGACGAAACTTCACTTTCTACCGTTTTTTGAATTATACTGGCCTTGCCCTCGCCCCATGCCAGCATAAATATCTTTTTAGCACTTAAAATGGTACCAACTCCCATCGTAATAGAGCGTTGTGGTACGTTTTCTGCACCAAAGAAATTACTAGAAGCATCAGAAATGGTTACTTTGTCTAAAGTGATCAGCCTGGTTTTTGAGTCAATCGGCGAACCCGGTTCGTTCAAACCAATATGACCGGTACGCCCAATACCCAAAATCTGAATGTCAATACCGCCGGCTTCTACAATTTTGCTTTCAAATTTATCGCAAAATGCTCTAACGTCTTCCTTTTTTAAAGTGCCGTCAGGGATGTTTATGTTTTCGGGATTGATATCCACATGATCGAATAAATACTCATTCATGAACTGGAAACTACTTTGCATAGTATCGGGGCGCATAGGGTAGTATTCGTCCAGGTTAAACGTTACCACATTTTTAAAACTCAATCCTTCTTCTTTATGCATTCTTACCAGTTCGTCATAAATTTCAACCGGTGTGGAGCCGGTTACCAAACCGAGCACTGTTTTCTCACCCGATTTATTGCGTTCTTTTATCAATACAGCAATTTTATTGGCTACATATTTAGAACCATTGGTGGCAGTATTAAAAATATTAGTAGGAATATTTTCATAAACGGAAAGTTCCGCGTCTGTATGTAATGTAGGCATGGATTCGAGATTAATTTTAAATTTCTAATAAATAATCAACTTTAATTCTAAGTTGTAAAATACTGTAATATAAAGACAAACTCACTTCTCAAACAATCATTTTACAAGGCATAAATAATGTTAAAATTTGTAATTATAGGCGTGTGTTATCTTCATATCAGCATTTATTGTTGTTCTTATATTGGTTTGATGCCCAAAAGTTTTACCTGTATATATAATAAAAATCTACGTTATTACCATTAACTAAAAAATCAATAATTCACATTATGATCGATTCCCATTCACATATCTATTTACCCGATTTCGAAGCCGATTTTGAGGATGTTATGCTCCGTGCCAGGGAAGCCGGGGTGCAATCTATCCTGATGCCGGCTATTGATTATGCCTCTCTACAACAAATGGAAAAGTTGAGGGATGAAAAAATCCGATTTTATAAAATGGTCGGCATTCATCCCACCGATGTGGATACTATTTCGGATACTTACGAGGAAGAATTATACAATTTTGCCAAATCGGATGATATTTATGGCATTGGCGAAACCGGGCTGGATTATTACTGGAGTACAGACAAAATTACCGAGCAAAAAAACAGTTTAGAGGCGCATTTTAACGTAGCAAAAGCCCTGAAAAAGCCCATTGTTCTGCATAACCGTAATAGCACGGCCGATCTTTTGGCTATGGTTGAAGAAGCTCAGGATGGCACTCTAACCGGAGTTTGGCATTGTTTTAACGGTACACTGGATGAAGGAAAAAAAGCTCTGGATTTAGGTGTGCATCTGGGAATTGGTGGTGTGCTTACTTTTAAAAATGCAGGCGTAGATAAAACGGTGCGTCAACTGCCCTTGGATAAAATGATTTTGGAAACCGATGCACCGTATCTGGCACCAACTCCCAAAAGAGGCAAAAGAAATGAACCGGCATTTATGCGCTATACCGCTGAAAAACTGGCAGAATTATTCGACCTCGATATCGATAAAATTGACGAAATAACTACAAAAACCACCAAAAAATTGTTCAATTTGGACTGAAAAATGAACGGATTTATCCATTTTCAATATAAAATTTATGGCTGGCTAAAATTGACCTTACACAGTTTTTATAAAAAGCTTTTTCAGTTGGACATTTGCTTCCATTGTGCTTTTGGGCAACCGTAAATATGGAAATTCAAACCGGTACTTTCTGTTCACCCTTAAATCCCTGAAACCATTCGCCAACCCGTTTTTGTCAAGAAGTTCTCTGAGTTCTTTGTCATATTCTTTATAAGGCGTGATGTGCCGTAAAATCTCAGTGAAACCCATGCCATCAAAATCGGCAGCCGGAGTTTGAAAATCGTAATCGGTATGGTGCACCAACAAGGTTACTCCCAACAGAGCGCAGCATTTGCCTACAATCATCTGCGTAGCAATTATTTTTGCCTGCTCCGAGTAGCCGGCTATGTGCGGTGTCGCCAAAAACGCATCCTCGCAAACTTCCGGATCGATATTGGGTTCGTTTTCCCATACATCCAGTATATAATCGCCCACAGTTCCATTATTTTTAGCCATTAATAAAGCTTTTTCTTCAACAATCCCGCCACGTGCAGCATTTATAATGAGCGAGAATCCGTATTTCTCCAATTCCGCTCTGCCGAGCCAATGTTTTGTGGCAAATTCTCCGGTTTCGGTTAACGGAACATGAAAAGTGAGAACATCGCAGTTCAAAATTTCTTCCAAAGTGGCCGATTTATAACCGTTATCATTTTTTTCCCGAGGCGGATCGTAGCTTTTGTACTTAATTCCAAATCGTTTTAAAAATCGTTCTACCGTACTGCCCACCGCGCCCACCCCAACAATGCCCACGGTAATGGAATCAAGATTAATGCCACGTTTTTCGCTCCAGATATACAATGCTGTCAAAACATATTCTGCAACGGCATTGGCGTTACAGCCCCGCGCCCCCTCCACAAAAACCCCATAGCTTTTAAAATAATCCACATCTATATGATTGGTTCCCGATGATGCTGTGCCTATAAACCGAAGCGATTTTGGGATATTAGGCACGGTGTGGGCATTTAATTTTGTAACCGTGCGAACAAAAAGCACTTCATAACCGTCCAAATCCGGTAGCCCGTCATTGGGGTCGAAAGTTGTCAATTCTGCAACTTCGGGTATTAATTCATTTAGTTTGTATATATTTTGGTCAGCTAGTATTTTCAAGAGGTGGCTCCTTAATCAACCAATAAAGTAAGTAATTTATCAATATGGCAAAAAAATACAGTATAGTTTCATTAATTCGAAAAAAACGCGATGGCAATGTTCTGGATAATGACGAAATCCGATATTTGGTTGATGAATATACGGCCGATAGAATACCCGATTATCAGTTCAGTGCTTTTTTGATGGCCGTTTTTATAAATGGTTTGAACAACGAGGAGTCGAAAGCGTTGACGGAATCGATGCTTTACTCGGGCATGGTTGTGGATTTATCCGAAATCTCCGGAAAAAAAGTGGATAAACATTCTACCGGAGGAGTGGGCGATAAACTGTCTCTGATTTTGGCACCCATTGTGGCAAGTACCGGTATATCCGTACCCATGATATCGGGCAGGGGCTTGGGACACACCGGCGGCACATTGGATAAAGTGGAGGCCATACCCGGTTTTTCTGTAGATACCAATATGGACCGATACATCGAAATGCTTAAAAAACATCAACTGGTACTGGTTGGCCAAACAGACGAAATTGCACCTGCCGACAAAAAAATCTATGCGCTCAGGGATGTTACCGCTACGGTCGATTCCATTCCGCTTATAGCCGGGAGCATAATGAGCAAAAAACTGGCCGAAGGAATTGATGCGCTGGTTTTGGATGTGAAATATGGTGCCGGCGCATTCATGAAAACCGCAGAAAATGCAAAAGAACTGGCAAAAACCCTGGTCGGGATTGGCGAGAAATTCGGTAAAGAAACCATCGCCTATATCACAAAAATGGAAGAACCACTGGGTTATAAAATCGGCAACTGGCTTGAGATAGAAGAAAGTATAGATGCTTTGCATGGAAATGGCCCAGAAGATGTGATGAAAATTAGCCATCTGTTGGCAGGAACCATGATTTATCTGGGAGGAGAGGCCAAAACGGTGGAAGAAGGCATAAAAGTAAGCAGGGAAATGGTAGAAAATGGCAAAGCCTTCCAGAAATGGCTCGATTTGGTCGAATCGCAAGGCGGTGATATAAATGTGATAAAAAATCCCAAATCCTACAAACCGGCGAAGTATGAGTTTGAAATAAAAGCGGATAAAGACGGTTATATAACGCGTATGGATGCGTTGGAAATTGGAATGGCATCAGTAGAATTGGGTGCGGGACGTAAAACAAAAAATGCCCCTGTAGATGCGCAAGCCGGTATTGTTTTAAGAAAAAAAATAGGGCACGAAGTCAAAAAAGGCGAAACAATTATGCTCGGTTTTACGAATAATCCCAATACCATAAGCATTGCAACCGATTACTTGCTGGATTCGTTGACCATAGAAAATAAAAAACCGAAATCCACTCCGTTAATTTCGTTTGTTGTGGATAGCAAAGGGGTGCGTGAATTCGATAATAAATTATTAAAATAATTACCATATAGGTATCTTAAAGTAGTATTTAAACAAATTTGGACTAAAACTATGTTTGAAAGATTAAAAAGAGCACTTCGTTCGCTGTTTGGGGGATTAATAAAATCAATTGAAGACCCAAAATTGATATTGGAACAAAATATCAGGGATCTGAACGACCAAATCCCACAGATGAACGAAAATATTGCCACTGTACGCGCAAACTTGCTTTTATTGCAAAAGGAAGCCAAAAGAAACGATAAGCAAATTATCGAGTTGACCTCAAAAATAAAATCGGCTATTAAAGCAAATCGAGACGATATTGCCGAGGGATACGCCCTTAAACTCGAAAAAGCCAAAGAAACCCTTACCGCAACCAACGAGCAATTGGTTTTTGCCGAAAAAGCGTATGAAAAAGCTTTGAAAGTGAAAAAAGTTTTTATGCGCGAAAAAGACCGGAAAATCCAGGAAGCCAAAGAAGCTTTGCGGGCCAGCGAACGTGCCGAATGGCAAGCCAAAATTGCCGATACGTTAGAACAGTTCGAAATGGGCGGAATTGACCAGACCCATAACGAAATGATTACCCGATTGAATGAGGAAACGGCAAAAAATGAAGCCCGAATGGAGATAGCCCTCGAAAGTATCGATACCGATACCATGGAAATTGAAGCCAATGCCGAAAAAATCAGGGCGCAGGAACTGGTAGAGCAATTCAAAATGGAAATGAACGAATCTGAAGGACGTATTGAAATAGAAGATGCGGCCGAAGCCGGTAAAGAATCGTCGGAAAGCACAAAAACGGTCGGCAAAGAAAAGGAGAAAAACTAAGTCCGCTACGATGAGCACCCAAAGTGAAAAAGATCGGGAACGCCTGAAGGAGGAATATAAAGACCACTACAGGCAGCTTAAAGATCTGAAACAGAAACTCTACACCGCCGAACGTCGCAGCAAAATCAACCAGGCGTTAAGCAATATGAACATCGACGTGGAAAAAGTAAAAGACACGTACGATGAATTCATGTTCAAGGTAAGGGAACAAGTGGCCAAAGCAGAGGTAAGACTGGATATGGCGCTGGAAAAAATGGGAACGCTTGCCGATATCGACGAAGAAAACGAAAGCAGCACGACCGAAATTGATGAAGAACTAAGAGCGGAAAAGGCCAAAGAAACCATCCGCCAGTTAAAATTGGATATGGGTTTGCTATATTCTGAAATTGAAAAAAGTGCAGCCGAACTTAACACCCCAAAAACCATTGGAACCAAACAAAAAGAAGAAACCGATACCGAGTAAATTTTCGCATTACATTTGAACGACGAGAAATTAAATATAAATTACACCAAAGAAGCATTTACAAATCCGATAAACCTTGGACTGCTTCTCGTTGCTACCATAATAGCATTTGGCTCTTCTAATTTTTTTGATGGTGAAGTTGCTAGAGGCATATTTACGGCAATATTGGGATTGGAACTTATGTATTTGGGCACCATCCCCAACACACCCCGGTTCAGAAAAAGAATGGAATTGAAAAAAATAAAAGAGCTGGAAGCAAATCCTAACGATAAAATCATTTTCTACAGCCTCGATGCCGCTAAACAAAGACAGTTTTTGGCACTCAAACACTTGGAAAAACTGATCAGAGATAACTTTAACTCGCTTCCGTACAGTTCCCGGGGGCTGCTGAACAATGTTGAGAATAAAATCTCGGCACTGCTAAACAATTATCTGAAATTACAAGATTTGGTTGGCCGATACGAAGTATATCTGAACACCACCGCCGAGAAAAAACTTAAAGAAGACATAAAACGCAACATTGCCGAAGTGGGCGTGATAGAATCGGAACAGCTTAAAAAAACCCGGTTGCGACGTCTGGCCATTATGGAAAAAAGGCTGAAAAAATTTAGAACGGCAAACGAAAAATATCAGGTTTGCGTGGCTCAGCTGGAAACTATAGAAGATGCAATCAGATATTTTTACGAGCAATCCATGACCATAAGCACGCCGGAAGAAATTGGTTTTCAATTGGATAACCTGCTAATAGAAGTGGACGAAACCTCGTTAATAATCAGTGAATTGGATGAAGAACTGGTGCCCGATTATTCAACCGATTGGGAAGCCCAACTCGATTTAGATGCATTGCTGAGCGAAGTTTCCGATACGGACACCGATAATGTTACCACCCAAAGAAATCGAACAAAAGAATAAAATGAGCAGAAAATTTGATTCCATTATTGTAGAAACGGACGAAAATGGTATTTGTATTTTGACCATCAATCGTCCCGAAAAAATGAATGCCTTAAATAATGAGGTATTCGAAGAGCTGGATGAAGCTTTGGGCATAATCAGGTCGGATGCCGGTGTAAAAGGTTTGATAATTACCGGAGCCGGCGATAAAGCGTTTGTAGCGGGCGCGGATATCAAAGAATTGAATACGCTTAAAGACAAAGAGGCTGTGCTTATATCACGTCGCGGACAGAGAATATTCCAGGATATTGAAGATTTGACCATTCCCGTTATTGCCGCTGTAAATGGTTTTGCTTTGGGCGGCGGATGTGAACTGGCCATGGCATGCCATATCAGAATAGCCTCCAAAAAAGCACTGATGGGGCTGCCCGAGGTGAGTCTGGGTCTGATTCCGGGTTATGGCGGTACCCAGCGCCTGCAACGATTGGTAGGCCATGCAAAAGCTCTAGAACTTATTTTGACCGGACGATTTGCCGGCGCTGAAGAAGCCAGGGAAATAGGATTGGTAAACGCAATTGCTGAAGAATCTGCGTTGGAATCGGCATTGGCAATGATGAAATCCATATTAAAACATGGACCGATTGCCATAAAAAATGCTATCTTGGCAATTAGAAATTCCGATGATAATTCGGGCTTCGAAAAAGAAGCTAATCTTTTTGGAAATTTATATAATACCGATGATTTCAAAGAAGGTACAACCGCCTTTTTAGAAAAACGAAAACCGAATTTCACCGGCAAATAGGAACTAATAATCAATTAATGGCAGAGGAACCTCCATCTAAACAGAGCCTGTATAACCATAAGAGGGAAATATGAGTTATCAGTGGCTTTTGATTGTAATAACCATCCTTTTAAGCGCCTTTTTCTCGGGCGCGGAAATAGCTTTTGTAACGGCCAACAAATTGAAGCTCGAAGTAGCGTCGAAAAAAAATAATCTGGTTTCAAAAGCGATTGGCTTTTTTGCCAAAAAACCGGAAAAATTCCTGACCACAACCCTGGTGGGCAATAATATAGTTAATGTGCTTTATGCAACGTTAATGGCCCTATTTTTGGCCAAACCCATTGAATATTATTGGGATATGGCCTTAGGAAACTTGCCATCGGCATATCAGGTATTGATAATACAAACCATTGTGGCGTCCATACTGATAATGATTTTTGGCGAGATTTTGCCCAAAGCAATATTCCGCTCGCAGGCCGATATAATGATTGCTGTGGTGGCTTTGCCCCTGCGTATTTTAAATATAGTGTTACGGCCGCTTATTGTTCTGGCCAACGGCTCTTCCAATGTATTAATCAAATGGATTGCACCCGGCGCAAAAGAAGCCGTTCAACTGTATAGAAGAGAGGATATTGCCTTGGTTTTTAAAGAATTGAGCGAAGCAGGAGGAAGTGAGGAAATAGATAAAGACGATTCTGAAATTTTACATAATGTACTAGAACTTTCCAACAAAAGGGTGCGCGATTCCATGATACCGAGAACCGAAATCAAAGGGGTCGAAAAGTCGGCAACAATCGAAGAGGTTGCAAATATATTTATAGAGAGCGGCCATTCAAAATTGCCCGTTTACCGGGAAAGTATAGATGATGTGATAGGAATTGTGTCGGTACACGATTTCTTTAAAAATCCCAAAACCCTGCACGAAATTATCCGTCCCGTAAAGTTGGTACCCACCAGCAAAAAATCCAAAACTTTAATGACGGAATTCCGTAAAACCAATAGCTCCATTGCCATCGTACTTGATGAATATGGCGGCACGGCCGGAATGGTAACCATAGAAGACCTGCTGGAAGAAGTGGTAGGCGACATCCAGGACGAACACGACGTGGACGACGAGATAATGAAAAGAATTGCACCCAATACTTTTATTATCAGCGGAAACGTGGAAATAGACGAACTGAACGAAGTCTTCAATGAAATCGAAATTCCGATCGAGCCGTCTGAATATGATACCGTGGCAGGATATATCATCAATCATTTGGGCAGAATACCAACCGTAAACGAACAGGTGCAAATAGATAATTATACATTCGATATTATGAAAGCAACACAAAGTCGGATTGAAACGGTTAAATTGGTGATATTGGATTAAATATTGAGTTTTAAATTTTAAAATTATGTTCGATTCGTATCCCGATTGGTCGCAGGAATTTGCCAAAAAGTATTTAAGCAGAACGGTAAACACATTTTTACTGCACGGTAATGTGTTGGATTTGGTGCCTTTAAAAACCAAAGAAAAAACAAAATTTGTGAGCCTTAAAAGCTTTTTGGCCGATGAATTTTTTGGTGCCAGGGATTTTGTGATATTTTACGACCGCGCCTCGGGAATATATTTCCGCGACAGAAAATCGCAGGAAGATTTTAACCGTGCCATTGCCGGCAGAGACAGTTTGATAGGCACCGAATACGCAAAAAAGATGCCCAAAGATCCGGTCAGGGTGTTTTCTATTCTCGAAAAATACTTCCGCCTGCGTTTGGAGCAGAAAAAAAGCATTGCACTCATTCTGGATTATGCCGAAACTATTGTGCCCATGAACGAGGCCGGAAGCACCGGCAACGAGGATAGAACGTCGTTGGTTTATCTGAACAGATGGTCGCACGATTCCGTATTTATGGCCTCCGATTTTACCATCACCCTGATTACGGAAAACCTGGCCGATTTAAACAAAACACTGCTGCAAAATCCATATACCGTTGATATCAAAATCCCAATCCCGTCGAAGCAAAACCGACTTGATTTCATCGACTTTGAAACCAAAAATGACGATTTCGGGGAAATATCGGCAGTTTCCAAAAATGTAGTAGCCCAACAGACCGCGGGATTGAATTACGTAAATCTTCGAAGTGTGCTGTCCAACGCTCGCGAAAATTCCGATAAAATAACATTCGATAAACTGAGCAAAAGCAAAAAAGAACTTATCGAAGCCGAGGCTTACGGATTATTGGAATTTGTGGAGACAAAATTCACTTTGGACCATGTAGCGGGGCACCATCAGGTAAAAAAACATCTGCGACAGGCCATAAATGCATTGAAAAACGGACGGCAGGATGTAATGCCCATGGGATATTTAGTGTGCGGTTCGGTGGGTACGGGAAAAACTTTTTTGGTGAACTGTTTTGCCGGAGAAGTGGGTATTCCCATGGTAAAACTCAAAAATTTCAGGAGCCAGTGGCAGGGAGTAACTGAAGGTAATCTGGAAAAAATATTATCACTGCTAAAAGCCATGACCCCGGTGGCCGTAATGATAGACGAAGCCGACGCTTATTTGGGCAACCGCAGTGCAAGTGGCGACAGCGGAGTTTCGAGCCGGGTATTTTCGCAGATTGCAACTTTTATGAGCGATACCTCGCA
Source organism: uncultured Balneolaceae bacterium (assembly GCA_964615135.1). GTDB lineage: Bacteria > Bacteroidota > Rhodothermia > Balneolales > Balneolaceae > Balneola. Next base: position 156,323 of record CAZTOG010000005.1, on the reverse strand, counting down.
CCGGGGAAAAATCATCTGGTTTTTGATGACTGCACGTCCCGATTTAATGCCGGTTGACCTTAAAAGGCAGGGCAGGGCAGAGGAGCATTTGGCCCTGTTTCCGCCGCATACCAAAGAAGAACGTTTGGAACTTTTCAACGCCATGAAAGATAAAACGGGCCTTAAAATGACCAAGGAATACATTCCGAAATTGATTGAATCCGGCAAAGTTATATTTTCCGGTGCCGATATGGAGGCCGCATTGACCCGCGCTAAATTCCGTGCCGCAGCCTTAGGCGAAGAGAAAGTAAGTGCGGAGGTAATCGATACCGTTTTTGAGGATTTCATCCCGCCAACCTACCCCGAAGAGGTGGAGCTGCAAACCTTGAACGCCGTTATTGAGTGTACATCCAGAGAATTATTGCCCGATAGATACAAAAAACTCGACAGAAATTGGATTATGTCGAGGTTGGAAGAGCTTAAACTGAGCGTAAATTAAATGTTCGATAAATTTAAACGCCAGCCGTTCACTACTCAGCTTGTTTGGGGTGCTGTATTTTTGGCAATTACAATTATTGTTGTAATTATTGTCGGAAAGTTGCTGGGATGGCTGCTTTCGGAAATACTGGATGTTGACGTATCCCAACAGGTATTCAGAATAGTGGTTTTACTGGGAATTGAGGCTCTGGCATCCCTTTATTTCATCAGTTTTAAAGCGGTAAAAAGGCACATCCGCCGATATGGGCAACAAAACCCGGCCAACGCTGGTGGCATGGAAATGATGCACAGATTTCAAGGAACCTTTGTTGTGCTTTTAATGCTTTGGTTTGCCTATTTGATATATGTAAACGTACAGGAAATAATAGCGTTGGTGGGGTGAGTTAGTTTGATAATGAATTCGTATAAGATTGTTTAACAAGGCTTAGTATGTAATCCAAATCATCTTCCTTAAATAATTTTAGTTCATAATCACCATTTCCCCAATGTCCAACACTTGATATATCACGAGCTATTTTTTTAAAATCTTCCAGCATACCTTTTTTTAAATTTAGTATAATTTTTAAAGCATTTGCTTGAACAATAATATCACAGAATATTTTATTGTCAATTCTAAAATCTATCGTCTGTTTTTTGGCTTTTGTTATAATATCACCATTGAATTCAATTATCCTAGCTTTAAATATATCAAATAGTTCCTTTATTTCTATACTTGCGCTGAGTAAGTGATCTTCTTCGGTATATACTTTTATTTCTTTTGCAACTGAAACCGTATTTTTATCATCTATTTTTGATATGGTTTTAATGCTCTCAGTTGCATTGGTTTTCTGAATTTGTTTAAATGATATGGTATTATTTTCATATCTGTTTATTTCCCATAATTCGATGGGCAGATCCTTAAAATTAATCGCTTCTTTTTGATAAGTAGTAAAAACTTGAGAGATAAAAATAACTCTTGACTGTGACCAATCAACGTTTTTGCGCATCAATCTCTTGTTTTGAGTTTCGTTGTACTCTAGTATAAAATCAGCCTTATTATTTAGCATTAAAGCTAAATATGCATAGCCTTGGTCAACAACACTAAAATTTTTACTACGTTTAAATTCAATAATAACGAAGGAGTTGGTTTCTTGGTCGTAGGCTAAGGTATCTATTCTAAAGTTGCCGATTGTGAATTCTGATTTTATTAAATCTAGATTTAATAGACTTTTAAGGTTCTTCTCTACTAGATTTTGGATTTCTCGTTCTAAATTAAATTTATTTTCTCTTACGAGCTTGAGTCTTTCACCAACTAAGTAAATGGGCATTGTAGCTGCAATTTTTTATTCTATGATTATTAAAAACAAACTTTAGTCAATATACAAAACACTTACATTTTATCAATTTTTCAGATTTAAAAGGGGTTCATTTTTCCCAAACAATCCTGTCCGGACGTGCATGCCTGGGCAGGAGTTCATTTATCCGTTTTTCGTCTTCGGTGCGGTCTAAGCCATTATTTGTTGAAATTACAAATTCCAACTGTTTGTTTTGCCACTCAATCGACACGTTTAGATGTGGTAAATTTGCGTTTAGAATGTTTTTAATTTCATCAAAATCTACCAAATAACCGTTTATAATTACTTTTTTATCGATTCTGCCAGCATGTACCCAAAACCCATTTTTTGTAACGTAAATTTTATCTCCGGTGGATATATAGTTATTGTAATTATCCGATTTCCATGGCGAATTTACCCATAGCTCGTATGTATTATTGGCCGCATTTTTGAGCTTATATTTAACGCCTTCTATAGGTTTTCCGACGGTATTTGGTTCCAATTTCAGCATCTCAGGGGTGGCCAAACTGATAACTCCTGTCTCAGTAGTACCGAATAAATTATAGAGGGCTGTATCGGTATCAAGAATTTGCTTCACCAAATCGGAATTTATGAGCTCACTGCCGGTTATAATTTTTTTTGGGGCGACTGTAATCCCATCCGTTTGCTTAAAAAAATGATTCAATTGAGTTGGCAAACTAATCCAGCAATCAATTTGGTGCCGGTCTAGCAATTCAAATGTTTCGTTCTGCGACTGGCTTAAATAGATATCCTTCTTCAAAGTAATTGCCGTTAAAAGCGAGGCCAAACCATAACCATGGGAACACGGAATGCCAATGAGTACGTTTTTGTCGCCGCTGAGTTTTAAATCGCGTATTAACGAGGTAAATACTTTTACGTATGGTAAAACGGTCAGTTTTCGATGCTCCGATTTTGGCTTTCCGGAACTCCCGCTGGTCAAATTTACAATGGATGCTTTATTTTTGGACAGACTACTCAAAAATTCGTTTGAAATATCTTGATTCCCTGTTGTTTCTATGATTTCAGCATCCTTAAATTGCAAAAATGATTGGGTAGGTGCATCCATAAATATTAGTTTTGAATCAATATTGCCCAATAAATGCTGTATGGTTGCTGCGCCAAATTTCGAATTGATCAAATAGATTTTTGTACCCAAGGCCGACAATGCAAACAAAGCAATAAGCCATTCCATCGACTGATTCCCGACCAGCACCACTTCATCCGATTGTTTTAAATTATATTTGGTTTTAAAAAAGTATGCCTGTTGGATGGCTTGATTTAAAAGTTGGCTATACGTAATCTCACTGTCGTTCCAAATGAGTTTTGCGCTGCTGTTTTTGCCGGCATAAAGCAGTGCAGGAAATGAATACCCGAACTTGTTAATTCCCCTTTTTACCTGCGCCAGTGTACCCAAATGTGATATTAATCGTAAATAACTCATTTTTGATATTTTTTGAGCACTGCTTTAGCCCATGTGTTTTTGAATGGATATAAAAAAACCAGAAAATAGCTCCACCATGGCCGATAACTTTGTTTCCTGGTGCAAAGCAATTGAATAATCCGGCTGGCCGCTTGTTCGGGCGACATTTTTGGTGTTTTATCGTAATCCTTGTTTGCGCGCGACATCCGGGTATCAACCAGAGGAAAATAAGCCGTTTTTAAATGCACGCCATTTTGTTTCCATTCGGCTTTATTGCTTCTGCACCATCGGTCAAAGCCCGTTTTCGATGCATTGTAAGCAGCCCAATGCGGGGTAGGAGGCAGCAGAATATTTAACGTGGATACATTTACTACTTTGCCACCGTTTATCCTCAATTTATCGTATAAATTTTGAATCAGATATACCGGACTTTGAAAATTCAGCATATTTGTGCGGTGAATGTCCTTCCATCTATATTTCGAGTCATCGAAACTTCGTTTTATGGATTTGCCCGCGTTGGATATAAAAACATCTAAATTTATAAGCTCATCGTTTAGTTTTGCGGCGAGTAGTTTTGTTTGCTCCAAATCGTATAAATCGCAGATAAAAAATTCACAGCTTTGGGCTCCGTTTTTCAGGCAGTCCGCTTTTAGTTCAATCAGTTTTTCTTCGGTTCTGGCAATTAAAATAAGTTTTGCCCCCAATTTTGAAAGCTGAATGCTCAGCGCATTACCTATGCCGTAACTTGCACCGGTTATTAAAATAGTTTTCCCCGCTAAACTTCTCGTTTTCGTGGTGTTTGGGCCGGTTTTTGGAAATAATATTTTTTCGACCATCCGATTTATTTATAAAATAATGATTTGGAGTATAGATGCGGTTCCCGATAGTCTTATCCCGTCAATTTATACCAAACGAAAGTATTAATCCATTGTTTTATCCCATTTGCCGAATTTAGTTCTGTTTACTCGACTATGAGATTCAATTCACAAGTAATAACGCATATTTTAAAGTCTTATATGCTAGTTATTTACCTTTATCGGATAGCGGTAAAGGGTATAATCTTCGGCAGAATATGTGAATACATACCGGTCGTTCATTGTACCTTCATCTGCATCAAATTGCATGGGATATTCGTTAATGAATTCCTCGGTGGCCAGATCAAATTCGTAAAGTATATTTTTGTTATACGTTCGTTTTTTAGACTTTCCCTCGGCCAAAATAAACAGACTGCCGGGTTTTTCGGAATGTGTCAATGCGCCATTTAAGACAATATCGGGCTCCGGAATACGTATCATTTTTCCACCGTCTTCTCTGTCCGTAACCAGTTCCCGTTTCGCTTCGGTTACATCCATAATAAGTTTGGATTGAAATGTGTACTGATCAGAGTCGAATACAAATATATTGGGGCTTTGTTTTAATACCAGCATTAAGCGGTTATTTATTTGTGCAAACAAGCCCATTCGTTGAAATGAGCCTTTCAATTCGCCGATATTATCATCGTTTATAAAATCGAAGTGTGTTTTTTTCTCCGATTCGATATCATAGGCAACAATGATGTCGTCCGGGCTGAGCAAATCCAGCAAATAAATATGCTGTCCATCTACCGCCATTTGGATGTATTGCCCGCCACGCAAGGGAATGTCCTTCTTTTTATGGCTTTTGATATCAATTTCCACCACTTTATTATTACCAAAGTCGAGAAAATATACTTTATCACCGTACAATTTCAAATCCAGAATCTGCGCAAATTCACCCGGCCCCCGACCCTCCCTTAACTCGATAAGCTGCAAATCGTCTGTTTTCAGGTCATACACGTAAATAGCTTTAAGTGTAAGGTCGTACCAAGCCAAATAATCCGAATTTGCCGAGAAACCCATATAATCAAAGCCTTCTTCCAATACGGCTATGGCCTCTCCCTCTGCAGAAAGTTCAAATGTGGCTGGTTGTGCAATCACGGTGTCATTTTGTCCGGTCAAAAAAATCAGCAGCAATCCAAAAAGAAATCCATATTTTGATGTCATTGTCTTATCTCCTCTTAATATTTACACATTTATAGCTGGTAACTATTATATATATGACGAGTTAACTTTGCAAATTGTTTTAAAAGACAGCGCAAGCACAAAAATGTTCGTTTATACCCTTAATCTAAATAAAAAAAGCTCTCAATAAAAATTGAGAGCTTAAATGGTGTGAAGACAATAAAAGTTTAATAGTTTTCACGTTGACGGCGACGTTGATCGCGGACGGCCTTTTTCTTGGCTTCCCTACGTACAACTGATGGTTTATTAAACTGTTGACGGTCTTTATATTCGTTAAGAATACGTGAGCGTGTAATTAGTTTTTTAAACCGGTTTATCGCGCGTTCAATACTTTCGTTGTCTTTAACTTCAACGCCTAGCATTGAGTCTCACTTCCTTTCGTTTTTTAATTGTTCCCATTATTGGGATAAATAATATAAGGGTTTTCCAGATAAAATAGAAGACGTGCGTTATTCAATTGTTTTATTGAGCAAAAACTCATCCGGTATCTCCCTTTTGTTCACGCCAATGCCAAAAAGGGCAAAATCGTAGGCAGCCGGGTCATCGGGATTGATTAATTTAACCCGACTTTGCAATTCCTGCACCGCCTTCCAATCGGTTTGTTTACGGCCCAAAAGTCCCAGTTTACGTGCCTGTCTTGCTGCGTGTACATCCATCGGTATTACCAAATCCGAAGGTTTTAAGAAGCTCATAGTTCCCAAATCAACACTCGATTTTCTGGTGCACCATCGCAAAAACATATTCAATCGCTTACAGGCGCTGTTATTCTCCGGATTGGATATGTGTTTTCTGGATCTTTGTGCCGTTTCGGGCAATAAAGCAAAAAACTCCTCATGAAAAACGCCCAACAACTCTCTTTTTTGTTGAATGGCCTGTTCGTGACAAAAAATCCAAAATTGCTCAAAATTACCGTATTGAAGCAGTATAATTTGTAATATTCGGGTCAGCCAATACATATCGATGGCCTTAAATGTGCGATGTTTAAATCCGGTAAACACGTCAGCTTCCGATTCCGTAAAATTACCGATAAACTCTGCCGGCCGATAATCCATTCTTTTCAAAAGGTCTTCAAATTTGGAAATAACCACACTTCGACGTCCCCAAGCCATAATCGCAACCAAAAAACCGGCCAGTTCCATATCGTTTTTGTCTTCGAAAGCGTGCATAAATTGAACCGGGTCATTATCTACAAAAGCAGGGTTTTCAATTTCGGCAGCCAGTTCGTCTAAATAAGGTTTTAGAGCAAAAAGTTGCTTTTTTGTAACGGTTTTGATTTTTTTTACTTGTTTGGACATTATAAATATCAGCTTATTTCACTTATAAGCTTTTCCGTTATCTTTTTATTGGCTTTGGGAAATGGAAGTTTTTCCAGATCCATTTTCTCTACCCACTTTATTTCAGTGCTTGCCTTCGCTTTCGGCTCTCCGTTTACCAACACACAAATATATGCATGAAGGGTAATGTTAAAGTGGGAATAGCTGTGTTTTATATCCATAAATTTTCGAACAGGAAGCACTTCTATGTCCAATTCTTCTTTGAGTTCGCGAACCACGGTTTGCTCTATCGTTTCATTTTTCTCCTGTTTTCCTCCCGGGAACTCCCAAAGACCTCCCAGCATTACATCCTCAGGGCGCAAGGCAATCAATACTTTTCCATCTTCCCGTTCAATAATTCCAACACCAATGTGTTTGTGCGGTTTCTTTTTTGCCGGCGATTTATACGGAATTATATCAGTTTGCGCCATTTTTGCGGCCACACAGCTGGCCTGTAAGGGACATTCATCGCAATTTGGATTTTTTGGCGTACAAATCAACGCACCCAATTCCATTACAGCTTGATTAAAATCGGCCGGATTGTCGTGCGGAATCAATTCATCCACATATTGTTGAACCTGTTTTACCGTGGCGGATTTTCGGGTATCTTCAATAATCCCGTAATATCTTGTTATTACCCTGATTACATTGCCGTCAACAACGGCGTTGGGCTGGTTGAATGCAATACTCGTAATGGCCGCAGCTGTATATGGACCTATTCCCTTGAGCGCTAAAACCTCTTTATAATCGGTTGGAAAAACGCCATTATATTTTTCTACAATGGTTTTGGCGGCATCGTGCATATTTCTGGCTCGGCTGTAATATCCCAATCCTTCCCAGGCCTTTAAAACCTCCTGCCGATCTGCTTTTGCCAAATCGAAAACGGTAGGAAATTGCTCCATAAAATGCTCAAAATACGGTCTGGCTTGCTCTACCCGGGTTTGTTGCAGCATTATTTCGGAAATCCAGATAATATAAGGGTCTTTCGGCCCGCGCCATGGCATTTCCCGTTTATTGTTGTGGTACCACTTCAATAAACGTTCCGAAAATTCTGTGTTTGTCAAGGTTACGGGGTTTTAATCGCGGGAGATATCCAACACTCTTAAGGTTACGTCAATCGAGGCTGCCGCGCCGTACTCATCGGTGGCAATTACTTTGAAATTATGCTCGCCTTCGTGTTTTTCGCCGGGAGTCCAGATAAACAGTCCGGTATTTTCCTCAATTTTTGAGCCGGTCGGCAAATCCACGCCGATATAACGAATCAATTGGCTGTTTGGGTCTTCAGGATCGGTGGCTTTAAATTGGAGTTCAAATTTTTCGTTCGTAACAATGGTCGAATTGCGTACCGGATTGAAAACCGGCGGCGAATTAAACGACCTTACATCCACCGTAAACATGGTGCTATCGCTTTCTCCGGCCGCATTAGATGCAAAAATGGTAAATTGATTTAAACCGATATTCGACTGAGACGGCTGCCATGAAAAACCTTGTTTTCTGATATTTGCATTATCCGTATTGGAACGATATGTAAATGTTATATCATTGATTGAGGCATTATTCTCCAGCTCTAAATTGAGCAATAATGGATTTGGGAAAGTGATTATTTGATTGGGTACTTTCTTAATAACAGGCCTGGTTGTATGTGAAATAACAGCGTCAGGTGCTACTTCCGGGTCGCTTACGGCTAGTTTAATCTGGCTAAGATTGTCGTTTTCCGAAATCCATAACCTATTTAAACTTTTAGCAATAAAATTGCCGGCCTGTGCGTCGTCTTTCCATATCGTTAAAGGCTCCGCTCCGTTTGTAACCCAAACCTTGCCTTCCTCGCTTCGTACAAAAATATAATTATTCCATTGTAATATATCCGTTGCAGATTGGCTAATATTACCTATGTTTCTGCCCAATCCATTGCTCCTTATTTCGTAAATATCGCCTGAGCCGGTGCTTGCCCATGTATTATCGCCATCAATAAATATATTTTTTACATCGGCGTTTAATTTTATACTGCTTTGATAAGTAATTTCACCCTCTTTATAACCAAAAATATGGATTTGGCTATCTTTGGTAAGAGTTAACAATTGGCGGCTGTTTCTGGATGAAATCACGTCAATAATATTGGCGTTTTTAAGTTTATCCAGCTCTAAAATTTCAATATCAGAGTCAACGGTTTCGGGGGTGTCTAAAGTCAGCTTGCCCAAACCACTGGAACCCAATGCCACAAATAAATGATTGCCAAGCCTGGCCACGGATTTAGGCTGGTGCGTTAAAAATGTTGAAGAATAAACACCCAAAACCGAAGTAGGTTCCAGAACCGTCAGTCTCTTGGAATTTCCAAATATATAGGCAAAACGAATATCCGTTTTTATCTGATCGCCACGGCGCTGCATTCCTTCCGAGGTGTATAGCCACTGCAATTCATCGGGATATATTCTAAAAACTGCCATTCCATCTTGGTCTGAAAGGGCATATAAATGGGTTTCTGATGCTTCTAATGCCCTGATTTTAGGTAATTTGTAAATTGTGCTATAATCCTGTTCAAAACCATGTTGCGCAAAAGCAGTCAATAAGCTAAAAAGGCTCAAAAGTAGAGCGCTCAATAAATATTTTACATCAAAAATTCTAGTCATAACCAATTGTTCATTTTATACCAGCGTATAGTTCTTGAAATTCCTTCTTCCAGACTTACTTTAGGTGCGTAATTTAACTCTTTTATAGCTTTATTGGGCGAGCAAGTCCATTCTAAAATCATTTCTTTTGCTTTGTCACGGTTTATAACGGGGTACTTGCCAAATAATGATGCAGTATTTTCGATTAGGGCAGATATTTTTTTAACCAGACCGGGTTTTATTTTTATGGTCAGCGGCTTTTTGTTCATAACAACAGATGTTATCTCCTTAATCTGGTTCCAGGTATGGTCTTCTGCACCCGATATAAAGTAGGTGTGGATACCCGCATCGGTTTTTTGTGTCGCTTTGATTATTCCATCCACCAAATCACTCACATATACCATAGATATTTTCGGGTGGTTTCCATCGCCCACAACGGGGCATAAGCCTCTGGAAAAACTTTTGAAATAAGTATAAATATCGGCTTCCCGTGGCCCATATACCGCAGGGGGACGTATTATTTTGATGCTGTCTTTTTTGGATGCGATTTGATGGATCATGGCTTCCATTCTTTTTTTCGACTCTCCATACATACTTACCGGATTCATTGCCGCTTCTTCGGTAATGGGAACACCGTTACTCGGACCAACACCTGCCAAAGAAGAAAGAAAAACCATATTATTGATGCCTTTTTTTTGGGCAATGCGTATTAAATTCTCCGTTGCATCTACATTGGCGCGGTCAAATTCTTCTTGTGTGCGGGCACGAACAACTCCGGCAACATGAAAAACCACATCTACTCCATCCAGCGCCTTTTCCAATAGTTCGTCATTGGTCAAATCGCCAACGACCCGTATAAAATTTTTACCTTCCAGCCATTTTTCTTTTGTACGTACCAGGCACCGTATTTCATTATAATCGGGATGCTCGATTAGGGTATCGACCAAATGACTGCCAACAAAGCCTGTGCCGCCGGTTATAAAGACGTTCATTTATTCCTTATATTAAAGGTTCATTTTTTTCGAGTTGAGTTGAATTGCTCTATCTTGATATAAGATACACAACTGTTGTTTGCTTTTAAACTTTTATGAAAGATTTGCGCATAGCATTATTTACGGGAAATTATAACCATATCAGGGACGGGGTTTCGTTAACGCTGAACAGACTGGTTGAATATTTGCAAAATCAGGGCATAGAGGTTCAAATATTTGGTCCATCCATAGAAAACCCACCGTTAAAGCATAATGGCGAGCTAAATGTAATGCCATCCATACCTATTTTTGCAGCTGGAAGGAAAGAGTACAGAATTACCTACTCTTTTCCCAAATCTGAGCGCGAAAAACTGGAAGCTTATAACCCAACACTCGTACATATTGCCACCCCGGATATTTTGGGATATAAAGCAATAAAATGGGCAAAAAAACACGGCATACCCGTTGTGTCGTCTTATCACACCCATTTTACAAGCTACTTTCAGTATTACAAAATTGGTTTTCTGGAGGGCCTGGCCTGGAAATATTTCAGATGGTTTTATAACAATTGCGAGCATGTATATGTGCCGAGCCAGTCGATGGTGGACGAACTTGCCAAAGAGGGAATATCAAAAGATAAAATGAAGATTTGGGCTCGGGGAATAAATACGGAGTTGTTCAACCCCAACAAAAGAAGTTTGGAGTTTCGGGAAAAAGCCGGTTTTAGCGAGGAGGACATCGTTGTTACCTTTGTTTCAAGGTTGGTTTGGGAAAAAGAACTTAAAACCTTTATAGAAAGTGTACAAAATGTGCAGCGGTCAAATCCAAACGTTAAGGGAATGGTTGTAGGTGATGGACCCGCCCAAAAGGAAGCTGAAAAAATGATGCCCGAAGGATATTTTACAGGTTTTATGAAGGGCGAAGATTTGGCAACGGCTTATGCAAGCAGCGATATTTTTAATTTTCCATCACACACGGAAACATTCGGCAATGTTACTTTGGAGGCGATGTCGAGTGGCGTTCCCTGCCTGGTCGCGGATGCCATTGGCAGTAAATCGCTGGTGCAAAATGGGGTTAATGGCTATTGGGCTGAAAAGGAAAGTGTGGCAGATTTTACCCAAAAACTGATGAAAATGTGCTCGGACAGAGAACAATTAAAACAAATGGGAGCCAAATCCAGAGAATTGGCCTTAAAATACGATTGGGGTGCAATTAATGCCGCGCTGGTCGAGAATTATAAAAAAGTACTGAACCATTAGAATTTAAAATCGAACCGTTTTGAAAATATTATATATCTCGCATTTACATCCGCCAAAAGAAGCATTACTGGAAAATGTAGGAGGTATGCAGCGTGTAAGCATGCAACTGATGGACGAACTCGAAAGCCGGGATGATATTACCGTAAAAAAGATTATTTTGCATTCTCCGTGGAAAGGTGTTGAGTTCAGAACAGCTCTGTTTTTATTTAAACTCAGATTTAAACTGCCCAAAATTGTGGCACAATTTAAGCCCGATGTTATACTGTTTTCTTCTATGGTAACGGCGAGTTTGGCGCGTTTTGTACGCAAAAAAATTCAAGTTCCTATGGTTACCATAAATCACGGACAGGATGTAACCCTGCCCGTAAAAGTGTATCAAAAACACGTGCCGGAGGTTTTTAAAGCGCTGGATGGCGTGATATCCGTATCGAGGGCAACTCGTGCCGAATGCATAAAAAGAGGAATGGCGCCTGAAAAAGGAGTGGCTTTGCCCAACGGATTCGATATGTCCGATTTTATAGAAGTACCCGATAAAAAGGAGTCGCGTAAGTTTATTGAAAACACTTTGGGAATAGAATTAAAAGATAAAAAATTACTATTAACCGTTGGCAGGCAGGTAAAAAGGAAGGGTCTGGAGTGGTTTATAAGCGAGGTGTTGCCAAAAATAAAATCGGATGTGTATTACCTGGCGATAGGCGATGGGCCGGAGAATGAAAAACTGAATAACATTGTTGAGCAATCTCCGTACAAAGCTAATATACTATTGGCGGGCAGACAGCCGGATGAAATTTTAAAGAAGGCATATTCTGCCGCCGATATATTTATTATGCCCAATATTCCGGTATCCGGCGATATGGAAGGGTTTGGCATTGTACTATTGGAAGCCAATTTGGCGGGAACGCCGGCTATTGCCGCCGATTTGGAAGGCATAAAAGATGTAATTGAGAACGGTGAGAACGGTTATAAAGTTGAAGTTTTAAACAGCGATGAATTCTCATCACAAATCGATAAATTAATTAACAACGAGTTAGATGCTATGGGCAAACAAAGCAGAAGTTACGTTTTAAAGAATTTTGCATGGAACAACGTTGCGCAACAATATATTTCTTATCTTGGCAAGGTTATAGAACGTACGATATAGTACCGACGTTTTATGGGTATTGTACCAAACTAAATGCCAAAAATTTGATTGTACCATTTAACTAGCTATATTTTGACGTTAAACACCAATATTGAGGACAAGTATGGCCAATAATAAAAGCGAAATCGCAACAAGCGATTTATTTGCAAAAGCTTATAATTTTACAAAGGCTGATGAAATAAAAGCACAGGGACTATATCCCTATTTTAAACCCTTGGAAGCCACGGATGGCACCGTTGTAGAAATTGAAGGCCATGAAGTAATTATGGCCGGCTCCAATAACTATTTGGGGCTGACCAACGACCCGCGTACGATGCAGGCTGCCATAGACGCCGTTAAAAAATATGGAACCGGTTGTACGGGCTCACGCTATTTGAATGGTACGCTCGATTTACACCTTGAACTGGAGCACAAACTGGCGGAATTTCTCGGAAAAGAAAACTGCGTGCTTTTCAGTACAGGTTACCAAACAAACGAAGGTTCCATCCAAACCATAGCCGGAAGAAATGATATCATTTTTTCCGATAAAGACAATCACGCATGCATAGTAGTGGGTACGCAATGCTCCAACGCAAAAACAGTACGCTATGCACATAACGATATGGAGCAGTTGCGCCGACAACTGGAACGTGCCGATAAAAATGCAGGTAAATTGATTATATCCGACGGTGTGTTCTCTATGTCGGGTACATTTGCAAAAATTCCCGAGCTGGTTTCACTTGCAAAAGAGTTTGGTGCGCGCCTGTACCTGGACGATGCACATGCAATTGGTGTTGTGGGCGATGGAGGTAGAGGCTCTGCATCTGTTTTTGGTTTAAGTGATGAAGTGGACTTAATCAGCGGAACGTTCTCCAAATCATTCGCATCACTTGGCGGATTTATTGTGGGCGACCACGAAGTGATTGAATATATCAGGCACCATTCACCGGCGCATATTTTTAGCGCTTCCATGCCGCCCGCTAACGTAGCTACCGTATTAAAAGCTTTGGAAATTTTGAAAGAAGAAACCTGGAGATTGGACAGACTGGAAGAAATTGCAGTTTATATGCGAAATGAATTGAAAAATCTCGGGTTTAACGTGTGGACCAGCCAAACTCCTATTATCCCTGTTGTAATTGGCGATATGATGGCATGCTTCAAATTTTGGAAAGATCTTTTCGAGGAAGGTGTTTACGCAAATGCCGTAGTGCCGCCCGCAGTACCCCAGGGTCAGTCTTTGCTGAGAACCAGCTATATGGCAAGCCATACCGACGAGCATTTGGATAGAATACTGGAGGCGTTCAAAAAGGTAGGTATTAAAAACGGAATTATCGATAACAACGGCAACTCACTAATATAAATCCAAAACATGAAGATCAATGGCATAACCACCGTTTCTACAGAAGGGGATCGAAAAAGATTTTTGGAATTTGTTTATACACATTACAAAAATGACAAATATTGGGTGCCGCCTTTACGCTCCGAGCAAAGGGATCTTCTGGATATTAATAAAAACCCATATTTCCATAATGCGGAACTGGCCATGTTCACAGCCGAACAAAATGGAAAGGTAGTGGGAAGGATAACGGCCGTTGTTGACCATAGGTTTAATGACTTCCATAATCGTAAAACAGGACATTTTGGCTTTTTTGAGTGCATAGACGACCAGGATACAGCTAACCTGCTTTTAAACGCGGCTTGCAACTGGCTTCGCGAAAAAGGAATGGAAGACGTACTCGGGCCGGCTAGTCCGGGTATGATGGACGTTATCGGCCTGCTGGTTGATGGCTTCGATAAATCGCCTTATATAATGATGGCCTACAATAAGCCTTATTACGAGAAACTGGTGCTGGGCGCAGGGTTTGAGCCGGCTATGGATTTATATGCCTACGTTGTAAACGAAGAAACTGTTTCGCGCGATAGAATCAACCGGCTGATGGAAGTTATTAAAAGGAGAAATCCTGATTTGGTCATCCGCCCGGTTAATCTTAAAAAAATCCACGAAGAAGTTGAAATAGTCAGGGCAATTTACAACGAAGCCTGGAAGGAAAATTGGGGATTTCTGCCACTCACCAAAGAAGAACTTGAAGCTACAGCCAAAGAATTTAAAATGATTTTAGACCCCGATCTTGCGCACATCGCCGAAATTCATGGTAAACCGGTGGCTTTTTCTATTGCTTTACCCGATTTAAACCAGGTTTTCAAAAAAATGAACGGAAATTTATTACCATTCGGGATATTTAAATTTTTATTCGGCCGTAAAAAAATTAATCGTATCAGAACCGCCTTAATGGGGGTACTTCCTGAATATAGGGGCAAGGGAATAGATGCACTATTGCATCAAAAAGCAATTATAAACGGGCCCAAAAAGGGGATTACAGAATCTGAGATGAGCTGGATTTTATCAACCAACACCGACATGGTACGCGTAGCCGAGAAAATTGGCGGGGTAAAAGACAAAACGTACAGAATGTATAGCAAGAAACTGTAAAAAATCATCTTAATCAATATACATCAATTCTTTTATATGTATTAAATGCACAGCCGGCATTTTATATAAGGTACCGGAAGAATGTGCCGCGTTTTAGAATAATTTTCTTTACCTGCCACTATAAAGTTAATAAAAAAACAAAGCGTCCATAGCTGCTTTATTTCATAAATAATATCCGCTCTGTAAATTGCTAGCCTTTATTTTGTAAACCTTTTAAAGGTAGGTAGAAAAGCGCTTTTTATTTATGAAAATATTAATAAAAGTTGTCAGTAAAACTGCTCATCTTGTATAAAAGTGTTATCTTAAAGCTCATCTTTAAATAGTAAAAAAATATGAGTGAATATAGAATTGAGAACGACTCTATGGGTGAGATAAAAGTACCCATTAATGCACTTTACGGCGCTCAAACACAACGCGCTTTTGAGAACTTTCAAATATCGGGAATTAAATTTAGTCGGAAATTTATTAAAGCTCTGGGCTACGTCAAAGCATCAGCCGCACTGGCTAATAAAGAGCTTGGATTATTAGATGCCGAAATTGCCGACACCATTGTAGAAGTTGCGCACGAAGTTATAAACGGCCAACACGATTCACATTTTGTACTGGATATTTTTCAGACAGGTTCGGGAACGTCCACTAATATGAATACGAACGAGGTTATTTCACATCGCGCCAATCAAATAAAAAAAAGCGATAGATTTAACGTACACCCAAACGACCACGTAAACTACGGGCAAAGTTCCAATGATGTAATTCCAACCGCAATTCGTGTGGCTGCCGTTATATCGGTCCATAAAAATTTAATACCGGCGCTTAATCACCTGAAAGATACTTTTTTAAAGAGAGGTGAAGAATACGCTGATGTGGTAAAAACAGGCCGAACCCACTTAATGGATGCCATGCCGGTAACCATTCAACAAGAGTTTGGCAGTTACGCAAGGCAATTGGAATTGGGCGTTGTACGGATAGAATCGGCTTTGGAAAGAATGATTGAACTGCCACAGGGTGGAACGGCGGTTGGTACGGGTATCAATACAAACCCCGAGTTTGGTGCCAAGTTTGCACAGCACATGTCGGAACTGACAGGTATAGATTTTATAGAAGCACGCAACCACTTTGAAGCGCAGGCAACAGTAGATGCGCCCGTAGAATTGAGCGGACAACTAAAAACGGTTGCGGTTGGAATGATGAAAATGGCCAACGATTTGCGCTGGATGAATTCAGGTCCAAATGGCGGCTTGGGCGAAATACAACTGGAAGCCACGCAACCCGGTTCGTCCATTATGCCCGGAAAGGTAAATCCGGTTATTGAAGAATCGGTTGCCATGGTTTGTGCGCAGGTAATAGGCAACGATGCCGCTATCACCATTGGCGGTCAGTCGGGCAATTTCGAGCTCAATGTTATGCTGCCCGTTGTAGCACATAACTTGTTACAATCCATAGAGCTTTTGGCCAATGTATCCAATAACTTCGCCGACAGATCGGTATCGAAATTAAAGGTTAACAGAGAAGCAATTGCCGAAATGGTTGGAAAAAATCCGATTTTGGTAACCGCTTTAAACCCGATAATCGGCTACGAATTGGGCGCAAAAATAGCCAAAAAAGCGTTTGCAGAAAAACGTGCTTTGAAAGAAGTGGCCAAAGAAATGACCAATTTAACCCAGGAAGAATTGGACGAAGCTTTGAACCCCATAAAACTGACCAAAGGCGGCGTTACCAAATGACCCAAATTGACACGATTAGCCGAGAATATTTGTTAAAGTTCTAAATATCGGCTAATCGCTTTTGTCAAAAAAGTGCTTTTTTTGTATTTTAAAATGCTTTTTGGATAACGTATAATTTTACAAAACAATAGCTTTACGATTAGGCTTTAAACCTAAAATAAAGCGAATAAAACACCAAAAATGACGCAAACCAAGACTAAAAAAAGAAAAAACCCAATTTCTACTGCAAAAAAGAAGGAAATTTTGGCCGATTTTAAATTGGGTTGGCTTAGCAGACACCTTTCAATTATCGGGCGAAAAGAGGTACTATCCGGAAAGGCTAAATTTGGAATTTTTGGTGACGGAAAAGAACTGCCGCAAATCGCACTGTCCAAAGTTTTTAAAAATGGAGATTTTCGCTCGGGCTATTATCGCGACCAAACCTTGATGCTGGCCATCGGAAAGTTGACACCCCATGAGTTTTTTGCACAGCTATACGCACATACGGATGCGGAAAAAGAACCGGCATCGGCAGGGCGGCAAATGAATGGCCATTTTTGTACGCCATTTGTAAATAACGATGGAAGTTGGGCCAGCCAGTCAGACAATAAAAATTCATCGTCGGATATATCGCCCACGGCCGGACAAATGGCGAGGCTTTTGGGCCTGGCGCAGGCTTCCAAAGTGTATAAAAACGAAAAAGCCCTGCAAACCAAAGAATGGAAGAAATTTTCGAACAAAGGCAAAGAAATTGCTATTGGCACCATTGGCGACGCCAGCACTTCGGAAGGCGTATTCTGGGAAACCATAAATGCAGCCGGTGTAATGCAGGTTCCACTTTTAATGTCGGTTTGGGATGATGGTTACGGTATTTCGGTAGAGAAAAAATATCAAACCACCAAAGAAAGTATTTCTGAGGTTCTAAGCGGTTTTCAGCGTACAAAAGAAAAACCGGGTTACGAAATTTTCACTGCAAAAGGATGGGATTACGAAGAGTTGATATCCACTTACCAAAAAGCTGAAAAAATTGTACGCGAAGAACACGTGCCTGCATTAGTGCATGTAACAGACGTTACTCAACCACAAGGACATTCCACTTCGGGCTCTCACGAAAGATACAAGAACGAGGAAAGACTCAAGTTTGAAGTGGATTATTGCTGTCTGGGTCGTTTTAAGCAATGGATTATAAAAAACAAGATTGCTACGGCCAAAGTGCTGGAAGAAATTAAAAAAGAAGCGTTGCAAGAAGCAGAAAATGCCAGAATAGAAGCATGGGATGCCTATAGAAAGCCGTTAGAAGAAGATAAAAACCAGGTTTTAGCTTTATTGAATGATATCAATAAAAAATTGAAATCAGATGAGCTTGGCAAAGAAATAAATAAACTTAAAAAAGCTACTACTCCAATTCGTAAGGATATCTATGCCGCAGCGCATACCGCATTATATTTAGTGGCGGGCAGCCCAGACGAATCAGCCAAAAATTTAAGAGATTGGTTGAAGGAAAATAACGAGTTGAATAAAGATCGCTATAACTCAAATTTATACAGCGAAACGCCACTGTCACCGCTAAACGTGGAAATTGTAGAACCCATTTACAGCGAAAAACCCAATAAAGTGGACGGACGTATTATTATCCGTAATAATTTCGATAAACTGTTTGTAAAACACCCCAATATACTTGTTTTTGGCGAAGACGTTGGCAAATTGGGCGATGTAAACAAAGGCCTGGAAGATATGCAGGAAAAATACGGCAGTATCCGTGTCAGTGATACCGGAATCCGTGAATCTACCATCGCCGGGCAGGGTATAGGTTTGGCTTTACGTGGGCTGAGACCCGTTGCAGATATACAGTATCTGGATTATTTACTGTATGCCATTCAAACGCTGAGCGATGACTTGGCTACCTTGAGATACAGAACCAATGGCGGGCAGGCTGCACCGGTTATTATTAGAACCCGTGGGCACCGTCTGGAAGGAATATGGCATTCCGGCTCGCCGATGGGCATGATAATCCATAGTTTGAGGGGCATTCATGTATGCGTTCCGCGTAATATGACCACTGCGGCCGGTTTTTATAATACCTTGATGCAGGGTGATGATCCCGCGCTGGTAATTGAGCCGTTAAATGGATATAGATTAAAAGAATTGTTGCCCGAAAATCTGGGCGAATATACCATACCGCTGGGAGTACCGGAAGTTGTACGGGAAGGAAGCGATATGACCATTGTTTCGTACGGTTCAACCTTCAATATTGTTCACTCTTTACTGCCAAAATTTGAAGAACTGGGAATTTCTGTTGAATTGATTGACGTAAGGACCCTATTGCCTTTCGATATTAACGGAGTTATTGTCGAATCGCTCAAAAAAACCAACCGACTGTTGATTGTTGACGAAGATGTGCCCGGTGGAGCATCCGCATTTATACTGCAAAAAGTGCTGCAAGAGCAAGATGGATTTATGTATCTGGATTCCAAACCCATCTGCTTAACCGCAAAAGCCCATCGTCCGGCCTACGCATCGGATGGGGATTATTTCTCCAAACCGAATGCTGAGGAAATTCTGGAAACGGCATATAATATTATGAACGAATGCGAGCCGGATAGATTCCCGCCGCTTTATTTATAAAAAAATTATTTATTAAAGCAGGTTCCGGGCCTTCAAAGCCAGATATTTATTGATAACCTGCACCGATAAATTTTTTGGAGGCGTTAAAATTGCATGAATACCATGTTGTTTTAGCGCCTTTACAATTTGGCGTTTTTCATAATCGAACTGCTCGGCAACTACTTTGGTATATATTTGATTCAAGGTTTTTGATTCTTCCGCCAATAATTTGTTCATCTCGGTATCCTCAAAAAATATGGTAACCAATAGATGTTTTCTTGCAATCTGTTTGAGGTAGGGAAGCTGCCTTTGCATGGCTGCCAGGGTCTCGAAATTTGTGTACAGCAATATTAAACTGCGCTGTTTAACATATTTGCGGATATTGAGCACCAACTCTTCAAAATTGGATTCTTTATAATTGGTATCGATGTTGTACAATCCATTTTGGATGTTTTTTATATGCACACGGCGACTTTGGGCGGGTACCACGATTGTTTTATCGCTGCTGAACGTGATTAAACCCGCTTTATCGTCTTTTATCAAAGCTATATTCGAAATTACGAGGCTGGAATTGATGGAATATTCCAATAATTGAAATCCGTCCACAGGCATTTTCATTACCCGCCCCAAATCGATTACATTAATAACCTGCTGCGATTTTTCATCCTGATAATGGTTGATCATCAACTGATTGGTGCGGGCAGTTGCGCTCCAATTTATATTTCGTATATCATCGCCGATTACATATTCCTTTATCTGGTCAAATTCCATCGTTTGCCCAATTCTGCGCACCTTTTTGATGCCAATATCGCTCAATCGGTTGGTAACGGCGTAAAGCTCAAATTTACGCATTTGGATATAAGACGGATATACGGCCACCGTCTTATCTTCATCAAAAACATAACGTTTTTTCAGTATTTTTATGGGACTTACCGCATACACGTTCAGCTTACCAAAATTATATTCGCCTCTTTCTGTAGGTTTAAGTTTATACTTCAGCGTTTTGTTCGAATTTTGAGGCAGTTCCGTGCTTATCAGAAAATTATGGATGTTAAAATGATGCGGAATCTCGTCAATAATGCTGAGTTGAACTTCAAATGGATATTTATTTTCCAGATGCAGGGTAATTTCATTATAATCGCCATTGGAAAGTCGATGAGCCAGACTTCTTGATGCCACGATGCCGCCCTTTCCAAAATAAAGCAACATAAAATCGACCAAAATAAGCACCCCGAACGCAAGCATTAAGATATTGGCAAGGGCATTAAAGGCATTAAAAAAATATCCGGCCAGATATAAAACACCGATCGCACCAAGTGCTATAAAAAAACGATATGTCAGGAATAAGCTTTTAAACAAATCCGTTAGCGCGGCACCTCGATCATATTTGCGATTTCGGCCAGAACCTGGTCGGGCGTAACGCCTTCCATTTCTTTTTCGGGGGTGAGTATTATTCTGTGGCGTAATGTGGCAGCCAAAACTTCGCGCACATCTTCGGGGATTACGAAGTCCCTTTCGTGCATAGCTGCCCAGGACTGAGCCGCACGTACCAAAAATACGGAAGCACGCGGCGATGCGCCGATATATATCGAACCCGAATTACGCGTTTCGTGCATTATTTTTGTGATATACTCAAGAATGGCTTTTTCGATATGGACTTTTGCAACCAATTGCCTGTATTTGTTCACTTGGTCGCCAGAAACTACCGGGTTTAAGATATCCGGTTCCGATTTATGCTCCCGGCTCAGGCTGCCTTCCAGTATTTCCAGCTCACTTTCGGGAGAAGGGTAACCCACGTCAATTTTAAACAGAAAACGATCGAGCTGCGCTTCCGGCAATTTATAAGTTCCTTCATGTTCTATGGGATTTTGAGTGGCAACAACAACAAATGGTGCCGACATGGCGTACGTAGTTCCGTCGTTGGTGATTTGCTTTTCCTGCATCACTTCAAATAATGCGGCCTGTGTTTTGGCCGGAGCCCTGTTAATTTCGTCTATCAGCACCAAATTCGAAAAAACAGGTCCTTTTTTGAATTCAAAATCGCTTGTATTTGCATTATAAATGGATGTACCGGTAATGTCGGAGGGCATCAAATCGGGCGTGAACTGTATTCTGGAGAAATCCATATCCAGTGATTTGGCAAAGAGCCGTGCTGTCAGTGTTTTGGCCACACCAGGAACCCCTTCTATCAAGATATGCCCATCTGCCAGCAGCGCACAGATCAGCAGGTTTATCATCTCATCCTGCCCCACAATAATTTTTTTAACCTCATCGCGTATTTTGGAAATTGAACTCTGCAATTCTTCCAAATCTATTCTGGGTATAAAATTCGAATTGGCTTCATATTTTACTGAATCTTCACTCATAGCTCTATTTTTATGATTATTTATGTACAATATTATAAAAGGAATCGATTTTATCCGCGATTTCTTTCAATTGCCTGTCGTTTATTTTTTCGTTCTCGTTTAAAATATTTCTTTTGTCAAAAATATCGGCAATTATGGCTTCGTCAACCCCGGATCGTTTCGAAATCTGTATAATGGCCGCATTATCTATATTATGGGTATCAATATTCCAATGGGTGCGGATGTATTCCATTAAATGCCTGTACTTTTTTGATGCAATATCTTTGTGCGAGCTTGATTTTAAATATAAACTGCCGATGGTTTTTGCAAATAGAATGCTTGTGTTGGCCGTATTTTTCGGCTCGGGAATGATTCGGTGCGTGCGCCTGCCATTAAAAACTAAATACAAAAGAATGCCTGCAAGAGTAATAAACCAAACACGCTTCAGACTTTTGTTGGATACCACATAGCGCATTGGCGAAAAGTACAGCGATTTTCCCGATTTATAGTATTCATCCCAATAAAAATTCCCTTTAGGCAGATGGGAAAGTACTTTTAAGGCATAATCGTAAGTGGAAATATCCCTCATAAAATAATTGCCGAAGATAAATGGATCGGTATGTACAAAAACCGCACCCTTCCCATGTTCTATTTTTATAAAATTAGTGTTTTGTTCTGAATCCCTTCCCAAAACGGTGGTTTTTGAAGTGTCAAACTTACTTATATACGAATACTGATGGATATTTTTGAAATTCCAGCCATCCATTTTGCGTAAATCTGCATTTTCTAAATTAAGGGTAACGTTTTTGCTCTCATCTTCGCCGCTTATAATATTTCCCAATACAAAATTTTGTGCATTTGTTTTAAATCCAAGCGAATCGTGAAATACATCGCTGAAATTATTGGCCGAAATAAAAATATGGCTCCCGTTTTTGGCTATGTCCAATAATATTGGGGTTTCGAATCTATCGGCGGTAAAAACCTCGTTTATAAATATGATATTATCCGTTTCACTATCGATATTGTTTTTCAATTCAAAGATAGGATAATTGCCCACTTTTACCGCATCGGTCAGGTAACCTTTGCTCAACAAATTGAAGAATATAAATGAACCGAAAGGTTTTTTTTCGGTCATGGAATAACCCTCCGACCAATCTATTTCTTCGGGCTCGGCCATTTTTACCAACACGGAGGCTATAACAAGTATTGCCAAGAAAACATAATATTTTCGGGTACCGCTCATGTCGCCAACTCGCTGTTTATTATATCCCTGTTTTTACCGACTTGGGAAAATGAGGTTTTATCCAGCTTAAAATTGCCATAATTTGAATATTCGTACAGGCGGGTCAATATTTTGAAAGCATTCGCAAAACCATAGTTTTTTGTTTCCCGAATATAATCGCTGTTGGTTTTTTCGGGCTTGAAAACGATGAGTTTATTTCTGTCCAGTAATTTTAAAACCGATAAATAGGCATAACGGGTAGCCGCAGTGTAATCCGATTTTTCCAAAGCTTGCTTGTACAATTTGTCAAAATCGAGAGTGTCCAGTTCTTCTTGTGTAATTTGCAGGTCAAAATTTTTGCCCGAATCGCCAATTTTTACAAACCCACCCAATTTTCCTCCCAAAAGCTGATTGATTAGTAGGAAAACGACCAATATTATCAGCAAATATAATGCGGCCTTAAATAAAAAATTACCCAAAGGGGTACTCAAAATGGCGTCTAAAACGGAAATTATTTTGTCCAAAATGTAATAGAACAACGACTCCGATTTTGGAGGAACATCGTTATAAATAAAATCGGGATTGTTTTTATAGGCCAGAATTATGGAAGTATCGGGTAATTGGGCATCTATTTCCTTCTGGCGACTTTGGGATTCATATAATGAGAAACCGGGATTTGAAGTATAACCCGCAAACGCATATACAGAATTGGATGCCGAAAATATTACAGTGCTGCCCAAAATCAGCCATAAAAAGCTTATTAATATGTAACGCGATTTATTCTGCAAGCCGAATCAACGAATTTGATTGATTTTAGAGAACAGTGTTCCACCTTCTTTTTGCTCTTTCAAACTAAAATAATGTACGGCCAAAGCAATGTGAAAGATAGTATATAACAACGAAGTTATTATGGTGGTTACTGCGCTGACTATAGGTATAATCCATGAAAGTGTGCCCGAATCCATCATTCCAAATTCAACAAATAGGGTAGAGGCCAGGATGGATGGAATGGTAAGGATGCTGACTATAAAAGAAACTATAATATACATAACAACAATGATGCCAAAGGTAAGCCACCAATTGCCTCTAACCAACGCCCACGAGCGCGACATAGCGTTCAAAATACCGTTCTGTTCAATCTGCAATACCGCAGGCGCAAGTGACAGTTGAACCCCTATAAAAATAGCCGGTATGATGAAGAATATTGCCGATAGCGATACAATCAGGCCTATAAAAAAGTATAAAACAAAGAAATTAGCAGCATAAATAAACAAGTATTGTGTAAGTACGGATGAGTTAAACTCCTCATTATGGGCAACAAGACCCACATGGCGCAATACCAAAACCGAAAGAACACAATTCGCTATCAACGAAATGGCAATGCTCGCTAAATATCTGAGGCCAAAAATTTCTCTAAAAATATCGGGATTATCAGGGTCTTCCAGAATTCTAAAAGGATTTAAATCCAAACTGGCAACCAATATGGACTGAACCAAAAACAGAGGTGCTACATATATCAATAATACTTTGAGGAGCAACTTGTAGTGGCTCTTTACGTATTCGAACGTGTCTGATACTACTTCGCTGAAATTTTTAGGTTTGTGAAAATTCAATTCGCTCATAATTTGATTTACGTTTTAAATATATTCTTAGCGGCCAAACAACATAATAGCCCAAAATTAATGCAAAAGAAGCTACTATTATAGTTATGCTTAAATATTTGGGCATATTGGTGTAACGAGTTATAAACGACTCCAGGAACCCGGCAATCACAATAAAAGGGATTAAACTGACCAGCATTTTAAGTCCTTCTTTAGCCCCGTCTATAAAGGCATTTTTACGTGATTTTGAACCCGGAAAAATAAAACTGTTGCCCAAAACAAATCCCGCAGCACCGGCCAGGGTAATGGACGTTAATTCTATGGCCCCGTGAATGAATATAACCAATAAAGACTCTTCCAAAAGCCCATAAACTTTAAAGAACGAGAGAAACACGCCGACCATTATGCCGTTTTTCATTAAAATGTAGCCGGGGCCAAAAACCGTAAGCAATCCCATGGCAAAACAGAACAATGCAACCCTGACGTTGTTATAAGTGATGCTGAAAAACATATTTAATTGGCTGTCCGACTTATAAACGCCCAAAGGGTCACCCTGATTGATATTGGTTTGTGTCATATTTACATACTCATCCGATAATATCAAACGGGCGAATGAATTATCGTTTAGCTGCGAAACGGCTCCAAAAAAGCAGAAAATTATAAATATTATGGCTGCAGCCAGAATCTCTTTTTGTTTATAGGAAAATAACAGGGGAATCTCGGCAAGCCAAAATTGTTTAAACCTGGAAATATTTTCCGGTTGGTTTTTATAAATTATATGATGCAGTTGGGTGGATAAATCGTTCAGATATAATACTATTTTGCTATTCGGAAAGTAACTTTGTGCAAACGAAAGATCGTTGTTTAACTCTATATAAATATTTGCCAGATTTTCGCCCGTTTTTACCTTATAGTCTGTGATAATACGCTCATAATCTTCCCATTTTTTCGCATTTTTATTAATAAAGGTTACTTCTCGCATATTTTGTATTTACGGTAATTTATATTTAAGCAAATATCTTCTAAAGATGTTATTTTTTTAGCAAATAAACATATTTTTTTGATGAGCAAAATACAGATAGAAACCGCACAGCATGTGCTCTTAAATTATGAGCCGGCAAAAGTGGGCGATAGAATTTTGGCTACTATAATAGACACTATTGTTATGGTTGCTTACTATTTCACATCCACAATCGCGTTTCTATTCTTTTCTATTGAGCTATCGTCGGAAGCGTCCCCGGGTGTTTTTTTCTTTGTAATTATAGCAGTAATCATATTGCCGATATTTCTGTACCATTTGGTTTTAGAGTTGATTTGGGAAGGAAAAACCATTGGAAAATGGGCTATGGGCATCCGAGTGGTTAAAATTGATGGCTCAAATCCTAAAATAACAAGCTACTTGCTCCGCTGGATATTGCGTCCGATAGATATAGGGCTTTCATCGGGTATGGTTGCGCTGCTAACCGTTATAATAAACGGAAAAGGACAAAGGCTGGGCGATATTGCCGCCAAAACATGTGTGGTAAAAACTAAAAAGAAAGTCAGTTTAAAAGATACCATTTATTCGGCAGTGCAAGACGATTATCTGCCCGTTTTCCCGGCAGCTTCCAAACTAACGGACGACGACGTAAACACCATAAAAGAGGTAATAGACAGCAGGTTTAAATACGATTATGCGGTTTGGAAGCAAATATCCGAGCAAACCCAAGTTACAATTCAAAGCAAACTTGGCATAACACAAACGGAACTGAATGGCATAGATTTTTTAAAGAAAATTATGCAGGACTATAATTACCTGCACAAATCCTGATGACCGGGTTTTCGAAAATCCTAAAATAATCGGTCAATAAAAACGGCAATCCACACTAAAGGAAGATAAGCTAAAGAGGCGAACATCAGTTTTCGGGCATTTTCGTTTGTGCGTTCCTTTACAAAAATTATGTTATAGTATAAGTAACCCGCCGCGAAAACAATTGCCAATACCAAATAAACCATACCCGAAAAACCCAGGTAATACAATCCATACGAAACCGGAAATAATGACAGGGTACAAATCATGGTATATATAGCTGTTTTTACGCCGGTAGTATCGTTTTTGGGCGTCATTTTATAACCGGCGCCTTCATAATCGTTTTTACAGAACCAGGCAATGGCCAGTATGTGGGTAATTTGCCAAAAAAATACAATTCCGAATAAAATCCACATTCCGGGGTCGGCAATGTTTCCTGTTGCTGCAGCCCAACCACCCACCGGCGGCAAAGCGCCCGGTATCGCACCGATTACAATATTAAAAGCGGATATTTGCTTCATCGGCGTATAAATGGCCAAATAGATAAACGTAGTTGCAAAAGAAACGGCGCCTGCAACCGGATTGACAAAAATAAGCAGATATGCTAACCCTATAAAAATAAGACTCAGCGAAAACACTTTACCATTTTTTGGCGTAAGCCTGTGTGCAGGAAGCGGTCGGTTTTTGGTGCGCTTCATCATACCGTCAAGATTTCTTTCCATAAACTGATTGTGCGCCCCGGTACCGGCTGCAATCAGGTAAGTACCCAATAATGCATTTAACATGGTTATTATATCAAAATTGGAGCCCGCTCCCACAATATAACCTACCAACATACTTATGGTAACGGTAATGGTAATGCCTGGTTTGGTCATCTGATGATAATCTGAAATGACATTCCAAATAGTTCGAGTGGATTCGATTTGTTTATCTGCAGAATTCATTAAATAACGGAAGGTTTTGTTTAATGGATGGGGTTAAGGTAATCAATTTAAAGCGGTTTTGTAAAACGATAATGCGAAATTACAGACCAAAACTATAATTATAATGATTCTAATAAATTATTCAGGAACATTTTTATTTCGGTCAAGTCTTTTCTAGCTTGTGGCGATAAAGAATGCTTTACGTTGCTTTTTGCACCGTCGGCTTCGCTATTTAAAACTTGCTGTACCCCTTCAATGGTATATTTTTTATCCATTATCAGCTCTTTCAGGCGGAAAATTAAATTTACTTCGTGCTCACGGTAGGCTCTATTACCGGCTTTGTTTTTTTTTGGATTTAACTGCGAGAAGCTTTTCTCCCAATTGCGAAGCACATACGGCTCCAAACCGGTCAATTCGGAGACTTCGCCCATCGAGTAATACAATTTTTTCATAATTTAGAGAAAGTGTATTTTAATATCGTTTGCAAAAATATGATTCTTATATTCTAAGAATACAAATAAAATAACATACTTTGGAAAATACCACAAAAAAACGAAATATAGACATCAGTGTTGTTGTACCACTTTTTAACGAAGAAGAGTCGTTGGAAGAGCTGTACAAGGCCATTGATAATTCCCTTTCTCCAAAATTTAGTTATGAGGTAATATTCTCAGACGACGGCTCCACTGATAGTTCCTGGGAGGTTATCAGATCGCTTTCCCAAAAATATGAAAGGGTTTCGGGTATATCGTTACGGCGTAATTATGGCAAAAGCGTTGCGCTGCAAGCAGCATTCGAAACGGTTCAGGGCAAATATGTAGTAACCATGGATGCCGATTTACAAGACGACCCCAACGAAATACCCGAAATGGTTAAAATGCTGGAAGGCGGACTCGACTTGGTGAGCGGATGGAAAAAACAGCGGTACGACCCAATCACAAAAACAATACCATCCAAGTTTTTCAACTACGTGACACGAAAGGTGGCCGGCATTAAGCTACACGATTTTAATTGCGGCCTTAAAGCATATCGCGCCGAGGTAATTGAGCATATCTATCTATACGGAGAACTGCACAGGTATATTCCCATGCTGGCAAAAGAGGAAGGTTTTTCTCGAATCGGCGAAAAAGTGGTAAAGCACCATCCACGTAAATATGGAAAAACAAAATTCGGTTTTTCCAGATTTATAAATGGCTTTCTGGATTTAATGACCATTATGTTTGTTCAGGGATATTTGCAAAAACCCATGCACTTCTTTGGCACGGTAGGCATTTTGTTATTTACCGGAGGTACGGCCATAAACGCATATATTGCCGTAATGAAATTGTTTTTTGGGCAGCCCATTGGCGATAGACCGTTGCTGTTTCTGGGTATTTTATTGATGATTGTGGGCATTCAGTTTTTTTCCACCGGTTTATTGGGTGAAATGTTAAACAAAAACCATGTTGAGCGCCAAAAACCCAACATCAAAGAGAGGATTTAATCTGTTAAAAAAAACAGAAAGAAACTGTTTATATTCCCGCACAAATTTGTTAGATTTAAGATATGAAAGTCTTAAAGAAAAATACGGTATCGTTAAGAGATATCGACAATGATGAAGATCTCACAAAACTGGTGCATACATTTTATGCCAGAGTGCAGAAAGATGAAAGGTTAGGGTATATTTTTAACGATTATGCCAAAGTAGATTGGGAGCATCACTTACCTAAAATGGTAGATTTTTGGTCGAACTTGGTTTTTCAAACAGGCAGATACAAAGGGCGACCGTTCCGCGAGCACTTGCCACTACCGGTAGAACGCAACGACTTTAATTTATGGTATGGCTATTGGGTGGCCACCGTTGATGACTTATATAAAGGCGAAAGAGCCGAGTATGTTAAAGAAATGGCCGGCAAAATAGCCTCTTCATTTGCCTTGCGTTTTCAATTGGACGGGCGCTTCGATTAACGGCCGGGGCGAGGCTTTATATCGTTTCAAAAATAAAAGAAAAGTATAGATATAAAAAAAGCTCGCATTATTAAATGAAAGCTTTGAGAGAACGTACCGCGTACGGGATTCGAACCCGTGCTACCGCCGTGAAAGGGCGGCGTCCTAGGCCTCTAGACGAACGCGGCAAACATTAGAAACAAATTATTTTTAGGGAGCCTGATGGGATTTGAACCCACGGCCTTCGGTGCCACAAACCGACGCTCTAACCAACTGAGCTACAGGCTCCATAATTGCACGCTCATCCAAAAGGATAGCTATGCAATGTTATATACTTCAAACGAAGTATAAATTGTACCGCGTACGGGATTCGAACCCGTGTTACCGCCGTGAAAGGGCGGCGTCCTAGGCCTCTAGACGAACGCGGCAAACAATAAATCAAATAACCACTACAATAAACTAAAACCATTTTTAAACCAAGAGGCGACAGGCGGATTCGAACCGCCGTACGAGGTTTTGCAGACCTCTGCCTAGCCACTCGGCCATGTCGCCTTTTAGCATGTAGGTGTACGCCCGACAGGAATCGAACCTGTAACCTACTGCTTAGAAGGCAGTTGCTCTATCCGATTGAGCTACGGGCGCTCAATGTAATTAACAAAATGTCAATTATTTCTTCTTGAGGTTTTATATAGCAACAAGAAGCTGAGTGTTGTTTGTCGGGGAGACAGGATTTGAACCTGCGGCCCTTCGCTCCCAAAGCGAATGCGCTACCGGACTGCGCCACTCCCCGTTTTAAAAACAGACCCTAAATATAAGGTTTAGTGCATTTTTTGGCAAATCATATTTAAAGATTATTTAAATAATTAAATAAACTGGAACTGAATGAATTCCATGAGAGTTTTAATTTTAAATCTTTAATATTTTGATTTAACTCTACTTGTAAAGCTTTATTACTCAAATACTTGTTTAGTTTTTCAATTAACTCCTCTGTGTTTTCACTTTCAAAAATGAGGCAGTTTTTTTCGTCCTCCAAATATTCCGTCACGCCCGGTTGATTCGAAACCAAAGCTGGAAGTTCAAAATTAAGTGCATCTGCGAGCACTCCGCTTTGGCTGGCCGTCTTATAGGGCAGTGCCAATAAGTTAGATATTGTGAAAATTTCGGTACTTTCGGCAGTGCTGACAAAACGATCGATGATTGTATATTTATCCAACTGCCCGGGCTCTATTAAGTCTATATATTTTTGTTTGCTGTCGTAAAACTCGCCCACAATTAGCGGCTTTATTTTCTTTTTTTGCAAATCCATTTTGTTTAATGCGCTGATAAGCACATCTAAACCTTTGTATTCGCGAACAAGACCAAAAAACAGAAGAATGAAATCATCTTCTTCAAAACCGTATTTTTTGCGCAATTGCTGCTCGCTTTCCTTCGGAGTGTCCGCTTCATAGATGGGATGAAACAGCTTTAGATTGGAGGTGTTTGCCAAATTCAGTCCGTTTAATTCCTGCGTTGTTTGATTGGACAGGGTTATTACGACGTCATTTTTTTTAAAGAACGAACGCATCAGTGAATTTGAAAATGGAAAGCCCTCGTGGGGCACAACATTGTGCGCAATAGTGGTAATTTTTATAGCAGGTAATTTTTTTCTTACATATTTAATTACGCTGTTATATCCGGGTATAAAAAATGGATGCCAATGCGAAAGCAATAATATTTGCGGCCGGCGTTGTACAATATAACGGGCTGTTTTTCTCCACTTAAGTGGATTGTATGAATGCATTAAATAATTTTGGTATTTAACCTCTTGTTTATCATCAAACTGCGATGAACCCGGAAATAACAGTTTTGGATATAGTACTTCAAAATTAAGAGCTTCTATATCCGCGTTTGATTCAATATTTCTGTAAACGAAATCACTGAATCTGGAAATACCTCCGCGATAAGGGGGGAAAACACTGAGAAATAATATCACTTAAATATTTTATCTTAATGACCTGTTTTAATTAACTGCAATATATTCAGATTTTAAAGCTATAATTATATTTTGTCAATTAAAGCAGGAAAAATTCTATTTTACTTTGTTCTTCTATCAATATTTTCAAAATAAACAACAAATATGCGTTCTATAAATTTAATTATAAATTTAATAATCACCATTATTGTCTTTTCGGGGGCAGCCTTTGGGCAATCATTAAAAATAAGTTCCAAAAACACCAACCTTCATTATATGGATTCAAAAATAGAAGGAAATTCAGTGATTGTAACCGACTTAGACGGAACAATAATTATGCAGGGAAATTTTGATGTGCCGGAAAGCAAGGATCCATCGCTTAAAACCTATGTGCTGCCGGGCGGTGGAGCTGTAGTGCGCGAAAATATTGCTAATTTTCTGATATACGACTCGTTCGGTAAAATTAAGAAGAGCATTTCAAACAGTACTCAAAGTAAAGACGGTGAATCCATTTCGGAATTGGCCAAGGATGAAGCCGGAAAAATAATCGTGCTTTATAACCCTAAAATTATGTCGGGCAGCGCGGCAGGTTCGCGTGCCAAAGCACTGAATTACGATTATGAGCCCGTGGATATATTTTATAGCAGCGACCGCGCCATCAAATTGGTTAAAGTGGCCGAGTCGGGTGAGTTTGTGGCCATAGTAACCGAAAAAAACGGAACCAACGACGAAATATCTATAATTGATCGTTTTGGCAATCAAATTAATACCATTCAATTCGACCAAGCCGTTGCAGGTGTAAACTTATATGGCGATGGATCAACATTAACGGTTTTTTCTGCGGGTAGGGTGGCTGTTTATGATGTGACATCCGGAAATAGACTTGCCGGCAGCAGTTCGAGCGGTGAGGCGATACGTTTTGCAAATTATAGCCAGGCCGATAAAGCGATAGTGGTTTTGACCGGCCGCAAAAGCGGAAATACCCTCTCAAATATTGAATTGCGTTTGATTAATATAGCAGCGAGCAAAATAGTATCGTCCAAATTTACCGAATCGGTGGAAGTAAGGGACTTGGATGACATCAAATTGAACCGTACGGGAAGATTTTCATATAATTTGGACGGGATGGACAAGCAGTTGCAATTAAAAGCTACATTTTAAACTGTATAGAGTATATAAGAGCAAAAAAAAAGCCTTGTTCTAATTGAACAAGGCTTTTTTAGTTTTTAAATTGCGTTAATTGGCTTCTTCTTTGGCCGTTTCCGTTTTATCTGCTTCTTTAACGGCAGGTTCAATCCAATCAAAAGACAATCCATCTCTAGATTTGTTCATCTTGATTTTAATCTGGGAACCTTCGGCTCTTTTTGCCTCCAGTAATTGCTCTGCCAGCGGGTCTTCCACATATTTTTGTATGGCCCTGCGCAATGGTCGAGCTCCATATTTAGGGTCAAAGCCTTTATCCGAAAGGAATTCCTTCGCACTTTTTGTAATTTCAGCCGAAAATCCAAGATCTTTGATTCGCTCGAACAACTCTGCACAAGCTATATCTATGATTTGGAAAATATCGTCTTTGCTAAGCGGCTTAAAGGTAATCACGTCATCCAGTCGGTTCAGGAATTCGGGATTGAACACTTTTTTCAGAGCGTCCTGAATACTTGATTTCATTCGTGCATAATCGAATACCTGCTCGGCATCTTGCGAGAATCCGATTCCTTTGCCCAAGTTTTTAATATCTCTGGCGCCGATGTTGGAAGTCATGATAATTACGGTATTCCTGAAATCCACTTTTCTTCCCAGTCTGTCCGTAATGGTTCCTTCATCCAATATTTGCAAGAAAATATTGAAAATATCGGGGTGTGCTTTCTCAACTTCATCAAGCAGAACCACACTGTATGGTTTTCTTCGCACTCTTTCGGTCAAAACGCCACCCTCTTGATAGCCAACATAGCCCGGAGGGGCTCCAATCAGCCTTGAAACGGAGAATCTGTCCATATATTCGCTCATATCAATTCTGATGAGCGAATCTTCTTTGCCAAACATAAAGCTGGCTAGTACTTTTGCCATTTCGGTTTTACCTACTCCGGTTGGTCCTAAAAATATAAAGGATCCAATCGGGCGTTCCGGGTGTTTCAATCCGGATCGGGTACGCTGAATGGCTTTGGTCAATTTGATTACAGCCTCATTTTGGCCAATAATTTTTGTGCTTAATGTTTTCTCCATTTTGAGAAGTTTTTTGCTCTCGTCCTGGTTCACTCTTGTTGCAGGGACGCCGCTCATCATGGCCACAACTTCGGCTACATCATCTTCGGTAACGTCGTATAAAATACCAGCCGATTCTTTTTCCCATTCTTTATTGGCCATTTCCAATTCGCTGATAACTTGTTTTTCTCTATCGCGTAAATTAGCAGCATCTTCGAAGAGCTGTTTTTTAACCATATTGTTCTTTTCGTCCCGTATGGTTTCAACCTGCTCTTCCAAATCGATGATATTCTGTGGCACCGTAATATTGGAAAGGTGGATTTTAGCTCCCACTTCGTCCAATGCGTCGATGGCTTTATCGGGCAGATAATTGTCGGTAATATAGCGGTCTGTCAAATGTACGCAAGCCAAAATGGCTTCGTCGGTATATTTTACATTATGATGTTTCTCATATTTAGGCTTTATTTGCCTTAAAATCTCTATGGTTTCTTCGATGGTGGTTGGCTCGACCATTATTTTCTGGAAACGACGCTCCAAAGCGCCGTCTTTTTCTATAACCTGCCTGTACTCATCGAGGGTGGTTGCGCCAATGGCTTGGATTTCGCCCCTTGCCAGCGCGGGTTTTAACATATTTGCGGCATCCAAAGTACCGATTGCGCCACCGGCACCGATAATGGTATGCAGTTCG
This sequence comes from uncultured Balneolaceae bacterium, assembly GCA_964615135.1. GTDB lineage: Bacteria > Bacteroidota > Rhodothermia > Balneolales > Balneolaceae > Balneola. Next base: position 122,342 of record CAZTOG010000005.1, on the reverse strand, counting down.
TCGATGAACAGAATTACATCGTCGGCTTTTTCAAGTTCTGTCATTACGGCTTTCAGGCGTTCTTCAAATTGGCCACGGTATTTTGTGCCGGCAACCATCGAGCCCAAATCGAGCGCAATAACTCGTTTGTTGTATAAAACTCTAGATACTTTGCGCTCCACAATTCTACTGGCCAGACCTTCGGCAATTGCCGTTTTACCCACACCGGGCTCACCAATCAATACGGGATTGTTCTTTTTGCGCCTGCTTAAAACCTGTGCAACTCGCTCAATTTCTTTATCCCGGCCAATTATAGGGTCCAGTTTACCTTCTTCCGCCAAAAGTGTTAAATCGGTGCCAAAATTATCCAAAACCGGTGTTTTAGATTTTTCCGAAGATTTATCGCGTACACCACTCGTCCCACCTGGCCCTTTATCGCTGCCAATAGAAGCGGAAGCGGTTGATGCGCTGCCTTGGCTACGGTGTGGTTTACCTGAGATTATAATATCCAATTCTTCTCGTACAACTTGGTAGTTAACCTGGAATTGTTGCAGTATTTGTGATGCAATATTCTCTTCGTCTCTGATTAAGGCCAATAACAGGTGTTCGGTACCAATGGTATCGTTTTGATATAGTTTTGCTTCGATACGAACTTGCCTGAAAACTTTTTCTGCCTGTTTTGTCAATGGAATATTTGTGGGAATGATTGGGCCACTGGTACCGCGAACGGTGTCTTCGATGCTTTTTTTGAGCAAATGAAGGTTGCAGTCTAAATTTTTCAGAATACGTATTGCAACGCCTTCACCCAGCCGGATGATGCCCAAAATAATATGCTCGGTGCCGATATAATCGTGCCCTAACCGATAGGCTTCCTCTCGGCTGTATTTAATTACGTCATGAACTTTACTTGAGTAGTTATTACTCTCCATGGCTTTAGTCCTAATGTTTGAAAATTAATTACTTTTAAACTCTTTTCTTTGTGAAGAAAACGAGGTAATACTGTTTTTAGTTCATTTATTATGAATGTAGCAGGGCAATACTGTAATTGCAAGAATTAAAATGACAAAGTGCGAATTAAAATATTAAAAGTTTAAAATCTTTCTTTTTAGCCGTATATATAGATTAATCCACAAACTTTATGCGCCGGTAATTGCTGATCGGGTGTAGTATTGTGGCACCGGTTTATTTTAATTCTTGACAGGTTTTAAAATCGCCTGAGAATCGGTGTTTGTTTAGAATAAAGCTTTACCGGTCATTTCTGCCGGTTGCTCAATATTCATTATTTTTAACAGAGTAGGGGATACATCTGCCAAAATACCGGGCTTCATCTCTATTTTTTCAGGATAATTTACAATAATTGCCGGAACTGGTGCTGTAGTGTGCGCGGTATGCGGACTGCCATCCGGTTTTATCATACAATCGGCGTTGCCATGGTCGGCAATAATAAGCGAAGTATAACCATTTTTATTAGCCGTTTCTATAACACGTTTTAGCAGTGTGTCTATGGTTTCTACCGCTTTAATGGCGGCCTCCATGCTGCCGGTATGGCCTACCATATCTGTATTTGCAAAATTGAGAATGACCAGGTCATAGATTCCTGAATCCAAGCGCTGGCAAAGGGCATCCGTTACCTCGGGCGCGCTCATTTCGGGTTGTAAATCGTAAGTGGCCACTTTTGGACTTGGTATTACCAGGCGGTCTTCGCCTTCGTTGGGTATTTCAACCCCGCCATTGAAGAAATAAGTCACATGCGGGTATTTTTCGGTTTCAGCGATACGGAATTGCTTCAAACCTTTTTTGCTTACCCATTCGCCAATGGTGTTTTTTAATAACTCGGGTGGATAAGCCACGCTCACATTTTTAAAAGTAGCGTTGTACTGTGTAAAAGAGGTGTAATTAAGGTTTAAATCTTTTTTTATTTCAAAATGATTAAAACCTTCTTCTTTAAAAGCACGCGTAATCTGTCGGGCACGGTCGCCGCGAATATTATAAAAGATTACGGTATCGCCATCCGACACTCTGGAATCAGGCGATTTATCCAATACAACGGGCTTGATAAACTCATCGGTTACCCCGCTGTCGTATGAGGCTTTAAAAGCGCTGTCGCTATCTTCAAAATACTCACCTTTTCCATCCACCAAAAGATCGTATGCCAGCTGGGTACGTTCCCATCGCGTGTCGCGGTCCATTGCGTAATAACGACCGATTATGGAAGCCAGCTTTCCAACTCCTATCTCTGTGGCCTTTTGGTTGAATTGGTGTGCATACTCTATACCTCCGGTTGGCGAGGTATCGCGTCCGTCGGTAAAAGCATGCACATACACATTCTCGATGCCGTGTGCTTTACAAAGTGCCAATAAAGCAAACAGGTGGTTATTGTGGCTATGTACGCCACCATCGGAGAATAGTCCAAATAGATGAATTTTGTTTTTTTTCTTTGCTTTTTCTAAAGCGTTTAAAAAAACAGGGTTCGAAAAAAAAGTCTTTTCCTTTATAGCAAGGTTAATACGCGAAAGTTCTTGATAAACTATGCGGCCTGCGCCAATATTTAAGTGGCCAACTTCGGAATTGCCAAATTGCCCATCCGGTAGTCCTACATTTTTGCCGCTGGCTAAAAGATAGGTGTTAGGACTGTTTTTGAACAAAGAATCGATAAAGGGTTTTTTGGCTTTATCGATAGCGCTTACGGCAGGATTTACAGCCAACCCAAAGCCATCTAATATAATGAGTATTGCCTTAGAGCGAGAGTTGGCCATAATTTAAATCAAATCCTACTTATAGATTGTTAACAAATTTTGTTAAACTTGATTTTTTGCGCGCAGCGTTGTTTTTATGAACGATGCCTTTCAGGCTCATTTTATCGATATAGGCCACTGCTTCTTTTAAATGCACTTCGGCCTGGGCTTTATCGGTTGCGTTAAACACTTTTTTAATAAGTGTTCTCATTTTTGATTTACGTGCACGGTTTCTGTTGCGTCTTGTCTCTGCTTGGCGTACACGTTTTATTGCTTGTTTAATTTGTGGCATTGCTTAGAATAGCTTAATTGTCAAAATATTGTAAAGTCACCAAAATTACGGTAAATGAGAATATTATTCAACTTTTGATTGAATATAACCGTAAATAATTTTAATTTAACCTTTCTGTTATGATTATAGTTATAGATGGGCCGGCAGGATCCGGTAAAAGCTCTACTGCAAAGGCAGTTGCAGAGCGTTTAAAAATTCAATATCTCGATTCAGGAGCCCTTTATAGGGTTGCTACGCTGGTTTTTCTTAATTCCGACCGTAACAGAGTTTTGTTCCTTGAACAACTGAATGTAAGTGAAATCTCCTTTTATTTCAAAGAAAATTTTTTCCATGTTACTCTCAATAATGAGGATGTATCCGAAAAAATAAGAGAAATGAGAGTTTCCGGTGCGGTAAGCGAAGTTGCCGCTATGCCAAAAGTGAGAGAATTTGTAAATAATTTGATGCGAAAAACGGTAGCATCGGGTGTTTACATTGCCGATGGCAGAGACTTAGGCACCGCGGTATTTCCGGATGCAGAACTGAAAATCTTTATGGTTGCCGATATTAAAGATAGGGCGCTGCGAAGATTTGAGGAATTGAAAAAAGCCGGAAAAGCAGCCACATTGAAAGAAGTGGAGCAAAATATTGCCTCGCGCGACGAACTGGACTCAAGCAGAAAGGCCGACCCGCTGAAACAGGCGCAAGATGCCATTCTGATTAATACTTCAGAACTTACATTCGACGAACAAGTGAAAAAAATATGCAAATACGCCGAAAAGGTGATTGCAAATAAAAATATATAAACATTAATCTTATCCCATTACTGAAAGTCAGTATTGCGGTAAAACAGTAACTTAAAATTTAATATGACCGAAGATTTAAACAAAAAAGAAATCGATGCTGAAGAAACAAATTTAGCTGAGGATACAAACGTAACCCAAGAAACTAAAGAGGTTGAAACAACCGCAGAAGCAACAACGGAAACTGAAGCAAAAGATGAAGCTGCTGAAGAAATTGTAGATGAAGATAACACAGCAGAAACTTTGACACGCGTTTATACCGGTGAAGTAGAAGGCGAAGTTTATACTTATGATCAGCTGCAAGGCCCTTCCGACGAATACACCGAAGAAGAATATAATGAGTTGATGGGTATGTACGAGAATACCCTAAATGAAATTGAAGAAAAAGAAATTGTTAGCGGACGTCTAGTTTCTGTAGATGATAAATACGTTGTTATAGATATCGGTTTCAAATCTGAAGGTATAATTCCTGTTAACGAATTCCCCGCCGCATTTTTGGAAAAAATTGGCCCGGGCGATGAAGTTGACGTATTCCTGGACCGTGTAGAAGATAAAGACGGCCAATTGATTCTCTCCCGTAGAAAAGCAGATATCTTGCTTGCATGGGAAAAAATCGAAGCTGCGCACGAGTCGGGCGAAATTATCGAAGGGTATATCAAACGCCGTATCAAAGGTGGTATGGTTGTTGACGTGTTCGGCATTGATGCGTTCTTGCCGGGTTCACAAATCGACGTACGTCCGGTTCGCGACTTCGACGCTTATGTGAGCCGCACGATGGAGTTTCAAGTTGTTAAACTGAATATGGCCGCTGAAAACGTGGTTGTTTCGCACAGAGCACTTATCGAATCTGACCTTGAAGAGCAAAGAGAGCAAATTCTCGAAACTATCGAAGCAGGTCAAGTACTTGAAGGTGCCGTTAAAAACATTACCGATTTCGGCGTGTTTATCGACCTCGGTGGTGTTGACGGATTATTGCACATCACAGACCTGTCATGGGGACGTGTTGACAATCCAAGCGAGATTATTCAATTAGATCAGCGCTTGAACGTTGCCGTTATCGATTTTGACGAAAACAGCAAACGCGTATCTCTTGGTTTGAAACAATTGCAACCGCATCCATGGGAAAATATCAACGAAAAATATCCTGAAGGCATGAAAGTACAGGGTCGTGTAGTTTCCATAGCCGATTACGGTGCATTTATCGAACTTGAAAAAGGTGTTGAAGGCTTGATTCACATTTCAGAAATGTCGTGGACACAGCACATCAAACACCCATCTCAATTGGTACAGAAAGATGACATTGTAGAGTGTATAGTTCTGAACATCAACGAAGAAGAAAAGAAAATTTCGCTTGGTGTTAAACAATTGACCGAAGACCCATGGGCTGATATCCTGGATAGATACCCTGTTGGTTCCAAGCATACCGGTGTTGTTCGCAACCTGACCACTTTCGGAGTGTTTGTTGAATTAGAGCCGGGTATTGATGGCTTGATTCACGTTTCCGATTTGAGCTGGACCGAAAAATTTGAACATCCTAGCGAAATTGTAAACAAAGACCAGGAAATAGAGGTCGCAATTTTGGGTGTCGATTTTGAGAACCGCAGAATCACATTGGGCCATAAGCAAGTGCAAGAAAACCCTTGGGAAAAATATGCACGTGAATACACTCCCGGTACTGATATAGAGGGCGAAGTAACAAAAGTAACCGATAAAGGCGCATTTGTTAAACTTCCGCTGGGAGCTTCCGCATTTTTGAGCTTAGGCAAAGCCGTAGAAATCGAATTCAAAGAAGGCGACAAAGTAGAAGCTTTTGTGCTGGATTTTGACGAAGGCAACAGAAGCATAACATTAAGCCAATTGGACAAAGACCAGAAAAAAGCACAAGCTGCAAAGAAAAAAGCAGAAGAAGCTGATATCGAGGTTGGCGCTCCAACGTTAGGTGAAATGTCGGGCCTGGCCGAGCTTAAAGAGAAAATAGAAGCTCAGGAAAAAGCCGAAGCTGCCAAAGAAGCAGAGAAAAGCGAGGAATAATCTTAATAGATAATTTCCGGCCTAAATAAATTAAAGGCTCTCATACAAAAGTGTGAGAGCCTTTTTTTATTATATAATAATTATTTAGACTGGCTTTGATTTTGCCAAATCGTTGCCATCCGGGTTTAGGGAACTTGAACCGAACCAACTATTTTCTGTACAATATCTTCTGTGGTTATATCCTCAGCTTCGGCTTCAAATGTCGGTATAATTCTGTGGCGCATAACATCCATAACTATTTCGCGAACATCTTCCGGTGTAACGTACGCACGATGCGCCAGGAAAGCTTGGGCACGCGCGGCTAAATTCAAATTAATAGTGGCGCGGGGCGAGGCACCAAAGCTAATCAGGTTTGCCAGTTCGGTAAGCCCATAGTTGGCCGGCTTGCGTGACGCAAATACCAAATCCACTATATATTTTTCCACCTTTTCGTCCATGTAAATCTCATTTATGATTGCACGGGCATTCATAATAGTTTCTATAGATACAATTTTATTTAGAGTGGTTTTATTGCCTGTTCTGGCCATTCTGCGCATTATTTCCAGCTCTTCGGCCTCGGTTGGATAGCCGATTTTAAGTTTCAGCATAAAACGGTCAACCTGAGCTTCAGGTAACGGATAGGTTCCTTCCTGATCGACCGGGTTTTGAGTAGCCAGCACCAGAAATGGTTCTTCCAGTTTGAAGGTTTCTTCGCCAATGGTTACTTGTTTTTCCTGCATGGCCTCGAGCAACGCACTTTGTACCTTAGCCGGAGATCGGTTAATCTCATCGGCAAGGATAAGGTTGGCAAAAATCGGCCCTTTCTTTACAAAAAACTCAGCTTCTTTTTGATTATAGATAAGAGTACCTATTAAGTCGGCGGGCAACAGATCGGGCGTAAATTGAATACGTTGAAAACTGGTGTCCAAAACGGTTGCAAGCGACGAAACGGTCAATGTTTTGGCCAAACCGGGTACTCCTTCCAGCAAAATATGTCCATTTGTAAGTAAGCCAACCATCAAGCGGTCTATCATATAATGCTGACCTATGATAACTTTATCTAATTCTTGGCGGATGTCTTCAATAAAATGGCTGCTTTCTTCAATTTTTTCGCTCAACGCAGCCATATCAAATGCAAATTCACTCATATTTAAAATATCTGACTTATTCTTTGTGATTTGTTAAAATTTAGTGATGGAATATAATACATAGATTATTTACAATTTCGTCAATAAAAGTATGCAAAATATTCTAACATATAACAGTGTATTTTCTCATTTATTCTACGGTTATCAAAACATGTACCCCGTTGTAAAGTAAATGCCAATACTTTCATCAGAAAACCCTACATCAATTCGCAGTATAAAATCCGGATTTAAAAAAGCGGCGGTACCGCTAAAACCAAATGAGTATTTTAAATCGTTTACTATTTCTTTAAGAGAGCTATTATTGGGAAATGTCTTCCCGACATCAAAAAATAAATTACCACCAAATTCTGATTTTAATGCGTCAATTTTAAATAACCATGTTCTGAGTTCAGAGTTTAATACCAAAGCGTTGTTATCTATAAACCGTCTTATCGGATATCCTCTTAAAGTGTTTTTACCACCTAGCGATGCCAATTGCCAAAATGCTATGTCGGATGCAGTATTTTCGAAATATAACCGATTGGCAAAGGTAATATCGCGTATTAAATGGAACGATAAATATTGGCGATAATCGGCATTAAATCCGGTAGAAAACTTATTATTATTAACCCAATGGTGGCCGAAATTAGCAAGTATTTTTAAATAACTACCTGTTTGCGGTCTGAATTCATTATCTCTCGATTCTAATATAAATCCTGTACCGATTTGAACGGTTGTATTTCCGGTTATTCCTAAAGGCCGCTCGTTCATAATCAATTTATCCATCTTATTATCCCAAGGCGTGCTATATTCGAACAATAAACTTGTAATAAATTCTAAATTATTTAAATAGATTGTATTAACCGGATATCGGAAATTAATATTGCCACCTACTGAAAACGATTTGAAGTAATAAACGCCACTTCTTCGATTATCTTTTGAGATTTCATCGTAATTGCCGATGCCAAAATATGCATCTTCTAAAATGCGATCTATAAAAAGCTCTCCGGTTAACCTGAGGGGCGAATTATAAAGATTGGGTTTGTCAAAAAGTAACGAGACAGATGCAAGGCCGCGTGTAGAAATTAGACCATTTAAAGAGGCGTGTTTATAGAATGGGGAGTAATCTCGTTTATAGTGGACGAAATTGAGTATTCCGCCCCCAACCAACCCAAAATCGCTGTTATAAGACAGAGCAGGAAGAAAAGCGATATTCACAGAATCTACAACCGCTGCTTGTTGAGCGTAAACCGTTCGGTTGGTTTTAAAAAAAAGGAGTAACAATGTTGTTACTCCTATTATTAGAATATGTTTTTGTTTTGAGGCAGACACTATATAAATAAGTATGTTACTACTACATATATAGGAACTAATATACCAAACGACCATAGCATATAACCACCAAAGCTTGGCATATTAATACCGTTTTGTTCTGCAATAGATTTTACCATAAAGTTTGGTGCATTACCTATATAAGTTAAAGCACCAAAAAATACGGCGCCGGTTGAAATTGCCATCAAAGTATGGCTAAATTCATTCATTAAAAATGCGGCATCGGCACCGGCAGTGTTAAAGAAAACCAGGTAAGTTGGGGCGTTGTCTAAAAACGCGGATAGCAGGCCCGTTACCCAGAAAAACATGGGGTTATTAGGCTCGCCGTCTGCCATTACAGCGTTATTAATGAATACCAATGCACCCTCGCCACCAGTAGCTGCTTTTAACATTGCAATGGGTGCAATAATGGTGATAAATATACCGGCAAATAGTTTAGCTACTTCTTGAATAGGGAACCAGTCGAATCCGTTAGCTGCACGGCTTTCTTTGGATGTAAATTGCCAGCTTAACCAGGTTATTAGCAGTAATGTCACATCACGCACTATATTTGCGTAGGTAACTTCAACATCCATTATAGAAATTGAGCCAATTTCTGCGATGCCTGAAAATAAAACAGCTCCAATGACACCTAATAAAAGCACCAGGTTAAAACCGCCTTCCAAGCCTACAGGCTCCGAGCCATCATCGATTGGCGGGCGATTAGTTTCTTTTTTAAATAAGGCTTTGTCCCAGAAATAATAGATGATTAGCAGAACCACAACAACAAACGACATCTCTCCAAGTAAGTTGGTTGTAGTCCAGAAAAAATCTACCCCTTGTAAAAAGCCTAAAAATAGCGGTGGGTCGCCCAGCGGAGTTAAAGAGCCACCAATATTTGCAACCAAAAATATGAAAAATACAACCATGTGTACTTTTTTAGCACGCCAGGCATTCGCGCGTAACATAGGTCTGATTAATAGCATAGCCGCCCCGGTTGTTCCCATCCAGCTGGCTAATATGGTACCAATTAACAGAAGGGTAGTATTAACAATTGGAGTACCCACTAAATACCCTTTGATACGCACGCCGCCAGAAACTGTGAATAAAGCTAGCAGCAGAATAATGAAGGGGAAATACTCGCCTAAATAAGTGTGAATAATTTCATGGAATGCAGTTTCTACACCAAAACTTAATATCATTGGTATGATGAGTAGGAATGCCCAAAATGCCGATATTTTTCCGAAATGATGATGCCAAAATTCTTCAGCAAATAAAGGAAATACAGCTATAGAAAGAAGAATACCTACAAAAGGAACTACCCAGAGAAGGCTGAGGCTTCCCCCGTCTATGCCCGATATTGTAGATTCTGCAAAAGTAGAATTCGATAAGATTAAAACAAGAATAGGCGCCAGGAAAAGACGGATTTTTGGAAGAATATAGTTATGAATCACGTGCCTTCAATTTGATGTTGTTGGTCTAATTTTTTTAGAACGAAATATTTCTAAAACATTTTACCGTTTTGATTAAATATTATAAATAAAATATTGTAAATGTTTTTTAGTAATAAGTGTTTAATAAAATATAATATAACATAGTAGTTAAAATAAATTATAGTGTTTCGTTGAAACGGATTAAGATAAATATGGTGTTAAATTAGTATAAATGACAACCCATATTACCCCAAAATATAAAAAATGAAAGAACATTATGAATAAAAATTTAACCGCTACCTATATTAAAAAAGAATTAGAACATATCGCTGGCTGGCAGTATAAAGATAATAGCATATCAAAGAAATACGAATTTAAAGATTTTAAAAGTGCAGTTAGCTTTATTGTAAGAATTGCATTTGAGGCAGAGGCATTACAACACCACCCCGAGATATTTAATGTTTATAATACCGTTGTGCTGACTTTAAGCACTCACGACCACGGCAACACGGTAACCGAGAAAGACCTTGAATTAGCACGCAAGATTAATGAGCTTGCATAGCATGGGAAATCTAATTTCTTTTGTTGGAAACAACTAAATAAAACCGTATTTTTGGTTCTTCTGTTGTTTGCGCCAAAAAGTGTGCAAACAACTGTTTTCAAACGGAAAACAACCACAGAATTAAATTAAAAATATGACAAACAATTATTACGAATTCACGTATATCCTAAATCCGGTATTGGATGAGGAAAAGTATAAAGCGGCCGTTGATCAGATTAACAAACTAATTACCGACAATGGCGGGGAGATTGATGAGGCAGATGAGTGGGGCTTACGTCCTTTCGCCTACCCAATCGATAAAAAAGGAAATGGGTTTTATGTAAATATGTATTTTACAGCCCCTGCAAGTTTAATAGCTACTCTAGAGCGTGCACTCCGAATCGATGATGATGTATTGCGCTTCTTGACATTAAAATATGATGCCAAAATGTTGCGTCACCGCGAACTTCAAAGAAGAAACGAAGTTCCAAGCATTTTTGCCGTTCAGGAAGATGAGGACGATAACGGGAATGACGACGAGACAGAAGACGACGAGTAACTAAACATCAAAAAAGAAATTTATTATGATTCAGAATCCTTCACACCCCAAAAAAAGCATCCGCAAAGTTAAGCAGTGCAAATTCACTAAAGCCGGCGTAGAATATATCGACTATAAAGATGTGGAAACACTACTACGTTACATTAACGACCAAGGCAAAATTTTGCCACGTCGTGTAACCGGAACAAGTGCTAAACATCAACGTCAACTTAATGTGGCCATTAAAAGAGCTCGCTTTTTGAGCCTGTTGCCATATGTTGCAGAAAACCTAAGATAAAAAAGAGTATTAGAATGAAAGTTATACTTAAAGAAGATATAGAAAAATTAGGCTTGGCAGGCGACCTTGTAGACGTTAAAGACGGCTATGGCCGCAATTTCCTGATTCCTCAGGGCAAAGCAATTATGGCAACTAAAGGCGCCGTAAAAGAGTTGGAACTTAGAATTGCACAAGCAGCAGAACGTGCCAAGCTGACCGTACAGGAAGCAAAAGAACTGGCAGAACTTCTGGAAGCTACTTCTATCACAATTTCGGTAACTACCGGAGAGGACGATAAAATTCACGGAACGGTTACCAACGTACAAATTGCAGAAGCTTTGGCAGAAAGAGAAATCATTGTGGATAGAAGAAACATTTCTATCGACAAAGATGTTAAAACCCTAGGTGAATACTCTGCCACAATCAGCTTGGTCGGAGATCTTAAACCATCACTTAAATTTTGGGTGGTTAAGGCCGACTAGCTTAAACTATTTTAAAAAAGCTTTAAATGAGATTATTTAAATCTGCATTAATGGGGTTCATCGTTTTGATGTTAACCCCATTTTTTATTCATGCACAAATACCCGACCCGATAAAATTCGAGGTTGTCAACGCACCCAATACCGCCAAAGCCGGTGAAGTATTTACTATCGAAATAAAAGCCGATATTGAAGAAAGCTGGTACTTATACTCCATTCTCAATGCCCCGGATGCCGGGCCCTATCCCACTCGTTTTACGGCAAATTCCGATAACTTTGTAGTTGCCGGCAAGGTTACAGAAAGTCCGGCAAATGTAGAATTTGATCCTAATTTTGAAGTGGAATTGGGGATGCATTCGAATCAGGCTACTTTTAAAATTCCGGTTGCGGTAGGCACAGACTATCAAGGCAACCAAAACCTGGATGTGGAAGTGTTCTACCAGGCATGCGATGATAGAGTGTGTTTGCCACCTAAGAAAAAATCCATTATTGCTTTGGTAAATATCGAAGGTATCGCGGATGAGGTTTATGCCGGTTTGGATAATCTGGTGGCGCAGGCTGCCGATAATGGAACAACTATAAGCAATGGTAGCGATGATTTTAGGCAAGATGGCATCCTGTCGTTTATGTGGGTGGCCATATTGGCCGGATTCGCAGCACTGCTTACCCCATGTGTGTTTCCAATAATCCCGCTGACCGTGTCATATTTTTCGAACCAAAAAGACGCAAAAAGGCCAATCGGTAAAGCTTTGCTGTTTGGGCTGGCTATTGTAGCCACATTTACACTCTTGGGATTATTACTGGCTTTAATATTAGGTGCCTCCGGCGCACAACGTTTTGCGTCAAATCCAATTGTTAATATAATTATTGCTGCAATATTAATAGCATTTGCAATAAGCCTTTTCGGATTATTTGAGTTAAGACTACCGTATAAATTCACAAACTTTTTGAATAAAAAGAGCAACGAAAGCTCCGGGTTGATGGGTATTCTGTTTCTCGCACTTACAATCAGCGCTGTTTCTTTTTCGTGCACGGCGCCATTTGTCGGGGCAGTATTCGCGGCTACAGTTGGTGGAGAATGGTTCTATCCTGTATTGGGTATGGTTGGTTTTTCGGCCGCTTTTGCCAGCCCTTTTGTGTTGTTTGCAATGTTTCCAAGTTGGTTGGAATCGATGCCAAAAAGTGGTTCCTGGATGAATTTGGTAAAAGTAACCTTAGGTTTTGTATTGCTTGCTACCTCATTTAAATTTATATCCGATGTGGATTTGGTTTGGCAATTGGGATTGGTATCCAGACCTTTTGTTATAGCCGCATGGATTGTGATATTTATATTAGCTGGGATATATGCACTTGGCTTTATGACGCTTAAACACGAAATAAAACCAGAATATACATCGGTAGGTAGGCTGTTTTTAGCCATGCCCTTGTTTATTTTTAGTATATATTTGCTGCCGGGTTTATTTGGAGCATCTCTTGGCGTGTGGGATTCTTGGCTGCCACCCAAACAGCCTACCGATGTAAGCCTTGTTACCTCAATAGGTACCACAGGCGGTGCAATTGCCGATACCGATGTTTGGAGCGAAGACCTGGAAGCATCTAAGCAAAAAGCCATTGAGGAAAACAAACCTTTATTCATAGATTTTTCGGGATATACCTGCACAAACTGTCGCGCAATGGAAGCCAATATTTTTCCACTCCGGGAAGTACAGGAAGAGTTTGATAAAATGGTACTGGTACGCCTTTATACCGATGGCGGAAAAGATGCCCAAAAAAATCAGCTCATTCAATTTGATATGACCGGTAATGTAGCCTTGCCCACCTACGTTATTTACGACCCTGTAAATGAAAAAGTGCTTAAACAGGTGCTGGGTTATACAAAAAAGGATAAATTTGTATCATTCTTAAAATCGGGAATATCGGAGTTTAATTAATGTTTGAGGTTGAACCTGACTAAAGAAAGTTTTAGCCTTTAGTAAATTCAACAAAACCTAAAACACTGGCTAAATTCTTCAAAAAGTATAAGTGCATATTGGCATTGGCTTTTATAAGTCAATGCATTTGTTATGCCCCGGATTTAGCAGCGCAAAACAGTAGTTTACCCGCACAAATAGAGATATTTCCCGTTATTACCGACTCATCTTACTTTTTAGGTGATTGGGTGGAAGCAAATTCCATTCAGGTAAACACAGCCTCCACTAAAATTCCCCGGCAAAATTGGCATTTTGATGAAGAAAACGGCTCTATTAGATTTGTAAATACCCGGAGTTTCGAGTTTAGCCCCAAAGATACACTGTATATAAATTACAATGCTTACCCCATAGCCTTAAAAAAGTGGTATAAGCCGCCAACGTTGCCCAATTACAAAATACTCTTAGGAAATACCGAACAACTAAGCTACGATAAAGGTGCACATATTGATGGCGATACGGATAATATATTCAGTGGCTCCAATTTACAGCAATATGGCAGTTTAAGTCGCGGTATAGTTGTGGGTACAAATCAGGATTTTGCGCTGGAAAGTGGATTGAATTTTGAATTAAAAGGCAATCTTACCGAAAATATAAACATAGAAGCCGCAATAACCGATAAAAATATACCCATTCAACCCGATGGAACCACCCAAAACCTCAGAGAATTTGATAAGGTTTTGATAAATCTATATTCAGTCAATTCTAATCTGCAAATGGGTGATATTGACGTGAAATTTGATAGAAGTAGTTTTGCCAAGCTGAACAGACGCTTACAAGGCGCGGCAGGAAATCGGGCATCTTCGTCGGGTAATTATTCGGGCGCCGTTTCGGTAATGCGTGGCACCTATCATAGCGTAAAATTTGACGGGAATGATGGAATGCAAGGTCCATACCGACTGACGGGTAAAAATGGAGAATCTTTTGTAATAGTACTGGCCGGTACCGAGCAGGTTTTTATAAACGGCAGGCAGGTGAGCAGGGGCGAAGAAAACGAATATATTATTGATTATGGCTTGGGCGAGGTTACATTTACAAACAATCTATTGATTACAGACGAAACCCGGATAACTATAGAATATGAATATATAGACCGTAATTTCAACAGAACCTTAATGGCAGTAGAAGTGGGTGAGAGTTTTTTTGATGATAGAATCTCGTTTGGTGCCACAGTAATTCGGCAGGCGGATGGAAATGAACTGTTATCACAACAAACATTATCGGAAAGCGATATTGAAATACTTAAAAATGTGGGTAATAATTTAGATTTGGCCATTGCATCGGGAGCTGCGTACGTAAGTGAAAGCGACAGGGAGTCAACCGTTCGGTATGCTTTAAGAGATACTACCGAAAATAATCAGCTCATTTCCATATATATACAGAGTTCGGATAGTAACGAAGCTATATATAAGGTGACGTTTACTCATGTGGGGGCAAACAAAGGTAGTTATAAACGAGTTGGTTCAACTGTAAACGGCATGATTTACGAATGGGTTGGTAAACACAATGGCGATTACGAACCGTATAGAAAACTGCCCGCCCCGCAAAAACAGCAAATGGCCGCATTCAATAGCGAGTACAGGATTGGCAAGAATGCCTCTATATATGGAGAGTGGGCTGTAAGTGAATTCGACCAAAATAGATTCTCCACGCTGGGTAAAGAAAATAACGTGGATATGGCATATACAGGTGGTATAAAAATCAATAACCAGGAAATTGGATTGGGTAAGCTCAATTTTGACCTTAACAGAAGATACAGTGGACGCAATTTTCAATATTTTGAACGCACAAAAGAAGTAGAATTCGACCGCAAGTGGAATATCCAAAATCAAACGGATGCTAAAGAACTTTTAAATGAAGCGAAAGTGGATTGGTTAATTGGTGAAAATGCAGAATTATCGGCAGAGTATGGCTTAATTGAGCTTACTGGATTTAAAGGGCAGCGACAAGCCTCTAAAGTGGAATTAAATAACCTGAATGGTTTTTCGTTAGTGTATAATCAAGATTGGGTAAATACCACAAATAACCCGACCAACGAAAAGGGAGATTGGCTGCGACAGGATATTTCGTTATCCAAAGAATTTAACTTTAGCGGGCTTCAATATTCTCCATACTTATATATAGAGCATGAAATAAAATCGGATAAAGAGCTGGAATCCGATTCGCTCCTCAATAATTCGCTCTCATTTATTGATGTAGGTCCCGGTTTTGCTTTTGGAAAGGATGCACTCCGGCTAGATTATTCTATATCATATAGAAACCAACAGGGAGTTTTGGATAATAAATTCCACGACGAATATGCCGCAATGACGCACAGATTTATAGTAAATTATGCGCCAAGCAACAATTTTTATACCCAAAATCAGCTAAAATGGCGCAAAAAAAATGTAAACGACACTTTTGCCAGTGCTAATAACATAGCCGATAAGAACAATCTATTGCTTAAATCAAATACGGGGTACCGTTTATTTTCTGATAAATGGCAGGGCGAGATATTGTACGAAGCCGGAACAAAACGCGAAGCTCTGTACCAGGAAACATATATAGAGGTCGGTCCCGAATTTGGGCAGTACGTTTGGGACGATTTAAATGGGGACGGTGTACAACAGATAGATGAGTTTTTCCCGGAATTAACCGCAAACGAAGGCACCTACATACGCCAATTGCTACCGTCTGATGAGCTATTTTCGGTGATAGACCTCAATTTTGGATTGAGAAACGAAATAATGCCATTTGGCTTTCTGCCGGACGATAGCGCTTTAGAAATTTTGGGATTTTTAAAACAAATACGCCTTTTTTCTAACATAAGAATACAAGAAAGCTCGACAACCAATAGGTTGAGCGATGTATATTTTTTAAAATTGAGCACGTTTAGAAACGATGCCACCACGCTGCATGGTCGGTTTTTACTTGATAAAGAGCTGGATTTACTACCCGGTTACGATAGGGGAGACTTACGGCTGAAATACAGCTATCTGGGTAATTTCAATAAAAGAAGCAGCGAAACAATCAAAGCCGGCAGTACGCTGTTTTCTATGGAAGCACGCTACCGAATTACTGATGTTTTAGAAGCCGAATTGAATGCGGGGCAGGGTAAAACTTCAAACACTAGCAGCCAGTTAAGCACAAGAAATTATGATATCGGCACAAAAAATTTAGAGATCGGATTGCATTCTACCATAAATCGCTCGTGGAGAAGTGGACTTATTGGAAACTACACGTTAAAACGTGATGAATCGCCCAATATTCCGGTAAATGCTAAAATATTTAAAATAAAAAACATGAATCGCGTTTTTTTATTTAAAAAAATACAGGCTAATGGCTCTATTGAGTTAAGAAATTCGATAGTTAACGGAATTGCCTCAAACTATGGATTATTTGAACTAACAGAAGGTACCGGCGAGGGCTACAGTGTTTTATGGCACTTAAATGGAAGCTATAATTTAGGTAATTCCATAAAGTTAAGCTTTATGTACAACGGTCGAACCGCCGAAAACAGAAAAACCATTAATACGTTTAAAATTGTTGTAAATGCGGTTTTTTGATATTACTTTTACTCGAAAAGCAGAAATATAAAACTTCTGTAAATTTTTCAATAAAGTTGTTAAAAGGGTAGTTCATTATTTTGACATTTAATTCAAAATGATTTATCCTTAACAATCACTAAAATCTAAGACAATAACATTTAATAATTATCGGAGTGAATATGGCATCGTCGATTGCTCTATTTCTTTTACAAGCCGGTGTAGACGAAGGCTTTTTTAATTTAATAGTCGAAAAATTCAACGAAGGAAACGACGGAGGTTGGATGTGGCCAATTATGATTACATTTATACTTGGTCTGGCAGTTTTCCTTGAAAGAATTATAACCCTTAACCTTGCTGATGTAAACACACGCAAATTTGTGGCCAAAGTTCAAGACGCGCTCGACGAGGGCGGCATTGATGCTGCAACAGAAGTTTGTGCAAATACCCGCGGCCCAGTGGCTTCCGTGTTCCAGGCTGGTTTGCTACGTGCAGACAATGGAATTGAAGCTGTTGAAAAAGCAATTTCTACTTACGGAGCAATCGAAATGAGTTTCTTGGAAAGAGGCTTAGTTTGGTTGTCGTTGTTTATTTCAATCGCACCACTATTTGGTTTCCTAGGTACTGTAGTTGGTATGATTGTGGCTTTTGATGATATTCAAAAAGCTAACGACATTTCGCCAAACGTAGTTGCAGGAGGTATTAAAGTAGCACTTTTAACTACCGCAGGTGGTTTGATAGCAGGTGTGATTCTGCAAATCGGTTACAACTATTGTGTATCCAAAATTGACCGCATTATTGTGGAAATGGAAGAAAGCTCAGTTGCACTGGTAGATTCAATCATTTTATTACAAGCCGGAAAATCTGTAAGAAGTTCTGACGACTAAACCAATAACATTTAAAAGGAGAAACAACAATGCTTGTTAAAATTTCAGTTATTGGTGCAGCAGTACTATTAGGCCTGGGTGTTCTGTTAATGCTGGTTTCGGCATTGATAAGTACCATTCAAGGCAAGCAGGATATCAGAAAAATATCTATTATGGCTGTTCCATTCGTTGCATACGGTATTTGCTACCTGGTATTCAACGATTCAGTGCAAGCAGCCGTAATGGCATTGGGTATAATGCTCGGTGCAATGGTATTATCGGTAGCAGCATCCGGTTTGCGTGAAACATTAAAGTTTTAAAGATAAAGCACTATTATGCTACTCAATAAACGACAAAGAGAAGAAGGAGAAATCAATGGTTCGTCAATGGCGGATATCGCATTCCTTCTGCTCATTTTCTTCCTTGTAACCACAACTATTAACGTGGATACGGGAATTGGCTTAGTGCTGCCACCGCCACTTGATCAAGACGCAACACCACCACCGGTAAGAAAACGTAACATGATGAACATTCTGGTTAACGCTCAAGGATTGGTTCTGATGAACGAAAAACCGGTTCAGGTTGCAGATGTAAAACAAAAGTTGATGGACTTTATTAAAAACCCGGATAGAGACGAAGATTTATCCGAAAGTCCGCAAAAAGCGATTGTATCTATCAAAACAGTTCGAGAAACTCCATATAGAATATATATAGATATGCTCGATGAAGTGATGGGAGCCTATGCAGAACTCAGAAATGAAGTAGCATTGAGCAACTATGGCAGGCCATACTCATCATTAGGATCCGAGCAAAGAAAAACTGTTGGCGATATATATCCAAAGAAAATATCAATCGCAGAACCAGATAAGGATTAAAAAAAGCTATGGCACAATTTAAGAAAAAACAAGCAGGTAGTAAGCAAGAAATACCTACATCAGCAATGCCTGACGTTGTATTTATGCTCTTGTTCTTTTTCATGGTAACAACCGTGTTACGCGAGGTTACATTAAAAGTGAAAATAGACTTGACCGAAGCTGGTAATATTGAAAAAATTGAAGAGAAACGTTTGGTGTCTTATATCTATATAGGCCCTGAAATTTTGCACAACAACCAATTGGGCGAAGATAAAGTGCAAATAGACGATGCCATTGTGGACGACATTCCCGCAATCAGAAAACTGATGTACGATAAGCTCCTGGAAGAGCCCCGTATGATTGTTTCTTTGAGAGTTGATAAAAACTCGGAGTTCGGGGTGCTGACAGACGTACAGGAAGAACTGAAAAAAGCCAGTGCGTTTAAAGTAAACTACTCCACAAGGAATAAATATTAAACAAGTTTCTTTTACGTATATTTAAGGCATCCACGTTTTACGTGGCTGCCTTTTTTATTTTTAATAACAATTCATGGAACAAGATTTTAGAACCATACAAAACTACGGCAAAAACAACCTGTTGGAGCATTTTAAGAAGAATAAATCGTATTCTAATAAAAATACCGTTTCAGGCATTGGCGACGATGCCGCCGTTATAGATTTGAACGAAAAAGAATACTTGTTGGCCAGTTCGTCCACTTTTGTAGAGGGTGTGCATTTCGATTTATCCTATACCCATATGCGGCATTTGGGCTATAAAATAGTAAGCGCGGCCGTAAGTAATATATTGGCTATGAACGGGCGGCCTACTTCCATGCTTATTAATTTAGCAATACCCAACAGGCAGTCGGTGCAAATGATTTTAGACCTCTACGAAGGAATATATGCGGCCGGAAATGACTATAAAATTGAAGTTTTGGGCGGCGATACAAAACCCAATCACAATAATATAGTTTTGACTATCACCGTTAATGGCATTGTAGATAAAAATAAGATAACATTCAGAAAAAACGCCGGCAAACTGGATGCCATTTGTGTTACAGGCGATCTTGGCGCTGCCTTTGCAGGCTTAAGAATTTTGACAAGGGAAAAACAATATTGGCTGGAACACAAAAATGAAAATATTCAACCCGATTTTTCTGATTATCAGTACGTAATCAAGAAACAATTATACCCCGCTGCACGTATAGATGTAGTAAAAAAACTAAACGAGTTGAATATATTACCTACTTCTATGATTGATCTAACCCAAGGCATTATAAATGATGTTTCTGAGCTTGCAAGCGCATCCGATAAAGGCGTTTATCTATATCAGGCAGCATTGCCCATAGCCATAGAAACGCGCCAGGTGGCCAACGAAATGGAAGAAGACGTTGACCGCTATGCTCTGTTTGGCGGCGAAGATTTGGAATTAATGTTTACTTTGCCCGAGAAAGATGTGGAATTATTGGCGGGTAAATTTAAAGATTTTTCGGTAATTGGCCGAATGGTTCCTAAACAAGAAGGGTTTTCCATGCAAACGGCAGAAGGTGACGTAATATCTTTTGATGATTTGTCATAATCTGAAAACTGGCACACTATTTGATTGTATATTAATAAATAACACAACCGAGTATATAACAATTGATTGGCTGAATCGTATATTATAAAATATTTAAGCTTTAAAAATTAAATGGCCGAAAAAAATATTAATAACAAAAAAGACCAAACCAAGCCCGGCAATAAAAATATGGGATCGAAAAATAAGCCGGCTCCTGCGAGACCTAAAATACCAACTTGGGGTTTCTTGGCCGTATTATTTGTATTACTGATTATTCAGTTTCTTTATAGTGGCGTCCAAAGCTCAAGTAATATAAAATATAGTAAGTTTTTAGAGCACGTCAGGGATGGATATATATCGGAAATCGTTATAAAAAACGGAGTCAATATTTATGGTGAATATAACGAGAAAGCAGAAGCCAATGGCATAATTGCAACTCCACGCCCTAATAACGATGACAGATTTAAGCTAAGTGAAGACAGAGATAATAGAAGTTTCACTACAACCATGTTAAAAGACGACGATATCCGACCGATTTTGGATGAGCATGGCGTAGAATATGAGGTGAGAATAGAGGAGGATTGGTTCAGCGGTATATTTATGTGGGTGCTGATGATTGGCTTGGCTGTTGGATTTTGGGTGTTTATACTGCGAAGGATGAACCCGGGGCAACAAGTTCTGAATATTGGCAAAAATAAAGCTGCGCTGTACGAGCACCAAGACGATAATAAAGTGACTTTTGAGGATGTCGCCGGTTTGGAAGAGGCAAAAGAAGAAGTTAAAGAGATTGTGGATTTTCTGAACGATCCGGGTAAGTTTACAAATCTTGGCGGTAAAATACCTAAAGGTGCGCTGTTAATAGGGCCTCCCGGCACCGGGAAAACATTGTTGGCTAAAGCAGTAGCAGGCGAATCCGGAGTGCCATTCTTCTCGTTATCGGGCTCCGATTTTGTGGAAATGTTTGTTGGGGTAGGAGCGGCCAGAGTGCGGGATTTATTTAAACAAGCTAAAGAAAAAGCACCGTGTATTATCTTTATTGACGAAATTGACGCTATTGGTAGATCCAGAGGCAAAGCGCAAATGCCAGGCTCCAATGACGAGCGTGAAAATACGTTAAACTCGTTGCTGGTAGAAATGGATGGCTTTGCAACCGACTCGGGCGTAATAATACTGGCCGCAACCAACCGTCCAGATGTTCTGGATAGTGCCTTGCTCAGAGCCGGCCGGTTCGACCGACAAATAAGCATTGATAAACCCGACATTGTAGGCCGTGAAGCTATTTTTAAAGTGCATTTGAAACCACTTAAACTGCACAAAAATGTTGATTCAAGAGAATTGGCAGCTCAAACACCGGGTTTTGCCGGCGCTGAAATAGCGAACGTTTGTAATGAGGCCGCTTTGATTGCCGCACGTAAAAGTAAAAAATCGGTGGAATTGGAAGATTTTAACGACGCCATAGACCGTGTAATTGGCGGGTTGGAAAAGAAAAATAAGATTATTTCACCCGAAGAAAAGAAAATAGTAGCCTATCACGAGGCCGGCCATGCTGTTGCCGGATGGTTTTTGGAGCACGCCGATCCACTGGTCAAGGTTTCCATCGTACCACGAGGTATAGCCGCTCTGGGTTATGCTCAATATTTACCAAAAGAGCAATATCTATATCAAACCGAGCAATTAATGGACGGAATGTGCATGAGTTTGGGCGGCAGGGCGGCCGAAGAGATTATCTTTGGCAAAATATCGACCGGAGCACTTAGCGACCTTGAGCGAGTTACCAAAATGGCTTATAGCATTGTAACTGTTTATGGCATGAACGACAAGCTTGGCCATATTTCCTTCTACGACCCACAAAGAAGTGAATACAGTTTCTCAAAGCCCTACTCGGAAGATACAGCACGTATTATAGACGAAGAGGTTAAAAAAATTATTGATAAAGCATATCAACGAACTTTAAACCTGCTGAAGGATAAACGGAAAGAGTTGGAGATTTTGGCAAAGGAGCTGTTGGAAAAAGAAATTATATTCCAGGCCGATTTGGAGCGATTAATAGGTAAAAGACCATTTGAAACCCATTCGCCCTTCGACGCTCTGAACGAAAATAATGAGCCGGAAGCTAAAGAAACCGATAATGTTTCTGACGGGAATTCTAAAATCGAAGATGGTAAAGATGCCTCAAAGCAGCCGGAAACGGACAATACTGCCGATCCGGTAGAGTTATCGGGAAATAATGAGGAAGAACCGGGAGATGAGGCACAAGATAATCCGGCAACCTCCTAAACTCGTCTTTTTTATATAAATTTTGTACAAGCTCCCTGCCAAAAAATAATCGGCAGGGAGTTTTTTATTTTTAGACTAAAAGTTGATTTATAATTAAAAATACGGTTACAAAATCCAACACGGAACATATATTATGGTTACATTTGTTATAAGATCAATACTAAATTTTGACAACTTTGATATTTGTAACCAGAAAAACCCATTTTAACGCCGCACACCGTCTGCACAATCCCGAAAAAAGCGCTGAATGGAACAAGAAAACATACGGGAAATGTAATCATCCCAATTGGCATGGCCATAACTACACTATAGAGGTAACCGTTGCCGGAGAACCCGCCCCGGAGACCGGGTTTATTATAGATTTAAGTAAGCTAAAGCAGATAATAAAACAGAAGATACTAGATCCCTGCGACCACCGTAACTTAAACCTGGATGTGCCTTTTTTAAAAGACATCATACCTACCTCAGAAAATCTGGTAAAAGCATTTTATAACGAATTGAAAGAGGCTGTAGAAAAAGAAGCTTCGAAAAACAGTATCCTGTATTCTGTAAAATTATACGAGACCGAAAGAAATATTGCGGAATACAGCCCCTATTTAAAACCGTTAATACGGTAATAATCCTAGAATTTACGATTTATATAATAATATTGATTATTTGCAGCTATAATCTGTTTATATTCCATTCTTTAAAACAAAAATACTACCTATGAAAAAATTTTACTTATCTATACTAACAATATTTATAGCGCTACTAAGCGCCAACCTGGCGCATGCCCAATTTTTTGAGGATTTTGAATCGAAGGATAAAGCTGGATACGCTGGCGCACAAGTCGCATTTGAAACCGGTCTATGGTATTTGGATGATACACTGAACCGTTCGGATGGTAGTGGAGATTTAAAAAATGGTTCGAAAGCACCACGTATTCGTGACGGCTTTGTACGTATGGATTTTGATAAACCCAACGGCGCGCACGAACTATCTTTTTTTGCCGGTAATTCACAGTTCTCGGGTGATGGAGGCGGTAAAATACAAGTATATTATTCTGTAGATAGTGGCAGTAGTTGGGAAGAATTAGGCGATGAGATTACTTTAAATGAAAGTGGTTTAGGTAAATACACAATTTCCGTTGAAATGGAAGGCGCTATTCGTTTTAGAATTAATAAGACGGCTGGTGGACGAGTTAACATAGATGATGTTGCAATTAGCGACTTCATGCAACAGGAAGAAAACGCTACTATTAACGTAAGTGTCGATAATAAAGAAGTTAACTCTGGTGATACAGCAACGTTTTTACAAACACTTACCGGTACTTCTAGAACAATTGAAGTCTCAATTACCAACTCCGGCGAAGAAGCTTTGGTAATAGACGATTTAAGAGTAATGGGTGATGCTTTTACTCTTGGAGATATAGATAAATGGGAGCTGGGATTATTCGAAGAGTTAACTTTTGATGTTACATTTAGCCCGGAAACCGAAGGTATGCATACCGGCACTTTGGCCATTTCCAGCAATGCGGAAAACAAAGCTAATTTCTCTTTGAATCTTTCGGGAGAGGCAATTAAAGACGGCGACATTATGCCAATATCCACTGCTAGAACTTTGCCTGCAAAAACAAGAGTAACCGTAACGGGAAGAGTTACCGTGGCTAACGAGTTGGGCGGTCCGTCGCATATTCAAGATGCCACCGGTGCAATTCCGGTATTTTACGAGCCATTGCACACCGCTGTGGAAATTGGCGATTCAGTTACCGTTTCAGGACCATTGACCTATTTTAAGCCCTTTGCCGGCCCGGATGCCGATTTCTCCATCCAAATAGCCGAAGTGGATGGTGATAATGTTATTACTTTTGAAGTAATTGATACTGAAAACAAGCCTATAGAGCCTACTATTCTTACGTTAAAAGAAATTGTAGATGGCGATTATAATGCCATGCTGGTTGAGGTGAAAAATGTTACCATAAATCATGCGGGTAATTTTCAAGGCGAACAAAACTATAAAATTAATGATGGCACGGCGGAAGTTGAAATACGCGTTGACGGCCAAACCAATTTGGTTGGAGCAGCAGCTCCCAGTGAACCTGTTACACTAATTGGTGCAGTTTCTAAATTCAATGGATTTTACCAAATATATCCACGCTTTACAGAAGATATTGGAGTAGAAGAACATATTTTCCCGGGCGATGATATCTCTAAAGATTTAACTTTGGATATTGCAGCTTGGAATATCGAATGGTTTGGACATAGCAACGGCCCGGACGACTTGGAGCTTCAATTCCAAAACGTAAAAACCGTTATTACCACCATGGATATGGATTTATATGCTCTATCAGAAATATCCAATCTAAATCAATTTAACAGGCTGGTTGACGAACTGGAAGATTATGGCGGATTCCTGGCACATTTTTCCTCTCAAACACAGAATACTGCTATTTTGTTTAAACGCTCAGTAATCGATTCGCTGAGTTCCGGCCTGGTTACCGATGGCATGCAAAAGCAACATTGGGCAAATGGCCGCTACCCGCTGGAGTTTAGGTTTAATGCAACCATTAACGATGACACTCGCGAGTTCTATGCGTACGCAATTCACGCCAAAGCTATGGGAGATGCTTCGAGCTATAACCAAAGGGTAAATGCGGCCGAGCAGTTTAAAACATTTTTAGACACTAAAAGGAGCGAGGATAACGTAATAGCTTTGGGCGATTATAACGATTTTATGACCAGCTCTACCTATAATGGGCAGCCTTCACCATATAAAAACTTTGTAGATGACGATAATTATACGGTGGTTACAAAAGTACTGGAAGAAAGCGGTCAGGGTTCGTGGAAAGGACAATCTATGCTAGACCATATTATTATCAATAGTAATATGCGAGAATATTACATGGAAGGTTCCGAGCGAATTGAAAATACCAGCTACATTGGTAGCTATATAAGCACTACATCCGATCACTACCCGGTATGGACACGCTTCGAGTATGGCGACCTTGTAAGCAACGAAATGGAAACTGAGTTGCCAAAACAGGTTACATTATCTCAGAACTATCCAAATCCGTTTAACCCAACTACTGTAATTAATTACACTCTGGCCAGTAAAACAGGTGTAAAACTACAAGTATTTGATATTACAGGCAGAAGTGTACAAACATTGGTAGATAAAGTAGAAGTATCGGGCGAGCATAGCGTAACGTTCGATGCATCGGCATTGTCGAGCGGTATGTATTTTTACCGATTGACCACTGAAGAAGGCGTATCGTTAACCAACAAAATGATGTTGATCAAATAAGCGCCGCGAAATTCTAAAAAAGAAAAGCCCGAATATTGATAAGATATTCGGGCTTTTTTATTTCTTTTATAAATTAAACGATGGTATAGAAGCGATCAGCTTAAAAATGCGTTGTACATCCAAACCTGAATTTCCTGTGCACTGATAAAATCGCTCATCAAAGCGTTGGTGGCTTCGTCTTTGGCGTCATCGGATAGATCCAATAACTCTCTTTGAAGCTTGAATATTACTTTGAAGGAATTCAATATCTCCCTGACGGCCTCTTCGCCATCTTCGATGATTCCGCTTTCTTTAATAGTGGTAATTTTCAAATACCCGGAAAAGCTGTGCGAAGGGATGTGCCCCAGTGTAGCTATTCTTTCGGCAATGGCATCAATTTTTTCGGCAAGATCGTCGTATAACTCTTCAAACTTTTCATGCAGCTCAAAAAACTCCCCGCCTTTTATATTCCAGTGGCTACCTCTGGTGTTTTGGTAAAAAACAGAATAGTTGGATAGTAAAACATTAAGTTTATCCGCTATCTCTTTGGTTTTGTTTTTGTCTAGTCCTAAAATATCATTCATATTAAACACGTTATAGATTTAAGATTTAACTGTTTATAATAACAACGAATTATGCTGAAAAACAATTCCTTTTGCATTGTATTTATAAAATAAAAAAGCGCACTATAAATAATGCGCTTTTGTAAAATGTATTGCTAAATGATATGTTTTTTAGCAATAATCAAAGCAATGTCGAATTTACTTATCTTTATCTTTCTTTTTTGCTTTGATTTGATAGACGATAATTGGGAGTACGAATATCAATACCAATATACCCCCTATCACAAGAGTTTCTGTATCAATCATATTGCTATAAGTTGGGTCCATAAAAATTTATGAACCGGTTAATATTTAGTTTAATTAAATCTCAAATAAATAATAACCTTCACCAAAAATAATGATAAGGATAGATAAGGTCGTAAGCGCTTAGGCCAAAATAAGAATACAGTTGTATAGTGAAATAATATTTATCAAAACTACTTAATTTGCTTACGAAGAATCGATTTATTCCATTACTGTCTTTCGAGTTACCGCTATAGGAAGTTGGCAGCTCGGAATAAACAAACTGTATATTTGTGTTTTTAATGAATGAGTGAAAAAGCGGGGCGGGCGTTGAAGAGGCATAAGTGCTTTCCTTGTGCAACGTACTGATATCGGTATCATCGGCCAACGATATACCATTTGCCATTAAAGAAACAATAATGGCAGAAAACAACACGATATAAAATTTATTACGCCGCTTCATCTATCCAATATATGGAAAGTATGGTTAATACAGAATCGGTATTTTAAAATACCGGCTTAACTATCCCCAAACGGTCATATACCTGATTTATTCCATCCTGCGAATCCGATAATACCATTAGCATATCGCCCTGTGCCAATTCCGTAGAGCCATTGGGTGTTATAAAAACATTGCCTCTTTTAATCATCGCGATAATGGCAGCTTCAGGGAAATTCAATTCCACAACTTTTTTCCCGGCTATGGGGCTGTTTTCCATAATAGTAATTTCTTCTAAAGCTGTTTTTGCTTCATCGGAAAAGAAGATGTCCAATGCCTTTTTTGGTTTTTCGGTAACCGGCAAAGATACTTTTAGTAATCTGGCTACCCAGGGCAAACTGGTACCTTGAATAATTATCGATGTTATGGAAATAAAAAATACGATATTGAATATCATATCGGCTTTTTCAATACCGGCAAGCAGAGGGTAAGTTGCGAAAACTATAGGTACAGCGCCACGCAGGCCAACCCAGGAAATGTATGCCCTGCGCCTGAGTTTCATTTTAAAAGGCAGTAAACTGATAAGTACACTAACCGGGCGCGCTACAACAATCAGGAAACCGGATACCAATATGCCGGTAATTGCAACAGACCAAATACTGCTAGGTGTTACCAACAACCCAAGCGTCAGGAATAAAACAATTTGCATTAGCCAGGAAAGACCGTCGAACATCCTCAAGATGGTTTTCTTGTGAATAATATCCTGATTACCCAAAACCAGCCCTGATAAATAAACTGCTAAAAATCCATTTCCGCCAATAAAATCGGTAAATGAAAAAGTAAAATACACTATACTTATCACCAAAACAGGATACAGTCCCTCATAATCCAACTTGATTCTGTTTATTATTTTTTTGGATAACCATCCAAAAACTAATCCCATCACGGAACCTAAAAACATTTGCTGAACAAAGATTGGAATTACCGAAAGGGGCGACATACTCGGGTTCAAAACCAGGCCTAAAAACATTATGGTAAGAACATAAGCCATAGGGTCGTTACTACCACTTTCAAGTTCCAGAGTGGGACGCAGGTTGGATTTTAAAGCCAAACTCTTTGAGCGTAAAATCGAGAATACCGCTGCCGCATCTGTAGAGGAGACGATAGCACCCAGCAGGAGGCCTTCGTAAATGGAAAAATCGGTTATGTACCAAACAAACAAGCCCAACGTCATCGCTGTTAAAAACACCCCCAATGACGATAAAATGACCCCTTGCCATAATATGGGTTTAACAGAAGACCAGCTGGTTTCCAGACCGCCCGAAAATAATATTACATTAAGCGAAACCACGCCTATAAATTGTGCGGTTTTCGGGTCGTTAAATTCTATTCCTATAATTCCTTCAGAACCGGCGAGCATACCTACAATTAGAAACAATACTAACGTGGGGATACCAAATCTATACGAAGTTTTACCGGCTATTATACTGATAAACAGTAAAAATGAGCCGACCAACATTATATTCTCAATGGTTAAATCCATATAAAAAAGTATAAAAAATCGTTTCCTTTAAACGAATAAAAATTATAATTAAACAGCAAACTTGCGCTATAATAATATAATAAAAAATGTGCTCATCGAGTTGTTGGACAAGCACATTTTTAAATTAAATTAGATTAAAATTCGAAAATGAATTTTTATTTAATGGTCAGTGCGTCTTCAATCAGTTTTAATTGCTCTGCATCGTGAATTATTTTTTGGCCCGTAGCCGGTGAGGCTGCCGCCTGACGACCTGCATATCGCAGTGTTTGGCCGGGTCTTAAATAATCATGAATTCGAGAAGCCACAAAAGTCCATGAGCCCATATTTTTTGGCTCTTCCTGGCACCAAACGATGTCTTTTACCTCTTTGAAGTCTTCGAGCTGATCGCTTAAATCTTTATCGGGGAACGGATACAGTTGCTCCATTCTGGCAATGGCGATGTCTTTAATCTCATGCTCGTCGCGGTATCTTAACAAATCGTAATAGACTTTACCGGAACAAATTACCAGGCGCTTGGTTTTTTTGGCGTCGGTTACTACCTCGTCGCGAATAAACGGCATAAACCTGCCGTTGGCCAAATCTTCTGTACTTGAAGTTGCCATTGGATGGCGCAAAAGACTTTTTGGCGACATCAATACCGTAGGTTTTTTTTCAGGCTGCAGGGCTTGAATACGCAACAAGTGGAAGTAGTTTGCCGGTGTGGTCAAATTCAGTACACGCAAATTATCTTCAGCACACATTTGCAAGAAACGTTCTAAACGTGCAGAAGAGTGCTCCGGTCCCTGGCCTTCGTAAGCATGCGGTAAATTTAGTAATACAGATGTGGTTTGTCCCCATTTGGCTTCGCTGGCCGAGATGAACTGGTCTATTATAATTTGAGCGCCGTTGGCAAAGTCGCCAAATTGTGCTTCCCAAATTACCAGTGCATCCGTTTTTTCAAAGCTATAGCCAAACTCGTAGCCAAGAGCAGCATATTCACTCAATAAACTATTATAAATGAAAAATTTACCTTGATTTTCAGATAGGTTATTGAGTGGTACAAACGTCTGGTTTGTTTCCGTTCCGTGCAATACGGCGTGGCGGTGCGAGAAAGTACCGCGCTCTACATCCTGCCCGGTAAAACGAACTGTTGTTCCATTCATCAATAAAGTTCCGAAAGCAAGAGCCTCGGCAAATCCCCAATCTATTTTGAGGTCATTTTCCTCCACAACGGAAGCGCGTTTTGCCAATGTTGCCAATAATTTCGGATTCGCATCAAAATCTTTTGGTACAGTGTTGGCTTTAACGGCAATTTCTCTCAGCTCTTCTATCGGATACGTTGTATCTACGTACGGTGGCAATTGCTCTTGCGGTGTTTCCACGCGTTTTATAAGCTCGGGTGTTACATCCAATTTAGGTGCTTTTCTGGCATCTTCAAACGCGGCATTCAGCAGTTGTTCAAACTCGTCAAAAATTTCTTGAGTCTCTTTTTCACTCAATTCATTTTTCTTAACCAATTTTTCTGTGTAAATATCACGTACAGAAGGATGACCTTTTATTTCTTTGTACATGCCCGGTTGTGTAAATGCCGGCTCATCGCCTTCGTTATGGCCATATTTACGGTAACCATTCAGATTAATTACAACATCTTTACCAAATTTCTGGCGATAGTCCAGGGCAACGCGTATGGCTTGCATGGCTGCTTCGGGTTTATCTCCGTTCACGTGGAAAATAGGTGCTAAAATCATTTTTGCTAAATCGGTGGCGTATTTGGTAGAACGACCGTCTTTCGGCATGGTAGTAAAACCTATTTGGTTGTTCACAATAATGTGAATAGTACCACCGGTTTTATAACCATCCAATTGCGACATGTTTAGTGTTTCTGCAACCACGCCTTGGCCTGCAAATGCTGCATCACCATGAATCAACACCGGCAATACTTTTTTCAGGGCATCTTCGCCTTCATAATGATCTTGCATTGCACGAACAGCACCCTCAACAACGGGATTTACGGCTTCGAGGTGACTCGGGTTTGGCAGCAATTCCAATTTAATCTCGGCACCTTTTTTGGTTTTATGCTTTCCTTTGGCACCCAAGTGGTATTTCACGTCGCCCGAACCTTGAATTGAATCGGGATCCAGACTGCCTTCAAATTCGGCAAACACTTTGTGGTAAGGCTTGTTCATAATATTCACCAGAATATTCAACCTGCCGCGGTGTGCCATGCCCATAAACATTTTTTCTATATTATGGTCTCCCGCTTTCTCTAACATATCGTTGATCATGGGAATCAAGGTTTCCAAACCTTCTAGCGAGAAACGTTTATGGCCAATATATTTTTTATGCAAAAACTCCTCAAAAGCCATGGCTTGGTTTAGTTTATGCAAGATGCTTATTTTGTCCTCTTTGGTCAGGTCGGCTTTATTAGATGAGGATTCCATCGTTTCCTGCAACCATTGCCTTTCTTCCAAATCCAGCAAGTGCATAAACTCGGCACCGATATGGCCGCTATACGTGTCGCGCAGAAGTTTAAGAATTTCGCGTAGTGGCGCTTTTTCTTTACCGCCTAGACCGCCGCAATAGAATTCTCGGTCCAGATCCCAGGTAGAAAGCCCATAATAGCTTAAATCCAGCTCCGGATTGTGTCCGGGAACTTTGCCAATAGGGTTTAAATCAGCCAGCACGTGCCCGCGTGTACGGTACATATCTATTAATTTGGATACGGCAATGGCACGTTTATCTTGTTCCAAAGTATTGGCACCGCCCGAAAACAGGCCGCTGTATTTATCCTCATCTAACGGGATGGGTTCGTATGCAATATCCAAATCTGCAAATAGGTTGTTATAAAAATCTTCTTTACCGGTCAATAAATCATCTACTTTTTTCAGGAATGAGCCGGATTCCGCACCCTGTATCACTCTATGATCGTAAGTACAGGTCATGGTCATCACTTTACTTATACCGAATTGGTTCAGCGCCTCTTGCGACATTGCCTTAAATTCGGCGGGGTATGCGATGGCTCCGGTTGCTATAATTGCACCTTGCGATTCCATTAAACGCGGTACTGAAGAAACGGTTCCGATTGTTCCCGGATTTGTAATACTTATAGTGGTTCCATTATAGTCATCAAGTTCCAGTTTGCCGCTACGTGCCTTTTCTATAAGGTTGTTGTACGCCGCCAGAAACTCTTTAAAATTCATTTTATCCACGCCCTTAATGTTGGGCACCACCAAATTACGTGAACCGTCTTTATTGGGAAGGTCTATAGCAATACCTAAGTTGACCTGCTCGGGAACTACTTTATAATTATTTTGCCCGTCGTTATAATATGCGTTGTTTATGTTGGGGAATTCCTCCAAAGCTTTAATAACGGCCCATGCAATAAAGTGCGTAAACGACGTTTTGGGCTCGTTTCTGTTCAAAAGGTGCTGATTGATAATGGTTCTGTCTTCCACCATCATTTTTACGGGCAAAACACGCAACGAGGTGGCTGTTGGAACACTCAAGCTCTCGTTCATATTGGTAACAATAACGTTAGCAACCCCTCGTATTCGCTCTAGCGTAGCATTTTTTGGTGCTTCTTTAACTGTTTCTTGGGTCGGCACATTATTTTTGATAACAGGTGCCTGTTTTTCAGTAGCCTGTTGTTGCGGTTCGGGTACTGGTTGTGGGGTCGGGATAGTTGAGTTTCCATCCATCTCGTCGAAATATGATTTCCAGTGCGGTGGAACGGATTCAGGATTAGACTTATACTGATTATATAATTCTTCTACTAATGCAGCATTAGGGCCGAAAACAGCTTCAAATGACTTCAATGGGATATTAACCTCGTTCAGATTTTAATATGCTAGTTATGTTGATAAAATTTAATTATAAAGATAATGCTTTATAACCAATTATAGTTCGATATTAACGCTCAAATTATTATTGGAAGCGTTACCAAAAAGTACGGATTTTAGAGCAAAAAAACGACATCAAAACATTAGGCTTAAATATTTGGAAAAGTGAATTCATTTTAATCGGGAAAGGTTAAAACAGTCTTTAATTAACACTACATAACCGTTATATTGGTTGCAAAAAAATAGAAGGAAACCATGCAGAACAAAACAGGAGCAGAACAGATTAACTGGGATTTAAGCGATTTATATAAATCGCCTGACGATGAACAACTTCGATTGGATATGTCCGATGTGTTGGTGGAGGCAGATACTTTTGCCGATACTTATAAAGGAAGGATAGCCGGCCTAACCGTGGACGAGTTTAAAACAATGCTTCAACAGTACGAAAGCATACAGGATAAAGCCGGCAAATTCGGTTCCTTTGCTTATTTGCAGTGGAGTACCGATACGGGCAAAGCCGAATTTGGGAAATTACTGCAACAGGTTAACGAACTATCCTCCGAATTGAGCCAAAAATTAGTGTTTTTTAGTGTAGAATGGCTCGGAATTCCACGAAATGAAGCCGATAAGTTTATAAACGCTCCAGAGCTGGCTTTTTATAAACACTATCTGGAAACCTCGCGATTATACGAAAAACACGTTCTGGATGAAAAACAGGAACAGATTATGTCGGCTAAATCGGTTACCGGCAGAAGCGCCTGGGTTCGCTATTTCGACGAGGTGTTGGGTCTGGCAAAATTTGAGTTGGATGGCGCGGAACTGTCGGAACAGGAAGTGCTGAGCAAGTTACACGACAGCGACCGTGAGTTGAGAATAAGAGCTCATGCATCCCTGACGAAAAAATTTAATGAACTATCGCACACTCTTAGTTTTGTTTTTAACACGGTTTTGGCCGATAAATATACCAATGATAAGTTGCGCGGCTACCCCGATTGGATTACATCCCGGAATCTGTCCAACGAAACGGATAACGAAACAGTAGAAGCGCTGGTAAATACGGTAACTTCCAATTACTCTTTGGTGCAGCGCTATTATAACCTCAAAACCGACTTGCTGGGGTTGGATAAAATGTACGATTACGATAGATATGCCCCGATTCTGGAAAATGAGGCTACTATTACTTGGGCGGAAGCGAGGGAGATGGTTGTTGAATCGTATTCAGGGTTTCATCCAAAAATGGGCGAAATAACTCAAAAGTTTTTCGATAACAACTGGATAGATGCGGCTATTAAACCCGGTAAAAGGGGCGGAGCCTACTCTGCAAGTACAGTGCCTTCGGTGCACCCCTACGTATTTATGAATTTTGATGGCAAAATCCGCGACGTACAGACCTTGGCACACGAATTGGGGCATGGTGTGCATCAATATTTAAGCAGAAAACAAGGCCCATTGCAGGCCGGCACTCCACTCACTACGGCAGAAACAGCTTCGGTATTTGGCGAGATGTTAGTTTTCCAAAAGTTGCTCAAAGAATTGGATGACCCCAAAGAACAACTTGCTTTGTTAATGGGTAAAATTGACGATACTATTGCAACGGTTTTCCGTCAAATTTCTATGAATCGCTTTGAAAATGCCATCCATAATGCTCGCCGCAACGAAAGCGAACTTACAACACAACAATTTTCCGAACTTTGGCTAGAACAGCAGAAAGAACTGTACGGTAACTCGGTAGAACTCACCGAGGAATATGGAATTTGGTGGTCTTATATACCACATTTTTTACATACACCGGGTTATGTTTATGCGTACGCGTTCGGCGAGCTGTTGGTACTCGCTCTTTACGAAGAATTTACCAAGCATCCGGAAGGTTTTGCCGATAAATATCTGGAATTGCTCAGTGCGGGCGGATCGGATTGGCCGCATAATCTAGTATCAAATATGGGATTGGATATTACCAGCCCTGATTTTTGGAAAAAAGGCATCGAAGCATTTGAAAAAATGATACAAAAAGCCGAAAATCTGGCCAAATCATTAAAAGAATAAAATAATCGAATGAGTTTTTTATTTATTTATCATTAAATGGTAATTTAGTATAGTTTTACTTTAATAGATAACACTTTAACACAAGTTAAGAAGGCGAAATGGCTTTAGACCGGCAGGAAAAAGCTCTCAGAGAATTCAAGCAAATTATGTCCGACTTAGTGCATCTGTTGCAAATGTCAACTGAGGCAAAATTGGTATATATGTGCTGGGTTAACCACCAAAGAGAGCAATTTGTATGGGAAACAAACAGCACCCAGCTACCAAATGTAATGTTTCAGGATAGGATGAATTTTGAGCATCACTTTCTGGACGACTATAAAGACATTAAAGAGATTATCTATTTAAAAGTTGGCGAAGATATCTCAAAAGCCAAATTGATACACTACCTGGATGTGGTAGATACAACTTCCATCATTATCATCCCTTTTATAACCAAGGGAGAAACCGTTGCCCTGACCATTGTTGAGAGCAATTCGGAGATGAATCTCGAATTGTTGCATGAGAGAATGGCCTCGTATAATAACGCTATGGTAAATGTACTTGAAACATATTTGGAACTTGTAGATTTGAACGAGCAACAGGGCGAGTGGGTAGAATACGAGACGGCGCTGGAAATGTTGAATTATAAAAAAAGTCATATCGATATTTTAAAAACTATGCTTAATCAAATGCAACGGTTTATATATGACGGTGGCGTAATTTTGTTGGCCAGAAGCCTGGATAAATGGCGTTTGATAATGAGTTCAGATCAAGCCACAAACGACTATCCGATCGGTCTGATAATGGACGAAAGAAGCCTAGCCAGTGAAGTTCTTGAGGCGGGAGTAGATACGTTTAGTATGCATTTTAATAGCAGTCCGGTACGTATATCAAAAACCGAAGGCAGCACTACCGGCGCCTCGTATGCCATGCCCATAAGTATTTTTGATGTGCGCCAGGCATTGATTATAGCTTACGATCAAGACCCGCTGACTTTTAAGGAATCTACCAAGCACAAACTATCCAATTTGGCCAGAGTGGCAGCTTTGAACATACAAGCAACCACGAAAAATACAGGGCCAACCAAAGAATTGCTTACCCAAAATTTTGGTGGCTTTGTACCCGAGGTTTGGGAAGCTTTCCTCGAACAACAAATAAAATATTACGACTCTGACGCCAAAAACCAAATATGGTTCGGTATAATTACACCGAATAATGTCGAAAATCTAAGGGCAAGGTATTCTAGGAGCGATTTAATTAAAATACAGAACGAAATTATTAAGTTTATATCGCCTGATAGGTATGGTTATAATGGGTTTATAGGCGATCAAACCGAATATATATATCCATTTGTAATACAAGACAAAAACGAGGAAGTCATCGGGTATTGGATAGAAGATATTAATACGTATATAAAAAATGGACTCACTTTATCGAACGGTCAGACCATAGATATTGGTTTTAATGTTGGATATACATCCATAAGAGATAAAGATGATAATGCATATCAAATATTGGCAAGAGCCAAAAGAGCAAATTCGTCAGCTCTAAAAGAAAACATAAAAATAGTACAGGTTTAATAATGGGAAACTTATATTTAGTTATAATAGATGGTTTGGGCGTTGGCGCACAAGAAGATGCCCATAAATATGGCGATGAAGGGATGAATACTTTGGGGAATGTTTCTGAGCAAGTGGGTGTCGATTTGCCGAATATGGCTAAACTCGGGCTGGGCAACATCATACCGCTAAAAACAGTGCCCCGGGAAGATAACCCGACTGCCGCTTACGGAAAAATGAGGGAAGTTTCGAAAGGGAAAGACTCTACCACCGGGCACTGGGAAATTGCTGGAATTCATTTGGCCAAACCATTTCCCGATTTTCCCAATGGATTTCCCGAGCATGTTTTAAAAACATTTATGGAAAAAACGGGATCCAAAGGTGTATTGGCAAATAAACCATATTCGGGCACAGAAGTAATAAAAGATTTTGGCGAAGAACATTTAAAAACCGGAAATCCCATTGTATATACCTCGGCAGATAGCGTATTTCAAGTGGCATGCCACGAAGATGTGGTACCTATTGAGAAACTATATGAATGGTGCAAAATGGCCAGAGAAGAAATTATGACCGGCGATTTGGAAGTGGGCAGAGTAATTGCACGCCCCTTTACCGGCAAACCGGGAGAGTTTATGAGGTTGGAAGCCCAGAGAAAAGATTTTTCGGCCATACCGCCCAAACATAATGTGGTTCAAATGCTTTTTGATGAAGGCATCGAGACTTTCTCTATTGGTAAAGTAGTAGATTTGTTTGCAGGATTTGGTTTTACAGGCTATCAAAAAACAGTAAATAACGCCGACGGCATAAGCACTTTATTGGCAAAAATGGATGGGCTCGAAAACACATTCGTATTTGTAAACCTCATCGACACCGACCAGTTATATGGCCACCGCTTAGACCCCGAAGGATATGCCGGAAGTTTGGAAGAATTTGACCGTGCCTTGCCAGATATATTGGGCAAAATGGGGAGAGACGACCTTCTGATTATTACCGGCGACCACGGCAACGATCCTTGCTCCACAAGTACCGACCACTCCCGTGAATTTACACCACTTTTGGTTTATCCCGCAGAAAAAGCCCGGCAAATTGACTTGGAAACCAGAGAAACATTCAGCGATGTTGCCTCTACCGTAGCCGAGTTTTTTGGCAAGCGCAACACCTATCCCGGTAAATCATTCTTAGGGTAAAAAGTTGGAATTATTTTTGGCAACAAATCTGATTTACAGATTTATTTGTTGGATATCGGATATTTTTTAAAATAATTGAACGAAAATCAAAAAATAGATGTAATATTATTGTATATTACTGCATTATACAATAATCAGGCGCACATACTGTTCATATAGGGTTGGATTAAATTAAAACAAATATCTGACAAAAAGCTTTCAAGTAGTGCCGCTTATTTGGCATACAAAAACCATCATCATTAATCAGCATTATTTTGGCAAAAAGTTCAGGAATTTCTACTCGTGAATCGGAATCGTTAGATAGATATTTGCACGAGATTGGAAAAGAAAAATTAATTACGCCCGATGATGAAGTTCGTCTGGCAAAAGAAATTCAAAAAGGCAGTCAGCGCGCCTTAGAAGACCTGACAAAAGCAAACCTACGTTTTGTGGTTTCCGTTGCTAAACAATACCAGAACCAGGGCCTATCATTAGGCGATTTAATTAACGAAGGAAACTTGGGATTGATAAAAGCAGCAAAAAGATTTGACGAAACCAGAGGGTTTAAATTTATTTCGTACGCCGTTTGGTGGATTCGTCAATCCATTCTTCAGGCATTGGCCGAGCAGAGTAGAATTGTAAGGTTGCCGCTTAACCGGGTGGGCGCACTCAATAAAATTGGTAAAGAACTTTCGAAACTTGAACAAGAATACGAAAGAGTGCCGTCTGCTCACGAATTGGCAGAAAGCTTGGAAATGACCGTAAACGAAGTTGCCGATACCCTTAAAATTTCGGGCCGTCACTTGTCTATGGATGCACCTTTTGCACAGGGCGAAGATAACAGGTTATTGGACGTTCTTGAAAACGAAGAAATTCCAAATCCCGATTTCGAGCTGATGGGCGAGTCGCTTAAAGTAGAAATTGAACGCGCTTTAGCTAAACTTACCACTCGCGAGGCCGAAGTTATCAGGCTTTATTTTGGAATAGGAAGGGAACACTCCTTAACTTTAGAAGAAATTGGCGAGCGGTTTGATTTGACCCGAGAAAGAGTTCGTCAAATAAAAGAAAAAGCTCTTAGAAAACTACGCCACCATAACAGAAGTTCATCCCTACGAGTATATCTGGGTTAAAATAACACCCATAAATGAATATTAAGATTAAGCGTAACGAATTTATTTTTCAGTTACGCTTTTTTTTACCCCTATTTTAATATCCTTAAGTGGTGTCCATAGCGGAAATAAATACAGGTCGGGAAATCAAATCATTGTAAAAATTATCATCAATATTTACGGGACGTAGCATTAAAAGAACAGAGACCGGTGGCTGTAGTTTATTTAAAAATCCAAGCCTGTTAGCGTCAATCAAATATCGTGTAATTTCGGATTCTTTATCACCCCAATACATACCCATATATGTATCTTTTTCAGCACAAGCGTGCTCCATTAAATCAGCAACTTTATGCTCATAGCCATCTTTAAACCAAGCATAGTCGTAAGCTATAAAATTAAGATTAGTAGGCTGGAATACTTTTTTGAATACCGGGAGATAAGGGAGGATTTTTTGCATCAAAAACCCTGTAAAACCGGGTAATTCAACTATATCCCAAAC
Source organism: uncultured Balneolaceae bacterium (assembly GCA_964615135.1). Lineage (GTDB taxonomy): Bacteria > Bacteroidota > Rhodothermia > Balneolales > Balneolaceae > Balneola. The sequence continues at coordinate 83,529 of CAZTOG010000005.1, read as the reverse complement.
TACGGGGATAGCACGCAAGCCGGCCACCGCCTCGCCATTAACTTTATACACATAAAGCTCGCCAATTAGCTCCAGGTCGTCGGTGTTTAAAAAAGAATAATTTTTATAAAACTCCTCGGCACTAGCTTTGAACTCTGAATAATCGTCTTTGTCCAATTTTACAACATTCTTTTTAAGTTTTGGAAAAAACCGGCTGAAAATCAACGTTTGAAACTTACGAGCCACTTGAAACCCAAAAGATTCACATAGGCTTCGAGACCTGAAATTTTCGCCTTCTACATAGGCATAAGAGCACACCGGCTTACCGTTTTCTACGTAAGATTGCTCATAAAAACCACTTAATTGGGTGCCAACAGCAGTACGCAACAGGTTTCTTTTTTTCTTTTTCTTATTTTGGTGCTCCGAATTTCCTGGTCGCTGAACCCCGCTGAACATGGTCAGATATCTGTAATAAAGAGTATCAATGGTGTTGGTCTCTTTTTTGACCACGCCCGCAGTACCCAAAACCCTGCTTCCCTTTCTAATTTGTATAAAACTCAATCCTCTAACCAGTTCTAAGCGCTTTTGGAAATTTCTGGGTTTATATCTTATTTTTCCTGGTGTGCCATTTACAGTGCTTTCAAGTAGTTCTATAACTTCTTTGGAATAACCCTGAACGACATCGACATCCAGCCCATAAACATTTTTTTCAACTGCCATACAATTAATTTACTTAAATAAGGGAATATTTATCTGGTTTAATCATAATTTGGGTTATTATAAGTTAAGTATGTTAATTAGCCAAGTTTTTTTTGAATATTAGTGTTAATGAAAAATAAAATATATCTGTACCTACTTATTATTGCTGGTTTAAGCGCCCAAGTAAATGCGCAGGTATATCCATTTCGTAATTATTCAATCGAAGACGGCCTGTCTGAAGCCACCGTTAATGCTATTGCTCAAGGTTCGGAAGGATATATATGGATTGGCACAGAATATGGACTCAATAAATTTGATGGGCTGGAATTTGAAAATTATTTCGAAATTCATGGGCTGCAATCGAATAAGGTTTTTGCACTTTATGAAGACAAAAGCAATAGGTTATGGATTGGTACCGCGCAAGGGCTCAACTATATGGAGGCAGACAGTATCTACTATTCAAAAGAATATTCGTTGCTGGATGGAATGAAAATAGTGGATATTTATAATGATAAAAACGACGATTTATGGTTTGCTACAACAAATAACGGTGCCTGGTTTTTTGACGCTGACAATGGCCTTACCCAATATTCGAAAGCACAGGGTTTTAAAAGTTCGCAGGTTAATAAAATTGCGGAAACATCGGATGTACTATGGTTTGCTACAAATAATGGATTAACCGGTTTATATCAGGGTAATGTCAGAACTTTTACAACTCAACACGGGCTTCCGGGAAATGAAATAAGAGATATTATAGCTGATGAAGAAGACAATCTTTGGATTGCAACCGACAACGGTCTGGCAGCTTATAAAAATGGTGGTTTTGAAGTTTATAACGGAGACGAAGGACTTAATAACAACGACATTTATACATTAAACATAGATTTTTATAAACGACTATGGGTTGGCACTGCAAACGGAGTTAGTTTATTTGAAGGTGGAAGATTTAAAAACTTTTTGATTGAAAATGGTCTTTCAGCAGCAAATATACATTCTTCGTTAACAGACCGAGACGGTATTTTGTGGTTTGGCACCGTAAATGGCGGTATTAATCTCTTTTTGGGCGATTATTTTGAAAATTATAACTCAGAAAATGGACTAACCAGCAGTGTGGTAACTTCTTTTGCCGAAAATGACGATGGACTTTTCTGGATTGGCACTAATGGAGGCGGAATAAACCGTTTTGATGGTAAAACGTTTAATAAAATAGGTGTTGAGCAGGGTCTTAAAGATGATAAAGTGTATGCGCTGCATAAAGATTCGCAAAATAGGATATGGGTTGGCATGAGGGAAGGATTAGCCATCATAAAAAACGAGGTTATTACCAATTTTAACGAGAATCGGTTTCCATACAAAAAGGTAAGACATATCAGCGAAGCCAAAAATGGTGCCATTTGGATAAGCACCTACGAAGATGGCCTCATTGCGCATAAAAACGGAGCTTTCAAGCAATTTACATCTTCTGATGGACTTGCTGATAATACGGTTTTATCAACGGTAGAAGACGATTATGGAAATATTTGGATTGCAACGTATGGTGGTGTAAGTAAATTTGACGGCGAAAAATTTGTGAATTATACTGTACAGGAAGGTTTGCCGAATAATGCGGTAATGGATATTACTCTTGATGCCCAAAATATCGTGTGGGTGTCCACTTTTGGGGGTATTGCATGGTTTGATGGAGGGAAATTCAAGAGTATTACGGTTGATGATGGGCTGCCAAATAGAGTTTGCTATTTCATAAAGCAGGCAAAAAATGGCTTGTACTGGATTGGAACCAATAACGGATTGGTCAGTTTTGATGCGGATAATTTTTACAGCGATAACTTTTTAGAAAAAGATCGTGCCTTTAATATCCTGTCGAAAGAACAGGGTTTAATTTCGGATGAACTCACCCAAGGTGCAATATTTGAAGACATGGGCGGGCATCTGTGGGTAGGAAGCGTTGAGGGAACGAGTCATTTTATTCCCGATAAATATATTCCAAGTTCAATTGCACCGCCGGTACAAATCAGCGATGTCATAGCTTCCGGTAAATTTTATATGCCGAAGGATAAAATTAAACTGGCTTACGATGAGAATACGATAGAGATATTTTTTTCGGGCATTAATTACACCGCACCCAATAAACTGTTGTACGCATTTCGGTTGGATGGAATTGAAGATACATGGCAAAGAACTTCAAGCCGTTATGCCAGATACCCGGCTTTACCCAGCGGTAATTATGTTTTTAATGTAGCCGCGCGAAATTCCAACGGCACATGGAGCGAAAATATCACAAAAATGAACATTGTAATCAAAGTTCCATTTTGGCAGCAATGGTGGTTTATATCGTTGGCCGCTATAATGATTATTGGGTTGATTTTATTTATTTATAGCTATTACAGAACCACTAAACAAGTAGAAATAGAACGGATGCGGGTGCGTATTGCCAGCGATTTACACGACGATGTTGGCGCAAGTTTAACAGAAATAGCTTTGAATTCCGATTTTATCAGGGAAATGGATACCAATCCCGAGTTGAAAAAAATATTGGGTGCCATTGGCGAGCAGTCGCGCAAAATTGTTACAAGTCTGGATGATATCGTATGGTCAATCGACTCACGTAACGATACTTTGGGCGACCTGACCGACCGGATGCAAGACTATCTGCTAAATGTACTCTCGCCCAAAAACATGAAAATAGAGTATGATTTTGAAGAACTGAAAATGCAGAACAAATTGCCGGTTATTTTAAAAGAAAATCTTTATCTGATATTTAAGGAAGCCGTAAATAATATTGCCAAATACTCGAACGGCGACTTGGTACAAATCTCTATGCAAACCACAGATAATAACTACACATTTACCATATTTGATAATGGTACCAGCGGCATGGGTGGCAAGAAAACAGGGCACGGGCTGAGAAATATGGAAATGCGCGCAAAAAGAATCAATGCCGGGGTTGAAATTAGTCATAATAATGGCTTTACTATAACTATTAAGGGCAAACTAAATGTAAATTAATTTGAGCAAAATGGCATTAATTGGAATTGTAGAAGACAATGTAAAAATCAGAGATGTAATACAACGGTATTTGGATATGCAAAAAGGCTTTGAATGTCCCGTTGCGGTGGATAGTGTTGAAGAAATGCTGGAGTTTCTGGAAAATCATGCCGCCCCTGATGTGATGCTCATGGATATTCAATTACCCGGTATGTCGGGCATTAAAGGCATGGAAATCATAAAATCCAAATATCCTGATGTTGAGATAATTATGCTCACCGTTTATCACGACTCGCACAAAATATTTGATTCGTTAAAAGCAGGAGCGTCGGGATATTTGTTGAAACACACGTCATTGCCCGACATCAAAGCCTCTATAGAAATGCTGCTAAAAGGCGGTGCCCCTATGTCGCCGCAGATAGCCCGAAAAGTTATTACACATTTTAACGAGCAGAAACCCAAGAAAAATCCCGAAAGCACACTTACCGATCGCGAACAAGACATTGTAACGGGCTTGGTTGATGGATTAAGCTATAAAATGATTGCCGACCGTTACGATATATCCATAGACACGGTTAGGGCGCACGTACGTAATATTTATAAGAAACTACACGTTAATTCTAAAGCGGAAGTCATTGCCAAATCGTTCAGAGGCGAGATATAATTTGCTTGCGGAACGATAAAAAACCGGCTCACATTATAATGTTATAGAAAATGTACTTGCTGTTGTTCAAATTGTATATAAGGAATTAATTAACCTTCCAAAGCAGGAGGCACCATGAAAAAATCGTATCTATTTTATCCACTATTTTTAGCAATGTTTACGCTTACAGGTTGCTATACCCAGCTACAGGGTTTAAGTTCATTCGATCGCCAAAATACTAGAGGCAACAACACAGACTATTATACATGGAGCGGCTCTGAGCAAGGTTTTGAAGGCGATGATTGGTATAATTCCAATCAAACACCAAAAACCTATTACAAAGATGAAGAGCTTGATGAATACGAGGATATGGACCTCTATTATAAAGATTATGATGCAGCAAGCTGGTATCAGGATAATAACCTGGACGATTTATATTGGAGAGGTTATGATGTAGGTTACGACTACGGGTATGATAATGGCTATGACAAAGGCTACGATCAGGGCTATTATAATGCCGAAAGGGACATGTATTATTCGAATTTCGGCTATAACTATTTTTATTACAATCCATACCGTTATTTCTGGGCCCGCCCAAGTTTTACTCTGGCTCGATATAATAACTTCTGGCTGACGTTCTCGTTAGGCTACCCGGATTACTACTATTACAATGGATATTATTCATATTCCTACTGGTCATCACCATGGTACAACCCTTATTATAATTACTATTACAGCGGCTATAGTGGCTACTATGGATATTACGGATTAGGAAATGTATTTGTAGTTAATAACTATAATCGTGGAAGTAGCAATAGATATGTAACTTATAACGATAATAAAATCCGTAACAGTGGCCTTAAAAATGCTAATACAGTTAGAAATAATACAAACTCAACTGTACGAAGCCGTACCAATAGCATTAACCCATCCTCTTACGCCAAAGGAGATAGGAGCACCGGATCGGGTATAACCAAAACCAGGAGTAATACCGTTACCAGAAGCACTGGCCGTACCAATAGCGTAACCAATACCAGTCGGGGCAGCAGCACTGTCGATAAAACAAGAACCAATAGTGGCACCGTGCGCTCAACCGGGCGAACCGGCAGTGTAACCAGAAGTACGGGCTCGACCAGTACCGGAAAATCGCGTACTACAACCACTACTACTACCCGAAGTACGAACAGAAGCACAGGAAGCAGTACCGGAAGCAGCTCAAGGTCGAGCTCTTCAACAACAAAAAGCAGAACAAGATCCAATAATCTTCAGAGTTCTAATGGTAATACCGGAAGTCGGGTTGTAACTCCACCGGCTACAACCCAAACCCGACCAACCGTTACACCGCCCACTACAACGCGTCCAACGGTAACACCTCGCACTACAACAACCACCAACACAAGAACAACCACAACGCCCGTTGCTCGAACAACTACTACCAATACTACAGTTTCAAAATCGAGAACGACCAGTAAACCGGCAACAACTGTAAACCGAACGACCACTACAAATCGTAGTTCAGGCTCAACCGGAAGCGTTCGTACAACAACACCGTCAAGATCAACGGGCAGTGTGGGTACTACCAGCAGAAGCACCACAACGACACGTTCTACCAGTTCTTCATCAAGCCGCAGTTCAACTACAAAGAGACGCTAAATAATTAATAAATAGTCATTTAAAAAACAATTAAAATCCTGTTCATCATGAAGCGTATAACCTTCTTAATACTAGGGCTATTTCTGGGAGTTACGGCAAAAGCACAAAATGGCGATTCTCCCATAACGTACCAAAATCTTGGTTTACAGTTCAGCAATCTAAATGCAAACGGAGATCCCACTTCAGCAGGTATTCCATCGGTCTCGTCTTATAACGGGTATGGCAGTTTTATGGAAAACCCGGCGGTCATGGCTATGACCATCGGCACCGATTTAAGCTTGGGCTGGTTTTTTGGTAATAATACGCTAACTGGCAATTACTTAGGTAATGAAACCTCTAACGATTATCGAAATAATAACTTTGGTAATATTGGTTTGGTTTATAAAATACCAACATGGCAGGGAAGTTTTGTGCTGGGTGGCGGCTACAGTTTAAACTCTACCAATAGCTATAATGCATTCTTAAGCGGAAGAAACCAGCAAAGTACCATTACTGATATGTTTAAAAATCCGAATAATGGTTTTAATGACATTGCGTTTGAAGCTTTTGCCATCGATTATGGCGATGTAGAAGGTACTTATGACGAATCTATATTCCGTATAGGTTTTTTGCCGGGACAGTTTCCGGGGATTACCCAATATATTGATATCGAAAACGACCATCGCCAAGGCGAATTGAGTATTTTTGCTGCAACCGAGTTTAAAAAGAATCTATTTTTGGGAGTTTCTTTGGGTGCAGAGACGGGGAGTTCCAAATATTGGCAGAAATTTCAGGAGCATGACGAATTTAACGATTATGATGGTGATTTTATAGGTGCCGACATGAATGGCAATGGTGGTACCGACGTAGATTTAATAACCGCTAACGAATATGTAACATCCGAAATTAAGGGTGTGAATGCGCGTATTGGAGCGGCCTATAGCGTGGCCGATGTGTTGACATTAGGGGTAGGTATCGGTTTACCGACCAAACTTAAAATAAATGAAACCTACGGTGCCGATATCAAAACCGAATTTGATGATGGCACTACAACAGATTTGCATGAGATAGAGGGCACGTTCAAGTACTCAATTACCCGTCCAGCAGAATATAATTTTGGTGCAACTTTTACGGCTATTCCGGGTTTGGAGCTATCCGGCGCTATGGAAATACGTAACTACGACAAAATTAAAATAAGTCTGGTCGAGACTGATTTGGACGACCCCATAGAAAAATCCAATTTACTGGAAAACGAGAAAATTCTGATGGATAATATAAAATCGGATTTCAGATCGGTAAATAATTTTCGATTTGGTGCTAAGTATATAACAAAAAATGAAAGTCAGGCCCGTGTAGGCTATTCTATTTATCCGGCACAAAGCAAAAATTTTAAGGTAGATAAGAGTGTGTGGTCGTTCGGGCTGTCGTTTCCAATAAGCATGGGAATAATGTTTGATATAACCGGGCAATATTCTGCGTGGGACGACCGTTCTAGCTTGTACAACTATGAAGATCCGGTATCCGGTGAGTTAACATTTACTCAGTATGATTATAATTTAGATTTATTTAGTGTTGTAGCAGGATTTAGGGTATTGTTTTGAAATTATCGACCCTATTGATAAATATATTTAAACCATATATAGTAACCCAAAATACCTCCGTAGTTAGTTAGAGCCGTGAACTTGAAAAGTTTACGGCTCTTTTACTTATTGGCGCATCCGTTTTATTATGGGTTTAGTAAAATCGGTCTGCCGTATCCCAAATTTTCCAAACGCTGCATTTGGGTTGTTGCGTCTCCAACAAATAGCCAAATCATTTTATCGGGTGTAATGTATTTTTTGGCTAAGCTTTGAATATCTTCCAAACTGGTATTTTTCACAAAATTCTCTCTTTCTTTTATATAATCGCTAGTCCATCCATAACTGCTCATGTTTTGTAGCATTCCCAATTTGGCCGACATGGTTTCAAAACTTCTGGCATTACTTTTAATTAAAAAACTTTTTGTTGTGCTTAGGTCTTCCTCCGAAAAAGTAGCGGGGTAGTCCTTTAAAATCTGTTTCACCAAAGCAGCCGCTTCGTAGGTAACATTGGTACGAACATTGCTTCTTATGTTAAAAGTACCTTCCAAGTCCGACCCTGAAAATCCGGAACTAATACCATAAGTATAGCCTTTACCCTCACGTAGTTCTTGCGTCAATCGCGAAGCAAAACCACCGCCACCCAATATATAATTCATAACGGTAGCCGGATAGAAATCGGCATCGGTTTCTGCAGGAGCCGGATAACCGAAGCGGAATACGGTTTGTTTTGCATTGGGTACATCATAAAAATATATTTTAGATTGCCCTACTTTGTCGGCCATAGTTATTTCGGGTAGTTCTATATTTTTATTGGCCCAGTTTTCCACCAAATTATCCAAAAGGCTGACTGCTTTTAGTGGATTTATAGCCCCCACCACATGAAAATTGGCCAGATTTGGTGAAAGATAATTGTTGTAGTAAGTTTTTAGATCGTCTATAGTTATGGTTTCTATACTTTCTGTGGTTCCAAGTGTATTCTTTGATAGAATATTGTCTTTACCGTATATAAGTTTATCGAATTCGTTACCTGCAATAGAATTTGGGCTAGCTGTTTGCTGGGTTATTTGGCTTTTTACGCTTTGCTTTAGCAGTTCGAATTCTTTTGTATCCCATCGGGGCTCCAATAGAATCTCTTCTACTAATTGCATAACTTTGTTATAATTACGTTCCAGTGCAGTACCCGATATTCTAATACTTTCTTTGCCTGCAGAAACACTTATGCGCGCCCCCAATTTATCGATTTCTTCCTCAAGTTCTTCAGGCGTTTTATTAGCTGTGCCTTTGGTCATTAAACGCGCCAGCAAGTTGGAAACTCCGGTTTTTTCAATATCCTCGAACAAAAGTCCGCCGTTTATTTGCAGTCGGAACTCTACCAAAGGCAATTCGTTGTTTTCTATTCCAAAAGCATTCATTCCGTTCTTAAGCTCGGATGTCCACGTAACGGGCGCTTTGATATCCGGGCTCTTGCCATAAGGCGGCTCAATGGTTCTATCGAATGATGAAGGTGTGCGTTCGTAGTCGGAATCCTCATCGACAACAAAGCTTTCGTCTGCACCGCTTTCCGTAATTTCTTCTTCCACAACATCTGCCAAAACCGAACCTTCCAGAACCAGTTCCTTACTTCCTCGTGGCACAAAACTGGTTTGAATATTATTTTTGCCTTTGATGTATTTTTCGTAAACGCGCATAACGTCCTCTTTGGTAACATTTAGCGTGTTATCAATGTCTTTGGCTGCAAAACCAGGGTCGTTTGCAAAAATATTATATTGCGCAAGTTGAAATGCTTTGCCCAAAACGCTGGACAATCCTTGATAGAATTGGGTCTCAATTCCCGCTTTTATTCTGTCCATATCGTCTTCAGTAAAACCTTCATCTTCAAATTTTTTAAACGCTTCTTTCACTGCGTCGGCTACATCGTTCAAATTAGTTCCCGGAAAGGCCCTGATAACCAATCCCGCTTCACCCGCCAGTTCGGAGTTTGAATTTGAAAAAAAGACGGATGAACTCAGCTGTTTATCTTCAACAATTACTTTGTTAAATGGTGATTTTTTGCCGGATGAAAGCAATTTTGCCAAAATATCCAGAGCGTAGGCATCTGGGTGGTACATTTCTACGGTAGGCCAGATGTAGCGAAGCTCGGGAAGGCGGGCGAAATTGTCCTCGTAGTATAGTTTTTTGGTTTTTTCTAGAGCGACAGGCTGCTTTTCCAATGGTTTTATGTCGTCTCCGCGCGGTATTTCATCAAAATACTTATGTATCCACTTTTTAGCCTGTTTCTTATCGAAATCGCCTGCAATTACCAACGTGGCATTATTGGGAACGTACCATTTGGCGTAGAATTCCTTTACATCTTGTAAGGTTGCGTTCTGTAAATCCTCGAGTGAGCCAATTACCTGCCAATTATAGGGATGTCCTTCCGGATACAGATTCTTGCCCACTACATACCCCACATGGCCATACGGTGAATTATCAACACCCTGGCGTTTTTCGTTTTTTACAACCTGTTTCTCTTTTGCTACCACATTTTCCGTAACGGTATTTATAAAAAATCCCAATTTGTCGGCTTCGGCCCAAATCATTTTTTCAAGCGCATCGTTGGGCACCGTTTGGAAGTAATTGGTTCTATCTCTGCTGGTAGAACCATTTGCACCAGAGCCACCTATTCTGCTGCTCATTTCGTCCAGGCCGCCTTTGCCAAGGTTTTCCGATTCCAGGAAAAGCAAATGTTCGAAAAGGTGGGCAAAACCTGTCTTTCCTTCAACCTCGCGCGCAGAGCCTACATGAAAAGTAAGTGCTACCGCAGTAACCGGATCCGATCTGTCTTCATGAAATATTACCTCCAGTCCGTTATCGAGGGTAAATTTTTCGTAATTAACATCAAAATTGTTGTCATCAATTTCAACACAGGCCAATGCCAGAATTGAAAACGATAGAATTAACGGGAAAATGATACGTTGGAAATTCATTTTATTATAATTTAAAATTTATGCATTAATGTCGATGGGAATCTGTCAATTAAACCACTCAAACTTCTTAATAATATAATATATTGGAATTAAATAGCTAAACCATGAGTTTAAATAAATTTTAATGGATAAATTATAGTATAAATTTGTTCTATATTATAAATATTGCGCTGTAAATTAATAAAATTATATATGTTTAGAGTTAAAGAAACCATACTAGAAGACGATATAGCCACCACTAAATTTGCGTGCGACCTGCCCAGGTGCAAAGGTGCCTGTTGCGTTGTAGGCGATGCGGGAGCACCGGTATCGAAAGATGAAATCCCTATTTTACATAAAGCTTACAGACTTTTAAAAGACGAACTGAGGCCCGAAGCTGTAGCCGTTGCAGAAAGAGAGGGCGTTGTAATCGGTTCGGAAAAGGTAGGGTACGAAATATCGTGTGTGGATGGGGCTGAATGCATTTTTGTTAAATATAATGAGGACGGCGTAGCCCAATGCGCCATACAACAGGCTTATTTTGATGGCAGAATAGATTGGGAAAAACCATTGAGCTGCCATTTATACCCCATCCGGTTAAAGAAATTGGGTGAAATAGATTATGTTTCGTTTGAATATGTACCCAGTCTTTGCGCAGTTGCACGCGAAAAAGGCGAGCGGGAGGGCATATATTTGGCCGATTTTCTCGAAAAACCGCTGACCCGCCGTTACGGCAAGGAATGGTATGACGAATTCATAGATACTTGCAAGGAGATCAGAGAGCAAGAATAGAATGTTGAAGGGCAAACAAAATTTAAAACAAAGGCAAGAACAGCGATTACAGCAAAAGCTATCGCCCCAACAGCTACAGTTAATTGGTTTGCTCCAACTCAACACCATAGATTTAAAAGAACGGATCGATAAAGAGCTTTACGATAATCCGTTTTTAGAGGAAGCAGAATTAAAAAACCCCGATGTACAAGACGAAGAAATAAGGCCGGGCGTTAACGAACCGGATAACGAAGGGCGCCTGGAAAGTTTGGACGAAAGGCAGGTTGAATGGGACGACTACGCCGATAATACCGATTACGACAGCAATGAAGATTACGCGGCTTATAACAGCCGGGAGACGGACCGGCTGGATATACCCGATCCTTATTACGAGTCGCTTTTGGAGCAATTGGAGCGGCAAGTTTCTTTGCTCGATCTAGATGGAGAAGAGAAAATTATAGCCGAACAGATATTGGGTTCTTTGGACGACGATGGGTATCTGGAACGGGATTTAAGTGCGATAGCCGATAAAATTGCATACGATTTCGATTATAATACCCAGGTGGAAGACGTGGATCGGGTACGAAAAAAAATCCAGCTGTTGGATCCGATAGGCATAGCATCCATAAACCTGCAAGACTGTTTATTGGTTCAGCTGACGCATAATTATGGCGAAAGTCCGGTAAAAAAACTGGCTTTGAAGTTAATACGTGATACCTGGATAGAGCTGCAAAACAGACATTACGATGATATTGTACGCAAACTTAAAATCACAAAAGAAGAGCTGGAAGAAGCCTATAAATTAATATTGAAACTGGACCATAAACCCGGCAATATTTCAACCCATCTGGATGAGGCCGTTAACTATATAGAACCCGATTTTGAAGTATATTGGCAGCCGGAAAATAAACTGACCGGTGAGAAAGGTTCATTTTTAATTCGTTTAAACACGGAAAATAGTCCGGCATTACGCATTTCTCCCGATTATAAGCAGATGTGGGAGGAGATAGATAAGAAAAAATCCAAAACGGATAAAAAAACCTATAGTTATATGAAAGAAAATTTCCATTCAGCAAATTGGTTCATAGAAGCTATAAAGCAGCGCAATAAAACCATGAAGGAAGTGATGAAAACTATCGTCCGGCGTCAGGAGGTTTTTTTTAAAACGGGCAGCGATTTACAGCCCATGATATTGGAAGATATCGCCCAACGGATCGGGATGGACATCTCCACTGTTTCGCGGGTGGTGAATGGAAAATATGTGCAGACCAATTTTGGGGTTTACGAACTTAAATACTTTTTTAATGAGGCTATAAAAACCAAAGACGGGGAAGAGGTGGCTAACAGAGAGGTGAAAAACCTTTTGCAGGATATTGTGGATAACGAAGACAAAAGCGCGCCTTTAAGCGACCAGGCACTGACAGAACTGTTAAACGAAAAAGGCTACGAAATTGCCCGAAGAACGGTAAACAAATACCGGAAACAACTGGGTATTCAAGAAGCGAGGCTGCGAAAAAGTATTTTATAACGACGAAACCGGCGCCCATAAAAAAAGGCATCACGAGGATGCCTTTTTTATATAATTATTATGAGGTTACCGGCTAGTCAACCCAGTCTGCTATAAATACGTTGGTATCTCTTGTGCCGCCATTATGTCGGTTCGAAGAAAACACAATTTGTTTTCCATCGCGAGAGAACATAGGGAAAGAGTCGAAAGTGTTATCAAATGTGACTTGCTCCAAGCCGGTTCCATCAACATTTATCATAAATATATTAAACGGAAACCCTCTTTCGGTGTGGTGGTTGGATGAAAACACGATTTTTTCGCCGGAAGGATGGAAATACGGCGCCCAGTTAGCCTGGCCCAAATTGGTAATCTGGCGCATATCGGTACCATCAATGTTAATTGTAAATATTTCCATATTTGTTGGTTCTACCAAGCCTTGTGCCAATAAATCTTTATATTTCTTTATTTCCTCTTCAGTTTCCGGATGATTAGCGCGGAATACTAATTTTTTTCCATCAGGTGAGAAAAATGCTCCACCATTATATCCTAGTTTATCGGTTACCTGAACTACGTTTGAGCCATCAATATCCATAATATACAGTTCCAAATCGCCAGAGCGCATGGAAGTGAATACAATTTTATCGCCCTGTGGCGAAACGGTTGCTTCGGCTTCGTAAACGTCGCTTTGTGTAAGTACGTCTAATATTTCGCCATCTTTATTTGCTCTGTAAATATCGTAGGAATTATGAATAGGCCATACATACGCGCCATTGGGGTCACGTTCGGGATCCTCCGGGCATGCATCGCTTACCCTATGTGTGGATGAATAAATAACAGTTTCATCGGGTAAAAAGAATGCACAAGTTGTGCGCCCTATATTTTTACTGATAATGGGAGGGGTGGATGAAGCGGTTTTTGGTGTTTCTACGTCCATATAGAAAATCTGGTCACAGCCGTTGCTCCAATCCGGGTTATTCGATTGAAAAACCAACTCTTTACCGTCATAACTCCAGTATGCTTCGGCGTTATCTGCACCAAAGGTAAGTTGTTTTAAGTTTTTGAAATGTACTTCTTGCTCATATTTGAGTGTTTCGGCTTCAGCGCCATCAGTTTTTTTATTATCGTTTTTGCCACAGCTAATAAATAAACCGCTGGCGAGCAATAACACTGCTAAATGTTTCATTAGTCCCTCATTTTATAGTTAAATTTGAATGCAACACTAAGCTTACAACTCTAATGTGAAGATTATGTGAATTTAAGATAAATCTATAAGAAATAAATTGTTGTGTAAGTTGTTTTTCACTCTGAATTGAGGAAAAAATGGTTTTTTACATCTTGTAAGAGCAATCTACCACTTCACCACTATTTTACCGGTGCTTTTGCCACTTTCCAGCAGTTGATGCGCCTCAGCAATCTGCTCTGCCGAAAACTCTCCTCCCACTTGTGGATTTAATTCGCCTTTCAAAGCCAGAGCCACTACTTCGTTAAGACAGTTTTGCAGAGTTTGTGGTTGGTACGCGGCTACTTGAAGCATATTTATTCCTACAATACTTCTTGAACTGCTCATTAAATCAAACGGAATGATAATTCCCATTTTTCGTACAAAATTAAGGTCGGAGAGTATGCCCAATTTTTTATCACTTCGTTCACTACCGCCAAAAAGAACAATTTTGCCGGTTTTGCCTATCATTTTCCAGTCCTTTCTGAAACTTTTGCCGCCGGCGGGATTAAAAGAAACGTCCAGTTTATCTTTGCCCAATATGGATTTTACCTGTTCGGCATAATCTCCTTTTCTATAGTTGATGGCATGATCGACTCCCATTTTTTGCAGATATTCCCTTTTCGATTTATCCCCGAACTTGGCGATTATATTTACATCTTTATCTTTGAGTAACTGAATTAATGCAGTTCCTACACCACCCGCAGCCGCGTGTATCAATATGTTATCTCCTTTATAGATTGAGATGGCTTCGTTGGTCATGTAGTAAGCAGTTACATACTGTGTAGCAAGACAAGTTGCTTTTGCGCCATCATATTCGCCAATCTCTGCTATAGCAAGCTCTTCGGTATTCACGTATTGACTGTATCCTCCAAAACGGGTAAATGCAATTACTCTTTTGCCCAACCAGTTTTTGTCTGCATTTTCTCCAACTTTTATAATTTTACCTACAACTTCATATCCCAGTACGCTGGGCAATGGGGGAGCTTCGCTGTACGCTCCTTGGCGGGCCATAACATCGGCATAATTCAACCCGAAACATTCTACTTCTATTTGTACCTGGTGTGCAGCGGGGGTTTCTATTTCGACTTCCTTAATTTGGAATGCATTTTCAGCTTTCCCATGCTTTACGAGTTGTATAATTTTTCCTTTCATGTGGCAAATATTTAGAAATTATTAAATTTATATCCTTAAAAATACGGTATTTACGATTTTATGAGTGGCTGTACAAAATAATTTATGGATTATTACGTGTAAACATTTTTATAACATTATTGTATAGGTCGGATGCCAATAATTTGGCCTTGTCCTGATTGTTCAAAGCCAAAAACCTCAGTGTGAATTTTAATTCCCTTAATAGCTGCGGCGGATCAGTAATCAGCGAATCTTCGTTTATTATGTAACCCCAATCAAGAGGCTTCGTAAACTTCACTCCTTTGGTTTTCATCACTTCCCGATATACATTTGCCATCAATCCATATGCAATAGTGGTGGGATGCACGCCATCCAGGCTAAAAATGCCGCCTTTATATATCTTGCCTGTTTCGGGATCCGTTCTCAAAAAATCGGTTGTAAGGGTTACCTTGTTGTTTTCATCTACCAAATATTCCGTTTTTGGATTATTTTTGAGGGCATCTATAAACTCTTTAGGATAGGTTTGCAAAGTATGCCCTGCCAGCCTTCGGTGTGCCATAAACGACACGTGTTTTGCAATGGGAACTACATGCCAATCGTATTCGGCCGCAACTTTTTTTATTATTCTATTATATTCGTCGGCAGTTTTATCAATCAGATTTGCTTGTTCTGTGGTCAGGCAAGGATGCTTACCGGGGTCAAAGTCGGTGTCCCAAATCCAAAAACGTGTATAATAATCGAAATAACCTTTCTTTTCTCTGGTTTTATCCTCATTTATGCCCCTGCAAATGGGCGGAATGGTGGGGTAGGGAATGGTAGGCACAAAAACCCTTTTAATATTCATTTTAGAGATTTTGCGCGCCAATTTTCTGTATTCTATTTCAAAATGTTCGGGGCGATAAATGGTGTAATTACGCTCGGCAATGAATTTATTAAGGTCTTCCGGCTCCGACCATTTAATGTCCAGATTTACCACAGCACCTAAAATATTGTTATGCCCTGTGCAAACAATCAGGTTTTCTATTCCGCCATCGTTTGCCAAATATTCTACATTGTCGAGTTGGGTGTTTTTAGCAAATTTATCGGTCAAAGTGGGATTTAAGACCAAGCGGGCGGTTGTAAACTTTGCATGTTCCGGTAATATCCCGAATACCGAAAATCTATCTTTCTGGTTTTCAATAAACAATTTGCTGTTTTCGGCATTAACCATCCAGGCATCATTCACAGAAAATCCCCAAACGGATTGGTTATGATAGGGTGTGGGTTGGTTTTTGGCTAGGTTAATCATTCTGCCTTCCCAATATTTTTTGATACGCTTCAAAGTTTTATAAGTAAAACCTACCACCTTAAAATAATCCGTTGTGCTGAGCTGGGTTCCATACTCTTGTACAATTCCGCGTGTAAGTACTTCCAAATTAAGCGGAATACCCGCTTGTGCCGTAAAGAGCGGTAGATGGAATTCGTTTTTCAACCCCATGCTGTCTGCCAAAAATGCCGGAAAACTTAAATCTTCACGATATATGCCACCGTTATTGAATCCTTGGGATAAACTATCGCCCATGGCAACCAATTTGTGTTTATATCTTTTAAAGCTTAGCATCGGTAAAAAAATAGCCTTTATTTTTTATAAATATCTAAATATCAGAGAAATAAATATAAATATAACTTTATTTCGTTGAGTTTCTTATTATAAAAGAGTGCACATTTTAATATTAAAACTATAAATAAATCCAATGAGTTCGGAAATGGAAGAAAACAGACTTCAACAGTTCAGGGAAAAGCGTATAGGTTTAAATAAAAAAGTAATGGATTTGGATAATCTAGGCGTTAAAAGGTTTTTCAATATGGATGCCAATGTATATAGAGATGGAGCCTTGACCAAAAAAACCAAAGAACTTCTGGGGTTGGTGGCATCTGCCGTTTTACGCTGTAACGATTGTGTAGATTATCACATCGAGCAGTGTGCGAAAGAAGGGCATACCAAAGAAGAAATTGTGGAAGCACTGAATGTAGCATTGATTGTTGGCGGCAGTATTGTAATACCCTGTTTCAGGCACGCCGTTGAAACGATGGAGTTTTTAAGCGATGAGGGGGTTTTAAATTAAAACGGCGCCCAAAAGCATTTTTATTTTAGATTTACTATGGTAACTCCAGCTCCACCTTCATCAGGGTGAGCTAAATTGAAATTGCGGACATCGCTGCGTTCGTGCAGGTAGCTGTGAATTTGTGAGCGTAAAATACCGTCGCCTAATCCATGTATTATCTCAACTTGATTTAAACCCCGGAAGGTAGCCCTATCTAAATAATGCGTTACCTCGGTTATGGCGGTATCGGCTCTCAGTCCACGCAAATCGATGGAGGGTTTTAGCAATTCGTTCAATGATGAATCTGTGTCGATTACGGAGGTGAGTTTTACTTTTTCTTTTTTAGGTTTTTTGACCTCTACTTTAATCAAGTTTTGGTATTTGGTTTTCAGACGCAGTCCATCGGCTTGCACCACCGCAGTTTTGCCTTTTAATTCTATTAATTCTCCGGTGGTATTGCCGTCCAAAAACCGGACATGGTCGCCCACTTTTGGTGGTTTATGAGATTTTGTGAATCGTTTTTCCCTGTTCTTCTCAATTTTAATCAACTCCTTGCCAATTGTCTTTTTCTCCCGATTAATTCCGACCCGAATCTGTTTTATTTCTTCTTTATCTGAAATCTCTTTTTCCGCAATTTGCTCAACGGCTTCTTCTATGCGCTTATTTGCGCTGTCCATAATGCGTTTAGCCTCGAGCAAAGCCTGTTGTTTAATCTTGTCTTTCTCTTTATTAAGAGCATCGATTTTGTGCCTGTAGATTTCCCGCTCTTTTTCGGCTTTAGTTTTTAGATTTTCGTATTTTTTTCGGAGTTCATCGGCTTGTTGGGCTTTGTTTTCCAGCTCGGTAATCAACGACTCCATTTTGTTTTTTGCGTCACCCAGTAATTGTCTCGAACGTTCCAGTATATCATCATGTACCCTCATTCTATGTGCAATTTCGAAGGCATAACTGCTGCCCGGTACTCCTTTTTTAAAGCGGTAGGTAGGAGATAGGCTGGTTTGGTCGAATTCCATCGAGCCATTTACTGCTTTTGGGTGCTCGTGCGCAAATACTTTCAGCGATCCGTGGTGTGTTGTAATGATGACTTTGCAGTTATGTTCCAGCAAGTTTTCTACAAAAGCCTGAAATAGCGCACTTCCTTCATCGGGGTCGGTTCCGGCACCGGCCTCATCAATCATAATCAGGGAATCTTCCTTGAAATGCTCAACGGTTTGCTGCATCCATTTCAGGCGCGACGAAAACGTGCTCAGGTCGTCTTCAATAGATTGATCATCGCCCATATCTACAAAAAAACCACTAAAAACGGGCATTTCAGAGGTCGGGTCAACCGGGATGGCAAAACCGGACTGTAACATAAGCGCCGAAAGACCTATAGTTTTCATTGCTACGGATTTACCGCCTGCATTAGGGCCGGTTATCATCAAACATTGCTCTTTTTCGGTCAATTCCATAAACAATGGTACAATTTCATGCCGTTTTTCGAGGGGTAAAAGTCGATTTTTGAGAAGTAGGCCGGTGTTAAAAGCTTTTTTTAGCTTGATGGTTCTACGTTTTGTAATAATGGGGATTTCTGCATCCAACCGAATAGAAATTTTGGCTTTTACTTTAATCAAATCCAACTTGGCCAGGCTCTCGACGTTTTGCGATATAAATGCTGCATCCTTGCGTACATAAGCTGTTAATTCCTTTAATATACGTTCTATTTCCTGACGTTCTTCGGCTTCCAGTTGTCTGATTTCGTTGTTTAGGTGCAAGGCCTCTGCGGGTTCCAGATAAACGGTTTGTCCGGTAGCAGATACGTCGTGTATAAATCCCTGTATTTTACGTTTATATTCGGCCAAAACGGGGATTACCATTCTTCCATTCCTTATGGTGGGACCTTCATCGGGCGCCATGCCGGCTTTAACTACATTTTGCATCAATCTGTTGATGGTGCTGCGCAGATCTGTTTTTTTTCGATTGATAGTTGTACGGATACTTCTCAGTTTTGGACTGGCATTGTCTTTAAGTTCACCGTTTTCGCCGACTACCCGGTTAATTTCTTTTTCCAGGTCTTTCAGGGGAATCAATTCTTCTACAATGGCTGCTAAATGTGGGTAATCGCTGCCAATGCTTTTAAAAAAACCTTTAGTCAGGCGCGAAGTTTTTATTATTTTGTGAATATCATTAAAGGCGTTTAAACCGATGATACTGCCTTCTGCCCGCGCATTTTTTAAATACGTGCGTATATCGGGCAGCTCATTTACTGGAAAAGGGTCGGGATTACGCAAAATTTGCATCATTTCATCCGTTTCCGAGAGCAGTCTTAAAACAGTTGCGTGATGCGAGGTAGGATATAGTTTTTCGATTAACTCATGTGTACGAACTGAGTCGGTTAAATTATATATTGTATCACGAAGTTGTTCGAAACCCAGTTTTTCAAGTACGGTTTCCGGTATTAGCTTCATTTTGATTGATCGATAAACTATTTTTAAAATTGAAACCGAAAGATAACCTTTAATTTATTGCTATGAAATTAACCATTTATCAAGTTGATGCTTTTGCAGACAAAGTTTTTGAGGGAAACCCCGCCGCTGTTTGTCCCTTGCAGGCTTGGTTACCGGATGATGTGATGCAAAGTATTGCAATGGAGAACAATTTATCGGAGACAGCGTTTTTTGTTCCGAATGGCGATAGATTTGATTTAAGATGGTTTACTCCGTCCGATGAAGTAGATTTATGTGGACATGCAACCTTGGCGTCGGCTCATGTTATATTCAATCATTTAGGTTTTAAAGAAAAAGAGATTGTTTTTGGCACTAGAAGCGGCGATTTAAAAGTGAAAAGGCATGAGGATAAGCTAAAAATGGATTTTCCGGCGATTGAATCCGAAAAAGTTGAAGACCCCGGGCACTTGTATGAAGCGTTGAATATAAAAGGAGGGGAGGTTTATAAATCGGACGATTACATGGTGATATTGGGCAATGCCGGTGATGTCGAGGCGTTAAAGCCCGATTTTGGCTTATTAGCAACCATAAAAGCACGTGGCGTAATTGTAACCGCAAAAGGCGAGGATGTAGATTTTGTATCCAGATTTTTTGCCCCTGCCATTGGAGTGCCGGAAGATCCTGTTACCGGTTCGACCCACACCAAATTAATTCCATTTTGGGCCGATAAATTGAATAAAAATGTATTAATGGCTCGGCAATTATCTAAAAGAGGCGGGTTTTTATGGTGCGAGATGAAAGGAGAGCGTGTAGAAATTATGGGTAGGGCGGTAACCTATTTAGTTGGCGAAATAAATATTTAATCGGCCCAAAATGTCGGATATAAAAGAAGCCTCCTTTCCGGAGGCTTCTTTTTTGTTAGCAATCTATAGCCTATCCGTTAAAAACGGACCAGTAGCTATATTCCAGTAAACTGTGAAATAAATTAGGTTTTATACACTGTGAAAAGTGTTTAAAATTAAGATAATAAAGAGTGGTTTAATCCATTATTTTTCTTAAAAATGCAGGAAACTTACTATCACTTTCGTAATCATTTGTTCTTGCATTTATCGGATTAACATTACTTGCTCTTTCCTCTTCATCCTCTGCAACATACTGCACCGATTTTCCTTCAAATGAATCGTTGCTTTTTTCAAGATTTATTTTCTTTTCTTTTCTAAGAAAAGCGGGTGTTCCGGCCAGTCTTTCAAGGTTTTCTTTGCCTTTATATTCGATTTCGTTGCTTTCCTTGTTAATTCGAACTTTTATTTCGGGCACATCTATAGCCGGAATAGCATATTGATTTTTTTGAGTTGGTGTTGGTTTATTCTCTTTGGTAGTGTTAAACGACTCAAAACCTGTTGCAATAACGGTAACTCTCAGGCTGTCTCCATAGCTGTCGTCCAATACAGTTCCCAAAATAATTTCGGCTTCGTCGCCTGCCTCTTCTTGTATTATCGAAACGGCGGTATTGGTTTCGCGCAAGCCAAGATCTCTACTAGCTGAGATATTTACGAGCACATTTCTGGCACCTTTTATGTTAATGCCTTCCAGGAATGGCGAATTAATGGCCTCTCTGGCTGCTATTTCTGCTCTGTCTTCGCCTTCAGCCACGCCTGCGCCCATTATTGCAGTACCGCCATCGGTCATAGTGGTTTTAACGTCGGCAAAGTCGAGATTTATAAGTCCGGGCATGAGTATTAAATCACTGATACCTTTGGTAGCATTTAACAGAACCTCATTGGCCATTTGGAAAGCTTTGACCAGTGAAGTATCGTCTCCGGTCATGTCTAATAGCTTTTCGTTTGGGATGACGATAATAGTATCGCAGTTTTTGCGAAGTTCGTCGATGCCTTCGTTAGCGTATTTTTGCCTTTTTCTGCCTTCGCATTCGAAAGGTGTGGTTACAATACCAACGGTTAAAATACCTTTTCTTTTGGCAATACCCGCAACTACGGGGGCACCACCTGTTCCGGTTCCACCACCCATTCCGGCAGTGATAAATACCATGTCGGTATCTTCTAATATTTCTGTAATTTGATGCTGATTTTCTTCAATGGCTTCTCTACCAACTTCTGGTCGTGCACCTGCGCCAAGTCCGGAAGTCAAAGAATTTCCAACCTGGATTTTAAGCTGTGCTTTGTTGTTATTTAAAGCTTGAGAGTCGGTATTTAAGGCAATGTATTGTACATTGGTCAAACCCGCTTCTATCATATTGTTGATGGCATTTCCGCCACCTCCTCCAACGCCTATAACTTTAATTTTAGCGTTTTCCTGACTTTGCTCATCTAATTCGAAGTATGTATTTGTCATGATAACTCCTGTTTATATCTATTTACTGGATTTTATATTCTTTATAATTTTTTTTTGATTGCGTTTAAAATTCTTGAAACCAGGCTTTCATCCGGTTAATAATTTTAGTAATGAATGGCTCGCCGCTATCGGCTTCTTTTGAGAACCACGTTGCCCCGCCCTGCAGATTGGTGCGCTTTAAAGCGTATATTACCAATCCAACAGACGTGGCATAAATGGGGCTGTTAACTTCATTGATTAAACCGCCTGTAATGCCTTGTGGAACGCCTATTTTTATATCCATTCCAAGAATGTGGCTGGCCAGATGGTTTAGGTTATCAACCAGAGCACCGCCTCCAGTCAATACGGCTCCGGCAGCCAAAGTATTTGAGTAACCGCTGCGCTGAATTTCAACATTAGCAATTTCCAAAAGTTCTTCCATTCGTGGCTGTATTATATTTGCCAGGATGCTTTTGGTAAGTTCTTTAGGTGGGCGCCCTGCGATGCCCGGAATGATGATGGTTTCGTCTTCTTCTATCATATCCACGAAGCTGTCGCCATATCTCAGTTTAATTTTCTCGGCTTGGTCTTTCAGTATTTTCAAACCAATGTGGATGTCGTTGGTCAGCGTTTGGCCTGCAATGCCAATTACGGCGGTATGGCGGATGACTTCTCCTTTAAAAATGGCTACATCGGTAGTGCCGCCTCCAATATCGATTAAAACAACTCCGGCCTCCATTTCATCTTCTTCTAAAGTGGCATAAGAAGAGGCTATGGGCTCCAGAATAATATCCGAAATCTGATAACCGGCCTGCTCAACACATTTGTATATATTTGCAACAGCCGTTCCCATCCCGGTAATAATTTGGAATTCGGCTTCTACCCGGATACCGCTCATGCCGATGGGTTCCACGATGCCGTCTTGGTCGTCAACGGTGTAGGTTTGTGGAATAATGTGTAAGATTTCGTAGCCATCTGGCACGGCTACATTTCTGCCATGCTCAATCAGTCGGTCGATTTCTTGTTGAGTAATAATTCTATTTTCGTTGTTTATGGTAACGATGCCCGTGCTTTTTTGGCTTCTGATGTGATCTCCGGCTATACCAACAATTACCGAGTTAACTTCAATGCCCGAAACCATTTCCGCTTGTTGCACGGCTTTTTTTATGGCTTCAACGGTTTTGTTTATGTTAACAACAACGCCTCTGTTCAAACCTTCGCTATCGGCTTTGCCAACACCTAAAATGTTTATTCTGTTATTCTCTTCTACCGAAGCTACAACTGCACATATTTTTGTAGTTCCAATATCAAGACCAACCATTATTCTTTCTTGTTCTGCCATGTCAATTCCAACGTTTAAATGATTGCTAAATAAGTTTATGTAATAAATTATAATTCACGGGTTACTACTTGATTCAAGAATCTCAAATCAACTTGCTGTATTTTATTGATGCCTTTTTCGCGTACGATTTCGCCATAAAATGCTTCCCAATTTTCAAGTTTAGTTTCGAAATCGTGCTCACCAAAAATGAGCTTTACTCCATTTTCGTGACTGAGCGCAATTACTCCGTCATTTTTGCTGTATGTTAGTTCGCTAAGCGTTGCCCAGCCGAATTCGTTTTCTTTTGCGGCAATCAATAAATCTCTTATCTGTTCAAAACTCCTGCTCTTTAGGGTGTCTCGGTAATTTTCGGCGCTAAAACCGTAAACCAAGGGTACATTTTGCGTTTTACCTTTTATAATTGGAAGCTGAACGCCATCTTTATCTACGTAAGAGCGTTTTTCACCATGCAGTAACAGGGCAATGGGCTGCCTTTCTTCCACATTAAATCTCAAACTTCCATTTGGTTCAACAAACAGCTGTATTTCTTTTATATAGGCTAGATTTTTTAAATTCCCGATGATTTCGTCGTAATTAAGGCTGTCGGGATTTTCTTCAAAATCTATGCCGGCAACCTTGTTTAACTGCTCTGTTTGAGTGTAGTAATTTCCTATAAATTCAACCGATTTTACCTTTAAGTCTCTATTTCTATAAATAGTTATTATTATTGATACAGCAATGATAAATAGCACTGCATAAAGCCATGAAATGCTTTTTTTATTACGCTCGGTATTTGATTTTATTTCACTCATTCTCATAACCGATTTTAATTTCTTCGTTCATTAGTAAATCGGCAAATTCATCGCCAAATTTATAAATATCACCGGCGCCCATGGTGATTATGATATCATTAGGCTCTGCAAGTTCTTTAAGCGTTTCTGTAACCTTGGTTTTGTCTTCTACATATATAACTTTCTTGTGGCCATATTGTTTGGCTGTATCAGCAATAAGTTGGCCGGTTACTCCCTCTATGGGTGCTTCTCTGGACGGATAAATATCAGTTACAATCAATACCTCCGCCTCGAAGAATGAAAGACCAAATTCTTTGTAAAATTCTTGGGTTCTGGAATATAAATGCGGCTGAAATACCGCCACTATTCTTCTGTCTGGCCAACCTTCATGAGCCGCTTTTAAGGTTGCTTTAACTTCATCGGGGTGATGAGCGTAATCGTCTATCACAATTACATTTTGTTTATCCGTTTTGAGCTGAAAGCGCCTGAACACACCTACAAATCGCTCTAAACCCTGTTTAATTAGTTTAAAATCGATATTTAACTCTAGGCCGGTAGCAATGGCCGCCAAAGCATTTTGGACGTTATGTTCGCCCGGAGAATGCAGGGTAATTACGCCCAGTTTATCGCCGTTATTGGTTACCGTAAATGTGCTGTTAAACTGGCTTAGATGAATATCAACTGCTCTGATTTGAGCCTGTGGATTCAGCCCGTAAGTTATAATTCTTTTTTCCAGTTGCGGCAGAATACTTTGCACATTAGGATTGTCTAAACACAGGATAACAGCCCCATAAAAAGGCACTTTATTGGCATAATTGATAAAAGCGTTTTTGATATCCTCTAAATCGGTATAAATATCCATGTGGTCTTCACCGATATTGGTAATTACGGCAATGGAAGGAGACAGGCGCAGAAATGTACGGTCAAATTCGTCTGCTTCCACAATAATTAGATCGCCTTTACCCACAACGGCATTGGTTTTATCAAAACTGTGTACTTTTCCGCCCACAATAATAGTTGGATCGTAGTGGCCGTCTTGAGCTACATGTCCTATCATTGTAGTAGTGGTTGTTTTACCGTGTGTACCTGCAACGCCAATGCCGAATTTCATTTTCATCAACTCGGCAAGCATTTCTGCTCTTTTGATGGTTGGTATGCGTTGCTCCAGCGCAGCTTTTGTTTCAGGATTATCTCCGGCTTTTACGGCACTGGTATAAACCACAACATCGGCGCCTTCAATATTTTCGGCGTGGTGACCCAAATACACGGTTGCGCCCAGTTCTTCCAGTCGTCGGGTAGTGTCATTTTGTGCGCTATCCGAACCGGTTATTTTATAACCACGATGTAATAGGATTTCTGCCATGCCGCTCATCCCTACGCCACCAATCCCCACCATGTGAATATGTCGTGTGCGTCCAAATACCGGTTGTGTTTTAAAATCTTTGCTCATTTCGACACCTCTGGTTTAATTAACTCCAACGCTTCGTTTGCTATTTGGTTTGCTGCGTAAGGTTTGGCCATTTTACGTGCATTCAAGCCCATAGATTCCAACATGGAACGGTTATGTATCAGTGTGTGAATCATGGTAGGCAGCTTGTTTACTGCTGATTTATCTTCCAGGATTACGGAAGCGCCACTGTCTGACATTGCCTGTGCATTTTTTGTTTGATGGTCGCCCGCAACATTTGGCGAGGGAATCAACAGGCTGGGTTTGCCGATAAGCATTAGCTCGGAACAGGTGCTGGCACCGGCTCGACTGATTACCAAATCAGATGCGGCAAATGCCTCGGCCATATTATCTATATAAGGCAAAAGGCGTACATTTGGATACCTATCCAAATCAATTTCGTGCTGTAGTTCGTCAAAATATCTGATGCCGCATTGCCATATAATTTGTATGCTGCTCAGGCTGTGCAGGTTAAGTTTTAGCGCTTCGTTAATGGTTTTTGCACCTAAGCTACCGCCGACAATCAAAACTACAGGACTGAGGCTGTTCAGCTCAAAAGCAGCCAAACCTTCTTCTTTGGTAACGGCTTTGAGTGTTTTTCTTGTTGGATTACCTGCGTTTATTACCGTTTTGTGGGGGAAATAATCTTTGGCTTCTTCGAATGCAACAAAAATTTTCTCCGCATACTTGGATAAAAGTCTGTTTGTTACTCCCGGGAAACTATTTTGTTCTTGTATCAGAATTTTAATGCCCATTTTAGCGGCAACCCAGCCAATAGGGCCGGCTACATAACCACCGCATGATATCACCACATCGGGTTTAAATTTATTTAAAATCGAAATGCTTTGGAAAAAACTGACTATCAATTTTAATGGAAACAGCATATTTTTTAGCGTAAAAGAACGTTGGAAACCGCTTATCCAGATATTTGAGATTTCGAAACCTGCTTTTGGCACGGCTTTCCATTCCATGTGTTTTTTGGTGCCCACAAATAAAATCTGTGCACTCTCGTTTTTTTCTTTGATAGCGCTTGCAATGGATATAGCCGGATACACATGCCCACCGGTTCCGCCTGCTGCCAATAAAATTCTGATATCAGCCATGGTAGAACTCCCTTTGGTTTCTATTATGCTTAGAGATGTTCAACAGAACACCGACCATGGCCAGCGTGAACATCATATTGGTGCCGCCATGACTGATGAAAGGCATAGGAAGCCCGGTTACGGGAAATAATCCAATTGCAACCCCGGCATTTACGTACGCGAAAGACACGATTATTAAAGTAAAACCCAGTGCCAAAATTGTGCCCAGATTATCTTTTGCGCGTCTTGCAATAAAAACAACACCACGGAACAAAATGAGCGTAAAAATCAGAATAACAGATATTGCGCCGAAAAAGCCATATTCTTCTGCTATAATTGCGTAAATAAAGTCGTTATACGAAGCGGGTAAGAAATCGCGTTGACTGCTTTTACCCATTCCCACGCCAAAAAACTCGCCTTTGGCAACTGCTATTTGTGCCTGTTGTGCCTGGTAGCCTTTGCCTCTCAATATTTCGCTGGTTTCTATATTACCGAAGTCTTTGGTGTATTCGTGTATTCTTGATTTTCGTGCACTTGATTGGCTCAAAATTAGTCCACCTCCAACAATTGCAATCAAAAACAGACTGCCCAGATGTAGAATTCGTATTCCCGCAACTGCCATCATAATCACGCATACGGCAAATAGGATGCCGGCACTGCTAAAATCGTGTAAGCCGATTAATCCACAGGTGATTATTACCCAAAGCAGAATGGGCAGAAAAGCTTTTTTGAAGTCCTTAATATAATTCTGTTTCTCAGAAAGCAGTACCGAAACGTGTAATATCAGAGCTACTGTGGCAAAAGATGAGGGCTGGAAGCTGATGTAGTGCAAATCTAACCAACGCTTGGCACCAAATTTAGTAGTTCCCACAAAAAGAACGGCAATAAGTAAAGCCCAGGAAATCAGTATTGCGATTTTGCTGAATTTTGCCAGTAATCTATAATTGATTTTTGACACTATCAGCATAATAAATCCGGCCATCATTACTTTTATGGAGTGGTTAAAAGTAAATTGTATCGGAGTAGTATTTTTTTGTACCGCATAAAACGCTCCGGCAGAATAAACCGCCAGAATGCCGAAAATAACCAACGCAAAAACCGCTACAAACAGTATTCTATCGCTACTGCGTGTACCTTGGTCCATGTCTTCTTGAGAAGTGCCCAAGAAACTGGAAGAGTTATAGTTATGTTTTCCGCTGTATATCATTGTTTATTTTATGGGGAATTTATTTAATACGGTTTACTTCTTTTTTAAATACATTGCCGCGTTCTTCGTAGCTTTCAAACATATCGAAAGAAGCGCAAGCGGGGCTTAATAGAACTACTTCACCTCTTTTAGCTGCCTTGTAGGCTGTTATTACGGCATCATGCATGGTTTCGGCTTCTTTATAGTTCAGAACCGCATCGCCCAACTGCTCTTTAACACGGTTTTTAGATTCTCCGATAGCGACTATGGTGTGTACTTTGTCGTTAATAAAAGGAATCAGTTCCGTATAATCGTTGCCTTTGTCTCGGCCACCCAGAATAAGCGTTATAGGCTCTTTAATGCTGTCGAGCGCAAACCAAACTGCATTTACGTTCGTTGCTTTGCTGTCGTTAATATATTTTACGCCTTCCAAAACACGCACAAGCTCCAATCTATGTTCAACGCCCATAAAAGACTTTAAGCTCTCGCGAATGGCTTCATTTTTTATTTCTGCTGCACGGGCAGCCAATGCGGTGGCCATTCCGTTATATAAATTGTGTCGGCCGCTTAAACTGAGTTCGTTAATAGACATTAAAGCCTCTTCTTTTTGATTTAATCTTAGAATTATTTCGTTATTGCGTAGAAAAGCGCCTTCATTTACTTCTTTTTGGCAAGAAAAAGCCCACAATGCCGGATGATTATCTCGATTTTCAACTTCAACTGCGTGGTTGTTGACTACGGGATCGTCTGAATTGTAAATGAAGTAATCTTTACTGGTTTGGTTCTCTGTTATCCTGCATTTGGCGGCCGCATACTCCTCAAAGCTGTTGTTGTATCTGTTGAGGTGATCGGGGGTAATGTTAAGCAGCAAACTTATGTGCGGTTTGAACGTATCGATATGGTCGAGTTGAAAGGAGCTGACCTCTAAAATGGGATATCCTTTATTTTCTGCCACTTCTTCCGAAAATGCGTAGCCTATATTTCCGGCAAGTGAATAATCCACTTTTGCAGTTTTGAATACATCGGCAATCCAAGAGGTTACTGTGGTTTTTCCATTGCTTCCGGTTATGGCAATTATATCTTTATTGGTAAACCAACTGGCCGCTTCAATTTCTGAATACACTTTTTTATTAGCGGTCAAATAATGCTGTATTATTGGGCTTTGAGTTGGCACACCGGGGCTGACTACCGCAAAATCGGCCATTTTCGCTTTATCCGAATGTCCATTTTCTTCAAAAGAAATATTTTCGGCCAACAGTTTTTGTTTTTGATGTTGGGCTATGGCACCATAATCGCTCACAAAAATATTAGCGCCCTTCTTTTGTAAGAGAATAGCGGCGGCAACTCCGCTTCTGGCAGCCCCAAGTACGACGATATTTCTGTTTTTTACATCCATCATCGTATTTTGAGGGTTAATAAGCTCAGAATGGCCATTAGTATGGATATAATCCAAAAACGAACTACAATTTTTTGCTCCGGCCAGCCTTTCTTTTCAAAATGATGGTGGATAGGAGCCATGAGGAAAAATCGTTTGCCCTCGCCATATTTTTTTCGGGTGTATTTGAAATATGTAGTTTGGATGATTACCGATATGGTTTCGAAGAAAAAGACTCCGCATATAAAGGGCAGCAATAGTTCTTTGTGCAACATTAACGCCAAAGCGCCGAAAACCCCGCCTAGTGCTAACGAGCCGGTATCGCCCATAAATACCGATGCGGGATTGCTGTTATACCATAAAAATCCTATACAAGCCCCGACCAATCCGGCACCGTATATGGCCAACTCTCCTGATCCTGGCAAATACATGATATCCAAGAAGTTGGAGAAATCAACGCGACCCGAAACGTATGCAAAAATTATAAATACTATACCACAAATGGCCGATATTCCAGTCGAGAGCCCGTCCAGGCCATCCGTTAAGTTGGTGGCATTGCTTACCGCCGTAATCACAAAAATGGCTACAGGTATGTAGATTATCCAACCATATTCTATCCCAAAAAAGGCATAATCAATATTTACATTTTTCAGGAACGGCACGGTAGATAGCGTATTTACTTCGGAAAAATTGGGATGGAAGTACAGAGTAAGGCCAACAATGAGACCAACCAGTACCTGACCGATTATTTTGAAACGTCCGGATAACCCGGATTTGTCTCTTTTTACTATTTTGATGTAATCGTCGATAAACCCGACCAAGCCCAGAACAATAGTTACAAAAATGATTAACCAGGTATAAATACTGTTCAGATCCATAAACAAAACAGCAGGAACTAGCATCGCCAGAATAAGTATTACCCCACCCATGGAGGGAGTGCCGGCTTTACTGCTATGATCCAGGTTTACGTCGTCACGTACTACTTCCTTAAGTTGCATATTACTCAGCCATTTGATGATATTTTTTCCAAATATCAAACTGATAATAAGCGAGGTAACTGCTGCTAATCCCGTTCTGGTAGAAATATAGGCCATTACGCCGGTTCCTGGCAGGTCGTACACTCTATCTAACCATTCAAACAGTTCAAACAGCATACAACCCTCCGTTTATTTTTGCATTTAAAGCACTTACAGCTATTTTTTTGTCATCAAAATCGTGGCGGACGCCATTTATTTCCTGATACGTTTCATGGCCTTTACCGGCAATTAAGACGATATCGGAGTTTTGGGCAATTTCTATTGCTTTATAAATAGCTTCTTCCCTGGAAATGATAGTATAATAATCGGCCGCATCCGTAAAACCCTTTTTTATGTCTTCTATGATGTTGACGGGATTTTCGGAGCGGGGGTTGTCGCTGGTTACAATAATTTCGTCGGCAAATTGCTCACTTATTTGTGCCATTAATGGGCGCTTTGTAGTATCTCTGTCGCCACCGGCGCCAAATACGAGTATAAGCTTTTGAACGTCCTGTTTGAGCGATTTTAAAGTGCTCAAAACATTATGCAGAGCATCGGGAGTATGCGCATAATCTACAATTACATTAGGGTACTCGGCATTGGCAGATTGATTCAGTTCAATCAATTCCATGCGACCGGGTGCGCCTTTTGCTGTTTTTAAAGCAATTACGATGTCTTTGGTTGGTATATCCAAAGCCTTGCATATAAAAAACGCCTCAATTACATTGTATGCGTTAAAAACACCGATTAATGGGCTATAAACCTCCAGTCCCTCAATATCCAAAACCAAACCGGCGGTTGTATTGGAAATAATGGCATGAACGCCATCGTGGAGGCTAACCTGAATGATTTTGGCGTCACATTTTTCCATCATATAACGGCCATACTCATCGTCTGTATTTATAACGGCCGTTGCTTTCGAATCCAGAGAGTCGAATAATAATTTTTTGGCATCGGCATATTCATCCAGCGTTGAATGATAATCCAGATGGTCTTGGCTTAAGTTTGTAAATGCGGCAATATCAAATCTTACACCGCCTGTTCTTTTTTGGTGCAATGCGTGTGAGGAGACTTCCATCACCAAATATTCTACATTCTCTTTCACCATATCCGCCATGTCGCCGGCTAGTTCAACGGCATCGGATGTGGTTAGTTTACTTTTTAAGACTTTGTTGCCAATTATTTTTTGCGTAGTACCCAAAAAAGCGCAGCGTTTTCCGACTGTAGTCAGTATTTGATATACTAACGAAGCGGTTGTGGTTTTTCCGTTGGTGCCCGTAATACCTATAATTTTAAATTGCCTGGCGGGGAAATTGTTAATTGCCTGTGCTAAAATACCAACGGCCTCTTTTGTGTCTCTAACCTTAATTACACAAGTACTGTCATTATCGCCTTCAAAATTTGTATCGGATATTATTAATGCGGCACCGTTATCAATCGCTTTTGGAATAAAATCATGCCCATCTGCAACCGCGCCTCTGATTGCAATGAATGCAGAACCCGGCACAACTTTTCTGGAATCCAGATATAATTCTTTTATTTCCATTTCTTGTGTTGGGCAAGAAATATAAACTGGATTTAAAAGCGATATGATGTCTCTAATCTTCAAATGATTAAATACCGGTTTGGGTTAATAATTCCATAGATTTTGATTTACCACGCAATACAACGGTTGTGGTAGTTCTGATTTTATCGCCCGCAAGCGGAAACTGTGCATATATAGTGCCAGAGCCAATTAATTCGGTTTTTATGCCTAGATCCATCAGTAAATTATTGGCAGCCCTCATATTCATACCGCGTAAATCGGGTATTTCTACCAGTTCGTCATCTGCATCCACATCGTAACGCGTCAAAGAAAGTTCCAAAACCTGATTTTTATCTATGGGCGTTTCTGCATCAATGTTTTGCGCCATTATAGTATCGCCGTCTCCATTTATTCGATATGGGATATCCATTTCTGACAATATTTTTTCAGCCTGTTTCTTCTCTAATCCAATCAGGTATGGCGCAAAAACAAGCGGCCCTAATTCATCATCGGGAATTGATATGTTTTTCTGGATTTCGTTGTCAAGACCGGCAATTCTTTTGGTTACTTCTTTAAAAATAGGTGCCGATACCACACCGCCATATCCACTTGTTTTAGGCTCGTCGAGTATAATAAGAGTTACGTATCTTGGATTTTCGACAGGATAGAGGCCCACAAAAGAGGCCAAATAATTATTGCTATAACGGCCATTTACCACCTTTTTAGCTGTTCCGGTTTTGCCCGCTATTCTAAGGCCCTCAATTTGGGCAGTATGGCCGGTGCCGGAATCACTCACTACTTCTTCAAAAATAGGAATCAGTTTATCGATGGTACTTTTTTTGGCAACGCTCCTGATTTTTGTGGGTTTTGTACGATGAATAATTTTTCCATTTCCATCCTCAATATAATCAACCAGGTAAGGTTTCATCATTATGCCGTCATTTGCAAAAGCTGCATAGGCTTGCGCTATTTGGATAGGGGTAGCCAGTACTTCGTAACCGTGCGCCATCCAAGGTAAGCTTACCAGGCTCCAGTCGTAAGGTTTTTTCAAAACACCGTTTACTTCGCCGCTTATATCCAGCTGAGTAGTCGAACCAAAGCCCATATTTCGTGCATATTGATAGAATTTATCATTATCCATGCGCATGGCAATTTCGGCTATTGCTACGTTAGACGATTTCTTGATTACATCTTTAAAATCCATATTTCCCAGAGGATCGTGGTCGCGTAATTTTAAACCGTGAATTTCGATGGTTCCATCATCGGGTGTTTCAAAAATTTCGTTAAAATCGACTACTTTTTGTTCAACCGCAGCAATGGCAGTAACTAATTTAAAGGTGGACCCGGGCTCAATCATATTGGAAATCGCGAAATTACGCCTGTTTATATCTTCTGTATTACCGGGGTTGTTAGGGTTGTATGTTGGATAATTGGCCATCGCTTTTATGGCACCTGTTTTTGGGTCGATTATAATTCCGGTTCCCGAAATGGCTTTAGCTTTTATAACTCCTCGCTGTAACTCATCTTCCAAAATTGCCTGGATATAAGAATCGATAGTAGTGTGCAGCGATTGGCCGTTAACCGGCAAGCGTTTTGGTGCACCCACATAGGCCGATATATTGCCAAGTGCATCGCGTCGTACTTGTTGTACACCGTCCTGACCTTTGAGTGCATTATTATAGTACGATTCCAAACCTATACGTCCGTCCAAGTTATAATTTACAAAACCCAACGTGTGAGATGCCAAACTGCCAAAGGTGTATATGCGTTTGAAACTTTTTTCGATAATTACGCCATTTATATCGAGACTGCTGATTTCATCTCTGTTAACAACATCCAGATGATTGGCCAGTACAATATAGCGTGAATTTTTTGGTGCGCGGTTTATTTTTGATTGAAAATACGAGGCCGGTTGACCTGTGATTTTAGCTAAAGTGGAATTTAACCGGCTGATATCCTGCTGGGTCAGGTTATCTACTTTAGGATCTATCGCTACTTTATAGTTAGCTGTATTTGTTGCCAATAATGTGCCATTTGCATCGTAAATATTGCCTCTTTGAGCGTAAATGGGCAAAGAATCTATAGCTTGTTTGCTCCAAAGTGCACGTAATTCATCGCCGTTAAAAAAGTTTAGGCGTACCAATTGATACGATAGCGCCACCGGCACTATCAGCAGTAAACCGAGTAGAATAAACATTCGACTTAATATGGTTTTTCTGCTATCCATCTAATCTTTTACGGTTATAATTTTGTCGGCAGGACCTCTGTTTACAAAACCTGCTGCTTCTGCTTTCTTGTATATATCGGCCGGACCAATCATTCTATCGTAGCGTAATTTTAATAAATCGTGTTTGGTTCTTGATTTATTGAATTCCGCTTCTAAAGTTTGTACTTCGTTTACTAACTTTTGCGTCGAAAGAACATGGGTTACGTAAATCAAGCCGACGATAAAGAACAGAGTAAGTCCAAGAATGACTTTGCTTGTTTTTATGTTTGATAGACTGTCTTTTACCGCTTTAACATGCTGATTTGGTACCGTTTTGCGCTTATTTGGCTTTATTTTTTCCCTATTGGGAGTGTTTTTTGACAAAGGCACTCTTTTCAAATGCGAGGGTCGTTCTATCGTTGTCCTATATTTTGCTTCAGAAATCAATTTCTCCCTCCATTAATTTTTCGGCGATACGTAATTTTGCACTTCTTGCCGCCGGGTTCTTTTTAATTTCTTCTTCGGAAGGGGTAATGACCTGTTTATTGACCATTTTTATAGGCGATAGCACGTTTCCATAAAAATCCTTTTCTATTTTTCCGTCAACATTACCGGTTTTAAAAAATCGTTTAACTATACGGTCTTCCAAAGAATGATACGACATCACGACCATGCGTCCGCCCGGCTTCAATAAAGCGGGCAGTTGTTCGAGGACCTGCTTCAGTACTTGTAACTCGTTGTTTACTTCAATCCGAATTGCCTGGAATACCCTTGCAAGGGTTTTTATTTCAAACCTTGTATTAGTCTGTTTTTTAACTATTTCTGCCAACTGCCCGGTTGTGTTGATGGGGCGTGAGTCGATAATGGCCTGTGCAATTTTGCGACTGTTTTTTTCCTCGCCGTAATGGAAAATAATATCTCTTAAAGCTTCGTATGGGTATTCATTAACAATCTGATATGCAGTGATGCCCGTCATATTGCCCATACGCATATCCAATGGGCCGTCTTCCTGGAAACTGAATCCTCGTTCGCCTTCTTTTATCTGATGGGTAGAAACTCCGAGGTCCAGAAGGATTCCCGATATGTTGCCTTTTATGTTTTGGGGCAGGATAGTACCCAAAAAACCAAAATTTCCTTTAACCGGATGGAATCTATCATCGTTTCCAATATATGCTGCTGCGGCAGTGTGCGCTTCGTCGTCTTGATCGATGCCATAAACTTGTGCGTTTTCGGATACCAGCTCCAAAATTCTTTTTGTATGCCCGCCACCGCCCAAAGTTGCATCAATATAGATACCATCGGCATCGGTAATCAGCGCATCCATACACTCGTGCAGCATAACAGGGATATGTTGGTAGTATGTAACCATACTACAAGGGGTTATTTGGATGGTCTCCACCCAGAACCTGCTCGAATATATCTTCGATGGTTTCTGAGCTTATACTTTCATCTACCTCAGTTAGCTTTTCGGGTGACCAGAGTTCAATATATTCGCCCATACCGATAAAAATCACTTTAGAATCGACGCTGGCATAGGAGATATGATCGGCGGGTAAAGCCAGGCGATGTTGTTTATCGAGGGTTAAATCTTCAGCATAGCGGAGAAAATATCTTTTGGCGAGCCTGCCGTTTTTGCTAAAGGAATTGATTTGTGAAAGGCGTTCTTCAACTACCTTCCACTCATTTTCGGGGTATAGATATAAGCATTGCTCGCTTTGTCCGCGCACTATTGTGAAGCGTTCCTGTGCAGATGGGTCGAGAATTTTGCGTAACTTTGCCGGGAAGGCTACACGACCTTTATCATCTATAGAATGCTCGTATTGTCCTTTAAAACTCGGCACAATGCTTAAATTAAAATTACTGTAATTGATTGCTAACTGGAAAAGTATAGATTACCCATAATCTACCACTTTCACCCATAATTTACCCCAAACTATATCAAAGTGTCAAGTTTTTTGTTAAATAGTTTTATGATGCCTGTAAAACACCATAGATTTATGTATTAGTTTTATAAATAATATGGCTTTAAACTAGCAAAACGCATTGTTTTGCGTATTTATTAATTTATTGCGGGTATTGCTGTTTTTTTTGAATAAAGGTGGGAGATTATGGAAGGAAATACTCAATAATGGATTTAGCCAAGTATTTCTTTACACTCTTCAAGTAAAATTCCATGAGTTATCAGCGGTACTTTCTCCAGATTTTTAATATCCGTGTCGGTCAGCAGACTATAATCAGAGGTGTGACCGCCCAATTGCGCAGCCTTTATGCTATAAATAACATGCTCTATTTTTGAAAAACGAATACTGTACGAGCACATTACGCACGGCTCGTGGGTAGAGTATAATAAGCAGTCCGTTAAGTTGTGGTGGCCCAGATTTTTACAAGCATCCCGAATGGCCTCAATCTCGGCGTGCTTTGTAATATCATTTTGGGTTTTATTAGCCTCTATGCCCGTGCCTATTATTTCGTTGTTTTTTACCACTATGGAACCGACCGGGTTATCGCCCCTGTTTTTTGCAACAATGGCAAGCTCTATGCATTTGCGCATATAATATTGATGCATTTTAGTATTGTCGGTATCCATATTTGATTATTGGTGCATTATCGGGTACTCTTTGCAATCAGAATAATATCGGCCAATAGCCCTGCGGCCGTAACTTCTTTACCGGCGCCCGGACCTTGTACAATAATGGGGGAGTGGGCATATCTTTTTGTATATATCTCTATTAAGTTATCGGTTCCCTTTAAGCCACCGATGGGAGAATGGGCACCAACTTCCTTAATGCCTATTTTTATAGTATCGTTTTCGAAAGTTCCTACATACCTGAGGTG
Source organism: uncultured Balneolaceae bacterium (assembly GCA_964615135.1). Taxonomy (GTDB): domain Bacteria; phylum Bacteroidota; class Rhodothermia; order Balneolales; family Balneolaceae; genus Balneola. The sequence continues at coordinate 46,810 of CAZTOG010000005.1, read as the reverse complement.
CTTGTTATTTATAAGAGCCCGGGTATTTTTATTTTTCCAATGCCCGTTATATTCAGGAAGTTTCTCCAGGAATTGTTCCAAATCTATATTTTTCAGTTCTTCGGGAATCAGCGATTCAACCTCAATATCTTCTTTTTCAAACTTATAGCCGCAGGTACGCGCCAGAATTAAAAATTTTCGAGCGACGTCTTCACCCGATAGGTCATCTCTTGGGTCGGGCTCCGAATATCCCTCTTCTTTGGCCTTAATAATAATATCGCTGAAGTCATGTCCTTTTTGCAGTTCATTGAAAATGAAGGTCATGGTACCGGAAACTACTCCGGTTATTTTTGTAATTTCATCGCCGCTGTCCAATAACCCTTCTAATGTGGAAATAATAGGCAAACCGGCGCCAACATTGGTTTCATATTTAAACAGTGTTTTACCGGAGGTATTGATTTCGTGTAGTGAATCGAAATAATTTTGGCTTAAAGTATTTGCTATCTTACTTGATGCAGCAATATGTACTCCGTTTTGCAACAAGTCCAAATAATGTTCTGCCAGTATTTTACTGCCGGTAACATCTACAAAAATAAGGTTTTCGTATTCATTGGTGTATAGCTTGTTAAAAAGGTCATTTAGGGCATAAGACTCGCCTTGCTCTTCTAAATTAGTTTGGTGCGTTTGCGCTGACTTGGGTGACCAAACCACTGTATTGCTGTTGCAATAGCCAATTATATTGAAATTAAAAGATGGGTGTTTGAGCTCGTTTACAAATTCAACTAAAGTACTGCCTACCGCCCCCACCCCCGCAATAAAAATAGAAACATTCTTTTTCTTGATTGAAATGGTATCGTAATTATACGACACATTGGAATCGTTGATATTTGGACGCATTTATACTGCTTTATTTAGATTTTTTTCTTTTAAGAACTTAGTTAACGATTTATTGATTATATCAAACTCTATTAAAAATGCATCGTGGCCGAAGTCTGAATTTATTTCAACCAATTTAGCATTTGGAATTTTTTCTGCCAATTCCACTTGTTCTTCGATGGGGTATAAAATATCGCTACTTATACCAATAACCAAGGTCGGAATACTAATTTTAGACAGCACGTCCTGCTCCGTCCCTCTGGCTCTGTTCACATCGTGGGTGTCCATGGCTTGGGTCAAGCGTACGTACGATAACGCATCAAATCTATTTACCAGTTTATCTCCCTGATAATTGAGATATGACTCTACTTGAAAGATATTTTTTCCGGCTTGTTTTTCCCTTTTGAATTTATGTTCGTAGTTCTGCGGGCTCCTGTAGGTAATCATGGCCATTGCCCGCGCCGATTTGAGGCCGTTTATCGGACCGTTTGTTACCTCGTAATTACCATTATTCCAGTTGGCATCGCCATAAATGGCCAACCGTTGGGCTTCGCTTATCCCTATTGCCCATGGCGAATGATTTTTGCCCATTGCTATGTAGCAAGCATGTTTAACACGGGTATCGAGCAAAGTAAATTCTAAAGCCACCATTCCACCCATTGAGCCTCCAATTACCAGTTCTATACCTTTTATCCCTAGTTCATCCAAAAAATGTTGCTGAAAACGTGCCATATCGCGTATGGTTATAATGGGAAATTCCGATTTGTATGGTTTACCATTTTTCGGGTTAATAGATTGTGGGCCTGTAGAACCGTAACAACTTCCCAAATGGTTTACACATATAATATAGTGTTCGTTGTTATTAATGGGTGAATTTGGAGCAAAAAAGCCCGAAAACCATTCTTCCGCATTTGAATTACCGGTTAGGGCATGAAAAATAACCACGGCATTATCTTTGGCGCTGTTGGGTTTGCCCCAGGTTTGATATGCGAATCGGGGGTTCTCAAAAGCGAATCCACTTTCGGTTACGAAAGGATTCTCTGAGATATGGATATTTGGATTAAAGCTCATTTTAAAATGGAGAGCCTTATCAATTTAATAAGACTCTCCTTATGTTTTTAATGCTTTATGTTGTTATACAGCTACTTCTGCCTCGATTTTGGCAAAAGCTTTTTCGAAATCATCGACAATATCGTCGATATGCTCAATACCTACCGAAACGCGGATCAAATCCGGTTTAACACCGCTTGCCAACTGCTCTGCATCGGAAAGTTGCTGATGCGTTGTAGAAGCTGGGTGGATAACCAAAGTTTTGGTATCGCCCACATTTGCCAAGTGGCTCGATAATTCGAGGCTTTCGATAAAAGTTCTGGCAGCTTCGTAGCCACCTTTAACGCCAAATGTAAATACTGCGCCGAACTGGTCTTTTTTCAGATATTTTTTGGCCAGATCGTATGAAGGGTGGTCGGAGAAACCGGTGAAATTAACCCACGAAACGGAGTCATGGTCTCTTAACCAATTGGCCAGTTTTATGGTATTTTCGTTGTGGCGCTCTACCCGTAGCGATAAGGTTTCCAGCCCTTGAATGAGCAAGAAACTATCGAATGGGGATTGGCAGGGACCGAAATCTCTCAAACCTTCTACTCTGGCTTTAATTGCAAAGGCGATATTGCCGAATGGGCCGTCTTCGCCAAATACTTCCCAGAAATTCAAGCCGTGATATCCTTCCGATGGCTCGCTGAACAGCGGGAATTTACCGTTGCCCCAATTAAAATTACCGCCATCCACAATTACGCCGCCAATAGTGGTTCCATGGCCACCAATCCATTTGGTAGCAGCGGCAACAACTACGTTGGCACCGTATTTAATGGGTTGCACAATGGCACCACCCGCACCAAAAGTATTATCCACAATGAGAGGAATGCCATTGCTATTTGCCAATTTGGACAGGTTTTCGAAGTCGGCTACGGTACCACTTGGGTTTGCAATTGATTCTACAAAAATTGCTTTGGTATTTTCATCAATTTGTTCTGCAAATGATTCCAGCTCATCATCTTTTGCAAATTTCACGTTAATGCCCAATCGTGGCAGACTCACTTTAAATTGGTTATACGTACCACCATAAAGGTTTTGTGATGCTACGATGTTATCACCTTCTTGTGCCAGGTTTGTGATGGCTAAAAACTGGGCAGACAGGCCGGAAGAGGTGGCCAATGCCGCTACCCCGCCTTCAAGCGCGGCAATACGTTTTTCAAAAACATCGGTAGTTGGGTTTTGAATCCGAGTGTAGATATTACCGAATTCACGCAGTGCAAAAAGATTTGCGGCATGGTCGGTGTCTTTAAATGTAAACGATGTTGTTTGATAAATGGGTACGGCTCTCGAACCTGTTGTTGGATCTACTTCTTGGCCTGCGTGTACTTGTAATGTTTCGAATTTGTGTGAAGAACTCATTTTTAATCAGTATTTAGTTTAAATTTTAATGGTTTGTTAATAATAAAAAAACCCCTTTCGGGGATGAGTCCGAAAGAGGCTTATTAACTGAGCTCTTCGCACTCATCTTTCTAAAAGCAATTATTTGCTTAAAGCAGGATGTAGCACCTTTCCCGGGTTTAACTTGTGGTTATTACCGGTTGGTTGCCAAGGCTTCATAGGACCTGATCCCTCCACCTTTCTTGATGAGAATGCATAACATAAAAGAACAAAAATTTTTTAAAGTCAAAAAAATAGTCCTTTGTGTTGTGCACTCAAAGGACTAATTGTCAAAAATATTTATTTATACCAATAGTCCCTAGGCAACCATGCACATCATCATGCGCATATACATGTTGCTCATAGAAACGTTAGCGGTATTTTGACTTGTAAATTTCATCGGTTGTATTTTACGGGTTCAAACCATAAAGGTCAACAACTAATGTGACATTTTTATTCTATTTTTAGCTAATATTTTACAAAACTATGTATATCAATAGATTGTGAGATACAAAAGTGCGCTTAAAAGTGGTTTTAAAAGCTAAATTATATAAAAATTCAAGACGTTGAAATATTTAGCTGTGCTTAGTGGGATTATTTGATTGGTGCTTTTTGTGGACGCTGGGGTAAACATCAATACCCCATGTTACGTACCGTTTTTTCTTTTTCCCTCCAGTTTTCACGAACCTTGACGTGTAAATCCAGATATATTCTCTTGCCCACAAATTCTTCTATGGTAGCACGGGCAGCTTTACCCAGCCGTTTTATGGCTTTTCCGCCTTTGCCTATAATCATTCCTTTTTGGCTTTCTCTGTTAACTATAATTTCGGCATTTATATAGTCAAGGTCTGGTCTTTCTTCATATAAGATTACGTCAACCGTGGTGGAATACGGCAATTCTTCGTGATAGAGTAGAAATACCTGTTCTCTTATCAGCTCGGAGACAAAAAACCGAACCGGATGCTCACTTAAGTCGTCTTTATCGTAATAGGGTGGGCCGAAAGGCAAGTGTTCAATTATGGTTTCTATCAGTTTATTTATGCCAAACCCATTTAAAGCCGATACAAACAATGTATCTTTAAAAGGATATTTGGCATTTATTTCTTCCGATACCCCAGCCAAGTCTTCTTGTTGGCACAAATCTATTTTATTTAGGACCAATAAGGTGGGTTTGTTTAATATTTTCAACGAATCGAAGGCATATTCGGGTAATTCGGTATCAGTTGCATCAACAATATAGAGAATCAGGTCGGCGTCTTTTTCGGCTTTTTCTACGAAGCGCATCATCGCCTTTTGCAACTCGTATTTTGGGTTGATTATGCCCGGGGTATCCAAAAATATTACCTGAGCATTTTCTTCAGAATGAATACCTATAACCTGATGGCGCGTAGTTTGAGCTTTATGCGTTACAATAGAGAGTTTTGTTCCCAATATCTGGTTCAGCAGGGTTGATTTACCGATGTTGGGTTTGCCAATAATGGCTACATAACCCGATTTATGATTTTCGTAGGTTGACATATATTATAATTTGTTACCTGATATACAATTTATATAGGCTTTAACAGTATTGGCCAATCCTTCAAAAACTGCGGTTGAGATTAGCGCGTGACCAATGCTAACGTCGGTTACATAAGGCACTTTTTCCATGAACAAAGGCAGATTTTCCAAGCTTAGGCCATGTCCGGCTGTTACTTTTAGTCCTTTTTCGTGAGCAAGTTTGGCAGCCGCGGCCAATCGTACCAATTCTTTATCTCTGATTTTATTGTCGCCGGCTGTAGAATAGGTTCCGGTATGTAATTCGATTATATCGGCGCCCAGACTATGTGCCATTTCAATATCTTCGGGGTTAGGATCGATGAACAGGCTTATTTTTATATCGGTTTTTCTCAATCTTGGAAATACTCGGCTTTTCAAGTCTTCAAAAACAGCCTTCATATTCAAACCGCCTTCGGTAGTCAATTCTTCCTGGGTTTCTGGTACCAATGTGCAAATGGATGGATTGATTCTTTCCGCAATTTCAAGCATTTCTTCAGAGGAAGCCATTTCAAAATTCAATAGCCCTTTGGTAATCTTTTTCAATGCAGCAACATCTTTATCGGTGATATGGCGTCTGTCGCCACGCAAATGAAACACTATACCCGCAGCGCCGGCTTGTTCACAAACTTCTGCGGCTTTTATTGGATTTGGATTTTTACCACCACGTGCGTTTCTTAAAGTTGCAACGTGGTCAATATTTACGTGTAATCTCATTATATTAAAAATTATCTATTTTCTATTTTTAAAAAATTCCATATTTATTTACTTAAAGATACATTATGTACGGTTAAAAAATATGAAACGTTTGCATTTTCTTGTTTTTCTGTCAATAATTTTTCTATCGTGCGGCACGCTAGATAGGGGCACTTTGCAATTTGTAGATGAGCATTCCGGAAATGCTGTTATTGAAAACTCAAAGAGCGGAACGTCGCCTACAACCATAATTATAGCGGAAGAATCGTACAGTGCCAAAAAGATAAGGCAGAAATTGGACGAAGCTTACGTAGATTGGAAGGGTATTCCATATATTTTGGGTGGATCGGATTATACCGGCGTTGATTGTTCAGCTTTTATGCAGATAATATTTGAGGATTATTTTGGCATCAGGTTGCCCAGAGTTACCCAAGATCAGCTGTCCGTTGGTACATCGGTAAAAAGGGGAGGCATACAAATTGGGGATTTGATATTCTTCCGAACCGGCAGAAAAACACTACATGTTGGGGTGGCCGTAAGCAGAAGTGAATTTTTGCATGCCTCTACCACAAACGGCGTCATGATATCCAGCCTGGAGGATAGATATTGGTCTGACTTTTATTTGACCACACGCCGCGTTTTATAATTATTAAAGATGAAAATTAAACAGCAAAGGCTTTTTTAATTTCTGATTTATGAGCTGCATGAAAAATATCGTTCATCATCCTTTTGTAAGCAGGGGTAATATCAATATTTCTGCGTTTCATCATAAATTCCATTGTTTCCAAAGCTTTGTCTAATCGAAATATCTTTGGTTTTTCAGAATCAACCCAACTAAAAGAATTTATATGTTTAGGTGGAAAACCGCTCATAAATAAGTTAGACGAAACGCCGCACATAGTACCGGTTTTAAGCATGCTGTTTATAGAAGTTTTGGAATGATCGCCCATTATGGTACCCAAAAATTGTGAACCGGTTTCAATCAACTGTTTTGTTTTCCAGTCGGGTATTTTTACTGTACTGTAATTATTATTCAAATTGGATGTATTGGTATCTGCGCCAAGGTTGACCCATTGCCCAAATATAGAATTACCTGCGTACCCATCGTGTGCTTTATTAGAGTAGGAGTGAAAAACGCAGTGATCTACCTCGCCACCGACTTTACAAACCGGCCCTATTGTAGTGCCGTCGTAAATTCTGGAACCCATTTTAGTTATGGCGCCCTCACAAATGGCAACTGGACCCTTTATCAGGCTGCCTGATTCAATAATGGCATTGTCGCCAATATAAACAGGTCCTTGACTTGCATGAATGGTGCAACCAGGTTCTATTTTAGCGGAAGGCGACACATAAATATTATTGGGATTTGAGAAAAATATTTTTCCAAAATAGTCTTCGGTGCGCAGAACGGGCATATCTAACAGCGCCAGGTCGTTTGAAATCTCAGCCGAATTATAATTGAGAATATGCCAAGGATAAAACATGAATCTCAGTTTTTCATCCAGCTCTATCTTATTGCCCTGAACTGATGGCACGCCCATTTCCTCGTTCAGTAAATACGTTGTGTGCTCCGCAGAAAGGTACACAATCAGCGGAATATCGTTGTGATAAATACCGTCGCCGATATCCAATTTATTTATAAGTTTTAGAATACCCGGTGAGGGCAAAAGGCAAGAATTAACCCAGTATGTAGGTTTTTGTGCGTCTATTCCTGTTACGTCAAAAACTCCGTTAAAACATGAATTCTGTTGGCGGCTATACGCGTTGGTATTCAGGTGTTTTAACCATTTCTCGCGCATTGTAAATATACCAACTCTGATATCATCTGCCGGGCGTGTAATGGTTAAAGGTGCCAGGTTAGAATGCTTTGGATCCGAAAAAAAAGATACTTGCATAAAATATGGTGCTCTCATTATTTATTGAATAATCGTTAATATACAAAAAATTATATTACTATTATTTACAATTTGTATATTTTACATTTATTTTAATTACATATTTTTACAAATATCAAAAAATTCAGTCAACATTTAGTATAGAATGTGTTGAGTTGAGGTGATTTGAACAGAATATTATTGAAAAATGAAGTTGGCTGCTCGATAGTATTAAATATAATTGCAATAATAACAATAGTTTGATTTTTTTCTTTCTGTAATGAATATTTCAATAACTTGTATCATTCTAAAAATTTCAAATAAAGGTAGATGGGGTAGGTAAATATCTATTGAAAGTAAAAAAGTGGATAACTTCTTAAAACAAAAATGTAAAACTAAATAATGACTAAAGATAATTTAGGAAAATACTAAAATTATATTATATTCAGACTACGGTGGCTTAAAATTTAAACAGCTTGATTGCTCTTAAAAGCCGTTATTTGCAATAGGTTAATTTTTCTACATGTTTATTTGAAACCAAGAAAGCATGATTTTATTGCAAACATGGTACAATAATACGGCAAGCTGATTAAAATGTTGATAACTTTGTGAGGACATGCTAAAACTACCGTAGCAAGCGAAAAAGTTGACTCTTACACTCTCTGATTACCAATGAAAAATAAGAAGGCGTTACTTTTTAAAATAACAATATTATTACTTTTCGTTATAGTTTTTTTTACGGCTTAATTCGGTTTTTTGAGTTTTCTATCAAATTGATTTAAGGGTAGATGTAGCTTTGTGATAATATTGAATGTTATTTTACATCATATATTTTAATTTGCGGCATACATAACCTTTTCATTTCAAGGTTTTGTATGATGGAGTTATGCCCTTTTTATATCTTCCGTCTCATCATAATGTGTTCAATACCATCTAGAACATATACGTCTCCGTCAGCACCAAAGCCATATTGGGTGTAATAATTTTGAAGCAGGGCCTGGGCTTCCATTACGATATCGTTTTTTGGGTGATTAATATGGCACCACAGTATGCTTTCTTCCATCAATATTTTTCCCAATCCGGTAGAACGATATTCCTTTCTGACTATGATCCGACCCAGTGTGGAGGCATTGCTGTGCATGTTGTTTGGCGCAAACAGCCGGGAATAGGCTGCAAGCTTATTTTCATGATATATTAACAAATGGGTGGCTTTATCGTCGTTATTATCTATATCTTCGTAGAAACAGTTTTGTTCAATTATAAATACATCCTGTCGTAATTTTAGGATGTCGTAAAGCTGAGTATTGTTCAATTGCTCAAAATCGGCGATTATTTTTTTGAATTTCATATTTATAAGTTCGTTTGCAACAAAGCTTGTGAATAGATTTATTTTAAATATACTTAAGTTTTGATGGATATATTTTCTACGCGAATCATTTCAAACGCTCTATTTATGGATAATATTAAAAGCATAACTTTATTTTATTTGCTGCGTATAATATGATTGTAACAATAAATAAAATATCTAGAAAATGATTTGGACCATATTTTTAAATAGCATTGCAATATATATTACCACAAAAATTTTGGCTGGAGTTGAGGTCAAGGATTACTGGACAGCCATAATTGTTGCCTTGGTGTTGGCCGTAGTAAATGCCGTAATAAAACCGATATTGGTATTCATTTCAATCCCGATAACATTTTTGACTCTCGGTCTTTTTACCTTCGTAATAGATGCATTGTTGATTCTATTGGTATCAAAACTGGTATCCGATTTTAAGATAAAAAACTTTGTTTGGGCATTTGTTTTTGCATTGGTATTGAGCCCCATCAATACATTGATTACAAAATTATTGGGATAGGGTTTGGCAAAAAAAGGGGGGTAGCATTTAAATCCTGTTCCAAACAAATTGGGGTACAAACTTTAAAAACCATGCTATCAATCGCCATCTTTTGGTTATGTAGGCATGGTTTTTCTTTTTTTCGATGGCCGTTATCATTTGCCTAACCGCCTTTTCCGTTGTGGACACCCAGAACATGCCTTTTTGGCCTGCCGTTAATTCCGATTCCACAAAACCGGGCACCAGTTCGGTAATTATTATATCGGCGCTTACTCTTTTGGCTTTTTGCCTGAAACTGGTCATGTAATTATTAACAAATGTTTTGGAAGCAGTATAAGCGGCCGATTTCCAATTGGAGATATCTCTGGAAATAGATGACATACCTACAATTTGTCCTGTTTTATGCTTGGCGAAATACTCAAAAGCAAAATGGCAGCCGTGCGCAAAAGCCATAATGTTTATATTCAAGGTTCTTTTATCCGATTCCCATGGCTGTAATTCCCGATAACTACCAACGCCTGCATTTAAAATCATTATATCCAAACCGCCCATTTCTTCAATTAGTCGGGTATATATTATTTCAGCTTCATCAAATTGGGTTACATCTAAAGTGGCGTAATACAGGTTTTTGCCCATCTCTTCTTTGAGCGCCTCGAGGCGTTCTGTTCGTCTGCCCACTGCACCTACAATATATCCTTTGGCAATCATTTGAACGGCTAATTCGCGTCCAATGCCGGAAGTAGCGCCTGTTATCAATACCTTTTTCATTTAATTCAGAGGCTCCAGGTTTTCGGATAGATGATTAATTAATGGGGCAGCTGAAAGTGCGTCGTACGACATAAGAAATTCCAGATATTGCTCTAATATGGCTTTTTTTGACTGCAGTAATAAATCTTCAAGTTTCAGAATTCCCATCTTCATTTCCAAATGGGTAATTGGATTATTGCTTTGAATACGGCTCATATTTTTGGATATATTTTCAATATCCAACACTTTTATTTGTTCTTTCAGCTCATGATGCTCTTCAATCAGCTTAAGCAAATACTCAACATTGAGGTTTCTACTCAAAGAATCCATTTTTTGGATGTTATCAAGCTCATCTATCAGGGCTAATTCGTTGAGTTTGTTTTCTGCCGCTTTATTTTGCTTGGGCCTAAAAAGTGGAATATTGACGCCAAACGTAACTCCGAATTTTGATTTAGTGGTAGAGTAGGGTATATACTTTGTTTGGAAAAAGCCCAGATCGAAATCCGACTTTTCCATTTTATATTCTTTTCTGGCTATTTCAATTTTATCGATTAACAGTTTGGACTCTAAAGATGGGATGTGCCGGCTAATTATGTTATTTATGTTTTTTTCGATTGTTTTAACGGAAATTAGCTCGAAGTAGCTCCAATCGATAGTGCCGCTACCAGTAAGTGCATGTATATTCTGGGAGTATAGCAGGCTTTTTTGTTTAGTGTCGGTTGCCGATTTAATAGCTTCTATTTGTTTTAATTTTAAATTGACATAGTCTTCTGGATCAAAAAGTGCACTTTGCTGGTTCTCCGTTAATATTTGCACAATCTGGTTGGTCAATTCTAATTTTCGCCTGGAAATATCTGAGGCTTCTTTTTCCATTAAATAGTTTATAGCCAATTCGTAGCGAAGAAAAAGATTTTCATTTATATATATTTCTTTTTCAGTTTGGAGTTCTTTTTTTGATGCTTTGAATACCTCGTTGTTATATTTTAGCAAAAATGGATTGGTAGCTTTTACACGCAGGGCATATTCCTGGTCCGATTTGATTAGTTTGTCGTTATCAAACCTCAGCTCCATTTTTGATATCAGCGGCACGCCATAACCACCTTGGTTCAGGTATCTGATTTGGGAGTCGAACTGATTTAGATTTGTATCGTAAAATGCGGATAAAAGAAAGTCGTTAACATTATTTTGAGCGGTTGTCCAACTAGTTGTTGCGGCGGATAAAGCCAGAATTAAGAAGATGATATGGGCTACCGACTTTCTCATTTTATCAAAATACGTTCGCCTACAACAAAGGGGTTGTCTTCCGGTATTCCAATAAACAACTCCCTGCCAAAAACTCTTATTGTGGTCGATTTTTGCAGTATTTCGGGCATTTCTACCACCGTGCCATATCCTATAATACGCCCTGTAACTTTTATATTTTTGTTGATTAAAGATTGGACAGTAACACTATCGCCGGGTTTTTTATTCTTCAACCCACCCTTTGGGGTATATGCAATTACCGATGCAGGCATAGTTGAATTCATAGAAATGATGGGTGCAAAAGCGGGCAACAACTCACCCGGTTTTACAAAAATACTGTCCACTATGCCTTCAAAATTAGCATATTTTTTTAGCCGCTTTTTTTCTTGCAGTCCTAGAACTAAGGCTTGCCTGGCAATTTCTAACTGAGCTGTTAGTGTCGCATTTTCCTTGACGTATTTCTGATATTCTTCTTTAATTTTTAAATCAAGCGCATGCAAACTCAACGTATTTCTTTTGGTTAGATAATCGATCTGTAGTTGCAAATCGGTAAGTGTGTCGGCCGGAGTATTTTGTCTATTTTCGTTCAACAATCTTTTGGTAAGCGACTTATTTAAGTCTAACTGGTTTTGCAACAGTTTAATTTCAGCTTCAGCTTCTTCATTTATTAAATTACTTTCGGCTTCCAGTAGTATTAGCCTAGCTTGCCAAAGGTTATTATTTTCATCAATTTGTTGTGTTACTACCTCAATTTCTTTCTGTAAAGTACTTATTTCTAACTCCAATTCCGGACTAGCCATATCAACTAAGAGGTCGCCTTCGTTAACCAGCTGGCCGGGTACGGCATAGGTTTCGCCAATAATTGAAGGGCGTTCGGTATTTACCAAAAATCGTTTTGAGTAGGTTACTCCTGATATGGCACCGTTTGAATCGAATACATTTTTATTAAAAACCACCAAAACAACGAGAAGAATTCCTATCACCAAATAAAATATATTGAATCTTTTCATTACCGGAGTTTAGTTGTCTTCGTTTATATTTTTAAATGAAATCTGCACTCTGCGTATGGATTCAATATTTTGTAAGTCTTGAAGCATAAATGTTGTATCTACACTGGATTTCATTTCAATTAGATATTCGTAATCGAAATTTCCGGAGTTCCTGGCGGTAACCTGTACGTCGGAATAGGTCGAGCAATACTTTTTAAGTGTATTTAAAGTATTTTGCAGATCGTTTGCATCATTTAAGCGGAATGTCAGCCTTCCATTAACGCCTTTTTTAGTGCTTAATGGGGTAAAGTGCAAGAATAACGCCATCGAACAAAATATCAATGTTCCTGCAAATGCTATGCTGAAACCAAAAACTCCGATTGCCAAACCTATACTTAGTGATGCAAAAATAAAAAGTATATTTCGAGGATCTTGTATTCTGGTTCTGAAACGAATAATGGCCAGAGCCCCAAAGGCACCCAAACCACGAGCTAAGCTATCACCAATGGCCAGCATAACCATGGTAGAAACTATAGAACTTAACGCCAAAGCCTGAAAAAGTTTATTGGGATAATGCGGACCGGTGAAAGTTATTCTGTGGGTTATGGCTATCATAGATGATAGTACGAAAGCCCAGATCATAGAATAAATAACCAATAAAAATGTAGGAGAGTCATAAATCGGATGATCCGGAAAAAAATCTATCATAAGCTATGTTAGGTCATTAATGTAGAGCGAGTTTTACTTACAGATGAAATATTTGAGACGGGTTATTGGGGCTGAAATATCAACGATTTTCTGCTTAAATACTCAAAACCACCAAATAAAACACCGGTATAAACCAAATCGCCTAAAATTGTATTATGTAAGAATGGTAAAGCCGCGGCATAACAAGCTGCTAAACCTTCTATCGTAAATGGATACATAGTACCCGACATCCAAACACCAAAATTTGAAATAATGAAGAAAATAGCCGATGCAGATAATGCTCCGCCGATTACTCTTTTAGTATTTATTTTATTAAAAATAAACAGTCCGGCAATAACTATAAGCAACATGGCTGCGTACGTCCACTCAATTCCGGGAGTGAATAATATAAAAGATTGATAATACTCGGCATATATGATGTTATTAACTAACAAATCGCTAATAAAAAAAGCGATTAACGGTAAAATAAAAGCAAGTTTTTTGTTATTAAGATAAGCTGAGCCAAATAATGCCATTGCGCCTAGTGGTGCAAAATTATAAGGATGCGGTATTAATCTGGTTAGCGCTGCAATAAATATAAATAGTGAAATATAAATTAGTCGCTTGTTCATAAAGTCCTCGTTAAATATCTGATAAAAATTATAAGCACTGCCATCTATAAAGTAGTGTTTTATTCTGATATTTTAAAAATTATATACACTTCAATTATGGATATTAAATGAGCGCAGAGTCTTCCACTATTTGGCCGGACTTGTATAGCGGCTTGTTTTTAATCTGAACCGCCATGGCAAAAGTGCATCATCGCCGGCGTAGCCAACGCCAACACGGGGAGATGCGATAATATCTTTGGTGGAATGATTAAATCCACGATCTTCTATCCAAATTTTATTGCCCTGTAACTCTGTACCATATAGTGCTGTGGTAATACCCAAAGCCTGGCTTGCTATACCAGGTCCGCCGCCTGTTGAACGCTTAAGAGTTTTATGATTTCTTCTTTTTAAAATAATATCAATACCATCTAAGGGTTCTATAGCCCGTATAAGTACGGCATCGGCAAGGCCTTTTTTATTGGTAACCACGTTAAAAAGATGGTGAATGCCATAACACAAGTAAATGTAGGCGTGCCCGGGTGGGCCAAACATAATTTTGGTGCGTTCGGTTTCACCAAAAACACAAGCGTGGCAGGCCATATCGTTACGCCCGCAATATGCCTCTGTTTCTACAATTTTACCCGTAGTTATTACGCCATTTATGTTAGTGCAAAGCACTTTACCCAATAATTCTTTGGCAATATCAGCTACATCATTCCTTTGGTAGAAACTAATTGGCAATTTTTTGTGCATTAATCCAATACCGAATATGGGTTATCTTGAACCGTTGGGCGGTGGTCGCTATATACGTTTTTGTAAGACTTTGCCAATACTGCCGAGACCACGAATAATAATGACGAATAGAAAGTCCATACAATAATCAGAAAAGCGATGGCGTACCCTTGGTAGAAATATCTGTAGGTAGAAAATGAATAGTTTAAATAATTGCTGAGTATAAAGCGTGCAGCTTCAAATAACAGAGTATAACTTATGGCTCCGATTAACGATATTTTATTTGGCACCTGGCGCTCGCTCAAAAATCTAAATGCTACGTATAGTAAAATAAAGATGAATATTATGGGTATAATGAAGTTCAGGAAGTCATAAATCCATGGTAATTCTACAACCGTATCGGTAAAGGGAATGGTGAATTGCGAAAGATTTATAAAAGATATAGTGGATACGAACAAGCTGAAGAAAAGAAAGAGTGTTCCGATTATCCCGAAACTGAAAAAATTATATACAACATCCAGAATAGGGTGCTTTCTTTCGTGAATATCGAAAACCTGAAATAGTACATGCTTTAAAGAATGCAGTAAACCTTGGGTAAAAAAGACTAAAATAATAAGACCGATTATCCCAAATACTCTTCTATTGCCAATGAGTGGTAAAATAAGTTTTTCAACCGTGTCGGCACCGGAAACAACATCGCTGGCTTCGGCTTCGTAGGTAAAGGAGGGCAAATAATCGCTACCAAATTGTACTATATAATTAAAAGCTTCTTCGTAAGAAAGTACATATCCTATTATAGACACTAAAATAAGCGTAAAAGGAATAGCGCATATAATTAAGTTGAAAGTTATGGCCGAAGCATTAAAGAAAATGTCTATTTTCTTTACCAAATCATATGCTTGAACCCAAAACTCTTTAAATTTCTGCAAAATAATTTATTTAATTAAAACACTTAATTAAGTCCATAGTTTACTATTTTTATAACAACTACCCAATACTTAGTTATAAAATATATACCTTAGTAAAATCCAAGATATTAAATTTACTATAAATAAATTCTTAAAGTCTGCAATTTAGAAATGGCAAAAAAGAAACTGACCCCATTAATGGCACAATATTTTGAAATAAAAGGACAGTATCCCGGTACGGTGCTGCTTTTTAGAGTGGGCGATTTCTACGAAACTTTTGCCGAAGATGCCATTCTAGTAAGTAAAGAACTGGGTATTACGCTCACAAAACGAAATAATGGCGGCGATAAAACCGAATTGGCCGGTTTTCCGTACCACGCTTTGGATACCTATTTGCCAAAATTGGTTAAAAACGGACATAAAGTTGCAATATGCGAGCAAACAGAAACACCCGATGAAGCCAAACAAGCCGGAAGAAAAATTGTAACGCGCGAAATTACCGAAATTACGACCCCGGGCGTTACCATGTCCGATAAATTGCTCGACCATAAAAGAAATAATTACATTATGTCGCTGCATTGGACTAAGGAGAGCATTGGCGTGGCTTTTTCGGACGTTTCAACGGGCGAATTTGGTTTAAGTGAGGTTGATGAAAAGGAGTTGGCCAGTTTAATTGCCGCTATTCAACCGGCAGAAGTACTGATTGGGGCGAAACGCAAAAATATATCCGAAAGCTATTTGGAGCACCTCAACATTACCCATATAGAAGATTGGGTTTATGAAGGCGATTACGGCTATAAATTATTGACCGAGCATTTTAAAGTACATTCGCTGAAAGGCTTCGGGGTGGAGGATTTAAAAACGGCACATTTTGCAGCCGGTGCATTGATGCATTATATGCAGGATACTCAAAAAGCGCATTTATATCATTTGCGGAGATTATACGCTTATGAAAGTTCTGAATTTATGTCGCTCGACCCGGCCACAAAACGAAATTTGGAACTTACGGCGAGCTTGCAAGAAGGAGGCGTTGACGGGACTTTAATATCCATAATGGACGATACCTGTACTGCCATGGGTGGGCGCTTACTGCGGCGATGGATTATGCGGCCTTTAAAACGATTGAAACCCATACAAGCCAGACTTGATGCCGTTGAAGAGCTATACAAAATCCATGATGTAAGAATATCCCTGCGCGAAGAACTACAACAAGTGGCCGATTTGGAGCGCCTGATTTCCAGAATCAGTGTGGGCAGAAGCAACGCCCGCGATATCATGCAGCTCAGCCTGTCGTTGGCGCAAGTTCCAAAAATAAAATCCAAATTTTCGGGCATAGATAACCCTCTGCTGCAAAATATTTCGGAGCGATTAAAATTGCTTATCGAGCTACAAAGCCGAATTAATCAAGCTTTAAATGAAGATCCACCGGTAAGTATTCGTGATGGAAATATGTTCAAACCCGGTTATAACAACGAACTGGACGAGCTAAGGGATATATCCAAGAATGGTAAAAAATATATTGCCAGGATAAAAGATAAATTGGCACTGGATACCGGCATAACATCACTTAAAATAGGGTATAACAAGGTATTTGGATATTATATAGAGGTTACCAACGCCCATAAAGACAAAGTTCCCGAATATTTCATCCGTAAGCAGACCTTAGTAAATGCAGAAAGATATATAACGCCCGAGCTCAAGGAAGTGGAAGAAAAAGTACTTTCGGCGGAAGACAGAATCAAAACGCTGGAATACGAATTGTTTGATGAACTTCGGCTTTATGTGGCGGAATATGCGGGCGATATTCAACAAATCGCATCAGCTTTGGCCATGCTCGATTGCCTGCAAAATTTTGCCGAGATAGCATTCCGGTATAATTACGCCAAACCCATAGTGCTTGACGAAGAAGAAATCGACATCAAAAAAGGGCGTCATCCGGTAGTAGAAAGAACCCTGCCTTTGGGCGAGCCTTTTATACCCAACGATATTTATCTGAGCAGTAAAAGCGACCAAATAATGATTATAACCGGGCCAAACATGGCCGGAAAGAGCATTATACTCCGCCAAACCGGTTTAATTGTACTTTTGGCGCAAGTGGGTAGTTTTGTGCCGGCAGAGGCTGCTAAAATTGGTATTGTAGATAAAATATTTACCCGGGTGGGAGCGTCTGATAATCTGGCTGCCGGAGAAAGTACATTTTTAGTGGAAATGAACGAAGCTGCAAATATTTTAAATAACGCCACGCCAAGATCGCTGATATTACTAGACGAAGTGGGGCGGGGCACCAGCACTTTTGATGGCTTGAGTATTGCATGGTCGTTAGCAGAATACCTGCATAACCACGCTCCCGTTGCGGCCAAAACATTGTTTGCAACGCACTATCACGAGCTGAACGAGCTGGAGCAGATGTACGAGCGTATTGTAAATTACAATGTTCAGGTAAAAGAACATGAAGGTAAAATTATATTCCTGCGAAAATTGATAAAAGGTGGGGCAGATCATAGTTATGGTATTCAAGTGGCAGACATGGCCGGTTTACCTAAAATTGTGATAGACCGTGCCAAAGAAATTCTGCATAACCTGGAACAACATAGTTTGGATATTACCAATAAATCGGGCAGTATAGAAAGCAAAGCAGGCCAAAGCAAGAAAGCAACGGCGTTGCTGGGCCAGAAGATAGAAAAACAGGCCGAAATTCAACAAATAAGTCTTTTTTCAACCCATGTTGACCCGAAATTAGAAACGGTGCTCAATAAATTAGAAGCGGTAGATCCCAACCGCATTACTCCTATAGAGGCTTTGATGCTTTTAACAGAGCTCAAAAATGTTGTGGGTTAAAATGGGTGCGGTATTGATAAAATGAGAACTTCTGCCACTTATATTGCCAATAGGATTCGATTAATGATATCGACCAAACAGTTTCAAGTGGGCGAATTACTGCCGTCAACCAGAGATTTGGGACGCCAATTGGATGCCAGTTTTCATACGGTCAGAAAGGCCTATCATCTTTTAGTAGAAGAGGGTTTGGTAGAGGGCGAGCCTGGCAAAGGTTTTTTGGTAAAACAACAAAGCGGCCTGCTCGATAAAGAAAAAAGGCTCGAATTGGGTGCGGAGAAAGTTCAGCGCCTGATTGAGGAATTGATGGGCTACGGTTTGGATGATTCGGAAATAGAAGTGCTGTTTCAGGAACAGTTGAGTTTTTTGGAATGGCCGGATCGCATCCAGACATCCGCAAGCGTTGGCGAAAACAAAGAAATGGGCAAAATGCTGGCCGACGCTATCCAAAAAGAGGTGGGTATAAAAAGCAAGATTCTAGAAATAGGTAAAATTGATGAGGCCATTAACTACGATGCGCTTTTTGTACCCATTAAATTGATACATCTTTTCCATCATTTGCAAGATTCTTTGCTTATTATACCCATTATATACGGTTTCAATCCCGATACCTTGTTATCCATAGCAAGTCAGGCCGCTATACAGACCATCGGGCTGGTAACCGGCACCGAAGAGTGTATCCCAACCATGATAAACGAGCTCAAAAGCTCTATAAAATTCGACGGTTCCTATGTGGCCGGCAGTATTTATGGAAGGGCTTTACCGCTATTTGTAAGGGAAACCGATTTGATTTTATATACGCCCGAAAGTGCCAAATTTGTTGAGCCCAAAGTACCCGAAAAAAACAGAATTAAACTGGTATTTAAATTATCCGATCGAAGCGCTGAAATGATTCGTTCGGAGTTATGGGACCAGTAGCAAGAATTTATTTTAAGAAACGTCAAATTGGATATTCAAAACACGGTCAGTAAATCGCTATCTGCTATAGAAAATGAAATTATTGCAGTTCGTGAACGCCCATCGCAAGATGTGTTGATAAAAGGGGTGCGAGAAAACAATAAAGGTAATAAACATGTCTATATTTTTGAGACGAACAACCAGGGGCTGCGCTTTGCCGAAGAAATAAAGGCGGTATTGAATGAAAAAAATTATGAGATTTCGATAGCCGATTACCAGGAAGGCAAAATATGGTTGGAATTTCCCGAGGATGTGGGCATGGGTATAGATGAGGTATTTGTTGAATGGGAAAATGACTTCGTGCTACGAAGAATGTTGGAACATTTACATGTTTTGAGCGATAAAGCAGAAGATCTGCCCCAATTGCACGCGCTGCTAAATCCCGAATTGGCCTACGCCAGGCACATCAGCAATTACCAGCCACAGATTGATGCAAGCCGAAACGGGGCGCAAACAGAAGCCATTCATAAAGCAATGGTAAACAATATACTGTTTGTCTGGGGACCGCCCGGAACCGGTAAAACCACTACCTTGGGATATATCAATGCCAATTATATACAGGCAGGTAAAAGCGTGCTTTTTGTATCCAATACCAATCGTGCTGTTGATGTTGGACTTTTGAGTACCATTGAAGCTCTGGAAAATATCAATCCCACTTTCCAAAAAGAGAATATTACACGCTTTGGCGATGCCGCGTTGGACGATGAGCGCCTGGACCAGGTATTATTTAAAAATCAGGTCGAAAGAAAACTTAATAGCAGAAAAGACCAAGCGGTGAGCTTGAGCGAAACCTATAACAGATATGTAAATCTACAGGAAAAAATTGATGAAATGATGCTGAAGGGAGAGGAAATTCCTGAAGCGCTCGATTTGCAATGCCAATTATTGGGACAAAAAGTAGATGAGCATGGCGGTGAGGCTGCTCTTGAAGATAAAATCGATAAATTATTGAACGTAAATGAACGCGTAGAGTTAATGAATCGCCAATTTGTGGCTACAACCATGGCTAAGGTTTGTACTTCGGAATTATTCTACAAACTCAGTTATGATGCCGTTGTGATCGACGAAGCATCTATGGCCGGTGTGCCTTATATGCTGCTAATGGCTGCAAAATCGAAAAAACATATAGTGGCCGTGGGCGATCCAATGCAATTGCCACCTATTGCCATTACCAAAGATTTTAAGTCGCGCGATTTCCTGGAGAAAGATATATTTACATATATTTCCGGCGCAGAAACTACCGATGCCCTGTTTAATTGGCATGATGATAACCCGGAATTTACCTGCTTTTTCGATACCCAATACCGATTGAAATCCGATTTAGCAGGTATTATCAGTGCAGTATTTTACAATAATAGATTAAAAACCGCATCGAGTGAAGGCAGAGCGAAGGGCAAAACTGTAGCACTGCTCGATTCTTCAAAATATGGACCATTTATACAACAGGAATACAACGAAAAAGGATTTCGTCCTAATAACCAGGTTCATTTAAAACTAGTAGAAGAAAGTGTGCGTAAATTGAGCTTAAAATACGCCGATACATCAATAGGAGTTATAGTGCCATTCAGAAATAGTGTATATAAAGTCAGAAAGCATTTAAGTTCAAAAGGGTACAGACAGGTGGAAGTTGGAACCATTCATACTTTTCAGGGCAGGGAGAAAGAAGTGATAATTTTCGACACGGTAATGAGCGGCGAAATGCAAAATGGAACGGAAAGGCATTATTCCGTTCGCCCTTTTGATGAGGATAAAAATGGATTAAGCGTGCCCCGCCTGCTCAATGTTGCGTTTTCGCGAAGTAAGGAAATGTTGGTTGTAATTGCAGACATGAACCACGTAGCGCGCATTTATCATGATAAGTTTTTAGGACAATTGCTAAACGAAATAAAAAGAATATCATTATAACATATTGATATGCAAAGTTTTGTAGTATAAAAATAATTTTAGCAGAATGAGTTGAAAACGAGTTGTAATAGGTATTATATTTATGACCCATTTACAAGCGGAGAGTTAAATCGAGTTATTAATGGTTAATTTTTTGCTCGATTTTAGTTTATAATATTTTTATATTTAGAGTTCTTTCAATTGTGAATGAAAAAGCGAGAATAGCTCAGTTGGTAGAGCACAACCTTGCCAAGGTTGGGGTCGCCGGTTCGAGTCCGGTTTCTCGCTCAACAAAGCCCTTCGGCATATCGAAGGGCTTTTTTTATATCAAGTATTTTTAGTATTGAAATTGATTATTAATATTGATTTATTATATAGGTATTTTACTTAATTCATTTATCTTATACATTGATACTTGTGCTTTTAAAAGGGAAGGATTTATTAAATGCTTTAGGCAGTCGAGGGCTTGGTTGTCAATATGATTAAATACCTGATTTATACGGAAGTCATTTTGTTTCTATGGGCGGTGCCTATCAGTGCTAATTCTGGTATCGCAGATTTTAAGGAAAAGGGGCTTGAAAGATACGAATTGCAATATGCCGCTCGGGATTCAAATTCCATAAAAGAATCTATAGAAGAAACCAATGATCTCATAACTTATGGAGAATATGATAAGGTTAGGGGAAAAATTGATTCCATACGTAATTCTTCGGAAGAAATTGGTTTTGAATATGGACGCGCTTATTCTTATTTATTACTTGGTTTACTTTGTCTGCACGAGCAAAAATATGATTCTACAGAGATTATTGCGGAGCCCTATTTGCAGCACGAAGATGCACGCATTAAAGTTAGAGCACACCAGATTGTAGGTGTTTCCTATAGTTTTAGGGGTGATTTTCAGAAAGCGACTAATATTTATTTAGAGGCTTTAAGCTTAGCCGAAAACTTAGACGATAAAATGACCCTGGCGGGAATCCAACAAAGTCTGGCCCGCATATATTCCCGAACCGGGCAGCGTAAAATGGCTTTAGAATATTATTTGAGCGCATTGAACTTGGCGTTGGAGATTGACGATGCGCCTTTATTGGTTTCTACCTATATAAATCTTGGATTGGAAACATGGGGTGATGAAGACGAAGAGCGTGCCATCTATTATTTAGAAAAAGCGCTGGATATTGCAGAAAATGAGAAAATGGTTAATAATCAATATAGGATTAAACTCAATCTTGCCAATATCTATTCCTTTTTAGACGATTATACCACTGCCTTAGATTTATATAATCAGGCTCTAGAGCATTATTTATCACTTCCCTTCGAATTACCACCTATAATAATTTTATATAATAAAGGCTCACTTTATAGAAAAATGGGCAATTACGCTAAAGCCGAATCCATGCTACTCGAATCGTTAGGGTACAGTAAAGAATATGGTTTGAAGGAAGGCCTCTTCTATAACTCTATGGATTTGGGTCAAATTGAAGTTGCAAAAGGTAATTACGAAAATGCCGAGCATTGGCTCAACGATGCGTTACAAGCCACGGAAGAAATGGGGTCAATTTCATATAAAGTAGAAGTATTGGAAGAGCAATACAAACTGTATAAAAGTGCCGGCAGGTTGGGCGATGCCTTGATTAAATTAGAGGAGTTTAAAGAAATATCCGACAGCCTTTATGAAGAGGAAAAAACAGAAGAAATTGCGATGCTCGAAGATAATTTGGAAATTGTGAGACAAACCGAGCTGAATAATTTACTTCGGGAAAAACACGTCCATCAAGAAAAAATGCTCACCATATTGTGGTCGGTAGTAATTGTCGGCCTCGGGGTAATTATACTTATAAGTCTTTTATTAAGAAGATTAAGTAAATTAAATAAAAATAATATTATAACCAATAAAAATTTATTCGATAGCAGGGAAGAACTGCGTAGTTTAAATGAAGATTTAAAAAAACTATTTTCGATTATTGCCCACGATATTCACTCGCCCATTGCTGCCATGCAAGGCATATTGAGTATGATGCGAGAGACCGAGTTGTCGAAAGAAGATCAGGCTGAACTTTTAGAGAATCTGGAAGTTTCGTTGCAGACTAATGCCACTGCAATGGAAGATATTTTGATCTGGAGCCGAAATCAGATGAAAGGTTTTGCTATCAAAAACGAGGAGATAGACTTAAATAATTTAGTGGACCAAATTATTGAAAAACAAAAGAGCCAGGCTAGAATTAAAGGGATAAAAATAGTAAACGAAGTTAAAAACGGCTATACAATAATTACCGATGAGAGTGCACTTGACCTTATTCTCAGAAACCTACTTTCCAACAGTATTAAATACACTTCAAATGGAGATACCATTGCCTTTAATACTCATAAAAACAATACCCATTTAAAAATAGGAATTGCCGATACCGGAGTGGGAATGAGTCAAGAAATGGTAGCCAAAATATTGGATGCGGAAAACTTGGTTTCAACCAAAGGCACAAAGGGCGAAACGGGTTCGGGCTATGGCTTGCATATAGTAAAAGAGTTTATAAAAAGAATCGATGGAAGCTTGGAAGTAGAAAGTGAGCCGGGTAAAGGAAGCATATTTAGTGTGGTTATTCCTTTAAAACCAGACTAATTTCAAGTTTCTGAAATTAAATAAAACAAATTAATGTTGTTTTATTAACTGAAAAATAAATTAAAACAGGAGAAGATATGCCCGTAAAAAAAGCATCGGCAAAATGGAATGGCGATTTAAAAGCCGGTAATGGTAACATGAAATTAGGAAGCGGAACCTACGAAGGCGCTTTTACCTTTGCATCACGATTTGAAAATGGAGAAGGCACCAACCCCGAAGAATTAATTGGTGCGGCTCACGCCGGCTGTTATTCAATGGCACTATCGAACGAACTGCATAGTGCAGGTCATAAATCGGAATTTGTAAGCACAAAAGCAGAAGTAACTTTCGATTTTGTAGATGGCGCACCCACTATCACGTTGATAAAACTGATTTCGGAAGCAAAAGTACCCGGATTGGATAACGAAAGTTTCCAGAAAATTGCAGAAGCAACCAAATTTGCCTGCCCCGTTTCTCGTGCGCTGAAAGCGACCAAAATAGAACTTGAAGCATCACTGGTCGATTAGTAACTTTAGCACATAGGATTTTATTTTAAGCCTCAAATATAATTTGAGGCTTTTTTGCATTTCCTGTTTATCCATTTTGAAAAAATAATTGTCAAATGAGCCTGTTCAACAGAGAAGCAACGTTTATTAAAAGTGCCACCAAATTGGAACAATGCCCCGATTCCATTATACCGGAGGTGTGTTTTGCAGGTCGTTCAAACGTCGGTAAATCATCGCTGATTAATGCTTTGGTGAATAGAAACAACCTGGCCAGAACTTCTAATGTTCCGGGAAAAACCCAGGAAATGAACTATTATTCCATCGGCGATTTAATCTATTTGGTAGATTTACCCGGATATGGCTATGCCAAAATTTCCAAAACGGAAAGAGAAAGATGGGGACGCACCATCCACGAATATTTGTTGGAAAGGAAACAATTGAAATTGATACTGCAAGTTGTGGATGCGCGCCATAAACCAACGGCACTCGACCAGGACTTAATGTACTGGATGGGCACAAATAAAATGACATTCTGTATTTTAATGTCAAAATCGGATAAACTATCAAATAATAAGTTGGCAAAATCTAAACAAGAGGTAAAAAAAGTGCTGGAAGAGATGAATATTGAAGTCCCTATTCTGGCATTTTCTTCCACATCAAAAAGAGGGATAGAAGAAGTAAAAGAACTAATTTCAGAATTTACCATTGGCTAGAAATAAACCAATGTAACACTCACACACTCAGAACAAACACCATATATGCAATTTAAAGTACTGTTAATGGACGGGGTGGATGCCATTTGTGCAGAAACCTTCGAAAAAAGAAATATAGAAACACATACACCCGGAAAATTAAACCGGGAAGAACTAATGGCAATTATAGGTAATTATGATGGTATGGTTGTAAGAAGCGCAACCACCGTTGACGCCGAACTGTTAAGAACTGCCACCAAATTGAAAGTTATCGGACGTGCTGGGGTAGGCGTGGATAATATAGATATAAAAGCCGCTACCCATAAAGGTATTCTGGTAATGAATACACCCGACGGAAACACCATGTCCACCGCAGAACACACTTGCGGCATGATTTTGGCATTGTCCAGAAATATACCGGAGGCCGTTAACAAAATGAAAAACCATGGTTGGGACAGGAAAAAATATATGGGTACCGAAGTTTATGGAAAAACTTTGGGAATTGTAGGCCTTGGAAAAATCGGCTCTGAACTGGCCAAAAGAATGTCGGCTTTTGGTATGGAAATTATAGCATTCGACCCGTTTTCTACAAAAGAGCATGCTCAGGAAGTAGGAGTAAAACTGGTAGAATTGGACGAAGTGCTGAAAAGGGCTGATTTTCTTTCGGTACATACACCATTGACCGAAAAAACAAGGGGATTGGTATCGCTGAAAAATGCCGATAAACTAAAAAAAGGCGTGCGGTTGGTAAACTGTGCACGCGGTGGTATTTATAATGAAAACGACCTGGTTCAATTACTAGACGACGGTATTTTAGCCGGCGCGGCTCTAGACGTATATACCCAGGAGCCTCCCACTGAAGAACTTTATAAAATACTGAGCCATCCAAAAATTATCTGTACCCCGCATTTGGGCGCTTCTACCGAAGAGGCGCAGGAAAAAGTGGCATTGCAAATAGCCATGCAGATGTCCGACGCTTTGGAAGAGAAAAATTTTAAAGGCAGTCTGAATGGAAACTCCATAGCATTAATTGCAAACAAAGATGTGCAGCCCTATTTGCAGATGGCAGAATTATTGGGACACGCCGTAGCTCAGCTCAGTGTGGATGCAACGCATAAATTGGAATTTGAATATAGCGGCGATTGCATCAAATATGCCGACATTTTAACCGATGGAATACTGAAAGGATTGCTTTTAGAATATATTGATGATGTGGTTAATCTTATTAATGCGCGAATGTATGCCGAATCGCGGGGAATTGTTATACGCGAAGTTAAAAGCAATAAAATAAGAACTTATAAAGATATGATTACCGTGCGTGTTGCCGAAGAAGCTAATTATAACAGTATTTCGGCGGCTATTTTTGGCGTAAATGATTACAGAATAGTCGAAATCAATAATTATAGTATTGAATTCCATTTAGAAGGCGACATTGTACTTTACCAGAATATTGATAAACCGGGTATGTTGGCATCGGTAAGCGGTGCTTTGGCAAAACAAGATATTAATATTGGAGCGCTGAGTTTGGGAAGATCCGGGAAAGGTTCATTTGCCATTACGGCCGTTTCGGTGGATAAAAAATTGAACGAGGACGAAATCAAAAAAGTGGAAGCTTTGGAAGGAATCAAAAACACACGATTCTTGAGTTTTTCCTAAGAATTGGGATAAAGAGCGTTAAACTCGCCAGAAAGATAGCGCTCTTTCATCTTCTCTTCGTTTATTCTTTTAAAATCGGCAAGTATTTTGGGATTTGGGGAAGCAATGGTTGTTTCCCTTTTGCCCAATATGCCCGGTGCCCTTGCCACAAACCAATCGCCGGCACTCAATGCCGCCCGCGCTACTACCGCCGCACAGTAAGTGGTCAAAATACAATTGTTGGAAGCGTATTTCTTTAGTTTTTTGAACACCCCGGCCGACCATAACTCACTATTCACATTTGGTGAAAAAGCATCGTGTATAATGTAATCAGCTTCCATGTTTTTAATATCAAAATCTTTAAACCACCCCACAAAAAGGTGTAAAAATACGGGCTTGTCTGCCAAAGGTTGGAAGATATTTAAACCGGGTTTTAATTGACCAAAAATGGGAGCTAAAACATCTTTTAATTGGCTGTTAACAAGATATTCATCGTAATTTAATGCTTCAAATATAGATCTTGTAATCGGGTTTGCTTCGATACTGTAAAAATGTAATTCAGAGTTTGAGTCCGATTTCAGATATTCGTCCATCAGGATTAAAAAATTCAATCCCGTACCAAAACCCACTTCCAAAATGCTGCGGTTTTCGTTGTTTACTATACTTTGCAAAAGTCCCGATAACTCGAAATATACAAATTTGCTTTCCGTTATTGCACCGCCGTTACTGTGATAATGTTGGTTGGAAATATTGGAATAAAGAGTTGAAGAACCGTCTTTGGTGATATGTAATGTGGGCTGTTTATTCACTGTATAAATTTCATTATAAAATATGCGTAATTGGTTCCTGCCAAATTACATACTCTCACAATCTTTAATGCAATTGCCTTCTTTGTCAATAGTAAAATAGATGCCATTCAGAATAACATCGGCGGAATCGTTTTCGAAGGACCACACATAATCATATTTTGGTTTTATAGTTTTATTTCCTTCTTTATTTATAAA
This sequence comes from uncultured Balneolaceae bacterium, assembly GCA_964615135.1. Lineage (GTDB taxonomy): Bacteria > Bacteroidota > Rhodothermia > Balneolales > Balneolaceae > Balneola. The sequence goes on along the minus strand of CAZTOG010000005.1, from coordinate 19,517 downwards.
GCCCCATTTCTCACCCTGTCTAAAAACGGCCAATCCTTCAGAAAAAGCTCCCACGTCATCAAGTTCTATGGGTATTACAACTTTACCCGTCTTATCTATAAAACCGAATTTTTCGTTCTTTTCTACCCATGTTAAACCTTCTTGAAAGGAGTAGGTATTATCGTATTGCAGCGAGATGACTTCTTTGCCCATTTTATTTATAAATCCATGTTTGCCATTGTTTTCCACCCAGGCCAATCCCTCACTAAAATTGAATGCCCAATGATATTTCAGGGGTATAACCAGTTCACCGTTCCGATTTAAAAATCCCCAATGGCCATCCATTTTAACACGCGCCATACCTTCAATATAAGGGTCGGCGTTGCTGTATATGATGGGCACAATTTCGTTGCCTTCCATATCTATAAAACCAAATTTATTGCCATTGCTAACCGAAATCCGGCCTTCACGTATTCTATCCACCCATTCGTACATAATAGGAATGGTAACTTCACCTTTCTTATTGATATAACCCCAGTGGCTGCCTTGTTTTACCCGCGAAAATCCGTTTTCATCGAACGCATAAACCCAATCGTAATATGCCGGAATTACAATTCGGCCCAAAGAATTTTTAAAACCGAACAACCCGGTTTCCTCATTTTGAAAAGATTTTAGTTCATCACTGCACGATACGGCCGAGAAAACAACGGCAATACATATTACTAAAAGCGATTTGTGCAATCTTTCCATAGGTTAAAATAGATTAAAAGGGGTTTACGGCATACAAGTTACCATAAAAACGCTTTGGATATGTAATAATTAAGTAAATAATCGGGTAATCAGCTATCCAAAAATTCCCGATATATTTCAACCAATTCGCTCATCATCATGGCCGTTGCACCCCAAAGCGGCACATGGTGTATATCCCAGAAAGGAACTTCGAAATGCCGGTTATGTAAATCCCAACTTTCCCTTATAATATTGTTGTGGTCTATCAAGTCTTTTAGGTGCACTTTAAAAATCTCATCCACTTCGCCGGGATTTGCGATGAATTGCTCTTGTTTTTCGACAAAACCCACTACCGGTTCAACCAGATTACCGGAATGGCTGATATAAAGTGAAGTGAGCTGACCTATGACTTCAACTTTTTCTTCCGGAAGTCCAATTTCTTCACGTGCTTCGCGCAGGGCCGCCTCAATAAACGTTTCGTTGCGTTCCAATCCACCACCCGGAAAACTAATTTGGCCGCCATGTACGATATTATTGGAGCGCAAAGTGAGTATTACCTCGGTTTTTTCGCCATCCTCTATCAACGGCACCAAAACCCCGCTTTTTCTTACCTTTGTTTCATCAAAGTTGTAATAATTTCTGCGTTCTTTAAAATCTGTTGGCTTTGGCTCCATCTTTTGCTGGGCCGGCTGGCCGGGGAGCGGTTGTTTTAATCTATTTTTTAAAAAAGTTATGAAATCCGACATAAATCGCTTCTGTTCTGCTATATTATAAAGTACAGAATGTGTTTTATCCAAAAATCGTTCAATGTTAAACTAATATTTTATTCTGTGTTCCATGGTATTGCTTAAATATAGCTTAATTTATCAGAATGCAGAAAAAATAAACGAATAGGCTTTTATTTATTTTTTAAAGTATGCTTTAGTCTGTATTTTTAAATGCTAATTATTCACCGCCAATTTTATCCTTTTATAATTAAAAAATGAGCAAAAAATATGATGTTTATGGCATTGGAAATGCCTTGGTAGATCTGGATTTCAGAGTATCGGACGATTTTTTAAAAAAATACAATGTAGAAAAAGGGATGATGACATTGGTTGATGAAGAAACCCAAAGTCGCCTGATTGCAGCCATTGACCCCAAAGAGATTAACAAAAAATCGGGCGGCTCGGCATCAAACACGGTAATTGCCGTAAGCCAATTTGGCGGTACTGCTTATTATTCATGTAAAATTTCGAACGACGAATACGGAGATTTCTATCTAAAAGATATGAAAGAGGCCGGAATTGATACCAATATGTCGAGTGTGGAGCGTGAAGACGGCATAACGGGTAAATGTTTGGTCATGGTAACCGACGACGCCGAACGCACCATGAACACATATTTGGGAATTACAGTCAATATTTCAGTGAATGAGGTGAACGAGGCGGCTATTAAAGATTCTGAATACGTATATTTGGAAGGATATTTAGTAGCATCAGATTCGGGTTACGAAGCATTGAAGCTGACCAAAAAGATTGCCGAAAAATATGGCGTGAAAACTGCACTCACCTTATCCGACCCATCCCTGATTTTTGATTTTAAACACCGTTTTGAAGAAGTGATAGGCGCATCGGTAGATTTACTGTTTTGTAATGAGCAGGAAGCCATGCAATTTACAGGAAAAAATAGCTTGCAAGAAGCCCGGGTGGAGTTAAAAAAAGTAGCCCATCGTTTTGTGATAACACGTGGTAGAAACGGTGCTATAATATTTGATGGTGATACTTTTATAGAAATTGAACCCTATACCGTACACGCAATAGATACCAACGGAGCCGGTGATATGTATGCAGGGGCGTTTTTATACGGTATTACGCACGGAAAAGGATATGCCGGAGCAGGTAAATTGGCCAGTTTGGCATCTTCTAAGGTGGTCTCGCAATATGGGCCACGGCTAAAGCTGGAACAAGCCCAACAAATATTGAAAGAACTGGCTTACTAAGCCGAAAATTCCGTATGACTTAATGGAAATACCAAAGGATATAATAATTGCATCGCGAAATAAGGATAAAATAAAAGAATTACGCCAATTATTATCGGGATCGGATATAAAGGTATATTCTGCTCTTGATTTTCCTGAACTGGAGGATGTTGAAGAAGACAGAGGCACGTTGGAAGGCAACGCCCTTAAAAAAGCAGAATATGTGTTCAATGTGACTAAAATTCCGGCATTGGCGGATGACACCGGATTGGAAGTAGATGCACTGGAGGGGCGCCCCGGAGTACATTCTGCGCGTTTTGCCGGCGAACAAGCCACCTACGCCGAAAATCTTGCAAAGCTGATGCAGGTTATGCATGGCATAAAAAATCGGATGGCTCGTTTTCGTACCGTTATGGCGCTGGTAACAGAGCACAATAAATACACTTTTGAAGGGATTTGTGAAGGTGAAATTATAGAAAACAAGCAGGGCAATAATGGTTTTGGCTACGACCCGGTATTTAAGCCGGCCGGTTACGGACAAACATTTGCTGAACTGGGCGATGAAGTCAAAAACAAAATAAGTCACCGGGGGCGGGCAATCCAAAAACTGTTAGATTTTCTGGATTCTTGAAAAAAGAAGGTTTAAAACGAGATAATTTAATTTGAAGTGCAGTTCAAATAACCGTATTTAAACATATACTGCGATACATAAAGAACAACGGCAAACTAACTCGAAAATATGCAATTTGGTTTATTGGATTATTTGGTTTTATTGGCCTATTTGGCTGCGGTAGCCATATTCGGGCTTAAAGCGTCGGGCAGACAGGTTTCCAATAAAGATTATTTTCTGGGCGGCGACGGTATTCCTTGGTGGGCCGTTTTGTTCTCTGTAGTGGCCACCGAAACCAGCACCCTTACTTTTATCAGTATTCCGGCCGTTGCGTATGGCGGCAATCTTACTTTTTTGCAAATCACCGTGGGTTATTTTATCGGGCGAGTATTGGTTGCTCTCTTTTTTCTGCCCAAATATCATGATGGTGAGATGTTTACCGCTTATCAGTTTTTGGAAAAACGATTTGGCTCTGCTATGCGCAACGCCACCAGTACCACATTTTTGGTTACCCGTTTGCTGGCCGATGGTGTCCGCCTTTTTGCTACCGCTATTCCGCTTGCCATAATTTTAAGGCTGGGCGGCGCTTTTACCGAGTGGGGCGATGCCGAACTTTATATGCTTTCCATTGTTGTTATTGCCGGCATTACTCTTTTATATACTTTTTTTGGTGGCATAAAGGCCGTTATTTGGATGGATGTGGTACAAATGGGCGTGTATTTGGGCGGTGCAGCTTTGGCCATGGTTATTTTATGGAACAAACTGCCCGATGGATGGTCAACCGTGGTGGCTTTTGCCGAGCCCGATAATAAATTTCAGATTATTGATATGGGTTTTGGATTGAGTTTTAAAGAATTTATTGCAAAACCCTATACTTTGTTTACGGCGATTGTGGGCGGAGCTATTTTCTCGCTGGCTTCGCACGGAACGGATCAGCTTATTGTACAAAGACTATTGGCCACACGTAATTTAAAGGATAGCCAAAAAGCGCTAATTTGGAGCGGTGCTGTTGTTATTTTTCAATTCACATTGTTTTTGGTAATTGGGTTGATGCTTTTTGCTTTTTATCAGGGGATGGACGCTACGGAATTGGGCGCTACGACCAACGATGAGATCTTTTCGAAATTTATAATCGAGCAATTACCGGTGGGAATTTCGGGATTTATTGTGGCTGCCCTGTTTGCCGCAGCGATGAGCAGTTTGAGTTCCTCTCTCAATTCACTGGCGTCATCCACTACGTACGACCTGTACAAACCCTATTTTGGCAAAAATAACACGCCCGAAAAGGATCTCAAAGTTTCGCGCATTATTACCATGCTTTGGGGTGTTATTTTAACGGGTTCAGCCTTTTTATTTACTTTTTTACAGCTGAATAGTGGGAGTGAAGGCTCTACCGTTGTAGAATTGGGACTGGAAATAGCATCCTATACCTATGGCGGCCTGTTAGGTGCTTTTGCATTGGGAATGATATCCCAAAAACCAGCAACAAAAGATGCAATCATCGGATTTTTTGCGGGATTGACCGTTTTATTGTTTTTGGTAGATGGGCCATTACAAAATTATTTGCCCTTTAGCGGTTTAACAGTAGCGTGGCCTTTATATACCGTAATTGGAAGTGCAGTTGTAATTTTAGTCGGCTTGGCGGCGTATAAAATACGGGCCAAGCTCAACTAGATATAGATTATTGAAAATATAACTATTTAACCAAGGTAAGAACCTTGGTGCTTACGTATTCACCGGCTGCGATTCTATAAAGGTAGCTGCCTCCGGCCAGGTTGGCGGCATCGAAACGCACGGTATGCGAACCGGCTGATCTTTGCTCGTTAATCAGCGTTGCAACTTTTTGTCCCAACATGTTGAAAACCTCTAACTGTACATTAGCTGCTTCCGGCAAAGCAAATCGGATGTTGGTTTCGGGGTTAAAAGGGTTTGGATAGTTTTGGTCAAGCGCAAATTCCATGGGTTTGCCATCGACTTCGTTGGCGACCGGGTCCTTTTCCGGGCAGGTACCCCAAAGCGGTTCCTGCGCAGTTATCATGCCGGAGCCGGCAGCAAAACAACCGGGTTCCATTTCAACCAAAGGTACGCACCAGCCGGAAAGGTCTTGATTAAATTTGGCAGCATCAAAAAACATCTCAAACATATCGGTTGTGCCCGAAACATCCCAATCGCTAATATCCTGGTTGAAAGCCGCCGCCGTATGGAACATAAAAGTCATTTCTTCCACATTCGATACATCCCAGTTATCCATTGGTTTATTATAGAATTTTGAGAGACCAAACATGTTTTTCATGCTTTTTACACTGCTTACATCCCAATTATTGAGCGAACGATTGAAGAAATAGGTGCTGGAAAACATATTACCCATATCGGTTACTTTAGAAACATCCCAATCGCCAATATCCTGGTTAAAGAAATAAGTATGGCTGAACATGGCATGCATATTGGTAACATTGCTTACATCCCATGTACCAATTTTGGCATTAAAACCCGTATTGGCATAAAACATATAACTCATATCGGTAACGTTGCCCACATCCCAGTTGCTGATATCGCCTTTGAAAGCAGTTGCGCCAAAAAATAATTTTCTCATGGTGGTTACATTGCTTACATCCCAAGAACTGACGTCTTCGTTGAAATTAGTGTCGGAATAAAACAAACCATCCATATCGGCCACCTGAGTTGTGCAAAGCAAATTTAAATCATCATTATTTTTAATGCTAGTTACAAGCATAGCACGATCCACGGCAGTATATGTTTTTCCGTTAATAACACCGGTGTCGCCGGCAGTGGCACCATTACAGGTAACCGTAACGCCATTCGCGGCCAATTCAAAATTCTGCGCTGATATTTTTGATGGAAAAACAGTTGCAAATAAAATTATTCCCGTAACTAATAGTCGATTCATAAATTACCTTAAATTTTTTATATGGATGATAGTTTAAAACTATATTACTGCCAATAACTAAATTTGTGTACTGAAAATCCATCTTAAAGCATACAAATATAAATTACATTTTATAAGCTTATATAAGTATAATAATGGCTAACTTTGGTGCACGGCATCAGTCATATTAAATACAAATGAGAAAGCATAAATTTGTACTGCAGACCGATAATATTTACAGCAATTAACAAATAATTAAGATTTTCAAGATTTGAGCGATCAAAAAATAATTTTTTCGATGGTTGGGGTGAGCAAAGTACACAAACCCAACAAAACCGTACTAAAAAATATCTATCTATCCTTCTTTTACGGTGCCAAAATTGGAGTGCTGGGACTGAACGGTGCCGGTAAATCCACTTTGCTGCGTCTTATTGCGGGAGAGGACAAAGATTATTTGGGAGATATTACCTTTCAAAAGGGAATTACCTTTGGATATCTTCCACAAGAGCCGCATCTGGATCCGGAAAAAACGGTGAAGGAAATAGTTGAGGAAGGGGTACAGGAAACCGTTGATTTGATTAATGAATACGAAGCCATAAACGAAGCTTTTGCCGACCCCGATGCTGATTTTGATGCGCTTATTGCAAAACAGGCCAAATTACAGGAAAAAATAGACCATTTGGATGCCTGGGATTTGGACAGCAAACTGGAACAGGCCATGGATGCGTTGCGTTGTCCTCCCGGCGATACTTCGGTAAAAACGCTGTCGGGTGGAGAGGCCAGAAGAGTGGCATTATGTCGCTTATTGCTCAAAAAACCGGATGTATTATTGCTGGACGAGCCTACAAACCACTTGGATGCCGAATCGGTGGGCTGGTTGGAGCAACACTTGGCGAGATACGAAGGAACGGTAATCGCCGTAACGCACGACCGTTATTTCCTTGATAATGTGGCCGGTTGGATTTTGGAATTGGATCGTGGCGAGGGTATTCCTTTTAAAGGAAATTATACCTCGTGGTTGGAGCAAAAATCGGAGCGTCTGAAGCATGAAGAGCGTCAGGAATCGAACCGCCAAAAAACACTTCAACAGGAATTGGAATGGATTCGTCAAAATCCGAAGGGGAGAAGGGCCAAAAGTAAAGCACGTATTAATGCGTACGAAGAATTGTTGGCCAAAGATTTTGAAAAACGTCTGGATGATATGCAGATTGTTATTCCGGCAGGACCGCGACTGGGCAATAACGTGATTATTGCTGAAAATCTCCGAAAAGGTTTCGGTGACCGATTATTGATTGAAGACTTAAACTTCAGTTTGCCACCCGGTGGGATTGTGGGGGTAATTGGCCCGAACGGTGCCGGTAAATCCACCTTATTCAAAATGATAATCGGCGAAGAAAAACCAGATGGCGGAGATTTAACCATTGGCGAAACCGTGCAATTGGGATATATTGATCAGAAACGTCCTTTAGACCCAGATAAGACCATTTGGGAAGAGATTTCCGGTGGGCACGAGGTGTTGAAATTAGGCAACCGTGAAATAAATTCCCGTGCTTATGTGGCGCGTTTCAATTTTGCGGGAAGTGACCAGCAGAAAAAGACGGGACAGCTATCGGGCGGAGAGCGAAATCGTGTTCACATGGCCAAAATGCTGAAAGAAGGCGCCAATGTATTATTACTTGACGAGCCCACCAACGACCTTGACGTAAATACATTACGTGCCCTAGAAGAAGCGTTGCTTGAATTTGCAGGCTGTGCCGTTGTTATCTCGCACGATAGATGGTTTTTAGACCGAGTTGCTACCCATATTTTAGCGTTCGAAGGGGACAGCCAGGTATATTGGTTTGAAGGAAACTATCAGGAATACGAAGAAAACCGCAAACAACGCCTCGGCATCACCGACGACCAGCCGCATAGGATACATTATAAAAAGTTAACGAGGGATTAGGGGGGGGATTGGTAGAAAATGTGAAAAAATTGTTTATTTTGTATTGTCAACCATTTTTCTAGAATATAAACTACTCGATATTAGTCTATTTCAATTGCAGGAGCTATAGTTTTACTATATCAGTATAAATTTTTGTTTTGTATATCTAATTTAATTCGATTAAAAGCAAACAGACCTTTTTCTATCTCTCTCGCTGTTTTCGAATGTCTATTTGCAAGTTCTCTAACAATTGCCAAGTATTCAATCCAGTTATTCAAATTAATAGTGTTCCAAGCAATTAACTTTAGGTCAATTAGTGTTTCGATACATCTTACATCAATAACGGGGTATTCTTCTGGATTTGTAATGCATAAAATTGCAGAGGCAGTTGGGATACCTACACCTTTCAAATTTGTCAATAATTCAATTTTATTTCTTTCATTTTGCTCAGTGAATACTTTTTTTGTGCATTCTTTAATTTTTTCTGGCTTATTCTGCTCATACAAATTTTTAGGTCTTCTTGATTTCCACAAACAAATATCCATGAATTCTGGTTTTTTTAACCAACCTCTTTTTCGCCATTCACTCCCTTTTAAGAATAAATATTTTTCAATATCATATTGGTCAATATAAAGATTAATATTTTCTTCAAAATCTATCATTAAGTAATAGTTTTATTTTAGACAACTATTAATTTAAGGGACAATTTTATTTTAAGTGAAAACAAATACATAATTAGTTTTTCTGCACATTTTTTTCTTTTATTATTTTAGAAAAAACATTTTTAAATTTTATTGTTTGTTCAGATAACCACTCTACCGCTTTCTCCCAAGAATCTTCATCATTCAAATTAAAGTTTTTAGTTAAAGTTATCACTTTATCTTTATTGTTTGGATTCGGGTTCCACACCAACCTTGCTCCGATTTTTGATTCGATAATATCTTTTTTTGACTCAAAATATGGTAGCCATTCTTCAGCTATTTTATTGTGGATATAAACACGAACACCGATTTCACTTCGTTCAGTGTTGAAGGTATTAGATAAGGATATTCCTGATTTTCCGAGTGCTACGCCATACCAGTATCGAGGTTGTGGCGCTCGTAAAGAGCGGATTTTACCTGATTCCTCTAACTTCTCTCTAAACTGCGTCCAAAAATTTAATTGAAGCTTTTTTGGCTCTGAAAGCTCCCCATGTTCTTTCCTTTTCGTAGCTTGTCGAACAGCGATATTAGGTTCACTCACGACATTAAATCGAACAGCGGGTTGAGAGTCGTCAATTTGCCATAACTCTACTTTTAGTCCATAAAATCCTATCTCATCAGACATATGGTCGTTCAACCAGTCTAATGCTTTTTTATGTTCATCAGTAAATTTTGAGGTAATCCAAATTACTGCTGAGGCATCAAGTACCGAAGCGTATGTTATACATTTTCCAAGGTGATCGTGATTAGTCTTTTCTAACTGGTTTTCAATAACAACAAACTTGTCAGTTCCTGTATCTTTAGCAAGTATGTCAGCAAAGAAAGGTCCGGCAGAAACCTCTTTAGAATCAAATTCAAGTTCTAGACCAACTGCTTCACCAATTTGCTCTAAATTATCAGCAAGCCAAGGTGTGAAATCCTGGGCTTCATTTTTCCAAATATTGCGGAGGTTAACTTTTTTTATTTTTCCCAACATATTTAAAATATAATATTAAAATTATTATCAGTTTATATGGAGTAAAAGATTCCTTACGCAGTTTCTTAACTATAATAGTTCATCAACCGAAATGCATTTAGTTAAAAATCACAATATTATATGCAATGAGTTTAGGATTTGCTATACGATTTACTATTTATAAGTCAATAACTCACAAATTCACGCATCACCCTTTAACCACAATTCTAAACCATTATCTCATAAAAAGCAAAAATAAGTAGTTGTGGTTTATAATGTATTTATATCCTGTCGCCCAATTATGGTCATGATTTCAACGATCTCTTCATTAATTCGGTAGAAGATACATCAACACCACAGACACAGCGTCTATAACCAGGTTTTATATGGTCAACCGATTCAAACGAAAATGGTCTTTCAGCGATGATTTCAAAATAATCGAAAAAAGTGTGGAAATACTTATCGGCCTGAACGATGCCAAATGTTTTTACTCCATAGTGATGAATTCTGATTAAATCTTCTTTCGCAACATTACTTAGCCTATAACTAGCCATTTAGCATGTCTTTGGATTGCTTTAAAATTTGAGCACGGGAATCTGAAGTGAACCCACTTTGTTCTGCTTTTTCAAGTTTCATCCTTATCCAATTTATTTCACTCTGTATGTATCGATCTTTATTGGTTAAATCGTTGTTTAACCCGTTCTTGATGGAATGCTCTTTGTTAGAAATGTAGTACTGTGGTTTATTATCTTCCTTCAAAATGACCTACTGCTTTTAGCTCGATGTAATTTTTATGATGCTTTCACCCGATGGGTATAGTAAAACCAAGTATTCCTATATAAATCCTATTTTTTGGATTAAAAGAAATTATATCTACATCATATATTGAAAAAAATACTAAATTAACTCTCTCAATTCTTTTTATATTAAACGATCCTTCAGTCCGATTAATATAATTTTTTAAAGTACTCTCGTCTGGATTTGTTGCAATTAGTAAACTTGCTAGTGCAACTATTAAAAGTAAACTAGTTATTTGTTTTTTCCTGATGGACTTATACTTATTGTATATTTCATAAATGCTATGATTTTGAACATAAGTCGAGGCAAGATTGCCTTGTGTTACTAGGATACCAATAATTATTAAAATACCAAGCAACCATCCGTTTACAAAGCCAAATATGATTAATGCTATATATAATAAACTATATCTGCTGAGAGTAATTGCTCTAGCATACTTTTTTATTTGCTTCTCATTAAGTTGTTCATGACCACAATGCTTACAGACATTAGCATTTGCTAGTATGTTTTCATCACAGAATTGACATTTTATGTTTGCCATATTTTATAGTAATTGAGATTTATCGAAATAGTTGGCTTAAATATTGAATCTATAAATAATATATTTAATATAAATAGATATATGCAAGTAAAGCAATCAGGTATATACTAAAGATATGGTAATGGGATAGTTTCATTTTTGTAGCATTTACCTTCCTTCAAAATAAAATCCCGGACTTATATTTTTGCTTTCATTTTCCCGGTTTACGGTGTAACTAAATCCTTCCTGGATGGAATAGGAACCTACTTCGCCTTGCTTGTTGATGGCAATGTATCCTACTTGAAAGTCATTTCTATCAGGTTGTTTTTCCATTATTCGGTGGACGGCTTCTTCGCAGGCCTGTTGTGGCGATTTGCCTTGTCGCATCAGCTCTACTATTAAGAACGAGCCCACCGTTTTTAGTACTTCTTCGCCTACTCCGGTAGCTGTTGCCGCGCCTATTTCGTTATCTACAAATAATCCCGAGCCGATAATGGGGGAGTCGCCCACGCGTCCGTGCATTTTATAGGCCATTCCGCTTGTCGTGCAACCGCCGCAAATATCACCGTCTTTATCTATGGCAAGCATCCCAATAGTGTCGTGGTTTTCGATGTTGATGATGGGTTGGTATTTGGATTCTTTTTTCCATTCATCCCATTCTTCTTTTGCGCGTTCGGTCAGCAAGTTTTTATGCTCAAATCCTTGTTCCAAAGCAAATTGTTCCGCTCCTTTTCCGGCAAGCATCACATGTGGCGTTTCTTCCATTACTTTACGGGCAACCGAAATGGCATGTACTATATTTTCGAGATAAACCACCGATCCGTAATTTCCTTTTTCATCCATCACGCAGGCATCCAACGTAACGTGACCTTCTCTGTCGGGGCGACCTCCATAACCCACCGATAAATTATCGATGTCTTCTTCCTCAACATTACATCCCTTTTCTATAGCATCCAACGCGTAACCGCCTTTACTCAGAACATTCCAGGCTGCTGCGGTGGCATTGGGTACATCCCAAGTGGCAACCACGACCGGAAAACCACCGTCTTTTACGGATATTTTTTTCTTTGATTGAGTATCTTTTCCCGAAACCCGATTGCCAAAAGCGAGGCCCAAACCACCTAAAACCGATGTCTGTATAAATTTTTTCCTATCCATAATTAAAATATTATTTTTTGAGGTTGACTATTTTTTTTATGGTGTTTGAATTGGAAATGTAATGATTATCGCCTTTATTTACAGCCGATGAATGAATTTCTTTGAATCTGTTTTTTGGGAATAGTTTTACGTTACCAGGATGGACACTTCCACCTGACATAATTTTGAGTCGATTTCCGGCAATTCCCATCAATTTCAGCAATAAATTACTTTACTCCAAAATGCAGTAAAGTGTATGATTCAAAAACTTCGCCAGGATTTAACCAAGTTGAAGGAAAGTGCGGTTGATTGGGCGAGTCGGGAAAATGCTGTGTTTCAAGGCATAATCCACTGTATCTTCCAAAAGTACGTCCCCCTTTCGATAAAGAGTCGTTTAGAAAGTTACCGGTATAAAATTGCAATCCGGGTTGGTCGCTGTAAATTTCTAAAAATCTCCCACTTTTTGGGTCGTGCAGTTTTGCAACATAACTATCGTCAGTGGTTTCTATTACAAAATTATGATCATAGCCGTTTCCGGTTTCATCTATTCGATCGCCAATGGTTTTCGGCTTCCTGAAATCAAAGGGTGTGTTTTTTACCGATATAATTTCACCTGTAGGGATTTGATTTTCATCCAACGGTGTGTAGCTTTTTGAAGCAATTTCGAGCTGATGTGATAAAATATCTCCTTCGCCGGCCAGGTTGTAATAAGAATGGTTGGTTAAGTTAATCGGAGTTTTTCGGTCGGTGGTGGCATAATAATTTATAAGCACCTGCTCTTTTGTAACCGTATATATCACCTCGACCTTTAAATTTCCTGGATATCCTTCTTCTCCATCCACGCTGTTGTAACTTAGCTTTAATGCCGGTATATCGTCATCATTTTTTATTATTTCAGCGTCCCAAACCACTCTGTCGAACCCGTTTATTCCGCCGTGAAGATGGTTCTCACCGTTATTTATAGAAACTTGAATAGCAGCATCATCCACTAAAAAAGTTCCTTTGGCGATACGATTTGCAAAACGACCAATGGTTGCACCAAAAAATGCTCTGTTTTTTTCATATTCTTTCAACGAGTCAAACCCCAAAGTTACCTCGCCCAAAGCACCTGTTTTATCAGGTGTTTTAATGGAAACAATGGTAGCGCCGTAGTTGGTTATTTCCACTTTAATGCCTTTGTCTGTGGTAAACGTGTATAAATCTATATTTTGCCCATCTGAAAGCTGCCCGTACCGCTCTTTGTTAATGGTAATTTTTTGTGGATTATCGTTGCATCCTGCTGTAATAAGCATAAGCGTCCCAATAAGTAATAAGCCGATTTTTTCCATCTGTTTTGTATCTATTTAGTGAGCAATAAATTTCTTTCCCATCCAGAAGAACCATCTTCATTCATTCCGCTAAAAAGAATTGTTGTACATTCAATTTCTCAATCTCTTAACGCCAAAAGCCGGTGTTCGTATAGATTCTTTTCTACCCATATTTTGATCATTGTTTTTTGAGATTGACTAATTTTTTGATGGTATCCGAATCGGAAATGTAACTATTATCACCCTTTTTTACCGCAGATGAATGAATTTCTTTGAATCCTTTTTTTAGAATCAGCTCTGCGTTGTTGGGTCTGACACTTCCTCCAGGCAGAATGGTGAGTCGATTTCCGGCAATTTCTTTCAATTTCAGCAATAAATCCAGCCCCTTTTCGGCTGTTTCTTTTTGTCCGGATGTCAATATTCGATTCACGCCCAATTCTATTAAATTTTCCAGTTCTTTTATCGGATCGGGAACTTCATCAAAGGCTTTGTGGAATGTAAATTCGAGAGGACCAGAAAGTTCAACTAATTCTTTGGTTTTTTCGTAATCTATTGTTTTATCGATGTTTAAAACACCTGATACTATTCCTTTTGCGCCAAGTTTTTTAGCTATCTCAATATCCGATTTCATAATCTGAAATTCTTCATCGGAATACACAAAATCGCCGCCACGTGGACGAATAAGCACAAAAATGGGTATGGATAATTGCTCAACGGCGTGCTTAATTAAACCGAAAGAAGGGGTAAGTCCGCCTACGGGAAGTTCGGTGCACAATTCAATTCTATCTGCCCCCGAATTTTGAGCATTTATAGCAGATTGTATGTTGGAAGCACAGATTTCTAGCATGGAGTGAGGTGTTAAAGCGATAAATGGTACTTATAAAATAAACTGCCGGTTATTCTAAATCATTATCTGTTCAATAGCAAAGAAAAATGGTGGGGTAACGAGTAATTTTATTTTGCTTTGTTTTCTGTCAAGGCGTTTTTATGACCACAGAGGCACAGAGATACACTGAGTTAAATTTACTCTGTGTTCTCAGTGACTCTGTGGTTGCCCTCATAACTTCGATTTAATTTTCACTATTTAAAACCCATTTACCGCTCGTTTTACCCCATCTATTAATCTTACACTATTAAAGTTAATCAATAATCCCAATCTCAAATCTTTTAGCTTCAAATAAGTCAAGAGTTGTGCGGTATGTATGGGAGCTAATGCGTCCACAGACTTTAATTCAACGATAATTTTATTCTCTACTAATAAGTCTATTCTATATCCCGCATCCAATCGGACTCCCTTATAAACAACCGGTAAAGCTAATTGCGATTTGAATGCCAGTCCCTGTTGCCTTAATTCATAAGCTAAGCAAACTTCATAGCTACTTTCTAAAAGCCCGGGCCCTAAATGTTTATGGACCTCAATGGCCGCTCCTATTATTTTTTGTGTTATTTCGTTTTCTTTCATGGTGTTTTTTTTATTATAAAGTCACATATTTACAACGAGTTAGTTTTCCTCAGTGTATCTCTGTGCCTCTGCGGTCGCTCTCTTAGTTTGGATATATACTCGGTACCTTCTTAAATACAAAGAGTTCTATATTTATACTCCATTCGGTCATATAAAGTAAAAGATAAAATCTTGATAAAGTTATGTTTACATTATCTACCAATATATAAATTATAACCGTGGATCAACTGCTTCGCTTTCCAATGCCAGTACTCCAAAGGCACATTCATGAACCCGTCTTAATGGTTCTTTGTTTACAAATCGGTCCAGTGACTCAAGTCCCAATAGAAACTCTTTAATTGCCAGATCCCGCTTCACTTTTACG
Source organism: uncultured Balneolaceae bacterium (assembly GCA_964615135.1). Lineage (GTDB taxonomy): Bacteria > Bacteroidota > Rhodothermia > Balneolales > Balneolaceae > Balneola. The sequence continues at coordinate 4,184 of CAZTOG010000005.1, read as the reverse complement.
TTTCTTTCTTTCAAAATTTCGATGTTTTTTGCGGTGTCGTATTCGGGACCGTAAATAATTCGCAAATATTCACGTCCCCTTACTTTCATTGCTGGTTGAACCGTTCTTCCTTTGAATGAAGTGATGTAATCGAGTGGTTTTACGACCATTCCTTCGCCTCCTTTTGAGGTGAGTGATGTCCACCAATCTATGGCCTGCTGCATGCTATCCTGATTGCGCAAGTCAACCATAATATTTGCGGTAACCATTAAATGATTTTTGTTATGGTCGCAAAACGATTGGATATTTTCTAAATGCCAGGGATGTTGTTTGTCAAAATAGGTTTTCCCTTCGGTAGCCAAAATATGAAATGGTGCATAAACCAAGCCTTCCAATCCGTCTGTTGTGCGGCAGTAATTACGATATGAAATAATGTATTTTTCTATCTGATCCTTTCTTTTCGAATATTTCTCAAGCAGGTCTTTTGTTTCAACGCCTCGTTTCTGTGCAGTTTTCAAGGCTTGGATAGTGCCGTTCAGCCCATTTGTTGCAGCACTTCCAACAGCGGCATATTGTTTGGTCAACAATCCTTTTGCTTTGGCGCTCCACGGCATCAGTTCTCCATCGAGACAAACCCAATCGGTATTGAATTTTCCCCAAAAATTGGCAGCGGTCAGTGCTTTGTTAAGCATTTCCAAAAACTCTATTTCGGTGTTTTGATTTTCAAAGAATTTTCTTCCCGTTCGTGTATAAACAGTTCCCAAAGAAGATTTAAGCAATCCAAACCTTTTCTTAGCAACGTCCGGCGTTTTGCATATAATTACTATTGCCCTCGACCCCATGTGTTTTTCTTCGCAAATAACCTGTGTAACTCCGTTTTTAATAAAGTATTTGAAAACCTCCGCCGGGTGCTCCAGGTAGCTCGGCAGTTTGCTTGTTTTCGGTGGCGACATTGTTGGCGGTAAATAAATGAGCCACTTCGGATTTATCGCAAAACGGCTCATTACTTCAAGCGCGGCAATGGCATTTTCTTCCCGGATGATGACTTTGCTGTTAAACTTTGTTTCTATCAACTTTTTACCGTTCACAATGCCAATATCCAGTAAATCATCGAATTCTTGTTGTGTTGAAAGCTGTTCTTTGGTTGGTAGGATCGGGCGTATAGGTTCACTATAAACCTGTTTGGCCGCAATGGAAACAATTTCTTTTTCAGGATAACGCAGTGCAGTGAGTTTGCCGCCAAACACACAACCGGTATCGATATTTATGGTGTTATTAAGCCATTCTGCCTCGGGAACAGGAGTGTGCCCATAAACCACCATTGCCTTGCCTCTGTAATTTTTGGCCCAATTGTAACGAACGGGCAGCCCGAACTCATCAATTTCGCCCGTAGTTTCGCCATATAAACAAAAAGCCCTCACGGCTGCGGCGGCTCTTCCGTGCATTTCTTCGGGAAGTCCACCGTGGGCAACAACTAATTTTCCGTCATCCAAAACGTAGTGGGAAATTAGGCTGTCCAGGAACTTTTTGGTTTCATTGCGAAACTCTTGTGATGTGCTTTCCAGTTGTTTAACTGTTTTGTCCAGACCGTGGTTAAGATTTACATTTTTACCCATTAAAAATCTTTTCAGCTTGTCGTCATGGTTTCCACAAATGCAAAATGCCTGTTTAGCCTTAACCATATCCATTACCAAACGTAACACTTCGGGCGATTTATCACCTCTATCGGTTAAATCACCAAGAAAAATAATCCTGCGGTTTGTTGGATTTTGAACTTCAAAATGTCCATCGGGATTACGCTTTACTTTATAATCAAGCTTTTCCATCAGTTCTTTCAATTCGTCGAAACAGCCGTGTATATCTCCAATAATATCAAAAGCGCCCCTTTCTTCTTTCTTGTCATTCCAAAGTTTTTGGCGGACAATTTTTATTTCTTCCTCGGGATTTACGAAATGCACATAGCTGAACCCTTCTCTTTTAATGGTTTTTAAAGAGCGTTTAAAATCGGAATATTGCCGTTCCAGAACATTTTTTCCGAAATTTCTGTCGGTACGTGCTTCGTGGCGATCGAATAATGTTCTGGCAGGGGTTTCCAATACAATAGCTGCCGCCAAGGCGTAATTATCTTTTGCTAATCGAACAAGTTTTGCCCGATCTTCCCTGCGAAGGTTCAACGCATCGATTACGGTAAGTTTTCCCAGTTTCAAACGTTTTGCTGCAATAAATTGAAGAACCTCAAAGGCGGCCTCGGTTGCAGATAAATCATTCTCGTCATCCGAGACCAGGGCACGGCAATAGTCGGAAGAAATCACTTCTGTAGGTAAAAAATATTTGCTTGCAAAGGTGGTTTTTCCTGAACTGCTTGCTCCAACCAAAAGCACCAACGATATTTCGGGTAATTTTACTTCTTTCATTTTTTCTTAAATACGGCTAATTGTGATGGTGCTCCAATATTTTCCTCTTCGTTTCCCACTGGCAAAATTTCAACTTCGTAATTAAACTTCTTGCAAATTTTATGGCACCAATCGGCAAATTCTTTTCTTGTCCACTCAAAACGGTGGTCATCATGCCTGAAAGCTTCGGCCTCCAACCTTTCGTACGCTACATTGTATTCGGCATTAGGTGTAGTTAAAACAATAGTCTCGGGATTGGAATAACCAAATACAATTGTTTCCATGGTTGGCAGCCTTTCCTCATCCAAATGTTCGATAACTTCAACCAATGCAATAGCATCGAAGCCTTTCAATCGTTCGTCTTTGTACGTAACCGAACCTTGAAATAGTTTAATCCTTTCCCTCATGGCGGGTGTTGCTTGGTCTAAATACAGATTTTCTTTTGCTTTTTGCAACTCGCTGTATGAAACATCCATGCCTGCAATTTTTTTGAATTGACCTTCCTTCAATAGGAGTTTCATTAGTTTGCCTGTTCCGCAGCCAATATCCAGGACGCTCGTAGCTTCGCTGGCAATAAGCATATCTACGGTTTTATTTAACCGTTGTTGGTGCAGCGTTACTTTTCTTTCGGTAGTCGCCGGCGCTTCTGTTAATTCCGATTCGTCTGCAAGTCGCAGCAGGGCATGGTTGGTAAGCGTTCGCAAATTCTTTAAATATCGCTTGGTAATCCAGTTTTTCAGGGGATGGTTTTCAAGCCAATTTTCCCCTCGTCTGATTAGAATATCAATGTCGTTTCTAGACACCCAATAATGGCGGTCATTGTCTAGCACCATTATAAATACATAAATCTGCGAAAGAAAATCTTTTAACGTTGTTGTTTTTTCGATGGTAAGATTTACAACTTTGCCCTCGCCCCAGTTGGGAAATGCACTGTCGAGTTGAATGGTTTCGTAAGAAAACTTGTAACCAAGTGGTTCAAATAGCTTTTTGATGTATTCTTTGTCGCAATCTACTTTTAAAGAATGGATTTTTGCTGATAATGGAATCGCGGTCATGGCAAGTTCGGGTTTTGCGTGGCAGGTTCCGTTAATTGCCGTGCCGAACGCCTTGGCCATTGCCGTGCTTAAAAAAGAATTGCTGGTGTAAGGTCTGTCGTTCACATAATGCTCTTGCAAAAAAGCATTTCGCGCTTTATTTCCACGAACCAAATCCACCGGATTGATATCAAGCAATAAACAAGCCGTACATGAATTTTCGTCGGCCACCGGATAAAAAATATGGGCATCGCCCGCCGAAAACTTCACTGTTTGCAGCTTATCGGGATGTTTGTGCAGTAAATAACCCAAATCCGTTGCGGGTTTATGTGTGGTATTTATTTCAAGTAGCATTTTAATTTGTCATTAAGTTGAATATTGCACGGCCGTTCAATGGTTTTACTGCCAATGCCCTGCGGTTTCGCTGACTTTGCAGCTTTCCATTATGCAAAGTTTTCGGATTTTTTATTCAATAATCCAACTTGTTATTTTAATTATAGTTCTCAATCCATTTGCGCAAATTAATTTGACTATAATTCTAAATCATTATCTGCTCAATAGCAAAGAAAAATGGTGGGGTAGCGAGCTTTATTTTCTGTCAAGGCGTTTTTTGACCACAGAGTCGCTGAGAACACAAAGGCAATTCAACTCAGTGTATCTCTGTGCCTCTGTGGTCGCCTTCACACCTTCGATTTAATATTTACTATTCAAAGCCATTTACCACTCGTTTTACCCCATCTATTAATCTTACACTATTAAAGTTAATCAATAATCCCAA
>CAZTOG010000004.1:0-295730 GCA_964615135.1 uncultured Balneolaceae bacterium | reverse complement strand
TGGCGACGTGGACTATCAATCCAAAACCTTATGCGAAATGGTATTGGAGCCAAGTCAACGCGCCCTTAAAAATACCGAAACCGTTGTTTTAAGGGATTTAAATACCGGTGAAATCAAAGAAGTGAAAATCAGCAGATCCTTTATAAAATAGAAACGATATTTTTATGCTACCGATTGTATTTTAATTTATCCGATTATGGCGTTTCTTTATGAATAAAATCGAATCTTTATCGAATTTGGAAATATTTTAATAGGATGTTTTTTGCAACGGCTCATTTTCGTTACTTAGCAAAGTATGCAACACACTATCTTGCAATATTTCCCGGTAATCATGTTCAACTCCGTCAATCAGCACCCGATTAGAGATTAACCGTGCACCATGGCTATAATCTACGTAGGTATTTATGTGGATATTGGACAGCGGTTGAATGGGTTTACCATCCAGTTTGTGCCAACCGTAAATGGAAACGTGCCGTGTTCTGGCTGTATCTGCCAGTTTGGAAGAAATAACCATATCCTTCTTTGTACCTGCCACAAAAACACCCTGTTTATAGCCGGCCGCTGCTATTTGGGCCTGAATAATTTTGGAATGGTCGTATAAAATATCCGGTGTTTCGTTACGGTTGCCGCGGGGGATAAAACTAAAGGGTTCCAATTTAAGAACGGCGCGTTCATACACCATATCTACAATTTTTGGAGTTGGAAGTGAAGCCTCAAATAGATCTGCTGCTTTTTGAGCCGTCACCGGACCCATGGGCATAATAAAATAATCGCTGTTTGTACCAATGGATAGATAATCGGGCGAAACGTAGAAAATTACCTTCCTCTGTTTGCCATGTGCATCTGCCAATACGGTATCTATCCGCACATACTGAAATAAGAATTCGGGTAGATTATGCTGCTCAAATTGTTCAAATATAGCCTGTTCCCTTTCTTCAAAAGGCAAATTTCTGATATTCTCATAAAATACCGACCCACCCGGGCGCTCCACATGCTGGCTTAACACCGGGAAGGAGAAAAGCAGAAGGATTACAATGTAACCGTAGCGTTTGCACATATAATTAAAGATAATATCCCAAATGGTTTTATAACGACCTCAGCCATTTATGTTTTTATAATTTCAAAAGATATCAATAACTGTAGGTTAAAGGAAAAGTATAATAAAGTCGGTTAAAATAATATACATTCCTCCTTCTATTTTAAAGTTATTTTGATATTTTATGGCATTGGGGCAATCCATTCACAAATAAACATTATTATTCACATTTTAAAATAAATTAATGCTAAAACTATCGGAAAGAAATGCGTTGATGCCAGAATCGCCTATCAGAAAACTGGTTCCTTTTGCCCAAAAAGCAGAAACAGACGGTAAAAAAGTATATTATCTCAATATTGGTCAGCCTGATATCAAAACGCCGGAAGGAGTTCTGACCGAATTAAAAAACATCGATAGAACCATCATTGAATACAGTAATTCTGCCGGTTTTCTCAGCTACCGCAATGGATTGACAAAATATTATAACCATCTGAATTTCGACGTAACGCCGGACGACATCCTTGTTACCAATGGCGGTTCGGAAGCTCTGGTTTTTGCCTTTAATACCTGCTTAAATCCCGGCGAAGAAGTTATTATCCCCGAGCCTTTTTATGCAAATTACAATGGTTTTGCGCGTATGGCAGATGTGAACATTGTGCCGGTCACTTCAACTATCGACAATGGCTTTGCGCTCCCTCCCATCGAAGATTTTGAAAAACTGATTTCGCCAAAAACCAAAGCTATTTTAATTTGTAATCCCGGAAATCCGACCGGTTATCTGTACAGCAAAAAAGAACTGGAAACGCTGAGGGATATCGTCAAAAAACACAACTTATTTCTGATTGCCGACGAAGTTTACAGGGAATTCTGCTACGACGGAAATACGCATTATTCGGTATTTAATCTAAAAGGAATTGAAGAAAACACCATAGTAATTGATTCGGTTTCGAAACGATATAGTATGTGCGGAGCCAGAGTGGGTGCTTTGGTCACAAAAAACAGAACCCTGATTGCCGGAGCGCTTAAATATGCACAGGCACGTTTGAGTCCCCCTACGCTTGGACAAATTGCCGGAGAAGCCGCTCTGAAAACACCGCAAAGTTATTTCGATGAAGTTACCGTGGAATATGTCGGCCGAAGGGATTTATTGATATCCGAGCTCAACAAAATAGAAGGTGTGAAATGTCCGACCCCGAAAGGCGCTTTTTACGCTATTGCAGAGCTGCCGGTACGCGATACGGAACAATTTTGCCGATGGCTTTTGGAAGATTTCAGCTACAAAAATCAAACCGTGATGCTGGCGCCGGCATCGGGATTTTACGCCACGCCCGGCAAAGGCAAAAAGGAGGTTCGTATAGCCTATGTACTCAATAAAAGCGATATTGCCAACGCCATTGAAGTGCTAAAAGAAGCGTTGAAAGTATATTCGGATAGAGATTGAGATTAGAAAAGGATATTTCAAAAGCGTAAAACAACCCTTTTACGCTTTTTTATTTTTACTCAATTCCCCGCTTTTGGAATCACTCCAAAACCTGTGTACTGAAATCAATTTCCACCATAATTTTATCTGCATCAGCGCCCAATTCGATAAGCATTTCACGCATTTGCCTCATCATTTCTTTACTGCCGCATATATAAAAGTATTGCGAGAAATCGTCAATAACTTCCTTCAAGTACTCTTCGTCTATCCTGCCAAAATGGTACAAACCTGATTCTTCACGCGTAAGTGTATTGATAAAATTATCTCCCAAAATACGTTCAAACTCATCTTTCAGGATGATATCCTCGCTCGTTTGATTGGAATAAATCAGCCTGTTATTTGCAACCCGGCCATCTTTTTCCAACTGCCTGAAATTGGCTATAAAAGGCGTAACACCGGCACCGCCCGCAATAAAAACGCCTTCATCTTTATAGGTAATATCCCCAAAAGAATCGTGAATGATGAGCTTATCTCCCACTCCCAACTCATCCAACTTATTGGTAACCCCTTGATGATCTTTATAAATCTTGATAGTAAACTCCAAAAACAGCCACTCGTTAAGCCCCGTAAATGTAAAAGCACGCCTTTTATCGAGCCACTCCGGCTGATTGATGGTTATATCGGTTGCCTCACCCGGAATAAATTGATATCCCTCAGGTTTTGTAGTCCTAAAACGCTTTACGTTATGCGTTACATACTCCGTTTCCAAAATTTCGATGTGATACTCATCACGCCAGGTACCGTTCATAAAATCCTTTTCTTGTTATATTTATAAATTCCGCAATTTTTAAATTCCACTTGCTCAAACACCACAACAACTCTATGAAATATCTCGTTTCCTTGAATTCACTTTTCCCTCCCCAAGTTAAATATATCCGGGTTTAGACGTTTGACAAACTCTCTAAAATTGTATAGAATATTCAACATAATATGGTCAGTGCCGTAGTTTTTTTTGATGGACTGTTTCGCAATTATTATAATTAAATGCATAAATCAGAACGATATTAATAAATATTTAACTTATTAAATAACAATTAAATACCTTTTTTAAGATGACAACAAGAAAATATTCCAATGGCGAAATTACCATAGTTTGGAAGCCCGACAAGTGCATCCATTCCGGTATTTGCGTAAAAATGCTGCCCGAAGTATATAATCCGAATGAAAGACCGTGGATTAAAATTGAAAATGCTACAACGGAAGAGCTGATCAATCAAGTTTCAAAATGTCCATCCGGGGCTTTATCCATAATAAAAAATTCCGATTTGATACGGTTCGATTTCGAAGATGACGGCAAAAAAGGAAAATTTGCACTATATGAAGACGAGGTTTTTGCGGGAGAAATGACTTTTACATGGGCGGGAAACGACAAATTTATTATCGATCATACCGGTGTAGAAAAGGAATTCGGCGGAAAAGGCTACGCAAAAAAACTGGTACAGAAAGCCATCGGTTTTGCCAGAGAAAAACAGCTCAAAATAATGCCACTATGCCCATTTGCCAAATCGGTATTTGACAGAAACGAAGAATATAGGGATGTTTTGATGTAGGGTGATAAGTTAGAACGATTTAATAGTCAATACTATTTTTAAATAAAAAATAACAATTAATTAGAAAATAACCATATTAGCATAGATATATCCAATTGATTTTGCTTTTTATAACGTAATAACTTACAATAAGCCGTAATAACTTACAATAAGCAATGTAGCTAGAGAAACAAATTACACGGACAGAAATTAGAGATTCTGCTATTAGGTATTAATCACTTGCGTGGTAAGGACGAATATTCTAGATAAAAAAATTAATTTAAATATGTAACTTTACAATACATACATAGTGTTTCAATATCATGTTATGCTTACATATATTAAAATCAGCATAACACATTTTTAATTTACATACCGAAATAATGTTATTAGATAATAAAAATAAAAACTTGAAGGTGCATGAATGGATATCTAAATATACTGAACAAGGAAAATTGGATATTGTAACCGGTTACTTTACAATTGGCGCACTAGCCTGGCTCTCTCAAACAGTGAACGATAAAATTTCAGATTTTAGAATGATTCTAGGAGATATTGTCAATATAGATTCTTTAGAAGAGAGGCCTTTAGATTTATTAAATGAAAACATAACTATAGAAGCATCCTTGAAATTAAATAGTCTTTCTAAAGAGGCAGTGGAGTTTCTAAAGCAAGACAAGGTTACTACAAAAACATTGGAACCCAATTTCTGCCATGCAAAAAGCTTTTTATTTAACCCTGAAAACAATGATGATAGAAACAAGTATTTCCTAACAGGTAGCTCTAACTTAACCGAAGCCGGAATAGGGTTAAAAACAACCAATAATATTGAATTAAATATTGGGGAAACTGGTAATAATGCCCAATATAATGAATTGATGGACTGGTTCAGCTCATTATGGGAATGCCCTCAAGCTCACTTAAAAAAGACCTTGGTAACTGATGACGGTAAAACAATTAAAAAAGATTTCAAAGAATATTTGATTGAAGAAATCAAAAGAATTTTTATTGAATACACTCCAAAGGAACTTTACTATAAAGTTTTATTTGAACTTTTCGGCAATCAACTACTCGAAATTGAAAATGACCCCGAATTTACCCGGCAAATTGGACGACTGGAAAATTCTGTAGTATATAACTCACTATATGAGTTTCAAAAAAAAGGTGTGCTAAGTCTTATCAGAATGCTCCAAACATATAATAGTGCTATTTTAGCAGATGCAGTAGGTTTGGGCAAGACCTGGAGCGCTTTGGCAGTCATGAAATTCTTTCAACTACAAGGGCGAGAAATAATATTATTGTGCCCAAAAAAGCTAGAGTATAATTGGAGGCAGTATTCAAAAAATCAAGAGTCTCGATTCGAAAAAGATCAGTTGGAGTACTTTATCCGCTTTCATACAGATATGCACGATGAACGACTTGAGAAGTATACAGACAGAGCCGATAAATATTTTATTAATGATAAACCTAAACTACTTATCATAGATGAAAGTCATAATTTAAGAAATGACAAGTCGAAACGATACAATTTCTTAATGGAAAAAATACTTGAAAAAAATGAGGACATCAAGGTATTACTACTCTCCGCAACTCCTATTAATAACTCTTTGACGGATATTAGGAACCAATTCAAACTAATGGTTCGGGGAGATGAAAACGGGTACGAAGAAAATTTAGGTGTTAGAAACTTAGATTACACTTTTAGAACAGCTCAAAAAGCTTTTAATGAATGGCGCAATGAGGCCGATCCTATAATAGGTGAATTTATAACAAAACTACCTGCTAATTTTTTTACTCTTACCGATTCTTTAATTGTAGCCCGCACCCGAAAAATGATTGAGGGTCAACAAACTGGACTAATATTCCCCGAAAAAACTAATCCAATCAATCTCTTTGTTACTCCAAAACAATTGGGAAACTTCGAATCTTTTGAAGAACTGTTTGACCATTTTCCGCCAATGTTATCCGGCTATCAACCCTCATTTTATTTGGCAGACGAAAAGGATAAAAATGTTTTACACGATGAAAAGCAGAGAGATCGGTTCCTAGTAAAGATGATGTACATTCTTATGGTAAAAAGACTGGAATCCTCCTGGTTTTCATTTTACTCTACAGTAGAAAAGATAAAAGACCATCATCAAAATGCTTTGGATAAAATTATAGAATATCAAAAAGGCAACGATACTAGTGAAGAAGATGAGGATAATCAAACACTATTCGATGAAGAGGACGACCTTTATAATGAATACGAAGAGTTAACACTTGGCAAGAAAAGAAAAGTAAAACTTTCTGATATTAACAAAGACGGTAACCTTGAATACTTTAAAAAAGATCTAAAAACAGATCTAATTTCTTTAAATACACTTTTAACAAATCTAAGAGATTTTCAATCCAGAATTAATAATGAAACCATTCGCCCTGATAATCAAAATTCATCAGACGACAAACTGGAGCAACTGATATCGGCAATTAAAAAGAAGCGGGCTTCCAGAGAAAATAATCACAATCAAAAAGTAATTGTTTTCACAGTTTATAGAGATACTGCCGAATATCTTTTTGAACAACTAGGTAAACGAGGCTTTGATAAATTAGCCATGGTCTCCGGATCAGGTTCTCGAACTAGCTATTCTGGTAAAGAAGAAACAAAAAAAATTGAACCCATTCTCGAGAGATTTGCCCCATATACAAAACTTTTTATGGGAAAAGAATGGGGTTTTTACACTGATAAAAAGGGAATACAGGCTTATGAAGAATGGTTGCCGTGGGTGAAAGATAATCATCCCCATACTTATGAGAAAATCCAACAACCCATTGATATTCTGATAGCAACAGATACATTGAGCGAAGGACAGAATCTCCAAGACGCAGATATGGTCATCAACTATGATATTCATTGGAATCCGGTAAGAATCATTCAGAGAATGGGCCGTATAGACCGATTGGGCAGTCCGAATGATAAGATATTTGGAATTAATTTTTGGCCGTCCAATAATATCAATACTTACTTGAATCTGCAGGGGAGAATAGAAGATCGCATGGTTGCTATGAGACTGGCGGGTTCTGAAGTTGATGAAAAGTTAACTGAGACTTTAAAAGAAAGAATCCGGGATGAATCGCTGGATCAAAAGCTGAAGGATAAAATGCTTAGGCAGATGCAGACCACCTTTGAAGATTTGGATGGTGAAGAATCTTTTGGGTTCGATGATTTATCTCTCGAGCGTTACAGACAGGATTTATTGGAAGAGTTTAATAAAGACAGAGAAAAATATCTGAAAATGCCCAAAGGCATTTATACGGGTTTTGAAGCAGATGAAACCATTTGTCCCGAAGAAGGGATGATTGCATTGCTTGGCTATCCGGCAAAACCGACAAAATCTATCAACCACCTATACAAAACGTTTGATCTTATTTATATCAATAAGCGTGGAGAATTGGTATTAAATAATCAAAAAGATGTATTAGATGCACTGACATTACATAAAGATAAAGCCCGTTACGTACCCATGGCTATTGACGACGGCGAAAACCATGCTATTCAAAAACTTGTTGATGCCTTTAAAACTTGGTTGGACAAACAAGCACATGAAGAGGTAATGCATGAGGACGGTACCACAACCAAGGCAATGGGAGAAGACACAAAAGATATTCTATCAAAACTAAGAAAAGGTGATAAAATAAGCGTGGAACGAATAAAAGAAAATAAAACCGTAGAAGAAAAATTCCAATTAGACAATTTCGATCTTATTACGTGGTTTCTAGTGACTTAAACAAATATGAATTTTAGCACATTAATTGAAAATATTCTTCACTTAAACAGACAGATTCAAAGTCAAACTGCGAAGGCTGTTAATACCTCTTTGACCATGCGAAATTGGTTGGTTGGTTACTATATAGTTGAGTTTGAACAAAACGGCGAAGATCGGGCTGTGTATGGTTCAAATCTTTTAGAAAACATCTCCCAACATATTAAAATCAAGGGGTTGGGACAAACAAATTTAAAACTATGCCGGCAGTTTTATTTATCCTATCCAAATTTTAGATTTTTATTTACTAAGGCATTTCCTTTTCTCATTCATTCAAAAAGTCAGTCAATAACTGACGAATTATATTTACCTGACATTCTAAGTGTTGTAATTCGTCAGTCGGCAACTGACGAATTGATAAAAGAAGATCTTGAATATCTCAAAAAATGTCTTTTACAGATTTCATTTACACATTTTGTAGAACTCATAAAAATTGAAGAAGAAACCAAACGAAAATTTTACGAGTTGCTAATACTAAAAACTACTCCTTCGGTAAAAGAGCTTAAAAGAAGTATAAATTCATTGACATACGAACGCTTCGGATTATCCAACGATTACTCAAAAGCATTTAAAGAAATACAAAATAAAATCACACCTATTACTCCACAGGATTCGATTAAATCACATTATATTTTTGAATTTTTAAACTTAAAACACACTCACCTAATTGAAGAAAGTGAACTGGAACAAGCTATTATTGATAACCTACAGGAATTTCTACTCGAATTGGGATATGGTTTCTGCTTTGAGGCCAGGCAAAAGCGAATTTTAATTGATGATGAATATTACCATGTAGATCTAGTATTTTATAACCGGATCTTAAAGTGCCATGTTTTAATTGAATTAAAAGTAGATCAATTTAAACACAAATATCTGTCTCAACTTAATAGTTACGTTGCTTACTACAATGATAAGGAACGCTTATCAGACGATAATGCAGCCATTGGAATTTTATTGTGCACCGAAAAAGGAACCAAAATGGTAGAATATGCCATGGCCGGAATGAATCAACAACTATTTGTTAGTAAATACCAACTTCAACTACCCTCTAAAGAGCAATTAATTAACTTCATCAACAACGAACTGAATCAGTTATAAAAATATGAAAAGTATAAAGAACTTTGATCATCTTCCTTTTATCGTGGCGCTTAAATCTCTATTTAAAGATTTAAAAGTACCGGTAAATCATATTTCGGACTACCCTACCACTGCAAAAGAAATACTAAAAGACACTTATAAAGACAATGAAACATTCCAATTAATGGATGATGTTTATTTTGTAGGAATGGTGGACGATGCTGCCTTTGAAGGAAATGAATCGTTGGAAGTTGATAAAATCAAATCAGACTATGATGGCATTTTGATTTTTGGAGTTACGCTTAAAGACAGGCCCACTAGATTGCTCCCTACCCGCTCACAATTAGCAGAAATCTCAAGGGCATTTAACCGTGAATTCTATTATACACCGGTTACCATTATTTTTAAATACCAAAAGTATTTAGCCTTTGCCAATACCGAGCGCTTAAAATACAAACAGGAATGGAGGGAAGGTGATAAGGCAGGGAAAGTGACCATGCTGAAAGATGTAAATATTAAAAATCCGCATAGTGCACATGAGAAAATATTAGCTGGACTTAAAATTGAACAAACAAGAATTAATTCATATAAACTCTTATATAATTATTGGTAAACCATATTTTCTTTACAAGCCTTAAACAATCAATTTTATGCTGATTTACAAAATTGGTTCTATTTCGCCTCAAAGAATATCACTCTTCCCTTCAAACCAAGTTATACTAATGAAAAAGAAAATATTAAAAACTTTTTGGTACGATTACTTTCCCGAACCATGTTTTGCTGGTTTGTAAAAGAAAAGGGACTGATAAGAAAAGAATTTTTTGAATTGACTGACTGGCAGGAAAACAGATATAAGCTAACCAAAGATGTAGAAGACGAGGATTTCCTCTATAGCAATTCCTATTATCGGGGCATTATGCAAAACATCTTCTTCAATGCACTCAACCAAAAAGAGAAAAACAGAGAAAAGGATTTCAAGTGGACCCAGTATTGGCATGAAGATTTTAATATGGAATGGCTGACAGAAATACCGTATCTCAATGGTGGTATTTTTGATATAGTGGAAGGAGACAATGCCAAGGAAAGCATTGAAGACAGTGTAATTAAGATTCCTAATTTTTTATTTTATGGTATTGAAGAGGGAGGAATAAGGCACAAAGGACTAAATCAAATTCTTAAATCTTACAAGTTCACTCTCGATGAAAACACTCCCTTTGAAGAAGACATCGCACTTGACCCGGAAATGCTGGGATTGGTTTTTGAGAATCTTTTGGCAGAGTTAGACCCCAATCTGGGAGATAGCACTATCAGAAGTATACGAAGACAAACCGGAAGTTATTATACCCCTCGAAAGGTGATCTTTGAAATGGTCAATGACAGCCTAAATATATACCTGTCCAAATACATCAGCGACCATTACCCCGGCTTAGAAAACGCTAAAACAAAAGTGCATGATCTAGTTTATGACAATACCGTAAACGCGGACGATGAGAATTTCCACTCTGCTGTTATAGAAGCACTTGATAAATATAAGGTTTTAGACCCAGCCTGCGGTTCAGGGGCATTTCCAATGGGTATGTTGCACAAAATTGTAGATATACTCAAATTGGTAGATGAAACAAATGAAAAATGGATTGAATTCAAGCTTAAAAACGTGGACAGAGCACAACAGGATGAATTCAAAAAAGTGCTAACCTCCCACTTAGACAATTATGGTCGAAAACTGGGTATTATCAGAGACAGTATCTACGGCATAGATATTCAACCAATGGCTGTGCAAATCACCAAACTCCGATTCTTTATCTCACTGCTTATTGACCAGAAAACGCACAAGGGAATCATTCCTATGCCCAATATAGAAACGAAAATAATTTGTGCAGACAGCTTGCAAAATATAAAACCGGACTTATTCAGTGATAATGCAATAGAAAAACTTATCGAAGCCAGAAACAGATATTACCAACCCGATATTTCACATGAAGAAAGAGCGCACATAGCTGATGAAATCGTAGAGGTCCTGGACGAAGCGTTTCCCACTTTCGGTTATAGAATAACAAACAAAGGGATACCCGGACAAAATAAAGAATTAATCCGACGTTGGTTTACTCAAGGCGTCTTAGCCGCTCCCTTTTTCAATATGGATTTCTTTTATCCTGAACTTAAAGAAAGCGGAGGGTTCGATTGTGTGATTGGTAACCCGCCCTACGGAGGAACAAAAATCAGCAATGAGGTTCGTGATGCTTTGAATATAGGCAGCAAAGACCCTTACGGCGCTTTTATTGCGCGGTTTCTGCAGCGTAGCACACCGACTCCTTTAAAACATGGAGGTGTTTTGGCTTTTATAGTGAGCGACACATTTATGACTATAAAAAGCCACTTCAAATTGCGAAAGCATCTGATGCAAAATTATGTACATAAAATGCTGAGAGTGCATCCCGATACGTTCAAAGCAACAGTCAATACGGTGATTATGTTAGCCGAACGAAACACTAAAAAGGATATAGACGAAAAACATATCTGTATGATGGCTGATTTAACCAATATCAGCATTCATGACGAATATGATCGCTTTATGGAAGTTCTGGACCGGACCAAAGGGACTGATTTTACCGACAGGTCCAATATATCTAATGAGGAATATGCTATTTATTATTATCCTCAAAGCCTGATCAAAACCAACAGCAATCTCCCCTTCTTTGTAGCAACCTCCAAACTCTTTGCTTTAGTGAATGATAGTAACCCAATTATAAATAATACTGAGGGGGAGCCAAAAATAAAGTTCTCAACTAATGGATTAATTCTCTTCAAAATCGGCGAAACTTACTTGGGATCAGGCAGAAGCAAAGTATGGAACAAAGATGGGTTATTTAAGGTCGTTTCGGGGATAAAAACTGGCAGCAATTCTAAATACTTAAAAGAAAACCCGCCTTCTGAAAACATTTTAGATAACTCAGAAGGAATAAATTTAAGTTCAAAAGAAAAAGAAGAAGGTATTATTGGTAAAAGATTTTATATCTCTTTTGAAAAAGGCAGATCTTCTAACTCGGAAATTGGTTTATTACCAAATTATTTTAATCACTCAGACAAAATGTATATAAATTGGAGTGTGAAAAGTGTAGAATGTATGAGAAATGAACGTCATTCCGATCTTGCAAATAAGGAATTTAGATTCATCGATTTAAATCATCAAATTTCATTTTCAACAACCGGACAATATGCACCAACATTTCGCTTGGCAACAGGTCTTATTTTTCTTAATAAAGCGAGTCGGCTCTTCATTAATTTTAATGGTAATCAATTTTATTGGTTAGGAGTTTTAAATTCTAAGATTTTCAGATTCTTATCTATTAATTTCTCAAATCATTCTGTTGAATTCGGAATAGAAGACTTAAAGATGATGCTGGTCCCAAAGAAATATGAGGGAATACAAAACTTTGTCACCTCTATAATTCAAAAGCAAAAATCAAATCCTCGCTATGACTATGCAAGTCACGAACAAATAGAAATCGACAAATTAGTCTATGAAGTTTACGGTTTAAATGCCGAAGATATAGAAGAAGTAGAAAATTGGTATGCACGCCGCTATCCCAGACTGTCGGCGGCACAAAAAGCCAATTTACGCGCCTTGGGCAAAAGTGATGATTATTTGGAGTTGTATGGTTTAAGGTAACAAAACATGAATTATTGGTTGGTTAAATTTGCACCTTTTCGATATAGTTGGCAGGATGTTCTTTACAACGGAAAATTTGAAATCTATTCTGTTAGAAGCCCTCAGGCCAGAAACAACTTAAAAGAAATGAAATTGGGTGATAAAGTCCTTTTTTATCACAGTCAGGAAGAAAGAAATGTGATGGGTGAGATGAAAGTTATAGAAGAAGCACATCAAGACAAAACTACAGATGATAAAAGATGGGTTTCTGTAACCTTTGAACCAATAAAAAATTTTCAGCATCCAATCACTTTAAAGAAAATAAAAATGACTAAGGGTTTAGAGAATATTGGCTTAATTAAACAACCAAGGCTATCCGTAATAAAATTAACGGAAGAGGAAAGAAATATTATATTAAATCTTAGATTCGATCACTAAAAATAAAGAACATGACCTGTTTTTTATCCTTAGCCATTACAGAATCTAAATATTTCTCATCATCCCACCCCCACTTCTTTTCAAAATAAACCGTATTTTCTTGCTCGAAAATCCCATAATCCAAAAATTTCATCGTGAGATATTTTAAATTTACCGCCATTTTCGTTGTTTTTGCTTTTTTGCTTATGATAAGCGGTTGCAAGAGCGACGACAGCTGTGCATTGGAACCAAATCTACAGGTTTCTAAAGAACAACTGGGCATCGACATTGCCGCTATTGACCAATATTTGCTGGAAAATGAAATTACGGCCGTAAAGGACGAAACCGGTGTTAGATATATAATTGAAAGAGAGGGTTCGGGTAAAAAAGCCGATTTATGCAGTGTTGTTGCCGTTACCTATGTAGGCAAATTAATGAGCAATGGCGCCGTATTTGACGCCAGCGATGGTCCCATCAGTTTCCCACTCCGCAATCTAATAACGGGATGGCAAATCGGTATCCCAAAAGCGAAACAAGGTGGCAAAATAGTGCTTTACATACCTTCAGTTTATGCATACGGACCACGAGATTACGGCGATATTCCGGCTAATTCCAATCTGATTTTTGAAATCAACGTAGTTGCGGTGCAATAAGAAAATTTATTGCTCTTCGCTGTCCAGGTCGTAGTATTTCATGGCCAGAATAAAGCAGACCGTCGCCAAAACTCCGCATACCGTAAACACCATAAAAAGTGCCTGTGATGGACCATAAGTACCGGGGAAATAGTTATCTATCAACCACCCGGTAAAAGGCGGGCCAAAGCCAAATCCCACAATACTGATTACAAATAAATACAGCGCGCCGGCTATACCCCGCATTTGGTCTTTCACAAAATATTGTATCAATGCGGCGGCCACTCCGTTATACGATGAAGCTATTATATTACCCATTCCAATCAATATGAAAGCCGTTGCGGCCGACTCTGAAAATAGTCCATAATAATAAAAAGGTAATCCGCCTAGCGCCGCCACAATGCCCATTACAAATCTTTTATTTCCACCCCATTTTACCGCTAATTTATCTGCCAAATACCCCGATATATTCACCCCTACGCCCGTTAAAAACATAAACCAGCCATACGAAGCTACCTTATTGGAAGCGCCGAATACATCCACCAAAATAGTGCTCACAAATGCCAAAATTGTGTATCCATTTAGCGATAAAAGCGAAAATCCGGCCAGATAATACCAAACCGTTTTCTTTTTGAGGATGAATTTCAACACTTCCATAAAGGAACCATGACTTCCAACGATATTTGAATTTCTTCTGGGATTTTCTTTAATAAAAAACAGGCCGAAAATCACTAAACCCACGCCCGACAGCCCAACTGTTTTTAATGCGGCCCGCCAATCGAACGCTTCGGCAACACCCCCTCCTATCAAAAATGAAAGTCCAACCCCTACAAATATACTGGAAGCGTATAACGAAAATACCGTTGCCCGTTTTTCTGGTCCGAAATAGTCGGCCAATAGCGAGTAAACGGCCGGACTCAGTGCACTTTGGCTTACTCCCACAAAAATCCGTGCCGTAACCAGAAAAGAGAATGAATTTGCAAAACCGCTGACGTAGGTCATCATGCTCCATATAACTAATCCCGATAAAATAATGTATTTGCGCGAGTAACGGTCGGCGACCCGACCCATAAAGATGCCCAAAAATGCATACACCAACGAAAAAGCCGGTCCGTATAGAATACCGTTTTGGGTATTGGTCAACGAAAGCGCGGCTTTGATATTCGGTGCCAATACTGCTACAATCTGCCGATCCACAAAACTGGAAACATAAATCAGCATCAAAGTTCCCAAGGCAAACCATGCCCATAATGGTGTTTTTTCTAAGGCTACATTTTTTGAATTCATTCCAACCGGCTCTATAAAAATACTAACTGTAAAATATTAACTGTCGAATTTAAAACTAATTCGAATTGTTGTAAAATTAATCATGTAAAACAATATGGTTATTTACTGCGCCGATTATCAGAACTTTTTATGCCCATTAAACCGTTGAATATATTTGAGGGTGTACTTCCCATAAATCAACTATTTGTGTTATTTTAGGCACTTTCACAATCACCAAGTCATTATTTTATTTATAAATGAAACTCCCAAGAAAATCGAAAAAGCAAAAAGAGCACGCAGCTACTATACTGAAAGAGCTTTATACTTATTATCCCGGCGTAGATGTTGAATTAGACCACCGAAATGCTTTTGAATTGTTGATTGCCACCATTTTAAGCGCGCAGTGCACCGATGCAAGGGTAAATATGGTTACGCCGGCACTGTTCGAATCCTACCCTACCCCAGAATTGATGGCTCAAGCGCCTTTGGAAGAACTGGAGGAATTGGTGAGAAGTACCGGATTTTACAGAAATAAAGCCAAAGCGTTAAAAGAAGCTTCTAAAACATTGGTAGAAGATTTTAACGGCGAGATTCCAGACACCATGGACGAATTGCTGACTTTGAGGGGAGTGGCCAGAAAAACCGCCAATGTGGTTTTGGGTAATGCTTTTAATAAAAATGTGGGCGTAGTGGTTGACACACATGTAAAACGATTTGCATACCGCTACGGACTTACCCGCGAAAAAAACAATACCGATAAGATTGAACGTGATTTGATGGCTCTTTTCCCGGAAGGAAGTTGGGCGGAGTTGGCACACATGATGATTCATCACGGGCGCGGGCCGTGCAAAGCCCGGTTTTCGAAGGCACCCGATCATCCCCTTTGCGTGGAATACGGAAAATACTGCGTATGTCAAAAAATGCGCGAAGAAGAACAAAAAAACAAGGCCGAAGTATAACATGAGCGCCTTGGTTTTTAATTCATACACAGACGCCATTCCGGCTTTCAGAAGAGATTTGCAGATTATCCCCATTCAACATAACGGGCAATCTTTGATACAGGTTTACGATACGCTGGGATATTCCACACCCGATTTTGCACTCCCACCGGATGCACAGGGCATTTTATCGCTTATCGACGGGAATAAAAGTGTGAATGATGTGCTTAAATTTTGCGCACCGGGCATTGGTCAGGACGAAATTTTAAATTATGTACGCTTTTTGGATGAACACGGTTTGTTGGAATCGCCCGGTTTTAAAAAACGCAAAGAAACCATCGAAAACGATTACGAAAACTCGTCAACCCATAGAAGTATCACAGCCGGCGGGTCGTATCCAAAAAACGCACGTCAGCTCGAAGATTATCTTAATGAAGCATTTTTAAAACATGGACATGCCGTGCCGGTTCAAAAAGCAAAAGCGTTATACGCCCCCCATATCGATACTCGCGTGGGGCTGAGCAGTTACGTTATGGCTTTTTCAGCCATTAAAAATTTGAAACCAAAACGGGTGGTCATGCTGGCCACTTCGCATTATTCGGGACTTTTTGGGCATTTATACACCGACACTCCCTTTATTTTGGTGGATAAAAACTTTGCTATGCCCAACGGTACTGCCAAATTTGATAAAAATGCCATGGCAGAACTGAAAGAAATGGCTGATAAACTAGATTTAGGTATTTCCACCCACTCCCGTGCCAATCGAATAGAACACAGTTTGGAATTACACGCACTTTTTATGAATCATATTTGGAAACACGATTTTGAGATTGTACCTATTTTGGTGGGCAATGTAGAAGAGTTGCTATACTTTAAAGGAAGCCATAAAGAAAAACAAATGAACGCTTTTTCGGAGATATTGCATCAAAAATATGGCCGGGATGACGATACTTTTTTCCTGATCAGCGGCGATTTATCCCATTTTGGCAAGAAATTCGGTGATGAAGAACCGGCAAACAATCTGATGAAGAATGTTATTGATACCGATAAACGATTTATGGAATCAGCCCTCGAAGGTAATGCCGATAAAATGGTAGATGTGCTAAAATATACCTACGATGCCACGCGAATATGCGGTTTCCCTCCCCTTCAAACATTTTTAAGAGTATTTCCTGATATACAAGGCAAGCAACTATCTTACGATATTTGGGACGAAACGGAAAAGGAAAGCGCTGTCAGTTTCAGCAGTATTTTGTATTCATAAACGGTAATTATTTTTGCAAAAAAAAAGCCGTGACCCATAGAATTACGGCTCTTTATCAAAATCAATCAGTGATTATTATTGTAATATCTCCATTTTTTCAGCAAAATAATCACAGAATTGCATCATCATATCCGACATTTTTTCATCACCCGTTGCTCTTTTAAAGGTGTCGGCCATGGTTACCATGGTTTGATGGAAAAATATCTTCATCTCGTCAACGGTCATGTCATGGGTCCAAATGTCAAGTTTTAAGGTATCTTTATGGTCATTATCCCACAACGATAGCAGCATGGCTCTGCACATTGCAGTTTGGGGACCAACCAAATCTGTGGCGTCCCATACAATATTCTGCACAATATCTTTGTCGTCCAATTCTACCGTTATATTAATATCTTTTTTCTTCATTTTATTTTGGGTTATAGGTATTTATGGTATATAATAATTTATTATTTTTAGACTTATACAATCTATATGGTTTAATATTCTTTGGTGCAAAACTTACGCAATTTATTCAACACATGAGCGAAATCTTCGGGTAAATCTGAGTCGAAACTCACTTTTTCGCCGGAAGTAGGATGCACAAAGCCCAAAGTTTTTGCATGCAATGCCTGGCGGTCCAATTTTTCGAACAATTTTTTGAACATGGCTTTTCTGCTTCCCGTATTCGGCCCGTATCTGACCGTATCCCCTTTATAGGTATGATCACCAAACACCGGATATCCGTTGCTCGAAAAATGCACCCTGATTTGATGGGTTCTTCCGGTTTCCAGCCTTACTTGCACCAAACTCAAATAATCGAAATATTCCAGCACTTTATAATGGGTCACGGCCGCTTTTCCTTTACCGTCCGGCACAACGGCCATCACTTTTCTGTCGCTTCGCGAACGGTTAATATCGCCTTCAATAGTACCCTCTTCGGGTGGCGTGCCCCAAATAATTGCCCAATACGTTCTTTCTACTTCTTTTGCAGCAAACTGTCCGGATAATTTTGCCAAAGCCACGTCGTTCTTTGCCACCACCAGCAATCCGCTCGTATCTTTATCCAAACGGTGCACAATTCCCGGGCGTAAATCGTTATCATCATTTTCGGCCAGTTCGTCGGCATAATACATCAATCCGTTTACCAACGTGCCAGACCAATTCCCATACGCAGGATGTACCACCATTCCTGCCTCCTTATTGACAATAATAATATCCTCGTCCTCATAAACTATATTCAAATCCATTTCTTCGGGCACGGCTTCAGGCGGCGGAGCGATGGGCAATTCTATGAATATTTGGTCGCCGGGCTGCATAGTATAGGACGCTTTTTGCTTTTTACCGTTAACAAAAACATATCCATCTTTTATGGCTTTCTGCACTTTGTTACGCGTGGCATTTTCTACAAAAGAAGTGATATAAGTATCCAAACGGATGGATTCTTGCTGCCCTGGCGGCACCTCAAGTTCGTAAATAGTTGTTTTCTGTTCCGACATAGCCTAAAGATACGGCTTTGTAAGGAATTTACTTCTAAAGTATCTCACTAATAAAACGACATTTGCCATTTTAGCAGGTTTAACAAACTATGGATGCCATAAATTAGGCTGTGATTCTGGATTACGGTTCAAATTATTTTTCAATAATAGTGCAATTGCTTAGAATTTGGCCAACATATATTTATATTTAAGTGTCGAAATTTTGGGAACGCCCAACCGCTTTCCCGGAAATTATTAACCAAATCGCGTTTCACTTCATGATTCATTCCCTTTATATCAAAGATTTTGCCCTAATAGACGAGCTTGAAGTTCACTTTGAGCAGGGGTTTAACGTATTAACGGGACAGACCGGGGCCGGTAAATCCATAATTATCGGGGCGTTGAATATGATATTGGGTGAAAGGGCGGATACCGAAGTTATTCGCGGTGGAGCGCCAAGAGCCGTTGCAGAAGCCACCATAAAACTCACAAAAAATGCGGAATTATCGGCGTTGTTGACCGAAAATGATATCGAACCTACCGAATATCTTATCCTGCGGCGTGAAATTAAACACACGGGGAGCCGTGCATTCATAAACGATAGCCCGGTTACCATTTCCACGCTAAAATCGGTGGGCGATTATTTGGTAGATCTACATGGCCAACATGACCATCAACTGTTGTTGAAAGAAGAACACCATCGCGCGCTGATTGACAGTTTTGGCGAAATTGAACCCGTTTTATCAAACTATCAGGAAGAATTCCGTAAAATGAAGGCATTACAGGCCGAATTGCGCAATCTCAAAAAAAGAGAATCCGATTTATTCGAAAAAACGGAACTGTACCGCTTTCAGGTAAATGAATTGGAACAAATGCAGCTCGATGTAGTCGAGGAAGAAGAATTGGAAGCAGAAATGAATCTGCTGGACAACGCCGAAGTTTTGGATATGAAAGCGGCAGCCATTTCGGAACTGGGAGAAAGCGATGAATTCAATTTGACGGCCATGTTGGATGCATTAAAATTGAATTTGGAAGATTTGGCTCGAATTGAGCCCGAGTTTGAAAATTATCTGACCGAAATAAATGCGGCAAGGGTGAGCATAAATGAAGCTATTTTATTTGCAGAGCGGTACAGAAATAATATCGAGTTCAACCCGAAACGATTGGAAGAATTGCGCCAACGTCAAAATGAACTGAACCGGATACAAAAAAAATATAGCCGTGATATCCCACAGTTGATTGAATATTTAGAAGAAATTAAAGGAGAACTATCCATTGCGGATAACTTTGATTTGGAAATCGAAAAACTTGAAGAATCGGTCAGTGTACAGCAAAATATACTTACAAAAGCTGCAAAAAATTTACATAATACCAGGGTCGCGGTTGGCGATGGCCTGAAAGTCCGAATCCAGAGCGAATTGGCAAAACTGGGTATCCCCCATTCCCAACTGGCAGTGCGAGTAAACTGGCTTTACTCCGATAACGGCTGGATTGAAATTGCCGGCCAGCCGGTTGAATGCCACGAATGGGGCGCCGATGATGTTTCTATTTTTATTTCTACCAATAAGGGCGAAGAACCCAAGCCTTTGGCAAAAGTGGCTTCGGGTGGAGAAATAAGCCGCGTAATGTTGGCTCTAAAATCCATATTAGCAAAAGAACAAAGTTTGCCCGTCATGATTTTTGACGAAATAGATTCGGGTATTAGTGGCGAAGTTTCTGAAAAAGTGGGACGTCTGATGCGAAAACTATCCGAGCATTGCCAAATAATTGCCATTACCCACCAACCGCAGATTGCAAGTCAGGCACATCAGCACTACAAAGTGGAAAAAAGCGAAAAAGACGAACGTACTACAACAAAAATTACGGCGCTGTCGGAAAACGAACATATACGCGAAGTGGCCAGTTTAATGAGCGGTGCAGAAATCTCCGACGCGGCACTATCAAGTGCTAAAGAGCTTATAAACAGAAGTACTTCGCTAAATTAACAGTCAAAGAAAAAGCCGCATATAAATTTATTATATACGACTTCTTTAATCTTAACAATTATTTGGTATAGGCCGTTATAGTGCCAATCGTTCGGCAATCAATGTGGCAGGATGTTTTGATGTAATACCAACGCCATCGTGAATTTGATGCCTGCACGAGAAGCCCGGGGCACACACTTCCTTGCCTTCCGCATCGTCGCGCAATTCCGGGAACAGCCTTTGATTTCCGATTTTCATGGACAGTTCGTAGTGGTTTTTTTCGTAACCAAAACTACCGGCCATGCCGCAACAGCCTGCATCCATGTCATCTACGGTGTAACCTACGGCCTGCAGAGCCGCTATGGTTGCAAAAGTGCCCGTTAACGATTTGGTATGGCAATGGCCTTGTAATTTTATGACCATCTCCTCGTCCGTTGCCGGTTCAGGCAGTTTTTCTTTGTTGTTGGCCACAAATTCTTCCAAACTGAATGAATTTTGTGCTAAAGTTTGTGCCAATTCCAACAGATTATCCTCACACAAATCCAAAAACTCATCGCGTATGGTCAATATTTCAGATGGTTCCAGGCCAATTATGGGTATTCCGTTTTGGGCATACGGCCCCATTTCCAAAATGGCTTCAGTGGCCAATTTTTTGGCATCATCCAAAAACCCTTTTGAAATATGCGGGCGTCCGGCATGTATTATTTTTGATAGAAGCACCTCGTAGCCCATGGCTTCCAATATTTTCAGCGCATTAATGGCAATTTGTGGGTCGTGATAATCGGTAAATAAATCCACAAACAGCATCACCTGTGGTTTGCCGGTGGATGGTTTGCCGGCTCTGTTCTTTTTATACCAGGCCGCAAAATTTTGTTTGGCAAATCTTGGCAATGTTCTTTCTTTAGCAATGCCCAAAAACTTATCCAGTATAATTTTTACCGGTTTTGAACCCGATACCCAGTTGGCTAACCCCGGCATCAGCGAAGCTAATGGATACACTTTTCCGGCATCCACAAAAAATCTTTCCGATAATTTGACGCCGTTTTCTTTATGCCAACCGTTCATAAATTCCGCTTTCATTTTGGCCATATCCACATTTGCGGGACACTCGGTTTTACACGCTTTGCAACTCAGGCACAAATCCAGTGCTTCTTTTAAATCCTGCGATGCGAATGTTTCGGGATTTTCGCCCGAAAATACATGGCGGAATACGTTGGCCCGACCGCGTGTACTGTCTTTTTCGTCCTGCGTTGCCATATAAGACGGGCACATATTGCCACCACTGGCAGCTAATCTTCTGCAAACACCGGCTCCGTTACAAAGGTCGATGGCGTCATTAAATCCGCCTTCTTTTCTGAATTTGAAAACCGTTTCTACTTTTGCGGGCGCATACGAAGGCGAAAATCTCAGATCTTCGTCGATGGGTTTGGCATCTATTATTTTTCCGGGATTGAATATATACTGCGGATCCCATATTTCTTTGGTTTGGCGCAATAAAGGCATCATTTCCGAACCCAACACCTGCTCAATATAAGGTGCGCGTGCCCGACCATCACCATGCTCTCCCGAGAGCGAGCCTTTGTATTTTCTGACCAAATCGGCTATTTCGGAGGCCATTTTTTTCATTTTGTCCACCCCTTCCTGCGTAGTTGTATCGATGATGGGGCGTAAATGCAGCTCACCTACCGAAGCGTGCGCATAAAACACACAACTTGCGTTATTTCTTTTCAAAAGTTCATCAAAATCTGCAATATAATCGGGCAAATCGACCACACGAACGGCCGTATCTTCACTAAAAGTTGGAGAGCGCGAGTCTTTGCTCAGCCCCATCAATAATCCTAAACCATCGCGACGAAGATTCCAAACTCTTTCCTGTTTTTTAGAGTCTTCTATATCGGCATAGGCGTATCCCAGGCCTTTTTCTTTCATTAGCTTTGTCAGATCGGCCGTTTTTTGCTCCAATTCGGCAGGGTCATTGCTTTCAAACTGTACAATCAGAATACTTTTTGGGTCGCCATCCAGGAAAAACCTGTTTTTAACGTGCTGTCGATTGCCTTTGGTGGCATCCAGAATAATATCATCCACTAATTCCACTGCCGAAGGGCCAAATTTCACAATTTCCACGGTAGCTTCCAATGCTTCACGCACGGTACTGAAGTGCGGAATCAATAAACGCTGGAAGCGGTCGCGCGGCACCAAGTTCAATTTAGCGGAGGTGGTCATGGCCAGGGTACCTTCACTGCCACAAAGCAATTCGCACATGTTAAAAGGTCTGCCCTGTGGATTTATTGGATACATTTCGCAGAGTTTATCCAGCGCATAACCGGTATTTCTGCGGATAATTTCGGGATGTGGAAAGTTTTCCAGTATAGCGTCCTTATTTTGCTCCAACATTCGCAACATGGAGCGATAGATATGGCCTTCGAGCGTTTTTAAATTTCTTTTTTGCTCCAGTTCTTCGGGGGTCAAGGCTTTAAATGTGGCCACGGAACCATCGCTCAGCACCACATCCATTTCCAGCACGTGCTCGCGCGTACTTTTATGTTTTATGGAATACGAACCTGCCGAGTTATTACCGATCATCCCGCCAACCATGCAGCGATTGGTTGTGGAAGTATCGGGACCGAACATCAAATCATATTTTTGCATTTTTCGGTTGATAGTATCCCGGATTACACCCGGTTCAACGCGAATAATTGCTTTTTCCGTGTCCGTTTCCAGGATGGAAGTCATATGCTTCGAAATATCCATAATAACGCCGCTGCCGGTTGTCTGCCCGGCCAAACTCGTGCCCGCACTTCGCGCAGTAATGGTATAATTTTCTACATTGGCATTTCTGACCAACTCCTGAATGTCCTCTATATTCTTCGGATAGGCCACGCCAAGCGGCATTTCCTGATACATCGAGGCATCGGTTGCGTACATTCTTCGGGAAAGGGTATCTGTCTTAATCACAATAAAACTCCATCAATTTAAACTATATTCAGTTTGCCAATATTTATACTAAATATCAACAAATCGGGGCTAATAAATAAAGATTTTACGCTTTTAAGCGCAATTTATACTAATTCTTTATAAGCGTAAAAATTTGACAAAACCAGCGTATAAACCGTGTATTTTATATTCATAACTGAGAACTTTTGGCTTATATAAAAATGCAGTCATTTCATTTTATTAGCATTAAAAAGGTGTTTTGCAGTAATTTAAAAAACCTCACAACAAATTTATTTTTTGGAATGACCGGTCCAAACATTTTTGTTAAGTAAACCGTATATTTGAAGTCTAACAATTTTATCAAATTCTATAACCCAATATGAAAAAATTCTCACCAATATTACTCATTGTTGCAGCCTTGATATTTACCGTCTCTTGTGGAAATGGAGATAGCAATACGGGCAAAAAAGATAATCCTTATGGTCTGCGTAAAGATGACGCACGAATTGAAGGCGTTTTGGAAAAAGCCAAATTTACCGATATGGATGGCAATACCGTTAAAATTAGCGATTATAAAGGTAAAGTGGTTATGATTGATTTTTGGGAAAGCTGGTGCGGTCCCTGCCGGGCAGTATTTCCGGCAATGGATCAGTTGAGAACCGAACACCCGGACGATTTTGTTGTGCTGGCGGTAAATCTGCAAAATTCGGACAGCGAAGAGGATGTCAGGAATTTTATAGACGAGTTCGGATACGATTTTAACTGGGTTTTGGACAGCGAAAGCATTGGTGATGATGTAATTGCTCTGGGTATTCCGTTCAAAGTATATATAGATGCGGACGGATTCATGATTAAATCTGAAACCGGCTCACGCGGTACGGACGGCGATTACGAAGAAATGGAAAGAATTATCAAAAAATTTAAAAAATCTTAAACGAATTTATTTTCATGCAAAAAGTAAACGAAAAACTGGCATACAAAGTAAAAGATATTAACCTTGCACATTATGGGCGCCAGGAAATTGAACTGGCCGAAGCCGAAATGCCGGGATTAATGGCGTTACGCGAGGAATACAGAGAGGAAAAACCGTTAAAAGGCGCTAGAATTGCGGGCTGTTTGCACATGACCATCCAAACCGCGGTATTGATAGAAACCCTGGTAGAACTGGGCGCCGATGTTACGTGGTCATCGTGCAATATTTATTCAACCCAGGATCACGCAGCAGCAGCCATAGCCGCAGCCGGTGTTCCGGTTTATGCCTGGAAGGGAATGAACGAAGAAGAATTTGACTGGTGTATTGAACAAACCTTATTTTTCCCGGATGGCCAGCCTTTAAATATGATTTTGGACGACGGCGGCGACCTGACCAATATGGTTCTCGACCGATATCCGGAATTGGTGGCAGGAATCAACGGTATTTCTGAAGAAACAACCACCGGCGTGCTGCGTTTGATCGAAAGAGAGCAAAAGGGCACGCTGCCCATCCCCGCAATTAACGTGAACGACTCGGTAACCAAATCAAAATTTGACAATAAATACGGTTGTCGCGAATCGGCCGTTGACGCCATTCGTCGCGCTACAGATGTAATGATTGCCGGTAAAGTTGCCGTTGTTGCAGGCTATGGCGACGTTGGCAAGGGAACAGCAGCATCGCTGAGTGCGGCCGGTGCCCGTGTTATTGTAACCGAAATCGACCCCATTTGTGCCCTGCAGGCCGCTATGGATGGTTACGCGGTCAAAAAAATGGACAACGCCGTTAAAGAAGCCGATATAGTTGTTACCGCAACCGGAAACAAAGACATCGTGAAACCACATCATTTTGATTTGATGAAAGACAAAGTGATAGTTGGTAATATCGGCCACTTTGACAACGAAATTGCGGTTTATTGGTTAAAAGAAAATGCCAAAGAAGAAAATATAAAGCCACAAGTGGATATTTTCACGCTGAAATCGGGCAGACAGGTTATTCTGTTATCCCAAGGCCGATTAATGAACCTGGGCAATGCTACCGGGCATCCATCATTTGTGATGAGTAACAGTTTTACCAATCAAACACTGGCGCAGATTGCATTATGGAAAACACCCGAAGCCTATGAACCCGGCGTGCACGTGCTGCCAAAATATCTGGACGAAAAGGTAGCCCGTTTGCACCTGGAAAAAATAGGTGTGGAATTGGACGTTCTGGACAGCGAACAATCGGAATATATTGGAGTTCCGAAAGAAGGTCCTTTTAAACCAGATTGGTACAGATATTAATTAATATTTATTGAAGTAAATTCAATAAGTTCTTATATTGTAAATCTTTCGATTTTTCCGAAAGATTATGCACCCGTAGCTCAATTGGATAGAGTACCTGACTACGAATCAGGCGGTTACAGGTTCGACTCCTGTCGGGTGTACTACAATAAAATCAGCAACTTATGAAGCAATGAAATAACGCTTTTAAGTTGCTTTTTTTGTTTTATGGGGTATATTTGGGTAACGGAATTGGGCATGCCTCTCGCCTTTTACCGGCTTTTAGTGTTACTGCTTTTGTGCTTTTATAGGTGGGTTTTTTGTTTTATGGGGTGACGGGCAGGTGAAGGCTACTCTATTTAACGCTTCTTTACGAACTTAATCCGGAATAATCAGTTCTGCACCATTTTCAAGTGATAAACGTTGGAAATCCTTTGCATTAAAGGTGACTAAATAGACGGCGTTAATAGTTGATGCCGCTTTTGATATTAACGCATCATACACGATAGCACCTGATAAATTAAATGCGGCCATCCAGTCTAAAACTTCTATATAATCTCTCGCATCAAGATTCACGAGTTTAAATTCTTCTAGAACCGTAGTATGGATGATTTCTTTGGTTTGTTTAGGAGTATAGTTTAGATAATCACGCCCACTTGTTAAATTCCGAAATAACTCAGCTATGGTATGGTTTGCAATGTAAAAGTCCGCGTTTTGACTTCTTAGATTGATATAAGTTTTATTTATAGCTGAATGATGGTCATGATTTTTAATTAATAACGCAATTACCGCACTTGTATCAAATAATACCCTCACAAGCCCACGGACCTTCTAAGAATAATTGCATCCCGGTCGGAATCTTCAGGAAAATCTTTTATGATATCTTCTTTCGTAATTTTTGGTCCTGAAAGAACCATTAATCCGGTTTCGGGGTCTCTAACTATTTTTCGCTGAACCGGTTTTGTCGGTTTTGATTTTGTATTTGGATTATTTCGTGGTTTAGCCATGGCTCGTGGAATTAATGGTTGTTAATCGGGATTAAGTAATCTCTCTTCAATTTTAATTAACTAATACTCATAAGATATATACATTGCAGGTAATATTAAAAAATAATCTCTGGTAAGCCGATTTTTGAAAGGATTGCAAGGCGGTTACAGGTTCGACTCCTGTCGGGTGTACTACAATAAAATCAACAACTTATAAAGCAACAAAACAACGCTTTTAAGTTGCTTTTTTTGTTTTATGGGGTATATTTGGGTAACGGAATTGTATGTACCTATCTATTATTTCAAGCTTTTTATTGGGTTGCTTTTTTCTTGGGGACAACATGGGGACAACATTTTAGGTCATTGAATTTACAATACTCAGCATATTTTCTGGAATTGCTTGAATAGATGCTAAAGCGTTATTCAAACCTAAACGAACATAATTGTTTTCCAAGCCTTTAATCCAGAAGCGCAATTATTTGGTTTGAAATCCATTTTTTTGTAAGATTGAGTATTAACAATCACTTCTTAAACACCGTAGCAATGAGAAAATATTATACCACAATTTCTCGTCTGTTAGTTTTGGTTCCGATACTGTTGATATGGGCCGGCTGTAACGTTAGCGAATCAGGCTATTACGAACAAAAGGGCGGCACATTTTTAGCCAGTATGGACAGCCAAATCGATAAAGTATGGAGTGGCAAAAGCAATTACGATTTTCTTACCGAGTTGGATGAATCTACTTTTTTCATGATGGTTCTCAGTGAGAAGAAAAAAGATGGTGAACGCTTCAGCGGATACATAGGTATAGTCGGTAGAGAACAACCCAAATTGGGCTCTAACCGTATAAGCGGCCCCGGTAGGAACCATGATAATGACCAAAACTTTTATGTCCTTGATATATTCGATCCTCACCCAAAGGATAACAACAGTGGCCGTTTCGTTTCTACCGAAGGCGAACTTTTTATTGACCATATTGAAGACGGATTCATATCCGGGCATTTTAAAGCTAAGGCCAATGAAAAACACTACGACGGCATAAAGGACGAAAAGGATGCATGGACTATAAACTTAACGGGCAAATTCAAGGCCATACAAAGTCCTGATAACCTTCCGATAATGAATTAGATCTCTTTTATTTATTCGGTTTGTAGCCTGGTTTTAATTTATTTGCAGATCACCTAAAGTAAAATATACCAGCGACTCATCGTTGCCAACGGTGTATTTTTCTGCGACGCCGGTTTTAATGGAATAGCTCTTATAGCCATATTTTTCAAGATAGTTGCACAGCTCTGTGGATGAGGCCCCTGCTTTTTGTAAGTTTCCGTCGTGTATTTCTACGAACAAATGTTCTATTTTCTTATTTGAAAGAAGTAAACTCATTCCCTTAAGCACACTTAATTCGTGTCCTTCCACATCAATTTTTATTATATCGATGGAGCCGATATTATTTTTTTCGCAAAACCGATCTAAAGTAATGCTCGGCACATCTTCAAATTCCGTGGTTACTTTTTCAAGGGATGAGCCGCCCGAATTGTCGTGTCCGGAAAAATAAATCCTTTTGTTTTCATCACTGTCCGATACAATATTTTTTGTGCTTTCCACATTTTGCAACTGGTTGATAGCTATATTTCTGTTCAAAACCGAATATTGATAACTCATGGGCTCGAAAGCATATACTTTTCCGCCCGTATTTGTGGCGAAAAGAACGGTGTAGTACCCTATGTTGGCGCCCACATCGAAAATAACTTGCTTTCCCTTTGCCGTATCAAGCATGAATTTAGCATATCTTTCTTCGTTTACATACTTGCCATGAAAATAAATATTCCACGCCACCCAGTCTTCAATCGGACAGATTAATTTACCCCCGCCCTTTAAATTTACCGTGCTTTCAACTTCTTTTCCCTTGATAAAACGTTTGAGTAAATTTCTGCCCAAGAAATCTTTTCCTTTAAAATTCGGTACAGACCTTGAGATGCTTCCTATTATATTTATCAGTGATGACATTTATTAAATTTATTGTTTTTTTAAACCCTGTAAGTCATCAACTAGTTAATTGCCATTAACATACGAGGCATGTTCATATGGGGCATATTGATTTCTTTTTTTGAATTTTTTGAGATTTATATTTAACAAATAAATTATCTATAATAAACTATAACGTCAAAGTTAAATTTATGAACTTTGTTTGCAAAACAAGCCAACTTTAATCGACATGATTAATCATAATTTTTCCAAAACCCTTGTATTCAGATTGATTTTTATATTCGTCGCGGCCACCATGGTGGTGAACTGCGCCACGGTTGACGAAAGTGAATATAGCGTTGCCATCTATTATTCGCCCCACCCCGATGACGAAACTTTAAGCATGGGCGCCGGAATTACGCATAATTTATCCATAAATA
This sequence comes from uncultured Balneolaceae bacterium, assembly GCA_964615135.1. GTDB lineage: Bacteria > Bacteroidota > Rhodothermia > Balneolales > Balneolaceae > Balneola. The sequence continues at coordinate 266,661 of CAZTOG010000004.1, read as the reverse complement.
AAGAGGTAATCGTAGTTGTATTTTCAAAAGGCGAGGCGAGTAAAGCCATAGAAAGGGTGAATGACAAACTGGAAACGGTTGATTATCCAACAATTACCGTTTCTGATTTTGCGAATGCAAGGGTGATGGAGTATAGAAAAGCGGTATCAACTTTAGGTGTGAAGGAAGAAAACATATATAACTATGAGATGCCCGACGGCAAATTTGATAAAAATGATCTTATCCCTATAATCCGAGATTTTTCTGAAAAATATCCAAATGCCCTGCATAATACCATGAGTTATAAAGATCCTCATAACGATCATCAAGCGGCAGGACAAGCATTGCGCGATTTAAGCGAAGAGGGCGTTGTTAAAAACGCACTTTATTATATACCCATCCAAAAGCATTACTTTATGTTTTCAGATGGAAACTACAGCGTTCCGGGAGATTACGAAAATCAATATATAGAGGCTTTAAATACCTATAGAACATGGAATCCGGAGGAGAATTGGTACAGTATCGGCGAACTATCCGTTCCCAAATACTTCGAAAGTGCCGAGAAAAACCTAAAAAGCAGATGGCACAGGTGATTATATTTTGTTCCAGCATTTAACTATATTAGGTTGAACCATTATCTATCAAAATGGTGATACGTTATGACACCACAAAACAGAATTTCAACACATCCCGGCACTATTTTATTGAAAGAATTCCTGGAACCAATGAAGCTGACTCAAAAGCGTCTTGCTGATTATTTAGGCATTCCGGTTCAAAGAATAAATGAAATTGTGAGAGGAAAAAGAGGCATCTCTCCCGACACGGCTTGGCTTTTGTCGGGCGCATTGGATACCGGTCCGGAGTTCTGGCTTAATCTACAGACCATGTATGATATCTCTGCCAATCGTCCCGAAAAACAGATAAAACCGATTAAAACTATTATGGGGTGAGCTGGTTTTACTCCCACTTCATACATTTTGCACAAAATCTCTAATAAAGATGAAGCTTTAGCGCCCTTTATTGCCGGTAAAGTAACTTTAATGGGTTGTTAAAGGCGTATTAATGGATGCTTCAAAAGTAACGCCCAATTTTTCTAAAATATATTGAGCTCGCTCCGTGGTTATCCCATGGTAATCATTGGTTTCGTCGCGCGAAACTTGCGCCGGACTTACTCCCAATAATTCGGCCATTTCTTTTTGACTTAGCCCCAATGCGATACGCAGCCCAATAAGCCAGCGGCCAATATGTGTTAGTTTATATAGATTGCCTAAATCACCACGCTTCATTTTTTCGTAGGCTACCACTTCCTCATTTAGTTGGTCATAAAATGATTCTGAAGGTTGCATTAAACGCTCTAATTCTTCTCCACCATAACCTAATTCAGTAAAATGTGCTTTTTGCTGACTAATAAATTTTTTGTCTTCATTAAGACGTTTCAAAGCTCTTTTATATTCGTTTTCAGTTTTAATCATTTTCTATTACTCCAATTAAGTTGTTTAATTATTATAATATTCGAATTGAATATTCTATAAAGGTTCACGACTAAATCGGGAGCTTTTTTTATTCAATTCCCCTCTACGGAGGGGTGTCCGCTTGCGGACGGGGTGGTCCGAAATGTGCATATTATCAACAAATAAATTGATTATATATCGTTAATAGCTTATTGATTCATCTAAAAATATTTCTGTAACACCTAGCCAATTAATTAACAAATATGTTATTTATTAATATATTTACTTTTATGGTATTTTTCAAATAACTGAATTAGATAACTTTTCATATAGAAAAATATTAGTACGAAATATTTTTATATTGTTATAACATTATCAGAACATTTTGATCAAAAAATTACAGAAAATAGGAAATAGTCGTGGTATTGTACTAGAGAAACCACTTTTACAATTATTGAATGTTGATGACAAGGATCACGTTCAACTTGAACTAAGGGAAGATGGAATATTAATAAAAAAGCTTAGCATACAATCCGCATATAATGTGATTAGCCAACGACATAGAAAGTCTTTGGATAAATTGGGTGAATAATGCTAGAACCCATTTTTTATGGATGTGAGAGATGTGATTTTTATCCATAAACAACGTATCGGTATAAAATCAAAGATCTGACCTTATACCTATACGTTCAAAATCCACCCCTACAGCGGCAAATTACTATGTTTTTTACGAGGTACTCGTTCTACTTTGTTTTCGCAGATTTCAAGGGCTGATATCAGTTTTTTTCGGGTTTCAGAGGGTAAAATCACATCATCCAAAAATCCACGTGCGGCCGCTTGGTAGGGATGCGCAAATTCTTTGGCATATTCGGCTTCCAATTCGGCTTGTTTTGCTTCGGGATTTTCAGCTTTGGCAATTTCATTCCTGAATATTATTTCTACCGCTCCTTTCGAACCCATTACCGCAACTTCTGCCGTTGGCCATGCCACATTATAATCGGCGCGGATATGCTTGGAGTTCATCACATCGTAGGCACCACCGTATGCTTTGCGGGTAATAACCGTCATTTTGGGCACGGTTGCTTCGCAAAACGCATATAACAACTTGGCTCCTTCCGAAATAATACCTCCCCATTCCTGATCGGTTCCGGGCAGGAATCCGGGTACATCTTCAAATACTACCAACGGAATATTGAATGCATCACAAAAACGTACAAATCGAGCTGCTTTTTTAGAGGATTGTATATCTAAAACGCCCGCTAATTGTAAGGGTTGATTTGCTACTATCCCTACACTTCGTCCACCTATCCGTGCAAAGCCAACTACAATATTTTCGGCATAATTGGCGTGGACTTCATAAAAACTGTCTTTATCTATAACGCCCAGAATAACGTCTTTTATATCGTAAGGTTTATTTGAATTGTCGGGCACGATACTGTCAAGGGCTTTAGCTTTTGCCGCATCCGGTTCTTTAGCTTGAACTGAAGGCGCTTTTTCTTCGCAATTTTGTGGTAAATAGGTCATCAATCGGCGGATATCCTGTAAACAAACGGCATCATTAGCAGAAGCAAAATGCGCCACACCCGATTTAGAGCTATGGGTGCTGGCTCCTCCCAATTCTTCTGAAGTTACTTCCTCGTGCGTTACCGTTTTTACCACATTTGGTCCGGTTACAAACATATAACTCGTATTTTCGACCATAAAAATAAAATCGGTAAGCGCCGGACTATAAACCGCACCACCTGCACAAGGTCCCATAATAGCCGAGATTTGCGGTACAACTCCCGATGCCATACTATTGCGCCAAAATACTTCGGCATAGCCGCCGAGAGACACCACTCCTTCCTGAATTCTGGCGCCGCCTGAGTCGTTCAAACCAATAATCGGAACACCGTTTTTGAGTGCCAAATCCATTATTTTAACAATCTTTTCTGCGTGGGTTTCGGATAAAGAGCCGCCAAAAACCGTAAAATCCTGACTGAATACATAAACCGGTCGGCCGTTTATCTTGCCATATCCGGTAACCACGCCATCGCCCAATATTTTCTGGTTTTCGAGACCGAAATTTGAACTTCTATGCGTAACGAAAGCATCTATTTCTTCAAAAGTGCCTTTATCCAAAAGTAAGCTTATGCGCTCGCGAGCGGTCATCTTTCCTTTTTCGTGCTGCCTTTCGATGCGTTTTTTACCACCGCCTTGCAGCGATTCTTCCCGCATTTTCAGTAAACGTTCTACTTTTTCGTTTTTTTCCAAAATTCTGTCTCCATTAATCTTTAAAATAACTTTGTAAGAGGTCTAAAAACTTAATTGTGGACTCTGCAAACAAATCGGTATTTCTTTTTATAAATATTTCTTGTTGAATATACTTAGAAGCATCCTGCCAATTTTCAAAATTTTCTATTTGGTTTAAACTCTGGTAATATTCTTTATAATCGCCCTCAAAAATCTCGTTTATAAAGTACTCTGATTTATTATTCAGATAGAGTTTTAAATCCGGTCCTTCCTGCTCTGCAAAAACAGATTCGTCAATAATTAAATCATCTTCCAATAAGATTTCTGCGTCGCTATCATCCTCAAATTCGTCATCCATGTAATATAAATCTGCCAGTGATGTCTCTTTTTCGGGTTCTTTTGTATCGTCAGCTGTTAAATCATGCAAGTTTTGAGCGGCTTTCTCCGGTTTATCATTTATATCTATTTCATGCTGATCGTTATTTTTTTCTAAATCAGACGATTCACTTTTGCCTGTAGTTTGAGTAGTGTCATCCACATCTTCCTGAATAAATCGTGCCCACATGGGTAATTCTTCATCCTCTGAGTCAGCACCCTCATCCCCCACTTCTTCGTTATCTTCAGCAACTAAGTCGGATAAACTATTGATTTCTGTTTCTTCATCGGCGGCCTCACTTTCATCAGCCACATCTTCTACAGTATTAATATCTTCTTCGTTGTCTTTTGGTTCGGGTATGTCTTCATTTTCAATAGATATTCTTTCTTCCGAACTCTCGGGCTCTGCTTCCATTTCATCCTGGCTAGCAGCGGGGAAAATCACCGGAGTATCGTCTTCTTCATCCTCACTATCTGCATCATCGGCGATAAAAAGTTCATGGAGAGAATGTTCATCTTCTTCATTTTTAGTCAGCGCACCATTTCCATTCGTGTCTTTGTTCAACCCATCCCCCTCTACATCAGCTAAATCTTCCGAATTAGCCGGGGTTTCCGCATTAGGAGTTTGATCTTCATTATTCTCAGAATCGTTTTCATCGTTTAAAATAGCTTCTAACTCCGTAAAAAAATCGTCATCGGCCGTGGAGTTTTCGACATCTTCCACGTTATTTTCAGGTTCGTCGTCCTCTCCTTCCTCTATAGCTGCTTTTAATTCTGCTAAAAAATCTTCATAATTCAAGTCTGCATCTTCCAATTCAGGTTTTTCAGTCTGTTCTGAAGTATCCTCTAAAATAGCTTTTACTTTTACTAAAAATGCATCACCATTCGAGGATCTGGTCTCATTTTTTATATTGTTTTCAGAGTCAAACTCAGCATCATTTCCCGAGTCATCTTCCTCAGTATCTTCTTCACTTTCAATGATTAGGTTTTCCTGAATCGGAGCATTTAGAATCTCCACAAATCTTTCTCTGGAAACACTATCGTTTATCCCTACAAATTTGGCAGCCAAACCGCCCTCGTTTTTATCATCCAGAAATTGTTTTAATAAATTTGCGGGTACTTCATTATCACAAAACGAAAATAATGGTTCCAATAAATTCGTCCAATCTTCTGAATTATAATCTTCTGTTTTTTTAGTATCAATTGCGTGAACCAGCTCCGTAAAACGTAATTTATCAATCTCTTCAAGATTACGTTTTTGCATATATCTCGAAATAGCAAGACCTAGATAGGGGTATATTTTTGTTTTTGAGCTAAATTCTTCGACTTCCGAATATGTTAATTCATTTTTTCCTGCAAATAAGTATTCCGGTATGAATTTCCGAGGCTGCATGAGCAAATTCAATGTCCTTTCTACCGTTTCGTAGGTCAGGTTTTCCAATTCTGACTTAGGTATGCTCTTGTTTTTAACAGAAGTGTTTAAAAATTGCTCCCATGCCATTAGCACCTCTGCACTATCTTTATCTAACCATTTTTTATTGCGGATGGATACTTCCTGCTCAATCTTCGAACGTATTAAACTATCAAGTTCGGCTGCCAAAATATCGGGATATCCGGCGGCAAGAAGTTCATCGGGGGTGTAACTTTCGGCATTGGAATCTACTTTTTCCAGTAGATTTTTTGAGATTTGAGCTATTATTTTTTTCATATAAAATCAGAATTATCGTAACACTTAAAATAATGCCTCTTTTATGGCATTACAACATGAATTATTCTTTAAATAAACTTACTTTAACACAGTTAATTCAACTCAATTTAGCACCTTTTAAACCAAACCAGATTATTACAAGGATAATAAATTTAATTTAAACATGATTTCTTTAAAAGTTAATAACTTAACTAAAAGTTATAATCGGAAAAAAGTGCTAAATGGACTGAGTTTTGAGCATTCATCGGGTATATTGGGCATCGGCGGGTCCAACGGCAGCGGCAAATCTACTTTATTGAAGTGTTTAGCTTATTTATTGCGACCCAGTTCGGGTGAAATTGCGTGGTTCGAAAATGAACAATCCCTAGATAAGCAGGAAGTGAAAGCCACTCTGGGTTACGCAGCGCCTTATTTAAATCTTTATGAAGATTTGACACTTTTAGAAAACCTGGAATTTCTGAGCGATTTAAGTGAATCGGAACATACCAAAGAATATTTTTTGAATCTACTGGCCAAGGTGCAGCTCGATGGTTTTGAGCAAAGACTGTATAAATCGTTATCAACGGGGCAGCAACAGCGCGTTAAGTTGGCAGTTTCATTGCTCAGAAATCCAAAAATATTGTTACTGGACGAACCGGGTTCCAATCTGGATACAAAAGGAAATAAATTAGTGGCAGAAATTGTAAACGAACAGCACGAAAAAAATTGTTTGGTAATCATAGCCAGCAACAGTGCAGAAGAGCTCGGCCTTTGCCATAATGTAATCCGTTTGAATTAAAATAAATGGATTCACCCAAATGAAATATTAAACAAATTTATAGAAACAGTGATAAATCAAAAAGACTACGATTTAGCAAAATTAATACTGGAACACAGCACCGAAGTAAATGCCGGCGAAAATGTGATGGTTCAACTCATTGGTTTGAACGGAATAAGCCTTTTGCGAGCTTTGGTAGAATTAATCAGAGAAAAAAATGCGCATCCATTTGTACAAATAGAAGATGCCGAAACCCAGCGAATTTTACTGGAAAACGGCAATGAAGATTTTTGGAAAAATCAGGCAAAAGTAGATCAATTGCCATTAATGAAACAAATGGATGTGTTTGTAGGCATACGTGCAGCACAAAATATTTACGAAAATTCGCAGGTTAGCGGAGCAGCTAACAAAGCGTATTCCGAGCAGTTTTTAACTCCGGTTCACTTCGAAGAACGTGTAAATAATACCCGTTGGTGCGTGCTACGATACCCATCTCCCGCTTTTGCCATGAACGCAAAAATGCCTACGCGCGATTTCACCAAATTTTATTACGATGCGTGTCTGGTAGATTATGAACGTCTACGCAAAGCTATGGAACCCCTCGAAAAAAGACTGCGCGCTACCGATATGATTCAATTAATCGGCAAGGGAACTGACATCAGTTTTTCGGTAAAAGGTCAAAATTGGATTCCATGCTATGGCGAAAAAAACATTCCCGATGGCGAGCTATTTACCTCTCCTATTCTGGATTCCGTAAATGGGGTTATCACTTATGCACCGTCGGTTTATCAAGGCAAACCTTTTGAATTTGTTCGTTTGGAAGTGGAAAACGGTGTAGTAATTGATTTTGATTCGTCCAATAACGAAGCACTTGCCGATATTTTGGATACCGATGCCGGTGCACGCCGATTTGGTGAATTCAGTTTTGGCACCAATCCCATTATTGAAAGTCCGATGTACGATATTCTTTTTGATGAGAAAATTTATGGTTCAAACCACCTAACACTGGGAAATGATTATGAAATTGCACCCAATGGCAACGAAAGCAGCATCCACTGGGATTTGGTTTGTATAGGTGCAGATGTGTATCTGGATGGCGAATTAATAAGAAAAGGTCGTGATTTTATTACGGATGATTTGAAAGGATTAAACCCCGAAAATCTGTTGAAATAGAATCCAAAAAATATATTTGCTAAAGAAAAAGGTCGCATTCCGTTAAGGATACGACCTTTTTTGTTATTCATAGGATTACTATCCGGCGATTTTATTCTGCCCATTCTTCTACATCATTGAGAATCTCGGCAAAATCAATTCCACTACCATCTTTGCTTATGGTAGCCTGATAAGTGGCAGGTGCATCACTATCTCGCAATAACAGCCTGCTTGCCAATTTATTGGTAATGTTTTGCTGTATCACTCTTTTCAGTGGACGCGCGCCGAATACAGGATCAAATCCACGCTCGGCCAGCCAGTTTTTAACCGTATCGGGTACAATTAAAGTGATTTTATTTTTTTCCAATAAAGCATGAACATGTTTTAGCTGAATATCCACAATTTCGCGAATATGCTCCCTTTCCAAAGGATGGAATACAATAATATCGTCCACCCGGTTTAAAAACTCGGGACGGATAGTATGGCGAAGTTGCTCAATCAGTTTTTTCTGTAATTCCGCTTGTTGGCTTTCGGTCAATTCGCCGTTTGATTGCTCCATTTCTTTGACAATTAAGTGCGAACCAATATTGCTGGTCATAATGATAATGGTGTTTTTAAAATCTACCGTTACGCCCTTGTTATCGGTCAGGCGCCCATCATCCAATACCTGTAATAAAATATTGAATACATCGGGGTGTGCTTTTTCGATTTCGTCCAGTAATATTACCGAATAGGGATGTCGTCGCACGGCTTCGGTCAATTGTCCGCCTTCTTCGTAGCCCACATATCCCGGAGGCGCTCCTACCAAGCGGCTGACGCTGTGTTTTTCCATATATTCGCTCATATCGATTCGAATCATGGCGTTTTGGTCGTTAAACAGGAATTCGGCAAGTGTTCGGGCCAATTCCGTTTTACCCACACCGGTTGAGCCAAGGAAAAAGAACGAGCCAATGGGACGATCTTCGTCCTGCAAGCCTGCCCGTGAACGCCGAACAGCATCGGAAACCGCTTCAATGGCATCGTGCTGCCCGATAACTCTTTTATGTAGCACCTGTTCCAGATTAATGAGCTTTTGACGCTCACTTTCCAGCATTCTGGTAACGGGAATACCCGTCCAGCGTGCTACAATATCTGCAATATCTTCGGCATCTACTTCTTCTTTGAGCAAGGCCTGATTTTCCTGCATATTATTGAGCTGTGTTTTCGAATCTTCCAGATCTTTTTCCAGCTGAATGATGGTACCGTAACGCAACTCTGCAACCCGTTCATAATTTCCCTGGCGCTCGGCTTTATCGGCTTCGTTTCGGGTATCTTCAAGTACTTTTTTCAAATCTCGCGCATTTTGAATCAGCTCTTTTTCTTGCTCCCAATGCACGCGCATGGTATCACGTTTTTCGGATAAATCGGCCAATTCCTTTTCAATAGATTCGATTTTATCGACTTCGTTTTCTCTTTTCAGCGCTTCCCGTTCAATTTCCAGTTGTCTGATTTGGCGTTCGATGCTATCCAGTTCTTCGGGCAAGGAATCTATTTGCAATCTTAAGCGAGATGCGGCCTCATCAATAAGGTCAATGGCTTTGTCGGGCAAAAAGCGGTCTGCTATATAACGGTGCGATAATTCGGCGGCGGCTACAATTGCGGCGTCTGTAATACGAACTCCGTGATGCACTTCGTATCTTTCTTGCAATCCACGTAAAATGGATACGGTATCGGCCACGCTCGGTTCGCCGATCAACACGGTTTGTAAACGTCGCGCCAGCGCTTTGTCCTTTTCGATGAATTTTCGGTATTCATCCAAGGTAGTGGCACCAACAGCGTTCATTTCTCCTCTTGCCAGCGCCGGTTTCAAGATATTGGCGGCGTCCATGGCGCCTTCTGTGGCACCTGCGCCCACCAAAGTGTGCATTTCATCAATAAACAGGATGATTTCGCCATCCGAATCGGTTACTTCTTTGATAACGGCTTTTAATCTTTCTTCAAATTCGCCACGGAATTTTGTACCGGCTACCAACGCACCCATATCCAAAGCCATAATTCGTTTGGATTTAAGGCCTTCCGGAACATCGCCCCGAACAATTCTGAGTGCCATTCCTTCTGCGATCGCGGTTTTACCAACGCCGGGCTCTCCAATTAAAATGGGATTGTTTTTGGTACGGCGCGATAAAATTTGCATAACACGCCTAATTTCCTGGTCACGCCCGATAATGGGATCCAATTTGTTTTTTTCGGCCAATTCGTTTAAATCACGCGCATATTTTTTTAACGCACCAAAACGGCTTTCCGCATTCGGACTGTCCACGCTCTGGCCGCCGCGAACTTCGTCTAATATTTTACGGATATTGCTTTTGGTTACGCTCTGATCGTTCAGTATGGTTTTTACTTCACCGGCTACTTCAGTCAACGCTATTAAAATATGCTCAGAGCTTATATATTCGTCATTTAATTGGGATGCTTCTTTTTGGGCGGTATCAAAGACCTCTTTTGCCTTGGGCGACAGATATTGCCCGGAAACGGTAGCTCCCTGAACTTTGGGCAATCTTTTTATACTTCTATCCACCACTTGTTTTATCACATCGTTATTGGCACCCAATTTAGCCAATAAGGTATGAACAATACTTTCGCTATCGCTCAAAAACGCATTTAAAATATGCTCGGGCTCTACGGCTTGGTTGCTTTCGGCCTGTGCTATTTCCAGCGCTTTCTGGACAGCTTCCTGTGCTTTTAAAGTGTATTTATTCAAATTCATATCAAATATCTTTTTTAACTATTATACTATTGGTAATACCAATACCGTGCCAAAGATTTAATATGACTTTATAGCAGAAAGGCGTATTTACAGAAAATGGAAGGCAAAAAAAAGCCCGGACCGTGTCAGGGTCTGGGCTCTGGTTTTTTCGGGGTACAATAAACTCTTAAATCTCGAAAGCTATAAATTGTTCCAAATCGTTTCTCAAAATAGTCAGCAATATTACTTCATCGCCATCTTTGGATAATTTATTGAGCTCGTTGTTAAAATCTTTCAGGTTTTTCACTGTGTTGTTCTTAACGGCAGTTATTACATCTCCTCTTCTAAGACCTCTTTTATATGCATTACTACTGTTTTCAATATTGTTAACAACAACCCCAGTTGTTCCTTCACTTAAGCTAAGTTGCTGTTTAATATTGGAATTCAAATCCAAAACATCAAAACCTAGTTTAGCTTGTAAGTCTTTGTTGGTAGATGAAGGAGCCGAAACAATTTCTTCAGTATCCTGCTCACCTAATATAACAACAATTTCTTTCTCTTGCCCGTTCCTAACAATTTTTAATAAAATTTTATCGTTGGGTCTTTTCGAAGCAATGGTAGATCTGAATGCATTCCAATTTCGTATTTTTTTGCCATCAATTTCAACTATTACATCTTTTTCTTGCACTCCCGCTTTATCGGCCGGACCGCTTTCGTCCACTTTTGCAACTATTACGCCACGGGTATCTCCCAAGCCCAATGCTTTAGCCATGGTTTGGTCCACTTCGCCGCCGAAGTACAGGCCCAGATACCCTCTTGACACCTTACCGTCTTTTATAAGGTCGTCCATCACACGCTTTGCCAAGTTAGCGGGTATTGCAAATCCAATTCCGTCGTTACCGCCCGAGCGTGAAGCGATTGCCGAATTTATGCCTATCAAGTTACCGTTCATATCTATCAATGCGCCACCGGAATTACCGGGATTTATGGCTGCATCGGTTTGTATAAAATCTTCGTATCCCCCAACATCACTAAGCACATTTATGCTTCTTCCCTTTGCCGATACAATACCAAATGAAACGGTATGCGCCAGGTTTTCGCTCAACGGGCTGCCAATGGCCAATACAAACGAGCCTACTTTTAAATCGTCGCTATTTCCGATATTCAGTGCGGGTGGATTATCGGCATCAATTTTCAATACGGCGATATCTGTTTGTGGATCTGCCCCAACCAGCGTAGCATCAACTTCTTCGTTATCAAACATACGCACCTTTATTTTGTCGGCGTTTTCAATTACGTGGTTGTTCGTAATTACATATCCTTCGCTAGATACAATAACGCCGGAACCTAAACCACGTTGTGTATATTCTCTGGTTTCGTTGTTATTATTGTTTCTATTATTAAACGGGTTGAAGAAAAACTGCGAAAACGGATTAAAAACTTGTACTTCTTTAGTTTTCTCGGTAGTTATCATTACAACGGCAGGATTTGCATTTTCCGCTATTTCGACAATAGCGTTGTTAAAATCCATCAATAAATTCGAAGAATTAACCGCCGCCGGGACATTTAATTCTGTTTTTTGCTTTTCATTATCATTAACGGCTTTGTCATCGTTATTTTCTGCTATTACGTTAAAGCCCAAAAGCACGGCCAGGGCGGCCACAATTCCGAAAATATTTTTCATTGTTGTATTCATTTTTTATTAGTGATTTAATTTGTTAACAAGCTGTTTTTAAAACTAATTTAAACACTGTTTATTGTACTTTTTTAGAATATTTAACAAAAATAATCGGAGCCGCATTCAAGCAGCTCCGACTTTTGGAATTTCTACAGAAAACTTATAGAACTTCTATTTCTTTTCTAATTTTCTCTTCCGATTTCTCGACGGTTATTTTCAGCAGTCCGTCTTCGTATTTAGCCACAATGCTGTCGTCGTTAATATCTTCCGGAAGGGTTAACGAGCGTTGGAAACTTCCATAACTGGTTTCAACCCTGTGATAATTTTTTCCTTCTTCTTTATTTTCGAAAGAACGCTCGCCTTTAACGGTCAATACGTTTTTCTCTAAATTGATTTTTATATCTTCTTTTTTCACGCCGGGGATTTCTACCGTAATCTCGAAATTTTTATCGGTTTCGGCTATATCCACACTTGGTGTAAAAATTTTGGAATTTGGATTTATTCTATTGCCATTGAAAATTTCATCGATGATGCTTTCAAATGGTCTGAAAATTAAATCTGTTTCGGGTCTTGGTCTTGTGTATTTAATAAGTGCCATAACATTAACCTCTTAGTACTTTGTTATTTTTTTAATTCTGTTTCACCCTTAAGTAAGCAATGGGTGTGCCAGCCAAAAAAACGGGCGGTTTTATGCCATGTAGTCAATTTTGTTCTGAATATTTTTCAGCACGTTTTTGATTTTTTGAAAGAACGTCACATTATTTTTGGCGATAAGTCATGTTGCCGAAATTATGTCATTCAACTAGGTACAAATCGTCATCAATCGGCTTTTTTGGGCCAGAACCCGAATTTATAGATAAAAAAAGCCTCTGTTGAATGCAACAAAGGCTTTTATTTTAAAATTATGGTATAGTTTTGTTACGAGTTACTCTGGTTCCACTCTTTCGCAACCAGGAATGCCATTTCCAGGCTTTGCTCGTAGTTTAGTCGTGGATCGCAGAATGTTTCGTAATTCTCGACCAAACCGCGCTCGGTCAGGCCATTGGCACCGCCCACACATTCGGTAACGTTATCGCCGGTCATTTCAAGGTGAACACCGCCTAAGTAAGTTCCTTCCGCCCTGTGAATGGCAAATGCCGATTTAAGCTCATCCAGAATGGCATCAAAATTACGTGTTTTGATATTCTCTTCCGTGGCAAAAGTGTTTCCGTGCATGGGGTCGGCGCTCCAAACTACCGGTAATCCCTCTTTTTTCACTGCGCGAATCAAACCGGGCATCTGCTCTTCAATTTTATCCCTGCCAAAACGGGTAATAAGCATAATTTTGCCGTGTTCTCTTCTTGGATTTAGTTTTTCCAAAAGGCGTATGGTTTCATCAATCTCAAAAGGCGGACCTACCTTTATACCAATCGGATTTTCGATACCGCTCAAATATTCTATATGCGCGCCATCCAAATCCCTGGTTCTGTTGCCCACCCAAACCAAATGGGTACTTAGGTTAAAAAATCCGGTTTTACGCGGAACTTGTCTGGTCTGCGCCGAGTCGTAATACAGGTTCAAAGCCTCGTGCGAGGTAAACAAATCAACCTTTTGAACCGTATTAAAATTGTTCGGTGTAATGGTTTCCATGAATTTAACCGCTTTGGTAATCGATTTTATCATGGTTTCATATTCTTTGTAATAGCGGTTGTTTAGCATAAAATCCAATTCCCATTGCTCGGGATAGTTCAGATCTGCAAAACCTTCGTCAACAAGGGCGCGTAAAAAGTTTAGCGTTAAGGCCGCTTTATGATATCCTTCAACAATCCGTTTTGGGTCGGGTATTCTGGCCTCGGCATTTGGCTCAAAGCTGTTTATCAGGTCGCCGCGATAGTTATGGATTTGTTCGCCATTCACGGTTTCAAAATCGCTGGAACGCGGTTTGGCATACTGCCCTGCAATTCTGCCCACCCGTACTACCGGCACGCCCATTTCATGAATCATAATAAAACTCATTTGCAGTAGCAGTTTAAGCATATTTACCACTTTTGGTGAGGTAGTATGCTCAAAGCTTTCCGCACAATCGCCGCCTTGCAGTAAAAATGCTTTACCGGCCTCTACTTGAGCCATTTTATGCTTTAACATTTCGATTTCCCAAGAGGTAACCAGCGGGGGTAGTTTTTTTAGAATCTGAAAATTCTCATCCAGCGTTTTTTGATCCGGATATTTGGGTAGTTGCTTAATCGGCTTATTTTGCCAGGATGTGGGTGACCACATAGTTCAAAGATATTTTTAGTTTGTTTGGATTAATATTAAAGACGTTTAATGTATAGGTTTTTTAACGCTTTTGCTGTTTTTTTATAGAATAAAGGCATCTTTATCCGCTGAATATACACTATGCCATGCATATCATTCAATTTCAAAGCTTTACAACCTACAACAATCAACTGATCTGCGCTCTTACAACAAATAAAACTTCTTTTTAGTTGTAATCTCTCGATTTTTGAGCCCGTTATTGATATTCAGTCGGCGGCCTTTGTGCTTTAAATGCACCAAACAACATATTCTGTTATAATAGGAATGATGTTTTTATGCTAACTGTTGTGTATTTTCAGGGTCTGTTTGAATATGAAAGTCTCGTCAAAAAAATCTCATCCTTTTGCAGAATAATATTATAATACGCGGTGCTCGCGAACACAATCTAAAAAATATCAATATCGATATTCCCCGCAACGAATTGGTGGTTATCACCGGCCTGTCCGGTTCGGGCAAATCGTCTTTGGCTTTCGATACCATTTATGCCGAAGGACAGCGCAGATTTTTGGAATCCCTTTCGGCCTATGCCCGCCAATTTTTGGGCATGATGGAGCGCCCCGACGTGGATTTTATTGATGGCCTGTCGCCGGTAATTTCAATAGATCAAAAAACGGCAAATCGAAATCCACGCTCCACAGTGGGCACGGTAACCGAAATTTATGATTTTCTGAGATTGTTTTACGCCCGCGTGGGCACTCCCTATTCGTATGTTTCGGGCAATAAGATGGAAAAACAAACGGCGGAGCAGGTAGTAAATACCATTATGAGCCTACCACAGGGTACAAAAGCTTATTGCCTGGCACCGGTAGTACGCGGCAGAAAAGGACATTATCGAGAGTTGTTCGAACAGACCATAAAACAAGGTTTTTTGACCGTTCGTGTGAATGGCGAATTTATGGACCTGGAAAAAGGTATGAAACTCGACCGCTACAAAACACATAATATAGAAGTGGTGGTCGATCGTTTTGTGATAAGCCCGAAAAGTGAGAAAAGAATAGCTGACAGCATCCGTTTGGCGCTTGAAATGGCCGATGGCAACGTTATTTTGTCGATACAGGAAGAGGATGAGTACAAAGACAGATTGTTTTCGCAAAAATTATTTGACCATGCAAGTGGAATAGCGTACGAAGATCCGGCACCCAATTTATTTTCGTTCAACTCGCCTTATGGCGCGTGCAGCACGTGTAACGGTTTGGGATACAGCTACGATGTAAGCTGGGATTTACTGGTGCCCAACAAAGAACAATCCATTGCCGATGGCGGCCTCCGCTTTTTGGGAGAACCCAGGGATGTATTCATCTTCAAGCAATTAAAAGCGGTGCTCGACGACCTGGATATTACCTTTGAAACTCCTTTCACGGAATATCCGCAGGAAGCATTTGATATTTTAATGAACGGAGGAGGGGATAAAAAATATTCGGTAAGCTACGATTTTAAGGATAATTCCGTTACCTACAAGCACAAATTTGAAGGACTTAGAAAGCTTATAATAGATCAGCATATAAATAGTAAATCGCCCAAGCAGAGAGAAAAGGCCCAAGCATTTATGAGCAGGGTTGTTTGTCCCGATTGTAAGGGCGGAAGGCTAAAACCCGAAGCTCTTTCGTATAAAATAGATAAATATAATATTCACGATTTGGTAATGATGGATATTGCCGAACTTCGCGATACATTATATAATATCTACCTGACCGAACGTCAAAGAAAAATCGGGAGCCAAATTCTGAAAGAAATCAGGGACAGGCTGGACTTTTTGCTTAACGTAGGGCTGAGTTATCTCTCTTTGGACCGGGAAGCGCAAACATTGAGCGGTGGCGAGGCACAACGCATACGGTTGGCAACCCAAATCGGTACCCAGCTGGTTGGGGTATTATACATTTTAGACGAGCCCAGTATCGGATTGCACCAAAGAGACAATATCAAGCTTTTAAAATCACTGGAATTACTCCGTGATTTGGGAAACAGCGTAATTGTGGTAGAACACGACCGTGAAACCATAGAACATGCTGATTTTGTGGTAGATATGGGCCCGGGCGCCGGAATAAACGGCGGTTATATTGTAACAACGGGCAAACCAAACGAGCTGGCCGGAGATTCTTTAACGGCAAAATTCCTGAATGATGAACTTCAGATAGAAGTGCCCGAAAAAACACGAAAAGGAAGCGGGAAAACACTGCGTATAAATAACGCAAGGGGTCACAATCTGAAAAATGTGAATTTAGAGGTTCCCTTGGGCAATTTTATTGCGGTTACCGGAGTAAGCGGAAGCGGGAAAAGTTCATTAGTTAATCAAACTTTGGTACCCATTCTTTCAAACCATTTTTATAGATCGAAAACCGTTCCGCTACCATACGACACGGTGGAAGGCCTCGACAATATCGACAAAATAATATCCATAGATCAAAGCCCGATTGGGCGTACACCGCGTTCAAATCCGGGAACATACACCAAAGTATTCGACCAAATAAGAAGATTATTTGCAGAACTGCCCGAAGCCAAAATACGTGGTTACGACCAGGGTAGGTTTTCATTCAATGTTAAAGGCGGACGCTGCGAAACTTGTAAGGGCGATGGGCTGAGAAAAATAGAAATGAATTTTCTGCCCGATGTTTACGTAAACTGCGAAACATGCAACGGTAAAAGATATAACCGGGAAACGCTGGAAATCTATTATCGACAAAAAAACATTTCAGATGTACTAAATATGTCGGTCAGCGAAGCCGTTGAGTTTTTCGAAGCACAACCCGGCATCAAAAGAATACTGAAAACACTCGATTCGGTAGGTTTGGGATATTTAACTTTAGGTCAATCCAGTACTACCCTTTCGGGCGGAGAAGCCCAACGTATAAAATTGGCGCGCGAGCTTTCCAAAATCGGCACAGGAGATACGCTTTACGTTATGGACGAGCCCACAACCGGACTGCATTTCAAAGACGTACAAATGCTGGTAAGTGTAATTCAAAAACTGGTTGATAAGGGAAACACCGTAATGGTTATAGAACATAATCTGGACTTGATTAAAGCTGCCGATTATATAATAGATATGGGCCCGGAAGGCGGCAGCGGAGGCGGAAATATAATAGCGGCCGGAAATCCGCAAGAAATCGCAGAAAACACAACTTCACATACCGGCAAATATTTAGCTTTGGAATTAAACAGACTGGCCAAGGTTTAAAACAAGCCCGGCAATCTATTACCGTGTTAGGTTAATTAAATTCGATATTTCTCGATTGGTTTATGTATCTTTGCCAATTGTATGAGATTTTTTCGTTTACATATCCCAAAAGCAGTAACTACTTTAATATTATTGGCGGGCATAATCCTATATTATGTGCAACCGGCCAATAATACGGCACAAAATACAGCCTTCACATCGTGGCTGAGCACCCATTTAAAAACCCACGATAATGATTTTCTTTTGGATAAAATCAATGAATTGAGTTTGGTTGATGCCGAATTTGAAACCATCATCAAAAATGTATCCGAATTTATAAGCCAAAACTCAGATAGTTTCGATTTTGGTGAAAAACAATCCGAAAAAGACGATATTTATAGCTATTTATTGAAAGAGTGGGCTTCGTATATGAGCTCGCAGCAGGGAATGGCGAAAGGGGTGATAATTACCAATAGCAAGGTAAATGGAATACAACAAAAAGATACCCACTCCGCTTTTACGCCCATAATTCCCAAACAGCAATTAAGCTATTTTATCTTTCACAAAGAAATAGAAAAAACCGATATAATCCCATACAATACTATACCTGCCCCACTCTCTTTCGGTATAGTAATCGGCGCACCCTAAATAATTTTAGATAAAATCACTTCTATAAGACTGAAATTTATACTGTCTTATATAAATTTGAACCATAACGTTCAAATTACCTTCGATATATAAATCGATATTTAAATATTTAAAAAACAACAATTAAATTTATAACCAGAATAAAAATATGCAAGGAAATGGATTCAAAATCGGCCTTATTGTTGCATTTTTGGCCATGGTAATGTACTACTTGTACCCAACGGTAGCTTGGAACCTGGAACAAAAGCAAATGAGCGAACTAACTGCCGATGATCGCGAATTATACGAAACAGAAAATGAAGAGCGTCTGCAGAACTTACAAGAACGTTCATTAAGTCTTGGGCTAGACCTGCAAGGCGGTATGCGTGTAACATTGGGCGTTGGTACGCCGCAACTAGTGTTGGAATTGGCCGGAGCCAATAGAGACACTCTACTGAACAACGTAGTAAGCGAAGCCAACGAAAAAGCATTGGCTACCGGCGGCGATTTTATCGACGAAATATTGCTCGCTTTCGAGGCACGCGACCCTAATGCACGTCTAAGTCGTTATTTTAGAAGTGATGCCGCAAATATTAGTCGTACCTCAACGAATGCTGATATTATCAGATATTTAAAAGAACAAAGAACCGGTGCTTTAGATCGTGCCATTGAAATTATCAGAACTCGTGTTGACCGCTTTGGTGTAGCCGAGCCTTCTATAGTTAAACAAGGCAGCGACGGTATAGTAGTGGAATTACCGGGTATCAGCGATAAAGAGCGTGTACGTAATCTATTAAAAGGTACTGCGCGTTTGGAATTCAGACTGGCCGCAGATGGGCAAGAGTTTTTACGCTTCATTCAAAGAGCTTACGAATATTATACTGCAGAATCGGATAGTTTGAGCGACGATTATTCTAATGCACTTTTGGATGTAATGATTCCTGGCGAAAGTGCCTATATAATGGGATATGCCGAGGCCAAAGACACTGCGCGTGTTCGAGAATTGATTAACAACCCGGATGTTCAAAACCTGATGCCGCGTAACACAACTGTTATGTGGGGCGCAAAAACCATTAATCTAACCTCTACCACCGTGGGATATCCGCTGTATGGCGTTAGAACGCAGGTTGAATTGACCGGCGAAGTAATTGAGGAAGCCAGTGTACAGTTCGACCCTGCCACCAACGTGCCGGAAGTATCTATGACTATGAACGCAGAGGGCGCAAGAAAATGGGGAATTTTAACCGGTGCCAACATTGGTAAACCTATTGCAATTACTCTTGATGGCTATGTATATACCTATCCGAACGTAAACACCAAAATTACGGGTGGACGCTCCAGTATTGAAGGCATGGCAAACGTACAGGAAGCCGATGACCTGGTAAACATTCTGTTATCGGGTGCGTTGCCGGCTCCGCTTGAAATATTGGAAGAAAGAACGGTTGGAGCTACGCTGGGCGAGGCTTCCATTAAAGCCGGTATCAACTCCATTATTATAGGTTTAAGCTTTGTAGCTATTTTTATAATAGTATATTACCAAAAAGCGGGAGCGGTTGCTGACTTGGCGCTGCTACTGAATATGATATTTATACTTGGTATTTTGGCCGGTTTCAGAGCCACACTTACCTTACCCGGTATTGCCGGTATAGTACTTACCATTGGTATGGCAGTTGATGCCAACGTACTGATATTTGACAGGATACGTGAAGAACAACGTGCAGGTAAAACGATGAAGGCTGCAATTTCGGCCGGATACTCCAACGCAATGAGTGCCATTATAGACTCTAACATAACCACAGCATTTGTAGGTATAGTATTGCTCAGTTTTGGTATCGGACCAATTAAAGGGTTTGCGGTTACGCTGCTAGCAGGTATCGCATGTTCACTATTCAGTGCTATTATTATTACACGCGTAGTAATAGACTATTTAACCCGTAACGACGCCGATAAAATGAGTTTCGGTTAGTTTCAATAGAAATTTTAAAAGTATAAAGGAATAAATTATGAGATGGTTTGAAACACCAAATATAAATTTCGTTGGAAATAGAAAGATTACTTATATCATATCTTCTATAATTGTCTTAATAGCAGTTATTGCCATTATTTTTAAAGGCTTAGCATACGGCATCGATTTTAAAGGCGGTAAAGAAATAGTTCTTAAATTCGACAACGAAGTAGATGTAGTAGATATACGAGAGGCATTGACAGACCCTTTAGGCTCTGAGCCGGAAGTAAAATTATTCGGCGGAGCAACCGAAATACTGATACGAACAGATAACGAAGAAGTAATGGAAGTTATTGAGGGTATAATTGTAAGCAATATGCAAGAATTATATCCAAGCAATAATTTCAACGTGGAAAAATCGGATACGGTAGGTCCTAAATTTGCAGACGACCTGAAACGAAGTGCACTTCTATCCATTTTCTACTCTATAATTGCTATATTCTTATACATTCTGTTGCGTTTCCGTAACTGGACGTTCTCGACAGGCGCGGTTATCGCACTTGCCCATGACGTTCTCATAACCTTGGGTGTTTTTGTGTTGTTAAATGATGTTGTAAGTTTTAACCTGCTGATAGATCAAAATATTATCGCTGCTTTCTTAACCATTGTTGGTTATTCGATAAACGATACCGTGGTAATTTACGACAGAATCCGTGAGAATAAATTAGTTCATAAGGGCATGGAGCATGGCCCCATGGTTAATAAAAGTATCAACGATACGCTTAGCCGTACCGTAATTACTTCTTTAACTACCTTATTTGTAGTTACTGTACTGTTCATATTTGGCGGCGAAGTGCTTAGAGGTTTCTCTTTCGCATTAATGCTCGGTATAATATTAGGTACATACAGTTCTATATTTGTGGCAGGCTCGCTGATAGTTGACCTACAAAAAGCCAAAAAATAAAAATCTAAATTATTATGAGTTTCAGTATTACCAAAAACGACAATTATGCCGTCATCTTATTTGAAGGCGACATAATGGGAGGCAATATAACTTCCCGGCTAAATGAATCTATTCATGAACTGATTTCTTCGGATAAAAAAAATATTATTTTAAATCTGGCGAATGTAAATTTCATGAATTCATTGGGTTTGGGAATGCTTATTGGCGCTTTTACAACAGTGCGAAAAGTAAATGGCAACTTATGCATTGCCAATACTACCGCCAAAATTGAAGAACTATTGACCATTACAAAACTCAATACGGTTCTTCAATTATACCCATCTTTGGATGAAGCCATAAACTCATTTAACTAGATAAGCGGTTTTTATTAACGCTATAAATTTAAAGGCATTGATTGGTTGCAATCAATGCCTTTTTTTTCTACAAATTATTTGTCAGAATAATAACCCTCATTAATCCCACCGTGCATTCCCAAATGTAATCGGGTCAAATAAATTGGCATTCAGGCTGTCGGGTACTATAATATCTTCGTATTCTTCCAGCAACCCCTTATTACCGTTTGCCTGAAACAATACCGACTTCGCAATCCAGCCGCCGCCAAGTTTTTCATAATCGTAAAACTGTACTTCTTGTATCGTATTTTGCCTGCCAATGGTTATATTTTTCAAAAAAATCAGGCGCTCACTATCAATCCAAAACTGTGGTTTAGATGCATCGGGCTTGTCGGTACCCACTACATACACACTCTGACCTTGCCACTCATCTATATACAATTTTGTTAAGTCATACCCGCTTTTTTCTAGTAGCTCTACAGTTATTTCGGGTGATTGATGATATACATCGTATCCCAGCAGCAATATCACGTGAATATAGTCCACTTGTTGAATAATCTGGCCATTCGCAAAACCATATTGTATCCCATTTTTAAAAAGTATTCCATTGTTGCCATCCATTTCTTCAAATTTTATAGCCAATCTGCCCGGCAGTTGCATTGCTTCATACCAATATTGAACCCTGGATGTATCGCCTTTCGGACCAAAAAAAGTGGTTTTTTGCTTAAATTTTAAATTTTCATACCACTGGCCCTCATATTTGGCATACATCTGCTCCACCACCTCATACCCATCTTTTGGTTGTACCTCGCCATTTTGAAAAGCCCATAGCGTTATGGTATAAATAAGAGTGAACAGAATAGTGAATGCCGTTTTTTTCATGTAAAATACTGGGTAAGAAAATTCTTATTATCCAAAAGTTGGATGGTAATACTAACTAGATTGAGTTATCTTAAAATACTTTAATTTTTAACAAATTACAGTACATTTAAAAAAACTGATAGAGCGGTATAGGATATGAAAATTTATACAAAAAAAGGCGACAAGGGCGAAACTTCGCTATTTGGCGGGCAGAGAGTGCTAAAAAGTTCGGATAGAATAGAAGCTTACGGCACCGTTGATGAGTTAAATACGGTTTTAGGCACAACAAGTGCGCTGCCTGTAACGGATTATACCCGGGAGTTGGTTATCACCGTACAAAATCAATTATTTGTTTTGGGAGCCGACCTGGCAACACCGCATGAAAGAAAAACCCGAATTGACCGGATTGGCGAAAAAGAAATCGAGTTTCTGGAAGAATCTATTGATAAAATGGAAGAAACCTTACCGAAATTGAAACATTTTATACTGCCCGGAGGCTCACATGCAGGCTCCATCTTTCATCATTGCAGAACGGTATGCAGGCGCGCAGAAAGAGCCGCAGTAAGATGCGCACAAGAAGAGGATATATCCGATTTGGCTATAAAATATTTGAATAGATTATCTGACTTTTTCTTTGTGCTGGCTCGCTACGAAAACAACGAAAGCGGGCAGTTGGAAACAGCCTGGGCTCCACTTAAAAAATAATGTCGCTTACCAATAAGGAAAAAACATATATATCCAATAATTGGAAGAAAAAAAGTGCAAAGAAAATTGCCAAAACACTTAATCTGGATATAAGTGAGGTTAAGGATTACATTACTACGCTCAGAAAACCGTTATCCAAAAAGAAAAAGGTGCTTTTCTATGGCATTACCATCTCCATACCCATATTCTTTTTTCTGATATTGGAGCTATCGCTGAGAAGTTTCAATTATTTGGGCGATACCCACCTTTTTATCGATCCAAAAGTGAGCATGGAAGATTATTACATGCCCAATCAAAATTTTGCAGCACGCTATTTTTTCTATACCCGCGTAATTCCCGGACCGCCGGTCGATGCATTCCTTCAAAAAAAGCCGGAGAACGGATATCGAGTTTTTGCAATGGGCGGTTCTTCGGCAGCGGCTTATCCTTACGGTTTTAATGCACTTTTTTCGCGTGTGGTGCGCGATGTTTTGACCGATGCACTGCCCGATAGAAAAGTAGAAGTAGTAAACCTCGGCATTTCGGCCATAAATACATATACCCTGTACGATCAAGTGGATGAAATACTGGAGCAATCGCCAGATGCCATTATGATTTATGCCGGCCATAACGAGTTTTACGGGGCTTTGGGCGTAGGTTCCAACGAAAATCTGGGTGCTTTCCCTGGTTTTGTGCGTACCTATCTTAAACTGCAAAGGCTTAAAACCTTTATGCTGGTCAGAAATATGATGGTAAAATCCGACAAGTGGCTTGCGGAAACATTTTTTGGTAAAAAACCCATTCAAGGCACTTTGATGGAGCAGGTAATCGATTCGAGATCCATTGAATTGAACGGACCAAAATATCAAATTGCTATGAATCAGTTCGAAAGTAATATGGAAGCCATCATAAAAAGGTTTGAGAAGCATAATATTCCGGTTTATATAGGCAGCTTGGCCAGTAATATCAAAGATCAGCCTCCGTTTGTAGACATCACCGACGGAAAAGAGCCATCTGCCTTGACAACCTATCAAAAAGCAATGGAATATTACAAAAATGGCGATTATGAGAGGGCTAAAATCAACTATAATGCTGCAAAAGACCTGGATGGACTTAAATTCAGGGCACCAACACAAATTAATATCATTATAGACTCTCTTACCAAAATCCACACTAATACGATTTATGTTCCTTATGAAGAAGCGATGTCTGCCGCTTCCCCAAATGGAATTGTAGGCGATAATTTAATGCTCGAACACTTGCACCCAAACGAGGAGGGTTATTTTTTGATGGGCCGGGTTTTTTCGGAAACAATTTTGAAGGATTTGAACGAATCAAGACTTAGTAATTTCCGTGTTGAGAATTGGGATATTTATCGCCAAAAAATGAGCTTAACAGAATACGACAGGCAAATTGCAGCACATCGCATAAAAACTTTAAAGCAAGGCTTCCCATTTATACAGGAAGGCAGCATAAAGCCTTATCAGAGTAGTTATAAGCCAACAAACATTGCCGATAGTCTGGCCTTCGAAACCGTGCAAAATTATAAAGGCTGGGATAGAGCAAAAATAGAATTGGCAAAATATTATGAAAATACCAATCAGGATGAAAAAGCCTTTGCCGAGTACGTAAGTTTAGTTCGTGACCAACCCTGGAACGATTCACCCTATACTTTTGCAGCGAAAATTTTGTTAAACAAAAATGATTTAAAAAACGCTGAGCCCTTTTTAAGAAAAGCATACGAAATTACCCAAAAAGAACCGTATGTTAACAAGATGTTGGGTGCAGTTGAGTTAAATAACGGTAATGTAAAAGAAGCTATTCGATTATTGGAAGATTCCTACAGGTTAAGAGCAAACGACCCGCAAACATTATTCAACTTATCGGGAGCTTACGCAACAGACGGGCAAATGGAAAAAGCTTTTGATACAGCAAAAAAAGCACACGAAATAAATCCCGGTTTTCCGGGTTTGCAAACGTGGATACAGCAATTGGAACAGTTAACAAATTCAAAAAATTAATAAATTATTATGGCATTAATGATATCGGTTTCAGGGATTAGAGGAATATTCGGAACAGACCTGACCCCGGAAAATTTGGCTAGATTTACCGCCGCTTATGGTACTTGGCTAAAAGGCGGAACCGTAGTATTGGGCAGAGACAGCAGGGTAACCGGTAAGATTTGTGAGGATATTGTAGCCGCAACGCTTGCAAGTGTGGGCTGCGATGTTATAAAAGTGGGCATTGTACCCACGCCAACAGTAGCCATGGGAGTACTTCGCTATAAAGCAGCCGGCGGAGTTATCATCTCGGCAAGTCATAATCCGGCAGAATGGAACGCTTTGAAGCTATTGAACTCCAAAAGCGAATTTATGGACGCCGAAGAAGGTCGCGAAATGCTGGACATTGCCAATTCGGGTAATTTTGCTTACCAGGCATACGATAAAATAGGAATTATACGCGAAGCCGATGATCTATTGGACTATCACATCCAAAAAATTCTGGAACTGCCCTTTATCGATACCAATAAAATTAAGGCAAAAAACTTCAGCGTAGCCGTTGATGCCGTTAATGGCGCCGGTTCGTATGCCGTACCAAATCTATTGGAAAAATTGGGCGTTAAAACCGTTCACAAAATACACTGCACCCCAAACGGGCTGTTTCCACACAATCCGGAGCCCATCCCCGAGCATCTGGACGAAATCCAGGAACTGGTAAAAGAAACCGGTGCCGATTTAGGCGTGGTAACCGACCCCGATGCCGACCGCCTTGCGCTGGTTGACAACAACGGCAAACTATTTGGCGAGGAATATTCCCAGGCCACTGTTTTCGATTTTATTTTATCAAAAAAACCCGGTCCCATTGCCACTAATCTTTCATCTTCCAGAGTGGCCGATGATATTGCAAAAAAATACGATAATATCTGCTATCGCTCGGCTGTTGGAGAAATAAATGTGGTCAAAAAAATGCAGGAAGTGGGCGCGGTGGCCGGCGGCGAAGGCAGCGGCGGTGTTATTGTACCCGATTTGCATTACGGAAGAGATTCGCTGATTGGAATTGCCATTACTTTGCAGTTGCTGGCCGATAGAAACCTGACTTCTTCGGAATACAGAGCTACATTGCCCGATTATTTTATGAGTAAAAGCAAAATACAGCTCGATAATCTGGGTAAAGATGCCGACGAAGTGCTGGAATTGGTAAAAGAAAGATATGCCGGGCTAAACCCAAATACCGAAGACGGCGTTAAAATAGATTTTGAGGACGGCTGGGTGCATTTGAGAAAATCGAACACCGAACCGATTATCAGGATTTACACCGAAGGCAAAAGCCCCGAAGAGGCCAATGCCTTTGCCGATAAAATAAAATCCATTCTCTGAAAATAGATGCCGGAACCCTGAATAAAGCATCTATGTTATGGGTTTGAATGGGTTATGGATTTGAATGGCAGATTTAAGTATATATACATTTAAACAATCTTAAAATTTACATGCAATGAAAAAACATTTTCACAACACAGCCATTTTCGCGCTTTTATTAATTTTTACCGCTCAGGCGTGCGCGCAAAACGATAAAAAGGTAACGGAAACTCAATTAAACGAGGATATTGTATATACCGAGCAAGATGCAGAAATTTTTGCTGATATAATATCAAAATTTAAAGACGATGCCGACAAACCGATAAACGTACTGATACCCGAAATAGGCAAATACTTTTTGGGCAACGATTATGTAGCATTTACTCTGGAAGTTGAGGAAGACGAAAAACTAATTTTAAATCTGCGCGAGCTCGATTGTACCACCTATGCCGAAAACCTGTTTGCGCTGGCACGTACACTTAAGTCGGAAAATCAAACCTTCCAACAGTTTGCACGGGAAATTGAGAATATACGATATAGAGATGGCTTAAGAGATGAATATCCATCCAGACTGCATTATTTTAGCGACTGGATTTACAATAACAAGGACAACGGTTTGGTAACAACACCGGCCGACGAAATTGGGGACGAATATCCCACTGCTGTTCATTTTATGAGCACAAATCCCGATAAATACAAGCATCTGAACAACAATCCCGATTATGTTTCAGTTATAGCCGAACAGGAAAAAGAAATTAACGGCAGCCACTATTTCTACATTCCTCGCGAGGAAATTGTCGACCATGTGGACTTGCTGAAAGAAGGCGATATCATCGGCCTTACCACCAGCTTGGATGGTTTGGATGTATCGCACGTTGGCGTACTCGTAAAAGTTGATGATAAATTGCACCTTATGCATGCCTCACAATCGAGTATGAAAGTTGAGATTTCGGAAGAACCCATTGAGCATTTTTTAAAACCAAATTCAACCGGTACCGGCATTATGGTTGCTCGTCCGGTAGGTTAAAACCAATTTATTATGATTACCTGGAAAGACGTTCTGAATTTTGCCCGCAGCGGCGGCCCAAAACCCGACAAAAGAGTTGAAAAAACGGATGCGGAATGGAAAGAAATGCTCACGGAAGAGCAATATTTGGTTGCACGCAAAAAAGGCACCGAAAGACCATTTGTAAATGGTGCGTGCAGCCGTTTTGAGCCCGGTATTTATGCTTGTGTTTGCTGTGGTACACTGCTTTTCGATGCCGGCGAGAAGTTTCAAAGCGGTACGGGTTGGCCTTCCTTTACCCAACCCATCAAAGAAAATGCCGTTGCTTATGAAGGCGACTACACCCACGGAATGGTGCGCGTTGAAATACTCTGCAATACTTGCGATGCCCACCTCGGCCACGTATTTCCGGATGGACCGGAGCCAAGCGGATTGCGTTATTGTACCAATGCGGCCAGTTTGCAAAAAATAGAGGAAAGAGAAAAAGCAGTTTAATATAACTTAAACGGCTAAAACCAAATCTTTCAAACTACCACGGATTCTCTATATCCTTTTCGGTAAAGGTGTGGTTGCGCGAGGTATAAACACTATCCTTCGGTTTTTTCAAAATAAGTGGTTTGTTACCGAACAGCCTATAAATCCACGAGAATGGGGTTATAAACAAATAAAATAAAACCGACAGAATGATGGGAGTTGTTATTCTGCTTAATAACTCCGCCAATTTATACCAGAACCAGACTATCCAATATCCCAGAAAAGGTATAAATATCGAAACAAGACCAATGCTTACGGAAATTACCAAAAGAGTGTAATTATCCAGTATTAAACCGATAATTGCCAAGCCAACTACTATTACCAATTGGGTTTTGGCAGTACCGGCATCTTTTTTTATAAATGTTATATCTCTTTTGGGCAACAAATCGAAATCCACTTAAAACAATGAGTAAATAAAAGGCGCTATTGATGAACCCCCGCCAATAACTATCAGCAGACCCAACAGCAGTAATACAATAATTACCGGAGCAAGCCAGAATTTCTTCCGTTCGCGCATAAATTGAAATAAATCTCGTAGTAATTCCATAGTTTTTTATAGGTGTTTGGCGTTAAAATTGTAGAATATTCAGATATAAATCAATCTTTATCAAATATCTGCTTTTTACTCCATTCAGGTTGCCTGTTTTTATCCAATACAAAATTTTCCATTACCAAATAATCCATTTCTGTGTTCATAAAACAATTATAGGCATCCTCAGGGGTACAAACAATGGGCTCACCGCGAACATTGAAACTGGTATTTATTAACACCGGACTTCCGGTCAGCTCTTTAAAAGCGTTTAATAAATTCCAAAATTCGGGATTTGTCTCTTTATGAACAGTCTGCACTCGAGCGGAGAAATCTATATGTGTTATAGCCGGAAAATCGGAGCGTTTTACCGCCAATTTATCCCTTAAAGCCATCTCATGGTAATTATCCGGCACATCTTTTCTGAACTCCTTTGCCACATCATGCACCATTAACATATAGGGCGACGGCGCTTCCATTTCAAAATATTTATTGCTTTCTTCGGCCAAGATTGCAGGTGCGAAAGGTCGGAACGACTCTCGATATTTTATCTTTAAATTCAGCTTTTTTTGCATATCTGTTTTTCTGGCATCACCCAATATGCTGCGATTGCCCAGTGCGCGTGGTCCAAATTCCATCCTTCCCTGAAACCAGCCCACAACTTTTCCGGAATCCAATACATTTGCCACAAACGGATAAAGTTCTTCGTCTTCATATACCTCATATTTCGTGTTAAAGCGGTTCAATACCTTTTTTATCTCGTTCGGGTAAAATTTTGGACCCAAATAAGCACCTTCCATGCTATCCGGAGCCTTAATTACTCTGGTTTTTCCGTAATAAATATGGTAAACGGCCAATGCCGCCCCCAATGCGCCACCGGCATCTCCAGCCGCAGGTTGTATATAGATATTTTCGTATTTTTTTGTTTTATAAAGCTCGCCATTGGCCACGCAGTTCAAGGCCACGCCGCCTGCCAGACATATATTTTTTTCGCCGGTGATTTCCTGAAGGTGCAGTGCCATTTTTAAGACTATTTCCTCGGTTACCTTTTGGATGGCCAGGGCCAGATCGGCTTCGTATTGATGCAATTCTCTTTCTTCTTTTCGCCGCGGAAAACCAAAAAGCTGCTCCCATTTTTTATCGTCGGCCATTCTCAATCCGGTGGCAAAATCGAAATAATCCATATTCAGCCAGATAGAGCCATCATCGTAAATCTGTATTAACCGGGTTTTTATCAGCTCAATAAATTTTGCCGTGTTTTCGGAATTTGGATTACCGTAAGGTGCAAGACCCATTAATTTATATTCGCCCGAATTCACCTTAAATCCCAAATAATAAGTAAATGCCGAGTATAGAAGTCCGAGCGAATGCGGGAATTTAAGTTCTTTTAAAACAGTAATTTTATTGCCATCACCTTTTGCCAAAGATGCGGTTGCCCACTCTCCCACTCCATCCACGGTTAAGATGGCAGCAGTTTCGAAATTACTTGGAAAAAAAGCACTGGCAGCATGACTAAGGTGATGCTCGGGAAACAATAGTTTCAGCTTCTTTTTATCGTACTCCCCTATTTCTCTCAATCCGTCATATATCTGTTTTTTCAAGAACATCTTTTCTTTTAACCAAACGGGAATAGCCATTACGAACGATTTTAAACCCCTTGGCGCAAATGAGAGATAGGTTTCCAGCAGGCGCTCAAATTTAAGTAAGGGCTTGTCATAAAAGGCAACTGCATCCAGGTCGTCGATTCCGATACCGGCCTCTTCCAGGCAATATGTAACAGCATTAGTGGGAAAACCCGCATCGTGTTTGATGCGTGTAAACCTTTCTTCCTGTGCCGCCGCAACAATCCGATCGTTTTCTAGTATGCAGGCCGCCGAGTCATGATAAAATGCAGATATACCTAATATTCTCATTTCTTAAATATTTTAGTTAAACATAATACGAAAAGCTGAATATTTATCAATTTGTTTTATCATTTGTTGTTCTTTTGTACCTTTGCATCTAAAATATCTCATCTACATTTTTATTTATGATAATTTCAATGACTGGATTTGGCCGAGGCGACGCTTCCGATAACGGATATAGCGCTACGGTCGAAATTAAATCCCTAAACAGCCGCTATTTGGATATCTATATGCGACTGCCACAACAACTGCAAGATAAGGAACTAGAAATAAAGGAAATATTGCAAAACCGCATCAACCGGGGCAAACTCAATGTATCCGTGCATTTAATAGAAAATAACAGTCTCACCTCCGCTATGCAGGTGGACACAGAAAAAGTTGAGGAATATGTAGCACTATTGAAACAGGTTCAAGACATTGCAGGCATGTCTGACCCCATTACGCTTAAAGATTTAGTTCAAATCGGCGAACTGTTTATATCTAAAGAAGAAGATGAAGAAACTTTGAGCTTTAAATGGGGCGTCGTTAAAAACGCATTAAGTATAGCAATTGATAATTTGGTGGCCATGCGCACGCGCGAAGGCGGTCAGTTAAAAGCGGATTTAATAAAACGCCTGGATTCCATATCCCAAAATTTGGATAAAATAGAAAACACCAGCGCCGGTAAAGTAGAAGAAACGCGCACAAAGCTTAAAGAAAGAATCGCCCAATTATTGGAGGACGAAAATATAAATACCGAACGTCTGGATACGGAAATTGCCATATTGGCTGATAAAATGGACATTACTGAAGAAATTGTACGGATGAAATCGCATATAAAGTTTTTCAAATCGGCCATAGAGCAAGAGGAAGCTGCCGGCAGAAGATTGAACTTTTTGACGCAGGAAATGAACCGTGAACTGAACACCATAGGCTCAAAAGCAAACGATGCCGATATTGCACATTTTGTGGTGCGCGCAAAAGAAACTTTGGAACAAATAAGGGAGCAAATACAAAACGTGGAATAATCGGTGTTTTGTAAATAGATAAAAATTAATAAGAACTAAGGATGTCCAATTTCAAAGGAAAATTAATTGTAATAGTAGCCCCAAGTGGATCGGGTAAATCTACATTAATCAATAAATTAACCAAAGATTTCAAAGAACTTCAATTTTCGGTATCGGCAACCACCCGTCCCCCCAGAAAGGGCGAAGTGCACGGCGAGCATTATTACTTTATCAAGCCCGATGATTTTCAGCACAAAATAGACAATAACGAGTTTATAGAATGGGAAGAATTTTACGGCGGTAAGCGTTACGGTACTTTACGCGCAGAGGTTGATAAAAAGCTTAAATTAGGTTATTTTATGCTGTTCGACCTTGAAGTAAAGGGGGCTGTGAACATAAAAAAAATTTATACCGACGATTGCCTGAGTATTTTTATTCAACCGCCCTCTCTAAATCATTTAAAACAACGCCTTATTAACCGAGGCACTGAGTCTGAAGAGACATTGGCACACCGCTTGGAGCGTGCCGAAAAAGAACTTACATACGCCGATCGGTTCGATCGGATTATTATTAACGATGACCTTGAAGCCGCTTACGCCGAATTAAAAGAATGTGTAACCGGTTTTATGAAACAAAATTGACCATCTATGGGAACCCGAACAATTGATATTGAGAAATTAAAGGAAGGCACTAAAAACAAATACGAAATGTTGGTTATTGCCGCAAAAAGATCGCGCCAAATTGCAGCTCAAGAAAAATTGGAGCTGGACGAAAAGCTTCAATATTTTGAAGGTTTTGAAGAAGCAGACGATTTGTCGTTCAATGAAGAGCAGGAAGAAATATCCAAAGCGTACGAAAAGCTATCACATCCGGTGCAAAGAGCTATCGATGAAATGGAAGCCGGAGAAGTTTATTTCAGACGCCCATCCGAGGATTGATTATGCTGGCCGGTAAACGCATCATTTTGGGTGTTACCGGTGGTATTGCAGCCTATAAAGCTGCTTTCTTGCTAAGAGAATTTCAAAAAGCGGGAGCCGAGGTAAAAGTAACTATTACGCCCTCTGCAACCCGCTTTGTTGGTTTAGATACCTTTGCATCTTTATCAGGATCTGAAGTGGCCGTAGAGGTATTTCCTGAAAACGGTGCTTCCGACGATTGGACACGGCATATAAACTGGGGCGAATGGGCCGATATTTTTGTAATCGCACCCTGTACTGCAAATACACTGGGCAAAATTGCCAACGGCCTCTCCGATAATATGCTTACAGCTACCGTACTTGCCGCACGCTCGCCCGTTTTAATATGCCCTACCATGGATGGCGAAATGTACGAGTCGCCTGCTGTAACCGCGAATTTGAAGAAAATAAGCGATTTTGGCTACCATATACTGGAGCCGGAAGCCGGATTTTTGGCAAGCGGGCTCACAGGCAAAGGCCGCTTACCCGAATTTGATGTAATTTTGGCTAAAGTTGCCGAAATTGTTGGCAGCAATGAAGGCGTTTTAAGCGGAAAAAAAGTTTTGGTAACCGCCGGACCTACCCGAGAGTTTATCGATCCGGTGCGTTTTATATCCAACCCAAGCTCCGGTAAAATGGGCTTTGCCATGGCAGAGGCCGCCAAACAAATGGGTGCAGAAGTAACCCTTATTCACGGTCCGGTTGCATTGGATGCCCCTGGCGGAATAAAAAAGATAGGCATTACCAGCACAGCCGATTTATTTGAAGCTGTGAAGCAGGAAGCCCAATCGGATATCGTTATTATGGCCGCTGCCGTTTCCGATTTTACGCCAAAAAATACGTACGGGCACAAAGTAAAAAAAGCGACCGCTGTAAATACCGTAGAGCTGGAAAAAACACAAGATATATTGGCCTGGCTGGGGCAGCATAAAATAAAAGACCAGATATTGATTGGTTTTGCAATGGAGACTGAAAATTTGGTCGAAAATGCAGGTAAAAAACTGGAGGCAAAAAACTTAGACTGGATTATCGCCAATACACTCGGTGGTAAAGATTCGGGTTTTGCGGTCGATACCAATATTGTTCATTTATTGGGCAAAAATATCGAGAAAAAAATCAGTGGTACAAAAAAACAAGTAGCCGTTGACGTTCTGAAATTTATATTTGAGAACCATTAACTCTAAATATATCCAATTGAATTGGCCGCTCCCAACAAAAAAACAACCATTGTCATCCTTTTATTTATCTCGTGCATGGCAAGTGCTTCAATTTTATTGAGCACACCGGCCTATAATCTGAATGTAATCTCATCACAAGAACAGATTGATTCCATTATCGTCGCAAATCTCGATGAATACCTGATTCAGAACACCGCTATCCGAAAATCCAGCGTACAGGTCGATTCTTTATTTTACAGAAGTATTTTTAATGTCGAAGTGCCGCCTACTTTTTCCAAAACTATGTTTCATTACGATATGAACCGGGATTTTATAAAATATGGCATAAAAACGCCGGCAAAAGTAACTTTTCCTGAAAAGAATATGGATATTTATATCTACTATAAAGATAATATCCAAAGTACGGTGCGATTTATCACAAAAAGGGCCAAACAAAACGAATAATGTCTGATTCTTCCATATTAAAACGACTGGAACTGGAACCTTTTCCACAACCGGAGTTGATACAGCTCAAATATCCGGTATTTTTCTGCCATGGTTTTGGTACTACCGGCAATTTAATACAAGCCTCTCCCCTGCACGATCCCTGCATGATGTTCAGAGCGCGTGGTATAATCGCTTTTGCACCAAATATTGTTCCTTTTGCCACTATAGAAACACGCGCAAAAAACTGGGTCAGCCTGATAAATACCCTAAGCGAAAAATATGGTTTTGAGAAATTCAACGTCATTGCTCATAGTATGGGCGGTCTGGATATCCGATATGTTTTGGGACATTCTTTGGATGAGGGGAAAATAGCTTCACTTACTACCGTGGCAACTCCACACAGAGGGGCTTATTTAGCCAATTTTGTACTCAAAGCGCCGGGTACCATTGCCGAAAAGCTGGCTGACCTGGTTGATTGGTATGGAGATGGTGTTTTTCCTGAAGAAAAAAGCCATGCGATGAATGCCGTACAACAACTTACCACCGATTACGTGCAAAATGTTTTCAATCAGGAAACACGAGGCACCGATATACCTATATTTTCTTACAGTGCGGCCGTTGGTAAGGGAACAAAACGTTCTTTAAATCCGATTTTTCGCATACAAAACTCCATTATTTACGATAAAGAAGGCCCAAACGATGGCTTTGTATCGGTAGAAAGCGCAAAATGGGGCGAACATTTGGGCACCATAAATCTATCGCATGCCCATCAAATAAACATACAGGTTAGTAAAGATTATAAACCGGTTTATAATAATTTTTGGATAAATGCAGCTAAAACGCTGCAAAAGAAAGGCTTTTAGGCGACCTGTTTACTCAAAATCTTCGGGACGAGAATTATTGAGCAGTTTATAATCCGTCATATCATACTGAATGGGCGTAACCGTTGCTTTTCCTGTTCCCAAAACCCTGATATCGGCGTTGGCGTTTTGATCGAGCAGTTCAAATTCGCCGGTCAACCAATAATAGGCACGGTTAAATGGATCTACCCGGTTATCGTACTGCTCAACATATCGGCCGTCGGCCATTTTGCTCCATTCTATGCCGTTAAATTTACCACTCGGCACATTAACATTTAGTGTCGTTCCTCTTGCCAGTCCGTTTTTCAATACATAACGGATAACCCTTCGCGTGGCTTCCTGCGCGCCTGTTAAATCGGCTTCTTCGCTAAAATCGGTACAACTTACCGCAATGGATGGATATCCTAATATGGTGCCCTCTGTTGCAGCACTTACCGTTCCCGAATAAAGTGCATTAATGCCGGCATTACTACCGTGATTGATTCCACTTAGAATTAAATCGGGTTCCCTTTTCAGCAAATTACCATGTGCCAGTTTTACGCAATCGGCAGGTGTGCCATTCACGGCATATGTCTTATATTTTTTTGCCACCAATACTTCGTTTACACGCAGCGGATAGGATGTTGTTATGGCGTGACCTACGGCACTTTGTTGACTATCTGGTGCAACGATGACCACTTCACCAAATTCTTCGGCAACTTTTGCCAATGCTTTTATGCCCGGTGAGAAAAAACCGTCGTCGTTTGAAACTAAAATCAAAGGTTTATTTTTGCTCATATCTAATATTGTTCTTCCTCGTTGGGAAAGTCTTGCGATTTTACGTCTTTAATATAATTTTGTACTGCACCGGTCATTATGGTGTGCATATCGGCGTATCTTCTTAAAAACCGGGGATTAAAATCTTTATTAAGTCCCAACATATCGTGTACAACCAGAACCTGGCCGTCGCAATGCGGACCCGCACCTATTCCTATAGTGGGTATATCTAATTTCTCGGTAACTTTTTTTGCAAGGTCTGCCGGAATTTTCTCCAACACGACGGCAAAACACCCTGCTTCCTGCAATAATTTCGCGTCGTTTATCAGGGTTTCAGCTTCTTCATCGTCGGTTGCCCTGACTTTATAAGTACCAAATTTATAAATACTTTGCGGGGTGAGCCCCAAGTGCCCCATTACGGGAATACCGGCATCTACAATTTTTTTTACCGTATCTACTACCGATTTTCCGCCCTCCAGTTTAACAGCATGCGCACCCGCCTCCTTCATCATTCTTCCGGCGTTGATTACCGCTTCTTTAGAGGTAACCTGATAGCTCATAAAAGGCAAATCGGCAATTACCAAAGCGCGGTTGGTGCCGCGCACTACGCAAGAAGTATGATAAATCATGTGTTCCAGCGTCATGGGTACCGTTGTTTCGTAGCCCGCCATCACATTACTGGCAGAATCTCCCACCAAAATAATCTCAATTCCGGCTTGATCCATTATAGTGGCCATTGTAAAATCGTATGCGGTGAGCATCGATATTTTTTCACCTTTTCTTTTTAAATCTACAATGGTTTGAGTGGTTATTTTCTTGGGTTTTTCTACTGTATTGGTACTCATAATATATTATTTATTGGTTATTGGGTACAACCGCTGCCGAAGCCTCCAATTCGCAGGTAACTTCGCCATCTACCGTTGCCTTGCCCGACATCATCACAAAATTTCGGCGCATTGCACCCAAAGTAATTTCAATTCTCAATTGATCGCCGGGTACAACCTGACGACGGAATTTTGCATTTTTAATACCTGTGAATACCATTAAAGAATTTTCGGGGTCTTCTACTTTTTTCGACATCAACAGTATGGCGCCTGCCTGGGCCATGGCTTCTACCTGAAGTACGCCGGGCATAATGGGTCTGCCGGGAAAATGACCGTTAAAAAACTCTTCGTTTGCCGTTACGTTTTTTATGGCAACAATTTTTTCATCGTCCATTTCTAAAACCCGATCGACCAAT
This sequence comes from uncultured Balneolaceae bacterium, assembly GCA_964615135.1. GTDB lineage: Bacteria > Bacteroidota > Rhodothermia > Balneolales > Balneolaceae > Balneola. The sequence goes on along the minus strand of CAZTOG010000004.1, from coordinate 230,011 downwards.
AAAAAGGGATAACGGTGGGGCAATACTTTTTTAATATCTTCGATGTTCATCATATTATGTTGATTTAAATGGGATTATTAAATTGGTTTATTTTACAGTGCCTACATACACATAAGCAATGCCGCCGGACAATTCTATAGCTTCTATATCGCTAAAAACCTTGGCAACTTTCATTAACTTAACAAATTTATCGCCGGCAGGAAAAGCCGCGCTCGATTCGGGCAGATAGGTGTAGGCTTCTTTGTTCCCCGATATCAAGCCGCCAATGGTTGGCATTACAAAGCGGCTGTAAAATTTATATGGATATTTTATCAAGCCTTTGGGCTGGCCAAATTCCAAAACCACCACTTTGCCACCGGGTTTTACGACGCGTGCCATTTCGTAAAGTCCCCGCACGGCATTATCCACGTTTCTTATTCCAAATGCTATGCTGCTAATGTCGAAAGTGTTGTCTTCGTAAGCCAAATCGGTTACATCGGCAACTTCAAAATCCACTTCCAGGCCTAATTTTTCGGCTTTTGCGGGTGCCGGCTCAATCATAGGAGCACAAAAATCGGTACCCATCACGTAGCCGTCTTTTCCTACTACTTTTTTAAATTCTATGGCCAAATCGCCCGTTCCGGTAGCACAATCCAGCACTTTATCGCCGGGTTTGGCTCCACTGGCTTCTATTGCTTTATTACGCCATCTGTGATGTACCCCAAACGAGAGTACCGAGTTGATTTTATCGTAGTCGCCTGCAATATCAGCAAACATTGACCTTATTTTTTCGCTCATACAAAAATTTTAGTAACGGTTCGATTAAGACAACAAATTTTCCTTTCATTTCATTGCCAAATAGTTTGCTAAGATACGCAACTACCGACAAATATATTTCCATTCTTTGTTAAGTTTCGTATTTCGATTTAAATGCCGCCATAAATAGTTAAACAGACATCGTGCCGTATATCCCCATGATTCCTTGCATGAATATGGAAAAAAATGCACAAAATTTGGATACGACAAAATTTCAGAACTCATCTTCTTTTAAAAGAACACGGAACCGATCTATTTATATTATAACGCAAACAAAAACAAAATTGCCAACAAAACTGTAATTTGGCCCTTTATAAAAACATTGGAATTATAAAAGCAATGGAACGAAAATGCCGATTGAAATCAAAAAAGTAAGTGTTAAAAAGGGCGGAAATACAATTCTTAATAATATTAGTTTTAAAGACCAAAACGGCGAAAACTGGGTAATAATTGGGCCAAGCGGGGCAGGAAAAAGCACTTTTTTAGATTTGCTGGCCGGGAAGGCGTTTGCTTCAGAGGGAATAATAAAAAAAGATGCTTCAAAAAAATATGTGCTTGTCAGCCGCGATTATTCATTCCACCGAATTGTGGGTGGTGCGTATCAATACTACCAGCAGCGTTATAATGCCTATGATTCGGCAATAGGTCCTACCGTTTATGAAGTGTTCCAAAATCAGGTATTGCCAATCGGCACCATTGACATGGATTCTGTTGAACTGCCGCCGCCACTTTATGCCGAAAGCTTTGTTGAAAAAACGGCCGAAAAATTCAGGATAAAGCATCTTTTAAATAGAAAAATTACCACTTTATCGAACGGCGAGACCCGGCGAACGCTGCTGACCTATTGGTTTTTGCAACAACCGGATGTGATTCTGCTCGATAATCCATTTTCCGGCCTCGATACCCAAAGCAGAAACGAATTAAAAGAAATATTGGACGGATTAAATGACGTGCAGATATTTTTGATTGCCGATGGAATGGATATTCCGTATGGTTTTGAAAATATAATAATACTGGAAAACGGAGAAATAACATTTACAGGAAACAGGGATAAATCACCCGGATTTAGGGCAGAGAACCGGATTGCACTTCCAAAAAAAACACCGAATATACATTCCAATACATTGCCCGATTTTGATATTGCGGTCAAGTTGGTAAATGTGCGTGTAAAATATGGCGGAAAATCTGTATTGCAAGATGTCAATTGGGAAGTTAAAAAGGGAGAAAGCTGGGCAGTTTTAGGCCCAAACGGTTCCGGTAAAACCACTTTGATGAGCCTTTTAACGGGCGATAATCCACAGGCTTATGGCAATGAAATCTACCTTTTCGACCGCAGGCGCGGAACGGGTGAAAGCATTTGGGATATCAAAAAACGAATTGGCTTTGTATCGCCCGAACTCCACCTGTTTTTTAACCGATACACGCCAGTTTGGAAAGTAATAGGCTCAGGTTTTTTTGATACCATGGGGCTGTTCAGAAAACTTAGCGAAGAACAGGAAGTACTGTTGGATAGGTATCTGGATGCCTTCAACATTATAAAGTTGAAAAATAAGCCATTGGGCCACCTTTCGTCCGGCAAACAAAGGGTTATGTTTTTGATACGCGCTTTGGTTAAAAATCCCCAATTACTGATTCTGGACGAGCCTTCACAAGGGCTGGATTATAGCCAAATGGTATTTTTCAGGGAAACACTGAACCAAATAGTTACTTCCCAACAGAAAACAATGATTTATATCACCCATTTACCCGAAGAAATTCCCGCCTGCGTGAACAAAACCCTGCATTTGAGCGAAGGCAGGATTGTAAAAGCGGATGGTTAACTTAAAGCTGATTTTAACTATAATTTCAGCTCAATATGCTCGCCAAAATGTGTTAAATGCGACGTATTGTTTAAATAAACCGGGGTAAATAGACCTTCATCAAAAGTCAGGTAATTTATACCCCCATTGGTATGTTTTATCTTCTGCATTTGCACAAGTCCGCCGCCAATCCACTCCGAGAGCAGAATTCTAATCAACCGGCCGTGTATAAATACTGCAATGTGTGAATTATCACTTTGTGTGAATATATTTTGAAGGCAGTCATTGGCTCTTTTAAAAACTTCTTCCGGACTTTCGCCGTTTTTAGGTTTAAAATCGATTTTTCCGGCCGACCAATTTCTATGTAAATCCAACAGTGAATTTTTGATATCCAAGATGTTTTTACCCTCCAGGTCGCCAAAATTCATTTCGTCAATATCGGCGTAACTTTCTATGGGCAGGTTTTTCGCAATTGATAGTGGCAGTGCCGATTCTTTGGTGCGCTTCAGGCTACTGGTAACAATTTTTGTGATGGGTAAGTCTTTCAGTGCATTGGCAATATCCTTTCCCTGTTCTATGCCCAAGTCATTTAAGGAAGCATCTATACCTCGCCCCTGTATTTTATGCGTTTTGTTATAAACAGTTTCGCCGTGCCGGACGATGTATAAATGTTTCATTTTTTCTTTTTTGTGGAATTGTCCTTTTTCTTTTTATTTCTTGTTTTATGATAGGTAGCCACTTCAATTAAGCTATCTTGCATTTGTTGTACGCGTTGGGGCATCATACCCTCTTTTATGCCATAACGGATTAGAAGCATATTTAAAGTTCTGTCCTGTATTTCGGGTTTATCCGATTTTTTTTGGCTTTCAATCATTCTGATAAGCAATTGCAACAAGCCAACTTTGAACAGAAAGAAAAGTATAGCTCCAAGCCACAAGGCCAGGTAATGCTCTTCAAAAGCCAAAAATACCAATATAGCTAAAGAGCCTATATACAGAAACCCATCCATATTAATTAATTTAAAAAAGGACGCCAACATCGGGTTGGCAAATGCTGCCCCTTTGTAATACCAAAAAAGAAAAAAGCCAACCGAAACGCCCATCGAAAGAGTGGCATCTACATTGAAAAGCACCAAAATGAAATATAAAATCAGTGAAAGGGTGTTGGAACTGGCAATCCATTCATCAGCCTGGCGTATTATAGTATTTAATGGCTGATTTTTCAGCAATCCCGGTACATACTTCTCAATCATTTCGGATGTAATATTGTACCAACTCCCATTGCTGGTAGTAATTCCTGTGGGCAATTCGGTCATTTGCCATTTAAATTGGTTTGGTTTTCTGGCCATAAAAATAAATTCTTATAAAAATTATCATGCTTGGGCAACGGTTGCAATATAAACACTTTTGGCCCCAGATTGTTTTAAAATATGTGCCAGTTCAAATCCGGTGGCACCGGTGGTAAACACATCGTCTATAATAAAAACCACTTTATCGGATATCCACTCAAAATTGATTACTTCAAAAGCACCCGAAATATTCGTTCTTCGTTTCTCCAGGCTGAAACCGGTCTGCGTTTTTGTATTTTTTATACGGATGACCGCTGTTTTTGGCACAATATGGCCGCCAAACACTTTTTGTACGCCCTCAACTATATATTCCGCCTGGTTATAACCCCTTTTTCTGTTTCTTTTGCTATGCAGCGGTACGGGCAAAAGCATCGTCTCGTCCGCCCTCAACCGGGTGCCATATTCTTCTTTAAGCCGCCGGCCCAGCGCCACCCCCATATCTATTCCAATCTCGGTCATTCGTTTGTATTTTAACCCGTGCAGCAGGTTTTGCAACTCGCCGCCTTTATCAAATCGCCACAAAGCTACCCGGCCTTCCACGCTTTCCGGACGGTTGATTTTTTCTTCATCCGGTAAATAAACGTCCTCAAACTTCGTTTTTATACAATTATTGCATAAAAAGTGTTGATTATCGGACAATAACACCCCACAAATATAGCATACCTTGGGAAATGCAATATCTGCCAGCGCTTTTTTAAAATATTGGAAAAGATTCATTATTAATTCACTTATATAATACAATTATTGTTACTTTCACCAATAGCATTAATTACTTAGTTTCTATACTAATTAGCAACTAATCGAATTTTTAATATATTAAAATGTCTTTAGGAAACGATTTATCCAAAATAAGGAAGGAACGGAACTTAACGTTGGAAGATATTTATGGTATCTGTAAAATCCCAATTTATACCCTTCAAGCCATAGAAGACGACAGTATCTTGACAGAGCCCATCGATAATGCAGTTTACCAGCGCAGTTTTATACGTAGTTACGCAAAGGCTCTAAAAATTTCGGATGAACATATTTTAGCTGCTTTGGAGGCTCTGGATAAAGGTAATTATGATGAAACGTTGTACAAATTAGTGCAGGAGGAATTGGATGCAGACAGCGCCGTATCCATATCTGACAAAAATAAGACCGAGGAGTTGGATGGCGATAGTTCTAAACAAAAGGGAAATGAACCTAAAGAGCCAGAATCTGCCGAAGAAATTGATGACTCTGAAGAAATAACTGTAAACGATATAGCTTCCGAAGGGAATACGAAAACGGCAGGTCAAAATATAGATATGTTTGCCGAAGATGAATCGTCGGATAAAAAATCGGTAGCTAAAAAGGACGGTTCAGCCAAAAAACAAGGAAAAGACCGAGAAGAAGCTGCTGAGAAAAAACCACCTGTTTTTGTTGCTCCTAAAAGAAGCCGTTATACTGCTAATACTGACAATAAACCAACGGTTGAATCGGTAAATTGGGGCGAAATGTCGAACAGTGCATTTCTGAAACAAAATAATACACGAATTTTTATACCGATAATAATTGCCGTTGCGCTAATAGCCTCAATTTTTATTATTTATTTTAATTTTGATAGTATAAAAGGCGCTTTTAGCTCCAATGAAGATAATATTGACAACACTACCGGGCCCGAAATAGTTGATCCGGGGCAAAATCAACCCCCCATTACTTCGCTTTCGCCCGACCCGGGAGTTGCAGATTTGGATCGGCCGCGAATGTCTGTGGAAACATCCGAATCGGTAGAAAATGAGGAATCCATTGGCGATAGCGGGCTTCAGGAGCAGGATAATATTGGCCCCAACAACGCAACTTCGGATGAAGTATTGGAGGTTGCTGTTTATGCCGCCTATAACCGCCTGGAACCGGTACGCGTAAATAGCGATTTTAACAATAAACTGAATCCGTATTGGATGGAACAAGGAGAAGCCGGTTATGTTCAATTTAAAGACACTTTAAAAGTTCGTGGAGATTACACACGCTTACTTTTATTGTACAATGGAAATGTCATTGATGCCGCTTACGACAACTACTACGACGAAGAAAACGACTTTATAGTTATTACAAGAAGTATTTTGGAAAGTGCTGCACACCAAAATGACAGCAATGCAGTATTTCCCGAAGGTATAAGTGCACCCGGAGAATACAAGTATTTGTTTAAATTCAGATAAAATGAATCTTGAACAAGCAAAAAGCAGAGCTACCGAACTTAAAAAAATACTGAGCGAGGCCAACAATGCTTATTATAATGATGCCGAGCCATTTCTGAGCGACACGGAGTTTGATACACTTTTAAAAGAACTAGACGGTCTGGAGCAGAAATTTGAACTGTTCGACCCAAACTCCCCCACTCAACGGGTCGGTGGCGAGATATCTTCCATTTTTGAAACAGTAACGCACCCCGTTCCGCTGCTCAGTCTGGATAACACCTACAACGAAACCGAACTGAACGAGTTCGATGCCCGGGTTCAAAAGAATTTGGGACATACCCATTATAATTACTTTGCCGAACCCAAATTTGACGGCGCTTCTATGCGTTTAAGATACGAAAACGGCAAATTAGTGCTGGGTGCCACCCGCGGAAATGGTGTAGAAGGCGATGACATCACAAAAAACGTAAAAACCATACGCGATATCCCACTGTATTTAAAAGGCAATTTCCCCAATATTGTTGAAATACGCGGCGAAGCGTACATGGAAAGAGATGCTTTTGCACGACTGAATGAAAGACGAGAAGAAGAAGGATTGGCCGCTTTTGCAAATCCTAGAAATTCAACGGCCGGGTCGCTAAAAATGCAAGATCCAATGGCAGTGGCACAACGTCCCATCCGCTTTTTTGCGTTTGATTTAATTTTGGAAGAAGAAATGGAAGGTCTGACCCAAGCCAAGAAAATGCAAATGATGCAAGAATTTGGTTTACCCACTAATACATATTCCACCATCTGCGAAACTATTGGCGACGTGCATAAATTAATCCCAAAGTGGGACGAATTGCGTACAAAACTGCCTTACGAAATTGATGGTATGGTGATAAAAGTAAACCAAAACGATCTGCATGATGCACTGGGCACCACTTCAAAATTTCCACGATGGGCCATTGCCTATAAATTCGAGGCCGAACAGGTTGAAACCACCATTAACGATATCACTTTACAGGTCGGACGGTTGGGCACCATTACGCCGGTGGCGGAGTTGGAACCCGTTCAGATAGCCGGTACGGTTGTAAAAAGAGCCTCTTTGCATAACGAGGATGAGATAAAACGCAAAGATATACGCATCGGTGATAGGGTTTTGATTGAAAAAGCGGGCGAAATCATCCCCCAAATCATAAAAGTGGTAAACCCTGATGCCGAAAACAGAAATCAACCGTTCGAATTTCCCAAAACGTGCCCGGCGTGCGATTCTAAACTAGTAAAATATGAAGGCGAAGTTGCCTGGCGATGCATCAACGCGGTTTGTCCGCCGCAAATACGGATTAAAATCGAATATTTTGCTTCGCGCAACGCCATGGATATTGAAGGTTTGGGCGAAGCTGTAGTTGATCAGCTCGTTTCAGCAGGATTGATACAAACCTATGCCGATTTATACAAGCTGACAAAAGAAGACCTGTTGCCTTTAGAGCGAATGGCCGAAAAAAGCGCAAACAATTTAATCACAGCCATCGAAAAAAGTAAGCAAAAACCATTCGAAAATGTTTTATATGCATTGGGGATACGCTTTGTAGGCGAAACCGTGGCCAAAGACCTGGCAAAAGCATTCGGCAGTTTGGAAGCGCTGAGAAATGCAACCGAAGAAGAGCTGTTATCGGTCGATGCAATTGGTCCGCGCATAGCGGAATCGGTTATTTCCTTCTTCGGTAACGAGCATAATATGGAAATTGTTGACCGGCTGGTAGAATATGGCCTCAAAACCGAGACAGAAAAAGAAGAATTGGCATCCAATTGGCTCGAGGGAATGAAAATAGTGCTTACCGGCACCCTCCCCACCCTTTCCCGTAAAGAAGCAAAAGATCTGATCGAAAAAAACGGGGGAAAAACGGTGAGTTCGGTCAGCAAAAATACCGATATGGTGCTGGCAGGCGAATCGGCAGGCAGTAAATTGACCAAAGCCCGGGAATTGAATATAAAAATTATAGACGAAGTAGAATTTTTGAAATTAATTGCAGCGGAATAAATAAAGGCCTGCAAATCTAACCTCAACTTTATAATATATGGAACTCAAACCGCTGGATACGGAACAAATCGGCCTAAAAACACTAGAGCAACATATTATCCGCTCCAACAATAATGTGTCGCTCAAAATTGGTTTGCCCAAAGAAATCACCAACGAGGAAGCCCGGATTTCGCTTACTCCAAGTGGCGTGGCCATATTAAAAGCCAATGGTCATCATATAATAATGGAAAAAGATGCGGGTACAGCGGCCAATTTCTCGGATATGGAATATGCAGAAGCCGGTGCAGAAATCGTATCCGGTGCGCAGGAAGTATATCGCCGGGCGGAAATCATTATAAAAGTAGCGCCTGTAAGCGAAAATGAATTTGAATTACTACAAAACGGACAAACCGTAATTTCAGCCATCCATTTTGGTGCACAGACCGAAAAATATATCCGAACATTCCTGAACAAATCGATTACCGGAATAGGCTACGAGTTTATACAGGGCACCGATGGCGAATTTCCCATTGTAAGAATGATGCACGAAATAACGGGCACAATGGCCGTTCAGGTGGCGGCGCATTATCTGGAGAGCAGAAGTCATGGCAAAGGAGTGTTATTGGGCGGTGTTTCGGGTGTTCCGCCGGCATCGGTGGTAATTTTGGGTGCGGGAATTATTGGCGAATATGCCGCGCGTGCAGCTTTGGGATACGGCGCCCAGGTGTATGCGCTTGATACCAATTTAAAAGCCCTCAGGCAGCTTGACGAAGCCCTGAACCGAAGAATTGTAACCACGGTTGCCAACGAACAGTATATAAGCGCCGCCGTAAAATCGGCCGATGTCATCATTGGTGCGGCTATGGTAGAGGGAAGTCGCGCGCCTTGTTGGGTTACGGAAATGATGGTTGCCGGCATGAAACCAGGCAGTGTAATTGTAGATACCGTAATAGACCAGGGCGGATGCGTAGAAACCAGCCGGCTGACCTCGCACTCAAATCCCGTTTTTAAAGAATATGACGTTACCCATTATTGTGTGCCCAATATGCCCGCCATGGTTGCCCATACCGCCACTTATGCGCTAAATAATGTGCTGGTGCCGTATATCATTTCCATTGGAGACGCGGGCGGAATAAGGGAATCGCTTTGGCAAAACAGTGCCTTGCGCAACGGAACCTATACCTATCGCAATCGCCTGACCAAAAAACCGCTTGCCGATATGTTCGACTTAGAACATAGGGACATCGACATTTTATTGGCTACCAATATTTAGCGTCCATCACATTTTCTCTTAAAGTTTACCAAAATGGATATTTCTTCAGTTATCACCTCATCAATAATTTTATTGGCCAAAACCGGGCAATCGAATAAATACATGTTCGGCGCATATACGAATGATGGAAAAGCTACGAGTTTTTTAAAGCTACCCGAAGACCGCAAAATGTTCGAGGAAACTTTGGTAAACCGGCAAACCGTGATGGGAAGAAACACCTTTAACGCCACACCGGCCGATTTTCCCGATGCCGGAAGGATTTGTATAACCCATCATCCCGAAAAAATCGAAGATAAAGGAATTCCCGCCTCTACCATTGAAGAAGGCATAGCCATTGCCAAAGAAAGAGCGACCAAGGCAGGACAAAATATTATTTATGTGATTGGCGGCGCAAATATTATAAAACAGTGCCTGGAAAAAAATCTGCTGGACGAAATCAAACTCACCTTAACTTACGGCCACCGTGCCGATGTGGAAAATCCGGTATATCTGGATTTTAATATGGATGATTGGGAGGTAAAAGAAGATTCGGGCATTATGGTTTCCAAAAATTCGGAGCCCGAGGATTTGGAGTATAGGTATTTGCGGATTGAGCCGAAAAGATGAGTGAGTTACGTGTGACGGGTGATGGGTGACGAGTGTTTTTTAAAAATCCCGTCATTGCGAACCCCATGTAGCGAATTCGGAATGGGGTGTGGCAATCTTCTTGAATAAACATACTAGCTGCTTCTCCCGTTACGAACGTCCCGTTCGTAACGCCTACGGGAACCTCTGGTTCCAAAGTTAAAATGATATTTCCAGCTTCGCCCTTCGCCCCCTATCTGGTTTTATGCAAGCATACAACCTGTTGCGCCGGCTGGCGCAGTAAACCTTTGCTCCCCCACCAGTGGGAGAAAGATGAGTTTCTTTTATTAGATATAGTTTTATGTGGGGCCCACCCTCTCTCCACACATGGGAGAGGGCAGGTTTTGTGCCTGCGCAAAACCGGGTGAGGGCGTTTTCGAGGCAAGATTATTCGATCTGGTTATCATCTAAGCGCCAAAGGCGCGGAACCACGTTCGCCCGCCGGCGAATCAATAACCTCGAGCGCAGCTCGGGGTTAAGTGAACCTATCACACACTCAAGCGCCAAGGGTGCGTAATCAATAAACCCGTATAAAATTCAGAAATATAATCCCAACACATGGATTTGGGCAAAACCATGGATTTCCAAGGTTAAATATTTATAAAAAATATTCCCTAGAAACTAAAGCACACCATTTGATTGCGCACCGTTGGCGCTTTTTTGGATATGCCATACATCATTAACCGAGCCCTACGGACTCGGCTAATGATTTCCGCACCGTTGGCGCTGAGTTATCGCCATTAAATAAAATCCTGATGACTTTCTATTCGCAACAGTTGTGCTGGCACACATTCAGGGCATCATTTCTTGGTAAATCGAGGAACGAAGGTCTTTCTGAGCGCAGCGAAGAGTATGTACCATTACTACTGGTTCTGAGTAAAAGAAAAAGGTGTTATAATTTAGGTGTGGTGTTCTTCTAGTCGTATCTTGACCACCCCGCCCGCAAGCAGGCACCCCTCCGTAGAGGGGAATTAATCCTGCATTAAACAATTATCTTATATTTTTAGTACCGGATCGATTAACTAAAAAGCCGTCAAACTTGCTTATTTTTGTTTATTTCTGGTTATTTGAAGCATAGTCAATTCTCTAATAAATATATTTTACCGATATGAAAACAAAATCCATTGTGCTGCTTCTTTTTATGTCTATGTTTATGTCTGTTGCGTGCTCCGAAAAAACCCCGCAGCCTCAGATTGTTGAGAATGAAACCGTTCAATTTATAGATATACGCATTTATCCGGATAACATGATCAGATTTAACGGAAAGATGTTAAGTGAGTCCGGCTTAAATAATCATATTCAAAATTTGAATGTATCGGAAGAGACGAGGGCGCGTATAATTTTTAATGAGAATGCATCGTTTGGCATTATTATGCAAGCGCAAAGATATTTATATGAAAAGGGGGTTATGCAAATAAATGCCAAGAGATTGGCCTCGGATAAATTTCTGGAATACAATGAAAACACGGTGCATATTGATATTTTAAATTCAGATAAGCTTCTTTTCGATGGCAATCTTATGCATGTCAATAATTTGGAAATAGCTCTGCAAAATATGGAGTTGCCGGGCAATGCTGAATTCGTAATTACCGTGGGGCAGAGCACTACTTTTGGTGCTGTTCACGATATTCAAAAACTGCTGGCAATGGGTGGATTTAATAAAATTTCCAACTCATAATTCCAGAGCAGGTTTCTTTTGGATTCTCTCCCCCATTGATAACTATTTAACTATTCAGCTAATCAATTATTTACCAATGATATTATTAGTCTAATTCCTTAATCCCGCAATCTCTCAATCTCCAGTCCCTAAACCGGTTGCCACCCGGCATCCTTTTTTGTGGCGAGTATGCAGTGTTTTGATTTTTAATTGAAGTGTTATAGCTGTAATGGCTCGTATTTTCAAATGGTTTCCCAAAGCCACAAAATACTGATTTGTGCCAGGAAATTAAATTATTGGCTGGATTGTATTTATACTCAGCACCAAAGGTGCGCGATAATTATCCGAGCCCTACGGACTCGGATAATTATCGCGTACCCTTGGTGCTGGATAAAAACTCAAAAATGCATTCAGAATCCCACCCTCTCTCTACTTGTGGGAGAGGGCAGGTTTTGTGTTTGCACAAAACCGGGTGAGGGTATCACTGGAAGCAGAGGTTCCCGGATGCGTTCGGAACGAGAAAAATAGTTGATTTGTAATTAGCTATTAATGGTAACTTATAATAAAACGGTAAACCTCTTTCAGAAATAAAAAACAAAAAACCCTCATGAATATGCTTCACAAGGGCTTTTATGTAATTTATTATGGTATTGTTTTAAATCGTTTTACCTATTTTTATTTTTTCAACTACACTGGGGTCGATTAGTGTGGTTATATCTCCCAGGTTTTCCAAGTCGCCGGCGGCAATGCGGCGTAAAATTCGACGCATAATTTTTCCGGAACGAGTTTTGGGTAAACCGGGTACAATCTGGAGTTTATCTGGTTTGGCTATAGGTCCAATAATTTTTGTTACTATATCCATTAAATCTTTTTTTAATTTGGCGGTGTCTTTAATTTCGCCGTCACAAATCATAAAAGCGTAAACGCCCTGCCCTTTTATATCATGTGGGTAACCAACCACTGCGGTCTCTGTAATTTGCGGATGCTCGTTCAGTGCGTTCTCAATTTCGGCGGTTCCCAAACGGTGCCCGGATACGTTCAAAACGTCATCTACACGGCCGGTAATTCTGTAATAGCCGTCTTCATCGCGCCGCGCGCCATCTCCTGTAAAATAATACCCCGGAAACTGGCTGAAATAGGTTTCCATGTATCGCTTGTGGTCTTTATATACCGTTCGAGCTACCGATGGCCACGGGAATTTTATGCATAAATTGCCCGAAACCCCGTTTCCTTCCAGCTCATTGCCGTCATCATCTAAAATAGCGGGGAAAATACCCGGCAGCGGCAACGTTGCAAAGCCCGGTTTAGTGGGCGTTATACCTGCCAATGGCGAAATCATGATGCCCGCATTTTCGGTTTGCCACCACGTATCTACTATCGGACATTTTTCTTTACCTACGTGTTTATGGTACCAGTGCCATGCTTCTTCGTTAATAGGCTCGCCTACCGAACCCAGCACTTTAAGCGAACTTAAATCGTATTTGCGCACATAATCCAAATCGTAAAGCATTAATGCCCTTAATGCCGTTGGTGCAGTATAAAAATGCGTTACTTTATATTTTTCAATTACTTCCCAAAACCTTCCTGCATCGGGATAAGTTGGCGTTCCTTCAAAAATAACTCCGGTGGCGCCACTGAAAAGCGGTCCGTAAATAATGTAACTGTGCCCGGTAATCCATCCGGCATCGGCCGTACACCAGTAAATATCTTCGGAGCCGACCTGAAAAACATTACGGAAGGTGTAACTGGTATAAACCATATATCCGCCGCAAGTATGGATAATACCCTTCGGCTTGCCGGTTGAGCCGGAGGTATAAAGCACAAATAGCGGATCTTCGGCGTCCATTTCTACGGCTTCGTGCTCTTTGGATGCATTTCGAATCTGATTGTGCCACCAACAGTCCCTGCCTTCTACCCAATTGATTTCGCGGTTGGTGCGCTGGCAAACTACTACGGTTTCTACGCTGGGCGCGTCTTCCAAAGCTTCATCAGAAATATCTTTCAAAGGCACGTGTTTATCGCCGCGTCTCAAACCATCGTTTGTGATGAGCACTTTTGCCTTACAGTCGTTAATTCTTTCGCGCAACGATTGAGCCGAAAAACCCGCAAATACGATGGAGTGCATGGCTCCTATTCTGGCACAAGCCAGGGCAGAAATTATCAGTTCAGGCGTCATGGCCATATAAATACATACGGAATCGCCCTTTTTCACGCCTTTGCTTTCCAGTACGTTGCTGAACCGGCAAACATCCTCATGAAGTTGTTTATAGGTAATAGTGCGCCGGAAAGAGTCGGGGTGATTGGGCTCAAAAATAAAAGCTATTTTATTGCCAATGGTATTCAAATGCCGGTCGAGGGCGTTTTCTGTAATATTTAGTTTACCCCCTTCAAACCATTTTACGTTGCCATCTTTAAAATTACCGGAATGTACCTTATCCCATCTTTTACGCCAATAAAAAGTGCCCGCTTCGTGTTCCCAAAACGCTAATGGGTCTTTTTCACTTTCTTTATATACTTCCTGGTATTCGCTGAATGATTTAATATTTAGCCACATAATTCTTTTCCCTGTTTGAGTTAATTTTTTGCCACTTCAATTTTTATACTTTTTATCGAATAATCAAGTAATAATTTTTTAGAGACATTAGCCACCTTTTCAAATATTTTAACTATTTATACAATATGCAAAAGCTAATTTCAAGCATTGTTAAATACTGTTAATTAGAGTGCTATTGCCAAAAATAATAAACAAAATATGGTCTTGAACTTTTCTTGGCTTATATTCATCTAAATTTTATACAAATTAAGAGTTGATTTATGAAGTTTTTAAAAAATAATTTACTGCTACAGGTTGTCATCGCAATTATACTGGGGAGTATTTTAGGTAATATTTTACCTGAATCTATCAGCCGTATTTTTGCAACTTTCAATGGTTTATTTGGGAATTTTCTGGGTTTTATTATTCCTCCGCTTATTTTAGGGCTGATTGTGCCGGCCATTGGAAATATTGGAAAAGGAGCCGGTAAATTATTGCTAATAACCACGCTTATTGCGTATGGATCTACCATTATTGTCGGTTTTTTGTCGTACGGTGTGAGTATGCAAACCTTTCCCATGCTGCTTTCGGGTGGACAAACGCTCAGCTTAAGTGAGTCTGCTGCCAGCTTACAACCGTTTTTCGAGGTGGAAATGCCTCCTCTGTTCGATGTAATGAGCGCTTTAATTATTGCTTTTATTTTGGGTATAGCTATATCCCGATTCGATTTTAAATACATGGAAAACGTTTTCAACGAATTTCGTGAAGTAATTATGTGGCTTATCAAAAAAATGATTGTGCCTTTATTGCCACTTTTCATCTTCGGTATTTTCTTGAATATGACTTATAGCGGACAGGTTTTTACGATTTTACAGACCTTTGTTAAAATAATTGGAGTGATATTTGTACTTCATTTCGGCGTTTTAATTATACAATACGTTATTGCAGGTTTTATCGTCAAAAGAAACCCTTTTAAAATGATGAAAACCATGCTTCCGGCTTATTTTACGGCACTGGGAACGCAATCGTCTGCGGCGACCATACCGGTAACATTACAACAAGCTATTGAGAACAAAGTCGATCCAAAAATTGCTGGTTTTACCATACCATTGTGTGCAACCATCCATCTATCCGGCAGTACTTTAAAAATTGTAGCCTGTGCCATTGCTCTTATGCTTATACAGGGCATGGAGATAGTGCCGCTGCAAATGATGGGCTTTATTTTAATGCTGGGTATTGCCATGGTGGCTGCTCCCGGCGTACCCGGTGGGGCTATAATGGCAGCACTTGGAGTGCTAAGTTCCATTTTAGGCTTCGGCAACGAAGAACAGAGCCTGATGATAGCCCTTTATATAGCTATGGATAGCTTCGGCACCGCAGGTAATGTAATGGGCGATGGCGCTATTGCAGTGGTTGTGGATAAAATAAGTTCCAGGCAGGAAAAGAAACTGGCTGCAGCTTGATTGAACGCCTTAATTAATATCAAAAGCTGCGCCGGGTGTGTTGTGTCTTTAAAATCGTATTAAAACTCAATTATTTTTAAACTAATATGGTTTTATTAATAAGCTTTTTTATGATCTAACTTATATTAAACCTATGCTGATAGCAAAACCGAAATTTATTTTATACTTATTTCTATTAGGTTTCCTTTATTCGTGCAATTACAGTAATAACAGCACAATGACTATTGAAGGAAATATAGATTATTCTAAAAACTCCAATTTCTTTGTTGAACAAAAACCTATTCATTACAAATATGCACCGAAACTAAAAACTGAGATAAAACCAGATGAAAATGGGTATTTTAAAATGCGGATTACCCCAAAACCTAATGAAGTTATATGGGTTAATTTAGACGATAAAATACTGCCGCTGGTTGCTCAAACAGACATAGAATCAAATGTCCAAATTAGAATAAAACGGGCGGAATTTCCTTTCATAGAAGCCGACCCAGAGACAGAAAATTACCTGAAAAAATATTTTGGGTATTTGAACGAAGTATCGAAATTGGACGGCACTATAACTGAAGAATTGGCCAAATTACGGGAGCATAAACCCAACCATTTTTTGGAAGCCAGTCTTGAAAAATTAGATTTGGCAAAAGAATACTTCAAAAATACCGAACTGGAGGAGATTTATCTAAAAATCAAGGGCGAGCATTATATTAACCGTTTACGGGCGATAGAATACCAACGTAATCTAGCCGGTTTTAACGCCGATGAAGCGCGAAATGCATTCTTTGATGATGCAAAAAAAGACAGTCTCTTCACTCTAAAAAGTTTGACGGCCCAACGCGCCGGCATCAGAGATTTTACCCACTATTATGCAAGAACGTTTAACATTTACGATAAAGTGAGGGAAGAATTTGGCGCAACTATTGCCGAAATGGATATAAAAAGAGTAGCTTATGAAGAGCTGGATGCCAAAAAGATGCAGTTAATTGCCAGTATTGAAGTTAACAAAGCCAAGGCTTACGCAGAAATGCACCTGGTAGCAGAAAGATTGGGAGAAATGCCGCTGAAAATAGCAGAACCTACATATAAGGCATTCCTTGAAAAATATCCCGACTATAAAGAATACACCGATTTTTTAACGTATTTCTATAATGAGATTAAAAAGGTGGCACCCGGCGCCCCGGCTGTTCCATTCGAACTAAAAGACAAAGACGGAAAAGTTTATAAAATGGACGATTTTAAGGGGAAATATGTACTTCTCGATTTTTGGGCGGGTTGGTGCCAGCCCTGTTTGGATGAGTTTGCATCCATGAATGATATTTATGAAAAATATCCACGCCAAGATTTTGAAATTGTGGCCATATCAACGGAAGAAGACTACGATACCTGGCTTTACGACATCAAAAGATATGAAAACCCATGGATTCAACTCTATGGCGGTTATGGGTTCGAGCAGGCTACTTTTAAGGAGTATAAAGCAGGCGGAATTCCATTTTACATCCTTGTGGATCCGAACGGAAACATAGCACATTATAATGATGTCCGCGCAACGTTCAATTTGGATGCAGTTTTGCAGAAACTTATCGGGGAACCAGCGGTTAATTGACAAAAAAGCCAAGTTTTATTTAAAATAAGTACAAAGTAACCGTTTATTAAACCACGATTGCCAGTTTTTGAAGATTTTTATGCAGCCCAACACACTGCCCATTATTTCAAAAGCAATAATTTTTTGGTTATGGTCTCGCCTTGTGCTTCTAACCGGTAAAAATAAATGCCGCTGGACATATTGTTTAACGCTGCGTTCCAAATCACTTGATATCGGCCGGCATTTTGGCGCTGGTTTACCAACTCCGTAACTTTTGCGCCAGTAACACTATAAATACTCAGTTTTACTTCTGTGGGCTGCGAAAGAACATATCCAATAATAGTGCTTGGGTTAAACGGATTGGGATAGTTTTGCTCTAATTCTAATGATTGAGGCAAATCAGATATAAAATCTTCTTCGTTGGAAACCATCACATCGGTGTTCGCCCGCCCGGGTGTACCAAAATTGAAGGAAGCGGCCCAGTTATTTCCATCAGATCCATCCAGGTTGGGATGCACCAATGCCATGGTTGCGCCCAGCCCGTTTGGCTCGGTAGGCCACGGCGCCTCGCTTTTATAAGTCAGCGAATCGACAATTTCGCCATTGTTGTTGATTAAACGGATTAGTTCACCCGATTTTGAAAGCCCAAAGTCCATATTGCCAACCACATTTTCCACATCGGGGTGGAAGCTGTTAAAAGCATCAATATCTTCTGAGAGTACGATAAAACCATTCGACTGCAAAATGGTATTTATTGGGAAATAAAATGCATGCGAGTCTTTTTCATCGGAAAAATACCAGCCGGAAATATCTATATTTTGCGAGGTATTGTTATAGAACTCTATCCAGTCACCCGTGTTGTGCGAATCGGCCGATTTGTAGTTAACTTCGTTTATGACAATCTCTCTTCCTGCCGCTTTATTTAGTTTAAAATGAGCAGTTACAGTTATATTTTCGGCATCTAAGGTTATTTTTGCGGCTTCACCTGAGCCGTCAACCTCTGTACCCCACCCGCTGAACACATAACCCGGTGCCGCCTCTGCCATAATATTGGCCGGTATATAATTATAAAGAAATATTCCTTCGTCGGGATCAACCGCTTGATTTTCTACCAGAACGCGCCCACTTCCGGCCGGATTTATTGAAAATTGGAGTTTATTTCTGCCTTTTATGCCAAACTTGTCTTCCAAATGGCGACGAGCCTGCCCCCCGCGCTTGGTTAAAAAATTGTTAATATCATTTATGTAGTAATTCCAGTTTCTTCCATATTGTTGGGTCGATCCGCCCCATCTCCGCACGTGCCGTGGTATCTCGTTTGCGATAAGCGCCGCCATACTATCCAGTACGGCTGTTGTTTTAGCACTTTCAAAATTTGTTTGTAAATGCACATTATAGCGCTGTATGAATAGATTTCTGAAATCCTCATTTTTTAATAAGTTGCGCAGAAGAAAATTATACCATTGGGGATTATAAACATATTCCCCGCTTTGATTCGGCGAATAACCGGAAGCAATCATCAAATTATTACTGGTAAATTTACTGAAATCCCCTGAACCCATGCTAAAATCAAGATCAAAAATCAGCCATTTCCACTTGCTATCGGGGGTTTGTGGGCGCCAGAAACGTATGTTATTCATAGGCCAATCCGAATTTGCCATAAAAATTTCCGCAATTTGATAGTCTATATATTGTTCAATCTCCATTTGGGTGCTAACCCATTCGTAATTCTCTGCAACAGACAAATCGTGAGTTTCAATAAATTCCAGCAGTGCATCATAATGTCCGGATGAGCCTTCTACTATTGTATTTTTACTTTTTAAAATATCAATTTCATCGGCATTAAAACCGTAGTTCGACTCCAGAAAGTCTTCATTTTTTTTCTCCATCAACATGTGCAGCCCGAGATAATCGCCATTTAGAAATACTGATACCGGCTTGAACGCCTGATATCCCAAATCCATATTTTTGGTGATGGCCAGTGCAAGTTCGTTGCGCATCATTGCCTGCGACCAATCATTCCCGCCGTTTCGTAATATCAGGCGTTTAAATGTAGTAATCGGCTTATCCTCAAAAACCTGATATTTCAGTTTTCCACTTCTGCTATTACTGAAATAAAGATGCAATTGTTTTTGTGGATAGGATCGCGAACAACCACCACCAATCTTCACCCCGCCATCCATTGCAAAGCCCAGTTCACGGTTTTTTTCAAAATATTCCACGTGAATGGGACGTTCCCAATCCTGATTCCAGTTTCTTGGTGCGTCGCTGCAGTTGCCCGGTATTCCATTGGTACCGGCAACATAAATACCCGTTTCATTGGAGTAGAAGTTATCGGGATCGGTGGTAAGGCTCACAACGGCCAAATCGGTGGTTTCATTGATAAAATAAGTACGATATGCGTAAATAGTATCGTTTTTTACCGGCGAAATGAAAACGAAACGAACCGAGGTGGATTTTTTTATATCAAACGGACCATTATATGCGGTACTTCTGCTATTTGGAATTTTACCATCTGTGGTATAATAGGCCAGGTAATTATGTGGAATTTCGTGCACCTCTACGCGCGCCGAATTTGTAAAAAACCCACTGGCAGGCGTTATTTCTTGAGCTTTTAACGGCACTACCCAAATAAATAACAGAGAAAATGAGAGCACCAAAAGTAGTCTCATTGTATTGGAATAGATTGTGTTTTGAATCATTGTTTCGTTTCACTCATTTGATTTTTGATGCTTTTTGCATACGTAACTTTGTTACAACCAAAGGCTACTCTATCACGGTAAGTCTGACTTAATAGCAGCCTTAAACGAAACATATTACGTGCATTTAAAAAAATGCACACACACATAACCGTTCGCGGTTAGAATGCCGCATGAACAGCAACAATAACTTGCTGTTTAAAAACCTAAAAAGCAACTATCCTCAGGTAAAAATATAATTTATTTAATTAAAGTCAGTTTTTTGGTCAATACGGTGCCTTGTGCTTCTAATCGGTAAAAATAAATGCCGCTTGCAAAAGCACTTGCTTCCCAAACCACTTGATATCGGCCGGCATTTTGGCGCTGGTTAATCAACTCCGCTATTTTGGCACCTGTAACACTGTATATAGTCAGTTTCACCTCCGTGGGTTGTGAAATGGCATATCCAATAATAGTGCTTGGGTTAAACGGATTGGGATAGTTTTGCTCCAATTCCAATGATTGAGGCAAATCAGATATAAAATCTTCTTCGTTGGAAACCATCACATCGGTGTTCGCCCGCCCGGGTGTACCAAAATTGAAGGAAGCGGCCCAGTTATTTCCATCAGATCCATCCAGGTTGGGATGCACCAATGCCATGGTTGCGCCCAGCCCGTTTGGCTCGGTAGGCCACGGCGCCTCGCTTTTATAAGTCAGCGAATCGACAATTTCGCCATTGTTGTTGATTAAACGGATTAGTTCACCCGATTTTGAAAGCCCAAAGTCCATATTGCCAACCACATTTTCCACATCGGGGTGGAAGCTGTTAAAAGCATCAATATCTTCTGAGAGTACGATAAAACCATTCGACTGCAAAATGGTATTTATTGGGAAATAAAATGCATGCGAGTCTTTTTCATCGGAAAAATACCAGCCGGAAATATCTATATTTTGCGAGGTATTGTTATAAAACTCCACCCAGTCACCCGTGTCGTGCGAATCGGCCGATTTGTAGTTAACTTCGTTTATGACCACTTGCCTTTTAGCGTTTTCGTTGCGTGCAAATGTAGCTTTGATGGTTTCGTTTTTGCCGAGCATGGTTATTTCGGTTTCTATGCTGTTTCCGCTCAAAGCGCCGCTCCAACCCACAAAAGAATAACCGGGTGCCGGCTTCGCTACAACTTTCGTAGCAATTCCATTATATAAAGTAATACCGTTTACGGGACTTATTTCTTGATTTTCGATCCAAACTGAGCCCGCTTCGCCTTCAGAAAGCTGAATATTGAGTTTATTTCGGGTTCCCAGGTTGAATTTTTGCTGCAAATGCTGCCTTGCATAAAATTCTCTTTTATCTATAAAATCTTTAATCAAATCGATGTGGCTTTCCCAATCCATGCCGCCCAACCTGAACGATTTCCCCCATCTGGCCATGTGCGCCGGCACTTCCGACTCAAAAAGGGCTGCTATTTCATCCACCGTGGCCAACATCCTGTCTTTTTGGAAGGTAGTTTGCATGTGTACATTATATCTCTGGATGAAAGTACTCCTGAATTCTTCATTCTCCAGCAGTTTTCGCAAAAATAGTGTGGACCAACCCGGGTTTTTGCTTCCTTCGTATTGATCTGATGAGGCCAGTTGTAAGTTATTACTTGTATATATTCCATCCGAGTGGCTGCCCATGGTCATGTCCATATCAAACATCAGCCAGCGCCATTTTTCGCCCGCATTTTGCGAGCGCCAAAACATAATATTGCCGCCCGGCCAGTCGCCATTTGCAGTAAATATTTCGGCTATCTGGTAATCCATAAATTGGCTGACATCCATTCTTTCGGCAACCCAATCGTAATTATTTTTACTCGATAGGCTGTTATTTTCTATAAAATTGAGTAGTTTATTATACTCCGTTGCGCTTCCATCCTTTACCGTATTTCTACTGCGTAAAATATCAATCTCATCCCTCGGAAAACCATAATTGGCCTCTAAATAATGTTTCCCTTTTTTCTCGGTAAGCATGTGTATGCCCCAATAATCTCCGTTCAGAAAAACAACTACGGGTTTAAACGCTTGATAGCTCACGTCCATGTGATCTTTGGTCAGCGTTTGTATCACTTCGTTCCGCAGCATCGCCCGGTACCAATCTTGCCCGCCATTGCGCAGTACCAAACGCTTATACTCGAACAGGCTTTTGTCTTCAAAAACTTGATATTTTAAGTTGCTCTGCCCGTATTCTTTTCTAAAATATATACCCAACGATTTTTGATCGTACATACGGGTGCAACCGCCGCTTATTTGTATTCCGGCATCAATATCAAAACCTTGACTTCTGTCTTTATCAAAATAGGTGATGTGCACGGGTATCTCCCATTCCTGGTTCCAATTTACAGGGTCGGTTCGACAGTTACCCGGAATTCCATTCGTACCTTCCACATAAATACCCGATTCATCGGAGAAAAAATTATCGGGATCGGAGGTTAAAGTGATTACGGGCAGTTCGGTGCTTTCATCAATTAAGTAGGAGCGGTAGAATTTTAATGTATCCGTGTTATCCGCCGAAATCATAGAAACGCTTAAAGTTGTTGTAGTACTTAATTGTACCGGATTTACGTAAATCGGGCTGCTTTGGTTCGGTGGGGTGCCATCCAAAGTATAATACACATTATAATTTCCGGGGATATCGTCTATCTCAACCAATACCGAACCATCATAAAAACCACTATTTGGTAGAATATTTTGAGCTTTTATTTCGGTTCCAATCAATACTAAAGTGAATACCAATAAATACTTGACGCTGTTTTTAATAAATTTGTTCTCTGTATGCATGCTGTAGATTTAAAATCAAAAATAATAGTAATAATCAACGGTTGTCAATATAGTGTTCAATACATTATAAAATAGACTATTTCGTCATTTTAGTGGATATTTTTATTTTTTTTATCAATTCGGAGAAAATAAACCTACCATTCCTTTTCCGTAGATTAAATACCTTATTGCGTTGTTTATAATTAGTCTAAATAAGTTTATATTATGTGCCCCAGACAATTCTATTCAAAACTTTAAAATTATAATGAACAAATTTTTCAAAATTATTCTCGTATTGGTTTCGCTGGCATTTTTAGCTTCATGTGGAAGTTCTGCCGATGAAAATGTTGTAAACGTTTATACCCATCGCCACTATAAGTCGGACGATAATTTATTTGCAGCTTTTACTAAAGAAACCGGCATAAAGGTAAATGTGGTAAATGCCACCGCCGATGAACTGATGCAGAGATTAGAAACAGAAGGCAAAAATTCGAATGCCGATATATTGATAACTGTAGATGCGGGGCGCCTATATCGTGCACAATCCAGAGATCTGCTCCAACCGGTAAGTTCAGAAATTTTAGATGCCAATGTTCCGGCCAATTTTAAAGAAGAAAATGGATATTGGTACGCCATGACCTATCGCGCACGAATAATTGCCTACTCGAAAGATCGTGTAAACCCGGACGATATACAGCGTTACGAAGATTTAGCCGATCCAAGATGGAAAAACAAAATTTTGGTGCGTTCTTCTGAGCATGTGTATAATCAATCTCTTTTAGCTTCCATTATTTTGGCCAATGGCGAAGAAAAAGCGCAAGAATGGGTAAACGGTGTTGTTGCAAACATGGCAAGAAATCCTAAGGGCAGCGACAGAGACCAGGTAAAAGCAGTAGCCGCCGGCGAAGGTGATTTAGCGATAGTAAACACCTATTATGTGGGATTGATGCTCAACGATGAAAATCCCGAGGAGCGTAAAGCTGCCGAACAGGTTGGTATTATTTTCCCAAATCAGGACGACCGCGGCACGCATGTTAATGTAAGCGGCGTTGCGGTTACCAAGTATGCACCGCACAAAGAAAATGCTATTAAATTGATTGAGTTTTTGACCGGCGAAGTAGCACAGAGAATTCTATCCGGAATGAATTACGAATTCCCCATAAATAGCGAGATACCGCAAACGGCTACCATTAAATCTTGGGGCGATTTCAAAAAAGACGACGTTTCTTTGTACAAAATAGGAGAATATAACACTGAAGCCGTTAAACTGTTTGATAAAGCCGGCTGGAATTAATATCAATTAATTTCTGAGTGATTTAAAATGGAGAAAAAAACCACCTACTGGTGGAATAAATGGACGGGTGGCGCCATTGTAATACTTTTATTGGTGCTTACGCCCATTTTTACCATTTTAACTAAACTTTTTGACAAACCGGGAGAAAATTGGGAGCATATTGTAACCCATTTACTTCCGGATTATTTTGTTAATTCAATTGTTCTTTTACTGGGCGTAGCCTTCTTTACCTTTTTAATCGGTGTGGGTATGGCTTGGCTGGTGTCGATATACGATTTCCCCGGTCGCAAGTATTTCGAATGGCTGCTTATTTTACCGCTGGCTTTTCCTTCGTATATGATGGGATACGGTTATGTAGGATTGCTCGAATATACCGGCCCGCTTCAAGCATTTCTACGCAATAATATGGACATACATTTTAAAGGCCCGATTTTTGATATTATGAACATGCCTGGAGCTATATTTATACTCTCTATCAGTCTTTTCCCGTATGTTTATGTAATATGCCGCTCTTCTTTTACCCGCCAATCGTCGCATTTACAGGAAGCAGCTCTTTTATTGGGAAGTAATCGATGGCAGGTTTTTACCAAAGTGGCGCTGCCCATGGCGCGTCCGGCCGTAGCAGGTGGGATAGCCTTGGTGGGCATGGAAGTTTTAAACGATTATGGCACCGTAAAATATTTTGGTGTTGATACTTTTACTTCGGGCATATTCAGGGTTTGGTTTTCATTTGGTGACATCAATGCAGCTATTTATTTATCGGGTATTTTAACCTTAATTGTTCTGCTGCTAATTTTACTGGAGAATATTCAGCGCGGTGGACGAGTTTGGGCTGCGCAGGGCAATAAAGAAAATCCTGCGGTTCGTTTAAAGCCCAAACATAAGGGCACTGGTTGGTTTTATGCAGCGCTGGCTTTTTTGGTTTTAAGCATCAGTTTTATATTTCCCCTATTACAGCAAATTTACTGGGTTTCGTTGACGTGGAAAAACGTGATAGATGCTGAATTTTTGACCATTGTTGTCCGGAGTTTTTCCATAGCAATAGGTACTGCGGTTGCCATTGCGTTCATTTCAGTATTTTTATTATACGCGGTCAGACTCAGTCCACTGCTGTGGACACGGCACATTGCCCGAACGGCATCTTTGGGTTATGCCATCCCCGGAGCTGTAATTGCAGTGGGTGTTATGATTCCAATGGTAGGCGTGGATCATTTTATCAACTGGCTTTTTAATATCCAGAGTTCACTGCTGCTGTCGGGAACGTTATTTATGCTAATTTTTGCTTATATTATAAGGTTCATGGCAGTGGGTTATAACTCCATTGATGCCGGCTTTCAAAAAACGGGAAGTTCCGTTAACGAAGTGGCACGTTCTTTAGGCGCATCGCCATTCAGAACCCTGATGGAAATTGACCTGCCATTGATAAAAACAAGTATTGCCGGAGCGGTTTTGCTTGCCTTTGTGGATATTATGAAAGAATTGCCGTTAACTTTAATATTACGACCTTTTAATTTCCAAACATTGGCAACAAAAGCCTTCGATATGGCAACCAACGAGATGATTGCCGAATCGGCCAACGCATCTTTAATTGTGGTATTAACCGGTATGGTGCCCATTATACTGCTCAACAGTGTGATAAGTAAGAAATAAAACATGGCTATTATAGAGTTAACCAATATCAGCAAGCGTTATACAGGCAGCGAAACCAATGCGGTGAACGATGTTTCGTTTTCTTTGAATGAAGGTGATATTTTAGCACTAGTTGGCGAAAGTGGTTCAGGAAAAACTACATTATTACGCCTGATTGCCGGACTGGAACATCCCAACTCGGGTAGTATAAAACTGGATGGGCAAACTATAGTAAATGGTAAAAAATCACTTCCCGCCAATAAGAGAGAAACAGGGATGGTTTTTCAGGATTATGCGCTTTTCCCCCATTTTACTATTTTTGAAAATGTTGCTTTCGGTCTGAAAGGACTGGGTAAAAAAGAAATTGAAAAACGGGTAAACGAAACACTGGAACTTACGGGATTAAAAGAAAATCTGAAGAAATATCCGCACCAGCTATCGGGCGGACAGCAGCAGC
This sequence comes from uncultured Balneolaceae bacterium, assembly GCA_964615135.1. GTDB lineage: Bacteria > Bacteroidota > Rhodothermia > Balneolales > Balneolaceae > Balneola. The sequence goes on along the minus strand of CAZTOG010000004.1, from coordinate 203,928 downwards.
GTGTTGCTTTGGCAAGGGCTTTGGCGCCGCGACCAAAAATTTTGCTTATGGACGAGCCGTTCAGTAACCTGGATATGATTTTACGCGATCAGGTGCGGGACGAAGTACAACAAATTATAAAATCAATCGGTACAACTGCCATTTTGGTAACCCACGATACCAAAGATGCTTTTGCAACAGCAGATAAAATTGCCGTTATGTTGGATGGCGAACTTCTGCAAATCGATACGCCCAATAACCTTTATAACGAGCCAAACTCGAGCTATGTAGCGGAACTTTTTGGTAAATCAAACAATCTGGAAGCTGTTGTGGAAGGCGATGGATTTAACACACCTTTCGGTTTTGTAGCCGCGCCAAATGGTTGCCCGATGGTGAATAACGGCGGTAAGGTAAATCTGTTTTTCAGGGCGGAAGAAACGGCATTTTGTAAGAATGCAGACGAGCCACATTTATGCGGAATGGTAGAGAAATGCAAATATTTAGGCGATCACGTTCAGCTGAAAGTTCGTTGCAGCCGTTGTAATGCTTGTGTAGATGGAATAAGCCCCCAGTTGGAAGCAGAAGAAACCAGTATTTTGCTGAAATCATCGGAGCACACCTGGAAACCCGGCGATGTGGTGCGTTTCAATTTAAAAAATTATAAGGTGCAAAAGCCCACTCGCACAAAACAACTTAAATAATCAATCCCATTAACTACGCACTTTAATGTCGCTATTGTTTGTTGTACCCCACCAGAACCTGGATGTCTGGAAAGAAGAATTGCTTGCAAAAGATCCGGATTTAGAAATTGAAGTCTGGCCATTCGTAAAAAATAAAGAAGCCGTAACTTTTGCAGTTTGCTGGAACCAACCCAAATATTTGCTAGATAGTTATCCAAATTTACAGGCAGTAAGCTCGCTGGGCGCCGGCGTGGATCATTTGCTAAGGGACGACAGCCTTAGTTCGGATATTCCGATAGCGAGATTGGTAACGGATTCGTTAAAAGAACAGATGGCAGATTATGCCTTAAACGCTATATCCGGCTATAGATATCACAGTAATTTATATGCCGAGCAAAAGCAAAATATAGAATGGAAAAAGCACCCTGCCATACCAAAAAGAGATTGTGCGGTAGGTATTATGGGCTTGGGAGAATTAGGGATTGCAACCGCTCAATTATTGGCAAAAAACAGATATAAAGTTTCAGGATGGTCCAAATCCAAGAAAAGCATTGATGGTATTACGTGCTACTCTGAATCTGAAAAAGAAGAGTTTCTTTCCCAAATCAATATTTTGATTTGTCTTTTGCCGTTAACGCCCGCTACCGAAGGTATTTTGGATTTGGATGTGTTCAGCGCTATGAAAAAATCGTCTTATCTCATAAATATGGGGCGCGGGGAGCATTTGGTTGAAGAAGACCTGGTTTATGCCCTCGATACGGATGAATTAGCCGGGGCCTGTTTGGATGTTTTTGAAAAAGAACCCCTGCCCGACAACCATATTTTTTGGAACCGAAAAAATATAACCATTACCCCGCATATTGCCGGAATTTCTGACCCGGTGGAAGGCTCCGAAATTTTGCTGGAAAATTATAAACTCGCCAGCTCGGGCATGAAAATGATAAACCAGATTGACCGCGAAACCGGTTATTGAAATAGCTTAACCGCAGAATAGCCCAGCCAGACCAGTAAAAGTCCGAAAACAATCTGAACGGATATATTCAGTATAGCTATTGCTGTTTTACCCTCCTCAAATAGCAGAAAACCGTCGTTGGCGAAGGTTGAAAATGTGGTGAATCCGCCCAAAATACCTACAAAAACCAAAAGTCGAGCCGCAGGATTTACCCATTCTTTCATTTCAAAAACGGAGGCCAAAAATCCGATAGCAAAACAACCTAGCAGATTTACTATGGCCGTACCATAAGGGAAATTGGAATCGGGTAATAGTCGCTCTGTACCAATGGTAATCAAATATCGAAATATGGCACCGATGAAACCGCCGGTGCCCACTGCGATTATTTTAGCCCAATCCATTACATGCTATACTTTAATGGTGTGCACCCAGCCGTGCGCATCTTCTTTTCTGCCATATTGTATGTCGGTAATCGCGTCAAAGAATTTTTTGGCAAGCGGCCCCGTTTGATTATTATTTATTTCAATCGTTTTGCCATTGTGATGGATAGAGCCTACCGGGGATATTACGGCGGCCGTACCGGAACCAAAAACCTCTTTTAACGCACCGGTAGCATGGGCTTCAAATACCTCATCTATGGTAATTTTTCTTTCTTCCACTTTTAAGCCCCATTCTTTGGCCAGTGTTAATACAGAACGTCTGGTAATTCCAGGCAATATAGAGCCCGACAATTCTGGCGAAACCAAAGTGTCACCAATTATAAAATGGATATTCATGGTGCCTACTTCTTCCACATATTTATGCTCTTTGGCATCCAACCAGAGCACCTGTGTAAAGCCTTTTTTTGCTGCATTTTGCGCCGGTAAAAAACTGGCTGCATAATTTCCTGCCGTTTTGGCCTCGCCTGTTCCCCCTTCTACCGCACGTACAAATTCTTGAGTGGTAGTTAAGCTGACCGGATTAAATCCTTCGGCATAATATGCACCTACGGGTGATGCAATAATGTAAAAACTGAATTTTTCGGATGAACGGGCTGCAAGAAAATTATCCGATGCAAAAATAACGGGACGGATATATAAAGCGGTTCCATTTTTAGGCGGAACCCATTTATAATCCAACTTCATCAGTTCTTCCAGTGCGGTTATGAAAACGTTGTAGTCGGTTTCGGGAATACACATTCTTCTGGAGGTGTTATTAAACCTTTCGTGGTGGTCTTTTGGCCGAAATATATTTACGGTGTTTTCGTCAACATAAAATGCTTTCATACCTTCAAATATAGCCTGACCGTAATGCAGGGAATTCATGGAAGGTTCAATCGAGATAGGGCCATAAGGTTTGATTTCGGGCTGTTGCCATGCATTATCGGCATATTCCATTACAAACATGTGATCGGCAAACTTTCGACCGAATGCCAAGTTATCGAAGTCTATCTCGCTGATTCTGCTGGTTTCCGATTTTTGAATTTTTATGTCTGCTTTTGCCATGTATATAATACTTTATAAAACTGTTATTTAATAATTTATGATGATATTTGGTATTTCTTTTAGCCGGTGCTCTGCATAGCTGCCGCTACACCATTAATGCTTAAAAATAACAATTCCATCAATCTATTTCGTTCTTTTTGTTCCTTTTGTTCCCTCCATTTGTCTAATAATTCAGCCTGAATAAAGTTTAATGGATAAGTAAAAGGATTTCTAAATTCTATAGATTTCAAGATTACGGAATTGTGTCCTAGTAAGTGTTCATGTCCCGTTAATTGCTGAATATATTTGGAAGCTTTATCAAAGTCTTCTTTTATCCATCGGTGATATTTTTGATTTTCGTCGTTATAGATACCGGCAGTTTTTAAATGAGTCCGGGCCATCTCTCTTTGGCTGTTATTGAGTATGGTTTTAAAAAATATCCACGAATTATACCATTCTTTTGTTGTTTCTGTGGTTTGCTTAGAGGTGGCCGAAATCCATTCCAGCCCGTCGCCAAGCCCATACCAACCGGGCACATTATAGCGTATCTGTGTCCACGCAAAAACCCAGGGAATGGCGCGTAAATGCTCAAATTGCATAGCACCGCCTTTAGTGCCTCGCGAAACGGGTCGGGAAGCTATGGGCAGTTTACCAATATGCTCAACCGGTGTGGTTTCCAGATACCAGTTCCAAAAATCGCCGTCCGTTATCAGTTCGCGGTATTTGTGCATGGTAGTTTGGGCTAATTTTTCCATGAGCTCGCCTTCGCCATTTCCGGTTAAAATTCCGGTTTCGGTTTTTTGAGCCATCGTAACCTGCACCATTGCGTGCACTATTTGCTCTAAATGGCGGTGTGCAATGCTTTCCAGTGAATACCGGAACGATAGCACTTCACCCTGCTCCGTGAATCGTATTTTGCCGTTATTACTGACCGGCGGCATGGCAATTATAGCTTTGTTACTCTGTCCGCCACCCCTGCCAATAGTGCCTCCACGACCATGAAACAGTCTGAAATCGATATTATTTTGTCTGCAAACGGAGCCCAGTTCGAACTGCGCTTTGTACAGCGCCCAATTGGCCATCCAATAACCACCGTCTTTATTGCTATCGGAATAGCCCAGCATTATTTCCTGAAAATCGTTGCGACATTTCAAATGTCTGGCATAAAGCTCGTTTTTGTACAGTTTGGCCATTAATTTACTGCTGCGTTCCAGGTCGTCTATGGTTTCAAACAATGGAATAACGTCGATCGGACTGACAAGGCCATCCGTTTTTTGCTCCCACAGGCCGGTTTCTTTGGCTAACAACAGTACTTCCAGCATATCACTTATTTCGTGCGTCATACTGATGATATAGCCGCCAAATGCATTCCTGTCCAATAGCAACATATCCCGAATAGCCTCAAAAACCGACAAAACTTTGGTAACGATTTCCGGTTTGGCCGTATTGGGTGAGGTAAGCGGCCTGGGATTTTCGAGTTCTTGCAGCAATAGCTGTGTTTTTTCTTCTTCGCCAAGTTCCGCATAATTTTCAGTAACATTGGCAGTGCGTAAAATTTCGGTCAGGGCTTCTTCGTGCAACCTGCTGTGCTGGCGTACATCCAGTGCGTTCATGTGGAAGCCAAAAGTATGTGCCCTATCCATCAAAGAACGAAGTTTCCCACGTTCAATCAGGCTTTTCATATTACCGGCAATCAAGCTATTTTTTATCAGTTCCAAATCGCCAATAAAATCGGATGCAGTGTATTCGGGTGCCAATTTCAGAATTCTTTCCTTATCGGATTCGAGCGCATCGATTTGGCGCTGAATTTTACGCCTGATATGTGTTATTTTTCTTCGGTAAGGCTCTTTTTGGTAGCGCCTTTCGTACGTTTCGCTTAATGGATTGTCCCTTTCCTCGTTATGCAGCGATTTTTTCAACTCTTCGGTAATATCCGCCTGATTATAGGATATGCTCAGGTATCTCCTTAAATAATCCAGCTCTGCCATATACATATTCAGTATGGTTTTTCGCTGTTCTTTAATGGTTTGCCATGTTACTTCGGAGGTTACATTCGGATTTCCGTCTCTATCGCTGCCAATCCATGAGCGATATTTCAATACGATGGGAATTTCCGGGGTTTTGCCGTAATAGGTTTGAAAGGCCAGCCGGATATCCTGATATAATTTAGGAATGGTATCCCAAATGGTGTGCGTAAAATAATACAATCCATTTTCCACCTCATCTTCCACCGCCATTCTTTCTGCGCGCACTTCATCAGTCAGCATTAGCAGTTTTAGCTGATTTCGAATATCTTCACGTAATAAAATACGCTCCGATTCGGGCAATTTAGCTGATCCAAGTTTGTTAATATCTCTGGTTATATCGTGCTGTTTTGTTAAAACGCTGCGCCTTCTGGCTTCCGTTGGGTGCGCCGTAATGGTTGGCTGTACATCCATACTTTGGAAAATTTGCAGAGCCTGATCAAACGAGTAATCGGCCTGTTTTATATTATAAACGGCCTCGGCAATACTTTCTTTACGGGGATTTTCTTTCGTAGCGCTAAATTCTCTTTCTCTGTTTATTCTGCTAATTTCGTGTTGCTCTAAAGAGTTTACGAGGTGGAAAAAAACGGTACTCATTTTCAGGTACTCCCGCATTTCTTCGTCCCCCATCTCACGGATGATCTTTTTTATTTTCCCCGCCGCCTCTATATTGTTTTCGTCGAGCGCCGCAATTGCCAAAATGGGGAGTTCACCAAATAGCCCGACAAATTTTTCACCAAATTGTTTTAACGATAGCTCTTCCAAAAACTCGGTCAACAAAATTATCTGTTCGGCCAATGGTTTACTTATCCCACTTTTATTGGCCAAATGGCTGACCGTATCCTTCCACTGCATAAAATGTAATTCTTAAAATTTAAAATTGAATTTATAATTTAGATAATAATTCTGCTTATTATAAATAAATATAAAATTATCATTTTTCAATTATGGATGGACTTATCAGGTGCAAATGGGCAGAAAACCAGTTTAAAGAATATGTGGATTATCACGACCGGGAATGGGGCGTTCCCGTACATGACGATACCCGTTTTTTTGAATTTTTGATATTGGAAGGCGCCCAGGCCGGATTAAGTTGGGCCACAATTCTAAAGAAAAGAAATGGTTACAGAAAAGCGTTCTCCAAATTCAATCCCAATGCGGTGGCTCTTTACGATGAGGCCAAAATAGAGGAGTTAACTAAGAATCCGGAAATAATCCGCAATAAATTAAAAATCAAAAGTGCGATTACCAATGCGCGCCATTTTTTGGAAATCCAGAAAGAGTTTGGAAGCTTTGATGCCTACGTATGGCGGTTTGTGAGCGGGAAAACCATCCAGAATAATTGGAAATCGTCCGGGGAAGTACCGGTAACCACACCAGAAGCCGAACAATTAAGTGCCGATTTAAAAAAAAGAGGGTTTAAATTTGTGGGTCCGACCATAATCTACTCTTTTATGCAGGCCTGCGGACTGGTGAACGACCACATAACGGATTGCTATCGGCACGGGGAGTTGAAATAAGCGGCAAAATATCCCACTAAAACACTATTTTTTTGTAACAAAAACACTTCGATTGCGTAGTATAAAACTATTGTTCCAACAAGTAATATAATATTTGCACTTACGGGCAAACCTATATACGGTGGATAAAATTTATAATAAAAGGTTTAAATACTCTCAATTATGGGTAATTTTTTGTAAATTTTGCCCATGCAATGCAAATAAATGTAATTAAACATTCACGAAAAAATAACTATGAAATTACAACTCTCAAAAACGGTAATGGTGTTTTTTGGCCTGATATTTTCAGTTGCCGCCCATACTGTCTCTGCGCAGAATCTGGCAGAGTTCGAAAAAAAAGTAACTGAGTTTACGTTAGATAATGGCTTAAACTTTATAATCATTGAGCGCCACGAGGCGCCTGTGGTAAGCTTTTATACCCACGTTAATGTTGGTGCTGTTGACGAGCCCGTGGGCAATACCGGTATAGCGCATATTTTTGAGCACATGGCTTTTAAAGGCAACGATTATATCGGTACTACAAACTGGGACGAGGAAAAGAAGCTTATTGAAGCAATGGACGCCTACTACACCGAATGGCTGAACGAAAGTTACCGTCCAAATCCCGATTCTACCGTGCTTAACGAGGCATGGGCCAATTACGAGAAGATGGTGGAAGAGTCGAAACAGTACGTTGTAAACAACGAATTTTCCCAAATTATACAAAATAATGGCGGTGTTGGGCTAAACGCTTCCACCGGAGCCGATTTTACTAATTATTTTTACAGCCTTCCTTCAAACAAAATTGAATTATGGTTCAATTTGGAGGCCGGCCGTTTCAAAACCCCTACTTTCCGCGAGTTTTATGTTGAAAAAGAAGTAGTACGGGAAGAACGCCGCATGCGAACCGACTCAAACCCGATTGGACGTTTGGTTGAAGAATTTCTATCGGTGGCATATTCGGCACACCCTTATGGACGTCCGGTTGTAGGCTGGAACTCTGATATTACCGCAACAACCATTGAAGATGCTCTCGATTTTTACGACAAATTTTATATCCCCAGCAACATAACTATTGCATTAGCGGGCGATGTTGACCCTAAAAGAGCCAGAGAGTTGGCCGAAGAGTATTTTGGTGATATGAAAGGTGCCGGTAAAGTTTCGCCTCCGGTAACAACCATCGAACCAGAGCAAAGAGGCGAAAGAAGATTTATTATTGAAGGCGATTCGCAGCCTATTATGCTGATCGGTTATCATGCCGTTTCCGAATCCCACCCCGATTTTGAAGCTTTGAATCTGCTGGGTAGTATCATATCTGAGGGCAGAACATCGGTACTATACAAAAAATTGGTAGAAGATGAAAAATTGGCAATGCAAGTAGGTGCTTTTAACGGTTTCCCCGGAACCCGCTTCGCTTCCATGTTCGTAACTTTAGCCGTGCCCAATCAAGGTGTTGACCCATTGGAGCTGGAAAAACGAATTTATGAAGAAATCGATATCGTTAAAGAAGGATCTATCGTACAAGAAGAATTGGACAGGGCACGTACCAAGATTCGTGCAAGCATTATTAGAAGTCTTGCAAACAACACCGGTTTGGCCAGTAATTTTGCAGCAACCCAGTCAACCACAGGTGATTGGCGCAACGTTTTCAATCAGCTGGATCGCTACAACGCGGTGACTTTAGACGACTTGCAAAGAGTGGCCAACACGTACCTGAAAAAAAACAGCCGAACCGTTGGTTATACTGTTAAAAAGGACTCCTAATAAAGAATTTTTAAAATTAGCTTAAACTATTATGAAAAGATTGATTTTACTCACATTAATGGCAGTAATATCCGTTAGTGTGAATGCACAAAAACGATACGATGAGATAGAGTACCCGCCTTTGAACAACTTTGAAAAAACAAAGGTAGAGGAATATAAATTAAAAAACGGTATTACATTTTTCTTGGTAGAAGACCACGAATTACCGCTAATCAGGCTCAATGCCATCATTAAAACGGGGGCTTTTCTTGAGCCGACTGATAAAATAGGTCTGGCTAGCATGGCCGGTACGGTAATGCGCGAAGGTGGTTCGGAAAAATACCCGGCCGACGAACTTAATATTTTGTTGGAAGACAGAGCGGCTTCGATAAGCACTTATATAAGTGATTTCTCGGGCTCCGCTTCGATGAGCATTCTGAAAGAAGACCTTGACGAATTGCTACCGGTATATGTAGATTTACTGGTAAACCCTGCTTTCCCCGAAGATAAAATCGACTTGAGCAAAACTCAATCCAAATCGGGGATTTCCAGAAGAAACGATGAGCAGGCACAAATTGCCAGCCGCGAATTTTTTAAACTTATTTACGGCAAAGACTCACCGTTGACCTCGCAAACGGAATACGAAACCATAGATGCTATAGAGCGTGAAGACCTTGTTAATTTCCACAAGCAAACTTTTGTTGGAAATAACATGATGATTGGAGTTATTGGTGATTTCAAAATAAAGGACATGAAGAAAAAACTTCAAAAAGCCTTTGAAAAAATACCGGCAGGCAATAAAACAAACTTCGATTATCCTAAAATCGACTATAATTATCCCTCAACCATTAACTTTATCAACAAATCGGATGTGAATCAAAGCTATATTTTAATGGGTCACATTGGTGGATTGAGAGATAATCCCGATTATGCCGCACTTCAAATGATGAACGAGGTGCTGAGTGGTGGTTTTGCAGGACGTCTGTTCCAAAAAGTAAGAAGCGATCTAGGTCTGGCCTACTCGGTTGGCGGCGGTTTTAACAGCGGCATACATTATCCGGGGGTATTTACCTTGTTCACCATGACCAAAAGCGCAACTACTGCAGAGTCTATTGATGCCATTTTGGTTGAAGTGAAAAAAATGCAAGATGAACCCGTTTTACAGCAAGAGCTGGACGATGCACGCGATCGTTTCTTAAATTCGCTGGTATTTAAATACGACAGTAAAAGCAAAATTCTGAACGAGCGCATTAGTAACGAATACAATGGATTGCCGGAAGATTTGTTTGACAGATACGTTGAAGAAATCAAAAAAGTAACCATCCAGGATATTCAAAGAGTAGCCAAAGAATATTTACGTCCAGACCAAGTACAAATGCTGGTAGTAGGCAACAGTGAAGAAATTGGGGATCAACTGGTTAAATATGGCGATATCAACACTATTGATATTACCATTCCGGTACCCGCTTCCGACGAGGAAGCCGTTAGCGGCGATGCCGTGCAAGGTAAAGAATGGCTTACCAAAATGGCTAACACTATTGTTAAACCGGGCACAGAGTTTAGTGAAACAACTGCGGTTGAGTCCTTGACCCAAGTAACGCCTTTTGGCGACATGACCATGAAAAGCACTTCAAGCACAAACTATGTTGATTTTAAACTCAACACCGTAATAGATTCTCCCCAAGGCGCTGTTACCACAAAACTTGAAGATGGAAAAGCCACAATGGTAATAATGGGGCAAGAACAAGAGCTTCCTGCCCAAATGGTTAGTGCTTTAATTAAAGAACTGAAAAACAGTTACATATATATTGCACTTAACCACGCAGACCTGGGTGCAGAATTTATGGGAATGGAAGAGGTTGACGGGCAGGAACTCGTAGTCTTGAAAATAACAAACGATAGCGAGATTACTTTTTTGATAAATCCCGAAACATCGCTTCCAATTTATACCCGTACCAATGAATTTAACCCACAGGCCGGTGGAAATGTAACCACGGTTACTAAATTCGGCAACTGGGTCGATACAAACGGGCTTAATTATGCATTCGAGTCCGCAACTACCGTTGATGGTGAATTGGTAGTTTCAACAGAAACCGAATCGGTAGAAATAAACTAATTATTTCATATTTATCATAAAAAAACCCGACATTAAACTAATGTCGGGTTTTTTTTATGCCCTTAACTTAAAACCTCAATGCTATGAAAACACGAATTTGGAACGACCAATTTCCCGCTTCCCAAGAATACGCACCCTACTACACCAAATACATAGATTTGATTCCCAAGCAGGTTAATATTTTGAAGTTTTTAAGTTCTGAATTAAGGGATTTTTCGACTTTTTTAGGTAGCATTCCAACAGATAAGCTCGATTTCAGTTACGAAAAGGATAAGTGGACTATAAAGGAAGTAATCGGCCACGTAATAGAAATAGAAAGAGTATTTGCATATAGAATTCTGACCATAAGCCGAGGCGATGATACCAAGTTGCCAAGTGTAAACCAAGAAAAATGGATGGATAATAATCTTCACAAAAAGCGCAGTCTGCAAAACCTGACGGAAGAGTTTATAACCGTGCGAACAAGCACTTTACAGTTACTGGAAAATATGGATTCGGAGATGATTGGCTGCAATGGTTTTATAGGAAACACCAAAATAAGCGTAAGAGCACTCGCCTTTTTAGTTGCCGGACATCAATTGCACCATCAAAAAATTATTGAAGAGAAATACCTGGCAATTTAGTACGATTCTGAGTTTTAAAATTTAGTAAAAACTAATATATAACGTATATTCAAACGACTGTAAAGTCTTTATTTAATTATTAACTAAAGTACAAATTTGAATAGGGAACATCAGCATGTCTATACAGTTTCAAGAGCAAATGGAAGCTCACTTATTAAGAGAAAGAACGGCAGTAAATTTAGCGGGCAAAATTGGGCAGTTACTATACGATAAAGGAGTTGAGTTGGTACTGTTCAGAACACAACTTTTTGGGCTTTCAGTGTCCGAACTCATGAATTCGCACGAATATGCAAAAAAAGTTGTCAAAAAACCGATTACTGTTTATACCACATCAGCCCTTGCCGATGCACTGACGCAGCTGGATTTGGCTCCGTCTAAATTAGATATCGGCCGTCTGGCTTTCGAGTACATCGAAACAAAGGACAAATACGAAAATGAGCTGGAGTTTTTAAAGGAAACTTTGAAAGATTTTATTGGTCAGGACAAACACGTATTCAAACCGCGCGATGTTGTTTTATACGGTTTTGGCAGAATTGGGCGTTTGGCGGCCAGAGAACTGATAAAACAGGCCGGAAAAGGCCATCAGCTCCGTTTAAGAGCCATTGTTACGCGCAGTGTAAACGACGAAACACTAAAAAAACGTGCTGCATTATTTACCAGCGATTCCGTTCACGGTAAATTTGACGGCATAGTAGAACTGGATTTCGAAAATCATGCTATGATAATAAACGGCATGATTGTTAAAATGATTGAATCGAGCACGCCCGACGGTATAGATTACAATCAGTACGGTATAGATAACGCTCTGGTAATTGATAACACAGGCGCTTACCGAACCAAAGAAACCCTTTCCAAGCATTTGCGATCCAAAGGAATTTCGCAGGTTGTGCTTACAGCACCAGGCACGGAAATACCTAATATTGTATATGGCATAAATGAGGGAGATTTAGATCTGGATTCAGAAAATATTTATTCGGCTGCGTCTTGTACCACAAATGCTATTTCACCCGTTTTAAAGGTTATCCAAGATAATTTTGGAATTGTAAAGGGGCATATCGAAACCATACACGCATATACCAACGATCAAAATCTGTTGGATAACATGCACAAAAGACCACGCAGAGGCCGTTCGGCGGCAATTAATATGGTACTCACTTCTACCGGAGCCGCAAAAGCCGTTGTTAAAGTTATACCAGAACTGACGGGTAAGTTGACGGCTAATGCAGTAAGAGTTCCCACACCAAACGGTTCGCTGGCAATTATGTCGCTAGAACTTGGAAAAGACGTTACCGTGGAAGAAGTAAACAATGCCGTACGTTACGAAGCATTAAATGGTAAATTAATCAACCAAATTTACTATTCCATCGACGAAGAAATGGTTTCAAACGATATTATAGGCAATAGTTGTTGTGCAGTTTACGACTCTAAGGCTACTTTGGTTTCTAACGATAATAAAAATGTGGTTATTTACACTTGGTACGACAACGAGTTCGGCTACACACAGCAGGTCATGCGATTGGCCAAATATGTAGCAAAAGTAGAACTTTTGAGTTATCTATAATTAAACATTCAAATTTTTAAAAATATTATCTGATGGCTGAAGTTAAAAAGAAGATCGTTCACGTACATTTACCCAAAGAACACATATTTACCACCGATTTAACGGCCGGGCAGCATAACCTGATTGGCGACGAACCCACCAGCGTTCCCGGTGGTACCGACAAAGGCCCCGATCCATATGATTATTTATTGATGGCATTGGGTTCTTGCACCGTTATGACAGTAAAAATGTATGCCAGGCGCAAAAAATGGCCTTTGGAAGATTTATATCTGGAGCTTCGGCACTTCAAAAGCCATGCAGAAGATTGTGAAAATTGCGACAAACCTAAGTCCAAAATAGATAAAATAGAGGTGGAATTAATTGTTAAAGGCGATTTAACGGACGAGCAACGTAACCGACTTCTGGAAATTTCAGGAAGGTGCCCGGTACACCGAACCTTGATGGGCGATATAAAAATTGAAAGCAAACTTGCCTAAAATTAATTTTAAACCAAATAATTTTACACCAAAAAAATTTAAACAAAAAAGGCAGAACCATAACCGGTTCTGCCTTTAATTTTTTGGGATTTGGAATATTTTAAATATCCATCACGTCTTCTATGTTATACGCATCAATAGGTATGCAGGCACACATCAGATTTCGGTCTCCAAAAGCATCATCAACCCTGGATACACTTGGCCAAAACTTGTTAAAGCGTAAATTTTCAAGAGGAAATACGGCTTTTTCGCGTGTGTAGGGGTGCGACCAATCCTCGACCATAACCTCGCGCATGGTATGCGGCGAGTTTTTCAACACATTATCGGCTGTATCGGCTTTGCCATCCTCTATTTCACGGATTTCATTACGGATTTCAATCATGGCATCGCAGAATCTATCCAGTTCGGCTTTAGTTTCGCTTTCGGTGGGCTCTATCATAAGCGTTCCCGCCACCGGGAAACTCATGGTCGGTGCATGGAATCCGTAATCCATTAGGCGTTTAGCTATATCTATAACTTCCACACCGGCCGTAGCTTTAAAGGGACGCACATCCAAAATAAATTCGTGCGCTGCCCTGCCCTGTTTTCCGGTATAAAGGATGGGATAATGCTCTTTCAGGCGCTCCATTATGTAGTTCGCATTCAAAATGGCGTGATGGGTAGCTGCGGTAAGACCTTCTGTTCCCATCATTCTGATATAAGCATGAGATATGGATAAAATACCGGCCGAACCAAAAGGCGCTGCCGAAACAGCCGATATACCTTTATCGCCACCGGTTTCTACCATTACGTGATTGGCCAAAAACGGGGTTAAGTGTTTTGCAACACCTATCGGACCCATGCCCGGACCACCACCGCCGTGAGGAATACAGAACGTTTTATGCAGATTTAAATGGCAAACATCGGCGCCAATTTCTCCCGGACTTGTTAAACCTACCTGGGCATTCAGGTTGGCACCGTCCATATATACTTGTCCACCGAATTTATGCACAACCTCGCAAAAATCTTTAACTCTGTGCTCAAAAACACCATGGGTTGAAGGATAGGTTATCATCAGCGCAGAAAGATTATCGGCATGTTCTTCAGCTTTTGCAGCCAAATCGTCGTAATCTATATTTCCATGCTCGTCGCATTTTACCACTACCACTTTCATACCGGCCATTACCGCACTTGCCGGATTGGTGCCATGCGCAGATGAAGGTATAAGCACAATATTTCGGTGACTGTCGCCTTTGCTTAAATGATAGGCTCTGATAGTCATAAGTCCGGCATACTCGCCCTGAGCGCCCGAATTTGGCTGCATTGAAAATGAATCGAAACCGGTAATTTCACACAGCCAGTCGTTCAGTTCGCCAAATAATTGAGCGTAGCCGGTAGCTTGGTTTTTGGGTACAAACGGGTGAATTTGTGCAAACTCCGGCCAAGTTATGGGAATCATTTCGGTAGTGGCGTTCAATTTCATGGTGCACGATCCCAGTGAAATCATGGAATGCACCAACGAGAGGTCTTTATTCTCCAAACGTTTCATATATCGGAGCATTTCGTGCTCGGTTTGGTAGAGATTAAAGACCGGATGCGTCATAAAATCGGTAGTTCTGTTCAAATCGTCAGAATATTCCACTTTTACGTTTTGGGCTTCCGCATTAACATCAAAATTATTAACGGAGCCGGCCGCTTCGGCAAGAATGTCCAGAACCAGTGCAACGTCTTCCAATTCCTTGGTTTCATCGAACGAAATACCGATTCTGCCATCATCAAAATATCTGAAATTGACTTCACGTGCTTCGGCAACGGGCTTTACTTTATTTGCATCGGCAACAACACTTAAAGTATCAAAAAACACATCGGTTTCTACTTTAACGTTCAGATTTTCGAGGCCTTTTTTTGTCAATTTTGTTAATCCATGGATCTTTGCCGCAATTTTTTTCAATCCGTTAGGCCCGTGATAAACGGCGTACATACCTGCCATAATTGCAAGCAATACTTGAGCCGTACAGATATTGGATGTTGCTTTTTCGCGGCGGATATGTTGTTCGCGTGTTTGCAATGCCATTCTATAAGCTGCTTTTCCGCTTGCATCTTGGGTAACTCCGATAATTCTGCCCGGAATTTGGCGTTTATAGCTTTCTCTTGTTGCAAAATAGGCCGCATGTGGCCCGCCATACCCCATGGGTACTCCAAATCGCTGGGTTGTGCCCACTACGGCATCCGCACCCATTTCGCCCGGAGATTTCAGCAGGACCAAACTCATTAAATCGGCCGCTACCGATACAAAAATATCATTTTCCGTGGCCGATTCTATCAACGCCGTATAATCAATAACGGAGCCATCCGTTGCCGGGTATTGCAGCAACATTCCAAAGAGTTCCGGATCTGTTACATCGAGTTCATTGTGATTGCCCACTACAATTTCAATACCAATAGGTTCGGCGCGGGTTTGCATTACATCTATGGTTTGCGGATGGCACAAATCGCTAACAAAAAACTTATTGGCGGTTTTTCTTTTTGCTCCTTTTCGCTGTGAATAAAACATGCTCATGGCTTCAGCGCCGGCGGTACCTTCGTCCAGCAAAGATGCATTTGCGATTTCCATTCCGGTCAAATCGCTTACCATGGTCTGGAAATTGATAAGCGCCTCAAGCCTACCCTGTGCAATTTCTGCCTGATAAGGCGTATATGCCGTGTACCAGGCCGGATTTTCCAAAATATTGCGTTTTATCACATTTGGAACATGGGTGTCGTAATAGCCCATGCCGATAAACGACTTGTAAATTTTATTTTTGGAGGCCATTTTCTTCAGGTCTTCCAAATATTCCACCTCGCTCAGCGCTTTGGGCAAATTCAATGGTTTTGAAAGACGTATTCCCTTTGGAATGGTTTCGTCGATCAGGGTGTCAAAGTCTTTGGCTTTTATAAAATCCAGCATTTCTTGCGTAGCTGCATCATCGTTGCCATTATGGCGATGAGCGAAAATTTCTTTCTGAAAATCGATACTCATTAAACCGTTTATTAATAGTTAATTTTATTAGGGATGTGCCACTCTGCAATCCCGGTATGGAACAGTGCCCTTAAAATAGCAATATTGAATGTAAATAAGTATTTAGTTTTTAACCGTTGATAAGTATTTGGGCATATACAAGATACGTTATTTTGATGAGAACGGCTTATAGGTCGCATAAAAAACCGGAGTTTCACATTAAACCTATGGGTTTGATTATCTCTCAAGACCTCGGAGAGGTCACATGTTTATAGAAAATATATCATCCAAAAGAACATTCGACCCCAACGGGGTCGTACCATCCATTTATAGATCCTATTTTCTATAAACATGCCATCCCTTCGGGATATGAAAATGGAAAAACAAATGCGTTATAGAAGGATATCATAATGAATAAAATACTTCGACATAGTACGCACCTTTGGGGCTAAAGCCCCTAGTCCCGGTATATAAAAATCATTCCGTCGGATAAATCCAACGGAAATGGATTTTATATATACTGGAGCCGACATAGTCACATCCGACTTGCCGGCAACTGATAACCAATTCCCCTAATCTCTTAATCCCCTAATCCCTAAAACCGTGTGAGGGTGGACACTGCAGGGGCCAAAATACCTTCAATTGATATTGTATATTTTGCTCATTATACGTTCTTCGTTAATTTTAGCTATTAAATTATCGGAAGCATGTAATATTATCGGGAGATTTGTATCCAGTTTAAACGTCTTTCCGTTAACTGAATCAAAAATTAAAGTGATAATTTCGCTGTCAATGGCAGTGCTAAATTCGCCCAAATATTTCCTTTCAATTTGAATCATATTATACCTGCCATTGTAATGAATTGGATGCAATATGGTATCATAAAATTCGTCGGGTTGTCTAAAACTAAGACCTACTACTCCACTTTTGCTCTGCTGCACCGTACGAAATAATCTTAAACCATCGATGCGAGTTTGCCATTCTAAATTTCCATCTTTAGCAGAATATCCTTGCAGAACTTGAACATGATCGAAACTAAATGTTACCGAAGATGTGGGTTTGTTACAGCTTAGTGACCCAAATGTGAGCCTATCGAGCAGGAATGGATTTGATGAAATGTAGGATTTACCAAATAAAAACAATTGTTCAAATGTAGCCAAAGAATACGCATATATCATTTTTTTATAGCCGAGCTCGCTGATTATCTCTTGGGGTTCGGTCAGCTGGGTAGGGTTTATAAATAATTTATCGTCTGCAACACATAAACTGCGAATGCTTTTATCTATTATTTTAGTTTCTACAAACTGTATCTCGTCCCGTGAAATATCAAAAATCTCAATACGATAGCCATTACTTACATACAGCAAACTATCTTTATAGGTATCCATAGAATAGGCCATTTCGAATTCGCCAGGCCCTTGCCCTCTATTGCCGAGTTTTGTTATGTAATCTCCATTTGCCGAATAAACCTGTATATGCTGTTGGTCTATATCTAAAATATATATTCTATTTTTAGAGTCCATTTTAATGTACTCTATTCGTCCAAAAGTCTCGCTAGATTCTCCATATAATTGGCCTATTTCAGATACCGGTCGAGTATCATAAAACTTCTGTAATTCCTCAAATTGACCTTTATCCATTTCCGAAGGTTTTTTGATATCCAATACATTAACATTTTGCTCTTTTTCGGATGGTAAATTTTCAAGGGTAGGATGCTCTATTTCAGACTTATTGCTTGCTCCGCAACCCCAAAAAAGAATTAAAATTATTGTGCTAATTAATGATTTCATTGAATCTCTTTTATAAATTCATCCGATAATGGAAGATAATCGTTATACCAAGTAAATATTGATTATCTGATTTTATAATATAATTCAGAATATTATCGGAAACCAGGTGAGGGCAGGAACTTGGAGTGGAATTATGGGTAAGGGATGCGTGAGTGACGAGTTACGCGTGACGATTGACGGGTGTTTTTTGGGATATTATAGATAATGTGGCCTTTCTGATGCGACCGATAATTCACAACCGATAACAGAGAACCGATGAACCCGATAACCTATTCCCCTAATCTCTTAATCTCAAATCCCTGAAAACTGCGCCTTTGCAAAACCGGGTGAGGACATACTGGAAGCAGGTGCTTCCAAGATGCGTTCCGAATCCGCGCGACTGGCGGATCGGAACGAGAAATCGACGAGCGTTTTTTGAGTAATTATGAATTTTTATGGGGTCTTTCTGAGCGTATGCGAAGAATCTGCACCGTTATTTCTAGTCTGTGTAAAATAAAAAAATGAGTATGCTATAGTTTCGACTCTTTTCGATATTACCAAAGTTGCTTAAAGCCCCAGATACTTTGCTCTGCTCTGTATGACAGATCACCGATTACCGTATAACAAAAAAAATCCTGCCCAAAATTAATTGAGCAGGATTCGAATAAATTCAAAGATTTATGAGGGGATTGAATTACATCATTCCACCCATGCCTCCCATTCCGCCCATTGCGCTCATATCGGGCATTGCGGCTCCTTTATTTTCTTCCGGTTTTTCGAAGATAATAGCCTCGGTTGTTAGTAATAGACCCGCTACCGATGCTGCATTTTGCAATGCGTTACGGGTAACTTTTGTCGGGTCTATAACACCGGCTTTAATCAGGTCTTCGTAAACCTCGGTACGTGCATTATAACCGAAGGCACCGGTGCCGTCGAATACTTTTTGCACCACTATTGCACCTTCAACACCTGCGTTATTGGCAATGGTGCGTAGCGGGGCTTCTATAGCTCTGCGGATGATTTGGAAACCAACGGCTTCGTCGTCGTTATCGGCTTTCAGTCCTTCTATAGCTTTTGCAGTTCTCAATAGAGCAACGCCGCCACCGGGTACTATACCTTCTTCTACAGCTGCGCGGGTAGCATGTAGCGCATCTTCCACACGTGCTTTTTTCTCTTTCATCTCAACTTCCGATGCTGCACCAATATAAAGTACGGCTACACCACCACTTAATTTTGCAAGTCTTTCTTGCAGTTTTTCACGGTCGTAATCGGATGTAGTTGATTCGATTTGAGATTTCAACTGGTTAATACGAGCTGTAATATCATCTTCTTTACCGGCACCGTCAACAATGGTGGTATTGTCTTTATCGATGGAAATACGGTTGGCCTGGCCAAGGTGCACCAATTCGGCTTTGTCTAAAGTGTAGCCCCTTTCTTCGGAAATAACGGTACCGCCTGTTAAAATGGCGATATCTTCGAGCATGGCTTTACGTCTATCACCGAAACCGGGTGCTTTTACTGCGGCAATTTTCAACGAACCGCGCAATTTGTTTACTACAAGTGTAGCCAGCGCTTCGCCTTCAACATCTTCTGCAATAATTAAAAGTGGTTTACCGGTTTGTACTACTTTTTCCAGAACAGGTAGTAAATCTTTCATATTCGAAATCTTTTTGTCGAAGATTAAGATATATGGATCATCCAACTCTGTAATCATTTTTTCGGAATCGGTAACAAAGTATGGCGACAGGTTGCCTCGGTCGAACTGCATACCTTCTACTGTTTCCAGATAGGTTTCGGTTCCTTTGGCTTCTTCAACGGTAATTACACCGTCTTTGCCCACTTTTTCCATGGCATCGGCAATAAGGTTGCCAATGGCATCGTCGTTATTGGCAGAAATTGTACCTACTTGTGCAATCTCATCTCTTCCGTCGATGTCTTTGCTTAATTTTTTAAGCTCATTTACGATAGTATCTACCGCTTTGTCAATTCCCCTTTTTAAATCCATTGGGTTGGCGCCTGCGGTTACGTTTTTCAAACCTTCGTTTACAATGGCTTGTGCCAAAACGGTTGCTGTTGTAGTACCGTCGCCGGCATTATCGCTGGTTCTGGATGCAACTTCTTTAACCATTTGTGCGCCCATGTTCTCGGCCTTATCAGAAAGTTCAATTTCTTTGGCTACAGAAACACCATCTTTGGTAATACTGGGGCCACCAAAAGATTTTTCGATAACCACGTTACGGCCACGAGGTCCTAAAGTAACTTTAACAGCATTGGCAAGCTGGTCCACACCTTTTCTGAGTGCGTCGCGAGCTTCCATATCATATTGAATTAGCTTTGACATAATGTATATTCTTCCTTTTAAATTTTAAAAATTCTGTTTACTGGTAAATCTGTTTTGTTCTTACGACAAAATTCCAACGATATCAGATTCACGCATTATTAAGTATTCTTCGTCACCTACGGTAACTTCAGTTCCGGCATATTTACCGTAAAGAACTTTATCGCCTTCTTTTACGGTCATTTCAATTTTATTGCCATTTTCAATTCGGCCCGGGCCTACTGCAACAACAGTTCCCTGTTGCGGTTTTTCCTTAGCAGTATCCGGTATATAAAGACCTGAACTGGTTACTTCCTCAGCAGCGTCGGCTTTAATTAATACACGATCGCTTAAAGGTTTAATACTAGCCATTTTGGATTACTCCTATTCATTAGTTTGTTATCGTTAAAATTGTTGGATATTTAATCCTTTTTATAAATCCACAATATTGAAAGCAAGTACCGTGCCAATACTATCGAAACGGCACAAGAATTCTGTTTAGATTATCGGATATGCAAAAATGTAAGTTACGAAGTAGGTTATTTTATGGATTTGTCATTTTGTTCGAGAAGCTCTGCCAACTTTGCATAAATTTCGGGCGGCCAATTTTCTGCTCTTTCATCCAAATTGAATCCTTCCGGTTTATAATCGTGCAAAATGGACTTTAAAGCATTGCTTAATTTTTTCCTGCGCTGATTAAAAGCCGTCCTGACCACTTTTTTCAGGGTTTTATCGGAATAATTGCCCCGGATTTTATCAAACGTTAAACGCACAACAGAGCTCATTACCTTGGGCGGCGGGTTAAAAGAATTGGGCGAGACATCAAATAATATTTCGGGAGTAGCCATTAGTTGTGTCTGTACACTCAGAATTCCATATTGTTTGTTATTCGGAGCCGCCACAAGACGTTCTGCCACTTCTTTCTGCATCATTAAAATAGCTTCTTCAAATTTATCCCGGCTATCTAAAATGGAAAATAAAATCGGACTGGTTATATAATAAGGTAAATTGCCAAGCACGAAATTGGGTTTGTCTGCGGCCACAAGTTCGTTCCAATCTACTTTTAAAACATCTTTTTGATGGATTGTTATTCCCGTTAAATCATTTTCGAGCACTTCAACCGCTCTGCTATCCAGCTCTATAACATGAACATCGACGTATTTGGCTGCCAAATATTTGGTCAACGCGCCGGTACCCGGTCCTATTTCTATAATTCTATCCTGTTGTTTTGCATTAATAGATGCGATTATTTTATGGATAATGTTATTATCGGTTAAAAAATGTTGACCCAGGCTCTTTTTGGTTTTGAATGCCACGTTATATGTAGATTTTTAGTATAATTTTAAATTGTCAGAATTCGTTACCTTGAAGGGTTATGACAGTGTTGCATAAATATCCGAAATTCTTGCACTATTTCTATTTATCATTTATATCTTATAATTGATAATATTTTACGGCCTTAAATTTAAATAATCCTTTATGAGTTTACTCAACAAATTTGGTTTAGCTCCTAAAAAAAGAAAAGGCGAGTCGCCTATTGTGGGGGAAAGGTTAAAACAAGAAAGGGAAGCCTATTCCCTGAAAAGAAATCCCTATATAAGATTACTTATTTTTATCGGTTTTATCGGCGTTTCTATTTTTGCACTGCCTTTAACGGTCAGCCAATCTGAATTTAACTTTACCGTCGATCAGCCCTGGCGCATGGACGATCTGACCGCGCCCTTTACTTTTGCCGTCAATAAATCGGATGATGAAATTAAAGCCGAAAAGGAGAATATACGCAAAAACATACCTCCTATTTTTGTAGTTGATAACAAAGCCGACTTTACAGTGCAAAGCAAAATTGACTCACTGTACAGAGAAATGCAATATGTACTGGAAGCATTATATACCTGGCAAAAAAGTAAAGAAGATACCTCAAAATCGGCTTTTTCGGATAGTTTGAGATTCAGCCGAATATTTAACGTTTCGGGGTCAGATTTTAGCGACCCTTCATGGCAGATTTTATCCGAAAGTTACTACGATGTGCAAAACAGACAGCTTAAATCATCCGCGTTTGTCGGAGTAGCTATAAAGAAAGAAATTGAGAGTTTAATCGACGAACTTTTTGAAGAAGGCATAATAAACAAAAAGAAATCGGAACTGGCACAAAACGAAATAACATTACGCAATGCAGATAACAGTACCGAAAAAAATATTACCCGTTCGCGCTTTCGCGACCTGAAAGAAGCCAGTGATTATGCACAAGTAGCATTGAAGCAAAATCTGAATGATGATAATTTTACCGTTGCTTTAGAATTATTCGGTAAAATTGTTCAGCCCAATTTTATATACAGCCTGGCCGATACCGAAGACCGGATTTCCGAGGCCGTGTCAAATATTTCGGAAACAAAAGGAGCCATCGCACAAGGACAAGTAATTATTAGAAAAGGCGATCTTGTTACGCAAGATAAAGCAAATATTATTAACAGCCTGGGTCAAACAAAATCGAAATATGCAACGGTAGCAGAGCGCTGGCTGCGCTACTCGGGTAATGTACTGATTGTAATCGTTATTTCTCTGGTGTTCTTTTTCTATTTAATGCTGTACCGCAGTAATATCAGTCGCGACAATAGCATGTTTTTACTCGTATTTTTGATTTTGGGCTTGGTCAGCCTGTCCATTGCAATTATCTTTAAATACGAAATGGCCTCCCCCTATCTTGCGCCCATTGCCATTGCACCCATTATTTTAACCATAATATTCGATTCAAGAGTGGGACTGATAGCCGCACTTACATTAGCTTCGTTAATTGGGTTGGTAAATGGCAACGATTATGAAATAGCCATAGCCACCATTACCGCTTGCAGCATGGGAGTTTTCTCGGTACGCGATATAAAAGACCGTGCCCAATTCTTCTTTGTTACGCCGGGAATTGTTTTTATCACCTATTTAGTGGTTATAACCGGTTTTGCATTGGCCAAATACAGCAGTTGGGACATTTATCTAAATCAGGTGTTTTTTATAGCAATAAACGCGGTGTTCATTTTGTTTACGTATCCGCTCATCCTTTTATTGGAAAAAATGTTCGGTGTAATTACCGACTTTACTCTTTTGGAATTGGGCGATAATAACCAGCCTCTTCTAAAAGAACTGATGAACAAAGCTCCCGGCACATTTCACCACAGTTTACAGGTTGCGGGACTGGCCGAAGCCGCTGCCGCAGAAATCAGGGCAAATCCCTTGCTTTGCAGAGTCGGCGCGCTATATCACGACATTGGCAAAATGAAAATGCCCCAATATTTTACCGAAAACCAAGAAAAAGACAAAGAAAACGAACACGATAAATTAACGCCGCACATGAGTGCAAAAGTAATCAAGGCGCACGTAAGCGATGGCGTGGAAATGGCCAGAGAGCATAAATTACCCGAGCGTATAATAGATTTTATCCGAACGCACCACGGCACATCCATTATCAGATATTTTTATGTAAAAGCGAAAGATGAAGAATCGACCAATACAGAAATAGCCGAAAACCTGTTCCGTTACGACGGTCCACTCCCCTCTACCAAAGAAACCGGAATCGTTCTCTTAGCCGATGGCATCGAAGCTGCGGCAAAATCGATGAAAAACCGTACCTATACCAAACTGGAAAATCTGGTAAATAAAATTGTGGAAGACCGGGTAAATGATGGCCAATTAAGCGAGTGCCCCATTACGTTCGATGATTTAAATTCCATAAAAAATGCATTTTTGCAAACCTTATCGGGCATGTACCATGGTAGAATCGAATATCCGGATGACGATAAGGATAAAACCAAAAAACCGCCCAAAACCGAAAATAAAATACCGGTAAATAATGAGGAGGAATGAATCCGTTTAAGGCACAAATAGATTTATACCTTCAATTTATAAAACTCGAGAAAGGGTTATCCGAAAACTCCGTGGTTTCGTACCAAAATGATATTGAACGCTATCTTAACTACCTGGTAACGGAGCATAAAATAAAGGACTTATCAGGCGTTGCGCTTTACCATATCGAGCAGTTTTTGGATTTTTTGGTGGACCACGAACTGCTTACTTCAAGCTCCATAGCACGGAATATTTCAAGCATAAGGGGATTTCACGAATTTGCCGTGGTGGAAGGTTTGTCTGTTGCAAATCCGGCAGAATTAATCGAACTGCCCAAAAAAGCACAGACCTTGCCCGAAGTTTTAACCGCCGAAGAAATAGAACTTATTTTAGACGCACCGGATACGGAAAAACCGGCAGGAATCAGGGACAAAGCCATTTTGGAAACTCTTTATGGCACCGGAATGCGGGTTAGCGAACTTACCGACCTCGAAACCAATCGTCTGTTTTTTGAAATCGGTTTTATACGCGTTATAGGCAAAGGCAGCAAGGAAAGGCTGGTTCCCGTGGGTGAGATAGCCCAAGATGCAATTTCAAATTATCTGGAAGCGGTGCGCCCCTTATTTTTCAGACCCGAAAAAGCGCATAAATCGAAAAATAAAGTGTTTTTAAACCAACGTGGCGGTGCATTGACCCGAATGAGCATTTGGAATATCGTAAAAAAAGCGGCATTTGAAGCAAATATCAATAAACCGGTATATCCGCACATATTCAGGCATTCGTTTGCAACCCATTTGCTGGAGGGCGGCGCCGATTTGAGAGCCGTGCAGGAAATGTTGGGACATTCCTCTATATTGACCACAGAAATTTATACACACGTAGATCGTTCATTTTTACATCAAGTACACAAACAATATCATCCCAGATCATGAGAAAAATAATAATATCAAGTTTACTGTTCATTTTTTTTGTAGGCCAAAATGCCTATTCGCAAACGGGCTGGTCCAAATCGTACGATAACGGCCTGGTAGTATCGGCAGAAATTTATGCATCTATTGCCGGTAAAGAAATTTTAGAGCAAGGCGGTAATGCCATAGATGCGGCGGTTGCCGTTCAATTTGCACTGGCCGTTACATTGCCCCGCGCCGGAAATATAGGTGGCGGCGGGTTTATGGTTATCAGAATGAACGATGGAACCACCAATGCACTTGATTTCAGGGAAGTTGCGCCGCTAGCTTCAACGCGTGATATGTATATTCAAGATGGCGAGTTTAATCCCGAATTAAGTCAATTGGGAATACTGGCAAGCGGTGTGCCCGGAACCGTAGATGGCATGATAAACGCCCATAAAAGATATGGAAGACTGGCGCTGGATAAAGTTATAGAACCCGCTTACGACCTTGCTAAAAATGGATATTACCTGTCGTATATACAGGCTAGTGAACTTAATTCACACGCACATCTGCTCAAAAAGTTTGAAAGTTCGCGCAAATACTTTACCAAAGAAAATGGCGAACCTTATAAAGAGGGCGATTTATTTGTACAAGAAGATCTGGCTTTTGTACTCGAGCAAATAATGCGTTACGGCAGAGAAGGTTTCTATTCGGGTCCGGTAGCCGATGCCATTGTTAACGAAATGAAAAAACAAAATGGCATTATTACACATAAAGATTTAAAAAACTACAAAAGTAAGTGGCGCGAACCCATCACTGTAGATTTTCACGAATATAATCTAACCATTATGCCGCCACCCAGCAGCGGAAGTATAGCCGTGGCACAAATTTTGGCTATGCTTGAAAGTTATGACCTCAAATCTATGGGACATAACTCGGCCGATTACGTGCATGTTGTCTCAGAAAGCATGAAACGCGCATTTGCAGACCGTGCCCATTATCTGGGCGATCCCGATTTTTGGCATATTCCGCAAAGCGAGCTTATCAGTAAAGCCTATAATATGGATAGGATGAAAAGTTTTAGGCCCGATAGAGCCACTCCAATGCAAGAGCTTTCGCATGGTGAAGTTACCGGCTATAACGAACCGGATCAAACCACCCATTTCTCCGTTATAGATAAAGACGGAAATGCAGTGGCCGTTACCACTACCATAAACGGCTCGTTCGGCAGCCATGTCGCTGTTGGCGGGGCCGGTTTTCTTCTCAATAACGAGATGGACGATTTTTCGGCACAGCCGGGCGTACCCAATATGTTTGGACTCATCGGCGGCGAAGCAAATGCCATAGAACCCGGCAAAAGAATGCTGAGCAGCATGACCCCCACCATCGTTTCCAAAAACGGAAAACCAAGCATGATACTGGGCGCTGCAGGCGGACCCAGAATTATAACCGCTACTTTGCAAACATTTTTGAATAATGCTGTTTTTGGCATGAATGCACAACAGGCGGTATCCGCGCCCCGTTTTCATCACCAATGGATGCCGGATAAATTGTTGTTCGACCCCTTCGGTCTCAGTCCCGATACACAGCAATTGCTGCGAGAAAAAGGCTACGAGTTATCACCACAGGCATTGGCGCGCGCGCATATCATCTATATTGATGAAAACGGCGTAAAAACGGGCGGTGCCGACTCAAGGGGTGATGGTTACGCGGCCGGCTACTAGATTTTTGATTATCAGGCTTTTTGCAGCTCTGAAAAAACTTTTTTTACGTTGGCGGAATTCACCCTCTCGTGGGTTTCACTCCAAACAACTTCGCCCTTATTTATAACAAACATCTGCGGCGACTCGTGACCAATGCCTGTTTTTTCGGCCAGATACTTAGAAACCTGACGATTTCTGATTACATCAACAATATATAAATCGGCGTCTTTGCCATCCCATAATACCGGCGATTCTACGTTGCGTTTTGCAAAAAAACTAACCGTACAGCGCGTGCTGTGTTTCAAAATTACCTGGGGTCTTTCGAATGAATGCTCAAAAACTTCGTCCACTTCAGAGTTTTCATCCAAAGGAATCCACATAGAAGACCGTTGGGCGCCATCCAAACCAATTAAACTGCTCATTCTTTTTAAAAAACCCATTTTTCTTTCAATTTAGTTTGCTATAATTTTGTAACATATGTAACAAGATATCAAATTAAACCATTCAAAAATATAGAAACGGTAAGCATCATGGAAGAAACACAAGTTCAAGGATTTTGGTTGGGGCACTCTGCATTCAAATTTGTAAGTCCAACCGGAAAAATTATATATGTTGACCCATTTTTAAACGGAAATCCCACCACACCCAAAGAATTGGTAAATGTGAAAGAGGCCGATTTTGTACTTTTGACGCACGGCCACGAAGATCATGTGGGCGATACACTGGAAATTGCAAAAAATACCGGCTGTACCGTTGTTGGTATTGTGGAGCTTATCGGATTGCTAAAAAAACACGGATTAAACGAAGAGCAAGCCGTTGAAATGAACAAAGGCGGTACCGTAAACTTCGACGATTTTTCTGTAACTATGGTCAACGCAAATCATACTTCGTCGTTTGGCGGTGAATATGCCGGAACCCCGGCGGGATTGATTATTTCTTTTGAGGACGATATCTGTATTTACCACATGGGCGATACCAATATTTTCTCAGACCTGGAACTTTACGGCGAGCTGTACGAACCGCATGTTGTGCTGGCTCCCATTGGCGACCATTACACGATGGGACCACAAGAAGCGGCATACGCGGTAGAAATGATAGACCCCGAGGTAGCAGTTCCCATTCATTACGGCACTTTTCCTGTTTTAGCCGGTAATCCCCACGATTTTAAGCAATATGTTGAAGAAATTAGCGATATAGATGTGATTATTCCCGAGCCCGGCGAGGATTTTTTAACCGCAGATTATTGATAGTATCTACATTTACGTAAATATAAAGGAGGCAAAATCGTCTCCTTTGTTCGTTTTTATCTGAAAACGGAAGTATCAATTATTTTGGTTGGTTTTAAATCATCTAAGCATAAAATAAAATACTTTTCACAATATAATAATGGGTGTTTAAATTTCATAAACTACAACCATCACAAATAATTGCCTTCCGCACGTACCCACACAAAAGAGCATCAAATAACTTTTATAAATAAAAATCGCCTTTAAATCCCATTTTTCCAGTAGCTTATTTGGTATAATTTATTATTACAATAAGATATTGTTAATTACATATTTACAATCCCAAAAACCATACTTGTAATACATCTGCTCATTTGGTAATTTAGAATTCTTCTAAATAATAAATTATGAGATACGATACTATAAACTACGATCAGGGCCATTGGTTATTGGCAAAAATGGGCAAAAAAGTATTAAGGCCCGGTGGACGCATCCTAACCGAAAACATGGTTGAACGGCTGAATATAAACAATGAAAAAAGTGTGGTAGAATTTGCTCCGGGTATTGGGCATACTACCCGCCTGGCTCTAAAAAACGGTCCTAAGCAATATTTTGGTGTAGAGTTAAACAAAAAAGCTGCTAAAGATTTAGAGAAAAAATTTAAAAATGAAAATATTACCATCATCAATAAAAATGCTGCGCAATCAGATTTAGAGGCAGCTTCTGCTGATGTTGTGTTTGGCGAGGCTATGCTGACCATGCAAGCCGACCATCGGAAAGCCGAAATTATACAAGAGGCGCACAGACTGCTGGCCAAAGGTGGTTTATATGGCATCCACGAGCTTAGCCTGCAACCCGACGATATCAACGAAGGAGCCAAGAAAGAAATCCAAAAAACACTGGCCAAAGCCATCCGCGTAAACGCAAGGCCGCTAACCGCTAAGGAATGGACGGCACTTCTGGAAAATGAAGGCTTTGAAGTGATTGATATAATGCACAAACCCATGCTGCTACTAGAAACCAAGCGACTTATAGAAGATGAAGGGTTCTTAAGGTTTTTAAAAATTACCTTTAACATGCTGACCCACCCAAAAGACAAAAAACGCATCCAGGAAATGAAGGGCGTATTCAGAAAGTATAACGACCAATTGGGCGGAATAGCGATTATCGCCAAAAAAATCTAAAAACCGGAGGGGTCGTAGAAATGCGACTCTTTTTTTATTCGATATTCCAAAGAAAACAAATCGTACCGTGTATTCATTTTTGGAATTTTTGCTTCTTGTTTTTTTGCAGAAGGTAGCATTTTCGGAACACCGATTACCCCCAATACCTATTTCTGCTTTATGCATTTTTTAAAACGATTTAAACCCCTATCCTGTGCAGATAAAACAACTCGAAACTGTTAAAAAATATGTATTAGCAACTTTTTACCAATATATAAGAATAAGGTTCATTATTTTTTGGCAAATAATTAACCGTATTATGATTTACTTTTTTAATAAAATAAAACCCGCTGCTATAATCATGGTTTTGGCTATGGTTTTCGTTTCGTGCAATAAACCTTACGAAATTACAGAAGCCAATGTTGATAGAATTATTAGAACTCTAAGCAGCGATGAAATGAGAGGAAGGCATACATTTTCGCCGGCGGATATTGAGAAAGCGGCTGCCTTTATTGAAAATGAGTTCAGCAGCATGAAGTTACCGTATTTGGATGGATTGGACTCTTATCAACAGAAATTCAACGTGTATGCCATATCTCATGGAAGCGCGACTTTAACAATCAATGGCAAAACCATAGATAAAAATAACTACTTTGTATTGCCGGATTCCAAGCACATAAATTGGACCAAAGAAGATGTAACCATCAAAACGTTGAAAAAAGACGACGATTTTCGCAAAAGCTACTCCGCCCTTTCCAATTCGGACGTTCCTACCGTAGTTCTGGTAGATGATGTGCATAAAAATTCCTTTAACAGGTATCAATCGTTTTTCTCAAAAACATCACGAAAACTGGAACTGGGTAACGACGCCAATATTTTATTCGTTTTAGCCGATCAAAAAATAAATAGTTTAGAGCTGGAAGTAGAAAACCACATCGATACTTTGCAAATTGCAAATGTGGTTGGTAAAATAGAAGGTAAACGAAAAGATGAAATTGTACTTTTTTCGGGACATTACGATCACATCGGAGTTATAAACAGTGCCGAAGGCGATTCCATAGCTAACGGCGCAAATGATAACGCCTCGGGAGTGTCGGGTGTGATTGAGCTGGCACGCCACTATAATAGCCTGGAACAACCCGAGCGTACTTTAATATTCGTGGCATTTACGGGCGAAGAAGTTGGCGGGTATGGCTCGCGCTACTTTTCACAGCAGATGGATCCGGATAAGATAATAGCCATGTTTAATCTGGAAATGATAGGAAAACCCGCTGTTGACGGGCCAAATACGGCATGGATTACCGGCTTCGAAAAATCCACATTTGGCGAAATATTACGAAAAAGCGCAGAAGGTACCGATTTCCGATTTTATCCCGACCCATATCCCAATCAAAACTTGTTTTACCGATCGGATAATGCAACTTTAGCGCGTCAAGGAGTGCCGGCACACAGCATCAGTACCACCCCTATAGATGTGGACCCCGATTATCATCAGGTATCGGATGAGATTGAGACTCTGAACATACCTCACGTTACAAATACTATCAGAGCGGTTTCCAAAGCGGCTCAAATAATTATTTCAGGACAAGAAACTCCTACCAGGGTTGACCCTACCAGCTTAAATCGATGATTAAACCATCATAATTACAATTTTTAAAAAATGGTCGGATAGTTTGCCTTTCCGACCATTTTTATTTTGTAAAACAGATTCTAAAGCCCCTGAAATTATAATTTAGCTATAGCCGCAACCTTTTTTCTTGGTTTACTGCATTTTACAATTTTGGGTTTAACATTTCAATTTTCAAAAATGCTCCTTTTTTATTGTTTTCGCACGCATTTGCATAAATTATATTTGTAGTTCATCTATATTTATGAAATATTAGTTCAGCTAATGTGCATATTTTTTGGTATCGTACATTATATAAAATGGTTTATAAATATAAAATCCATTAAATTATATATGATTGGGGAATTTCGGTTTCCCGGTTATTAATTAGCAATCATAAAGAAAAATAAATAAGGAAGTTTTATGGTAAAATATTTACGAAATATATCCTTGGGTATGCTTGTAAGCGCTTTTTTAATTAGTGCTTTTACAGTGCAAGTACAAGCTCAGGAATTAACTAAACTTTGGGAACGATCTAATCGTACCGGTGCTGACGAAGGACTGCCAGCTTGGTTCGAAACAAGTATGATCAGAGGAATTGCGGAATACGATGGTAAAATTTACTTACCAGATCGCGCTGCAACAACAATACGCGTAATTGATGCACTAACCGGTGAGGATGTTGCGCTCGATACGGATTTCGATCTAGATGGCGTAGCCGGTGGTACATATGCTCTAAATGATTTGAAAATATCAGAAGATGGAGCCATTTTTCTAGGAAATCTTACCGTTGATGCAAGTGCTAGTGACTTTAAATTGTATTGGTGGACCTCTGAAGGCGGTACTTTTGACGGCTCTTTTGATTTTACAAGCGAAGGTCGTTTAGGTGACCATTTTTCTGTGGTGGGTTCTCTTGCAGATAATACTGTAGAAATATGGATTCCGGAAGCAAGCACCGATCCGGGGGTAGTTCACGTACTAACTACCGATGATAATGGAGCTACATGGACAGACAACCCTATCACCCTTTCAGGATCTAATGTTGTAATAGGTTCTGGCGCACAAGCAGTAGCTTTTGCAGCGGGCGGTGATTCGGATTTCTATATTGCAAGTAACAGCTCTGCTCCGGCACGCTACAATAAAGACGGAGAATACATCGAAAACTCTGCATTTTCTTCTGCCAGCCGAAATGGATTTAGCCTATTTACAGCTGACGGTGTTGATTATGCTGCTATGTACAGTTTCAGAGCTGATGGCGCTGGTGGTGGAGACAAAGTAGGCCGCGCTATTGTTTACGACATAAGTGATGCTACAGATCCTACAATCGTTCATACTACTGATTTAGTGGGTGATGAGGGCGATTATTTTAGTTCAGTTTACGGTGACGTTGCTGTTTGGGTAAATGATGACGAATCATTTAGCTTTGCAATTTCTGATGGTGTTAACGGATTCGTGGCTTATACCACAGCAGCCGATGCACCCGACGTTTATGTTGACGCCCCAACAAACAAAATATTCTTCTCAGAGTACATTGAAGGTTCGAGCAATAACAAAGCGTTGGAAATTTATAATGCTACCGACTCTACTATAACACTGGTAAACTACCGAATTGCACAAACAAGCAACGGAAGTGAATGGAGATTCTTTGAAGAGTTTGCTGAAGGCGCTACCATTGGTGCAGGTGAAGTTTATACATTGGGTTCCGATGCAATTTCCGAGGACCTCTTCGATATAAACGACTTGGACGAAATTGTGTACTACCCTGGTCCTGTTTATCATACCGGTGATGATGCTCGTGCATTAATTCATATTAATCCGGTAACCAACGATACAACTTGGATTGACGTATTTGGCGAAGAGTTAATACGCCCTGATACTGGTTGGGACGTTGCCGGAGTAGCTAAAGCCACTCAAGACCACACCTTGATTCGTAAACCAAGTGTAACACAAGGTAATCCAACGCCAATGGCTTCTTTCGGTACCGATGTTAGCAATAGTGAATGGATTGTTATGCCTATGAACTTTTTTGAAAACTTAGGCAAACCAAGCAGTGATTTGGCTGCACCGTTCTCAGGCGACTTCTTTATACCTGAAAGGGAAGGCGATGCTCAAGGTTTTGCATCTTTAAGCGAAGCTTTTGCTGCTATTTCTGAGTTTGGACTCTCTGGACCAACTGCTCTGTACATTACAGATGATATTGATGAGACTGGTGAAATAAAATTAGATCGTAGCGATTTAACAGAAGATACTCCACTGCTCATTAAACCTGCAGAAGGCGTTAGCCCAACCATTACATTAATTTCAGGTTCCGGAACTGATGGTATTTGGCTGAGAAATGCTGATTATGTAACCTTTGATGGTTCAAACACAGATGGCGGCGATACCAGAGATATGACCTTTACCAGTGACGACCCGGCCATGTCAACCATGGTATATGTTTACCAAACCGTAAACTCTACATTTAAAAACTCCAACTTCTTCTATACCGGAGACAAATCCATTAGTGCTTTTGTACCTAACGAAAGCGGCAGTATAGGAACTCAAGGTTGGAGCATCATCAATAATACCATTGGTAGCGAAGATGGCGACTTTAAAACCGGTGTTGGCCTATGGGGCTTCGGTGAAGGGGCAACAGAGTTAAAAGACACCAAAGTTATCGACAACGATATCTATACCACACACCGCGGTATTACATCCTGGTGGGCTACAAATAACGATATCATCGGCAACACCATTACTATTGCAAGCCCGATTGCGGACCAAGCATGGTATGGCGCTATTTATTTAGCACTTAACAATGGCGAAACTAATATTATCGGTAATACCATACAAGGTTTACAAGTTAATAGAACAGCCTCTGCATCCTACTCTGCAGGTATATTGTTTAATGCCTCGTTAGGTGAGGTAAACATTTTCAACAATATAATTACTGCTGAAAATTTTGCCAACGCTGATGCAGCGGAAGGAAACAGAGTATTTGCAATAGGTATTAACAACGCAGCCGGTAACTCGGTCAACAAAGTTTACCATAACTCCATCAGATTGGGTGATAGCGACGAAACCGGTACACAAGCCGCCTTTGGTTTGATTACCGTTGGTTCTAGTGCTCAAGATTGGGATCTCAAAAACAACCTGTTCACTGTAGATACAGATGCAGAAAATGCAACTGTTTACAGAGTACCAACTGATTTTGGATTCTCTTCAGACTATAACAACTTCGCTTTCGGCGATAATGCTTATCTATCGACCATGGGAACAACTGAAGATCCGATTCTGGAATCGACAGATTTCGCAACCTGGTTGACCGATTCGGGCCAAGATGCAAACTCCTCCAACGTATCTGTTGAATACATTTCAGGTACCGACCTTCGTCTGACCGGCAGCTCTGTTGGCGACGTAAACCTGGCCGGTATGCCTTTAGCAGAAGTAACTACCGATATTGACGGTAACGATAGAAGCGATGTATTGCCATACAAAGGTGCATTCGAAGCAGAAGCCTTTGATGTAGCAACCGAAATAGACGACAAGCCCCTGGCTTACTCTCTATCACAAAACTATCCAAATCCATTTAACCCAACATCCAACATTCAGTTTACTTTACCACAAAGTAACCATGTACGTATAGATGTTTATAATATTAATGGACAATTAGTTCAAACATTAGTTAACACTAATATGACTGCCGGTGAGCATACCGTTACTTTTAATGCAAGAAACCTTGCAAGTGGTGTTTACATCTACCGCATAGTTGCAGGTAACTTTGTTCAAAGTAAACGAATGACCCTCATCAAATAAGTATTCATAAGTAGTATATTTATTTATACATATAAAGCCTCCTTTGTTTCAAAGGAGGCTTTTTTTATGATATATGCTTGCAATTTATATTACCGGAAAGTTTCCGTCCGAAGCCGGCAGAACTGTTGAACCGCATTTTTTGTTCTGTCTAAAATCTAATATTTACCCATCCAAGCCATGCAACAAATTAACGATCTGGAAAAACTGAGGGAATTGACGAAAGAAGAGCAGCCCGTATTGGTATATTTCTTTGCCGACTGGTGCGGTCCATGCAAAATGATGGATCCGGTTCTGGAAAAGCTCAAAGAAAATATGGGCGATACCGTAAAAATTGTCTCGGTTGATACCGAAAAACAGGCCGATGCCACCATTACCTATCAAATCAAAGGGATTCCCAATCTACTTTTGTTTAAGGAGGGCTATACGCTATGGCAAAATGCCGGAGTTATCCAGGCCAATGCTCTGCAGGGTATCATAGAAGAACGCCTTAAATTATTCGGCGACCAATAAATAGGATAAAACATCCCGTTAGACGGGATTTTATCGGGTATTTTGTGCAGCGATTAGCCGGCGGTTTCGTTTTTTCTGTTAATGATAACTACAGAAAGCAGTATGATGGCTATTCCCACCCATTGGATAAATTTAACCTGTTCGTTTAATAAAATATACGCGCTGAATACCGAAACGGGTATTTCCATGGAAGCCATTATACTGCCCAACCCAACACCGGTGATGGGAAAGCCTTTATTAAATAAAATAGGCGGAATAATGGTACCAAAAGCAGCCAAAAACACGCCCCAGGTAAACACAATGGACATTTGAAATTCGGGCAAAGTAAAATCCGAAATCCCTGGCACGTTCCAAAATATTAAAACAACCAATAAACCACCTAAAACCAAATATTTACTTCGGGTAATATTGGGCAGCTCCAACGCTATTTTATTTGTGGCAAACATAGTGGTGGCAAAAGTAGTTGCGGCCAACAGCCCGAACACAATTCCGGGCCATTCAATACTTTCTGCCGCTTCCATTACATTTACGGCCAGCAGCGTTCCAAAAATGGTTGTCACCGCCCCTATTATCTTTGTTTTGGTGAGCAAATGCCGTGCTATAAAAAATTCAAAAACCAATCCAATCCAAATAGATTGCATTAAAAGAATAATTCCCACCGAAACCGGCAAATATTGAATGGACAGATAATAAAAACTGGAGGTAAATCCCAATGTCGTGCCAAAAACAACCAATTTTAATTTTGAATTGGGTTGCGCCGGAGCCACACTCTCATTTCTTTTGTCTTCATTCCTTTTTTTAAGCACAAGCGAAACAAAAAACAAGGTCAAAAATCCCAGTAAATATTGAGAGATGGTCAACACCCCGGTAGGTATGCCTTTATTATTGGCTATTTTAACAAATGTAGCCAAAACACCATAACTCGATGCGCCCAAGGCTATATAAATTATTCCTTTTAAATTGTTCATGTAGTTGTTCTTATATTTTATTCGGCATAAGCCAGTATTTTCATTCTGGCAGCTGCTATTTTTTAATCCCTTTCGAAAACCGAAAACGGCATTTCAAATAAGGAGCGTAAATATAAAAAAATCCGTTCCATTTTATTTGGAAAAGCTTGGTTGATTAGTTGATTAGTTGATTGGGTGATTGGGTGATTGGGTGATTGGGTGATTGGGTGATTCCTCGTTCCGATCCGCCGGTGGCGCGGATTCGGAATGCGCCCGGGAACCTCTGGTTCCCTTGAATCTCGCTCTGTAGCTCCTGTTTCCAGTAGCGCCCTCACCCGGTTTTGCGCAGGCGCAAAACCTGCCCTCTTCCGTCGGAAGACGGATGAGAGGGCGGGACTCTATTCATTTTTTGGTTTTATACTTAGCACCAAAGGTGCGTAAATCATTAGCCGAGTCCATAGGGCTCGGTTAATGATGTAAGGTATGCCCGCAAAAGCGCCAACGGTGCGTAATAAAAAGATGTGCAGTTTAAATGAGACCTCTTTGGGTCTGTAATCTTGTTATTTCTACATATGTAAACTCTCTAGGTGGTACAGACACAGACTCCTCCGAGACCACCCCGGTTTATGCGCAAGCGCAAAACCTGCCCCTCCAGTGGAGGGGAATTGTTTCGAATGTTGTTTTGATGTATTTGTTATTAAATGGATTCCACGTTCACACAAAAAAGGATGCCGGAGGGCATCCAACCATATTATAGCCGCTGATAATGCGAGCGCTAGCGAGTCTATCGGCGGTTAAGAGATGATAAAGAAAAAAACCGGTGTTGCCGGGAATGTCTCACGAAGTTAGGGAGCATTGAGCAAAGTCGAAATATCGTGAAATTGTTGATTAGCTGATTGGTTATTAGTTGAGATAAAACCAAAAAAACCGGCTTTAGAAAAATTCGCATTAAGAATCTAGTGGAATGTAGCCTTAAAAAAGAAATTATACCGCGCCTGAGCTAAGAATTAACATTTGTGCTGTTTATCGGGGGCTAGTCTGGGGCTACCCCCCTTTTTGGTATAAAATCCATTTCCGCCGGATTTATCCTACGGAGATGGATTTATTATATTTAAAACAATTTGTAATAAGTAATTACGATATAAACGTTAATACTTATTACCGTCAGCTTCAGCTGACGGCTGCTGGCTAAGAAAGGGCACGCAACGGGCTTTAGCCGAACAAGAAGCAGACTTAATTCCACTCTTTGGGTAAATAACTAAAGGTATCTCAATAACTACGTAAACCAGTAAATTTGTAGTCGGCGTTGGGGTTGGCGGTGTTGGAACTCCTGCCCGGCATAATTAATCCATAAGGGTAGTAATCGTCATATCCCACCACCGCGCCGCTTTCATTTACCGTGGTGCGTATGCTGCCCAGGTGGTCTTTGAATTTATGCCGATGTGTAACTGCTTTTTGCATGGATTTTAGTTGGTTTAATAGAGATAGTACTCTATAACCTAAAATGTTATTCAATATTTTCAAATAGAAAAAGTCTAAGTAGATATTCAAATTAACTAACCCCAGTCATTCTTTCTGACAGTTTCCACCACCTAAAAAACCAAATGTAGTTGCCGGAATAATCGGCACTTCCACTTCCTACTATAGCTGAACTTTCTACAAATGCATAAAAAGGAATCAATCGAATGATATAAAAATCAAATATTCCATTTTCATAACTTAAAAATTCGGGAAGTTCTGATTTTCCTTCCTCATATGTTTCAGGAAAGATATTTAACGAAGTAGTTTTATGGGAGAAAGCTTCTCGCATTTCTCTATGCGCTTTTTCAGAAAAATCG
Source organism: uncultured Balneolaceae bacterium (assembly GCA_964615135.1). GTDB lineage: Bacteria > Bacteroidota > Rhodothermia > Balneolales > Balneolaceae > Balneola. Next base: position 166,237 of record CAZTOG010000004.1, on the reverse strand, counting down.
TTGTATTGGGCAACATGATACGGTGCGTTGGGATGATTGCCAGTGAAAATATAAACGGTATCAACAAAGTTAGTACCCGCTGTTTTAAATTGATTTACTGCCAATATCAATGTTGAATCTCTGCCCCAAAACATCCAAGTGATTGCATTCAAAACAACAACCAAAAGTATGATATGTAGTGCTCTATTTTTTCTCATATTTATTTTTCTCTTATAATCGCATCATCAATCCATAGCGGTGCACTTTGTAATACATTTACAGGTTCTTATCTCACCAAAATTGCATAAATTTCCAGCGTACACAACATTCCATCCTAGTTTAAAAAGCCAACGCCTGATGGTTTAATATAACAGATACAACCAACTCATCGAGCCACAGCGCATAAGGATCTGATAAATTATAATACGAAACTTCATAGACTTCATCATTTTCTAATCGCAACTGCATAAATTTATAATCGGGATGATGTATGTAAGTGCTTGTATCCGGTTCTATAGGCAGTTTTATCTTTGATGCAACATCAAAAATCTTCGAATTGATTTGGTCATCAATCCTTATTTCTTGTTTTGTACTATCCTCTCTTCCCGTTTCAAAATGTGTTTCTGAGAAAAGGAAATCCGCCATCCCTTCCTTATTTAAGTCAATTTTATACTCTACAATTTTATCTTGGTACGTTCTTGTTCCGGATACAAAAATATTCTTTACGGAATTCTGCGCGGATGATTTCAAAGGGATGTACTTCAAAGTATCGGCATCATTTATCACAGATATAGCAGTCTCCTCTAACTGAACTTTTAATTTATACAGAGTATCCAGTTTTGAGAAAACAAGCGAGTCATCTTCGAGTTTTAATAACTCAATATTCCGACTGGTAAGTAATACTTGCTCATCATCAAGAAAAGACAAGCCTATAAATATATTTGGTTGAAAATATGTGGTGTCATTATTACTCCGATTAACATAATCTAAACGCCAATCTCTATGTTCGATTTTATTTACATAACTCTCTTTAGAGCATGCGCAAAAACAAAATAGCAGAATGATTAATCTATTAATTATCATAGGTTTAAAAAAACAATCTAACTAATTCCGGTAAGACTAACCTTTAATTCTTTCCATCCAAAAAAGTACAAGTAAAGACCACTATAAATGGTAGAGTTTTCATTATCAAGCAAAATAGTTTCGACATTTGCTATGAATAAATAGCTTTTTTTAATCGTAAAAATATATACCGGCGATTGACAACAATTGTTTACGTACAGCTCTTCCCGGTTTTTCGTTGTAACAAACCTCACACCATTGCCGATAATTTCTAAAATTTTATTTTTCGTCTTTTCGCTTGCAGTGTCAAATTCTAAAAGATTGGTTTCTATATGAGAATTGGGATTTGACTCTATAATTAATGTATCCTGCCTGCTAAATTGATGATAATCGAGTTGATTAACGGGTAACATATATACGTTTTCATTACCTGTGGTTAACAAAAGCAGGCTATTGATCAGCAATAGTGCCAAAAAACCATATATAATTTTCAATTTCATTAATTAAGTTTTTTAATTAAACGTTTATTCCCTATAAATCCACCATGTTCACCTTTACGAGGGCTAAGGCCTAATACTTTTAAATAATGGTTACTCACTCTCAGAGCATTTGTACTTGCATTTGTTGTGTAATTACCGCCAACAGGGTGTCCGTGTCCTAATAACTCATGCATTAAAATTACTGAGCTAGGCTGCCCCACAACACCTCTTGGATCCACATAAACGGTGTTATCTTTAAATAGCCCCCCGCCGTAGCCCCCCTTACCAATAGGTTGTCGATTTGTTATATAAGCTGTAAAAGGGATATTTTCCGTTGTATATATAACGGAATAAGAAACATCTTCTCTTGATAACAATTCATATATAGCAGCTCCAAACTCATCCGTACCACCTTGACTCCAATCAAAACTTTCATTGCCAGTAGAAAGTTGATAATAACTTTCTATTTCTCCTGTTTTCCATAAGAAACCTAGAAATTTCTTCTCCTTCTGCATTTCGATAACCTCCACTCCCGCTCCATCATGTAGTTCATTTATATCACTGGCAGCTTGCTCGCAATCTTTTTTCAATGCACATATTACTGACTCACCCGTAGGATCAATCAGACTCAACGGATTGCCCATTACGTAGTTATATGGGCTCCAGCCGGGGTAATCAGTAGCCAACGGATCCACTTGCATAAACCGCCCAATAATCGGATCGTACAGGCGGGCACCGGCATTGAACAGGTTCAGGCCTAAATCGTTTTCCACCTCGTAGCCGGTAAATTTGTAGTCGGCATTGGGGTTTCCTGTGTTGGAACTCCTGCCCGGCATGGTCAGACCATAAGGGTAGTAATCGTCGTAACCCGCCACCGCACCGTTTTCATCTACCGTGGTGCGTATGCTGCCCAGGTGGTCTTTAATATAATAACGGCGCTGCGAGCGGTCGTAATTGCCTATCATTTCGCCACCGGCGTATATGGGCTGCGACTGAATCGCACTATTTACATAGCTTGCAAGTACTTCCCCGTCTTTACCGCGTACATAATGCGTTACGGTATTGCCTATGTGCTTTTCCGTGCGCAGGCCCTCGGCGTTATAGGCATATTGTACGCTGCCGCTGCCTGTTTGCAAGTGCAACGGCAGGTTGCTGGCGCCAAGATTTATATGATATGTTACGGTTTTGCTTTGCACAAATAAATGAGATGATTTCTATCCTTTTATTATAGTAGGTGTTTGGCGCAGGGTTGTCAAGGGGTATTGGCCGAACATTTTGCGTTTTACACACTTTTTGAGATACTACCTGTCTTTATGATAATTTGACGTATATATATATATAACGTGTTTTCGAATAATTTTTTTTAATCTATTTTTCCTTTATAGTCGCATCATCAATCCATAGCGGTGCACTTTGTAATATACTTGCCAGCCATTTGGCATACGCTCCCTCTACTTCTTTAGAGTAGGTAAGACTATCTAATTTCACTCCATTTTTGAATAATTCCATCGTAAAAATATGCTCGTGCGTTATAATCACTTCTTGAGCGTTATATTTTATTGGAAGATCAATCTTATTTAGTTTATCAAAAATAAAGTTACGATATCTTTCCTGAAGCTGTCCTTTTTTTTGCCAAGTTTGATATTTTGATTGATAAGTATAAAATCCTTCATTATTGAGGCACAGTTCAAAAAAATAACTTTGTTCAGCCCCCCTACCAAGGTTTTCGCTGCTGAATGATAAGCTGTCAATAAGGTTTTTAGATAGTTGTTCCGTTCTTTCAAATATATAAATAGACTCACCTTTGGCTAATGTAAGGCTGTCATTTTGAACAGTATATTTAAACCCTCTTACACCATCATCATATTGTATAAATATTGAATCGTTAGAGGCGGAATATTTTTTTACGTTGAAAAACGGATTTAACATGTAATCACCAACAAATAATAGGCTGTCCTTATGTATTACCATCCCTTGGTAAAAAACATTCGTTGATGGATACTTATCATAGCTATTGTTTATCCATTTCCAGTCTCCATTTAAAAAATCATGGGAATGGTTACAATAACTTAAAACCAGTAGAGAAAAACTTAGAAGAATAATTCCTTTTAGATAGGCTAAATTTTTCACTATTTACATCCTCCATAAGAATGGCAATTTTTCAACATTTCTCGCTGAAATCTAGGAGTAGTATTTAAATAACGCGAATTTGACATTTGCCTCTTATAAGCCCTTATTTCGCCTTCATTTCCTAAACTTCTTGCATAACCAAGTATTTCTCGCATATCATAATAATGTTGGAATTCATGATGAAATAAGCTTTGTAAGTTGTTCATCGTGTTTAAATAAGAAGCGGGTAATTGAAGATTATATGGCTGAAAGGTGAATATCGCCAATTGACTTTTATTATCCATCCATGTTGTAATTATGCCGCCACCCCTTAAATATGCATGATCAGTATAGCTGATAAATACTTCACGAGCTGAGTCCATCATAGAGTCTTGTACATTAATCCAGTTTGCAACTTGTACTTTTCCGCCCATTAAGTTATTAATATTGTAACCCGCTCTCTCATAAACATCGGTAAACAAATTAGACCACCCTTCTAATGATAACTTAGCATCGATAATATGTATGCTGTTCTGCTGGATAGCCTTCCCACCTTTCCCGACATTATCCAAATAATTTTCCTTACTACTAACCCAAATATTATCTGTTTCGAGTTCATCCTCGCCTAAGTAATTTCCGAGTGCATCATAGTAATAATCCCAAGGCGCCATCCCTGTCGGATCAATCAGACTCAGAGGATTGCCCATTACATAATTATATGGGCACCAGCCGGGGTAATCAGCAGCCAGTGGGTCGGTTTGCATAAACCGCCCAATAATCGGATCATATAAGCGCGCATTGGCGTTGTACAGGTTTAAACCTAAATCATCGTCCACCTCGTAGCCGGTAAATTTGTAGTTATCATACGGGTTTCCGGTATTGGACGAACGTCCCGGCATGGGCAATCCATAAGGGTAGTAATCGTCGTAGCCCGCCACCGCACCGCTTTCATCTACTGTGGTGCGTATGCTGCCCAAGTGGTCTTTGAATTTTTGCCGATGTGTAACTGCTTTTTGCATGGGGTTTTGGTTGGTTTAATAGAGATAGTACTATATTCTAAAGTGTTATTCAAAGCTTACAAACAAAACAGGTCCCAACGGACGCCAGGACCTGTTTTTGGGTTTAATTTGCATAGTGGTTCCTTACGGAGTTTCAACCGCTAAAATATTCGTACAGTAAATAGATGCCCATAAAGAAAGTGAACACCGCAAATATAAGCTGTCTTTCTAACCCAGCATGGGTATAGCCTTCTTTTTTATTGTATTTCTTTTTGGTCTTATAATAATTGTATAAGAGAATCGGGGTGATTATGGTACTTATAATTCCAAGTATTAGTTTTTCCATCTTAATTTCTTTTGTTTTCAATAGTTCCAATGGAAATATTTACATTCCATTCGAGTATGTTTGTAACGACTTGCAAAGCCTTTCTTTCTACTGCATTTGAATAAGGGTTATTGCTGATAGCACTATAAGCCCTACCAAAACCAAAGCCTGTCGCTACTTTGACTCCTGCACTTACATAATCATTCTGTAGTAAACTTTCACCAGTACTAAGAGCAGTACCAATCGAACCTATTTGAATACCTGTCCCAATTAGAGCCCACGAACCAGCTACCACACCCGTTCCTATCCCCATTGTACTAATACCAGCCGCGCCTGCAGCTCCTATTTTGGTCATTGTTATCAAAGCGTTTTTTTGCCCCATAGCCATCCGTGCATTAAAAATTCCCTGCTTCACTTCCATACGTTCAGCCCGGTTAAAATTCCCTAGCCAGTTAACACCGCTTATCGCCCAGCTGTTTTCAATAAAATAGCCGGTATAGCTGTCGTAGATAATTGAGGCTCCATCTTCCCAAGCACTTACATCGGTTGCCCCTGCCACTTCCCCATCTACATACAAAACATCATATTCATCATCCGTTCTGATTATGATATACTCATTTGTCTTGCTATTAAGATAAATATCATCCATAGGAGCCTTGCCAGTCGGATCTGTGTAGCGTAACGGATTGTTGTTTCCGTAAATATATGGTGAGATATTCGGAAACTCTTTCGCCAACGGATCCACCTGCATAAACCGCCCAATAATAGGATCGTACAGGCGGGCATTGGCATTGTACAGGTTCAAACCTAAATCATCGTCCACCTCGTAGCCGGTAAATTTGTAGTCGGCATTGGGGTTGCCGGTGTTGGAGCTCCTGCCCGACATAATTAGCCCGTAAGGGTAGTAATCGTCATATCCCACCACCACGCCGCTTTCATCTACCGTGGTGCGTATGCTGCCCAGGTGGTCTTTAATGTAATAACGGCGCTGCGAGCGGTCGTAATTGCCTATCATTTCGCCACCGGCGTATATGGGCTGCGATTGTATCGCGTTATTTACATAGCTTGCAAGCACCTCCCCGTCTTTACCGCGCACATAATGCGTTACGGTATTGCCTATGCGCTTTTCCGTGCGCAAGCCCTCGGCGTTATAGGCATATTGTACGCTGCCACTGCCTGTTTGCAAGTGCAACGGCAGGTTGCGTGCATCGTAAAGCGCCCCGGTCAATCCCTGTGCCACATTTTCCATAACATTGCCATTGGCATCGTACTCTACATTAAAGTGGGTGTAAACGGCTTCATCCCGCAGGTAATCTATTCGGTTGCTGCCCGCTTCAAGCTGGAGGGACATATAATCGGTCAGCCCCGCCGGGTACCCGGTTTGGGAGTTGCGCATAAAATGGGTCAGGTTGCCGTCTTTGTCATAACTGTAGGTTACATCAAAAGCGCTTGAATTGTACCCACTGCCCGTAAAATTGGCACCGGTCAAACGGTTGGCCGCATCGTAACTGTAAGCGTATTGCACGGGGTCTTCCAAATTTAAAAGACTTTGCACCCATTTCTGTTTTTTTATGTTGCCATTATCGGTGTATTCCAAATGCATGGAAAAGTTAGACCGCCCTTCCACATCGTTAATAGATTCCAACCAATTTCGGATGTTATAGCTATAATCAAGTGTTTGGTAGTTATTGCCCAATTTCTCCTGTACCAATTGGCCAATGCCGTTATAATGGTATTCTACATCTTTACTGCGCCCACTGGGCAAGGTATCGGTTTTGGAATATACGTTTTGAACACTGTATTTGTAATAGTTCACACTCTCTTCCCATTACATTTGTTAATCTACGGAATCCATTTCAATATAATAATTTATCCTGACTATGCAATTAATTACCATGCAAAGTCCCAACCCACTCTCATAAATTACACCAAAACACTGCACATCTCTTCAAATTTTATGGCATTATTTTTTAGGATGGCATAAGCTTTCCGAGTTCACCCGTTTTTATCAAAACTAATTTAATTCATACCAACACTCCCATTTTAACCGAATAATGAGCACAAAAAAACCCGTTTGAACATTATTCAAACGGGTTTTGGCGTAAAATGATACGTGGGCCCGGCAGGATTTGAACCTGCGACCAATCGATTATGAGTCGACTGCTCTAACCACTGAGCTACGGGCCCGGTAGAGAGCGTCAAAGTTAAGGCGTTTTATACCTATTTGAAAGTATTATTTATAAATTTCTTTCAATATCCGTGAAACCTGTAATTTTCTACTTTTCCCGGGGCATCGGCCTTACGGTCAACAGCGGCACATGCACATGCTGCGATACCTGCTCGGTGGTAGAACCTAAGAACAACCGCGCCAAACCGGTATGCCCATGCGTACTCATTACCACTAAGTCGGCATTTTCGTTGGCGTAATCCACAATATCCCTATTGGCAGAAAATCCTTTGGTTACCACTGCATGCAATTGAATATCGTAGCTGCCTTCGTCGTCTTTTACGGTTATGGAATAGACTTTTTTGTCATCATTCCTGTTCAGTGTTGCGCCTAAAAAAGTATTTTCACTTATATATTTGGCCATCCGGTTCAGCAAAGATACCCTTACGGCTTCTTCGTTGTCGAATGGCGGGAACAGGGGAACCAGCTCAACATCGGCGGTGTAAAGCTCTACACTGTGGAACAGCGTGATGCCCGCATTGAATTTGTGTGCCAACTGTATGGCCGGCGGTAATGCCGCAAACGAAGACTCCGACATATCCAACGGCACCATTATATTGTTCAGCGTATCTTTATCGAAATGCGTATCCAGCGACAGCACGGGTATCTCGCTGCGACGTATTACTTTTTCGGTTACACTGCCTCTTAAAAACTCCGTGGCATCACGTCCCCGGGTTGCCATCAATATGGCATCGTATTTTCCGCTGTTGGCCTCTTCGGTTATGGCTTTGGAGGGTTTCCGGTCTATAGTGGTAATTACCTTGCCGCGATGCTCTTTTTTGATGTGCTCTTCGGCCAGTTTTTCCAATTTTTCCTGAGCGGCTTTCTGCGCAGTGGGATAAATCTGCTGCTCTAAATCGTACGGATAGCCAATGTGCTCAAAACTTTCCCTGAAATATTGGGTAACCGGTACAACGTGCATTAAATGGATAGTGCTGCCAAACTCGCTGACAAAAGACTCCGCCAGTTTAAGAATGGAATTCGATGTTTCCGAGAAATCTGTTGGAATTAAAATATTATGCGCTTTCATCTCTACCTCATTGTCTTTGTTTTATGGTTTGTTAATTCACTATAACATTAAAAAGTGAAGATTGAATGAACAAAAGCAAGGTGAGATTCGACAGCTTTTACGATTAAGCCTTTTTCCTCAGCCAATCTAGCCCACCTACCATAATAACACCTATAATAATGCCTATAATTCCATGCCAGATTCTTGGTGTTTCATGTTCGTTGCCGGTAAAACCGGGCATAAACGGTTTTGAATCTATAAGCTTTTGTTTCACCGTTTCTACTTCGAACGCAGTATTTGGGCCGATATTTTCGCTGATAATCGGATTTTTAAATCTTTTAAACTCCGGTAGGTCGGTGCGTGGCCCCTTGTCGATCAATTTCTGAACGGTCTCGTCCCCTAAATAAAGCTCTTCCGTTTTTGATATGGTTTCCAGATAACTTCGCTGCTGATAGGGCCATATCACATATAAGGAACCTATCAAAAAACCGATTAAAACAGCCAAAGTTACCGCATAATACCGGTTCAACAGCCACGATAAAAACCGTGAAAACAACGCAATCCCGATTACCGCACCCACCGCAAATGTAACAATAACCAAAAGGCCTTCCATGGTTTCGGGACCGCCCAGTTTACCCAAGGCGCTTAGCATATAATCGTATTTGCGCATGATAAGCAGCAGATAAGAGCCCGATATTCCCGGCAGAATCATTGCGGTAATGGCTATGGCGCCCGTTATAAATATAAAAAACGGATTTTCCGGGGTATCGGCAGGTACCAGTGTTACCACCCAAAATCCGATGAATATTCCTGCGAGCAGGGCGGCTCCCTCCTTCCATCTGAACCGCTCTATTACTTTTATCAATATGTATATGGAACCCAATATGAGACCAAAAAACAGACCATAAACCAGCTCCGGGTCGGTAAACATATAGGTTTGCAGCGGCACTACCCTGGTAAAAAAGGCAAACGCCAAAAAGATGCCGGTTAGCAGTACCAGTAAAAATTTCAGATGCAATAGCTTAAATGCTTGCACTAATTTAAAGCGAAAAATAAGCTTCAAAAACTGCATATTAACGCTTTTAATGGCATTTAAAAGTCGTTCGTAAATGCCCAAAATCAGCGCAAGCGTACCTCCGCTTACTCCCGGTACTATATCTGCCGAACCCATCAAAAAGCCCTTAATAAGTATGTACGGTATTTCTTTTAAACTCGTTTTATCTTTTGTTTCTTCGCTCATTTATCGTCCCAGCCTTTTTCGCCAATCAATGGCACAAATTTAAAATTATCATACTCTTCCTGGCTATATTCTTCTTCGTTTACACGTGTTATTTTAAGCATTTTTTGCGATTCCTCATCCCCCACGGGTATAACCAATATTCCGCCAATATTTAACTGCTTTATCAGATTTTGGGGTACTTCCGGTGCGCCGGCAGTCACAATAATGCCGTCATAAGGCGCGTATGCCGACCACCCCAACGTGCCATCGCCCAGTTTGTGCATGGCACGGTAGCCTTCCTTCCTGACGGCTTCTTTGGCATTGTTGTACAACTCGGGATGTCGCTCAACGGTATAAACTTCGGCGTCCATTTCGCATAAAATCATGGTTTGATAGCCGGAGCCTGTCCCAATTTCCAATATTTTATCACCTGGTTTTACTTCCAGCAGCTCCGTTTGGGCGGCCACGGTGTAGGGTTGCGATATGGTTTGGCCTTTGGCTATCGGTAATGCGGTATCGCTGTAAGCTAAATTATGCAATGCAGTGGCTATCAATTTATGGCGGGGTATTTTACCTATTGCACTTAAAACACGCGCGTCCCGAATGCCTTTTTGGCGTAATTCTTCTACCAACATTTGTCTTGGGCGTGTAAATTTATAAATCATTAGCTCAAATAAAATTAATACTTTTCCATGTTTGCAGTATAGCCATTTCGTCAAAAAATCAGACCCCTGCATAATACTTTTTATTTTTATTCTTTTCCCGCCTTAATTGTATTTAATCCTATTCTAAATTAGGCTCATAAATTGGCTATGGTTTGAAATAAGGGTACTTTTGTCTGAACAAATTTTCAAATAAATGGACTGGCTGCAACAACCTATTACCCTCGTTTTTATTTACGCATTAATTACCGCACTGGCTACCGGATTGGGCGCTTTACCCTTTTTCTTTATCAAGAATATTTCCGATTCCTTTCTGGGCAAATCGTATGCCATTGCAGCCGGATTAATGCTATCTGCCAGTTATAGCCTTATTTTCGAAGGCTACGCCCTTAACAATTGGATGACCATTTCGGGCATGGCTGTGGGAGTGCTGCTGGTTGTGCTATCCAATTACTGGCTGGATAACGGCAATTCTGTGGAAGTGGACGATATATTGGGCGGCCATCGTAAAGAAATGTTGCTATTTTTAGGCATCATGACGGCGCATTCCTTTGCGGAGGGTATCAGCGTGGGCGTTTCTTTCGTAAATACCATAGAATTTGGCATTTTTATATCCATAGCCATTGCAGTACACAATATACCCGAAGGCCTCGCCATCAGTCTGGTAATGGTTCCCAAAGGCGTGCGTCCCATAAAAGCTATGTGGTGGAGCATATTCTCAAGCCTGCCCCAGCCTTTAATGGCCGTTCCCGCCTTTTTATTCGTGGATGCATTCAAAACCTATCTGCCTTTTGGTTTGGGACTTGCCGCCGGCGCCATGATTTGGATGGTATTTGCCGAATTGATTCCCGACGCCCTTAAAAAGAGCAATGCCCATACCATTGCTTTATATACAACCATGGCCATTATAGCTATGAGCATCTTTCAAATCCTGATAGGTTAAATATCACATCTTTTAATCCGAAAAATTGGGATTAACACCCTTAATTATTTTCTGCTTATCTTTGGGTATGCCAAACAATACACTTACAAAAACCGACTTAAAATCACTTTCCCGCACCGAATTATCCAAATTCTGTGAGGATTTGGATTTACCACGATATCGTGCCGATCAAATTTTCCAATGGTTATACGAAAAAGGCGCCTCCACTTTCGAAGAAATGACCAACCTGCCGAAAGAACTGCGCACCCAGCTCGACGAAATAGCCTATATACGAAGAATTGAACTGACTCGACTGCAATATTCTGCTGATGGTACCATAAAGTTTTTATTTACATTGAACGGAGAGGGTGAAGATTATAAAATAGAGGCGGTTTTGATACCCGACTTCTTCCCCGATGGCGTTGCCGATCGTCTGACGGTCTGCGTTTCGTCGCAAGTGGGCTGTGTATTTGGTTGCGCTTTTTGTGCTACCGGTAAAATGGGCTTTTTCAGAAACCTTACCCATGGCGAAATTGTGGACCAGGCGCAATATATTAACGAAATTGCCCTGGCCGAATATGGCAAAAAGATTACAAATATCGTGTATATGGGCATGGGCGAGCCTCTTCATAATTACAAAGCGGTAATGGAATCTGCACACATTATCTGCGATTCCAGAAGCATTGGTCTTTCTCCGAAAAGAATTACCGTTTCAACGGTTGGACTGGCCAAAATGATTAAAAAACTGGCCGATGAAGATATTACCCTCAATCTGGCCATATCGCTGCACGCACCCTCCGATGACAAAAGGGATAAAATAATGCCCATTAACAACTCAATGGATTTGGAAATGCTGGAAGATGCCGTGCGCCATTATTACAGCCGTGCAAAACGCCCCATCACGTACGAATATCTTTTGTTCGACGAATTTAACGACACTCCCGAAGATGCCAAAAAACTGGCCGATATTGTAAATTGGGCGCCTAGTAAAGTGAATATAATTATGTACAACGATGTGTTGGGAGTAGATTTAAGGCGCGCCAAAGAAGAACGCCTGAACCGCTTTATGCGCGAACTGGTTAAACACGGCGTTCGTGCTACGGTTAGAAGAAGTCGCGGCGACGATATTGATGCGGGTTGCGGCCAATTGGCCATTCGTGAGGGCGCGGCACGCGGCAAAACCATAGCCAAATAAAAAAAGCCGAATATTAAAGAATAATCGGCTTTATGGTTTAAATTGGTACGGGGTTATTTTATGCCCTTAAATATCCGGCCGAAACGGGGAACACCGTTATCGTGCGAATACCAAACAACCACGGCTTTTCCAATAATATGGTCTTTTGGAATAAAACCCCAAAAGCGGCTGTCCTCACTGTTGTCACGGTTATCGCCCATACCAAAGTAGTAATCTTGTTTTACTTGGTATTTATTTGTTTTTTCACCGTTTATGTAAATATCTCCGTCTTTAGTTTCAAGGGTATTGCGTTCGTGACGCACCACTAAATCGTAATAAACATTCCAGTTTTCGTCGTTCAGCTCGATGGTTTGGCCTTTAAACGGAATCACGATTTCGGTAAAGTGGTCGGAGTTTTTAAATGCCCTTGAAAAATTACCATGACTTTGCCTGTAAGCGGGCGATGCCATTTCTGCCGGCATAGTATTGAACCATAAAGAATCTACCTCTTGCCAGGTCATAATTTCTTCGGCTGCTTTTTCGCTTAAGTTGACCCGGTAAATATCCTCGCCCTGCAAATCTTTATACACATTGCCGTATAATGCACCGGCACCGGCTGCTTTCAGCTTGGAATCGCTGATTCTGACCCTGTTTTTGGTTTTAAGCAGATAGTGGCGCTGTAGCCCCTCGTGCTGTTCTTCGCGCTCGCCGTTTATATAAAGTACTTTATCGCGCAATTCCAAGGTATCTCCGGCAACCGCAACGGCCCTTTTGATGTAATTGGTGCGTTGCGATATGGGTTTGGCTTCGTAAGGCACATTGAACACTATAATATCGTTTCTTTTTATATCCCTGAAGCCGGGCAGACGTGTGGAAGGCAACTTGATCCCGGGTACACAAATCTGGGTAAAGGGAACACAAATGGCCATGGGCGTGCGCGGCCCGTACGTAACATTCGATACAATCAGGAAATCGCCCACCATTAAACTGTTTTCCATGGAGGGGGTCGGGATTTTATACGAACCAAATAAAAGTGCCCTTAAAATAGCGGCTGCAAAGTAGGCAAAAACCAGTGCATCAATCCATTCGCGAATCCATGATTTTGCCTTTTTATTGTCCTCTATTTTTTTCTTTTTACGCTGCCAAATCGAAGATTTATCTTCAGCTTTATTGTCTTTTTCTTCCACTTAAAATCGGGATTATAAATTAATGTGTGGTGGTTTTTTGATTTCGGTTTTAGAGTACTTGCCACCCTGGTAGCTCACTTTATACCACTGTTTTCTTTCCGGTGAGTAGAAATAATCGCTGTATTCTTTGGGATCAACCTCTCTTACCATTTTGTAAAGGGTGCGTTTTACCTCGGGCATCAAATCCACGTAGCGGCTGGCGCCCACATAAACCAGACCATTTTCGAACGGTCCGTCCAAATCCAAAATCATCATGGGCATTTTGCCGTCCACAATAAACCAATATTCAAATTGTATGGCTTTTCCATCCCGGTATTCTCCGGCGGCAACAATATCTTCCAGTATTTGGGTGGGTTCGCCAAACAGCCCTTGCAAGTGTGCTCTTATTTCTATTGAGGGCATTTGATCCAGTGCACTATAGTTAAAACCCTGCCCTGTCCATTTTATATCACTGAACATTCGTTGAAATTTGGCTTTATCGGCCGATTCCACTTTAACAATTTCCGGGTCGTCGAATTGGGCATACGACATTTTGCTCAACATAATCATCAGCACAAAAAATAATATAATATGTTTAAAAAAATACCTGTTTTTCATTTTACCGCTCCTCATCGTCCATAGAAAGAACAGCCAAAAATGCTTCTTGTGGTATTTCAACGGAGCCCACTTGTTTCATACGCTTTTTTCCTTCCTTTTGTTTCTCTAAAAGTTTACGTTTTCTTGAAATATCGCCGCCATAACATTTAGCCGTTACGTCTTTTCTAACGGCCCGCACCGAGTCGCGCGCGATAACTCTGTTGCCAATGGCCGCTTGTACAGCTACCTCAAATTGCTGGCGCGGTATCAATTCTTTTAGTTTTGCACATAATCTGCGGCCCAAACTGTAGGCTTTGTCTCTGTGCGTAATGCTCGACAGCGCATCCACCGGTTCTGAGTTCAGTAATATATCTAAACGTACCAAATCGCCTTTTCGGTATTCAATAAATTCATAATCCAAAGAAGCGTATCCTCTGGTACCCGATTTTAGCTTGTCGTAAAAGTCAAAAACCACCTCCGCCATGGGTAATTCATACAGAATTTCTACCCTATTATTCTGCATAAAGGTTTGATTTACATAAACTCCACGCCGTTCCTGGCATAAATTCATAATAGGACCAATATAATCGGCCGGTGTAATGATACTGGCTTTGATGTAAGGCTCATAAATATCTTCAATTCTTACCGTTTCGGGCATTTCGGTCGGATTATCCACCTTAACGGTTGTGCCATCGGTCAATTTTACCTGATATTGCACGTTTGGAACCGTGGTTATGATGTCAATATCAAACTCGCGATCCAGCCTTTCCTGAACAATTTCCATGTGCAACAGACCAAGAAAGCCTGCCCTGAAACCAAAACCTAACGCCTGCGATGTTTCGGGTTCGTACTTTAACGAGGCATCGTTGAGCTGTAATTTCTCAAGTGCGGAGCGTAAATCTTCAAAATCTTCTGAGGTTACGGGAAAAATACCGCTAAAAACCATGGGCTGCGCTTCTTTATAACCCGGAATGGGTTCTTTTGCACCATTTTTAACGGTAGTTATGGTGTCGCCAACGCGAACATCTTGCAACGACTTCACGCTCCCGATTACATAGCCCACTTCTCCGGCTCGAAGCTCTTCGGTGGGTTCTTGGTTTAGTCGTAAAAAGCCAATTTCTTCTGCATAATACTCTTTTCCGTTCGACATAAATTTGAAATGGTCGCCTTTGCGGATAATCCCTTCTTCCACCCGTATATAGGCAATAGAGCCTCTGTAAGTATTAAAAACGGAGTCGAAAATAAGTGCCCTGAGCGGTTTATCAATATCTCTTTCCGGCCCGGGAATCTTGTCTATCAAGGCTTCCAGCAACTCGGGTACGCCTTCACCGGTTTTACCCGAAACATGCAAAATGTCTTCAAATTCGCAGCCCAATAAATCCACTATTTGCTGGCCAACGCCAACAGGATCGGCTCCGGGTAAATCCACTTTATTCAAAACAGGTACTATTTCCAGCCCTTGCTCTATGGCCTGATATAGATTTGATATGGTCTGCGCTTCTATACCTTGTGCGGCGTCCACCACCAGTATAGCGCCTTCGCAGGCTTTTAACGCCCTCGAAACTTCGTAGGCAAAATCCACGTGGCCGGGAGTGTCTATCAGGTTATATTGATAAACCTCGCCGTTTGGCCGTTTATAGTCAATCTTAATGGCATGGCTTTTAATAGTGATGCCTCGCTCGCGCTCCAAATCCATATTATCAAGTATTTGGGCTTCCATTTCGCGCTCACTGATGGTGCCGGTAACTTGCAATAGTCGGTCGGCCAGGGTAGATTTTCCATGGTCGATGTGGGCAATAATGCAAAAATTACGGATGTTGTTCATGTAATAAATTATATACGTCTCTTCTTTAGCCCTATAAGATACGAATTACACACGAGCTACTGAAAAATTTTGTTGCTTTTGGAACGATTTTATGCATTTTAAAGTGTTAACAGATTTAAAAAGTTCATTATGAGCAAACTTTGTTTTAATTTAGACCAAAACATAACAATTTATGAGCGGCTTCAAGAAAATATCCAAAAAAGACCATGCATTTTTAAAAGATCTGGAGTGGTTGCTTCACACTCGTAAGGATAATATGCCTTCCGGCTCTTATACAACCACCATGTTTAAAAAAGGTGTGGATAAAATTGCCCAAAAAATGGGCGAAGAAGCCGTTGAAATGGTCATTGCTTCAAAAAATGAGAGCGATAAAGAATTCAGAGAAGAAGCGGCCGACCTTTTCTTTCACTATTTAATGCTTTTGGTGGAAAAAGATATCCCTCTGCACGATATCATAAAAATTCTCAAAAAACGCTACAACAAAGGCAATCATAAACATATTGGCGAATAGCCGCGGCCGCCGTTCAAACAAATCTATTCAACCAACCTATTCAAAAAAACAAAGGCTTTCAAATGTGTAGTTTGAAAGCCTTTTATCTTAATTATATTCTATAAGAATTATTTTACAGCCGCTTTAGGACGTTTTATCACAATTTTGTACAGCCAAATAATGAAAAATACCATGCTGGCTGCTCCCAGCAACTGAGTAATCCACTCGTATCCTTCCGGCATAATTCGTAGTGCATCTGTACTCTCAGAAATAGCAAAAGGAATGGCCAGTATAATACCCAAAAGGGCCTCTCCGGTTATCAAACCGGATGCAAACAGCAAGCCGCGGTGCCCCGACTCTTCCACTTCCTTATCCGCGTCCATACCATCAGTTTGTGCTTTTTTGCGTACATATTTTGCTGTCATCCAGGCAATCATACCTCCTATAAAAATGGGAGTGGCCAGTTCTATCGGCAAATAAATACCAACCGCAACGGCCAATACCGGAGTTCTGAAGTTGCTGTTTTTACTTTTTAAAATCTGGTCCAAAATAATGATGGCAATGGCAATAATGCCACCTATTATTATCATGGTCCATTCCAGGTTTCTCGAGAATACGCCCTCGGCAACCGACTGCATTAGTGTGGCCTGCGGTGCCTGTAACATTTCCTGTGGATTCATACCTTCGCGCGGCATAATTCCACCCAAACCATAGGCATTGAAAAGTAAACTTAATATCGGGGCAATTACAATACCTGCGGCTATTACACCCACTATTTGCATTATCTGTTGTTTATAAGGGGTGGCACCCACTATTTGTCCGGCTTTAAGATCTTGCAGATTGTCGCCCGCCAACGCTGCCGCACAAGCCACCATTGCTCCAATTATTATGGCCGCAGCTGCCGCTGTTGTAGCTTTGTTCGTATCGGTTACAAAATCTACTTGGCTGCCCAAAATAGCCAACAACATCAGCGAGGAAGCCAACACTGTGGCAATGGTAACACCTGATATCGGGTTGTTCGAAGAACCGACTAAGCCGGCCATATAACCCGCAACCGATGAGAACAGAAATCCCGCAATCAAAGAAAACACCACACCAAACGAAATAGCCATCCAGTACGCGCCGCTGCTTACGCTGAGGTGATCGATATCTATCACATAATAGAAAACAAGAAAAATGGGTACGGCCAGCGCCAAAACACTCCAAAACACAATATTTATGGGGATATCGCGCTCGGTTCTCAAAATACCGGAGGCACCCTTTTCATTCAGATTCTTGACCGCATTCATACTCGATTTAATTCCATCTACCAATGGCTTGGCAAGCGCGATTAACGCCCAAACACCACCCACAACCATGGCCCCTACACCCATAAAGCGTATTTTAGAACCCCAAATAGCAAAAGCGGCATCATAACCGGTAGCACCGCCCACTATCTCAGCAACATCGGCCGGATTAGCAAGCGCCATATAAATAGGTATTCCAAAAATCCAGGATATTACACCGCCCGCAAAAATCAGCACGGCAATATTCAAACCCACAATATAACCGACCGCCAGCAACGCAACAGACATATCGCTGCCTAATCCAAATATGGATTTACCTGCTTTTACGGAACCACCCAAAGACCCCGTAAATATTTTAAGTCCCGTTTGCCCAAATTTATAAAGAGCTGCGGCAATAGCTGCAATCCCGATGGCTTTAACACCTTCACCGCCTTCGGTTCCTGCTTTTAAAACTTCGCCGGTGGCCACTCCTTCAGGAAATTGCAAATCACTTTCAACAATCAACGCCCTGCGCAGCGGAATAGTAAACAAAACCCCAAGAATACCACCGGTTATACAAATGGCCGTGGTTTGCAGAAATGGAAAATCGAACCAATAATGGAGCAATATCAATGCAGGCAGGGTAAAAATGGCTCCCGCTGCTAAAGATTCACCCGCTGAAGCAGCCGTTTGTACAATATTGTTTTCCAAAATATTGGAATTCTTGAATAATTTTAGCGCAGCCATAGAAATAACGGCGGCCGGTATAGAGGCCGAAACCGTCATACCTACTTTAAGTCCTAAATACGCGTTAGCTCCGGCCAATATTGCAGATAAAACGAAACCAAGCACTACAGCTTTTATAGTAATCTGCGGTAAATCGTCGTGCGGAGAAATAAAAGGGGTAAATTTTTTAGACATAGAGCTTTTTTAATAATTTATAATTGCTAAAGATGGGGGAACTTTAAATATCTTGCAAATATTTATTTTATCTTTGTTTTTAGTTTTGATTTTTGTACCTATCTATTCATTTAAAACGTATAAAAAGTTATTATTAATTCGATTTTATACTCGATTGTGCATTTTAAATAAATTATCTTCTAATAAATCGCAAATCTATACATTATTTCAATGATTATTTCAGTTAATTGGCTAAAAAAAGATTTTCACCTTGAAGCTTCCAATCAAGAGGGGGGCGTTATCAGAATGGACGGCAACACGGCTATCGGCGGCCTGGAAGGCGGTATAAGTCCCATGCAGTTACTGCTTGCAGGCATCGGAGGATGCAGCGCCATAGATGTTATTTCTATTCTGGAAAAACAAAAACAACCGCTCGAAGACCTGAAAGTTGAAGTTGACGGAGATAGACAAAAAACCAATATTGGTTACTCCGAATTTAAAACCATTCATCTCAAATTTATCCTTTCAGGCAAACTGGACCCCAAAAAAGTAGAACGCGCCCTGGAACTCTCTATCACAAAATACTGCTCGGTATCTAAAGCACTGGAAAAAGGCTCGGATATCTCATACGAATACGAAATCATCTCTTAGTCGATGAGTCTTCATTTTTTAAAACCTTCAAATTTTATGAAAGTTAAGAACTTTATAAAATTCGGATTGTTTCTAATCACAGTCAGCTTGCTTTCGTTAACCGCCTGCAAAGACGATGTTACCAATTATAATCCACCGGAAATTCCGGAAGAACAGGACGACCCGCCACCACCACCGGTTGTAATCGATGATATTGAAGCAATAGACAATGAAGTAGCCTCTTTTATAAGCACATACGATGTGAAAGGCGTTTCGATTGCCGTAACAAAAGATGGCCGGCTGGTTTACGCTAAAGGCTACGGTTATGCCGACCTGGAAGCCGCCGCACCTGTAGATACTTCCAGTTTGTTCAGAATTGCTAGTTTATCAAAATTTATAACCTCAGCCGGCATTATGAAATTAATGGAAGAAGGGCATCTTGATTTGGAAGATAAAGTATTTGGTCCGGATGCCATATTGGAGAAAGATTTCGGCCCTACACCCTACCCAAAATATATTCGAGATATCAGGATTCGCGATTTGCTGCATCACGAAATTGGCGGATGGAGTAACTCCGGCAGAGATCCCGCATTCGCCCGCGAAGAGCTGAATGCCGATGAATTGATTTCTTGGGCAATTTACGACCAAAGGCTGACCGACGAACCCGGCACGGCATACAAATATTCGAATCTGGGTTATATGGTCTTGGGAAAGGTCATCGAAAAATTGAGCGGACAGGATTATGAAGATTATATCCGTGAAAATATACTGGAACCATCGGGAGTGGAGTTTATGCAAATAGGCGAAGGTTCTTTGGCAGGACGTAAAGAAAACGAAGTAAAATACTACACTCAACCCGGCATGGGTGCGTACGAAAATTCAGGAACCATCCACAGGCTTGGCCCGGCGGGAGGTTGGATTGCATCTGCCATAGATTTAACAAGAATTCTGGTACACATAGATGGATTTGATACCGTGCCCGATATTTTAAAACCCGAAACGGTAAAAACTATGACTAAACCTTCGCCATTATCGGGTTACGCAGCCGGGTTCCAGATCAATTCCAGCTCAAAAAACTGGTGGCACTCAGGCGGGCTAAATGGCACCAGTACATGGATAGTACGCACACCTAGCGGCTACACGTGGGCAATATTAACCAACACCGGCGGCAAAGACAGCATATACACCGGGCTCAATAACCTAATATGGTCGGCCGTAAACAACTCCGAAACCAATTGGACCGAACACGATTTATTTTAAATTCATAGCCGACTCTAAAATATTCCATAAATAATTGTTTTATAGTAACTTTTGCGATTCTGGCGGAGATTAGCTATAATAAAGTACTATAAATATCAATAAAACAATTACTTATATTATGGCTAAATGTGAATTATATCAAGATGTTAAGAATGAATGGCGATGGCGAAGAGTTTCGAAGGACGGAGATATAGAAGCCTATTCGGGTAAAGGTTTTGAAACAGAAGATGAAGCAAAAGAAGACGGGAAAGAACGCAAAGAATGCACCGGATATATTAAAAAATTCTATTGATTTGTTGGGCTGAATAAAAGTTATTAATTGAATGGCTATTAGTTGAATAGTTGATTAGTTCTCGGTTACTTGAGTGTTGGTTCGCCACAAAAAAAGGATGCCGGATGGCATCCAACTATATTATAGCCACGGGTAAGCAATGCGTAGCGTTGCAACTCGTGGATAATGGATTATCAAAAAGAACAAACCGGCGGTGCTGGGAATGCTTTACGATGTTAGAAATTTGTACCGCCGGAATGCGAGGTATTGAGCAAAGCCGAAATATCGGGAATGGTTGATTAGAAGATTAGCTGAATGTTTATTAGTGGAATACGAATCAAAAAGAATGGTTTCAGAATTTTGCATTGATTATAAGCTCTAAAAAATGATTTGTCGCGGATTCTAAAGTTTCATTTCCCATAGTCCGTTCGGGACCACCCCGATTTTGTGCAAGCACAAAACCTGCCCCTCCGGTGGAGGGGAATTTATTAATAGTTAAACAGTTGATTTGGTATTAGTTAATTGTTGAGTTGTTATCGGTAATTTACAATAGAACTGGCAACCCAAACCAAGAAAAGACCCTGAATGAATATTCCCCTCCGGTGGAGGGGTGTCCGCGAGCAGGCGGGGTGGTCTCTAGCATGCTTATGATAACAAAACCCTAGAAATTCACATCAGCGCACCTTTCAGAGCCCATTACCATCATGTAATTCCTGATTTCTAATACAACCCCACGCAAATCAACGCATCAACCCATTATAAATTTGCGTAATATTGTACTCTAGATATTTTATATACGTATCAGCTTCGTTGCCGGGCCGGCCCAGTTCATCACTATAAATAGCAGGTGAGTAAATTTCGACGCCGGTTTCTTTGGATACGGTTTCCATGGGACGCCTATCTACATTCGATTCTACAAAAAGAACAGGCGGCTTGTTTTCCCTGATAAATTCAATGGCATTTTTTATTTGCTCCGGCGAACCATTCTCATCGGTATCAATGGCCCAAATATATCCTTCTTTTAAGCCATAATGCGCGGTCATGTACTGAAACGCCTGCTCACTGGCAAAAAACACACGTCTTTCTTCGGGAATGGCATTAATACGTTCTTGATATTCTACGTCTATTTTTTGCAGTTTTTTGATATAACTTTCGGCACTTTCCTCATAAAAAGCACTATTTTTGGCATCTATTGAAATTAAGGCCTTTTGTATGGCCTCAGCCATTACAATTCCAACCTTCGGACTGATAAACGCATGTGGATTCAACTCTTTTTTTGCATCATGACCAGACAGATACATCGGCTCCACACTCTCCGAAATTTTAAATATCCTGCTTTGCTCCGCTTTAACCGTTTTCAGTATTTTTACATACCAACCGCTGTCACCCCCTTCCAAATTCAACCCATTATAAACAAACATATCGGCTTTTGATGCAAATTTTATATCATCGGGGTGCGGTGAATAGTTGTGCGGATCGGTTCCAATCGGCACCAGATTATGAGTTACCACAAACTCGCCACCAATGGCGTTTACCATCTCGGTTAGTATCGAAAAACTGGACAAGACATGTATTTTTGAACCCTCTTTGCCCTGATCGGTTCTATTACAGGAAATACCAACAATAAAAACTGATAACAGCAGTAAAATCAATGGGTATTTATATAATTTTATCATATCGTCAACTTTTCCTTCTATTATTTATTCGCTTGTACCCTGTGTTTACGCCATACAATGCCTGTTTTTTTATTGAACAGAAAAACCAGTAGAAATATGGTGCTTACGGCCAAAACAATAACAACACCGGAAGGCAAATTATAGGTGGTGCTCAAATAAAGACCGATTACCGAAGATGCCACGCCGATCAGCGAAGATATCCATAACATAGACGATAGTCGATTCGTCATCAAATAAGCCGTAGCCGCCGGTGTGATGAGCATGGCAACCACCAAAATTACCCCAACTGCCTGGAGGGACACAACCGTAATTAATGTGAGCATCACCGTCATCATATAATCTATAAACTTGACCGGTAACCCACTCGATTTAGCCATGATTTCGTCAAAAGTTGTCAGCTTAAGTTCTTTATAGAACAGGAATATTAACAACAAAACTACGCCGGATACCATATAAGTCAATGTCCTGTCGGCATCTTTAATGGTCAATACATTACCAAATAAAATGTTGTTTAAGTTGATAGAGCTTTGAATTTTTGTAATCAACAGAATACCCAACGCCAAAAAAGCTGAAAACACAATACCGATGGATGAATCGCTTTTAATTTTACTGTTTTGCTTAATAAAACCTATTCCCAAAGCGGCCATAATGCCAAAAGCGGCGGCACCAAAGAAATAGCTGATATTTAGCATATACGAGACGGCCACACCCGGCAAAACGGCATGCGATATAGCATCACCCATTAAAGCCAAACCGCGAAGTATAATAAAACAACCTACTAAACTACAGGCAATACCCAACACAATAGAAACGCTCAACGCTTCCCGTAAAAACGAATACTCGGCAATATCACGTACAAAACTTATAATTGATTCCATTGTTATTTAACCACTTATTAAATCGGAGTACATTTCAAAGGTTTGTTTTAGTTTTTCCTTAGTAAACACATCTTCAACCCTGCCATAATCCACTATCGTTTTATTTATAAGTATAATATTATCAAAATAATCGCGCACTTTGCTCAAATCGTGGTGAACTATCAAAATCGTTTTTCCCTGTGCGGATAGCTCTTTTAATAATTTCAGTATTATTTGTTCGCTGTGTACGTCAATGCCAACAAAAGGCTCATCCAATAGTATCAGTTCCGCCTCTTGTACCAACATTCTGGCAATAAGTACGCGCTGAAATTGTCCGCCGGATAATTCTCCGATTTGCCGATTTTCCATCCCGGTTAGCCCAACCTTTTCTATCGCTTTTTTGCAGGCTTCTTTTTCTTTTCTGCCAGGATTTTTAAATAGCCCTAAACGTGGATAAGTACCCATCAAAACACATCCAAATACCGTTACGGGAAAATCCATATCAAATTCGGCCTTTTGCTCTACATACGCCGTTTGCTTGGCAATGAGTTTTAACGGTTTTCCTTTAAAAAGAGCTGTTCCGCTGGCCGGTACTAAACCCAAAATAGCTTTCAATAAGGTAGTTTTACCGCTACCGTTAGAGCCCAGAATACCCCACATACCGCCTTCAGAAAGATGCAGATTCGCATCATTCAGAGCTTTTACCCCACTGGGATAAGTTACGCTTAGATTCTTGGCCTCAATCATCAGAAATTTTATTATTTATAGAGCAATTATTTTGTTAGCTTATACTTATACAAAGATACGAAAGTTTAATAATAATTGTTAGATTAACCTAACATTTGTTTTAGAACGATATAATATTTGATTTTATGTTATCCCACACAGAAGAAAACTATTTAAAAGCATTATATCAGTTAACAAACCGGTCTGCCGAAAAAGAAGGAGCCGGAACCAACGAAGTGGCCGCCTATTTGGATGTTAAACCGGCTACGGCATACGATATGCTCAAAAGATTGAAAGAAAAGGGACTTGTTTCGTACAAAAAATATGGCAAAAACTCGCTTACCGAAAAAGGGGAGCAATACGCGGTAAACGTGATAAGAAAACATCGCTTATGGGAAACATTTTTGCACGATAAAATGGGATTCTCGTGGGACGAAGTGCATGAGGTGGCAGAGCAGCTGGAGCATATAAAATCAAAAAAACTGATAGAAAAACTCGATCATTTTTTGGGTTATCCAAAAGTGGACCCGCATGGCGACCCCATACCAAACGAAAAGGGTGAAATTGAGCATTTAAAACGAAAAACCTTATCCGAAATGCCTGAAAATGCTGAATGCCTGCTGGTTGCCGTAAAAGACAGCAGTGCCACTTTTCTGCAATATGCGGCAAAATTGGGTATCAGTTTAAACAGCACTATTAAAGTGATTACCAAATATGAGTTTGACGACTCGCTGGAGATTGAAGTTAACGGCCAACGAACTACTATCAGCCACAAATTTGCCAATAATCTGTTCGTTAACTAGAAGTATCACCAACAACCATTTGCCAACCTGTTACCGCAACTGATTTTAAAGTTGTCGGTCGAATGCATCAACCGCTTTCAAAATGAATTCTACGGCTTCGGCATAAAAATCGTGGCTGATATTGTCGTAAATATCGCTGGGTTGATGGTAGTGGGGATGGTCTTCCACCCCAAAGTAAACAAATGGTATTCCGGCTCTATGAAAAGCACCATGATCGGACGCAGACGTCCAGTTATCCAGATCCGAATCAGGATCGTCATGACCAAATTTTAAATTTACATTACCCGTTTCAATATTTTCCAGTATAGGCTTGAATTGTGGATAATAATAAGTGCCGGCCGCATAAAGCTCATTCTTATCGCTTATACTGATCATATCCATATTGATGTTCATAGTTACTTTATCAATATCGGAGTAATTTTCCACGAAATCTCGTGCCCCTCTCAGTCCCATTTCTTCCGCATCAAATGCTACAAATATAAGGGTATGATTGGGCGTGTTTTCAGAAAAATATTGCACCATTTGTATTAAAGCTGCCGTACCCGAGGCGTCGTCATCAGCGCCGTTGTATAAATCGTCTCCACGAATACCGAGATGGTCGTAGTGTGCAGATATTACCATCTGTTTTTCCGACTTACCCTCAATTTTGGCAACAATATTGGTTCCAGTGATTTCTGCTCCACCCCTTCCGCTGAACACAAAGGGATGGCTGTAATGCTCTCCTATTTTAACCGCGCCCGACTCTTCAAACCTTCCTATAATATAATTTCGCGCTTTTTGGTTACCCTCAGTGCCCACCCTGCGACCTTCCATTTCATCCGATGAGATGACCTTAATATCTTCCAACAACTGTGTTTTGTTTATATTTTGAGCAGATAATGTGCCTGATAAAATAAAGATACAAAGAAAAATAAAAGATAATATATAATTGATTTTGTTAGTTTTGATAGAGTTGTTCATATTATATAAAATAGGTTAAAATAATAGAGTTATGATATTAAATAAAAAAGAGCCTTGCACCCAAAAGGTACAAGGCTCTTAAATGAACACTTAAAAGAATAAAAATTCAATTAAACTATTTTAGTAATCAAATCGGCGGTACGTGCAGAGTAGCCCGCTTCGTTATCGTACCAACTAACAACTTTTACTAATTTACCATCCACATCGGTCAATTGGCTGTCGAATATACTGGAGTTTTGATTCCCGATAATATCGGTAGATACCAATTCAACATCGGCATATTCCAAAATACCTTTCATTGGTCCTTCAGCTGCTTCTTTAAATGCTGCATTTATTTCTTCAACGGTAGCTTCTGTTTTAAGTTCGCATACAAAATCGGTTAGGGAGCCTGTTGGCACCGGAACTCTCATGGCGCTTCCGTGTAATTTACCTGACAGGTGTGGTAGTACTAAGCCCACTGCTTTTGCTGCGCCGGTTGTGGTAGGTATAATATTGACGGCTGCTGAACGTGCTCTGCGTAAATCGCTGTGTGGAGCATCTAAAAGTCTTTGATCGCTGGTATAAGCATGAATGGTATTCATAAATCCTTTAACCAAACCAAATTTATCGTCCAAAATTTTAACTACGGGAGCTAAGCAGTTTGTAGTACAACTTGCGTTTGAATACACTTGAGTTTCAGCGTCAATATTTTCTTCATTTACACCCAAAACAATGGTTTTAACATCATCTTTTGCCGGTGCAGAAATGATAACTTTTTTGGCACCTGCTTTAATATGTTTACCGGCACTTTCCATGTCTCTGAAAAAACCGGTAGATTCAACTACAACATCCACGCCCAGTTCACCCCAATTAAGATTAGCCGGATCGCGTTCTGCAGTTACTTTAAAACGGGTGTCGTTTATTTTGATTACATCTCCGTCTGCTTCCACATTACCTTGAAAAGTACCCTGTGTTGAATCGTATTTGAAAAGATGCGCCAATGTTTTGGTGTCGGTTAAATCGTTTACACCTACAATTTCAATTTCGTCGTTGTGATTGGCTAAAATAAAACGTGCTACCATACGGCCAATACGGCCAAACCCGTTAATTCCTACTTTAATTTTTGACATAATAAAATCCTATTTTATAATTGATTAATCTACTTCCTCTGTAACAAAATCGTTATTAATTAAGTTCTATTTATACCTTTAAAAATACCACTAAATCGAGCGTTTTACAATGAACGGGCAATATTCGGGCTGTTCTGCTTTACTTTTTTTATGGTAGCGCTTTTCTGTTATTTTGATGCTCAATTCCGGCCGTTATTTGTTCTTTTATTTTAGAAATCGGCCAAATTATTGTTTTTTAAAAATCCCGATTATTGTGTATTTGTGCGGACAAAAAAATAATAGCCTCTGGTCAAGCAACTAGAGGCTATTGTCAAAATCAGTTTTTCCGTGAATAAATCGCGGCTATCAATCCAAATCTATATCATCGGGCGATTCCTCATCCGAAACCAGATCGTCAACTTCGGCCGTGTCGTCTATTATATCGTCTTCGCCATCTTCATCATCGTCGTCCTCGTCTAATACCTTAATGGGCGATACGGCGGTTTTAACGGCTTTGGTCTCTACGGTTGCACCTGCCCCTCTCAATAGCACTACAATATCATCGCTTTCATTTTCCAAAGCGATGGCAAGGGCATTATCTCCGTTTTTATCTCTTTTACGCACATCTGCGCCATTAGATACCAAGAATTTAGCAATATTGTAATGTCCCATCTTGGCGGCAATCATCAAAGCGGTGTGCCCCCATCTCAATTCTGCATTAATATTGGCGCCTTTTTCCAACAGCAGTTTAACGGCCTCCAATTCGCCAGATCTTGCGGCAACTACCAAGGCTATTTCGCCTATTTTTGCGCCATTATCGAAAAGATAGTGCATCATTTCGATGTTGCCGTTTTCTGCCGCTTTATTGAGGGCGGTTCCACCCATTTTTGTTGTCAAGTTCAAATCCGCCCCGGCCCCGACCAAATACTTTACCAATTCGAAATGGTTTTTCTCGCTTGCCAATATTAATGCACTGGCACCGCTCGAATTTACTTGGTCGATATCTTCTTTTTTGGCAACCATAGATTTAATGGTATCCAAATCTCCCAATTTTGCAGCAACTAAAAATTCGCTATTACTCATGATTTATTTTGTGGTTCATTTTTTTGTGATGATAAAAAAGAGTTTCATCATCTCAAACAATTTATTAAAATATTTTACTTAATTACTCAAATTTTCCCGCAATATCGTAACCACTTACAAAATCGGTTCCGGTTATCCTGGATTTACCCGGTAATTGCAGCTCTAATATTTCGATAAACCCATCATTACAGCACACATACAGCTTGTTATCGCGGGCTTTTAACTCTCCGGGTTTGGAGCCTATATTTTGCATATCGGCTATGGAAGATCGAAAGATTTTGACTGTTTCTCCGTTAAATTCTGTCCATGCGATGGGAAAAGGATTCAAACCGCGAATTTTATTATGTACATCTTGTGCGGATTGCGCGAAATCTAACCTGGAATTCTCTTTATTCAACTTAGGTGCGGGACTTGCCAAGCTGTCATTCTGTTCGGCAAGTTTATAGTTGCCGGCCTCAATAGTATCTACTGCTTTTTTTAGTTGTTTGGCTCCCAGCTCCATAAGTTTAGCATAAACATCCCCCGTAGTTTCGTTGGGATGGATATCTATTTTACTTTGACTTAAAATATTACCGGTATCCACTTTCTCATCCAGGAAAAAAATGGTGTTTCCCGTTTCTTTTTCCCCTTTTATAATGGCCCAGTGGATGGGCGCCGCCCCGCGATACTTTGGCAGTAGTGAGGCATGCAGATTTATAGAACCGATTTTAGGTATTTCAAGTATCTTTTTGGGCAAAATACGGAAGGCTACCACAACAAATAAATCGGGTTGTAGCAATGCTAGTTCTTCAGCAAATTCAACATCGCCCAGGTTTTCAACCTCAATCACTTTAAGTCCCAATTGAAGTGCCCTTTCTTTTACCGGTGTGGGAGAAGTGACGGTACCGCGTCCGCGCCGTTTATCGATATTGCTTACCACTGCCAAAACATTGTGTTTCGACGCATGCAACTCTTCCAATGCCGGCACGGCAAACTCCGGCGAACCCATAAAAATAATATTCATAAATTAAATTAAAACGAAATCAGGTGAATTAACGTGGAACTATCGGATAACTGGTTTCTACCCGCCCTTCGTCTATATCTTTCAGGCTGCTTTTAAGCATGGTTTTTTTGAAAGGGCTCAGATAGTCTATAAAAAGTACTCCATTCAGGTGGTCCAGTTCGTGTTGAATAATACGAGATACCCAGCCGCTGATTTCCAAAATTTTTTCCTCAAAATTTTGATCGGTATATTTAATGGTAATGGTATCGTGCCTGAAAACGGTTTCCCGAATATGTGGAAAACTGAGACATCCTTCATCGAGTGGCACTCTCCTTCCTGTTTTTTCCAATAGCTGTGGATTGATAAAGGCTGTAGGCGGAAATTCTTCGCCGCTTTCTTCCAGCATTGGCCCCGGATCTATAACAAAAATCCTTTGTAGCTGGTTAATTTGTGGTGCGGCCAACCCTACACCCTCCGAATTGTACATCGTGTCGAACATATCTTGAATCAGTTGCTTGAGCTCGTCGTTAAACTCGGTTACGGGCTCGGCATAATCTCTTAAAACCGGGTCATTATACGTTACTATAGGTAAAATGGACATAATTTTATTTATTTACATCTAAATATTGTTGTAAGATAAGGGCTGCGGCGATTCTATCCACGCGTCCTTTTTCTTTTCGTTTTTTTTTGGGTACGCCAATTTGCAGCATCAGCTCATTGGCCATGTTCGACGTGTATCTCTCGTCCACCTTAACGATGGGTATATTAGGGTATATTTTTCTCAACCTATTAATAAAGCTCTTAACCATGTTTACAGCCTTCCCCTCGGTGCCGTCTGTTTGCAGCGGCCATCCTACCACAAATTTTTCAATAGGATACTCTTTCCCAATAAGTTTTATTTGGTTCAAAACTTCATCTTGAGAAAAAGTACCTACTGGGTTTGCAATAGTCTGCAACAAATCGGATTGTGCCAGCCCAACTCTCTTTGTGCCTATATCCAGCCCGATTATTCGTGCATAATTGTGCACATTAAACGTATTATTTTACGTCTTCTAGCGGTTGACGCAAGAATTCTTTTAATAATTTACTAGGTTTAAAGTGTGTTTTTCTATGCGCAGGAACATAAATAACCTCGTTGGTTTTTGGGTTTCTGGCTTTTGGTTTTGCTTTGGTTTCTTTCACCTCAAAAACACCAAAATCCCGAATTTCAATTCTACATTCTGTATCTGCGGAAAGCATTATTTCTCTTAAAGATACTATTACTGCTTCTACCCAAGGTTCTGCCTGGATCATAGGTGCATCCAAAGATTCTGCTACTTTGCGTACTAGGTCGCGTTTTGTGTAAGTTATCATAGTGTTATGGTATTTATTTCTTTATTTATTGTTTTATGAGTTACTTAAACTGTCCTTCTTTAATTGTTTAATAAATCAAGTTATCGTTACTAAGCGTGTTGTTAATCACTTAACTGAATATAATAACTATTAAACACTCTAAAAAGTTAATAATTTTAAATGAATACGCGTTAGTTATAATATTGTACCTGAATACATTATAATTTTTAACTTATTCATATCTATATACAGTCTTGACACCGTTTACTCGTTCTAATCTACTGATTATCTTTGCCAAATGCTCTAAGTCGTTAACATATAAAGATATCAATCCTTCAAACATTCCGCTGTCGCTGCTAACATTTATACTCTTCATATTGGTTGACAGCGACTTGGATAGCACGTCGGTTAGATCGTTAATCAGTCCCACTCTATCCTCGCCAATTACTTTTACAGCACCCAAAAATTGAGTATCAATATTTTTTGCCCAGTTTACATCTACAATCCTGTCGCCATCCGTTTCGATTAAATGTTGGGCGTTATTGCACATAGCTCTGTGTATTTTAATATCCCCGGCTCTGCTTACAAAGCCGATTACATCGTCACCGGGCAAAGGATTACAGCAATTTGCATAACTGTATTTAACGTCGCTTATCTCGCCATTTAATACAATGGGCTTGCCTCCCCCTATTGCACGTGCCGCACTTATAAACGTTTCTTGTATATCACTTTCGGTGATATTTGGTGTTTTATCCGATTTACCCCCAATTTTTCCGGTGCTTTTGAATTTTTTAACTTCGCTATAGAGTTTATCTACATCAAATCCACCGGCACCTATACTATAAAACATAGATTGGGTGGTGTCGAATTTAAAATACTTGGCAACCAGGGTCAGTTCTTGGTCAGATATTTCTACTTTTCCTCTTTCGGCTCTTTTAATCCACTGTTCGCGGCCATCATCGGCAATTTTTCGCTGTTTTTGTTTTATAAATTGGCGAAGTCTTGCCCTGGCTTTGTGCGTTACCACATCGTCAATCCAATCTACATTCATGTTAATTTTATTGCCGGTGGTAATTTCTACCGTCTCACCGCTGTTGAGTTTTTGCCTTAATGGAATCATCTGTCCGTTTACTTTGGCAGAAACAGCTCTTTCGCCCACCTCACTGTGTATGCTGAAGGCAAAATCTATGGCGGTGGCTCCTTTGGGCAGCGTAATTAAATCGCCATCGGGGGTAAAAACATAAATCTCATCGGTATAAAAATTGGATTGGAAGTCTTTCACAAAATCTACAGCGTTATCGGGGCGCGGATTTTCCAGCGCATCGCGCAACCACGACCAAAACCGCTCTAAAATTGCCGAACCTTGCCCGCCTTCTTTATATTTCCAGTGCGCGGCCAAACCCAATTCTGCAATTTCGTCCATCATTTGTGTACGTATTTGCACCTCTACCCGCTTCCCTTTATTGGTAATCACCGTGGTATGCAAAGATTGATACCCGTTGGCCTTGGGCAGCGAAATAAAATCCCGAAACCGGTCAGGT
The DNA here is from genome assembly GCA_964615135.1 of uncultured Balneolaceae bacterium. Classification (GTDB taxonomy): domain Bacteria; phylum Bacteroidota; class Rhodothermia; order Balneolales; family Balneolaceae; genus Balneola. The sequence continues at coordinate 134,620 of CAZTOG010000004.1, read as the reverse complement.
ATGGGTTTGTACCAATTGGTTATGGTAGAATAGACGTACCAGCAATCGGCTTTTGTGTGCGGTTCCTGCAAAATAATCCTCACTGCAAACAAATCGTAAATTTGCTCGATGGGTTTTTGCTGTTTCTGCATTTTTCTATAAATAGAATAGATATGCTTTGGACGTCCCTTAATTTCGAGTTTATAGTTTTCTTTCTCCAGCTCGGCTTTAATAGGCTGCATAAACTCTTCTACAAAAGCTTCGCGCGATTCCTTTTTCTCCCTTAGTTTTCTGGCAATGAATTTATAAGAGGTCGGGTCTATGGTTTTAAAGCACAAATCTTCCAATTCATTTTTTATTCTGAACAAGCCAAAACGATGCGCCAATGGTGCGTATAAATCCATTGTTTCGTGCGCAATTTTAATCTGTTTCTCTTTTCTGAGATGACGTATAGTGCGCATATTGTGCAGACGGTCGGCAAATTTTATAAAAACAACGCGCAAATCCTTAACCATGGTAAGCAGTAATTTCATATACGCTTCGGCCTGTTTGCTTTGCCGGTTAAAAAACACGCCCTCAATTTTTGTAACGCCATCAATAATGGTAGCCAGTTCGTCATCGAACATTTCGCGGATATCATCGAGGGTTATTTCGGTGTCTTCTACCGTGTCGTGCAGTAAAGCTGCTGCAATGGAAACATCATCTACACTTATCTCAACTGCTGTAATTTTAGCGACTTCGAGAGGATGATAATAATAAGGCTCGCCAGAAGCGCGAGTAACCCCAAGGTGCGATTGATAACATAATTTAAACGCTTTTGTAATTAATTCGTCATCAACTTTATCAAGGTGTTTATGGCATAACTCCAGTAATTGCTCCAAATCTTCCTTTTGGGCATCCTTTAGTTCGATCTGATCAATATCGATTTTAGAGGTTACGACTTCTTTCCTATCACTCATATTTATTACCTTGACACTTAATCTATATATTTAATAAATATGCGATTTAATAGCTACTACAAAATAAAAAAAATAAAAAAAGCGAATATGAAGAATCACATCCGCTTTGATTCTGATTTATTTTCTTTAGAATCTCAATGATACCCCTAGCATTAATCGCCCATTGGTATCGCTTATATCGGGTATGGAAATTTGTGAATTGCTGAACCGGTATTCTACAAATGGCCTTATAATGGGCAGTATTTTTATTTTTGTGCCTATAAAAGTATTAAAAAACATGGCCGATTCTTCCTCATCCCTGCTTAATTTTACCAGATCCATGTTTGAGTTTCCTTGCCTTTTTGCTATCATTTCAAAATCTACCCTCTCAAAACCGACGCCCAGCCCAACATAAGGCTCCAAAAGGCCAAGGGACAATCCCGCAACGGCCGCTGCGCCAAAATCGTAATTGGTAATCTCCTTTGAAAAGGAAATCCCTGCCTCCGTTAGTCTGTTTTCTTCGTTAAAATAAGAGCCATGTACCCTTACACCAAAGTTTACCAAAGGCACCCAATTAAGAACACCAAACTCCACTCTTGCGCCAAAACCGTTGGTCGGCTCTTCGCTTCGTGTTTCGTAAGAAACACCAATTTCGAACTGGGCCATGGCAGGAACTGCAAGTATCGCGAATAGAAATGTAAATATAATTTTTCTCATCACTCTCTGTTATTATAGTATTCAACTATTGATTTAATGAATATGTTATCCAATAACGGAAACAAAATAATAAAAAAAGCGGACATGTTTTCCATATCCGCTTCTTTATCAAATTAAACTTTTAATTCTAAAATCTAATTGCAACCCCTACCGCAATACGTGTAATAAAGGTGTCATCATCCGGTTCGATTTGTTGGGCAGTAGTCATTTTAAATTCAGCAAATGGTTTTATAAATGGTATTGATGTTAACCTAATACCCGCAATACCACCGTACATTAATGACACGTCCGGATCCTCCCCAGCATCAGATTCAACAACATCACCCACAAATTTTTTAAATCCAGAGTTATTTATTCCTAATGTAACACCTGCATAAGGCTCTATAACATTTAACATTGGGTATCCCATCAACATGGCTGCACCTACATCAAAATATGTTCTATCTTCCCCACTAAAATATGAGCCTTCTACCCTTCCGTAAGAATTCGCAAAGGCCATCCCATAGACGAGATTATAGCTGGCACCAAATCCGGTGGTAGGTTCTCCAGACTTCATCTGCAAAGAACCGCTAATTTCATGAGCTACACCCACATGCGTAAAAGACACCGCCTGAGTAAAGGCCGGCATAGAAATGCCCGCAAGCAGCATTATTAATAGTATTTTTTTCATATTTGATTTATAATTATTTTTTTGATTAGTACATGTTCTTCCGTTATTTGCAACTAAATGGTAAGCATTTTTTAAAAGAACAAGCCGCAAACATACGGACTATCAAAGGACTTATTGCAAACCTTTTTTTTATTTTTAAACACTTTTACATTAATTTTTTAAAAAATAACAATTGAAGTAGAGTACAAATTTGTTGTATATTTGATGCTGCTCACATATAGGGTATTTTATTGATTTTGCCGCAGTGGTGGAATGGTAGACACGTTGGACTTAAAATCCAATGGGAGATTTATCCCGTGACGGTTCGAGTCCGTCCTGCGGTACCACACAGAGCGTGTTGAGTTTATTTAGAGCACGAATAAAGTTGGCACGCTCTTCTTATTTAGGGGCTTCCCCGGGCAAAAATCTTTGGTCTTATTCCATTATTAAGGGTTATTTTCGGTGGTCTGTGTTCCGATTTATAAAATTTTCCGGGCGCCTTCCGCTCAATAATCAATTCTTAAAAGGCACTCGTGCATAGTGTAAATAAATTATTAATTAGCCGTACTACTTGTTATATTTTACAATTACAATGTGCAGTTATCAGTTTTTCTAAATAATGGTAATTTACTGGTAAATAATACGTTTAGATTAAATACTACATTTTAATTGTATCCTTTGAAATAGAATCATAAATATTCAAATCTTCATACTTTTCAGATTGATAGAGTTTATTATGCGCGGTAAAATATTTTTAATTTTTCTTTTTGCCCCTATTTTCTTCTATGCCTGTTCTCCGGTAAATAGCTTAATAGAGATAAATATAAAAGAGCCGGTATATGAAATTGCGGGCTCTGAACGGCCAACAGCCAACCCGGTGGGACTACCGGAAAGCTTTATGGATGCCTTTAAAAACGGAACCCGAACAAAAACAGGTGTGCCGGGCGACAACTACTGGACGCAGTTCGCCGAGTATAAACTGGATGTGGAATTATCTCCCTCCGATACCATGCTGTACGGCAAGGCCGAAATTAAATACTACAATAATTCGCCATATCGCCTGCCCCTCATCATATTCGAAATTGCACAAAACCTGCACAAAGAAACTGCGGTGCGCGCCGATATTGCAGAGATTACGGGCGGAATGTCCATAAATTCTTTAATGGTAAACGGCACAGAATATAGAGAATCGGATTACCCCCGCCAGGGCGAACCATCGTACGGTTTTCAAAATACCTTGATGTACGCCCTACTCGAAACCCCTTTAGATCCCGGATCAACCGTAAATTTTGAAATAGATTATGAGTTTAAAATCCCTCAGGCCGGTGCATCCGAGAGAATGGGATATTCTGACGGAAATCTATACTTCTTGGGATACTGGTATCCTCAAATTGCCGTTTTTGATGATATAGATGGCTGGTTTTTAGACCCATTTACCGGAAATGCCGAGTTTTATCACGGTTTTGCCGACTATGAGCTAACCATATCGGCGCCCGAAGAATGGGTTGTTATGAGTACGGGCAATTTTCTTAACCCCGAAGCAACACTGGCACCCCATATTCTGGAAAGATATAACAAAGCAATCGAATTGGATGGGATTACCCAAATTATAGAAAGAAATGACTTTGGAAAATCGACCCTTGCCGGCAATAACGGTCGGCTTGACTGGAAGTTCAGTGCCAAAAACATCATGGATGTTGCTTTCTCGGCCACAACAGAGTCGCTATGGGATGCAACACGCGCAAAAACGGGCGTGGACGATGAAGGAAACCCAACCTACACCCGCATAAATTCCTTTTGGCGAAGTCAGGCCGGAAAATGGAAAAACAGTGCCGAATACTCTCGTCACGTAATCGAATTTTTATCCGATTATACAGGGCTGCCATACCCTTGGCCGCACATGACCGCAGTTGAAGGCGAGGGAATTATAGGCGGAGGCATGGAATATCCCATGATGACCTTGATCGGCGCTTACCACAACACCCCGGAAACCGCATTATATGAAGTTATCGCCCACGAAATTGCACACATGTGGCTGCCCATGCAGGTCAGCAATAACGAAAGAAGATACGCCTGGATGGACGAAGGCGCTACATCATTTCATGAGGCACTTGCACGCTGGGATTATTTTGGCATGAACGAAAATCTGATGCAGGAATATGCACCTATTTTGCAGTTGAGCGGAGCCGAAGAAGAGGGCGAAATCATGCGATACAGCGACTACCATTACGATGATATGGCCTATTATCTGGCTACTTATCCAAAACCGGCCTCTTTGTTGTTTGCGCTCAGAGGTCTGTTGGGCGAAGATCTGTTCAAAACAACCTGGAAAGAATATATAGCCAGATGGGCTTATAAGCACCCGCGTCCGTACGACTTTTTCAATACTTTTAACGACGTATCCGGCCAGGATTTAAGTTGGTTCTGGAGAAGTTGGTATTTCGAAACATGGGTTTTCGACCAGGCCGTTGAATCGGTTACGCAAGACGGCGACAACGTTTTTATAACCATTAAGGATAAGGGCAACGTGCCCATGCCGGTAGATTTGACCATAGAATTTGATAATGGTACTTCCGTAGAAAAAAGAATTGCGGTAGACCATTGGCTTTCCGGAACCAGAACATTGGAACTGACATTTCCAAAAACCAGCGATGTAACCGGCGTTTATATTGATAAAAAGAGGCTATTCCCCGATAAAGATACCCGCAACAACCAGTGGATTAAAAATTAACCTCATAAACAACTATAAATGCTAGGACGCAATCGGGTTTTTCGATGGATTTTATTACTTCTTGGTTTAATCGCTATAATCGCATTGACCGGAATGAACGTTTATTCGCTGTTCGAGCTGCGAATGCGCATGAACGAGAATGACAATAACCGGCAAATACGTACGGTTGAGGAAATAACCTATAAAGTACGGAACAGACTTTATTCGCCATATTTCAAAATTTCCCGCCTCGATATGAACGATTTGGACAATGCTTTGACCATTAAAAATACTTTTCCAAAAAACGTTCTCAACACCCTGCAAGAAATCTACGAAAACCCGCTGTTTACTGATATTTACTTTACCCCTGTAGATGAAGACCCATGCTTACAGGGCGCCGAAGCATTTAAATACGACGGCAACTCATCCAAAATGAGGCCGACCCGTACTTTTAGCCCCTTACTGTGCGACGGTGTAGGGCTGGTGAGAACCATAACGCGTATCCGTTTAAATAGCTTCGACTATAACTGGAACAACGTAATCGAATTCGATACTCACAGAAGCATGAATATCAGTGTGGTCAATGCCTCCGAATTCAAAATACTGGGATATTTTACTTTCATCATCGATAAAGAGTATGTAATCAACGGCTTAATAAAACCAATGCTTATAGAGCATTTCGAAACGGAAGAAAACAGCACCGTGGTTTGGCTGCACGATTATCGCAAAAATGAAGTACTGACATCGAATAATAACGAAATCGAATTCAGTTACGATATTTACGACTCCATTGTCAGATTTCCGCGCTTTTTCGACGACTGGAATTTCAAAATCGGTTTTTTTGAAAATCCGATCGGCTACGCCAACTCATCCAACTTTATACGGAACATTGTAGTATTGGGTTTTACCGTCCTGTTCTTGCTCGGGGCACTGCTCTTTATGTTCTTCAATGCGCAACGGGAGCGGGAACTGGCTCAGCGCCAGGCAGGTTTTTTGGCCAACGTTACCCACGAGCTTAAAACACCGCTTGCCGTTATGCAGGCCGCCGGCGAGAATATTTCGGACGGACGGGTAACGGAAAAAGTTCGTTTACAAAAATATGGTGCGCATATTTACCAGGAATCGGTCAGACTGCGCAAGATGATAGACCGCCTGCTGGATGTTGCCAAGTTTGATGCCGGGCACTCTTTAATGGACGCCGAACCGTGCCAAATTAATTTTATAATAGCGGAGTATTTGCTGCAAGCAGAAGAATTTATAGAATCAAAAGGTTTTAAAATCAACTTCAAAGTAGATGGCGAAATACCTTATGTAAAAGTTGATTCGGAAAATATAGAAACCATTATAAGCAACCTGGTAGAAAATGCCATAAAATACAGCAACAACGATAAACGCATAAATATCAGCGTTTATGAGTACAAAAACCGTGTATTTATGAAGGTAGAAGACTTTGGTATGGGCATCAGAAAAAAGGAACTGAAAAATATCTTCAGAAAATTCTATAGAGTTGAGGATGCACTGGTGGCCCGAACCAAAGGGCACGGTCTGGGACTGAGTATTGTTAAAAGTCTGGTTAAGCTAAACAATGGCATCATAACCGTAAAAAGTGAATATGGCGCCGGAACCACATTTAAAGTCAGTTTCCCGGTTTTGGCACAAGAAGAAATTGCACGACAATCAAAAAAAAGTAGTACTTTAGCCTAAGAACAATCTAATTAATAAACCCATTATGTTGGACAAAAAAAATAAAATACTGGTCGTAGAAGATGAACCTAGTTTAATTTTTACGCTCAGAGACACCTTGGAAAACGAAGGATTTAATGTTTTTGTGAGTGAAGATGGCGATAGCGCCGTTGATATGGTAAAAGAACATCAACCCGATTTGATGATTTTGGATATCATGCTGCCGGGCAAAAGTGGCTATGATATATGCCAAGAGGTAAGGGAACTGAAATACACTTTCCCTATTATAATGCTTACCGCCAAAGACCAAGAACCCGATAAAGTTAAGGGTTTAACACTGGGAGCCGACGATTACCTTACCAAACCATTTGGCGTGAAAGAACTTCTGGCACGTATTGAGGCAAGACTTAGACGCGCCGGTACTTATTCCAGTTCAGGACAAGTAAATATACTGCAACTAGGCGAAATCAAAATCGACTTAAACGAAAGCGAAGTACACCACCCCGATGGCAACGTGTTAGAGCTGACCGCCCGCGAAGTTGAGTTGATACGTTACCTGCTCTCAAACGCCAACAATCCAATCTCCAGAGACGAACTACTGGAAAAAGTTTGGCGTTACGATTACAGCACAAACACACGCACCGTTGATGTGCATATTTCCAAATTAAGAGCCAAAATCGAACTCTACCCAAACGATCCACGCTTTTTAATTACTTTGCACGGCGTTGGATATATGCTGAAAATGAATTAATACTTTTTTAACAATCAAAAAGGGTTTTATGTGCTGTAAAACCCTTTTTTTTGTTTAAATATCATCATCATATCGCCTTTTATTACTCCCTCGACTTTCTCCTGATTTCTTCCAATCTTTTGGCCAATAATCCCTCCCTACCCTCCGTTCCCGGCTCATAAAACTTCATACTTTTGAGCGCATCGGGCAAATACTGCTGCTTTACCCAATGATTAGGATAATTATGCGGGTATTTATAGTCCTTTGAAGCATTTTCAACATCCAAATAACGGGCATTGAGTTTGTTTGCGGTACTGTCTTTTAAATAATTCGGTACATTTTTAACTCCCTGTTTGCTTATCTGCGAACGGACACCAAAAATAGCAGATGTACTGTTACTTTTTGGACAAATACTGAGATACAGGCAGGCATGCGACAGGAAATACATCCCTTCGGGCATTCCACATTTTAAAAATGCTTCATGGCACGAGTTTACCACACCAAGTGCGTTGGGTTCGGCAAGGCCTACATCCTCGCTGGCAAAAATAAGCAACCGTCTGAAAATAAAATTCGGATCTTCCCCGCCTTCCAGCATCGCATTCATCCAATAAAGAGCGGCATCGGCATCGGAACCGCGCATGGATTTAATAAAGGCCGATGCATAATGATAGTGTTCGTCGCCGGTTCTGTCGTAGCGTACATTTCTGCGCTGAATGCTCTCTTTGGCTATATCCAAGGTAATATTTATAATACCGGCGTCATCTGGTTGGGTAGATAATACGGCTACTTCCAAAGCGTTCAGGGCATTTCGCACATCCCCCCCGGCATTATGTGCAAAATGATGGATGGCCTCATCAGTAACTTTTACTTTTTCCCCGCCCAGTCCCCTTTTTTCGTCGTTCAGTGCACGACTCAGCATAATTTTAACGTCATCCGTTGTTAAAGGGAAAAGCTCGAAAAGCTGGCAGCGCGAAAGCAAGGGGTTTACCAGCGAATAGAACGGGTTTTCGGTTGTAGCCCCGACCAAAGTTATTATGCCGGACTCCAAATGGGGCAGCAGCGCATCCTGCTGGGCTTTGTTCCAGCGGTGTATTTCGTCCACAAACAGAATGGTTTTACGGCTGCGGAGCGCTTTCAGTTTTTGAGCCTTGTCAACAATATTTCGAAGTTCTTTTATCCCGTCCAAAACCGCATTGATAACTTCGAAACCCGCATTTATTTCTCTGGATATTACATTTGCCAAGGTAGTTTTACCAGAACTGGGCGGGCCATAAAGTATAAGTGAACCAATCACCCCCGATTCTATCATGCGGCGGAGCATCTTGCCTTCGCCCACCAAATGCGGTTGGCCCACAAATTCAGCTAGCGATTTTGGACGCATCCGGGTTGCCAGCGGTTCGTTAAAATCCACTTTATCATCCTTTTGGGGGAACTCCTCCATATTTTGGCTGCCAAATAAGTCCATTTTATTTTATAAAAATATTATTTTTGAAACTTTGAACATAATATAACGTATAACTAGGTCGAACTCCGTAACAATAAATTAAACTAATAGATTTTATCCATGCCTCCAAAATTAAGAAGATCCAGAAAAAATAAAATGTTTTTGGGCGTCTGTGGCGGAATAGCCGAATATCTTGGCTGGGATCCGACTTTGGTTAGGGTGCTTTACGTTATATTTGCTGTTTTAGGCTATGGAAGCCCTGTTTTGCTTTATTTTATACTAGCCTTGGTTATGCCTGATTAAAAAGGTTAATAAATCTTTTAATAATTTATGTTTGTAATTCCCATTTGTAGTTAGCAATTTAACGGCAACTAAATGTACTGCAATGAAAATTGGCATATTGGGTGAGGCAAGCCGTGTTGTAGCCTGGGAAAAGCACATTCGTCCGCACCAAATTGTTACCGAAGTTAAGATGGGCACCCAACTGAGCAAGTTGGCCGATATAGACGCTTGCCTGATAATCAACGACCATGCCGATAACCTGGAAAACGCAATAAAAGCGGCTCAACATGGCATCCATTGTTTTATAATATCAAAAAACCCCACAAATATTTCGGGATTGCGCCAGCTCCATAATGCCGCTATCGAAACCCGTGCGGTAATACAACTTTCGCATTGGCCCACCCTTGCACCCGCAACACGCTGGATGATCGATAGCAGTGGCAAAATCGATTTTATAAATATTCAAAAGCACTTACAAAGAACCCAAATTATTGATGCCGTAACCGAATTCAGAAATGCATGGATTGACGAAGTGGGTTTTTGTATAAAATTGATGGATAGCGGCCTGCACCATATCGAGGCAAAAGAGATAAGGTTCAACGAATCAAATCCCATCGCCATTCAAATTTTCCTCCGGTTCGACAGTGGCGGATCGACCTCCATTTTTGTAAGCGCATCAACCGACGATAACAAGCATGTACGCACCATCAGCGATAAACAGCAGATTTTTGATTGCGATGTAAACACACAAAATATAAGAGTGGGCAAATTGGCTGACAACCGTCATGTGTTTTTTAGCAGAGAAACATTCGACCCCACCCTTGCCGCCGCTAAAAGTGTTTCCCTTTTTATAAAAGCCATACAACTTCAGAACGAGCCGGTTTATTCCGCTTACGATGCGCTACAGCTTGCAAAATATGTGGAAATAATCGAGAAACGGCTAAATCAGTTTTCTTGATTTTATTTTAACCCAACTATTTACCACGCATGGCCTTAAACGCCGCTTTTAGCTGGTCGCGAGGCATTAAATTATCTATAAAATTGAATTGACCGGCGGCAAGACGCTCACCGCCATCCATAACTACGCACTCACCGGTCATATAATCGGCCATATCCGACATCATATACGTGGCCAATTGAGCCAGTTCTTCGGGTTTGCCATAACGTTTTGCGGGAATTTTGTTTATAAACAGTTGCTCTGCCCTTTTATCGGGTACCAATCGGGTCCAGGCGCCTTCGGTGGGAATGGGGCCGGGTGCAATGGCGTTTAACCGAATACCGTACGCAGCCCATTCAAATGCCAACGATTTGGTCATGGCTACCACTCCTGCTTTGGCACAGGCCGATGGCAACACAAATCCGCTGCCGGTTTCGGCATAAGTGGTAGCAATGCTCAGCACCGCACCTTTCTTTTCATTGTCTATGAGATAATTACCAAACACATGCGTGCAGTTAAAACTGCCAAACATCACAATATCCATGACTACTTTAAAACCGCCCGGGGTCAAATCTTCCGATGCCGATAAAAAATTACCGGCGGCATTGTTTACCAGTCCTTCCAAACTACCAAAATCGTTTACGGCGCTTTCGAACATCTTTTTAACACTTTCATAGTCACGCACATCGCATACATAGTATTTTACCAATGCCGATTCGCGGACTTTTGCGATTTCTTCGACCGCATTTTGTAATTTCTCCTCGGTCCGGCCACAAATAGCCACGTTTGCACCCGCTTTGACAAAGCCTTTTGCCATACCAAGGCCCAGGCCGCTTCCACCTCCAGTTATCAATATGGTTTTTCCGGATAAAGTGTCGTCTTTAAACATATATTTAGATTTTATACAATTAGATTTTAATTTAGATTTTCAAAGATGCCGGCTGCACCCATTCCTCCCCCAACGCACATGGTTACCAAACCATATTTGGAGTTGCGTGCCTTCATTTCATAGATAATTTGAGTGGTTAACTTAGCGCCGGTACAACCCAAGGGGTGACCCATAGCAATGGCACCTCCATTTACGTTGGTAATTTCTTCATCTAAACCCAAAGTGCGGATAACGGCCAACGATTGGGATGCAAAAGCTTCATTCAATTCTATCAAATCGATATCATCAAGGGTAAGACCGGTTTGTTTTAGCACTTTGGGTACCGCTTCAATCGGACCAATTCCCATTATTTCGGGAGCAACTCCGGCCGCAGCAAAACCAACAAAACGTGCCATGGGTTTTAGACCCAGTTCTTTCACCATTTTACCGCTCATCACTATAACCCCGGCGGCGGCATCGTTCATTTGGGAGGAATTTCCGGCCGTTACCGTTCCGCCCATTTTGAAAACCGGACGTAATTTTCCCAAAACTTCGAGCGAAGTATCTTCACGCGGACCTTCATCCTGTGCGAAAGTAAATTTTTCCTCGACTATTTCGCCCTTTCCATTGAGTTTTTTCTCGCTCACTTCGATTGGGGTAATTTGTCCTGCAAATTTATTGTTTTTCCAGGCATCAACTGCACGTTGGTGACTTCTAAGTGAAAATGCATCCTGATCGGCTCGGTTGATCCCATATTTTTCGGCCACGTTTTCTGCGGTAATACCCATATTAACATAAATTTCGGGCCTGTTATCCATTATCTCAGGATTAGGCTGTACCGACATCCCACCCATGGGCACCATCGACATAGACTCCACTCCTCCGGCTATAATTACATCGGCATGACCAACCATGATGCGCTCGGCAGCCATGGCAATAGTCTGCAAACCGGATGAACAAAATCGGTTCACGGTAACCGCGGGAACTGAATCGGGAAGACCAGCTAAAAGCCCAATTTGCCGTGCCATATTCAGCCCCTGCGAGGCTTCCGGAAATGCACAACCTATCATTACATCCTCTACCATTTCGGGTTTCAGTTCCGGTGTTCGTTTTAAAAGTTCTTTCACAACGGCGGCACCCAAAGAATCGGGCCAAACGAACCGGAGCGAGCCTCTGTTGGCTTTTCCGCACGCTGTTCGGGTTGCCGCTACAATATATGCATCTTGAATTTCCATAATCAGTTCCTCAGCAATTAATTCCTTAATGGTTTACCGGTTTTCAACAAATGTTCAATACGTGCCAAGGTGCGTTCGTCGCCTAGGCATTCCAATATGGCTTCTCTTTCCAGTTTGAAGAGATATTCTTCGGGCACGTATTGGGCTTCGGATAAATCCCCGCCGGCCAAAACAAAAGCCAACCTTTCCACTACAACTTTATCGTAATCGGTAATAAATTTGCCTTCATGCATTACATAAAGCATTAATTTCATTGCGGCCAGTGCCTTTTTGCCCAAAACCTTAACATTCTCCGGTTGTGGCGCTTGGTATCCTTTAGCCACTAAATTCAAAGCCTCTTGTTTGGCCGTTTTTAGCAACAAATCTCTGTTCATCACAATTACATCGCTCGCTTTTAAATAATCGAGTTGTTTTGCCATGAATGCGCTCTCTGAGACTTTGGCCATGCCCATAGTTTTAAACGCTTCGCGGATGAATGGCAGCGGATCAGCCTCGCCTTCTATTTTATTCATGGCTCTTTTTAGCAGTTCCGTTGTTCCGCCTCCGGCCGGAATCAGACCAACGCCCACTTCAACCAAGCCCATATATGTTTCCAAATGAGCTACTACCAAATCCGAGTAGAGCGAAAATTCAACTCCGCCGCCCAGAGTTCTGCCAAATACCGTGGTAACCACGGGGAAAGGTGCATATTTTAATGCTACAGCCGTTTTTTGGAAATTGGTTACCGTCTCTTCTGCCAAATACCAGGCATCGTTTTGATGTGCTTCCAAAGCTTCCATTAAATTGGCACCATAGGCAAAATTTTCACCATCGTGGCCTATTACCAATGCTTTAAAACCTTGCTCTTCCACCATTTTGAGCGAACGGTTCAACGTAAGCACCAGCTGCGAGCCCAATGTCGCATTTTTGGTTTTGAATGCAAATAACGCAACCCCATCGCCCATATCCAATAGAGCGGCAGAATCGTTTTCAAATATGGTATTTTCTTCGGTTTCGAAATCACTTACGCGCAAAGCCCCTTCAACGGTTGGGGTTTGGTTTTGCATCATCCTTTTTTGTGGATTGTACACCTCGTTATCGATATAAAAACGGGTATATCCCGATTCCAGCATGTCATAAATCCATCCCGGCACTTTTATGCCTTCACTTTCGGCCCGGTCCACAACATATTGGATACCCAGTGCATCCCACCGCTCAAATGGCCCCAATTCCCAATTGAATCCCCACTTCATGGCACGGTCTATGGCCTGGGGATCTTCGGTTATTTCGGGCATTCTGTTGGCGGCATAAAGCAACAATTCTTTTTGGGTGTTCCATACAAAGTCGGCTATTCTGCCCTCTGCATTTACCAAAAACTTCAACCTTTCCGCTGTATTTTGAATTTTTTTTGCCTCGTTCAGCAGTTCATCATCCAGCCCGGCCTGTTCTACATATTCATCCTTATCGTGATTAAAGACCAAATATGCCGTTTTACCCGATATTCTCGTTTTTTTATAAAATCCTTCGCCGCTTTTGTTGCCAATTTTGCCCGATGCAACCATTTCATTGAATTTTTGGGGCAAGTCGAACACTTCTTTACGTTCATCGTTCGGAATTTCTGGAATAAGGTTTTTGGCCACGTGCGAAATTACATCCAATCCAACCATATCGGCCGTTCTGAATGTAGCAGCTTTGGAATAGCCCGTTAATTTTCCGGTCAGCAAGTCGATTTTTTCCGCTGAAAAAGAACCATCAAAATAATACGGGAAAATATTTGCGATGGAGAATACTCCTATTCTGTTGGCAATGAAATTGGGCGTATCGTTACAGATTACCACCCCTTTGCCCAGTGTTTTTTCGCAAAAATCTTTCATAAAATCGACCACGTCGGGCGAGGTGTTTTCTGTGGGAATGATTTCCAACAATTTCATATATCGCGGTGGATTGAAAAAGTGCGTTCCCAAAAAATGTTCTTTCAGCGAGCCGGAAGCATCTTCTGATATTTTTGTGATGGGCAGACCCGAAGTGTTGGAGCTGACTATGGAACCGGGTTTTCTGACTTTATCTATTTTGGATATAATTTCCTTTTTAATATCCATTCTTTCCACAACCACCTCGCAGATCCAATCTACATCGGCCAGACGGTTTAAATCGTCATCGAAGTTGCCCACTTTGATTTTTTGGGCAAATTCGGGCAAAGCAAAAGGCGCCGGTTTCATTTTTTGTATTTTTTTTAGACTGCCCTCTGCAATTTTATTCGGATTTCTGGGGTCATCGCTTTTTAAATCCAGCAAAAGAACATCCAGGCCGGCATTGACGCAGTGTGCGGCAATTTGGCTGCCCATAACGCCCGAGCCTAAAACTGCCACTTTACGTATCGTCATATTATTGCTACTCATAAGTGCACCTTTTAGGAAATAAATTCAAATTATGTTATTAAATATCAATAGCATATTATGCTTTGAACCGTGTTATAAAGCATATGTTATTTTTCGTATATACTATCTATTATATCAGCATATTTTTTATTGATAACGTTTCTTTTCACTTTCAAAGTGGGTGTTATTTCGCCGGCTTCTATGGTAAACGGATGCTCGAGCAATTTGAATTTTTTGACCGTTTCCCAGTCTGAAAAACCCTCGTTTATCTTGTCCACTTCTTTTTGAATACGTTTGATAACAAATTCATTATTGATTCTGTCTTTTTCGGGCAGTTCGTAGTTCGAATTTTCGAAACGTTTTTTCATATTGTCCCAATTTGGAACAATCAATGCCGCGTTGAATTTTCTGCCGTTTCCTACAATTACCGCCTGCTCTATAAAACCGCTATTGGTAAGTGCATTTTCGAGAGGCTGCGGGGCAATATACTTACCCGTGGACAGCTTGAACAAATCCTTTTTCCTGTCGGTTACAAACAGCCAACCGTCCTTATCCAGATATCCGATATCGCCGGTGTGGAACCAGCCATCCTCATCAATATCTTCTTTGGTTTTTTCGGGCATTTTGTAATAGCCCATCATAATATGCTGGCCCCTTGCCAAAATCTCATCGTCTTCGGCAATTTTTATTTCCACGCCTTTAATGGGCTTCCCGGACGAGCCTACCCGCAATTTGCCTTTGGGTGGTGCCGTCAAAACCGGCGATGTTTCTGTGAGTCCGTAACCCAGGCCGCAATACACGCCTATTCCGTTCATAAAACGGGCAATATTGGGCGAGAGTGCCGCACCGCCTGCATTCATACCAAATAATCTGCCCCCAAAAAGTTCCCTTATTTTTGAATACACCAGCTTATCGGCAATTTTCAATTTCAATTTTGAAGGAGGATTTTCAGGGTCGTAGTTTTCTGCCATATTGATAGCCCAATAATACAGTATCTTTTTCAGGCCGCTCATTTCCTGGCCTTTCACTTTTATTCCCGTCATAATTTTTTCGAGCAGACGGGGCACTGTAACCAAATAAATGGGCTTCACTGTTTTGAAGTCGTCCGTAATTTCTTCAATTTTTTCGATGTAATACGGAGGCACGCCGGCATCGGCAAAAACATAGGTAGCCGTTCTTTCAAACATATGTGCCAAAGGCAGGTACGATAATACCCTTGGGTTCTCAAAATCATCCGGATTAAACGGAAACACTTCTTTTGCAGCCAAAGCATTGCCTGCAATATTATTATGAGAAAGCATCACCCCTTTTGGCGTTCCTGTAGTGCCTGAGGTATATATAAGAGTGGCCATATCATCGGGTGCTACCTGTGCCCTCAACTCTTCAAAAAGTTCCGGTTTTTCTTCTCCTAGTTTTTTACCGGCTGCCAAAACATCATCCCATTTTTTCAATTCCTCATGTTTGGAGCCAAAAATGCTCACAACGGCTTCTACTGTTTTAATTTCCTTCATAAAAGGCTCTATTTCGGCAAACATTTCGTCGTTGGAAACAAAATGGATTTTGGTATCCGAATTTTCGAGTATAAATTTTATTTGGCTTCCCTGCTGAGTGGTATAAATAGGAACTACCGCCGCACCAATGGAGAGTATTGCTTGATCTACAATTACCCATTCGGTGCTATTTTCTGCATGAATTGACACCTTGTCCCCTTTTCTTACGCCCAAATTGTATAAACCCAGCGCCAAATTCTTAACTTTTTCAAGGAAATCGTCAACAGATGTTTCTACCCACACCCCGTTTCTTTTAGTGGCAGAAAAAATGCCGCTTTTGTTTCTTTTAAGACCATTTTCTACAACGGCCAAAATTGTTGTTGGCTGTAATTTCATGATTATTATCTGTTAATTTAATATGTACTTTTAATATACACTTTCATTATACTTTTGAAAGCGCTTTTTTAAAAAATATTTTCATAATTTTTTCCACTATTCGGTTTACCAATGTATATACATAATTCATTAAAAGAACGGGTTGAGCTGTATTTTAGCTCCACTAGCGAACATATGGGTACTTTTTTGGATATTCAATTCGAGCATATCGCCCCCGATAAGTTTGTGGCCAGTATGCCCGTTAACGAAAAAACCATTCAGCCTTTTGGTATTTTGCATGGCGGAGCATCGGTGGTACTGGCAGAAACCCTGGCTTCGGTAGGAGGTTGGTTTTTGTTGGATGACCCGAATAAAACCGTGGTAGGGGTGGAAATCAACGCCAATCATATTCGATCGGTCAAAAAAGGCGGTAAAGTTACTGGAGTTGCCGTTCCGATAAGCACCGGCCGTAAAATACAGGTATGGGAAATTTCCATATACAACGAGCGCGAGAAATTGGTTTGCTCTTCTCGATGTACCCTGGCAGTTATCAATCTCCCAAAAAGAAAATAAAAAAGGCGCTCTTTTTATTGAACGCCTTTTATAAATTTAGTAATTACCCAGCAACCATTGCTTTCTTTTCTCTTTGGTTTTCTTATTTGCTTTAGCGTCGTGCACCATATTCCAGGTTTTGTCTTGCTGCAAGGCAAGGGTGTGCTTTCTCTCTTCATTCCACCGGGTAGTTACCACTTCTATGGTATCACCGGGCTTGAACTGCGCCAATATTTCCCGCACGTTTGTATTCTGCTGAAGTTTAGTACCGGCGATGGAAATAAACTCATCGGCGGTATTAATGCCGGCCTCGTACAAAGCAGAACCTTTGCGTGGATTGCCGAATAATTGCCATTTTCCGTTTCTTAAAAACACATTGCCGCCTATATCTACCGCATTGGGATTTTGCAGTTCCATAATAACACCAAATGATTTTAACAGACCTTGGTAATCGGGCAGTTTGCTGTCGAATATATAATTGTCGAAGAAGTTTTTGGCAAAATCTTCGTTTGCATAATCGGCCAAAGCTTGTTGAATATCCGGCACAGTATATGGAATTTCGGTTTTTCCATAGCGCTGCCACATCAACTTCATAAAATCGTCCAGATTCAGTTTTTCGTCTAAATCACGCAGCATTAAATCCAGCCCAAATCCTAAAACACTGCCATAGGTATAGTAAGAAATAAATGTATTGGCGCGGTTATTCGCATCTACTGCCCTTGCCGCATCGGTAAATGGTGCCTGGTAGCTCATTTCTATGGGATTGAAATACTCCCTTCCCGGAGAATTAACCACAAATCCCACCGTGCCGGCCATTAATTGCAAATATTGCTGTTCCGTCAGCTGACCCGCGCGCAACATGGTCAAATACATATAATAATTGGTAAAACCTTCCGAGAACCAAAGTTCGCCGCTCATATTTGCCTTATTAAAATCAAATGGCTCCAACGAACGGGGACGTAAACGCTCGGTGTTCCAGACGTGAATAAATTCGTGCGACACAATTCGCAAACCCGTATCGCCCAGCGGTTCTTCCAATGGCTTTGAGGCCACTACATACGTCGAATTTCGGTGCTCCATACCGTCGCCGCTGGCGTTGGGCACATAGCATAACAGAAAAGTAAAATCTCCATAATCGAAATCGGGAAGTTCGCCAAAAACATCCACCTGGGCATCCACAATTTTCATAACTTCGTCAAAATAGGTGTCAACTTCGGCGTCGGTGGCGGGCGAATGGAGCGCAATTCTGATTATTTGCCCCTCCCTCTCGGCCTCCCGGATATGCATTTCGGCAATTTCGATGGGGCTGTCCATAAAATAGTAATCATCGGGAGCGAAATACGTATTGCCTTCTACATGTTGCAGCTGCGTGGCAACCTGCCAGTGGGGTTTATCAGCGGGGATATCGAAAGTTACTTCTACACCGCGATATCCGTAATCTTGCGAGGTGATAAAAGTAGCCGGAACATTCACGTGGGCGTGGCTGTCGTCGAATTGTACATACGTACCATCGCCATGATTGCCGTACAACGTATATTTAAAAACCACGGTGCCATCGTGCCCGCTTACATCCCATTGGTGCAGGGACGGACGCGAAATGGGCAGTTTATTGCCTTGTCCGTCAAATGCTTCTACATTATACACGTTTTTTGCAAACTCGTGCAGCGCGTAACGGCCGGGCGAGGATCGCGCCATTTTCAGCACCAGCGTTTGTTGGTCAAGGTTTGAAAAAACGGCTGTTATTTCGGCTTCATTTTGTTTTAGGTTCTCGAAAGAAACATGATATTTATTTACGGCCTGAGCCTGTAATACAGAACTGGAAAGGGCTAATAAAGTTATAAAAAGGAAATTTGCGAATGCTCGATAATATATTTTCATTTACTTTGAGGATTAAGTTCAGTTTATTTTAAAATCGTTGGGTTTCTCAGACTTTAAAGTATCATAAAAACGCTAAAATATAATAATTTTTATCTCAATCTATAATCAAGCCTTTAAGTTCGTTGTCGTACCGCTTCCATTCGGGCATAAATGTATCCATCAGCGCGTAAAAGCGTTTGGAATGCAATCTTTCCAATAAATGCACCATTTCGTGCACTACCACCATTTCTAGGCAGCCGGTCGATTTTTTTGCCAATTCCAAATTAAGCCAAATACGTTTTGCCCTGATATTGCACGTACCCCAACGTGTTTTCATTTTTTTGACGCCAAATTCGCTTACTTTTACACCCATCGAACGCTCATATTTTTCGATTATACCGGGTATGGTAATTTTCAAATAATTTCGATACCAACCATCCAGAATTTTGGCTTTTTTGTCGGCATCTGTACCCTCTTTAACTTGGAGAATCAATTCTTTGCCGCGTAAATATACATCCGGTTTCCTGTTTTTTATGGTTACCACCAACCTGTATTGTTCGCCTTTAAAATAATGCTCCTCACCGGTCTCGTAATTCAGTATGGGAGTGGATTTTGTCCGTATCTTTTTGGCCAGTTGTTTTTCAATCCAATAGCGCTTCGACCACACAAAACTTTCTATGTTGCTGTCGCTTACGTGCTCCGGCGCCGATACCTTTATTTGCCGGTTGCGTACATCCACCTTCAGGTAAATATTCTTGATATTTTTACGGGACACCCACACGGTATAAAGGCCGATGGCCAGTTTATAATTTCTGCTGTTTTTGAAACCATTTGCCATGCTATAATAGTAAACAATTTAAAAATGCCTTGTTGTCCGGAAATCCATTTTTGGAAATAAATTTGAACAACTGCAAACAACACAATCTATATTTAATAATATCAGCATATTGTATTATATATAAATATTTAATTATGTTAAAACACCTTCCCTTGCGTTATCTTTGTTATACTTTCAAAAATTACTTTCATTATCTTAGACTTCGTCTTAATTTGGAAGCTATTTTCATACAGGGTTTTGCCATTTCTGTTGAAGGCAAAGAGATATAAATTTGTGCTTTAAATATTCATTTAAAAAGTAACTTTAGAATACTTTATTCATGCAAAACAAGATTGAATTAGATGTAACCATAAAATCTACTACCGATGCCGTTTGGGACGCATTGACCAACCCCGATAAAATTGAATTATATCTGGCAGGGCAACGTTGCGATAGTAACTGGAAACCCGGCAGCAAAGCAAATTTTTATATCAAGGGCAAGGTAAAGGATATCGTCGTTTCTAAAGGTGAAGTAATCCGTTCCGAACCCGGTAAACTTTTGGAATATACGCGCCTTTCCAAAAATGCTGACGTAAGCGATACACCCGAAAACTATGTACTGACCACCTATGAATTGTATGAAAACGGCACAGACAGCATAGACCTGAAAGTTACACACAAAGGCTATGCATACGTAGAAAATGGCCGCGATAGGTACATAGAAAACATCAAAGTATGGAAAAACGCCCTGCCAAAAATAAAGGATCTAGTAGAATCCTAGAAATTTTGAACCTCTCGGCAAAACCAGTAGTTCAAACGGTATTTACTGCAAATGGATAGTTTAAAACAAATAGAAGAATTCAAAGCCTCGCCCGAGTTGATAAAAAAACTCAACGAATTTGGTGTTTTGAAAAAATTCGATATTGGCGACACCATTTTAAGCGAAGAATCTTATATAAGTTCCATTCCCATTATTGTAAAAGGCTTGGTGCGGGTTATAAGAACCGAAGAAGATGGCCGTGAATTACTGCTTTATTACCTGAAATCGGGTGAAAGCTGTATTATGTCGTTTTTGGGAGGCATACATAACGAGCGCAGTAAAGTACGCGTAGAAGTGGAAGAAGAAGCCGAGATATTATTCATACCGGTTACCAAAATATCCCAATTTATCGACGACTACCCGCAGTGGCTCGATTATATTTTCAAGTTATACCACAAAAGATTCGAAGAGCTTCTGGAAATAGTAAATGCCATTTCTTTCAAAAAGGTGGATGAACGGCTACTCGACCTTCTCAACAAAAAAATGGACCTGACCGGCAGCAAAGACATTATAATTACACACGAACAACTGGCAAACGAACTGGGAACCGCCCGGGTGGTGATATCGCGCCTGCTAAAAACCCTGGAGAACGAAGGCCGGGTAAAATTGGGACGCAACAAAATTACCATCTTATAAACCAGTTATAACCGGCAACACGGTTACTTTATAATTCTTATGTAACCAAAGTAGCGGAACGGGATTTTAAAAATAGCGAACTTTAATCCTGTCAAAAAAACAACTTGGCAACTAAACAGAAATTAAAACCATAATTATTTTCAAAACATGGGTCTATTATCCGCATTATTTGGCATTGGCCTGCCCAAAGACGAAGAACTGATAGAGGCTATCAACAATGGTGCATTTTTAGTAGATGTGCGCACCAAAGACGAGTGCAGGGGTAGCATGGTTAAAGGTGCCATCAATATTCCGCTCGATAGAATCGAGAAAAACCTGAATAAATTTAAAAATAAAAAAACGGTGATCGTGTTTTGTGAGTCGGGCAGCAGAAGCGGGGTTGCAAAAAGCGTTTTAAAAAGAAATGGCATCGAAAATGTACTGAACGGAGGTTCGTGCTACAGAATGGAAGAATTGGTGTAATCCAATCCAAATCCAGCCATAGTATTTTGAATAAAAACAACAAACTTTAAACATTGATAAAATGTCGTACTACTTCTCAAAAACACTGAAAACCGACTGGCAAAGCGCCAAAGAAAGAACTGCAGAAGCTCTTAAATCGGAAGGCTTCGGAATTTTAACTGAAATCAACATGGCCGAAACGCTTAAAAACAAACTGGGCGTTGAAATGAAACCTTATGTTATTCTCGGCTCATGCAATCCTGGTTTCGCACATAAAGCTGTAACGGCCGAACCACACATTGGTACTATGCTGCCTTGCAACGTTATTATGAAAGAAAACGACGAGGGCGATATAGATGTTGTGGCTGTAGATCCCGTTGCTTCTATGAAAGCTATCGAAAACGAGGACCTGAACGAAATAGCCCAAGAAGTTCGAAATAAACTAAAAAAAGTTATAGAAAGCCTATAACTACAACCATTTAATAAATATTAAATGACCACATTATTACAAGGCTGGAATTTTATGCGCCTTTTCCGCTTGACAATTGGCATTTTTATTCTGGCGCAGGGTATTATAGACCAAGATTGGCTGCTTACCGGCCTGGGAGGTTTTTTCTCCCTTACAACCATATTGAATATAGGTTGCTGCGCCGGTGGTGCTTGCTATACACCCATTCAGGAAAACTCGGAACCAACAAAAGAAATCAGTTATGAAGAAATTAAGTAAGAACAAATTGGTGGCAATGGGCGTAGCATCGGGCTTTGTGATGGGCCTCTCGTTGTGGTATTTCGTCGGTTGTACCTTCTAATCATTTAAAAATAAAAACACCTTATTATTATGACTTTCCAGGAAGCAATCAATCAAGATAAACCCGTTTTGGTGGATTTTATGGCCGAATGGTGCGGTCCCTGTAAAATGATGGCGCCTATTCTATCCGACTTAAAGAAAAATGTGGGCAACGACGCCATGATCATCAAAATTGATGTTGATAAAAACCAACAGGCAGCCGCTGCTTTCCAAATACGTGGGGTTCCTACCCTTATTCTGTTCAAAAACGGAAAACAGCTTTGGCGGCAATCGGGCGTAGTACCCGCCAACACCTTAAAACAGGTTATAGACCAACATAAATAGGCATTTTATTGGGTATTCAAGCTGTTGTGGTTTGAATTATAGGGCTTTGGGTTTTGTTCTCATTCTAAACAAAAACTTAAAGCCCTTTTTAATGGAATTCATAGCCAATAAACCCGAAGAAGTCCCAAAATTGTTTGAAAAAGCATGGGCAAAACGCGACCCCGACGCACTCGCTTCCATCTTTGTTGAAGATGCCGACTTTATCAACGTAACCGGATTATATTGGAACAACCGCGCCGATATCCGGGAAGCACACAGTTTCGGTTTTAATTTCATATTCAAAGATTCTACCCTAATCCTGCTTTACACCAAGGTAAGGCAACCCGCGCCAAATGTGGCCATTGTACATGCCAAGTTCGAGCTTTTCGACCAAACCGATAAAGAAGGCGGCACCGTATCGCATAAACGCCATACCCGTTTTGTGTTTGTGGTAGAAAAAAGAGACGACCGCTGGGTATGTCTTTCTGCGCAAAACTCGGAAGTGCTCGAAAACGTACAAACCTTCCTGCGCAACGAAGACGGAAGCTATCAAGCGGTGCGTTACGGCGTTTCGAAAGTGGATTATGAAAAGTATAAAGATTTGTAAGCAAACCATTTTATTTTATAGAAGTTCTGAAATGGTGGGTTTGAATTCATTTAATTGAAATAAAATTCATCATTTTTAGCTGCTAAAGCTCCCGTTCGGTCCAGATTACCGAAATATTCTCCTGTCAAAAGGAAATCTCACTATCTCTTTGATTTCTATCTTCTTAAAATCTTTGTGACGGGGATTGATAAGCACATTATAATCGCCTTTGGTAACCACCGATGGCACCATTAAAACGCAATACTCGTTTTCCGAAACAAAATCGCCCCCAATAACTTGTGTTGCAGCCGGATGAGGGAAATCACGCCATCCTCCGGGTAAATCCGCCTCAGAAAGCCGTTTAATTTTTACTTCATCGGGGATGTGTATGGTTATCATAACGTAATCTTCGGGAAGCGTTGCCAGCGTGAGGTGCACGGCCACCTCTGCCATTGCCAGAGACCTGTTTTGCGCCGTATATATTAACTCTATGCCGGTGGGATTCCACCTCGCGCCGTGTATGGCTGCACCCTTACCCGATAACGGAACCGCAAATTTTTCTCTGGCAAGCCTGAATACTTCCATCTGCTTTAACGCCTAAACAAAAATACCGTGATTTATGTGGGTTAACTCTGTGAGAACTATTTCTTTGCCGTACGAATTTTTTAACAATTCTTTGGGCAGCATATTGCCTAATGCATAGCTGGGGGTGTTTAACCACAAATTGAATTTTTCTTGGCTTCCGAAAACATCTAAACCCATTTTTGTAACTTCTGCTATTTCTATGATTCTTTCGGAATGAATGGATTTGAAACGATGATTGGCCGCCGTTTTGTATCTTTGCAGCGATTTTGTGGATATATCTAAATAATTTGCCCAATCAAATTCTGAGAATGGTGTGAATTTTTTAATGATTTCGAACAACGAATAAGGCACACCTTCGCGAATTACCGATATGATGAGCATTTTATCTTCCAAAAAATTATCATAAGCGGTGCCATAGCTTACCCCGGTTTCTTCGGCCATGAGTATGGTTGCAACTTCTTCGGCCAATAGCTTTTCGAATTTTTCTGCTTTTGTTTTCATAACTTATCTCTTCCGACTTTTGTCTATCAAAATAAGACTTTTTTCTTTGTTTTAAAATTCTTTTTTATCTTTTTATAATTTATTTTCCTAAATGGTGTTTATATAGCTACTTACCCTTTTAATTTTTTCCTATTTTTACGGAAGATATGGTGGTTTTTTTGGCTTATAAGACTGATTTTAAGACAAGAATTTCAATTTAATTAATTTACATTATATAATTTCATATAACAGCAATGCTTTATACATTACAATATAAATTTGGCAGATTTTTTATAGCAAATCAAAACCACAATCTGCTTTTTAACCCTTAAAAACTATAGGTAAATTATGTTTACAGGCGCAGGTGTTGCCATAACAACACCATTTACAGACGACTACAATGTCGATTATAACACATTCGAAAAATTATTGAACTGGCACGTCGATAATAAGACCGACGCCATTGTTGTTTGCGGAACCACGGGCGAAGCTTCAACATTAACAAATAAGGAGCATTTGAAGGTTATAAAGTTTGTAGTTGATGTAATTGATAAACGCCTGCCGGTAATAGCCGGTACCGGAAGTAACGATACTTTACACATGGTTTATTTAAGCACCGAAGCCGAAAAATTGGGCGCCGATGCGCTGCTTTGTGTAACCCCCTATTACAATAAAGCCACTCAAGAAGGGCTTTATCAACACTTTAAAGCCGTAAACGATGCGGTAAATATCCCCATCATTCTATACACCGTTCCATCACGTACAAACCTGGAACTGGAAGTGGATACCGTGGTGCGATTGAGCAAACTTAAAAATATAATGGGAATAAAAGACGCCACGGGTCGCCTGGAATATACTTCGGCCATTGCAGAAGCACTCCCGGGCTTTAATATTTACTCCGGCAACGACGACATCATTTACGATGTTCTGGATCGCGGCGGTAAAGGCGTGATTTCGGTGGTAGCAAATATTTATCCGCAACAAACGCACGATTTATGCGCAAATTATCTGAACGGCAATAAGGAAGAGGCCAAACAAATTCAAGATAAACTGAATAAAGTAATCGATCATTTATTTGTAGAGCCCAATCCAATTCCGGTAAAATATGCCATGAAACACCTGGATATGATACCGAGCGGAACCTTGAGATTGCCCCTCACCGATTTGAGCGAGAAATTCAGAAAAGGTTTGATAGATGCCCTCGATAATTAAAATATTGCTGTGCGGCCATAACGGTGCTATGGGAAAGGTGGTGCAAAGCTGCCTTCCCAATGGCATGCAAATTGTGGCCGGCGTAGCAGATAAAACCACCGAAGAGGCTTTTGAACAGGCTACATCCATAGAAGACATTCAAAGCAATTTCGATATCATTCTGGATTTTTCGCATGTTTCTTTGATGGAAAGCATCCTCGATTTTGCGGTGGCTAAAAAGAAACCGTTGGTAATTGCCACCTCGGGAATAACGGAAGAGCTGCACAAAAAAATAGATGCTGCATCAAAAATCATACCCATTGTACAGGCCGGTAATTACAGCCTGGGCGTGTATGCCGTACAGGAAACGGTTAAAAAACTGGCTTCCATTTTATCGGATTTCGACCTGGAAATCGTTGAAAAGCACCATCGTTATAAAAAAGATTCGCCCTCCGGCACGGCCGAAATGCTGTTCGAAGCACTGAACGAATCGCGTGGAAATCTGAAACCCATATTTGGCCGCGGGGGACAATACCCCTCCAAACCGGCAAACGAAGTGGGCTATCACAGTTTGCGCGCCGGCACCATAGTGGGCGAACACAGCGTGATAATGGCCGGCGAAGACGAAGTGGTAGAAATCAAGCACAGCGCTTTCTCGAAAAAGATATTCGCAATGGGTGCTTTTAAAGCCATCCGCTATGTTGTAGAAAAACAAAACGGTCGCTACACCCTGAAAGACGTGATTGAAAATGCTTAGAGTAGCTATTATCGGTTATGGAAATCTGGGCAAAGGCGTTGAAAAAGCGCTTCAAAGCCGCAGCGATGCCCAAATAGTGGGTGTTTTTACCCGTCGTGACCCAAAAACCCTGCAAACCAAAGGCTCCAAAGTCTTTCATCTGGATCAGCTATGGGACAAACAGTCCGAAATTGATGTGTGTATCCTTTGCGGCGGGTCGGCACACGATTTACCCGAACAAAGTCCGGCCATTGCCAAGCATTTTAACCTGGTTGACAGTTACGACAATCACGCTCTGATAAAAAGCCATCAGGAAAACGTGGGCGAAAACGCCGAAACAACCACGGCCATTGTTTCCGTTGGTTGGGATCCGGGACTTTTCAGCCTGCAAAGACTGTATGCCGAAGCCGTTTTGGGCGAAAAAAGCCAAACGTTTTGGGGCGAGGGGGTTTCGCAGGGGCATTCCGATGCACTCCGAAGGCTAAAAGGTGTAACCCATGCCGTGCAGATTACCGTACCGCTGAAAGAAGCGATGGATAAAGCACGAATGGGTGAAAAAGAAATCGATAACAAGCATAAAAGAGTATGCTATGTAGTAGCCGAAAATAGCGACCAAAAGGCATTGGAACAGGAAATCAAAAATATGCCGCACTATTTTGCCCCTTACGAAACCGAGGTGTATTTTGTCACCCAAGAAGAATTGGCCGCGCGCTTTCCCGATATGCCGCACGGCGGTTTTGTAATTGGCAGCGACAACGACAGCACCATAGAATTTTCGCTCAAACTGAAATCCAATCCACAATTTACGGCCCAGGTTTTGGTAGCCTACGCTTACGCCTGCGTTAATATGCACAAAGAAAATATCTACGGCGCTTTTAACGTATTCGATGTCGCCCCAAAATACTTAATGGGCAAGAATTACCACATACTTTAGGGGTTGGGGGATTGGGGGATTTGTTGATTAGGAGATTGGTTGAATAGTTGAATGGTTGAATGGTTGAATGGTTGATTAGGAGATTAGTTGATTGGTTGAATGGTTGATTAGGAGATTAGGAGATTAGGGGATTAGGGGATTTGGAATTAGGTTGGTTTTGGATCTTCTCAAAAAAGTGGACATGTGGAATGGCTACAATTAAACAGTATCTTTAATTAAAACCATTTACCATGACCAGAATTCAAAAACGATACACCAAAGAAGAGAAACTTAAAACAACGCACATGCGCCACAAAAAAGGATGCCGGAGGGCATCCAACAACCGTAGCCGTGGATAAGCGGAGCGAAGCGAAGCAATCCACGGTTAAAGATTGTTATAAAAACAAACCGGCTGGGCGATTAATGATTTGCGAAGCTGGCGGTCATTGAGCAGCGTCGAAATGCCGCCGGAATGTCGGGAAGTAGTTGATTCGCTGAATGGTTATTAGGAAATTTAATAATGTGCAATCTTTGGTCATATTTTGTGGCACTGTAGTTTAATTTGAAAATACAAGCGCTTGCAGTCACAATATTTAATTAAAAATCAAAACGCTACGCAAACCAGTCAAAAAAAAGATGCCGGAGGGCATCCAACAACCGTAGCCACGGTTTGAAATGCCACGCATTCCTACCCGTGGATAACGGATAAACAAAACAAACCGGCGAAGTGGGGAATGTTTTACGAAGCTGGCGGTCATTGAGCAGCGTCGAAATGCCGCCGGAAGTTCGAGATAGTTTATTAGATGATTGGTTGAATGGTTATAAGTGGAAAAGAATACAAAAAATCGGCCTTGGAATTATGAGCGTTAAAAATTGGGCGTAATGCAGCGTTAAAAAAGTAATCATACCGCTGAGGGGCCTGAATTTATCATGAAGCGTTAAGGAGCATTGATTTCTTTTAGCGAAATGAAGCCCAATTTAGCGAATATTTCCTGGCCTTGACCTTTTGCGCCCGTGCTGAGCTAGTTGAAGCACCCGTGCAGAGCTAGTCGAAGCATCGTTTTGGGTCAAGCCAAAATGAAGAGCCTCGTGGCAACGGTGGAGCGTAGAAAAAGTAAGATTCTAATATTGTGCTCGGTCCCATTCCCCTCTGCGGAGGGGTGCCCGCAAGCGGGCGGGGTGGTCGCGATGCCATAAGGAAACCCACCTTCCAGATGCGCCTTCCCCCCACCCGATACATTCCGGTGGCATTTCGACTCAGCATAATAGCCACCATTTTACGGTTTTCACGATAATGTGAATTTACAAATGCCAGGCAGAGGAACCAGAGGTTCCTGCCGGAGTTACGAACGGGACGTTCGTAACTAGAGCAAATCAACTAATAACTAATACCAATTCAACTATTTAGCTAAACGTCAATTCCATTAATATTCCGGCTAACATATTTTTGCAGAATCGGGCATTATAATGTTGACAAGTTTGGTTATTTAAGAGTAAGTTGTCTTAAATTTTTATTTAAGCTATAACCTACACTTATTCATGTATCAAAGCCCTCATACTTTTTCCATCCCGGTAATGGGAACCGGACATTCTATAGACTCGCCCATCCGTGTGGCACATTTTGGCATAAATTCCGTGATTTCTATTGTGGACGATTTATTGGTAGAGCGAATCAGAAAGCATTACTGCAAACTGTACAATCTGGAATTTAAAAGCATCGCTCGAAATGCCTTTGACGGGCGCGCAAAAAGAATTACTGCCTATCTGGAAACCGTTAAAGAAATTGTAGATATAAAATTTAACGAGGTCAAGAAGCAGGTTTTCTTTCAAAAAAACGACAAAGCAAAATATTTTGAAATGCTGCCGGATAACAATCCTCTGAAAACCGCGTATTTAAAACTGCTTTCTATGGACGAAGGCAGCCAGCGTACACAGTTAGAAAATGAGCTTACCCAACAGATGGCTCCCGGCTCTATTGACGTAAATATTATGGCCAAAGTGGATTTACTGAACAAAGACAAAGACGGAAACGAACAAGATCCCATTTACAGCGATGCAAACGCATCTTTAAGAGGTTTCGGGAATAGTTCTCTTTCTTCGGCTCTGGTTTTATCGGCGGGATTTAACCCTCGTTTATTCAATTATATGACGGAATTCAAAGACTTTTACAGGGATAAATGGGGAAATTTAAAGAAGAAAATCATTCTGAAAGTAAGCGATTTCCGTTCCGCTTTAATACAAGGCAAATATCTGGCCCGAAATGGCATAGAAGTATCTGAATATAGAATAGAATCGGGTTTAAACTGCGGCGGTCATGCCTTCCCGGCCAATGGTTTATTGTTGCCCACCTTATTGAAAGAATTTAACGAAAAACGAGACTTACTGCTTGAGTCAGTAAAATCTTCAATAATAAAGCATTACAACTCTATTGGCGAAATATTCGAAGAAAGTTGGTTCAGGCACCCAAAAATTACCGTACAGGGCGGCATTGGTACTTTTGGCGAAACCGAACGCCTGCGTACAGACTATAATATGGAAGGAACAGGCTGGGGAACTCCATTTTTATTGGTACCGGAAGCAACATCGGTGGACAAAGAAACACGTACATTATTGGCAAATGCGGGCTTGGATGATGTATTTGTAAGCCATATTTCGCCACTCGGCGTGCCCTTCAATACAGTAAGAAGTACGGGCTCTGAAAAATGGCACAAACAGCGCATAGAAAAAGGAAAACCCGGCTCGCCCTGCCCCAAAGGATTTCTGAAATCGAATACGGAATTTACCGAAGAACCCATTTGTTTGGCGTCAACCGAGTATCAACTGCTAAAAATAGACTCAATCAAGCATGATGATACTATTACCGAATACAAAAAAGAGACCATGATTGAAAAAGTGCTCGAAAAAGAATGCTTATGCGATCATTTGGGCAACGGCGCTTTGATAGATCTGGATATCGTAAAAGAAACACGCGGAAGGCAGGCCATCTGTCCGGGACCAAATATTGTATGGTTTAAAAGGGATTATACCCTGAAGGAAATGGTGGATCATATTTATGGCCGGGGCGAATCACTGGTAAATCCTCAACGTCCGCATATGTTTGCGAAAGAAATGGCTATGTATGTAGATTATCTCCAAGATATGGTGGCAGAAACCGCACATCCGGAGAAAGAAGCCAAAAAATTCAAATCTTACGTAACAAACCTCGAAATGGGCATCGATTATTGTTTGGAAATAAGCAAAAGAAAGCCATTTAAAAACGAAAACCTGGAATCTTTGGCTGCCGCAGCAACCGAACAACAAATGCGTTTGGAGTGCATAAAAGACGATCTCAATATTGTGTTTTAGGTGATTGGTGATTAGGTAAATAGCTGAACGGTTATTAGTATATTTTGCTCTGGGTAATTCCCCTCTTTGGAGGGGTGCCCGCGAGCGGGCGGGGTGGTCGGGCTGGCCCGGGTGCATCAGAAAGACCCAAAAAAATATGGCCATTCCCCAAAAAACGCTCGTCACTCGTTACGCGTAACACGTCACCCATCAATAATTCCAAAAAATTCCATCCTAAACCACCAAACCATTTATTTGTAAATTATTTTCTATTTCAGCCAAATGGTTGGACTTTAATACCGATTTTCACTATTAAGTTTAGTAGAGCTTCATATTAACATTTAAACAAAATAGAACCATGAAATTCAAGGACACTGTATTTGTAAATAAATTCACTGATGGCGTTCTGGACCCCGAAAATGAAATGATGTATCATGTTAAAGACGGCGGTTATATCGTTGCTAATACGGCGCCCGGTTGTTGGGGACCCATGATTACGCCGGAGATTAAAGGCGGTCACGAAGTTACGCAACCTGTTTTTGTGGAAGGAGCCGAAAAAGGCGATGCCATTGCTATTTTCATCGAAAATATCAGGGTAACATCGTTCGTAACGGCTTCAGGAAATGATTGGACCGACTCGAAAAGCTTTGTAAGCGACCCTTTTGTGGACGGTAAATGTCCAAATTGCGGAACTATAAACCCAAAAACAAAGATTGTTGGCGTTGGCGAAAATGCCATAGCCTGTGCCAATTGCGGCGAAACATTTTCTCCATTTCATTTTACCGAAGGTTACACCATCCGATTTGATGAAAAACAAAGTATTGGCATCACACTCAGCAAAAAAGAAGCCGAGAAAGAGGCACAAGATGCGTTCAACCGGATGCAAATACCCGAAGGCTCTATTCAGCATCCCATTGTTTTGCTGGCTCCATCAACCATACCAGGCGTAATTGCCCGAATGAAACCATTTTTGGGACAACTGGGCACCGTACCGGAATCGGCCTTTCCCGATTCGCACAATGCCGGAGATTATGCGCAATTTTTAATTGGTGCAAAACACGATTATGCAAAAACCGAAGACGAAATCCGACAAAGTACCGATGGCCACATGGATATCAATCGCGTTGGACAAGGTTCTGTTTTAATTGCACCTGTAAAAGTTAAAGGTGGTGGCGTTTATCTGGGCGATTTACACGCTATGCAAGGAAATGGCGAGATAGCCGGCCATACCACCGATGTATCGGGAATTATCCGACTTCGTGTTCAAGTGATTAAAAAAATGAACAATGCCGGACCAATCATCTTGCCCATTGAAGAAGATTTACCTTATTTGGCAAAACCATATACTGCCGAGGAAATAGAATACGCAAAAAGTTTAGCCAAAGAGTGGGAAGACGTAGAAATCGAAGAAAGTTATCCCATTTCCTTTGTTGGAACGGGCGCCAATTTAAATGACGCCACCGATAACGCATTGGAACGCGCCTCAAAATTATTTGGCACTAGTATCCCCGAAATTATGAACCGCTGCACCATTTCCGGCTCCATTGATGTGGGAAGATATCCCGGAACCATCACGGCAACGTTCCTGGCACCGGCCAAATACCTGGAAAAATGTGGTATCCTCGAAATAGTGAAAAATCAATATTCTGGATAATGTTGAATTTTTTGGAGTCATATTGAGTGACTATCACCACCGGCGGAAATCGAAGTAATTTTTTTACTGGGATAACCAGCACCAAGGGTGCGAAATCATTAGCCGAGTCCATAGGGCTCGGCTAAGAGCTATGGTGCACTAACGAAAGCACCAAAGGTGCGGAACCGTGTTCGTCTACCGACGAATCAAACAGTGTTTTAGGGACTGGAGACTAGGAAATTGAGAGATTAAGTTTCAAATCCTAGTTTTCTGTTATGCGCGCCATGGCTAGCGAAAAGTCATATTGAGCGGAGCGAAATATCCGGAGTTCTGTACAGGCTTGTAATTCTGATAAAAATGGAGACTTTATTACACCCAGTATTTCCAATCACAATTTTAGGGACTGGGGACTAGGAAATTGAGAGATTAAGTTTCTGTTCCCAGTTTTCTGCTATGTGTACTATGGCTAGTGAAAAGTCATATTAAGCGGAGCGAAATATCCGGAGTTCTATACCGCCTGGTAATTCTGATAAAAATGGAGACTTTATTACACCCAGTATTTCCAATCACAATTTTAGGGACTGAAGATTAGGAGATTGAGGGATTAAGTTTCCATTCACTGTTTTCTGTTATGCGTGCTATGGCTAGCCCAAAGTCATATTTCCAAAAAAAGCACTCGTTACTCGTCACGCTTCACCCGTCACTATCTCATATTTAGTTACGACCCAGATACCGGCCCAAAACCTGCAAAACTTACCACTACCAAAATCTAAAAACAAACCCCCACTTTCATTATATTCTTTAGTAAACACCCAAAATTAAATCGCCAGCCATGAAACCACCTCGTTTATACCCTATTATAATTGCGATGAGCTGTTTCTTAATTTTAGCCGTGAACTGCTCAAATCTCGCCCCATCAAAGCCTGAAAACGATTTAACAGAAATGAAATTGAACGGTCCGGTAAAAAAAATGATTAAATTCGAGAAATTTGACGATGAATGGGCGAAGATTGAAGAATATTATTTCAATAAATATGGCAATAAAACGGAGTTCAATGCTTATCTGAATGAAAACATACTAATCTCAAGCACTACATATAGCTATAATGAATTCAATAAATTAGAGAAAAGCATCATAACCGGAGAGGATAAACAATACAAAGTTGAATATATTTATAAATATGATGATAAACAACAACTTATAGAGTCAAGAAATAACGAATTGACAGCAAACTTGACTACTGTTCTTGAATATGTGTATGATGAAAAAGGTAATCTTATCGAAGAAATCACCACTTTCCCCGGGGTAAATAACAAATCGTCGAGTTTATTTGAGTACGACCAATTTGGTAATAAAATAAAGGCACTGATTAGCGGAGGCGAGTTTGATGGCGAGCCTTTTCCATATTTAATTTTTGAATATGACAACAAAAACAGGCTTACAGTAAAAAGAGAAAATATTGCTATTGATGGCACCGGCATTGAGTATATATACACTTATGATGATAACGATAACATTATTCAAGAAGATGTTATTTCAAACGGTTTACTTGCAGCGCGTACAGATTATACCTACGATGAACACAATAATATCGTTTTGCTTGAAGCGTACAACTACTGGGAAAATCCCGATAGCCTGCAACCAATGGTCCGCCAAGAAACCCAATTCGTTTACGACAATTACAATAATTGGGTCTCCAAAACGGATTATGTGAAAAGGCTCATTGAATATGATTACGAACAAAGAAGGGAATTTGAGTATTGGTGATATATTATTAGCTAAATGGTTGAATTGATATTAGTTATTAGTTGGTTTATCATCGGTAATTAATAATAAAACTATTAACTATTGTCAGGAATAAGCAAACAATTTCCCTCTGCGGAGGGATACCAGCTTGCAGGCGGGGTGGTCACAATGACGCACTTTTATTGGCATTGAACTTGGGAACCAGAGGTTCAAGGTAGTGTTACGAACGGGACGTTCGTAACGAGGGCAATAGAGTATTCGTTACGAGAATAAGTTTACAGCTTCATCATAAATTTCTATTAGAATAACCATTTATTAAAATGGCACTTAAAAAACTATTTAGCACAGGATAAATTCCCCTCTGTGGAGGGGTGCCTGCTTGCAGGCGGGGTGGTCACAATGACACACTTTTATTGGCATTGAACTTGGGAATCAGAGGTTCCAGGTAGTGTAACGAACGGGACGTTCGTTACGAGAGCAAAGTCTAACTTATGCCTACCTTCTTTTCTACCACTCCCAAACAAAAAAAGCATCGTAACCAAAATCACGATGCTTTTATAATTTAATTGGGCTTCACTCTAAAACTCGTTATTTACCAAGTTCATTTTCTGGGATGTGTTCGCCTGTGTTTTTCACATAATGATCGAGCCATTCGGTCCAACGCTC
Source organism: uncultured Balneolaceae bacterium (assembly GCA_964615135.1). Classification (GTDB taxonomy): domain Bacteria; phylum Bacteroidota; class Rhodothermia; order Balneolales; family Balneolaceae; genus Balneola. The sequence continues at coordinate 100,131 of CAZTOG010000004.1, read as the reverse complement.
CCAGCGATCGAGTACAATTTCTTTGGCAAACGTATGGTGATACGCATATGGATACATATTCAGCGCAGCTGTTTTTCCAAGGGCATTTAACGCTTCAAACATTTGCCAACTCATTGCCGGCGACGTTCCCACGTTTTCATCTGCCGCGCCGGAGTAAATTAACAATGCACCATCCAATCGGTCGGCACCCAGCAACGGCGTCATTTCCAGATATTTATCTTTTCCGCGCCACAAATCGCTTCTTTCGCGCTGAAAACCAAATGGCGTAAGCGTTCTGTTGAAGTTTGCATCGCCTGCAATTCCCGCTTTAAAGAACGAGGTCTGTATCATAGCGTGCGCCGTTCCAAAACCGCCATAACTGTGACCGCCAATAGCCATTCTGTGTCTATCGACATAACCACGTGCGGCAACGCTGTCTATTACCGCCGCACTATTTTGCTGTACCGAGTAAATAAATCCGTTATTCGGGGTGCCATCTTTTGAATAAATCGGCCAATCGGCTTTTATAATGGCATATCCGGCTTGGGTAAATATTTCGGGAGTACGTTGCGGCCAGGCTTCCTGATTTATAGGCGTATATTGATTTATATTTCGGGTTCTGAGCGATTTATCATAATCTTCCTGGCTGTCAAACTCGGTGGGATAGTGCCAAATAAGTCCGGGCAACGGATTTCCGTCCCAATTTGCCGGCAAAATAACTTCAACCCAAAACTCGAAGCCATCGGCACGTTTTATTTTGATGCGTTCGCGCTTCGTATTCACGGTTATATCTGGATTATAGTCCTTGTTGTCGGTCAGTTTTACCTCGCTTTCGGTTTCCAGATTTATATTCCACGCATTGGGATAATCGCTCGACGATTGTCTGTTGATAACCAAATTCTGAGCATCGGCGCCCAATACAGAAACAATGGATTCGTGTTTATCAGCAGAACTTTCGAAGATTCTTTCTTTCTCTCCCGTTTTTATTTCAACTTTATCCAAAAACGGTTGCGGTGCGTTTTCCTCATACTCTTTGTGATATTTCACACCCGATAAATACACGTTTTCACCACCGGATGACACCAATATCACCGATTTTCCATTTCTGGTAGAACGCATTAAACTTCCGGGGTTATCGTAAAAATCATCACCTTTTGGTTTCAGAACCGTATATGAGCTATCGGGATTATCGGGGTATACAACAAATGTGGTCTGACTTCTAAAACCACCTTCCGAAATAAATAATGCATCCCCTTCCGAAGCATAAGCCACAGAATTAAACTTCTTTTTAGACTCATATACCACGTTCATATCCCCTTCGCCAAACGGTGCATTCCATTGAATTAATTTGTGCGTTTTATCTTCCTTTTTTGAATCTTTATCATCTTCCGATTCTTCGTTATCACCATTATTATCCCCTTTTTCATCCTCTTTCTTATCTTTTTCGGGGGCCAAAATCATGCTTAAGCCCTCACCATCCGGACGCCATTGCATGGCACTTCTATTTTCAAATTCCAATATGTTTTTATCGGGCACCCCTTCATTTACTTCACTAGATTGCAGGGTTACCAACAAATTACCTTTCAAATCCCAAATTTCTTTGCTCCAGCCAAAGCTGCTGGTCGGCACAATGTACGAGAATGGTTTTTGAACGGCGTCAACTATTACATAACTGCCATTGGGTGCAACATCGATATCTTTAACCATTGTTGGCGAGCCGATATTGGTATTTTTACCATTATCCACATTGATTTGTGTAAGTTGACCAGTGATATAATACTCTAATAAATCCGCCTCATACGCATTTTGTAATAAGGAAGGCGAAGTTCGGAGTCGATTCACTTCGGTGGTAGTCATTCTTATTTGAGGAAGAAGCACATCGGGTTCAACCGGTTCATTGCCTCTATTTTTTGGAATCAATACCGCAAAAACATGCTTATTATCGCCTGCCCACGCCAACGTGGTATTTAAAGTGGCCAAAACAGGTTGTTTACTCACTTTTTTGGTTTTTCCGTTGCTTCTTTCGGTAACATAAACATGAGTGGCTGTTTTGGTGTGCACAAAATAGGCTATTTTTTTACCATCGGGCGACCATTGCAAATTACTGATATGGCTATCTTTTGGTGCATCAATTTTAGTTGTTTTACCGGTTGTGGCGCTGGTAAATAAGAATCCAATCCCATAATCTCCACTTCTGAAATTTGGAGTTTGGTTGGTCAAATATTGATGCCTGTTGCCCACGGGATCGATTGCCAATCCACCCAAATCGTAATATTTATTGGCAAACTGTTTAATGGAAACGTTGTTGTCGTTTTTTACTATGGTGGCGTAGTATGCATTATCGGGCGAAAGATTGCTCAAATTTACATTTTTATATCTGGGTGCCAACACTTCTTCAGCAATTTTGCCTTCGGGCTGCATATAGGCGTCCCTTATTTTATCCAAAGAGCTTTGCGCCGTCAGCGTAATGGACATACTCATGTATATAAACAGCAGGGCAAAATATCGTTTGGTAGTTAGTTTGTATTTCTTCATAACGCGATGAATTATTGATTAATAATGTTTTAAACGGTTCGGGGATAATATAAAAGAAGAAATTATAACGGGTTGTTAAATAAAATTTCTTTTGGGGGTACTGCCAAAGTTGGCGTGTATTAGTTGTAGAAATGTTAATCATCAACGGATTGATTTCCGAACAACATTCATAAAACAAATATTAAACAAGAGAGAGTAACTATGAAAAATCTAACATATAAATTAAGAGAGTATATAAGTTCAAAATTTATCGTATTCGGCGTAGCGATGTTATCGTTTATGCTGGTAACTAACTGCGAAAAAAGCGACATATTATCCATTGATAAAGACCGGGACGATAACATCGAAATGTTCGATGAATATGGAAAACAACACAATGAAATTTTAGGCCTGTATTTCAAAAACAACGGCGAACGGCTGGAAACTTTTGATGACAGAATGGCCGCAGTCGATGCTTATTATACTGAGATTGACGAGAATTATAAAGCGGGATTTGCTTTGCAGGCGTTGGAAGAATTTCCGAATGCGGAAGAAGCACTGCGCTATATAGGAAGTCGCGAATTTAGTCACGAAGGAGCTAAGCGATTGGTAAATATGGCCCTTGAACGAGAAGAAATTTCCAAAGACGTGTATGCCTATATGAATGATGCCCTTAAAATTTACTCAGGCGAATTGGGATTACAGGAAATGGTAGATTCCGTAAAAAGATTGACCGACCGCATAGTGCAAGACAAAGCTTTAGGCGAAGAAGACCAGGAAAACATGCTTAAAATAATGTCCATTGCAAATTATTCGCTGGCATTTCTACAGCAACAATATGGCCAAAATCCCGATCCAGACAGTGCTGCCGGTTTGAGCATTCCACCATGGGCAGAAAGAGATTTATGTGGCGCGTTTACAGCCGTTGCATCAGGTTCGGCCAGCTGGGGCTTAGCAGTAGGCGGACCATGGGGCGCTGCCGGAGTGATGGTTGGTTATGCCGCAGTATCCTCAGCGTTCAGATAATACATAGAGTTGATTAGTACAACACAACAGCACATAATCGTAGCCCCGGGGTTAACAGCTTCGGGGCTTTTTATGTAAATACAATGTTCTTATAAATCCATTTCAGGCACGGTAAATGTAGCGCTTTTAACGGAACCATCCGGCAGAATATAACTGGCTTTGACCCAACCTCCCACCTGCACCGGTATATGGTTTTCTTTCGCACCGTCTAAACTAATTCGAAATATATTGGATAGCGACCACGGCGGACACGAAGCTGCCGGAATTACATCTTGCGCCCAACATGCCGCACCAAAATAAAGATTGTGCGATACTGCATACTCAAGATCATCGCCAAATACCGCTTTAACGGCTGAATCTCCATCCGTAAATGGCTTTATGAAAGGAAGTTCCTGTATTTTGGAAATGGATTCCCTCACACTGGCACGTCCAATTTGGTTGGTTTCAAAAAAATATTGGCCGCCATCCATCGAGTCGAGAAGCAGTTCCATCGTTAATCTGGAGTCGCTCACTTTTTCAATTTCTTGCTTTTGAGATTCCGTAAGTGCTTCTGCATTATTAATATTTATGCTATCGCATGACCACCACTCTACATTAAACGGAAATTCTGCCGTCGATCCTTCAATGGGAACAATGCAGGCAAATGGGTTTAGATTAATTTCTTCGGAATATCCCTGATCGGTTTCAATCAATAAACGAGTGGGCAACCAATGTAAATGAGGTATGGAGTCTTTGGTTACCACTGCAAAATTCAGCGCAGGCTCGTTCGCAATTACAAATGGGCTCTCCGGCTCATAAACAAAATCAATTATTATATCATCGTCTATACAAAATTGGGTTGGCGTGCCCTCTTCCGGTATATTACTCGTATCGAAATTTATGCACTCGTTGGAAGAACCGGAAATAAAGGTATCGCAACCAATCAACACTAATAAAATGCTGAAAAAAGAATATTTTAAATAATTCATTATCTTAATATCTTATTTTTATTCTATATAAGTAATACAGAGTTGTTTTTATGAAAATACAAAAAAAAAATAAACGAACTCAAAATATTAATAAAATTAGCGTTATATCTTCAAACGTAATAAGAAATATAATCTAAACAGGAAATTATTCTGAACGGAATGTTTTTAAGGTATAATTAGGTTAGTATTATTCAAATATTCTCAGATTGTTCCAAAGTTCGGATTCCAGATAATGCCATCACCCCGTATTCCATTTATTGCAAGCCACCCCGATTTCACCCTTATATTGCCCGACAAGCATCGGGTTCCCATACAAAAGTATAGTTTGCTGCCCAAAAAATTGCTCAAAGACGGATTGGCCAAGCCTGAAGATTTCTATGAACCGGAACCGGCGGATATAAAGTATTTAAAGCCCATTCATGAGCCCGATTATCTGCACCGCGCATTAAATTTTGAGCTTACGGCCAAAGAAGCCCGCCGCATTGGCTATCCTTATAATGCAGATATGATAAGAAGGGAACTTCGCATTGTGGAAGGCACAGTAACCGGAGCGGATATAGCTTTAAAAATCGGGTTTTCATACAATGTGGGTGGTGGTTCTCATCATGCGGGCAGTAATTGGGGAGAAGGATTTTGCACTTTTAACGACGTTGCGGCGGCGGCAGATCATCTGAAATATACACGGGGCATAGAGAAAATACTGATTATAGATTTGGATGTTCATCAAGGTAATGGCACAGCAGAGATACTGCAAAACGAACCTGATATATTCACTTTTTCGATGCACGCCCAGAACAATTTCCCGTTCAGAAAAAAAAAATCAGATTTGGATATCGGACTGGATGATAACACCGAAGGCGAAGAGTACTTAGGCATTTTAAAAGATAGTTTAGAACAAATTGATATGCGGTTCAAACCTGATTTTATATTTTATTTGGCTGGTGCCGATGTGTTGAAAACAGACAAACTGGGGAGATTGAGCCTTACAAAAGAAGACTGCTTGCAAAGAGATAAAATTATATTCAACTATTGCAAAAACCACCATATACCCGTTCATGTAAGTACGGCCGGTGGTTACTCGGAAGGCGCAACGGACACCGTTGATGTACACGCCCAAACCTTTAAAGAGGGAGCAGCCACATTATTGAAATATTAATAATTGGTTTTTAGAGCTTTAATTCCGTTATATTTCGAAAATCGAGGAAATTTATAAGCTTTTAAAGCAAAATGGACAGTGATACTAATTTTTCGGAAGCGAATATCTGTAAACGTTGTGGAGAAACGGTTACGGGGGAGTATTGCTCAAATTGCGGCTTGAAAAAAGATTTGGTCCGCATCGACCATAATTATCTTGTAAAGGAACTGGGTAGCTTATTCTTCTTCGAAAAGGGCTTTTTATATACCGTTAAAGAGATGCTGGTACGTCCGGGGAAAAGTGTAAATCGCTTTTTGCATGAAGACCGCGATGTTTTTGTAAAGCCATTGATTTTTGTAATCGTAACCTCCATTATTTACTCTCTCCTCAGCTACTTCATAGGCTTTAAAGACGGATATATAAACATTTCCGACTCTGTTGACAGCTATATAACCATTATAGTAAATCTAGCGACTTCCAATTACGGTTATACTAACATAACGGTTGCCATTTGCATTACTTTATGGGTTAAACTACTGTTCAGAAAGAATCAGATTAACTTTTATGAAGTAGCCATTCTTATCTGTTATTTACTGGGTATCGAAATGTTGTTTTTCTCTTTGGGCGGAATTTTGGAGACTCTTTTTTCGGGCCAATTTTCACAATTTGCGGCTTTTATTTCCATCGCTTACCTGACCTGGGGCATCGGCCAATTTTTTGGGGAAGGGAAAAAGGGCTACTTGAAAGGTTTTATGACTTATTTCCTTGGTGTAGTAACTTGGGGAATCATCGTTTTGGCAGTTGGGTTATCTCTAGATTATATAATGGCCTGATTTGGCGCATAAAATTTTGAATAACCGGTTTCTGCCGGGATAAAGTCGGCTTATTAAGCCATGCAAACGTCCTCGCCTTCCACTTTGCCCATCAAAATTGTATTACGCCTACCTCAGAAATGAAACCTTAGCGCAATATTATCAAGCCCCACATTGGTTCTGCCTTTAAAACCCAATATCTCTGCCCCGTTGGAAATATGGCTATACTCCAAACTTACTTTCCGAAACCGGTATGCAATTTGAAATCTAAAATTTAGATTGGCTCCATTTTTTGTCGGAAATTTTGGTATTATCGCTCCCCCACCACCTGCAATACTTATATTTTTGAGATTTAAATTTAGTGGCGAGTAAAAAACCCCGGTGAAAAGTCCGGCGTATTTATTGCCTTTGGTATCTTTATATCTTGTTTCAAGGGGAGCTATAAAAAGAACAGTCACATTTTTATATTTAAAATCTACAAGAGCGGTTTTGGGTGTTTGTCCCCAAAGAATAATACTGGTTGGGCTTACCGATACACTTTGTGATTGCGCATGGACCGCCAGAGCAAAGGCCAACACTATGGTTGATATTACCTTCCCCATAATTTCAATAACAAAATCATCATTCAATCCTTTTTATAAGATTTTTTGTGCCGACATCATCCAAATGCGCATTCACATTTAAGTTCCGGCATTTAAAATTACCCCAATATATATTCAAAACCGGTTATCGGCAACATTGGGCCAAAACCTGTCTTTTACAGCCCAAATCCACCAAAATTGTGATACGCATACCACAACTTGAAACCCTTGCCATAAGATTTAAAACTATTTTGAATTTCCATAAACGAATGGGTTTTAAAAAGCATTATATATCATTGTATCAAAATCTAAAATAAGCTCATAAATTATGGGTACCGTGCAAAGCACAACTATAAAAAACAAACGTACGCCCACTGTAGAAGATCCTGCCATAAACAAATGGCTGGTATTTGCGATTATCGCATTTGCCTTGTTAATGAATACCATAGACGCCACTATTGTTGCCACCGCTTTGCACACTTTGCAAGAGGAATTGCATACAACGGTAAGCTGGGCGGGGTGGACGCTGACCGCATACTCATTTGGTTTTGTGCTGATGCTCCCACTAAGTGCAAAACTGAGCATGAAGTACGGCCACCGAAAAATTTTCATAATTTCCGTAGCCACATTTTCGCTGGCCTCTTTGCTGTGCGGCTTGTCGAACAACATACACACCCTTATATTTATGCGCATTATACAGGCCATCGGGGGCGCCGGAATTACGCCATCGGCTACGGGCATAATAGTGGAGCATTTTGCCCATTCGAGAGATAGGTTTTTGGGTCTGTTTGGCAGTATTTTTTCCACGGGTGCCATGATCGGTCCAATATTCGGGGGTATTTTTGTAACTTACTGGTCGTGGAAATGGATATTTTTCATCAATATACCCGTTGGTCTGACGGTGGTACTGATGGCCCTGAAATTTATACCCCGCAGCGACCCCAAAAACCTGGTTTCAGAAAAAATGGATTTTACGGGACTTATATTTATGGGAATTGCCATTATTTCTGCCATGTATGCAGCCACTTATTTAGGCGAAGAAAACACTACAATCCTCTCTCCTTTGTTTATCGGACTCGCCATAGCATCCGCCCTGGCATTTTATTTCCTGTTCAGGCACTTGAACAAAGTAGATGCGCCTTTTGTCCACCCTCGATTTATAATCGGTAAGGGATTTTCGGCGGTAAATGCGGTAAACATTGTGCACGCGGGCATGGTAATCGGTTTGATTTCTTTGGTTCCGTTATATGCCGTGCGCCGATACGGGCTGAGTGAATTGAATTCCGGTACTTTACTAGTTGCACAGGGTTTGGCATCCGTTGTAATGTCAACCGTAATGAGCTACTACCTGAGAAAAACAGGATATCGCATGCCGATTTATATAGCCAATATTTTTCTGGCTGCTGGACTGATACTAGTTGCCGTAGAGCCGATGTTCGGTTTATCGCCTTATCTTTGGTTAAGTATCAGTACGTTTCTGATTGGTTTTGGTGGTGGATTTTTGAGCCCGGCCGCAAGGAATGCCGGTATTCAGCTGGCTCCCAAACAGGCGGCCAACATAGCTGCCATAAGGTCGATGGGCATACAATTCGGGCAGATTGTTTCCATTGCGGTTGCAACCTCCATCATTGTAAGTTCATTGCATCCAAATTTTGCACAGGCCATGATTTATATTGGTTTGGCGGTATTTTTGGTGATTTTGACGCCCATTATTTCACGCATTCCCGAAAACAAAGGCGCTTGGTAAGCATGTTTCAAACAAATCTATTGAGCAGGTCATAACACACAACCAATGTAAAGGTTTTGGCGGGGGGGGAATGTCGATTTTAAGATACATCAAACCGAAAAACCAAAACCCATACCTATATAAACGTATTATATTTAATATCCATAGACTTTAGAATGGCGTTTTTAGTGTACATAATCGGATTATACATAAGAATTTCCATTTTAATTTCAACTTTATGAAATATTCTTTTTGTACTTAAAAAATATTTGTGCAATATTGAATAAAATTGGGTTACTCAACGGAAATCAATAAAACAAGTGCAGAAATGGGGCAAAACACCAAATACTCGAACAAAGAGGCTCTCAATAAAAACATCCACTATTACGATTTAAAAGACGATTTGATATTTATTGACAGAGAATCTAGTGGGAACAAGTTTATTGAATACAAAGACATAGAAACTATTCGGGTAGTGTATAAGCCGGGCAGGTTCAAAACCTTTAATTACGAATGCAAAATTAAATACAGGGGCTTTTCACATTCTATACATTCTGTGCATTACATGGGTATTGCAAATTTTGCCGATAAAAGCGATGAATTTTTTCCGTTTATCAAAGAGTTGATAGCAAAAACCCAGAAAATAAACCCAAATGTCAAGGTGCTGATGGGTTATAATCCATTTAAATACTTAATCTATTTGGTTATTGTGCTCGCCGTTCTGTTGCTGCTTTCGGCAACTATGCTGTTTTTTCCTGTATTGGGTATTTTTACTTTTATACTGCATATGGTAATGGTTGTCTATTTGCTTTACTACAGCTTTAGAATATTCAGGCGAAACATCCCGCGCACACTCTCATCTCCCGGCGATTTACAATATATAATGCCATAAATTTCTAGTTTTTATTTGTTCACATACATATATTGTAGTATAAACTATAATATTTTTGCAGATTTTGCGTACTTGCATAAAAGGTTGATTTCAAAAAATAGACAAAGAGAGCCAGGGCAGGTTTTACAAACTGTTACGTGTACGGCATAATTCGGTAATTTTAATTAACGAATTTTACACAACAACTTGCTATTCTTTAACACTATAAATGAAATTATTTATTAAACTGCAACATCGATAAAACCGATAAATCAATGGAACATATGAAACTCAACAAACTAGCTTTATTAGCAACCCTTTTCTCATTTATTCTACTGCCCATGGCCGGCAATGCGCAACCGCAAGCCAAAGGAGAGCCAAAAGTAGTGGTAGAAGGTAATGGGGATATTTTCCAGAACCCGGTTTGGTCGCCGGACGGTTCGTCTTTTGCCTATACCTCCATACAGTATCAGGGAATATGGATAGCCGATAAAAACGGAAACAATACTCGCCAAATTACCGATAAAAGTGCAGGCTACGGAATGTCGTGGTCATCCGACTCGCAAACACTCCTTACACGCGTAACCGATTACGTTAACAGGCGCAAACAAACCACCATTTCTTTATTTGATGCTGCAACCACCAACGAAACAACGTTGACTGAACCCCGCCCCAATATAGACGTATTACCACAATGGGCTCAGTTTGATGAAAAAGTGGTGTTGATATCGGATAATGGAATTGAATCTTTTGCCACCGGTAAAGAACTCGATGCCGACAAAAATAAAATGGTACCCAATCAGGCGTTCTACCTTTTGAAAAAAAATCAACTTGCAAAGGGAAAAATTCCGGAAAACAGCACCGAAGACATCTCCCCTTTTGATGCAGCAGAATATTTGAACCTTCAAGTGTCGCCCGATGGCACAAAACTGGCTTTCGAAGTATATGGCGGTAACTTATATGTTATGAACGTAGATGGTACCGGCTTAATAGATCTGGGAGTGGCTTACAGACCGGCGTGGTCGCCCGACAGCCAATATATTGTGGCAAACAAAACTGAGGATAACGGGCACGACATTACCAGTGCAGATATTTATGCCTTCAACGTAAACGGCAACGAAGTAATAAATTTAACTGAAAATACTTCTCGCATTGCCATGAACCCTTCTTGGGCACCCGACAACAGCGGTATTTTATTTAACGACCCACAAACCGGCAGCATTTATATATTGGAAATTACACGATAATCTAAATTATGACACTATTCAAAAATTATATCAAAAGAGCAACGCTGATCGTGTTTTCTGTAATGGGATTGGGATTTTTATCGCCCATTAAAGCGCAGGAAATTACAGGCCTGGAAGGATTTACCATTTTTATAGACCAGGGCCATAGCAGAAAGGAAAATGGCGGCGCATACGGCTACACCGAAGCCGAAAAAACCCTGAGAATAGGACTTGAACTACAAAGACAGCTGAACGAAAGAACGGATATCGACTCGGCTTATGTAGCACGAACCAACGACAGCCAACTTGTAAGCCTGACACAGCGTACCGACCGGGCCAATTCGCTGAACGTAGATTTTTATTACTCCATACACAGTGATGCCGGCAGTACCACGGCAAATTCTACCTTAATGTTATACGGCGGATGGAGAGTAGGCGGCGTTATTTACGAGAAAAATCCAAAAGGCGGCGGTGATTTTGCAGAGATTATGAACCCCATATTGACCAGCGCCATGAAAGTTACCACACGTGGTAATTATGCCGACCGAACTTTTTATGATGCTTCCCACACACATAATAACCGATATCCGTATTTACACGTAAACAGAGAATCGAACATGGCATCCATGTTGAGTGAGGCAGGTTTTCATACCAATTCGTACCAGAACCAACGCAATATGAGCGCCAGTTATAAGCTGCTAGAAGCCCGCGCGGCATTTTGGACGGTACTGGAATACTTGGGAGTAGAAAGACCGGTGGAAGGAATTTTGACCGGAGAAATAAAAGACTACGACACCGAAACCTTTGCTAATGGTGTTACTATAACAGTTCAAGGCAAATCGGATACTACCGATACTTACGAAAAAGTTTTCTATAAATACACCAATAACGACAGTCAGCTGAGAAACGGATATTACTATATAGACGGATTGGAGCCAGGGCCGGCACAGGTAATTATTGGCGGCGACAATTATGAAAGCGATACTTTGGATGTGGTGCTGAAAGAGACGGAAATGACCTTCTTAAACGCTACTATCAAAAACAACCTGTTACCTATAGTTGAATCGACGGTGCCGGAGGAAGGCGGTGTGGTCAATCCCGGCAATTCCAAAATAATTATACGATTTAATAAAAAAATGGACCAGCAATCGGTTGAAAATGTACTGTCCATTACACCGGAAGTAGAATATTCACTCAGATGGTTATCGGCGAGAAGTCTTGAAATATCAACTTCGGAAATGGAATTTGAATCGGAATATACCCTTACTATCGGCGAGGGGCCGTTTGAAGACTCGCCCAGCAAATTACCTTTCGATGGCGATGGAGATGGCGAACCGGGAGGCGATTTCATACTGAACTACGTTACCGGAAATCCGGATATTACCGCTCCCAAAGTGACAGATATGAATCCATTTAACGTAACCGTACCAACCAATGAAACGCCGATAAACATAACCTTTGACGAGCTGCTGAACCATTCTACCCTGGATAACAGTTCTGTGCATTTGGAAGCTACCGGTTTGGATAATGTAACAGGCACCGTACTGGTTTTTGATGCCGGTGAAAGAAGTGCCATATCCTTCTTCCCAGATACTGAACTGGAATATAATACCCGCTATAATATTGTACTAAACCCGGGTTATACCGATTTGGCAGGCAATGAGGCTACCGCAGTACGTAAAGCCTTTTTTAATACCGGAGGCGATAAATACGGCAAGGTTGTAAATATACACGATTTTGAAAACGGACTTTCGCCATTTTGGGAACCTTCACAAAGCGGCAGCACCACCGGCGAAGACCCGGATCATACCGGTATAGCAGCCACCAACGAATACACCAATTTATCAAGCGGCAGCACCAGTGCAATGCGCATAAATTATGGCTTTACCGGCGAAGGTACAGGTCTGCTGCGCATCCATAATCCAAATACAACTCCAAAATTCAATAAAGATTATATACTCCAAGCTTATGTGTTTGGTGATGGAAGCGGCAATAAAGTTCGTTTTGTTGTGCGCGACGCAAACGGAGAGCTGGAAGGCCACGAGTGGGTAACCCTGGACTGGATCGGTTGGAGGATTGTTAGGTGGAATATGTCGAAAGATACCGTAATTCCGTTTGCAAACGGTGATGGTGTGCTGAATGGCAACCTTAATTTGGATAGTTTCCAGGTTGGGTTTGAACCGGGACAGCAAAAAACCGGCTTTATTGTTATCGACGATATACAGGCGGTTACCTTAGAGAATGCCGTAAGCATTGAAGATGAATGGATTGGCGATTTACCGACAAAGTTGAGTTTGGAGCAGAATTATCCAAACCCATTCAACCCAACCACAAATATTAAGTTCGATTTACCGGCAAAAAGCGAAGTTCACCTGGAAGTGTTCGATATGCTGGGCAGAAAGGTAGAAACGATATTCTCGGGAACTAAAACCGCTGGCTCGCACCAAGTTACCTTTGATGCGCGAAACCTCTCTAGCGGCGTTTATATTTACAGGCTATCTGTGAATAATAAAATGTTGACTAAAAAGATGTTGTTGATGAAGTAGTTATATTATACTCCATAAAAAAAAGGGCGCTTAATTATTTATTAAGTGTCCTTTTCTATTTAAACTATTGGCCAATAGAAGTAAATAAAGTTTTAATTACCTAAGGTATTGAGCGAGCCAACATAATAATTCGGATTCACTTCTAACTGCCTGCCGCTATGAGACATTCTTTGCCATTGGGTTGTGGGTTTTAATTCCAAAGCATTACCATCAACATAAACCTGAATGGGCATATTAAAGCCGTTAACGGCATTGTTCCATCTATATAACAGTTCTCCGTTTTTAAAACTGTATTCCAAAATGGGAATTCTGTTGTCCCTCAGGTATTGATCAAAAACTTTCGACAAATCCATGCCCACCGAATCGCTTATATATTGCTCAAATTCTTGAGTCGTTACGGTTTTATGGTAAAAATCGCGACTCAAACCCCGTAATGTTGCTCTCCAAATGGTATCACTGCCCACTACTTGCCTAATGGTATTAAGCATATTATTGCCCTTGTAGTACATATCGGACGAACCGGAATAGTGCACGTCGTAAATCCCGATAATGGGACGGTCGTTTTGTATGGATTGCCGGATGCCCAATATATATTCTTCGGCGGCACGTTTTCCAAAATGATATTCCAAGAATAATGCTTCTGCATAGCTGGCAAAACTTTCGTGTATCCACATATCTGCAATATCTTTGTGCGTTATGCTATTGGCAAACCATTCATGGGCCGACTCGTGAATAATTATAAAATCAAATTTCAAACCCCAGCCCGATTGGCTCAAATCCCTTCCCAAATAGCCATTTTCAAAATTATTGCCATAGGTAACCGAGCTTTGGTGCTCCATTCCCAGGTAAGGTACTTCTACCAATTTATAACTGTCTTCGTAAAAAGGATATGGCCCGAACCAATACTCAAATGCCTTCATCATTCGGGGTGCCTCGGCAAATTGTTTGATAGCTTTTTCTCGATTTTCTTTCAGCACATAATAATCCATATCCAACTCGCCCTTTTCACCCTCGTAAATCTCGCCAAAATGCACATAATCGCCGATATTCACATTTACACCATAATTATTGATTGGATTTGCTACATACCAATGCCAGGTACGTGTTTTATTGGTATTGTCATCTATCTTTTCCAGCCTTCCGTTCGATACAGCCACCAAATCCTCCGGGGCTGTTACCGATATTCTCATACTTTCAACCTCATCATAGGCATGGTCCTTATTAGGCCACCAAACACTGGCTCCGATGCCTTGGTTTGAGTTGGCTATAAATGGATTGCCGTTACTGTCCCTCGACCAGGTAAAACCGCCATCCCAAGGCGGACGAACCGCGATTCTGGGCTTTCCTTCAAAGTGTATGGTCAGCTCGTTAACATCTCCCTTTTTGGGCTTGTTCAAAACCGAAATAAAGTAAACGTCCCCTTCCCTTTCAAATTTCAGATTTTGCCCAAGTTGCCTAACACGGGTAATTTTCATGGGTTCCTGTAAATCTATTTGAAGTCGGTTCTGCCCATCATTTAAAACCTTATACCTGACCAGATTTGTACCCGATATGGTGCTGTCTTCCAAATGCACGTTTACCGATAGGTGATAATATTTAAGGTCCCACCAGGCCCTTTCAGGGGTGATTGAACCCCGCAGGGTATCTTGCCGTGTAAATTGTGGTTTTTCGCCAAATACCTGGGCGTTAACGGCCGAGCCGGTAAACAAAAAAGCCAAAAACAGAAGTATAAAATTGCGCATAACGTAAATAAATAAATTAAATGCCGATCATTGTTATCAAAAACACCAATATAACAAACTGCAGGCAGAAGGAATATAAAATATAGTTGGGTTTATGATATCATAATAATGTCCGGAAGTGGCACGGACAATACACCCCAAAACAAAAAAGGCATCCTCTTGCGGGGATGCCTTCTCAGTTTAACTATCTATTTAATTTGGCTTAGCTACCCATTTGCTTTACAGTTAGTACACCTTTCATTCCGCCGTAAAAGTGGCCGGGGAACGAGCAAACATATTCGTAGTCGCCGGGTGTGTTGGGTACTGTAAATGTAACTTCTACAGTTTCACCACCGCCGGCTAGGTCGGTATATGCCAGTACGCGGTCTTCCCAATCTGGAGCAACGTATTTGTTGTCTCTGGCTTTTGCAGATTCATTCACAAATGCTCTCATATCTACTCCGGCATCCAAGAATACCACGTTATGAGCCATTGCTTGTTTAGGAATTCTGCTTATGGTTGTAAATACTACCTTGATGGTTTCGCCCGGTTGAGCATCGATCTGAGTAACGTCAAACTTCATGTTGTCGGTACCTTTCATTTCAATAACTCTTGGGTTGTCTTTTGTGCCCTGGGCAAAAGCCGCGCCGGCTATTACCAATGCTACCAATACTGTCGAAAATATGTTTTTTAGTGTCTTCATTGTTCTGTTCTTTTTAAGTTAAAACTGATTTTTTAGTGTTTTTAAATTTGATTATTTATCTACGGTTATAAAGAATCCGGCTGCTCCTTTGGCTAAATCTGCCATCTCGTGGTCAACCAGTACGTACTGTCCGGGTTCGGCTACTATAAACTCCATTACTGCACCGTTACTGGCACCAAGTAATACTGTTTGCATGCCTCTCCATTCGTTTTGCAAGTTGCCTTCGTACCAAACTCTGTCGAAGATTCCACCAATTACGTGTGTACTTGCTACATCATTCGGACCAACGTTCAGCATATAAAGACGTACTCTATCACCTACTTCAACTTCCATTGGGTTGTCAACTAATGATGTTTCGTGGCCGTTAAAAGCTACAATAGTTGGTTGCTTTAGCTCAGCTGCGTCGAAATCCAGTTCGTAAAGATCGCTATTTGCTTCTTTTTTGAGGTAAAACTCAGATTGTACAACAGCAAACTCTTTATCTACTACGTCGTCGGTTGGATAACCTTCTTTTGGAGAAACCACTACCATACCGTACTGACCCATGGCCATGTGCTGTAATACCGGTGGTACACCACAGTGGTAGATGTGAACGCCGGGATAGTTTGCAATCCACTCAAACTGAAGGGACATTCCCGGAGGCACAGCTCTCCATTTATCGTCGGCAGCTACGGTTCCGGAGTGGAAATCGATAGAGTGCAGCATTGGCGCAACTTCAGGAGTAGGTTTTTGAACGTTTAATTTAGCCAATTGCTCCAAAAATGGTGCATTTCCTTTCATAGGTGCAGTAATATCCACTTCTTCATCGGTTCGGTTTTTCATGGTAAACACTACTTTATCACCTTCGCGAACGTGCAGAACCGGACCCGGCACTGTACCGCCGAATGTCCATGCTACGTAACGTACGCCATCGCCTACTTCAACTTCTTGTGCCAAAATATCCATACGTACATGGTGTACTCTGTTACCTTCCGGTAATTTGGCAACTTCGGGAAGTTTTGTAACAAACTCGCCCACAACCGGGGGACCATCATACTCTTCTACAAAAAGTTCTGCTTCAGGTAGTCCATACCATCGTCCCTCAATTTGAAACTCCGCTTCTAATTCTTTGTCAACTGTTTGTGCTGAAATTATTCCGCTGCTTAGCGCTGTAAAAGCTAAAACGGATAAAATTGTTATTATTTTTGAAAATCTCATATTGCTATTTGTTTTTGTTTTGGGTATTCAGACAATCATGTCTTAAATGTGTTCCTTTTGGATACGCTACAAATTTAGGAAGCTAATATGAACATAATGTGAAGATGGGATTTACATTCGCATAACAGTATTTTTAGCAGCAAAACAATGTACTAAAGTGTTTAAATTTATTTTTAACTATTATAAAACATACACTTATACAATTATTAAATTATTTAATATTCTTTGTAATTAAATAATTTTTCGATTAAAATGAACAGTGTTATACGTATGAATTTACATTGTACAATTCATATATGAATTTTTATTAACTCAATTTTGGAGTTTGGCATGGATGAGGAAACAAAAGAATTGGCCGAAAAAATCAGGGAAATCTGTATAAAAGCCGCAAAAGAGGGATTTATTGATGCTTCTATAAGTGGGCTATGTACCGAAGGCGCCGTAGAAGCCGCCATAAGCGCCATGCAGATGATAAATCTGGAAAAAGAGCTCGCCAAAACATTAGCAGGCAACCAGTATAGTCGAGAAACCAAATCTTCAATAACTATAACAAGACATAAAAACTCAAATTCCTAAAAGTTCATTTATTTACACAGCTTTAGGAATTTTGAGTGTATTTGTTTTATGAAGATAATTCCACGCACAAACTACCTTGATACCCTAAGGGTTCTTAAGGATAAAAATCTGATTAAAGTTGTAACCGGAGTACGATGGTGTGGGAAGTCAACATTAATGACTCAATTCTATGGCTTGTTGCGTAAGAAAAAGATAGTATCTTCGTATTAACATTTGTCGGTAAAAACTACCCAAACGCTAAGCTGGGCAAACGACGCGCCGGAAATCAAAATAAAAGAAAGTCATAAATATTAAAAAAAACGTTGAAATTGCTTATTTTCGAAATTAAAGGATGAAAAAATGACACCGGCAGAAAAATATATCGTAAAAACCTATTCCAGATTATTTGAAGGATTAAGTTCGTTAAGTAAAATAGAATTAACGGAATCCTTGGTGAAATCTTTAAAAAAAGATAGGAAAAAGAAAGAGAAAGAATTTTTTGATGCCTTTGGTGCTTTCAGCTCGGATAAATCACCCGAAGAAATCGCACGTGAAATTAAAGAAAGTAGAAATTTTAGAAAGCGAGATTTAATACTGTAATTTTGCCCTATACCCAACCTACTCAAAATCTTCTATATCCCCCAACTCATTTATTTAAAAACTTAAAATAAATATTGCCTATTGACGAAAGTTGTATATAACTGTGCTTTTCGTCAATAAGGATTATCTTTGCCATAAATAAATGCAAATGACTGGTTGCTGACTGATTAGGAAAATCAAAACATCTGATAATTTTCCAATTAACAGTTTATCCCCCACTCACAATAAAATCCTTTCAGTGTTTACGCATGTACCTCTGCCATAACTTTATTTTTCACCTCTTTCAGTACGTCGAAAAATAAATCAATTTCCCGTTTGTGTGTTCTTACCGAAAGTATTGCAAAACGGAAAATGAATTTATGGTTGATATTGGTGGTCGATAAAAATACCCTTCCGTCTTCCAGCAGATGTTTTTGCAAACTTTCGTTCAGTTTATTGAGATCGTCCACCCCTTCGGGTTTCCATCTGAAGGTGAATATCGTCAGGTCGGGTGTAGGCCCCACCTCCATATCTTCCAGTTCGTTCAATTTGTGCCAGGCATAATGCGTTAGAAGTATTTTTTCTTCCAAAGCCTTTCTGAACGCATCAACACCGTGCAGTTTTAACGGCAGCCACATTCTCAATCCCCTGAAATGCTTGCTTAGCTCGGGTGAAAGTTCTGCGGGCGAATACATTCCGGCTTCCACTTTGGTGTCTTGCATATAATCGGCCTCATATCGGTGGGCCGCCGCCAGTTTTTCCACATCTTTTACCACCAGTGCGCCAATACCGTAGGGTAAAAACATCCCTTTATGGGGGTCCAACACAACGGAATCGGCTCTTTCTATGCCTTTCATTTTTTTCTTTCCCTCATCGGTCAGTAGGAAAAACCCACCATAGGCCGCATCTATATGATACCATAGATTTTCTTTTTTGGCTATATCGGCAATATCGTCCAGTGGGTCGATGGCACCAAGGTTGGTTGTGCCGGATGTGGCCACTATCATCCATGGGATAAGGCCGTTTTCGCGGTCTTTCTTGATCTGGGCGGAAAGCTCGCTGCTAATAATCCGATAATGTTCGTCCAGCGGCACATTTCTTTTTATGGCCTCTTTCATACCGCTTATCAGAAGCCCCCTGTCCACACAGTGGTGGGCGTGCTCGCTTAAATAAACAACCGCTCTTGAAAAATCGGCTGCTTTTAAATTGGCATTTTCCCTTGCGGTTACAATGGCCGTTAGATTGGCCACACTGCCACCTGACGATAAAAATCCACCGGCGGTTTCGGTATAACCAATTAATTCTGCCATCCAGTTTACCATTCTGGTTTCGATGGCAACGGCGCCGGGCGACGAAAAATAAACTCCTGCATAGCGGTTGGTTATGGCGGTAACATAATCGCCCACCGCACTCGAAAACAGCCCACCCCCGGGTATATACCCAAAATGCAGCCCCGAAGTCAGGTTAAGTCCGGGTTCGACAACCCTGTCGTTTATGGTTTCAAATATTTCGGACAAGTCGCCCTCGCCATCAACAATGGGGTCGTCCAGTAAACTGTTTATGCTATTATCAAAAGTCTGAAAAGCCTTGTGCCCGGTGATATTGTCCATGTAGCCATCTATATATTCGATAGCCTTTTTCTCCAATTTTTTCCTGTTTTCTTTGTCGGGCTCCAGGCGACGCGCCACCTTTTCCAGGTCCCTTAATTTATCTTCCATTCATCCTCAACTGTTTTTCAAACTTATTTATGCTAATTTCTATTAAAAGAATGCTAAATTTACTAACTTAGTTTCTAAGTAAGATAAAAATATCTATAAATTTTGTAACCATTTTGGTTCCATAAGTATCTAATCATTTAAATAACCGATAAAAAGGTAACATTTAAAGATTAGGTGCTTACTTTAGCAGTAATTATTACACCAAAGTATAGCAGTTTGTTTGTATCGGCAAAAAAATATGAACATTTAACCGACGAGCAGTTGGTTAAAGAAATTTTAAGTGGTTCTACTTCGTTATTTGAAGTTATAATGCGGCGTTATAATCAACGTTTATTCAGAATTCAGCGCTCATATATTAAGGACGATAATTCTACGAGAGACGCATTACAAACCACCTACATACAAGCATATAAAAATCTGAACCAATTTAGAGGTGATTCCAAGTTTTCTACTTGGTTAACACGGATTGCGATTAACGAAGCACTTAAAAGTGTGAATAAAAGGAAAAGATACATACAACTTCATAAACCTGAGGCCGTTGACGATACTTTTATTGATTACGAAAGTGATATAAAAAACCCCGAACAAAATTTAATCCAGTCTGACTTGAAAAATATTTTAGAACAATCCATCGACCAACTACCGGCTAAGTACAGAACCGTTTATATGATGCGCGAAATCGAAGAAATGAGTTCCAAAGAGACCGCAGAAGCCCTTAATATCAGCGAAGCCAACGTAAAAGTAAGATTATTCAGGGCAAAAAATAAGCTGCGCAAAACACTGGAAGGGTCCGCCAAAATTACCGAAGCCTTCGAATTTATGGGCGAACGTTGCGACAATCTGGTGTTAGACGTAATGCAGGAAATTTCCAGATTAGAGGAGCGCTAAAACCAAGCTCTCCTTAAAACCGGATGCCATCCGTAATTTTTACCCACAGCAGGTATTTTACAGGGACTTAAAACGGCTCTCAAAAAACAAAAAAACTGCGCTCATAGCCCAAAGTATGCCAACGGTTAAATAAAAGAGTCGTTTCTGTTTCTCTATGCCAAAATGGGAGAAAAATCTCTGCTTGTTTAAAGCCATACCTAATTTGTTTTAGCAGAAAAACTATCTCATTTGCATAATTTACATATTTAGCACTTCTTACCGTCAAAAATATCTATTAATCCGAAAAACCTGTTTTGATACTTAAAATGAAAGTGTAACTTACACTGTTCATTTTGTATATATTGCACGCTAAAAGATGTAATTTTACGTTCTCTTATTATTACAACCATCGGGTAAATTTTTATGAGGTACTTTCTTCTATTAACCATCGCAATTTGTACGCTCCAAAATCTGAATGCACAAAGTTATGAAGAAGCTGACGAATTTTGGCGAAATGCAGAATTAGCTGCCGAGAATGACGATTTCCTATCCGCTGCCCGGTTTTATGAACAATCTGCTACTACAGAATTACAACTGAACGAACCCAGGCTGGTAGATGCTTATTACGCACTGCTCTATGCCTCTATATATTATGAATTACTGCAAAATCTGGATAAAGCTGCCCAAACAAGACAACAATCTATAGATGTTTGCGAAGCAGCCGAGGGCGATGCGTCTTCCGAATGCTTTTATTTAAAAACCGAGCTGGCTCGTATTGTAATTCTAAATGGGCGGTTAGAGGATGCAAAACCCTATTTAACGACTCTACTGGTCGATATTGAATCCACCTTTGGCAAAAATAGCGAATTATATACTCTGCAGGCTAATAATCTGGGTTATTTCTATTTCTTGCACGACAATTACGATATGGCTCTGCCCTACTATTCCACCGCAATAGAAATCAGCAGGGAAATAGAGAAAATAGACGATGATTATTGGGCATATCTTTACAATATCGGCCTGCTTTATCACACTATTCAAGATTATAAAAATGCGCTTTTATATTATTTGGAAGCTGAAGAACTTACCCCCGCGTTGGAAGAGCCGAACATTGAAAGCTACATCGTTATGCTCAATAATCTGGGTGAATCTTACTTTATGGAGCAACAAACCGATGAGGCACGCCGCACTTTCGAAAAAGCCTTGCAGTACGCCGAAAATTATCCCGAATTATCAGCTGATACCTACTTGGTATTACTCGATAATATCGGCAGCCTATATCAAATCGATAAAAATTTTGAAACGGCATTACTCATCTTTCAAAAGGCTATGAATCTCGCGAAGATGTATGAGGCCACCAATCCGGAATTATTTGCACTATATGTCAACAAACTGGGGGTTTCCTATTATCTCCTGCAAGATTATCAAAAGGCTGAAGAATATTATCTGGAAGCCATCAATTTTTTGAGGGAAAACGGTTTGTCTTCTACCTCAAATTACCTGGATTTTCTGGTAAACCTGAACACATTATACAACGATACGGAACAGTATGGCGCAGCGGTTTCACTTTCCGACGAAATGCTGCAATTAACCGAATTAATTTACGGTAAAAAAAGTGAAATATACCTAGAAATATCCGATACCCTTGCGGCTCAGTTTATACGGTATAACGTTTTTGTAAGTGCCTTCTATATTTATGATGAAATGCTGCAAATTGCCGAAGAATTATATGGCCCGGACAGCCCGATTTATCTGCAATATTTGAACGATGCCATAACGGTTTACGAAGCAGCTGGAAAATATAAAGAATTAATATCAACATTAGATAAATCAATTAATTACCACCAACTAAATAATAACTTAGACAGCGCTGAGGTCGCAACTATTTACAACCGAATAGGTAAAACTAATTACAATCTGGGAAGCTACGATTACGCATTATCAAACTATGATAAAGCATTGCATATTTTGGAAAATATTGGCAAAACGGATACTAAAGATTATTGGGTAATTATTGCCAATAAAGCCGCCGCCCTATCAATACAAAATAAGTTTGATGAAGCGGAATTGCTGTTTAATAAAAGCATCGAAAAAATCAGAACAAACTACGGCGCGGATAACCTGGATTTTTCAAGCATAATAGGAAATTTAGCTTTGATGTACAGCACCATTGGCCGGTATAATGAGGCCATGGATTTATACCGCGAACAGCTGCAGATTACGGAGCAAGTAGCCGGAAATAACAATATTTATTATGCTACGGCGCTGGGCAATATCGCTGCATTATACGAAACACTGAGCCAATATGATGAGGCTTATAATTATTATAAACAATCGCTTGATATTATTGATTCATTTCCCATCTCAGACCGCTCCACTTATGCACAGATTTTGGGTAATATGGGCAGAATTCAGACATTTTTTGGGAAACTGGATGAGGCTGAAGAGTTGCTCGACCAATCACTGTCCATTCTTGAGCAAGTTATAGGCACAAACAACTTAAACTACGCCTCCATACTAAACAATAAAGCCGGCCTTTTGACCTTAAAGAACGACTATGCAAATGCTACAAAAATATATGAAAACGCGCTGGAAATAATAGAAAATAATGTGGGTACAAATCACACTTTATACTACGAAATCCAAGTGGCGCTGGGAGGAACCTACCTGTATGTTGGAAGATATGCAGATGCACTCGAAATCTATACGGATGCTGCAGAAAATTTTGGCCAGAATATAGGTAAGGATCATACATTTTATGGCACTATTTTAAACGCTCTGGCATATTATCATTACTCCAAGGGTAATTATAAACAAGCCATATCATTTAGCGAAGAAGCCGTGCATATTGTTGAAAAAAACATGGGTAAAAATCATGTTAACTACGTAATAATGGCCAATAATTTATCTGCCATCTATAAAAATTCGGGATATTACGATTTGGCTCAAAACATCCTGGATGAAATAGATTCCATAGCACAGAATGTTTATGGAAAAAATCACTTGCAATATGGAATACAGCTTAATAATAGAGGTGATTTGTACCAAAATATCGGCCTTTACGACAAAGCACTATCGCTATATAAAGATGCACTGCAAGTTATTGAGTCTAACGTTGGCAAGGCAAGCATCTACTACGTACAAACAAACAATAATCTGGCGTTATTATATCAATCAATGGGTCGCAATAGCCTGGCATTGCCGTTATTTTTGGATAATATTGCCGAATTTGAAAATTCCATCGGAACACAGCATTTAGATTATGGCACCACCCTCAATAATTTGGCCGGCCTATACCAAGCTATGGGACAATACGATAAAGCCATCGAAAATTATAATAAAGGTCTTAACGCCATCGAAAACAGCATTGGTAAAAATAATTTATCGTACGGTATCAGCTTGGGAAATTTGGGCGAAGCCTATCAAAAAATGAATGAGCTAGGCAAGGCTGAATTTTATTTTGAAGGTGCCCTCGATATTATTGAGAATTCTGTAGGTAATACCCACCCGGCATACAGTACCATGCTAAATAATTTGGCCTTATTGCACATGAGGGAGAAAAACTATGATGTAGCCGCTTCCATGCTCGAAAAAGCAACACAAATACTGGTTGATAACTTCGGCGAAGAACACCCTGATTATTTGGTCAGACTCAACAATTTGGGGCTGGTTTACGCAAGAATGGGAAAGATTGATGAAGCATGGGATAAATATACCGAAGCAACCAAAAATATTGAGCATAACGAACTTTATAATCATCCATTCTATAATTCGGTCTTATCCAATGTAGTGTCCATCCATATCAAAAGGGGCGAAATTGAAAAAGCGAGTGGTCTGTATCAAAAGATATTCCAAAATCTTGTGGCAGAAATCAACAGTAATTTCACGGTTTTGAACGAGCAAGAAAAAGAACATTTCATCAACAGTAACAACTACCAGCTGCTCGCCTATTTAAGTTTTATCACAAATAATTCCGACGCTTTCCCTGAGCTTGCCAAAGATGCTTATACCGTTTTATTGGCTACAAAAGGTCTGATATTAAATTCGAGTATAGATTTGAACAGGCGAATTACAGAATTGAACGATTCAGAATTGGAAGAGGATTTCGGCAACTTGGTTACACTAAAAATGCAGCTGGGACAAGAATATGCAAAACCAATATCGAACCGACGTACCGACATGAAAACTTTGGAAAAAATGGCCGATGAACTGGAAGGAAAAATAAGCCGGAAAACCAACGCTCTGTCCGAAATTGAGCAAATTGGAAAAACTACTTGGCAGGATATCCAAAACAGCCTGAAACCAAACGAAACGGCGATCGAATTTGCATCTTTCGATTATCACAATGGCGAACAATGGACGGATACCACCCTTTATGTTGCCCTGGTTCTAAACTATGGCGATACCGCACCCAAGTTAATCCGGTTGTTTTCGCAGCAGGAAATGGATGAAATAACAAAATCGGCAGTGGCCGGCCAAAAAGGGATTAATAATGTGTACAGGAGCTTGTCCAGAATTGGCGGAGGGCCGCAACAGGGCGAGATGTATAAAACATTATGGCAGCCTTTAGAAGAATATATAGAAGAAGGAAATACCGTTTATTTTTCACCGGCGGGAACCTTGCATCAAATAGCGTTTTCGGCTATAAAAACGGACGACGGCCAATATCTCTCCGATAAATACAGATTGGTCCAACTAAATACATCAGGGAAATTATTGGAGCAGAAAAAAGAAGTGCGCCTTAACAGCATAACCCTTTTCGGAGGTATAGATTATGATGCCAACCACGAAGAAAATCAGGATAATTTCTATGCCGCAGCGGATACCACCGGTATAGCCGACCGCACCGCCATTTTAACCCGAGCAGACAGCGGTGGCGAGAGTTGGGCTTACTTACAGGGTACCCTTCTGGAAACAGAAAATATAAAATCCAACGCAGAAGAGAGTCATATTAATACGCAATTCTATTCAGGGTCATCAGCGCTGGAAGAGCAGATCAAAGCACTGAACGGTGACGACTCGCCCAATATTTTACACATTGCAACGCATGGTTTTTTCTACCCCGATATAAATCAGCAGGCAGATGATGCCATTTTGTACGATGTTACCACCTCCGATAATGCATTCAAAACGAGCGAGAATCCGTTAAACCGATCCGGATTGATTTTTGCCGGGGCAAACAGAGCATGGCAAGGTGAAAGCATTCCCGATTACATGGATGATGGCATTTTAACGGCTTATGAGGTTACGCAACTCTCCCTGATAAATACCGATTTAGTGGTATTGTCGGCGTGTGAAACGGGACTTGGCGATATAAAAGGAAGCGAAGGTGTGTTCGGTTTGCAACGTTCGTTTAAATCGGCGGGAGTGGAATATCTGATTATCAGTTTATGGCAAGTACCCGACAAAGAAACCAAAGAATTTATGGATGCGTTTTACCGGCATATCTTTGAGGGCGAAGATGTTTACGAAAGTTTTTACGCCGCTCAAAACTATATGAAAGAATGGTACCCCGATGACCCTTTTAGCTGGGCTGCCTTTACCTTAGTTCGATAAATTTAACCACAATAAAAAACCCCTTCCTATATTCCAAGTCGGGGGTTTATTTATTGCGGATTGCTTAAACTTATCTAAGATATAAAATCCAAATAAATCAGTTTTTTATCTTGATCACACCGGTCATTATAGGGTGCAGAGTACACAAGTAATCTAAATCGCTTTTACTTTCTATTTTGACAGAAAACGACTCGTTGGTTTTCAGACTTTCTGATTTCCATCCATTTTCTGCTTTATTTACCACATTATGTTCAACCAAATCTTTGTTTGTCCATGTGATGGAGTCGCCAACCGCCACTTCTATCACGTCAGGTACAAATTTCATTAGTTTAATCTCCACTTGATGCGTTACTCCCTGTGGTTTTTGCGAACAAGCTAAAAATAGCAACGCCAATAAGGGCAATAGTTTTAAACTTCTCACAATTTTACCTCTTATTAATTTATATGGATTTTTGAAGCATTTTTGCGTGTTCCAAGTGAGCTTCCAGCGCCGGTAAAACAGCTTCCAATAAACCTTTAAGTTCTTTATTGCTTGATTGTGGAATCAATAGTGTTTTTACAGCACCAATTACCGCTTCGTGATAAGCTACTTCGTTGTTTACATAAGCTTTATCGAAATCGCTACCGGTTTTTTGTGCCAATTCCATGTGGGTTTTATAGGCATCCAACACCAATTGTTGGCTTATATCGTTGTCTTGCGGGGTAACGCCCAGTTTGGTTGCCAAATCAACGGCTTGTGCAATTACGTTGGTGTGGTCGTTTATCATGGTGTTGGCAAAATTTTTAACTTCATCGTTACTGCTTATCATCAATGCCAAACGGCCGTAATTTATATCAATATCGTTTGCAACAACCGCAATTGAAGCAATTTCCGCATCGTTCACTTGGGGAGCGTTTTGCGCACTGGCCGAAAAAGTTGCGCCCATTAATAGAATGGTTAAAATTCCAAAGGCCATATTCTGAAATAAATGTCTCATTTTTTCTCCTTTTTATGTTAATATTATTTCTTTGCTACTTATTAGATAGGCCGACCCGGCAAAGGGTTACAAAATAAAAAGGGATTTTTTTAAGTTTATTGAATCAAATTGTATCAGAATCGGAAAACAATTTTATCCGCCGCCAATTTTATCTGTCTTCGTGGTGAGCGTAGGTAACAATACGGCGCCAATGCAGCGCGGCAAATAAAATAACGGCCATAATTTCAAAAAGCCGGCCATAAAATCCTAAAAACGTTAGGGATTGTACCACCTCGGCTATTATTACTGTCCAAATACCGACATTTAAAAATATGGGCATTAATACGGCTGCTTTTTTGCTGCCCCGGTCTTTGGTTATTAAAAAGCGTGGTAAAATCCAGTATGCGGTGCCTATGGTAAATTGTATAATCCAGCCAAAAATCAGTATTTCTATGTGGGCCGGACGCAAATCCCATAAAAATGGTGCAAACGGAAAAGCCTTATCTAATAACAGCAGGGCTCCCAGTGTGCCGCCAATGGAAAAATAAATCAGGGAAAGTCGAAGCATCCAAACTGAAACACCGGGCATATCAATTCTCCGCAGTATTTCTGGCTTTACGCACTATTCTTTTCTTTTTACCCTTAACTCTGGGCCAAATTTCGCGCGCATACGATATAACCGCAATAAATTGAAGAATAGCTGAGAAAGTGAGTAAGATATTCCAAATTGGCAAATCCGACATATTAAGCCATGGCTCGGCAATAATTCTTAAAATTAACCCAGTATTCAATCCGATATAAGCGAACCAGCCCCACATCTGGTTTTTAAAGCTTTCCTCGCGCACTCTGCCCGGAAACATCCACATAGAAACGCCCATAATAATTTGGGTAATCCAGCCCAGCATCAGCATGTGCCAAAACAAATAGTATAATGGCGGCAACGGAATGGAACTGATTTGAATAAACAGCCCCATAACCAAGGCCAATACAAAATAAACAACCCCTGATTTTAAAAAAATACGTGCAATTAAAGGCATAAATTAGCTTTCTTTCACTGTTTTTAGTTGAGCCCATAATAGATATATAGTAATAATGGGCAGAATTGCGGCAAAGGCCAATGCTTCATATATCCATAAACCCAGCCACTTATTGGGCAATAACACCGTATTAAATACCAAACTGATTAATATCAACACAATTGATATTAAAACCGTATAAACATAAATACGTTTATTCTTTAAAATGTCGGCAAATATTACCACAAATGTAGAGGTATATGCGCCTAAAAAGAGCATATGGAGGTATAAAACCTTAATACCGCGATCGGTTAATAAATTTCCATAGGGTAAAAATGTTGCTACCAGCTGCATTATCGATTTAACCGCCAAAAACAATATAGGCCATTTCCATAAACTTGCTTTTAGTTTACCCGATTTAAATAAACTGAAAACGAATAATAAAATAGATACCGATATAATAAAACTTCCAATACGTGCAAAAGATGCCTGATAAGGATTGGCCATCAACCCGGGCATACCAAATGGAAATGAAATAGGAGCGCCAATTGCAACGCACGATGCCAGAATTTTATCCGATATAATAAAGTCGGACTCTTTTAGTTCAAAATGGCTGACCAATATCCCGACAAGTCCCATTAAAATCCAGCCTTCGGTATAGGTAGTTAAAAAGAAGTGGGGCAGCATCCGTTCAAAAAACTCATTCCCAAAACCAAACATTTGAACAGCTCCAACCATCCAGGCGCCCAAAGAACTCACAAAAAGCATCAATAATGCGCCATCATACCAAACACGTGCAGTAGTAGTTTCGGTAAGCTTGCGTAATTTCCAATAACCCACCATAAAAAGGTACCAGCCAATCATAACACCGGAAGAAAGTATGGCCGAGACAGGCAGTTCTGCCGTGCCAATAGGTACAACTTTATAGCCCCACATAAAAAACGACGGATAGGAGAGTATAGAAAAAACAAGGATGCACCAGAGTGACGATTTCATCCAGCCGCTCAGGCTTATGGCATTATTTCCTTGCCGGTCGGTTATAGAAAGCCCTATAAAATAAAGAAGCATAAGGCCGCCCCAGCCAAAAAACATCAGATGTGTGTGTGCTTGCCGTATATTCGACAAATCTAGTTTTACAACTTCAAAGCCCAATATTCTAGTACCAATAAAACCGTATCTGAACAAAAACCCCGTTAACCCGGCAACTATAAAAGTAAACAAAACCCATTGCCAAATAGAGCTCTGTTTGTAAGGCCATTTCTTAGATATCATATATATACTTAAACTTTACGTTTCAAATACTTACTTACCATAAAATAGCAAATTACAACCAAATGATACGGCAAGCAATGCGAGCTATAAAATAACCAAAACTTATGTAATAAGAGTAAAATATCTCAAATATAAAGATATATTTTTGATGCCATTTTATCGTAGATAATGCACTGTATTTTAACTCCAGCTAAACTCACCTGTGGCCGAAATCCTGAATTTATTTTCTTTGCCTTGTTTGCCCAAATTATCGAGTGTTGTTTTTTGGAACATATCTTTGATATCGGCTCTGGTATCCTGCCAGGTATTGTGCAGTGGGCATGGTTTCTCGGAACCACAGCCGGGCAGCCCCAAAGCGCATTGGGTAAATAGGTCGTCGCCGTCTATAGTAACCACCAAATCGAATAATGTTGCGGCACGCCCTTTTGCGGAAAGGCGAAGCCCGCCATTTGGTCCCTTGTACGACTCCATAAAATGCGCTGCAGTAAGTTGCTGCAATATTTTGGTGAGAAAATGAAACGATATATCCAGTTTTCTGCTCATCTCTTTGATGGCCGTATATTCGCCTTCTTTACGCGATGCTAGATAAAGAGCTGCACGCAACCCATAAACACAAGATTTTGATAATAACATAAGATTCTATTTTACTGCTGGCATAAAATTAAATTTAAGTATAAAAACAAACTTTAAAAATCCCATTATACGTTAAAAAATATTTGAGCCATTAAAGTTAGGATTAATAAAACGATGCATATATTTATCGAATATACAACTATCATCCATACCAAATATAAAAACAAAGATAAACGAATTATGAAGTCTTCCAACTATAATTCAAATTTATGCTCAAAAACTCTTTAAAGTACCATTTACTTTTATATTCGTTTTCAAAAACCTTTACGCTACCCCCATCGGCTAACAAGCCAGTTATATGATAATATATGTACAATATTGATTGTAATATACTTAACTGTTAAAATTTATATATAAAAACTTATATATTAGTCTTTAACCATAACAACATATTTTGAAATTCATTTAATACAAATAGTTACTATTAAGAAATTTTATTTTTTATTGATTAATACTTTTTATTATGTTGGCAAACAAAAATACGGAGTGTTTGAGCAGTGTTTAACTGTTTTATTTAGAATTTATCTAAATAAACATTTACGACATATTGCTCTTCAAATAGATGATATTTTTAGCTAGATTTGGAAGGTCTTAAGACAGCTATATCATAAAACGACTTTTTGTAAATTTTAAAAAACAATAATATGGCGCAGATTTTCCCAAAGTGGACAAATCAAGTTCCCCGCAAAATTTTAATAGGTTTGTTCGTATTATTAAATGCGGTAATTCTCTTGATCTGGTATTACTTTTCACCTCAATATCTAGATGTTGGCTACGCGCCAACGCAACCTGTACCCTACAGTCATAAAGTACACGTTAGCCAACTAGGGCTCGACTGCCAGTACTGTCATACAAATGTATTTGATTCGAAAGTATCGAATATTCCCGCCACACAAACTTGTATGAACTGTCATAACCAAATTAAAACAGACAGCGAAAAATTGGAGCCCGTACGTGAAAGTTGGGAAACAGGTGAGCCAATAGAATGGGTTAGAGTTCATAATCTACCGGATTTTGCATTTTTCGACCACTCGGCACACGTTAATGTGGGCGTTGGTTGCGAAAGCTGCCACGGCAGGGTTGACAAAATGGATGTTGTCTATCAGGCCGAACCACTTAGTATGAGCTGGTGCCTCGATTGCCACCGCCAACCTGAAAAAGCTTTAAGACCTATAGAAGAAGTAACCACCATGGGTTACAAAGTGGAAAACCAATTGGAACTTGGTGCTGAACTAGTTAAGAAAAATAATGTAAGCCCACCGCAATACTGCCAGGCCTGCCATTATTAATATTTCATCCTTAGATTTTTTGAACTTATATACTGTATAAATGAGCGAAGTTAAACAAAACACTTACTGGAAAAGCTTGATGGAACTTGGTAATAACCAAGGATATCAAGAATTTGTTGAACGTGAGTTTCCGGAAAACGCGAGTGAACTGACCGATGGCTTTTCACGAAGAAGCTTCTTGGCAATAATGGGTTCTGCCGTATTATTGGCCAGTTGCGACTTTGCACGCCGTCCGGTCCAAAAAATATTGCCTTATTCTAAACAACCCGAAGACGTTGTACCGGGAAGACCTTTATATTATGCGTCTGCTATGCCTTTCCTGGGTAGCCTTACCGGTCTGGTTGTAGAAAATAACGAGGGGCGACCAACCAAAGTTGAGGGTAACGAACTCCATCCCGGCAGCCGCGGCGCAACCAGCGCATTTAATCAGGCTTCGGTATTGGGCATGTACGATCCCGACCGCTCACGCCACGTATTAAAAGACGGTGATGAGTCAACATTGGACGATTTTGTTGCTTTCGCAGCCGAACATTTCAAAAATACCGGCCAAAGAATCGCATTTATTAGCGAATCAAACTCCTCTATCACTTTAAACAGCCTCAGAAGAAAAGCATTGAGTCAATTTAATAATGCTACCTGGACCGTTTATGAGCCTTTTGGAGAGGATAATGCACTAAAAGGAAATGAAATTGCATTTGGCCAGCGCTTAAGAACACATAACAAATTTGACGAAGCCGATGTTGTTGTTTCGTTAAACGACGATTTTATGGCATCTGCACACCCAAATAGTGTGGAAAACGCCAAAACCGTTACTTCCAAACGTAAAGTAACCGACACCAACGCCACCATGTCGCGTATATATTCGGTTGAAGACAACTTTACACTTACCGGCTCATTCGCCGATAACCGACTAAGACTCAAAGCAAGTCAAATCGGTGCATTTACATTGGCATTGGGCGCTGCATTAAGCAAAAAAGTTAGCGGCTTGAACGCTTTTAGCGGCGTCAATAACGAGTTTAGCAACCATGAGTGGGTAAAAGCACTTGCCGATGAACTTTCCGGCAATCAAGGTAACAGTATTGTAACCATTGGTCTGCAACACACCGCTGAAGAGCATGCCTTGGTTGCAGCCATCAATACCGCTCTTGGAAATAACGGTAAAACAGTAGAATATTTAGATGTTCCGAACTTGGCAGACGAAGGAGCTGCATTTGCATCGGTAGTTGCGGATATGAAAGCCGGCAAAGTAGATACCGTTGTAATGATTGGAACAAATCCGGCATACACAGCACAGAATGTTGAGTTTGCCGAAGCTCTTAAAAATGTAAAAACCACCGTCCACCTATCCGATTATGTAGATGAAACATCGGCTAAAGTGAATTGGCACGTAAATAGAGCACATTATTTAGAAACTTGGGGCGATGGCTTTTCTTTCAGCGGCGCTAGTTCCGTAATCCAGCCTCAAATTCAGCCCTTATATAATGGTCTGAGCGAAATCGAATTCTTGAATGTTATCGTGACCGGCTCGCAAGAATCGGGTTATAACTTAGTTCAAGATACATTTAAAGGAATTCATGGAGCTTCTTTCGATAAAAATTGGAGAAAAATACTGCACGACGGTATAGATTCGAAAGATAACTTCAAAGCCGTACAGAAAAATACCAGTTCTGCACTGTCTAATGCAGTTTCAGCGGTTTCCAAAGCGGAAAAAACATCCGGTATGGAAGTGGTAATCCGTCCTGACGGCACCATTTATGATGGTAGATTTGCAAATATTGCCTGGCTGCAGGAGATGCCCGACCCAATGACCAAGATTACTTGGGATAATGTGGCATTGGTCAGCCCTTCAACGGCTCGCGAATTGGGCGTTAAGAACGAAGAAATGCTCAAGATTACTTCAAACGGCAAATCCATTGAAATAGCAGCGTGGATACACCCGGGGCATGCCGATGGCACCATTACCTTAAGTGTAGGTTATGGCAGAGACGGTATTGGTCGCGTAGCTAACCGCTACATCGATTTCACAGCCGGCGGCGTTGACACATACCCATTAATGGGCAACAAACTTTATGCCGAGGCAAAAGTAGAAAAAATTGACGGAAAATATAAAATTGCCTGCGTTCAAGACCACCACAGTATTGAAGGTCGCGATATGTTCCGCATGGCAACACTGGACGAATACAAGGAAAACCCGAATTTCGCTTCATTCCTATCACAACATGGATATGAAGTTCCGGGTAAAAAAGAAGCAGAGATATTAGGCAGAACTACCGGTTTGGTTTCACTGTTCGACGAGCAAAAATATCCAAAAGAGCAACCACAATGGGGTATGGCCATAGACCTAAACTCCTGCTTTGGTTGTGGTGTATGTATTATAGCTTGTCAGTCAGAGAACAACATTCCCACTATTGGTAAGAAAGAAGTTCTCTTGGGACGTGAAATGCACTGGATCAGAAATGACCGTTATTATGTAGGCGATGATGCCGGAAACCCAATGGCCGTACACCAACCGGTGCCCTGTATGCACTGCGAAATGGCGCCATGTGAGCAGGTTTGTCCGGTAGCAGCTACCACACATAGTGATGACGGCATGAACCAAATGACTTACAACCGTTGTATCGGTACTCGTTACTGCGCAAACAACTGTCCTTACAAAGTACGTCGTTTCAACTTCTTCAACTACACCAAAGAGTTCTTAACAACCGGAACCGAGTCGGATATCGTAACCATGGCTATGAACCCGGAAGTTACTATTCGTTTCCGCGGCGTAATGGAGAAATGTACATATTGTGTACAACGTGTAAACAGAGCTAAAATAGATGCTAAAGTTAAAACCGGTTCAATGAAACCATCCGATGGCATGGTAAAAACAGCTTGCCAGCAAGCTTGTCCTGCCGACGCAATTTACTTTGGCGATTTAACAGACGAAAACAGCGTTGTAACCAAAATGAAGAGAAATGAGCGAAGCTATTTGATGTTAGAAGAATTGAATACTCGCCCGCGTACTTCATACATGGCAAAATTAAGAAACCCAAATCCATCTTTGGCTTAAGATATTAATCAGGAATAAATCTAAAACATGAGTAAACATATTTACGTACCTGAACCGGTGCTCGTAAAAGGCAATCACGATTTCTCAGATATTACGAGAATGGTTACTGATATTAATCTAAGGCCTACTCCCAAGGCTTGGTACTTAGCGATGATTGCCGCTAATGCACTTTTAATCCTATTATTGGTCTCTATCGCTTACCTCATTTGGGAAGGTATCGGTATTTGGGGCTTAAATAACCCCGTTGGTTGGGGCTGGGCAATTATCAACTTCGTATGGTGGGTTGGTATTGGTCACGCAGGGACACTTATTTCGGCCATTTTGTTCCTTTTCAGGCAAGATTGGCGTACAGCAATTAACCGATTTGCGGAAGCGATGACGATTTTTGCTGTTATGTGTGCTTTGATATTCCCGGCCATACACGTGGGTAGAATATGGGTTATCTATTGGGTATTCCCTATTCCAAATCAGATGGGAATGTGGCCTAACTTTAACTCTCCACTGCTTTGGGACGTATTTGCGGTTACCACTTATTTCTTGGTATCGCTTTTGTTCTGGTACGTGGGTTTAATTCCCGATTTGGCTACATTAAGAGACAAAGCCGTAACCAAAGCCCGTAAATTTACATACGGTTTATTTTCGTTGGGCTGGACAGGCTCCAATCGCCACTGGTGGAACTACGAAAAAGCCTATATGTTGTTAGCCGGTTTGGCAACACCTTTGGTACTATCGGTGCACACCATTGTTTCTTTTGACTTTGCGGTATCACTGATTCCCGGTTGGCATACCACTATTTTCCCGCCTTATTTTGTTGCCGGCGCCGTTTTTTCCGGTTTTGCAATGGTGCTGACACTTATGATTGTTTGTCGAAAAATCTTCGGACTCGAAGATATAATGACCGACGACCACATCGAAAAAATGAATATTATTATATTGGTTACCGGTTCAATGGTAGGCTTCGCATATATGATGGAGTTTTTCATTGCATGGTACAGCGGTGTTGAATACGAAAAAGCAATTTTTATTAAAAGAGCAACCGGTCCTTATGCATGGGCATACTGGACAATGATGACCTGTAACGTGTTCTCGCCACAGTTCTTCTGGTCTAAACGATTAAGAAGAAACGTTGGCTTTACATTTGCAATATCCATAGTGGTAAACATTGGTATGTGGTTTGAGCGTTTTGTAATTGTGGTGTCGTCGCTGGCAACCGACTATTTGCCTTCTTCATGGAGCTACTACTCTGCAACTATTTGGGACGTACTAACTTATATAGGAACTTTTGGATTGTTCTTTACTCTATTCCTGCTATTTTTACGCTTCCTGCCAATGATTGCCATTGCTGAGATTAAGTCGATAATACCGCAAGGAGACCCGCATAATTATGATGAAGTTACCGGTGAATATCGTGAACCCGTAGTATTAACTGCTAACCCTCAAATGCAAGCCAAGGTATAAAGATTATGAGTACAGCAAATAAAAATATGACCGGAATGGTTGCCGAGTTTGTAACTCCTGCCGAGCTGATGAAAGTTTCCAGTGCTATATCCGATGCGGGTTATACACAATTTGACACTTTCAGTCCTTATCCCATTCATGGAATAGACAAAGCCATGCGATTACCCAAATCAAAACTAGGAAATATTGTACTTGTTTGTGGACTATTGGGTTTTATTGGTGCTTTCAGCATGATGTATTATATGTCGGTAATAGATTATCCCATTAATATCAGTGGTAAGCCATTTTTTAACTTTCCTGCATGGATTCCTGTTATTTTTGAACTAACCGTGCTGTTATCGGCGTTCGGTACAGTTTTTGGTATGTTCTACTTAAATGGATTGCCAAAATTGAACAATCCGCTTTTTAATGTGGAAAGATTTAACAGAGCAACTGACGATAGGTTTTTTGCATATATAGAGTCCACCGACTCGTTATTTGATACCGAAAAAGTACGCCAGCTTTTTGAAGAAGCCGGTGCAGCGCATATCGAGGAAGTATATGATGATGAATAAAAATATTGTAAACAGTTATTTAATGAGTACCAAACATTTTATTAAATATGGATGCCTTTTTGGTGCCGCTTTGTTTTTGGCCAACTGCCGTGGACAATTATCGGAAAAACCACCTGTCCATCCACAACAAAACATGTATTTCCAAGAACGGTACAATGCACAAGAGGAAAACAAGTTCTTTGAAGATGGGCGCGCGATGCGTGATCCGGTTGAAGGAACAGTAGCCCGAGGTCTTTTAAAAGAAGACGTTGCCTATTACCAGGGCTTGGACGATAGCGGAAACTTCATCGCAGAAAATCCTGTAGAACTTACAAAATCGTTTCTATATAGAGGACAAGAGCGTTTTGAAGTGTTTTGCTCGGTATGTCACGGTAACACAGGCGACGGAAAAGGTATAATTATGACCGGCGGCTATGGCTATGTACCGGCTCCTACCTTCCATCAAGATAGATTGCGTGAAGCACCGGATGGAGAAATCTATTCTGCCATTGCCAATGGGGTAAGAACCATGCCTTCGTACGCAACCCAGGTAAAAGTGGAAGACAGATGGGCCATAGTGGCCTACGTCAGGGCGTTGCAAGAAAGTCAAAATGCAACCAGAGACGATTTAGCCGGTTATGATGTAGATATTGCTGCATTGGAAAGCGATTTCAGCGATAAAAAACAAAAAGAAGCCGAATTGGCCGAAGCACGTAAATCTTCCGATTCTGATTCGGGTGGTGGCAATATATCTGCTGATTTGGGAGAACAAGTATTTGCACAAAATGGATGCCAGGCTTGCCACACAACCGATGGCGGCGCTGTAATTGGACCTACATTCCTGAACCTGTACGGGCACGAAGTTGAATTGGAAGACGGTTCAACCGTAGTAGCAGATGACGATTATATTATCGAATCGATTGTTGATCCTAATGCTAAAGTCGTTAAGGGTTACTTTCCGGTAATGCCACCATTCGACTATCTGCCGGAAAACGAACTAAAATCAATAGTCGAATTTATTAAAACGCTCAGCGATAACTAAGAAATTGCTTAATTATATTTCATAATGAGTCAACAGTCTATAATTACCGATACAACCCAATTTCCACAAGAAAGTAAAGCACCACAAATTGCATTTGGTGTTGGAATTGCCGGGCTTGTTACAAGTGCCATTGGGTATTTTGTAAATGCCGACCAATTTTTCTTCTCCTACCTGGTAAGTTTTTCTTTCTTTACCGGAATCTCACTAGCCTCCCTGATTATGGTTATGATACATCATATCACTAAATCATCTTGGGGCACCGTAGTAAGAAGAATTCCCGAAGTATTTTCGGCAAATCTATGGATTTGGTCCATTTTCTTCATTCCTATCTTTTTTGGTGTTAAAAACCTGTACCACTGGAGTCACCCGGAATTAGTGGCGGCCGACCCTATTTTAAGTGGAAAGGCAGGATATTTGAACGTAACCTTCTTTGCCATCCGTCAGGTACTCTATTTCTTGATATGGGGCTTTTTGGGGCATAAATTATATAAAGTATCAACCGACCTGGATAAAACGGGAGATTGGGGCTTAACTGCTTTGATGAGAAAAATAAGCGCACCAGGAATTTTAGTATTCGCTTTATCCGTTGCATTTGCAAGCTTCGATTGGTTGATGTCTGTAGATCCGCACTGGTTCTCTACCATGTTCGGCGTTTATTTCTTCTCCATTATTTTCCAGGCATTGTTCCCTGTGCTTATCATATTAGTACTTGTATTCAGAAAGCAAGGCATACTGGCCAACACCATCGGTCAGCCGCATGTATATGATTTGGGCGCATGGTTTTTCGCCTTTACCGTTTTTTATGCATACATCGCATTCTCACAATTTATGCTGATTTACTACGCCAACATGCCAGAAGAAACGCTATGGTTCTATTATAGGCTGCAAGGCGGATACGAATATATCTTATACGCTACCCTGCTTGTACGCTTCTTATTCCCATTCTTTGTTCTTTTAAACAGAGATTCAAAATGGCGTAAAGATTTATTAATTTATACTTCTTTGGCAGTGCTTGTAGTACATTATTTTGAAATTTATTTGATTGTAATGCCGGCATTATCTGAAGAATTGAATTTAAGCTGGTTAGATTTAACTACATTCTTAGGCTTGGGCGGTATTTTCTTTGGCTTGTTCTTCCTTAAATTTAAAAAGGCAAGCATGGTACCGCTTAACGACCCAACCATGGAAGAATGTCTATCAAAAACTTATCACCAATAATCTGTAAATATGTCTTCTAAGTATAGCGCTGAATTTAAAGCCAAGGTTGCCCTAGAGGCTCTATCCCAAAACATCGGGGATTTACATGTAATAGCCGAGCAGTACAAAGTTACCGAAAAAGAGATTATTACATGGGTTAAACAGCTAAAAGATAATGCTGCCGGGTTATTTGATGACGGTGCCGAAGCCGTTGCAAGCTCTTCCGGCAAAGAAGAAGCCATCGCCCCTGAAGAATACGAAATTTCAATACAGAACGAAGAATTTAACATCGACTTGGCTAAAGGTGTAACCGAAGACCGATTGAACCTGAAATTAATTACTAAATGGTTCTCATTGGGTGTAGCGGTTATCGTAATAGCTATCGTATTTCTGGTACAATTTGCTCAGCACAGCGTTTCAAAGGCTGAAAGAATGGCATCAGAATCGAGCGAGTTCGGTGAAGTTAATAAATTAAAGAAAGAACAGAACGAAATACTAAGCACTTTTGGCGTTATCGACTTGGATAAAGGTATTTACCACATTCCAATTGATGAAGTTATCGACAAAATGGCAAATGAATAGACTTTTAGCATGAAAACACGCTTTGCACTGGCTTTATTTTTAATAATTGCAGTGCTTATGGCTCCTAAAATCGGTTTTGCCCAAATAAATGAAGCATCACCCGATTTTCTTGAAAGCATAAGCGTTAACGAAAAGCTAGGAGACTTTATACCATTAGATGCCAAATTTGCAGATGTAAACGGAGATTCAATAACAATAGGAGAAATTCTTGAAAAAGAGAATAAACCTGTTATATTGAATCCAATGTATTTCGAATGTCCACTTTTATGTGGGCTGGTTGTTGATGGCATGATAAATGTTGTCGATGATTTGGCGTGGCAGCCGGGCAAAGAATATATCATAGTGTCGTTTAGTATCGACCCTACGGAAGATTACCTTGTGGCCGGCAAATACAGAAAAGAATATTTGGAAAAGTTAAAAAACACCAACGCTGAGAGTGGTTGGTATTTTTTGACTGGTAACAAAACCCAAATCGATTTGGTAGTAGAGGCGGTTGGGTTTAACTATACCAAAATAAGAGGTACCGAAGAATTTGCCCACAGCGCAGCAATTGTAATGCTGAGCCCCAAAGGCAAAGTTACTCGTTACCTTTATGGTATAAAATACGACGAGTTTGACGTACGCAATGCTTTATACGAAGCGGCAGACGGCAAAGTCGGTACAACATTGGAAAGATTACTGATGTATTGCTATCACTACGATGCTGATTCCAATACATATACTCCGCTGGCCATGAACATTATGAAACTGGGCGGCGCGATTACATTAATTTTTCTGGTGGGGTTCCTCGCACTTTTATGGGTGCGCGATAGAACAAAAAAGAAAAACATCTAACATCGAACATTAAATAATGGGCAGACTATTTGATTTTATGGTGCCGGAGGCTAAATCTCCAACGGCCTACCATACGGACGCCTTATATCATTTTATCAATGAGGTAAGTTTTGTATTGTTGCTGGGCATAACCTTTGTTATAATTTACTCGGCTATAAAATACAAAAGGAAATCGGAAGACGATAAAACACCGCTGATACGCGGCAACACCGCATTGGAGGTTACGTGGACCGTAATTCCCCTGCTTTTGGTGCTTACCGTATTTGCATGGGGATATAAAGGCTTTCTATACCTACACGCAGTACCCGACGATGCATACGAAATAAAAGCAAACGCGCAAAAATGGAGCTGGAACTTCCAATACTCCAACGGGGTAGTTTCTCCCGGCGAATTGCACGTACCCACGGGGCAACCTATCAAGCTAGTAATGCAGTCTAGAGACATAATCCACTCGTTCTTTGTGCCGGATTATCGAATTAAGCAAGACGTGCTGCCAAACCGATATACTTATGTTTGGTTTAATGCACTAGAACCCGGCGAATCGCATATATTCTGTGCAGAATACTGCGGTACCGACCACTCCGGTATGCTGGCAAAAGTAATTGCACACGAACCTGAAGATTTCGAGACCTGGCTGGCCAGTTCCAATACCGGCGTAAGCGACGATCCCGTAGAACACGGTGAATCGCTGGTAACCATAAACGGCTGTATGGCCTGCCACTCTACCGATGGAAGCAGCGGTATTGGACCTTCTTTTAAAGGCATTTGGGGCGAAGATGTTACTCTTAGCAACGGATCGACAGTTAAAGTAGATGAAAACTACATCCGTGAGTCTATTTTGGAACCACAAGCTAAAATCGTTAAAGGCTTCGAAGCCGTACCTATGACCTCCTTCAAAGGTATTTTAGACGACGACGAAATCGACTCCATCATTGAATATATTAAAACTCTAGACTGATACTGATATGAGCACAGTTGAAGCAACTCAAGAAAAAACGCTGAAATTACAACGTTTCCAGCCCATTGAAAACCCGGAATCGACCTATATTACGGAAGAAAAAGGCATATTGTCGTGGTTGACATCGGTTGACCACAAAAAAATAGGTATGATGTACCTCATCGCCGTAACATTTTTCTTCTTCATCGGCGGATTATTGGCTGTTTTGTTACGTACTAAGTTATTAACGGGCTCGTCCATCTCTTTTATAGATGCCAACCAGTTTAACCAGCTATTTACACTGCACGGTGCGGTAATGGTATTTTTCGTACTGATACCGAGCATACCCGCAGCATTGGGTAACTTTATATTACCGTTACAAATTGGTGCTAAAGACGTGGCCTTTCCAAAATTAAACCTGGCCAGTTTCTATATCTACGTAATCGGTGCCATATTCACTTTTATAGCTATTGCAGCTAATGGTTTGGATACAGGGTGGACCTTTTATACTCCTTACAGCTCCGAAACCGGAACAAGCGTGCTGATGGTAACCTTTGGAGTGTTCATTTTGGGTTTTTCCTCCATTTTGACGGGAACAAACTTCATCACCACTATCCATAAATTACGTGCACCGGGCATTACCTGGGGTAAATTGTCGCTGAATGCATGGTCGCTCTACGCAACATCCATTATTCAGGTACTGGCAACTCCCGTATTGGCAATCACTTTGGTACTTTTAATGATGGAAAGAGTGTTGGGCATCGGTATTTTTAACTCAGCATTGGGTGGCGACCCTGTCCTTTTCCAGCATTTTTTCTGGTTCTACTCGCACCCGGCAGTATATATAATGATTGTACCCGCTTTCGGCGTGATGTCTGAAGTTATCAGTACTTTTTCCAAAAAAACGATTTTCGGATACTGGGCTGTGGCGCTATCATCGCTGGCTATTGCATTTATCGGCTTCCTGGTATGGGGTCACCACATGTTCGTATCGGGACAATCGCCCGTTGCAACCACCATATTCTCGGCATTGACCTTTTTAGTTGGTATTCCAACAGGTATGAAAGTGCTGAACTGGCTGGCTACGCTGTATAAAGGCTCCATCAAACTGGATACGCCCATGATTTATGCGCTCTCCTTCCTCTTTATATTTTCCATTGGAGGGTTTACAGGAATTACGCTGGGAGCGTTGTCGGTAGATATTCACGTGCACGATACCTATTACGTGGTTGCTCACTTCCACTATGTAATGATGGGCGGAACGCTGATTATGCTATTGGCAGGAATGCACTATTGGTGGCCAAAAATTACCGGTAAAATGTACAATCAGAAACTGGCTAAAATATCGGCAGGTATTATATTTGTCGGCTTTAACACCACATTTTTGCCGCAGTTTGTGATGGGTTCACAAGGTATGCCTCGCCGCTATTACAACTATATCGACGAATTTGCGCCTTTCCATATCGCATCCACCATTGGAGCATACATATTGCTGATTGGCTTTCTTATAATTTTATATTACCTGGTACAATCGTTAAGAAAAGGCGAACCTGCACCGGCCAACCCGTGGAACAGCCGTTCGTTGGAGTGGCAAACATCATCGCCACCCCCACTGCATAACTTTAATTATCAACCGGTTGTATTACACCAGCCGTACGATTACCACCGACCTATGGAAGAATTTCAACTTGGGGTTCCATTAAAAGAACATGGAAGTGCCGATGGAAAAGATTCCGAGAAAACTGAAGAAACAGTTTGACCATTGAGGTTTAACAGAACAACAGATAAAGAATAAACTAGAATTTAAATTGATAAATATGGCGAATCATTCATCTGCACAAACTACTGTAACCCCGATGGAACACCATTTTGTGGACCGTTCGCACCAGTTCGATTCTGCAAAACTGGGTATGTGGGTTTTTATAGTGAACGAGATTCTCTTCTTCGGAGGATTGTTTTGTGCCTATATCGTATATCGTGCCTGGCACCCCGATTTATTTCATCAGGCGTCGTTTCAACTAAACACAATGCTTGGCGCAACCAACACTTTGGTACTTATTGCGAGCAGTTTTACTGTGGCAATGGCCATCCGATCGGCTCAAATAAATAACCAAAAAGGATTGAGAAATCACTTGCTGTGGACTATCATCCTGGCCTGTGTGTTTTTGGTTATTAAAGCATTCGAATATGCGCATAAATTTGAATTGGGTCTGTACCCCGGAACATTTTATAACCCGGCACCCGAAGTACTAGA
The DNA here is from genome assembly GCA_964615135.1 of uncultured Balneolaceae bacterium. GTDB lineage: Bacteria > Bacteroidota > Rhodothermia > Balneolales > Balneolaceae > Balneola. Next base: position 56,796 of record CAZTOG010000004.1, on the reverse strand, counting down.
AACCCTAAACCATCCTAAAGCAAACATCTTCTTCAGTATATACTATATGTTAACGGGTGTTCACGCTATTCACATCCTGATTGGTATCGGTCTGCTGATATCGTTGTATGTACGGGCAGGCAGAGGACGTTTTAACAGCGAATTCTATAATCCCGTGGAAATTGTGGGCCTTTACTGGCACTTGGTTGACCTGATTTGGATTTTCCTGTTCCCACTACTATACCTAATCGAATGACAGAAGCGAGATTTTATATAAGGAGATTATAATATGAGTACACAAGCACACGCAAACGAACATCACATTTCAAGCACAAAACAACTGCTGATGGTTGCCATAGGGTTGGCATTGCTTACATTTTTGACCGTATTTATGGCAAAAGTAATAGCCTTGCCCGAACCATACGGCGTAATAGTTGCTATATCGATAGCTATTGTTAAGGCATTTTTGGTAGTCGCATTTTTTATGAACCTATACTGGGACAATAAATTTCATGCACTTCTACTGATTACAGCTTTTCTGTTTTTTCTATTGATGATAAGCATCACTTTATTGGATACGCTATACAGACCTGAAATAATACCCTCGTTTTAAATAAACGTTTTAATTTAGGTAAATAATTTAAAACCCTGCATATTAACGTATGCAGGGTTTTTATTTTTGTAAGCATTTATTTATAAGAGTTTTTCAATCCACTTTCTTATTTTAAATGAAATTAAAAATTGGAGCATTAAAAATGGATTTGAATAAAACCACTATCGGAAATTTTGAACTGTTTACCATTCATGCCGGTGATTTCAGGCTGGACGGTGGCGCTATGTTCGGCGTGGTACCCAAAACACTGTGGAGCCGGGGAATTGCAGCCAACGAGAAAAATCAAATAAGCATGACTTTACGCTGCCTTTTGGTACGCTCCAAGGCAACCGGTAAAATATATTTGATCGATAACGGCATCGGTACAAAATTCAACGAAAAAATGTCTAATATTTACGGGTTGGATTACTCCAATAGAAATCTGGAAGATTCGTTTGAACAGCAGGGTTTCAAGTTTGATGATATTACCGACCTGGTATTTACCCATTTGCACTTCGATCACTGCGGCAGTACCACTTATTACGATGAAAACGGGGAAATTCAATATAATTTTCCAAATGCCGTACATCACGTAACCGCCAAACATTTTGAAACCGCCACAAATCCCAATGCCCGTGAAAAAGCCAGTTTTCTGCACGATAACATTGGCCCCATCAAAAACCACCCCAAGTTGAACTTGGTTGAAGAATATCATGAATACGAGCCCGGCTTTAGGACTATCATCGCTAACGGACATACCATAAGTCAGCAAATACCCGTTATAGAAGGCGATGGAAAAACAGTAGTGTTTGCAGCCGATTTACTGCCCACTCATGTGCATGTACCATTGCCATGGGTTATGGGTTACGATATGTTCCCGACAAAAACACTGCTCGAAAAAGAAGATTTTTTGAAAAACGCTGTAGAAAACAACTGGTACATATTTTTGGAGCACGACTTCGACACCGAAATCATTACCATTGCATACGATGGTAGAAAATATTCGGTGGACAAAAAATTAACCCTGGCCGATTTATAAAATCACCATCTCAAAACAATAACCATCGGGTTTTAAATAAACTTTAATGCCAAATACCAAAATCAGACATAAAGCCGAAATGCTGCGTGGTAAGTTGGAAAATACGTACCACAAATTGGGACGGAAAAACCGGCTCAACCCGCTTCTGTTTTCCATGGGATTGTTGGCGGCATTTTTAAGTCTGTTTCTGGTTATTGAAAACTTTTTTTATCTCTCTCCTATTGTCAAAAGTATCTCAATTTTTGGGATACTCGTTGCCTCGGTAATGGTAATAATACGACAGCGTAAAAAAAGGGAATTTGCTGATTTTAAAAGCTACTACAGAGCGTTTGGCAAGTACGCCAATCTAAAAGAACTGAATTACGCCATCGACTTGATGGATAATGCACCGGTAGCCTCTCCTGCTCTTATAAAAGCGGCTATAGACGACAATCTCGCCAAAGTTGATGAACAGAAATTCGACCTAAAATTGGCAGAATTTGTAGAAAACAGGAAAACATCTAAGATATTTCTGCATAATGTTGCAATAAGCAGTGTTTCTGTGCTGGCAATACTTGTTTTGGCCATTATGTTGCCGGACGGAAGTCAACGATTGAGCCAATTCTGGAAAAAATTTATTCCTCCTAACCCCTATCACTATACCATTCTGCCCGGTAATTCCACGTTTGAACAAGGCAGTCCTTTTGAAGTACGCACCATTTTCAATTCCAATAATACACCCAAAGAATTGGTATTACGTGTTAAAACTTCGGTAGAAAATGAATTTCGCAGCATTAACATGGCAGTTTCCGACAGCGGCTATCGCTCCATTCCGTTCAATATCAATAACGATATGGAGTATTATGTGGAAATGGACAAATTCAAAAGCGAAAAATATAGTGCGAGCGTACAACTTCGTCCACGGTTTACTCATTTGGAGGCCATAAGCATTCCTCCGGCATATACGAAATTGGATACTACCATAAAAAACTACCCTTTTTCCCAAATCGAGGCCATAAAAGGAACGGAACTTCAAATAAACGGTACCCTGAACAAACCGGTAGATAAAATTGAAGTAATTATCGGAAATGAACGGATAACGCCCGAGCAAAACGATTCGCTGAGCTATACTTTTGCGCTGGATATCATCCAAAAAGATACTCTTTCTTTTGATTTGGTTGATAAAAATGGATTGACCAATAAAAACTCGTTCCGGTTTGTGCTCTCCCCCATTGATGATGCCTATCCCCAGGTAGAAATAGTAGAGCCGGCTTATTCACTTGAAATGATGAAACCCAAAAATCTGGATATCATCTATAAAGCCACCGACGATTTTGGACTTACTTCGGCCCGGTTGTATTACGAGTTCCGAAAGGCATTTGTTGATAAGCCACAAAAGGGTACAATACCGCTCAATCAACCGATAAATGGAGCGCTTCAGCAATACCAGTGGGATTTAAAGGAGCTGAATCTCACCCCGCTGGACGAAGTAGATTTCTACATACAAGTAAGCGATAATGATGGATACAACGGCTATAAAACGGCTCAATCGCAGGTAATTACCCTAACCGTTCCGTCTTTAATCGATTATTTTGATGGAATTAGTGAGGATGAAGCAGATATCGAATCCACATTTGAAGATATTACCCGAAGTTTCGAAGAAATGGAACAAAAATATGAAGAGTTCAAGAAAAACTTGATTGAAAATCCGGAAAGGGACTACGAACAGCATAAACAATTGGAGGAAGTCAGCGAACAACAAAAGGAAATTGAAAAGCAGATAGATGAACTCAACAAAAAGTTTGAAGAAATAAAGCAGGAATTGGGCGAAAACGAGATGCTCTCGGACGAAACCCGAAAAGCGTACGACGAACTTAAACAATTAATGGAGGAAATAAACGACCCCGCTATACAGGAAGCTCTTCAGAAATTGCAGGAACAGATGTCCCAAATGACGCCCGAACAGCTGCGAAAAGCATTGGAAGAAGTGGAATTTAACGAGGAAGCCTATAAAGAACGTCTGCAAAGAACCATTAATTTGTTCAAGCAATTAAAACTGCTGAGTGATATGGAAAAACTGGCCGAATCGTTCGAGAATAAAGCACGTCAGGAAGAAGAAATTAAAGAAGATAATCCCGGAGAAGATGAGTTTTCCAGAAAACGCCAACAGGATAAACAGCAGATGGAAAAACTCAAGGATGCGCTGGAAAAACTGGGGGATTATACCTCAGAAAAAAACCAGAGTCTGATAGATGAATACCGCCAGGAGACCCAACAGGACTTGGACGACCTGAGGCAGCAAATCGAAGATCAGTTGGAAAAAATGAGCGGCGAGGGGGGCGATAATCCTCAAAATGGACAGCAAGAAACGTTTGAGCAACAGTTCCAGGAGATGGCAGACCGTACCCGAAGTGCAATGAAAGGCGCTTCCTCACAGCAACTGAACGTAAATATAGCAGCTCTCCGAAGTGTGCTGTACAATTTATTGACCATCTCGAACGAGCAGGAAGATTTGGTGGTGTCGGTACAAGGTATCGATAATAACAGCATTGCTTTTGTGGATTATGCCCGAAATCAAAAGAATATACAGCAGATATTTAAAGTCATTTCCGATTCTTTGTCCGGACTTGCATCAGAAATACCGCAGTTTTCGAATGAAATCAACAAAAAGAAACTGGAAGTACGGAAATATATAGAAAACACAATCGAGCAGATGTCGGACAGAAATATGCGGAATTCTTCGGTTTCGTCACGGCAGGCGTATGGCGGAATCAATGAAATTGCATTTAACCTGACCAATTTACTGGAGCAGTTGCAAGAACAAGGCGATGGCTCGGGCGGGGGCGGAATGTCGCTCGAACAGATGATGGAACAGTTGGGAGAAATGGGGAAAAACCAAGAGCAGTTGAACCAACAAATACAGGATATGGTAAACGATATACAGGGAGAGCGCTTAAATCAGAATCAAATGGAGCGCATTGAGCAAATGGCACGCCAACAAAATGAAATACGCAAACAGTTGGAAGAACTCCAAAAAAATGGCGGTACCGATGGCGATAAAATAGGCAGCGAACTGCAACGCATAATCGAAGAAATGGAAGATATTATAAACGATATGCGTGGAGGTGCTGTGGATAGAACCCTGATAAACAGGCAGCAAAATATACTCTCCCGAATGCTGGAATCAGAAAAATCGCTGCAGGAACGGGGCGAGGAAGAAAAAAGAGAAGGAAAATCCGGAGAAGCACCCGAACGCATCATACCGCCCGAGTTGACGCTGGAAGAACTGGAAAAACAGATAAAAGCACGATTAAACGACCCTGAATATACCAAATATGCCCCCGATTACCGCAAGCTGATTGAACGATACTTCGAACTGTTGTACGAAATCGAAAAACAGAATATTCCGTAAATAAAATAAAAAAGGGGATGAAAAATAAAATCTATCCCCTCTCGGTAATATCAGTTTGCTATCGCTTAGCTTCGAATATTAGTTATTGTGGAATAAATCGCGGGTATAAACTTTATCCACTACATCGTCGAGTTCTTCCACCATTCGGTTGGCCACAATCACATCCGATATACGCTTAAATTCTTCAAAATCGCGAATTACTCTGGAACGATAAAACTCGTCCTCTTCCAAAATGGGCTCATAAACCACCACCTCGATTCCCTTCGCTTTGATACGCTTCATAATACCCTGGATGGCGCTCTCACGGAAATTATCGGAACCTGATTTCATGACCAAGCGGTAAATACCCACTGTTTTTGGGTTTTTACTCCAAATTTGTCGAGCCACGAAATCTTTTCTCGTCGTATTGGCATCCACAATGGCCTGAATAATATTATTGGGCACATCGCGGAAGTTGGCCAGCAACTGTTTGGTATCTTTGGGCAGACAATAACCGCCATATCCAAACGATGGATTATTATAATGGTCGCCAATGCGCGGATCCATTCCAACCCCTTGTATAACCTGCATAGTATGTAATCCGTGTGTTTCGCAATAGGAATCGAGTTCGTTAAAATAGGCAACCCGCATAGCCAGATAAGTATTTGAAAATAACTTGATTGCCTCGGCCTCCGTGCTATCGGTAAATAACACCGGTATTTCCGATTCGTCTTTTATAGCTCCTTCCACCAACAATGATGCAAACTTCTCGGCCCTTTCCGAGCGCTCACCAACCACAATGCGCGATGGATACAGGTTATCGTATAACGCCTGGCCCTCTCTCAAAAATTCAGGCGAAAATATGATATTCTGTGTTCCAAAATCCTCTCGTGTTCTTTTGGTATATCCCACCGGAACGGTCGATTTTATTATCATTACCGCCTGTGGATTGATTTCCTTGACTGCTTTTATAACCGATTCCACAGTTGAAGTGTCAAAGTAATTGGTGTCTGGATCATAATTTGTAGGTGTTGCAATAACCACAAAATCTGCGCCTTCAAACGCCTCTTTCTGATCCAAGGTTGCCTTTAAATTAAGGTCGTTTTCCTTAAAAAACCTTTCTATTTCTGTATCTCCAATAGGTGATTTTCTGTTGTTTATCAGATTTACTTTCTCTTCTACGATATCCAGGGCCACCACTTCATGGTTCTGCGACAGCAAAACCGACATCGACAACCCAACATATCCCGTTCCCGCTACGGCTATTTTCATTTTCTTATATTTTATGTTTCTATTGAATTAATGGGCTTCAAAGATACGGATTTTAAAAATGAATTGGGAGGTAGTTGATTGGTTATTGGGGATTGGGTGAATAGTTATTGGGTGAATAGTTGAATTGGGAGATTGTGAGATTATGGGCCTTCTCAAAAAAGTGGACTTATGGAAGGGCTACAAAGCGCCAAAGGGACGGAACCGGGTGAGGGCACGACTGTAAGCAGGAGTATGATAACGAACCATAATGCCAATAATATTACTAGATTTATCAAAACTACAGATGTTTCGCTCCGCTCAACAAGACGTAAATACCGAACTATCGTTAACCTATTACTCAATCTCTTAATCCCCTAATCTCTAAATCGCGCCTGCACAAAACCGGGTGAGGGCGCGACTGTAAGCAGAAGCATAATAAAGAATCAAAATGCCAACAATATTACTAGATTTATCAAAACTACAGATGTTTCGCTCCGCTCAACAAGACATTAATACCGGAACCGAAAATCGGATTATCGTTAACCTATTATCCGATCTCTTAATCCCTTAATCTCTGCACCGCGTTTGCATAAAACCGCGCGAGGGCGCGCTTTAAATGAAGTTTCTATGGCATCACGACCACCCCGCCCGCTCGCGGGCACCCCTCCGCAGAGGGGAATTGACTGCTGGCTAAATAGTTGAATTGATATTAGTTATTAGTTTGTTTTTTTCAATAATATATAATAAAGCGGTAAATCTTTTTCAGGGATAGAAGTGATAATTCCCTGCGCCAGCTGGCCTAGGGCAGGTTTTGCGCTTGCGTGAAACCGGGGTGGTCCCAAGTGTACTATAAAACATATGCACTCTAATCAAAAGTATGGAAAGATATTCCACCATAGATCTTCTGCGTCAGCCAGCCCATCAGGATTACTCAAAAACGAGCCTCAAAAAACTAATTAACTAGAAACCAATTAACTAATTAACTACTCTTCACCTTCTTATACATATACGCAAGTGTTACAACACCAAATGCTGATAGCGGTGCTAAATATATGGAAAGAAAATCGGGGACATTCAGCAGATAGTAATTATTTATCACATCCATCCTGAAAACTATACCCGAGAGGAGAACAATGATGGCATGAGCGCCTATGAGCAGGTAATACATTACTTTATCAGCACCAATAATAATCAGCCCTAATATTCCAAATAGGAAAAACTGTCCGAATGGAAGTTTATATTTCCATTCCCTGTGATATTGATTGTAATCCAGTTCTATATAAATCAATCGTGTACTCAGCTCTTGAATATGGAATACATTATTATTTTCTATTCGCTCAATAAGCTGTTCCGGTACCTGTACCTTAAATAGTGCCGTTCTTATTCCCCGTGAAATCGTAAAATGAAATGCAACGAACACAACGATGAGCAAGATTTTGTATATCCATGGATTTTGCTCCCGTATTTTTGCAATTTTGTTTTTCATCAAGCCAATATAGCGATTATTTTGAATTTTGAACGGAGTTTATGGGTTTGATTTTTTTTAACGCTGCATTGCGTCCGATTCTTATCACTCATAATTCCAAGGCCGATTTTTTGGTTTCTTTTACCAATGATAACAGTTCAAAGAATCTTCTAATCAATAATTTCTCGTCATTACGAAACCACCCCGCCCGCGAGCGGGCGCCCCTCCGTAGAGGGGAATTTGGGTCCGAGACAGTATTAAAGATTTTTGATAATTATTTAAATCGATGTTTTAAAGTAGATATTTTGATCTAGTTTCTCAGTCTCATTCCCCTCCACTGGAGGGCAGGTTTTGCGCCCGCGCAAAACCGGGGTGGTCCCAAGCATAGGTTAGGAGACGAAACGTGGAATTTGCATCAAAATGTCTTTCGGAGCCCCTTATCAATGCGTGATTTATAGTTTCTAATAACTATTCAATGAATCAGCGAACAAACACGCTTCCAGACATTCCGACGGGATAAATTCTTATCTTCGTAAAGCATTCCCAGCACCGCCGGTTTGTTTTTTTGATAATCCCTAACCACGGATAGACTCGCTAGCGCTCGCTTTATCAGCGGCTACGGTTATTGGATGCCATCCGGCATCCTTTTTTTTGTAGCAAGTGTACGAAGTTTCGATTTTTTATTGAAAAAAAGTACTATTAATGGCTCATTTTTTCAAATCGCGTTATTTCGCCACAAAATATATCACGGAACTGCTTATTTACTTTTAACTAATTAACCATTCAACTAATCTCTAATCAACTATTCCCCGACCACCGCGCCTGTGGAGAGAAATTTCTCAAAGCAGTGTTATAACATTTAGATAAGCACTTAAACCGACACACTGATTACTGTGAACCGACAACCCATTATCCCCAAATTACACTACCTAATTTTCTTTTATTGTCTTATACTTCTATGAATAACTTAATTTTATACGTTCATGTTAAAATCGCCTTTAGCGAAGTTTATAATTGTTGCGCTGATCTTTTTTGTGGTGTGGTATATACTGTATGAGCAGTGGATTTTACCCGATGGCCGCCTGGACGAGTGGCTGTCGCTTAATATCGTGGGCGTTTCAACCGGAATATTGAATTTTTTTGGTTTTGATACCTTCACTTATCATCGCGTGACGGGCATCAGCGGTAATCCGGGCGTTGAAATTGTGGACGGTTGCAACGGAATTGCGGCTATCGGCTTGTTTTTGGGATTTATCATCGCATTTCCAGGACCATGGAAGAGCAGACTGAGTTTTTCCGTTATTGGAATCGGAGTAATTTATCTGACTAACATCGTCCGTATCGTATTTTTAGCCATTACTCAAGCAAAATGGCCTGCGCTTTTCGATTTTACCCACGATTATTCTACCACTGCCATATTTTATGTGGTTATTTTTGTGCTGTGGATGGTATGGGTAAATTATCACAGCTTACCAAACGTAGATACTCAAACTTCTTAAATCTACTGCCATAATGAAGGATATTCTTCAAAATCAACAGGTTATTCTTACCGAGATTGCTAAAAGAATCACGCATTTTTATTCCAATAAGTTAAATATCCCGAAAAACCTCCCGCGGGAAGCTTATATAATTGGTGCCGGAAAATCATCGGCTAAAATGGCACAAAATCTGATTGAAAATGGTGTCTTTCCTATTGACGGCATTATTATAGGACCGGAATCCGCAGATATTCCAAGAATACAGGTTTTTGAAGGAAATCACCCTTATCCCGATGAAATTTCAGTCGCATCTTCGTACGAATTACGCGATTTTGTACGAGAGCTGCCTTACGGTTCTGATGTGATTTTTTGCCTGTCCGGTGGAGCTTCATCACTTCTGTGCATTCCGCCACAAGGCATTGAAATTGAAGAAATTGCCTACCTGTATAAATTATTATTGAACAGCGGAGCCGATATCCATCAAATAAATACGGTTAGGAAACACGTTTGTGAGCTAAAAGGCGGGAAACTGGCTTTGGAAATGAAACATCTGAATGTGGTTACGCTGATTGAATCGGATGTGCCGGGCAATGTTATCTCAACAGTGGGAAGCGGTCCGACCGTGCCCGACAACGACACTTTTTTTGATGCCGTTTCCATTTTAAAAAGCTATGAACTCTGGCATAGAATTCCATTCAGTATAAAAACCCATTTGCTGGATGGAATGAACGACAGGATTCCCCAAAATCCAAATAAATTCGACTTTGCAGGACTTCAAAACGAGGCCAAAATCATATCGGAAAGTTTCGATTTCATCCAAAATATCGCCAATACGTTAGGCGGAAAAGGTTATACCGTTGTAACGGATGAAAATACCTACTCCGATGACATCAAAACGGTTTCCAAGCGCATTTGTGGCAAGGCCATCGCCATAATAAGCGATAACGACGAGATTAAAACACCGGCGGCTCTGATTTATAACGGCGAATCAACGGTGAAAGTTAAAGGCGGCGGTAAAGGCGGACGTAATCAGGAGTTAGCGCTCATGGCCGCGCTTTCTTTAGAGGGACAGCACCCCATTTCGTTGCTGAGTATAGACACGGACGGTATCGACGGACCCACCGATGTTTCGGGAGCGCTGGTCAATTCGTTCACTACGCTGAACGCGAGAAAAAAGAAGATAATGCCCGAAGAATTCCTGCAAAACAACGATTCCTACCACTTCCACGAAAAAATGGAAACACATATTAAGCTGGGCGCTACCGGAATGAATTTAATGGATTTACAAATTCTCTTGATTGGTTAATCGGTTGACGGTTATCGGGAGGAGCTGTTGTTGGTGGGGTACCATTATATAAATTGAACCACCCCGCCCGCAGGCGGAGAAATTAGTTATTAGTTAAATAGTTGATTTGATATTAGTTATTAGTTGGATTATCTCGTTACGAGCGTCCCGTTCGCAACGCATACGGGAACCTCTGGTTCCCAATGCTATTATTGAATAATGTTAGTGCGTACTTTTAAGAAGTGCACTCGAGACCACCCCGCCCGCCCCCGGGCACCCCTCCAATGGAGGGGAATTGGGGTTCGAGGCGGTGCTAAAGATTTTTATAATTATTTAGATCCAAATTCTAAACACGATTGCGCACCCTTGGTGCTGGGTTATGGCTACAAAATGAAAACACAAGATGATTTTAAACCCCAAACTCTTCTGCGCCATTAGTGATGCAGAACGTCTATGGCGCAATAAGTTGACGAAAAATGCTGGTACGTAATGCCTAAAAAAGCACCAAAGGTGCGTAATCAATAACCTCGAGCGCAGCTCGGGGTTAGAAGAGCCATCGGAACCCAAAGCGCCAAGGGTGCGTTATAAACCAGTAGCATACAAAACCTAAAAATTCAAATTAAATCGGTGGGTTTGATTAGTATCCCAAACCCTCGGGATTTGAGAATAAAAGACGATTACGTCCCAAAAGAATTCCATAGAGACTAAATCATCCCTCCCGATTACGCACCTTTGGCGCTTTTTTGGATATGCCGTACATCATTAACCGAGCCCTACGGACTCGGCTAATGATTGCCGCACCCTTGGTGCTGGGACGCGGTTATTAATTAAAAATCCCAGATTTTTCTACGCTCATAATTCCAAGGTCGGTTTTTTGGCTTCTTTTCAACTAATAACTAATCAGCGAATCTACTATTCAACAACTCCCCGACATTTCGGCGGGAAGGTGGATCATCATTTCAAAACTAAATCCCAGTCCCGCCGATTTGCTCTTTTCATCATCTTAACCACGGATAGACTCACTGCGCTCGCATTATCCGTGGCTACGATGCAGTTGGATGCCATTCGGCATCCTTTTTTGTGGCTAGCAGGCGATATTTTGATTTTTAATGGAATATTGTGTTAGCTATCATTCCTAATTCCAAATAATATTCCACGCCACAAAATATTGATTTGTGACACGAAATTAAGTTGTAATCTAAGTCGTAATTCATGCGCTTAACCAGAAGTCCGAATGGACTTCAACCATATTATAGCCCCCAGCGGAGCTGGGGGCTATAATATGCCAAAAAATCTCACCGGTGGGGTAAAGAAATTATTCAGTATCAAGAGATAAAATCCCCACCGGAATGTCTCAGAATTTATTAATTAGACATAATTTCAAAGCCGGTTTCCTTGGTTTTTTCCACTAATAACTATTCAACGAATCTCTAATCAACAATTTCTCGACATTACGAAACCACCCCGCCCGCGAGCGGGCACCCCTCCAATGGAGGGGAATGGTACAGAGTTCTATCTTAGTTCTTTGGTTATTAAAGAGAAATGGATTTTATATATTTAACGCCGTTACGAATAAACCCAGAATATAGAAATCTACTCTTATGTATTCCGGGGTCGGCCTACTGATTTCTGGTCACTACTTCCTATTCTCTTAATCCCCTAATCTCTAAACCGCGCTTGCGTAAAACCGGGGTGGTTCCAAGTGGATGTTGGAAAACGAGACGGGGAATCCACGTCAAAATGCATATCAGCGCTATTACCGGAGTGGGTCAGTAAGATGTAGAAACCGATACACAGAATATGGAAAACAGTTACACCGACCATCTCCGATTCAAGCGCCAAGGGCGCGTAATCAATAACCTCGAGCGCAGCTCGGGGTTATACGAACTTACCCTTATCCCAAGCGCCAAAGGTGCGTAATCAACCAGTTCGATTAAAACCCAATAATATTTTATCTGATTAATATTTTGATTTCTTTTTTAACGCTGCATTTGCCTGATTCTTAACGCTCATAATTCCAAGGCCGATTTTTTTTGTTCTTTTCCACTAAAAACCATTCAACCAATCAACTAATCTCTCAATCTCCAATTCAACCAATAACTAATAAACTATTCAACTAAATTCCTCTTACATCTCAACTGCGCTTTTGCTATTTTTGGTACTAAATTTTAGATGATATGATCTGGCAAGACCCCAATTTTTTATGGTTTTTACTCTTGATACCCATTTTGGCCATCGCGTACTGGCTGAAATCGCGGTTTTTACATAAAAAAAGGACCCAATTCTTTGGGAATGAACTTTTTGAACAGCTTCGGAAGGGGTTTTGGAAAACCGGGAACACCCTAAAACTAAGCTTTTCATTTTTGGGAATATTATTACTCATCATTGCACTGGCCGGACCAAAAATAGGAACAGAAGTCAGGGAAATGAAACGTCAGGGCATTGATATGGTAATAGCTCTTGATTTATCGCTGAGCATGAAGGCCGAGGACGTAAAACCCAGCCGGCTGGACAAGGCCAAATTCGAAATCAACCGATTGATAGAGCGCTTAAAGGGCGACCGTGTGGGATTGGTTGTTTTTACGGGCGAAGCGTATGTGCAAAGTCCGATGACCCTGGATTATTCGGCTTTACGTCTCTTTCTGGACATTGCCGACACCGACCAAATGCCCAGCACCACCACCGATTTCAAAGCTGCCATGGAAGTGGCTAAAGAAGCCTTCAAAACACCGGATGAAAACGCTGCCAAAGACGCAGCAAAGGTTTTGCTCATCATATCCGATGGCGAAGATCATGGCCAAAATTTTGATGAAGAGCTGAATATGCTAATCAAACAGAATATTTTTGTTTATACGTTGGGCATTGGCACCGAACAGGGTGCGGCTATTCCGATGTACGATAAAAATTCGGCCCGACTGGTGGGCTATAAACGTGACCGCGACGGAAATGTAGTTACCACGGCGCTAGAAAGTGAATTATTGAAACAGATTGCAGCCAAAGCTGAGGGCAAATACTATTCCATCGAGCGCGGGAATGATGGTATAGATTCATTTTTGGCAGAAATTGATAAACTGGAAAAAGGCGAGTTTTCTAACCAGGAATATGCCGATTTTAAAAACCAATATCGCTGGCCGGGAATCTTTGCACTGGTCTTCCTATCAATGGCTTATTTTATGCCTACTTATAAGAAAAATTAGATGATAAAATTATTTATAACCGATTTGGACGGCTGTATCAGCTTACCACATCAAGCTCCGGATTGGGAAACTCTCAGTAAAATCAGGACTTTAGTAGAAAAAAGCAGAACGGATAAAAGCATACCTCCTATGACCATTTGCTCCGGACGTCCCCTGCCCTATGTGGAAGCCATATCACAGCTTTTGGGCATGGATTATCCCATGATTTTTGAAAGTGGCGCCGGTATTTACGACATGCAACAAAATGAAATCACATGGAATCCCGATTTTACGCCCGAACTGGAGGCAGAATTGCATCAAATAAAAGAGCATTTCCACAATAAATACGTCGAAAAAATACCCGGAACCATTTCGGAATTCACTAAATATATGGATGCCGGAATAATCAATCCCAGCACCGATGCCATCATGGCGATGTACTCCGAAATTGCGCCCTTTGTTGAAAAAAACCACCCCAATTTTGAAGTGCACTATACCGAAGTTTCCATTAATGTGATATACAAATACGCCAATAAAGGACATGGAATACGCCATTTAGCCGGGATGATGGGCCTGAAATTGGAAGAAATTGCCTATATCGGCGATACCGGAGGCGATATATCAGCCCTTAAAATAGTAGGCAAATCCTTCGCCCCTGCCAACGCCATCCAAGCGGTAAAAGATATTGTGGATTATCCGTTGGAAGAAACCGTTACCGATGCGGTTTTGAAGGCGTATGAGATGGTTGCTATGTAAGTGACGGGGGGAGCGTGACGAGTAACGAGTGTTTTTGGGAAATGATGAGTTAGAAATGATAAATTATGAGTGTCCCTTGTAGCGAATGCGGAATAGGGTGTGGCAATCTCTTCCTCGTTACGAACGTCCCGTTCGTAATGCCTGCCGGAACCTCTGGTTCCCAAGTTAGAATAATATTTCCAGCTTCGTCCTTCGCCCCCTTATCCGCCGGTGGGCGGAATAAATTCTGGTTTCATGCAAGCATGAAACCTGTCTTTCCCCCGTCAAACGGGAGAAAGATGGATAAGTATAGTTTTATAGTGCACTTCAAAGCAGTCATTGCGAACCCATGCAGCGAATGCGGAACAGAGGTCATTCAGAGCAAAGCGAAGAATCTGTACCATTACTGCTTGGCAGGAATGGGGAGAGGACTACCGAGTGAATTATAATTTCTGTTCCTTACGATATTACCGAATAGCTCCACATCCCAGATCCTTCACATGCGTTCAGGATGACCGTGGTGAATCAAAGGTTAGGAACGAGACAAAGAAAAAACATCATTGCGAACCCATGCAGCGAATGCGGAACAGAGGTCATTCAGAGCGGAGCGAAGAATCTGTTTCACAAACACTTGACCGAACGTGGGTTGAATTTCTGAGTAAACTATAATCTCTAGTCTTTGCAATATTACTGAGTTACCCAACACCCCAGATCCTTCACATGCGTTCAGGATGACGGCTATAAGAAGATTGGAAAAAACAAAAATCACTCAAAGAAGAAACACATTTTTTTACGAATTTAACGTTTTTGAAGGTGGCCACTCTCCTAATACTATTTTATTCAAAAATTTAAACTCTGGATTTGATCCGGATATTAATTTTAACTTCCATTTCCTATTTTTGCCCTTTATATATTTTTCAGCTTGAATAGCTTCATAAATTGTAGGAAAAACGTCGTACCAAATAAGACAGTAACAATAATATTTACCTGCAAATGTATTCTTAGATCCACGTTTTAAATAATGTTGTATAATTCGAGCTTGTAAATCTTTTGTAACACCTGTATAAAATACAGTTTGCTTAGGGTTCGTGATGATATATGTATAGTATTCTTTTCGCATTTATTAAGTAAAGAGATGTTTTAATGCAAAACCTTACAAAAGCATGGTCATTCAGAGCAAAGCGAAGAATCTGTACCATTACTGCTTGGCCGGAATGGGGATAGGACTACCGAGTGAATTATAATTTCTATTCCTTACGATATTACCGAATAGCTCCACATCCCAGATCCTTCACATGCGTTCAGGATGACGCTGAAAATCAATCCACTAATAACAAATCAACCATTCAGCAAATAACTATCTCCCGCTATGCTTTCCAGAAATGATTATCGCTCTTTGGCGTAATTCCTTTTAGTGCATTTCGGGTGTCCACTATACAGTCGTTCCACTCGGCGAGTTGTTCGTAATCTATGTTATCGTGGTTGGTGGATATAATCACCGCATCATAGGATGAAATATTTTCTTTGTTCCACTCAATGGATTTATAACCGGCCCAGTGCGGATGCTCTCTGGTTTCCATGATTTCGGGAATATGGCTGTCGTAGTAGGATATATCAGCTCCGACTTCCTCCAATAAATCGAATATCACAAAGGTGGGCGATTCGCGCATATCGTCCACATTGGGTTTGTAGGCCAGACCAATGACCAGTACTTTAGAACCGTTAATGGATTTTTTATGTGAATTGAGTGCCAATATCGTTCTTTCCAGTACATAATGCGGCATATCGGTGTTTACTTCGCCGGCAAGTTCTATGAAACGGGTATTTATGCCGTACTCACGTGCTTTCCAGGTCAAATAAAACGGGTCAATTGAGATACAGTGTCCACCAAGTCCGGGGCCAGGCGTAAATTTCATAAATCCGAATGGTTTTGTGGCTGCGGCATCTAATACTTCATGCACGTCGATGCCCATTTTTTTGAATACCACTTTTAATTCGTTTACTAAAGCAATATTTACCGAACGGAATATATTCTCGGTCAATTTTACGGCTTCGGCTGTTTTTGTGTCCGATACGGGAACCGTTTCTACAATAGCCGTATTATATAAAGCTAGTGCCAGTTCCAAAGCTTCGTCGCCATGCCCACCCACAACTTTTGGGATTTTAGCGGTGTTGAAATTAGGATTGCCTGGGTCTTCGCGCTCGGGACTATAAGCCACATAAAAATCTTTTCCTGCTTTTAAGCCCGACTTTTCTTCCAAAATGGGTATGATAAGCTCTTCTGTAGTTCCCGGCCAGGTAGTGGATTCCAAAATCACCATCTGATTTTTACGCAGATGCTCACCCACGGTTTCTGTAGTTTTTTCCACATAGCTCATATCTGGTTCTCTATACTGACTCAATGGTGTTGGAACACACATCAAAATAGCATCTGCTTCACTTATTCTGCTAAAATCGGTGGTGGAATCGCATCTATTCGACTTCGACAGCACTTGCATCATTTCTGTGCCCAAATGCTTAATATACGGCTCGCCTTTATTGATATGCTCGATTTTACTTTTGTCGATATCGTAACCTATTACGGGCATTCCCTTTTGGTGAAAAGTCCACATCAGAGGCAGCCCCACGTAACCCAAGCCTACAACCCCTACAACGTACTCTTTTGTTTCTATTTTATTTAGAAGCGATTTAAAATCCATTTTTGATTTCTCTTTTGTTAATTATTATAGCCCGAAAATATAAACATTTTATGGGTTTAAGTGTTAGTTAATTTTTGAGTAGTAACAGTTATCTGTTGTCTGTTCTGGGTTATCCGTTTTGGAGGAAAATTATGAATGATGAGTGAGTGACGTGTGACGAGCGTTTTTTTTTGGAAATTATGAATTATGAATTATGAGTGGAATTGCCGGGGGCATTTTCTCCTCGTGCCGAACGTCTCGTTCGGCATGCCCACGGGAACCTCTGGTTCCTATGTTAAAATAGCATTTCTAGCTCCGTATTTCGCCCCCTTATCCGCCGGTGGGCGGAATAAATTCTGGTTTTATGCAAGCATAAAACCTGTCTTTCCCCCGCCAAGCGGTGAGAAAGATGGATGTTTTATATGCGTCATTCAGAGCGCAGCGAAGAATCTGTAACATTAGCACTTGGCTGAACGTTAGTTGAGTTAATGAGTAAACTATAATTTCTAGTCTTTTCAATATTACTAAATCGTTCAACACTCCAAATCCTTCTGCGCCGGCAAAGCAGGTCAGGATGACCGAGACGAACCAGAGATTCCTGGAGGCATCCCCAACCAGAAGAAAGAAACCGTAATTGCGAACCTTATGGAACGCATGCGTAATAAGGTGTGGCAATCTCCTTGTTTATAATCACTAGTAGCTAACTAGCAGGAGATTCCGCCAAAAGAGGCGGACTTACGTGCTACCCTCGTCGATTTAAATTATACTTCCAATCCAAACTCAAAGTCTCCTCGCAAAGACGGATTGTAACCAGGAGATTGCCATAAAAATACTTGCTACCGCTGCGTATTTTTTCGCAATGACGAGTTAAAGTACAACCCTCTCGTCCGTCCACCGACGGAAGAGGGTGGTTTTTGCGCACGCGCGAAAACCGGGTGAGGGCACAACTGGAACCAGAGGTTCCTGTATGCGTTCCGAATCCGCGCCACTGGCGGATCGCAACGAGAACCAATAGTCAGCTGTTACACAAATAACCAATAACTAACCAACTATTCAACTAGTCCCCTACACTTCTACTTTATCTTCTTTCTTATAACCCAAGTAGGTAGGCACCACGTTATAAATGGCTTTTTTGATGGCTTTTTCATCGTCTGTATAAGCAGCCTCTACAAGCTGATTAAGTTTTTCTTCGATTCCGACCAAAACAGTGGTTTTTCGGGCCAGGAATATCTTTTCGTGCTGCGTCATATCCGTTCCTTCTTCCGCTGTGAGAAGTTCTTCGAACAACTTTTCGCCGGGACGCATACCTGTATATTTTATTTCAATGTCTTTATCGGGTTCTAAACCACTTAATCGGATTAAATCGCGCGCCATTTGTTCTATATTTACGGGGTCACCCATGTCTAAAACATGCACTGCACCATTATGATTTAAGGCACCTGCTTGCAGCACCAATTGTGATGCTTCGGGTATGGTCATGAAATACCGGTTCATTTCGGGGTGAGTTACCGTAACCGGACCTCCTTTTTTAATCTGGTCTTTAAATATAGGTATCACACTTCCTCTACTTCCTAACACATTTCCAAAACGCACCGATACATAATGCTCATCTTTTTGCGCCAAGGAAGCGCCCCATTCCACAATATGCTCGGCGATGCGTTTACTGGCTCCCATTATAGAGGTGGGATTCACCGCTTTATCGGTGGATATATTTACAAAATGAGTGATATGATTCTTTAATGCAGCCCGGACTAAATTTCTTGTCCCCATTACATTATTGAAAATAGCCTGCGCCGGATTTTCTTCCATCAGTGGAACATGTTTATGCGCTGCTGCATGAAATACCACCTCCGGTTTATCGTTTTCAAAGATTTTATTCAGAGAATGTTCATCGCGCACATCACAAATTCTGATACAATGATCCAAATCGGGAAAAGTTCGTTTGATTTCATATACGAGCTTGGCAATACTGTTCTCACCCCTGCCCATTAAAATGATATGTTTTGGATTGAAACGTGCTATTTGTCGGACAATCTCGGATCCAATCGAACCCCCGGCTCCCGTAACCAGCACCCTTTTACCCTCCAAATATGCACGTGTATTGTCTGTCTCCAGTTTTATGGGCTTACGTCGCAATAGGTCTTCTACATCCACCTCACGGATTTGATTAATAGATACTTTCCCACTCACCAAATCATAAATTCCCGGAATTATGCGAAAAGCCACACCCGTTTTTCCTGCAATTTCCACCACTCTGCGTATGGTGTCCCCACTTTCGCTGGGCATGGCAATAATAATTTCTTCTGCATGCACTTTACGAACTATATGTGGCAAATCATCTATAGTGCCCAATACTTTAATGCCGGCCTGTTTGGTCTTTAATTTACTCTTGTCATCATCCACAAAAGCAACCGGATGCATGTTGGTTTCTTTGTTTTTGAGCATTTCTTTGGCAACCATCATTCCGCTTTCGCCGGCTCCCGCTATCACTATTCTGCGCTCTTTTTTATCTTTCCCGGGTCGTAGCGAAGGCATTCTATATTTAATAACAAATCGGGTTCCCGCTCTCAATGCAAGCAAAGTCATAAATGCCAAAACCGCCTCAAATAGCGGAATCGATTTCGGTATCCCCCAACTACCGCCCCATAATAAAACACTTATAAGATACACCGCTGTAAATGCCCCTCCCGTATAAACCAAGTGGAATACATCGTCGAATGTGGTATTGCGCCACGATCTGCGGTGGGTTCTCGTTAAAAAAATGGTTGCCGCTTTGAAGATAAACAGTATAGCGGTTATCTGAATTATATTTTCCGGTAAGCTATCAAGCTTTAAGTCAAATCTTAAAATAAACGCAATGGGCGTTATTATTGTCCACGTAAAAATATCTGCTAATGCTTTTAAGGCCGCCTTTCTTTTTTGTATCAATTCTTTCATTGCCTATAGTTAATTAAATTTTAATCATGCAATAAATCCCTCTCTATAGAACCCTAATGTAAGTAATATTTTAATAATATTTGTTAATATTTTAGAGTGCCCCCTATTTGTCGGGAGACGCCCCCTATCTGATTTTATGCAAGCATAAAATCTGTCTTTCCCCCACCAGTGGGAGAAAGATGGGCGAACAAGGTCATTCAGAGCGGAGCGAAGAATCTGTTCCACAACCACTTGGCTGAATGGGAGGCGAGGTACTGAGTTAACTATAATTCGTGCTCCTTTATTCTCGTTACCAACTTCCCGTTCGTAATGCAAACGGGAACCTCTGGTTCCAATGTTAAAATAATATTTCCAGCTTCGCCCCACGCCCCCTATCTGGTTTTACACAAGTGTAAAACCAGTCTTTCCCCCGTCAAACGGGAGAAAGATGAATTCAGATAATTATATGAATTAATAATTATTTATTTGAACCTAACCCTCTCCTACCGACGGAAGAGGGTGGTTTTTGCGCTCACGCGAAAACCGGGTGAGGGTGGACGAGTGGGCAGGTTTATTTTAAATATTTTGTAATCTCAATTAAAACACGTTCTGTATTATTTAGTACATCTTCATTTGCAAATCGGATTACTAGAATGCCTCTTTCATTTAAATCAGCGGTTCTGGCAGCATCTTTTAGACGTTGCTCTACCTTATTATGATACCCTCCATCCACTTCTATAGCTAAATGGTGTTGAGCGCAATAAAAATCTAGAATAACACCTTCTTTTAAAGGATGTTGACGTCTGAATTTAGCTCCCAGTAATTGTCTTTTTCTTAATAATTGCCATAATAATTCTTCAGAAGGCGTTTGTTTTTGCCTTAATTGACGTGCTGCTTTGATAAGATTTTCAGGAACGTTATTATCCGGTTCTTTAACAAGATTGCTCTCAATTTTAATATCGATGATTAGGGCTGACATTTAGCAAATGATTAGCGGATAGTCCCTCAAGAAACTGATTTGTCGTGTTAAATTATCTACATTTGTTGTTAAAAACAAGATGCTCTCGTGTTTATGTCACGCCTTGCCCCCTATCTGGTTTCGCACAAGTGCAAAACCTGTCTTTCCCCCACCAGTGGGAGAAAGAAAGTCTTAGATTAATATATGAAGTTCTGAATATTATTAGGGTTTAACCCTCTACCGCTGGCGGGAGAGGGTGGTTTTTGCGTTCACGCGAAAACCGGGTGAGGGTGGGCCGATTAACTAATCAACTACCCCCTCTTCTATACGAGTCCCCAAATAATTTCCGTCTTTTAGTTTTAATAGAACCTGATTTCTTGATGCCGAAATTTCATTATCAACAGGATGGCCTTCCCAAATGATTATTTTTTGGTTATTTCTAATAATAAAAGCGCCGGGGTATGGCTTTGTTACTGCTCTGACTAAGCGATCTACTTCTACAACACTCATGCTCTGTTTTATTTCTCCATCTTCGGGTTTGCGCCCTTCCCAGTAAGTGGCTTGCGAATCATCCTGTACCACCGCCTTTAAACTGCCATCTTTTAGACTTGGCCAAATTTGCTCAATTAAAGATTCATGCGCGATATTAACTTTCTCATATAAAGTTGACGCATTCTCATCTTCTTCCATCGGAATTTCTATTTGCCCTAAAATAGGTCCCGTATCTACTCCTTTGTCCAATTTAAACATTGTTACACCTGTTTTATCCAGCCCTTTTATGATAGCCCACGGAATCGCTGCTCGCCCTCTTCCTTTTGGTAAAAGAGTGGGATGCATCCCTATGCTGCCGTATTTTGGCGTATTAATAACCTTTTCGCCCGCGATTTGTGACCAACCTATAATAAACATCCAATCTATATCATACTTTATAAGTGCATTAATTGCTTCTTCATCGTTTATATGATTTATTTTTAAAAGAGGCACATCTTGTTTTTCAGCGAATTCATCCAAATATATTCGTCCCGATTTGTTTTTAGCCTTTTCATCTTTTAGTGTAATGAGCAAATCTAGATTTCCACCTATCTCATATATTTTTTCGATACAACTTTGTCCTAGCTGTACACAGGTAACAAATGCGAATTTCATTTTTAGTAAGTTGGAGGTTCTTTAGTTAAGTAAAGTAAAGTACGTAATACAATTTTTGTATCTCTGGTAAATGTGATTTTTTTAGCATATTTGCCATCCCATTCCGCTTTTTCCTCATCCGGCATATTATTATAAGAGTTTATCTGCGCCAAACCTGTTAATCCTGGTCGTATTGCCAATGCCCCATTCTCTTTTCTCATTTTCAAGAGTTCTTTTTGAGTAGGAATGGGCGGTCTGGGACCTATTAAACTCATATCCCCTTTTATAATATTAATTAGCTGCGGAATTTCATCTAAATTAGTTCTTCTGATAAACTTACCAAACGGTGTTATTTGCAGTTTTTCGGTCTCATGTGATTCAACATTGGGCGTATTGACCGGCATGCTTCTGAATTTTATAAAATTAAACTCATTTCCAGCCTTACCCACTCTTTTATGAGTAAAAAATATAGGTCCAAAATCTTGTAACCATATAATTAACGCTACGATGATAAGAAACGGCAGTAATATTAAGGCTGTGCCCAGTGATGCAACAATATCTATTAAGCGTTTAAAGAATAATTTATACATTATAGCAACTTTAAATATCCATTTTTAGGTGGATGAGCTGAAAAGCTTCTGCATATTTCATACCAGCTTGTCCACCTCTCATAGCCGCAAGCCCCATGATTACTTCTTTGGAACGAGGATGCGGATATGGTCTCATAACCCCCTCATAAGCGTCAATAGCAGCTATTTTTTTATGTACATTCTCTTCCCCTACCTCAACAAATGTATTTGGTTGAAAATTATTACTATCTACCGAAAAAGCCCAATCTGTTGATGATGGTATTTCCATCAATAATAATCCTTTAACCGGTTTAATTCCAGATTTTCTTTGTGACAATCGAATTGCAGCCTGGCAAGCTTTTGAAACCTGATAATGATCGTTATTTAAATCATACGGATGGTGCGTAAAGACGTAATCCGGTTGCACTTTTTCGATTACTTTTTCAATAAATTGAACCAATTCCAAATGTGGCACGGTATTAAATTTGATATTAGGAAAATCACCTAAAATGGGCGGTTGTGCACCCATTATTTCTTGCGATTTATCGGCATGGCGATGCAATTCCTCAACCTCAGGTCTAAAGTTTCTTGCTTCTACATTACCGGATAAAATACAGTTATATATCACATGACCTTCTTCTGCCCATTTCGCTGCAGAAGCGCCAAATCCAAGTGCTTCATCATCTGGATGAGCAGTTACTGATAAAATAATTTTCTTACTCTCCATATCTTTATCTTACTTAAATGAATCTAAAGTTTTAATCATACCCTGTTTTGCCGATGTAGGCAAATTGTCAATATTCAAAGCTTTCTTAATTTTATGGTTAGATACCAAATAATTTTCAGTTAGTTTTTTTAAACGTTCTGAATTTAAAGGTAATGAAATCTTATCTCCGATTTTAGCAATAAATTCCATCATTTTTGTTGGAATTTTCCAAAGAATAGGCTTTTTATTTAATGATTCTGAAATCAAAACTACAATTTCGTTGGTTGATAGTGCTTTATCATCTGCAAAGTTATATATACCTGATTCTATATCATTATTATTTAACAACTCCCACATTAAATAATTGAGATTGTCTATGGATAAAAACGATCTTTCATTATGATAGGATGCCAATGGCCAAGGTATCCGTTTTTTTACTACTTGATATAATAGATTTAGATTTCCCTTATTCCCCGGACCATGTATCATACATGGTCTAACTATATACACTTTTTTATCTTCGGATAATTCTTTACTTAGCAAATAATTTTCTGCTTCCAGTTTCGACTTACCATAGGGCGTTAATGGATTTGGAATAAATTTTTCTGTAAGCACCCTTTCCAAAGTATCTGCCGCCGCTTTGACTGAACTAAAAAAAATAAACTTTTTAATGTCCGATTTGATGAATTCTTCAAATAATTCAATGGTTAAATCACGATTTACCTTAAAGTAAATGTCATCATCCAGTGTATTACTTGTATCATGCGCAATACCGGCTAAATGAATGACAGAATCTGCATTTTCATTCGCGTTAAAAAATTCTTTCCAATTTTCATTGCGTAGCGACAATTTAAGCACCTCTTGCTCATTTTCTGTTAAGTATTTTGTCAGATTTTCTCCTACGAAACCAGAAGCACCGGAAATTATGTGGGTCATAAAGCGTTGCATTATTTACTATAATTACTTTGCAATTGATTATATATCATATCTTCTGAATAATATTCTTTATATATCTGTTTACTTTGTCCACCCATCTCTTTTAAGTCTGTACTTGAATGTTGTTCTAATGCTCTAATAAGATCCTCTTTAATTTTAGATTTAACTAATATATCATTTAGGTTACTTTTAGCTAAAAGATTACACCCCAGCATATCTGTTGTAATAATAGGTTTTCCCTTTGCCATTACTTCTTATAAAACTGCATAATTCCCTCTTTATAATAAGTTAGCAGACTAGCAATGATACTATTTAAATTAATTTATCAGCATCATCCCTTTTACTTAAAAACTTAATATTAAATATGGCTTTATATTTTTCAATTCGCCCATTAATATATAAACTGTTGCTTTGCCATTCAATACAAGGTGGACTAATATAAAAGAATTTTTTCTATTAAATTATTTGTTGTGCATACACTATATAAATAAAATCGTAAAAATTATTATACCTTATTTCTTGGATCTATTTTCTTTAAATATTTTGTCAGTTGTACGCCTGCTTTGGCTGGTAAAATAGTTTTAATCAATGGAAATGCAGCTCCTATATAGGATTTTAATGGCATTTTTAACAACCAATTACCACGCCAACCTATTTTAACTTGCTCCCAAATGACACTAAAATTATTTTTAGCAAACCAGTCTTCTGTAAATCTATAAAAAAGTAGTGGCTTAGATATATTATGAAAGACCAAACCTTCTTTAACACACCTGTACCATAGCTCGTAATCTTGTCTACGCCTCAACCTCTCATTATAAAACAAAGTAGTATCACGAATTGAGGCTGTACGAAAGACAACTGTCGGGTGAATTAAAGGGCATGCCCATATATTTTTGATAATATCTGCATGAAGTTCAGGAACTTTCCTAATCATTTCTTTTTTTCCATCGTTATTTATCTCTTGAACCCAGCTACCCAATATGTCAACATTTTTATTTTCCTCCAAAAACCTCAATTGTATTTCAAGACGGTTGGGAAAAGCAATATCATCTGCATCCATACGTGCATAATATTCTGTAGTTGTTTCTTTCAAAGAATAATTTAATACCGCTGCCAAACCCCTATTTTGATCAAAATTGAAATGTTTAATTATTTCATCCTGATAGCCTTCAACAACTTGTTGCAGTTCGCCTGAAACCTTACCATCGCGTAAAAGGTGCACCTCGCTCGGTCTTAGCGTCTGATTTAATATAGAGTCTATTGCCTTTTTAAGTTGTATAGGATTGACTGAACTATGATAAGGTATGCCGACTGTTACTCTTGCTACTGTAGAAGCCATAATTAAACGCTTATATTCTGAACATTTATCATACATAAAAGTCTTTTACCAGAGTTCACTGTATCAAAAAACACCCTATTTCCATCTTGGGAAAACCTTGGATGCAAATCGCATCTACTTTCATTATCATAACGCAGACTGCATTTAAGGCGTGATAAAATTAAGTGTTGCTTATCATTTAGATTCCCATATATCAAAGACTGCATACGAGATTTATCGGGATAAGTATCAGTAATAAATAAATCCCCTCTTATATTAGGGTGGCCATCACCAAACCTTTGTAAGATTTCATCTTCATATTTAGTCATAACTCCCTTTTCATAATCTATTATATAGTACCCGGCTACTCCATCTTTTCCATTCATATACCCAAACACTTTATCATTACCCCACCAATAATAGTGACTTATCATTTTATTATTGTTTAACAATGTTAAGTTACCATCTAAGTCTGACAAAATTAAACGGTCGTAACGAACCCCCTTAATAAAGCATCTATGAAGAAAAATAAATTTCTTCCCATCAGGTGCAATCATTATGTGGTTAACATAATGCCTCCCTTCTTTAAATCGTCGTTCCGTTTTAAATTTTATTATCTTATCTAATGATATAAGTAACCTTCCAGCACCCGTTTCAAAATCAACATACCAGATTCCATCATTATCATATTCACTTAATTCGTCAACTGTCAAGTTCGGTAAATTTCTATAACCATAATCAGGTCGAAGAGTATTTAGACGAGTATAGTTCAAAGATAAAAAGAAACAATCTTTGAAAGCATCTTGTATAGGATATTCGAACACCTTGACTTCAATATCTTGCTTTATGTTGTATACTTTAGATATGAATTTATTTTTTTTTTCATCAAAATAATTAAATCCAAATAAGCCATTCGTCAACCACTGTAATCTAGCGCCTTGTTGCCAATTCCATGCGTTAGTTTGCAGAGTATTTACTATCAAATTTCGTTCTAAATCATAAACGTTGACATCAATTAATTCATTTCCCTTAGGTCTTTTACTTGTATCTAGGTCAGTAGAATGAAACAAAACATAATTATTATCTGCATTAATAGGTGATTTATCATAATAGCCAAAAAAAGTTTCCTTCTGACCATTCGTGAATCTTACCTTTTGAGACAATGTAAAGTCATTATTTTTATATGAAAACAATGCATATGCTAAGTACTGATATATACGTTTAATTACAGATTTTATTTTGGGATATTTAGCCAATCGCTTGGCCAACTTTCTAACAAACATTTGCTTTTAATTACATTTGTGACTTATAGTATTCAAAATATTTATTTGCCATATTCTCAGCTGAAAAATTCCTCTTAACAATGTCACTTACCGCTGATCTCTGATTATCGTAAATATCTATATTAGACATTAATTCAGCTATCTTATCCGCTGATGTATAGTCTAGTTTAAACAACTTACATATATTAGAACTTTTATCAAAAACCTCAACATGTGACGGGATATTAGATAAAATCAACTTAGTACCACAAGCCATTGCTTCCAACACGGTGTTAGGGAGTCCTTCGGCTTTAGATGCAGAAATAAATACATCTGCTGCTTTCAAATAGGACGGAACATTTGCAACCTTACCAGTAAAAATAACATCTTCATGAGCTATTCGTTCAAGATTTTTCCTCAAAGGACCATCCCCCAATATTAGCAAAACACCTTTATGCAATTCTCTGTATGTATTAAACGCATTCAACACAATATCCATATTTTTTCTTTCAATCAAGCTACCTACAGAAATAAAAATGGGATAATTTACGGCGCCTAAGTTCATTTTTTCAAATTTATGTATATAATTAATATCAACACCATTTTGAATCGCAATGCTTTTTATACCAAGTTGAACTAACTCATTTTTTATCGAATAGGAACAAGCCACTACTCTTTTACACCGTAATAAGCTTCGTCGATGATACCATGCTGAAACATATCCTACAATTTTTCCATATTTCATCCGATAATCTAAAAAAGGATTGTTCCTGCACGTCGTAACCCAGACATTTGAACTATCTAACTTAGACATCATTATATCAGGGCGAATTCCTTGCGTATGAACAATATCATAAATCTCATTTTTTAAAAAACTTTTCAGTTGACTAACCCCTTGTAATAAACCTTTAATTCTACTGGTATTTAGTGTTACTAAGTTAATCCCTAGTGCCTCAAAATCCTCCCACCGAGAATCATAAGGTTCGGGTGATAAGGTCAGAACGGTTATATCTTCTTTTTTTAACTTGAGATACTTTATTAAACTA
Source organism: uncultured Balneolaceae bacterium (assembly GCA_964615135.1). Classification (GTDB taxonomy): domain Bacteria; phylum Bacteroidota; class Rhodothermia; order Balneolales; family Balneolaceae; genus Balneola. The sequence continues at coordinate 28,912 of CAZTOG010000004.1, read as the reverse complement.
AATAGTTGGTTCGTGGGCCCCGTTCTTCTTAATGTACTAACTATATATAATATTTTCATAAAACGGTTATAATTAATTATAATTTTTTAGTAATCTTTTAATATTTTTCTTTTTAAAACATCCAGATAAGCTTTACCAAACACTATGTCAGGCTCCATATAATTACCTTCTGCCCATTCATTCCAGGACTTTAAGAAAAGTATTTTATTGTCCTCTTTTTTATTCTTAACCACATTAAGAGCATTATCAACACCTCTCCCAAATAGCTCAGGGGTACTACCATGCCAAATTTTTGCATTTTTCCCACTCCTAGGACTTCTATCCCAATTTGGAATAATCGTTGGATACACATTTTCCCATAAATCTTCTTTCACATATAAATGTTTGATTATTTTTTTATATTCGTATTTATCAACCTTTATACCATCAAAAACTTTATTTACAGCATAGTTGAAAATTTTAAAAAAATAACTTTTTGAAGCGGCTTCTGCACGAAATAATCCCCTAGAGTTCACTGCATCAAATCCTAAATCTAGTACTTGTTGATAATAATAACTGCTCGGAACATTACCCTGAAATAATCGATACTTTTTTATACCGTTAATGTATTTAAAACCAGTTAAATTATGGGTAATACCTATAAAATGGAACCCCTCCATTCCATTTTTAATAGCTAAATTATTCCACTGTTCTTTAAATTCTTTAAAATTTGGTATATCAAATGGATCAAATAAAACAAAAATCAGCTTGCCATTATACTTTAAGTATCTCTCATCTTGAAAAGCATCAATAAAATTATAAAAATGATCTTCATTATCTTTTTTCCCTGGATACCGCTGCTCCATTAAAATAGTGGACTCTGACATTTTTGATTTAACACTCCAGCTTTTATTAGACCAAGAATGATTCGCCCATCCTAAACAAAAAGGAAAATCAGGCTTACCTGTTTTAACAACTTCCTCAAAAGGTCTTTCTAATAACTTTCGATCATTTCCAAACCAATAGTGCCAATAGCAAAAACCCTCAATGCCTGCTTCTCTCGCCATATTTGCTTGAGCTTCTCGAACCTCAGGCATCCTTAAATCATAGTAACCTAAATCAGCAGGAACTCTTGGCTGATAATGTCCCCTAAATAATGGCCTAGCTTTGCCTACATTTGTCCATTCTGTAAAACCTTTCCCCCACCATTTGTCATTTTCAGGAATGGGATGATATTGAGGTAGATAGTATGCTATTACTCGTGCTTTAGTATTCATTTTTTGTTGTTTTTTAAGTTCTAATTATATATGGGTCTATCCCGTTAGCACCCGTATATATTATATATATAAATACGACTGCAGTATATAAGATTGCAAATACATTCTTCCATGGCACCTTATCGGATTTACCCCTTTCCAGTAAAAACGGGAGTACAAAAATCTGAACAGGTAAAAAATAAATACTCATCCTAAAAAGCCACGGATAATAAATTGTTATATTAAAAAGCACTATACCTATTAGCCATATATACATATATACTTTGAGATTATCTTTAGTTCTAATAATCGCATATATCAACATGAGATTTTGTGATATTCTAAATATTAATGCAGCTATTTTACCATATATATTATAGTTAGTAAAATAGCCCTCTCCTCTCTGTTCCAAAAAAAGATGATATACTTCTAAAACATCAATTCTAAATACGGTTTCAAATAAAAACTTGTCAATGTTTACAAAAGGAATAATAAAACTAAATATAATGACAGATATAAGTATATTATTTATTTTAGGTAAGTAGTTTATTAGATAAAATAATGGAAGTATAATTGCTGAAGTATGAAAGCTTATACATAGTAAGCATAAGAGCAAATAATGAATGGGTTTTTGCTCATTAATAAAGACCAATGAATATAAAAATATTGATGCTGCAATTGCCTGCCTTAGAATATTAAATGATTCAAAGTAAAATCCTAAAAAGAAATACAGAGCTATTGATAAATAAACGGAAATACTTTGTCTTAGAGATGCCAGATAAACTAAAGAGAGAATAATTATTTTAGCAAAAGTATCTACAAAATAATATGGCCAATTAAAAACTTGTCCAATGCTGTTGAGTGCTAACCACCCAATTTCGGTTGTTTTGTCAACACCAACATTCTCCCATAAAAAAGTTAAACTAAGCCTCTCTTTAAGCAAATATATATAGTCTGTAGTCAAATAACGAGTCAAATATCCAAAATAATCAGTACCAACAGAATAATCCCTTAAATAATTAACCAAAATCAATACAGCAATAAGTAATAACGATGTGACCTTACTTCTTGCTCTTATTGTAAAAGTAATTATAAGAATAGCAATTAATATATAGACTACCATGTGAATTCGTTGTTCTCTATTACTTCTTTGTATTGGATAGTAAAAAAGTAAAGGTTAATCGAGGATTTGATAATAATAAAGCAACCAATTTAAGCCTTATATATATTTCTTTAGCCGGTAATTTAAAGAGCAAGCTCAGTATAGACCTAGTTATTCTCCTATCAACCTTTTTATTATTCCTATAGTGTGGTAGTGAATCTTTTTGCTTATCAAAAAAAGCCATAATTTGATTTAGTAAAACATACTTATGTTTAATTTTTCTATTCTTAGCATCTGTCATCATAGCCCCATTGGGATTTATACGATAACAAGAAGTAATTTTAGGAAGATAATGAACCTTTGATTTTCGCGCTACTTCCATAAAAACCAAGTGATCATAACTATACCAGTGGCTAATATCAGCTTTCGCAATTAGTTTTGTCTGTATCAAACAAGTACAAGTAAGTATAAATCCTGGATTTACTAGATAATAATCCCAAATATATCCATTTCTGATCCTTTCTTCTATTCCTTTGTGTAATTTCGTTGGAGGTTCAATAAGCTCTTTACCTATGTTCACATAGTCAAACCCAGTATGAATTAATCCATATTCAGGATTTTCCTCCATAAATTCCACCTGCTTTTGTAGCTTCTGTGGATCTGTCCAATAATCGTCGCCTTCACATAAAGCGATATACTTAGCTACATTACGGGCTTTTAAGTATGGTTTCCTTAAAACTCTTCTTCTTTCTCGATTTTTATACGTGTTTTCGGTTTGACAAAATGCAAAAATTATATCGGGATACTTAGCAACATATTCATTTATAATATTTGCATTATTGTCAGTTGAAGCATCATCAAATATGCAAATTCGAACTGGAAATGTTGTTTCTTGCATTAATATTCCCTCAAGACAGTCTCGAATAAATGATTCATGATTATACGTTAAGGTACTGGTACTGACCAAAGGCTCCGTACCTTTAGGCCATTTTTGGTCTTTTATGGGGATTGGGTTACTAAGTGGTATATATTCAAAAGTACTCATGCCTTATTTTTCGTTCCTCTTTATTATCTTTGCAGGAGCTCCAACGCAGTTACATTATCTGGAATATCTTTTGTAACAACTGCTCCGGCTGCTATTCTTGCATAATTTTTAATAAAATTACGTACGGTTGACTTAATTGTTCCAATTCATTCAAGTGTTCTTTTCATATAGGGAGTTGGATAGGGGCATTTTTTAACTATTTGTGCAAAAAAATCAACTTCCTTTAAACTAATCTTTTTTGAATGAGCTTTCAATTTTCTCTATATTTATATTATATTTTTTCAGAATATTTTCTTTACTGTTAAAATAATCTATCTTATTGACCCTTATATCTAAGAAATTTCTCTCGTTTGGTTTCTCCGGCATCGGATATTCAAATTCCTGGTAATAGCTCATAACTTTTTTATTTTTTTCATGGATATCAGTATAAAAAGAATTTAATTTCAATAATTCAAAAATAACATATTTTTGAAGAAAGAACATTTTGACCGATTGAATTCTTTCAGAAGGAACTTTAATCCAACTAGAAGTTTTGGCATCCAGGCTATTAAAATCAATATGGGAAATGCGGTTTACTCCTATCCTTTTCCCATCTGACTCAAAAACAAAATAATAATCATTTCCTACACGCTCGCGTTTCTTATAGTCTTCGAGCCATTTTATTTGTGCTTTTATATCATCATCTAATGTAATCATAAATTTTGTTCGCTCCGAATTTGATCTGAGAGAAACAATAAATTCAGCGTCTTCTATTGTAGCAAGTCGCATCTTGAGGTTTTTAACAGACAGTTTAAAACTTTCAGGAAGTATAATCATAGTGGTAGTTTTTCATTAAAGTTAATTCATATTTTTAAATAAACAATTTTAGTTTATTATTACTTAATAAGCTAATTTCAGTTATTTGATTTATTATCATTAGCAACTCAAAATTATATTTATCAATTGAGTGACAATTTGATTAAATTTTTTGGAGAGGAATGAACAAAAATCCTATAACCAAAAAATTAAAAATCACGATCTATTCTTATCTTTCCGTCATATATAATATATCCACTACGTTCAGTATTGTTAGTACATTTCTTTTTCAATTTAGTAATATTATTTCTAACCACATTAATAGGATTTTCGGAGAAATAATCTTTTACCCATGCTGTATAGGGAGTATAATAAAAAATTTGAGTGTTATTTTTTTCAAAAGTAATAGGTATATTTGGTTCTTCACCACATGCTACAGCACATGCTTCTTTAATTATATTAAAACCAGTCGAAATTGGAACTAAATCTGTATTTATATTATTTCCACCTAATCTTGGATTAACTTCTATAATAACGGGATTATTATCAGAATCAATTCTTAAATCTATACTAGTTACACCCACTTTAATTTCTAAAATATCCAATACTTTTATAATTAATCGGTTTATTTTTTCTACGAGTGAATCACTAAAAATAGTAGGTTGGGAGTGTATCAATTCAACAAAATAGGGAAAACCAGAAGTAATCTTATCTGTAATTGTAATTAACTGATGCTTACCATCAAAACTAAAAAAAACTGCACTTGCCTCCAAACCATCAACATAAGTTTCAACGATAACACTTTTAGATCGAGAGAATTTCATAGCATCTTCAAAAGCTTGTTCTAATCCCATTCTATCTCTCACTAAATTAATTCCTTTTGCACCCCCTCCATCATTTGGTTTGACAATTATTGGGAACTTAAAATCATACTTATCCAAATCACTTATATTTTCTAAAAGCCAATAATCTATTGCCTTAATTCCGCTATCCTCACATTTTTTTCTCATCATATATTTATTCCCTGTGTAGGTTAGTGAGCTTGATGGATTACTGACAAGATTAAGTTTCTCAGCCACATAAATAACAGTTGGTAAAGCGGATTCAAGCGAAAAAGAAGTTATACCGTGAATTCCAATATCTTTGCAAATATTCAAAATCTTATCTTTTTCCGTAAAAGAAATGGGATAGAATTCCTTAGCATATTTCTTGCATACAGCTCCCTCGCTCCAAGCAAAAGCATAAATTTCATACCCTAATCGTAACGCCTCTTGATAAAAACCAACTAAAGGTTCATTTGCACCAATAACAGCTAATTTTTTTCGCATATAATAAGATTATAAAGACCTCTTCAAAAATTCTATCACTTTTAACATATCCCGCAACGAATACCTTTGATCTATAGGAATATTTATCAAATTTTTAGTTAAAAATTTGTCATATTCATCTGCTTGGTTATTTTTCAATACTCCGGGCCAATAAGTAGATACAAAAAACTTATTGTCAATTAATTCCTGTTTTAACTCTTCACCCCTTTCTACTAATAAAGGGTAAGAAAGCGCACCATTAAACTCTTCTATTTTCAGTTCATTATATCTTTCCAGATGTCCATTTAAATAGCTGAAGTTTTCATTTCGTGCTCTCAGCACATCCGTATAAGCTATTGATTGTAATAATCTTTCTGATAAATTAGACATTCTTTTAAGAGAAGTCGATTTAATTCTTTTTCTAATATTTTGATATTCATCAAAAGTTTTTTCTGCACCATTCTCAATTCGATTCCATAAATGATGGGCAAATTCAATACTATTAAATCTCTCCAGCTCTTTAAAGCTTTCGTGTTCAATGTCTGTTTTTAAATAAGCACCGTCCGGGATCCCAAAAAACTTTCTTGGAGAATATACAATATTAGAGAATATGTTCGAGTGATCGAAAAATGCTTGAGAATTATCGAGGATAGTATTTTCAGGGAAAAGTATTGAGTCTTCATTAAACTTACTTAAACCCAAATAATTTACTACGATCAAGCCCTCATCAGGTTTAATTTGCGGTAATACAGGCCGGAGTATCGAATTAATATGGTAATATTGAATAATAAGACCTTCTTTTAGTAAACTTTCTTCTACAACTTCACAAATGAAAGTAGGAATCCATACTTTTTGGATATTTTTCTTTTTAAAAAAAGTTGAAATAACATGTCTCGCATAATTAAATCTTAGTAAATTAGGATAATACTCTTTTTTTATCGCCAACTCTAATTCAAAAAATCCTCCTATAGGCTCAATCATAATTTGTTATTTTACAATGACTTTTACATATTCAATTATATTTCCCATAACCTCGTCCATTTGCTTCTGGTCATTAAAATTTAAAACAATAGTTCCAATAGCATTTTGAGCACCTAAAAAAGATTCAACTTTATCACCCGACTTAACTCTTAGTTCAATTTCATAAACATTATCATTAATAGTAGGGTTGATTTCAACTTTTTCAAACACACCGGTTTTATTACTATAAAGAATTTTTAAAATCCAGTACCTATTATAAGAGGCAGGTGGAATCTCATCCAGTTCTTCTCCTAGAGAGGCTTTGATACCATTGGATATTAAATCAACACCGGTAGCATATTCTATTATCTCTGCCAATCGGTTTCCTCCGCCTCTGGGTGAAACCTCCATTATATATACTTTGCCATTTGTTGCTTCACGCACTTCAATATTATAAATAGAAGATTTCATTTTCAACAAATGAATTAACCGCTGAAGCTCATTTGCAAGATAACTTTGCTTTTCTTGTGAGATAGAACTTGGCCAAGTGTGCGCAGCTGGTGTATATGGGTTAGGTGAGTTTTTATCAAATCTCTGATTGTCAAAAGAAATAAACTTAAATTCTCCGTCAACCGCAAAACTATCTGCACCGGATTGGTAACCCTTTAATTCTAAAAACTCTTCAATGATAAAAGTCTTGGAAGGAGAGAGCTGAAGCGCATAGTCAACTGCTTTTCTCAAATCCTCTTTACGCACTACTTTTGTTACACCTTTGCTTCCGGCAGAGTCAACTGGCTTCACTATAACCGGTAAGTCTGCTTCATCGAATTCTTCAACAGCTAATTTAGGTGATGTATAGGATTTATATTTAGGGCAATTAAAATCATGATTTTGTAAGAAAGCCCTAAATAATCCTTTGTCTTGCAATATTTTCACAGATTCATAAGGTCCAGGAGAAGGAAGTCCCATTTTTTCAGCAACATAAGCGGCAGTTATTACGCCAGGATCAACCGCAAAAGACATGATGCCATCAATTTGTAATTCCTTTGCTAAATTCAGCACGGCATCTTTGTCAATAATACTGACATTATGATATTCGTCTGAATATTTGTGAGCTATATTCTCGGGAAGATAATCACAGGTAATTACATAATGCCCCAAGGCTTTAGCTTTTTTTATCACTGGAATCAGGTAAGAAATACCACCTAATAAAAGCAATTTCTTCATTTTATTAGAGTTTTAACTTTTTAAACATCATGCGTTTCACACAAACATTATTTATATTATTTCGCAAATTCTACTAACCTCATCTACGCTTAAATCATAATATAAGGGCAGACATAAAACGCGTTCGGCAATATCTTTTGTTATGGGCATTTGCTTGGGCTCTAAATACGGAAGAGCAGCAGATAAACTGGGATAAAAATAGCGCCGTGTTTGAATTCCATTTTCTGCTAAGCGACTAATTGTATCCAATAATATTCTTTCGCTTGGTAGAATTATGGGATAATAAGCATAATTCCGGTTTGCATTTTCATGCCATCTCGGTTTAAAAGACTCTAAATTTTCCAAACCTTTATCATATGCTATCGTCAATTCTTTTCTCTTTTTATGGATAGATTCAATGTAAGGAAGATTAGTAAGCCCCATTGCCGCATGAAGTTCAGAGTTTTTACCATTAATCCCTAATTCAGCAAAACGATCATGCCCAGCGATTCCGAAATTTCTTATATACTTTAATTTTTGATTCAGTTTCTCATCTTTAGTTACAATAAATCCGCCTTCGCCACTGTGGTAGAGTTTTGTTGCATGTAAAGAACAGATGGAAATATCTCCGTATTCAAAAACCGATTTCCCATTCACATTTACGCCGAATGCATGTGCTCCATCGTATATTACTTTAAGACTATGTTTTTCAGCAATTTTTTCTATTGCTTCTACATCACAAGGATTGCCATACACATGAGTTGCCAGTATAGCTGTTGTTTTATCGGTTATGACCTCTTCTATTTTGTTCGGGTCTATATTCAGCGTTTTGGAGTCAATATCTACAAAAATCGGCTGACATCCTTCCCAAACAATGGTTGAGGTTGTCGCTACAAAAGAAAATGGAGTGGTAATTATTTCGCCGGTTAATTCTAATGCTTTGATAGCCATTTGTAAAGCAATGGTCCCATTCGTCACAAATAGGAGGTTCGAGACTTTCAGGTAATCTCTCAATTTATCCTCAAGTTCTTTAGAAAGAGGTCCCATATTGGTTAGCCACTCATTATTCCATATCATTTTTAAATATTTATGATATTCTTCTAATGGTGGGAAAAATGGTTTTGTAACGGGTATCATACAGTTTTCTTATTTACTAATCCTTGAAAATACATTCTCTTTTGCTATTTTTTTTAATTCTTTATATGCTTCAGGTTTAAATACCTCACTAATTATTAATGTTATAGCGGCCCCAATTGTAATTTGGAATATAAGTATTAAAAAATTATTTTCCTTTAATAATTGCCCTACTATAAATACCAAAACACCCATAATTATAGCGATAAAGAATCCCGGTAAGATATCTTTTACCTGCTCCCACATACTATAATTGATCCCCTTACCCGACCAATAACTATTTAAGTAATAAGCTATTAGTGTATTTACCCACATTCCTAAAATCATTATTTTAATACCATATATAATACCGATTAAAATCACAGGTATTGCTATTATCTTTTTAATTATTTCTAACCTAAGAAATAAATCAGAACGCCCTAAAACCTGTAGCATATTTAAATTAATAGAGTGTAACGGATACATCATACCTGTAAATGTCAATAATTGTAAGTAAATAATTGCAGGTTTCCACTCGTCACCTATTAGTGTAATTACTAACGGCTCAGCAGTTGCAGCTAAACCGGCCATTAATGTCATACTAATATACATTATGCTTTTTATCATTTTCTTATATCCCGCTTTAAGTTTGGCAGGATTATCTTGTATTTGTGCTAGTACTGGATAAGTTACTCTCGACATAACTGAGTTTAAATTTTTTGATGGTAGGTCTTTAAACATTTGTGCACGAGTAAAATAACCTAGTTCTTGGGCAGAAAAATACTTACCAATAACCAAATAATATATATTTCTATAAATGGTATCAATCAGGCCACTGGCTAGTAATCTTGAGCCAAAAGAAAATAATTCTTTAAATGATTCAATACTAAAAGTCAACATAGGACGCCAGCGATTCCACAACCATAAAAGAAGTGAATTAATACTCTGTTTACTCAATGTTTGGAAAACCAAGCTCCAGACTCCGAATCCCGTATATGCCATACCAATACCTATACCACCAGAACCAAGTGCAGCAATTACTGAGATTTTGGTTTGTAGCTTAAAATCAATTCTTTTTGTTAATGTTGTCCGTTGGATTACAGTGAATGAGCTAATAATTAATGACAGAGATAGTACTTTTACTAATGGTTTTAATTGTGGTTCATTAAAAAAACTTGCAATCATAGGTGCAGCAATAAATAATATTAAAAATAGTGCTACTCCTGCAGTCAAGTTAAAATAAAACACAGTAGAATAGTCAACTTCTGTACAATCTTTTTTTCTAATTAATGCTTGCGAAAAACCACTATTTATGAATGCCTCGGAAATAGATATAAAAATGGTAAGCATGCCTATTAAACCAAACTCCTGAGGAGTTAGCAGGCGTGCCAAAATTATCCCAACAATAAATGTTATACCTTGCCCCGAAAAACTATCTATGGCGCTCCAAAAAATCCCACTAATTGTTTTATTCTTTAATGAGCTCATTTAGTTTTTTGAGGTATTCTGCATAAGTACTTTTACCCATATCAGACGCTATTTTAGCCAGATCATCTGAATTAATGAATTTCATTTTATAAGCTATTTCTTCGAGACAAGCGATCTTCAAACCAGTACGTTTTTCTACGGCTTTTACAAATTCTGTTGCTTCGGTCATCGCTTCGTGTGTACCCGTATCGAGCCATGCATAACCGCGACTCATTCTTTGCAATTTCAGATTATTTTCATTTAAATACGCTTGGTTTACCGATGTTATTTCCAATTCGCCTCGTGCGGAGGGCTTTACCTCTTTAGCACTTTGCACCACAGAATTAGGGTAAAAATATAAACCAACTACAGCAAAATTACTCTTAGGTTTTGCAGGTTTTTCTTCCAAACTCAAAACATTACCGTCGCTATCAATTTCAGCAACACCATATCTTTCGGGATCATCTACAGAATAACCAAACACAACAGCTTTCTGTTCATTTTTAACTGTATTTACAGATTGCAATAATAACTTTTGTAGGCCTGCACCGTAAAAAATATTATCACCTAGCACCAAACATACATCATCATCGCCAATAAATTCTTCACCAATAATAAATGCTTGAGCCAAGCCATCCGGTGAAGGTTGCTCTGCATAGCTTAGTTTTAATCCTAATTTACTCCCATCACCAAACAATTTTTTGAAATTGGGCAAGTCATGAGGAGTAGATATTATCAATATCTCTCTAATTCCCGCCAGCATTAATACCGACATCGGATAATATATCATTGGTTTATCATAAACAGGTAATAACTGCTTAGATACTGATAAAGTTAATGGGTGTAATCGAGTTCCGGAGCCTCCAGCAAGAATAATGCCTTTCATAATTTTAGTAGGTTTTAATTATTTTATTTTCAATTTAGTGAGAATTTTTCATCAAAAGTACTTAATAACATATCTTTTTGCGAAGTAATTGGTGATACTATAGGCCATTTAATATTTATGCTTGGGTCATTCCATATTATTCCATCTTCATCATCTGCATTATAATATTCGGTACATTTATAATTAAAATCTGCCACCTCACTTAATACACAGAAGCCATGCGCAAATCCAGGTGGTATATACATTTGTAATAAATTCTCATCGCTTAAAATCTCCCCATGCCATTGACCAAATGTAGGCGACGACTCTCTTATGTCAACAGCAACGTCAAATATTGCACCTCTTCTCACACTTACTAATTTCCCTTGTGGATATTTTTCTTGATAGTGCAGCCCTCTCAACACACCTTTAGTTGACCTTGACCAATTATCTTGCACAAAATCAAGGGAAACACCTATCTTTTGGTATTTCTTTTTTTGCCATGTCTCTAAAAAAAAACCTCTCTCATCTTTAAAGACATCTGGTGATATCACTAACAAATTGGGTAAAGGCTCTAGTATTACTTTCATATTTTTTATTATATATTAAATCAATTTTTATTGTAACTTTCTTTTGCTAAGGTTTTTCATACATTGTTTGATAATACTCTTTATAAGCACCACTTGTAACATTTTTAAGCCATTCACTATTCGAAAGATACCAATCTAAGGTAAGACTGAGTCCTTCTTCAAATGTAACTGATGGGTAGTACCCTAGTTCCTGGTTTATTTTTGTTGCGTCAATAGCATAGCGTAAATCGTGACCAGGTCTATCTTTCACAAAAGTTATCAATTTTTCAGATGCTCCTTTAGGTTTACCTAGTTTTTCGTCCATTTGACGACACAATTCTTTTACCAAATCTATATTTGTCCACTCATTAAAGCCTCCCACATTATAGGTCTCACGGTGTCTTCCTTTATGGAACACTAAATCTATAGCTCTAGCATGATCTTCAACATAAAGCCAGTCTCGTGTATATTTTCCATCCCCATAAATTGGCAAAGATTTATTATTTAAAATATTATGAATACACAAGGGGATCAATTTTTCGGGAAAATGATTTGGACCGTAATTATTTGAGCAATTCGTTATCACAACCGGAAGCCCATAAGTATCAGCATAAGCCTTAACAAAATGATCAGAAGCTGCTTTAGAGGCTGAGTATGGAGAGTGTGGGTCATACGATGTTAGTTCAGTAAACAAACCTGTCTTGCCCAAAGTCCCGTAAACTTCGTCTGTGGAAACATGGTGAAAACGTTTACCCTCAAAGTCTCCATTCCATTGCTTTAGCGCAGCATTAAGCAAGTTAACCGTACCAATTACATTCGTTTTCACAAATTGTAGAGGGTCTGAAATTGAGCGGTCTACGTGAGACTCGGCCGCCAAATGAATCACTCCTTCCGGTTTATATTGAGCAAATAGCCTAGCAACAGATTGTTCATCAATTATGTTAGCTTTCTCAAAAATATAATTAGGAGCTTGTTCAATATCTTTTACATTCTCTAAATTTCCGGCATAAGTGAGCGTATCCATATTAATAATTCGATATTTTGGATATTTTTGTACAAATAACCGAACTAGATGTGAGCCAATAAATCCGGCTCCTCCTGTAATAAGTATATTTTTTTGTAGTTTGTTTTTCATTATTTTGATTTTATTTCTCTTAAAATATAAAGCGATTTTTAAACCACTCGACAAACTCCCTCACCCCTTTTTCAATATCGGTAGTGCTTTTATATCCCAATGCTTGGAGTTGTGATGAATCTGCCCAGGTTCTGGGTACATCACCGGGCTGCATTTCTTTCATGTCTTTTTTTGCTTTTTTGCCCATCTCTTTTTCGAGTGTTTCAATAAAATGCATGAGGTGGACGGGAGAGCCGTTGCCGATGTTCAAAAGCGTAGCTTTTGAGTGACGCCTGTCCGCCTGCCGGCGGAAGTGATGAGTTGGGGTTTGGGTGCTAGATTCCGTACCGATGCCTCCGCCGCCGCCTGAGGCTCTCGAAGGCGAAGGCGGTGGCGGAGGTACCGGGGGATTTTGGAGGGTGATATGGATGCCTTCAACGATATCGTCTATGTATGTAAAATCTCGACTCATATCGCCGTGGTTGAATACATTGATGGGTTTATCGTTTGCAATGGCATTGGCAAAAAGCATAGGTGCCATATCGGGTCTGCCCCATGGTCCATATACCGTAAAAAATCTCAATCCGGATGTGGGTATATCATATAAATGACTATAGGTATAAGCCATTAATTCATTACTTTTTTTGGTTGCCGCATACAAACTAACCGGGTGGTCCACTCTATCTTCTTCCGAAAATGGGATCTTTGCATTTGCGCCATACACCGACGAACTGGATGCGTACACCAAATGCTTAATATTATTATGTCTGCATCCTTCCAAAATATTCAAAAATCCAACGATGTTACTATCAATATAAGCATGTGGATTTTCCAAAGAATAACGAACCCCGGGTTGAGCTGCCAAATGAATTACTGCATCAAATCCTTCATCTTTAAATAAACGCTCTATTTCATTCCTATCCTCTAAATTCATTCTCACAAATCGAAGGCTCTCATACTTAGATGACCCAACAAACTCATTAAACTTTTCAGCTCCCTCCCTTTCAATCCCCAACTCATTCAAACGGGCATATTTCAGATTTACATCGTAATAATCATTAATATTATCCAAACCCACTACCTCATAACCCAAATCCACCATCTTTTTAGTGGTGTGGTAGCCGATGAAGCCGGCGGTGCCAGTAATGAGGAGTTTTTTGTAATTGGGCATTTGTGTTTTTAGTGAATGTTATGAGTGATGAATTATGAGTGATGAATTTTGGAATCTAGATTATAACTTTTCTATTAAAATTACAGAATATTTTAACAACTGCGAAGAATAAGTTTGAGTCTGTTATAAAATCTGGGTTTTTTCAAGGTACAATTTCCAATTTTTTAAAATCACGGTATGTGTTGCAAAAGTTATTATGGTATTCTTTAAGCCATTCAAATTTTTCTATGACACTTGGTTCAGTATTTTTCTGCAGAGCATCTTCAATATGATCTTTATGTTTCTTAACATGTGAATAGATAGCATGAGCATCCTCCTCACAAAAATTAAAAGCTCCTTTCAAGTAATCTATATGATAGCTAGTTTTGTCTAATACATCGAAATGTGGCATTTTTTCTACTGATGAATACCATTCTTTATGTCTATCAATTAATTTTTTAAGTTTATCGCCTAATATTATTCTAGGATATTTAGCATATTTTGACTCGAGAATATATGCGTCAATTAAAGCATCCCCAAATACCAATTTATCATCTATATAGTTATATCCAGCTTCTAGACCTCCACGCAGAAAGTAACCATGTGACGTAATAACTAATTGATACATTGCTAGCGAGCCTAGGATATTGCCTAAAGGACCCTCTCCTAAATCATAAGAGGAAATTTCAGTAGCTACAATTAAATTATCCGTAAAAAATTTATATTCGAAATTCGATACCTTAATGAATTCTTCCGCCTCTTCAATTGCATTCGATAAATTATTTAATTCTGCCTCCATCTTAGCAGCATCATCATTCAGTGACTTTACTTTCTGTCCATAACCTAAAAAATCTAAGAATGCTACAATACTAATTTTTAATTTTTTATTTGTTTTCATTTTATTCACTAATAATTATTCTTATAGATATAATTTATTCTTATAGATATAATAAAGTACCTAGATAACTTCTTTCAAACCTTATTTAAGATATACGTGCCACTGCGTAACTCATCATTCATAACTTATCCTTCACTTAAGTTTTCAAGTTTAGTTAGCCATTCGTTAAAACCATGGCACTTTTCTCTTATTTTTTCAAGTCCAATTGCCTCGGCAATATCCGGTCCATGTGTTGTTTTAATATAATCAAACTTCTTTGCAATTCTTTTTGAGGGTGCTGTAAGTATCGAATCATTTATTGCTTCCGGATTATTCGTAAATCGACTTAAAACTGCGTTTGCCCAATCCGAAATTTCATCAACTTTTGTGATTTGTTGTATAGCATTTGGATCTGAAAATAAAAGAGCTTCAAATTCATACATTTGTACGTAGGGAAAAAGCTTCCTTTTAATGTTATCATGAGCTTTATTCATTATTTTTTGTTCAAGGCTTACTTTAGTTTCGTTATCTTCTTTCCCTTTAAAGCCATAAAAGTCGTAGAATGTGGTTACATAATCGAAGTTATATGCAATTTTTTGCAACTCACTTTTTATTTTATCTAAACTTACGTTACCACCTAAATCAATAGGAGTGATTTCAATGCTTTTGTTTAACAAAAACGGATAAATTACCTTCATAATAAACCGTTCTTCAGTAAGTCCTTCAACCGATGCTCCTATCCTTACCAATTTGGCCGTCCTCCCAACACGTTTTTGAGCCATAAATCGCCCATACTATATTCCTCTAACCATACTTTTAAGCTCTTCTTTTTTGGCCTGGTAAATTCTGAAACGCCATCTTTTTGATCTACAATTATAAAATCTTCCGGTTCAAATAAATTGGCAAATGTACTAGACTGCGTTGAGCAGATTATTTGCGATTTTCGTTTATCATAAACTTTCTTTTTGCTATCGATCGGGTGTGCCACCATTTTCATCATTTCCGATAATACCCCTAGTGCAGCTGGATGTAAACCTAATTCGGGTTCATCTAAAATAATAGTGCTGGGTCTTAGATGATATGGTTGTAAAAATAGTGTCGTCATACAGATAAAACGAGCTGTACCATCCGATAACTGATTGGCAGAAAATGGATCATCATGTTCTGTATGTTGCCAGCGTAGTAGTATGTTTTCCTTACCTACTTTTCCTTGAGGCACTAAGTAAAAATCATGAAAAAATGGAGCAACAGTTTGTATATTTCTAACTATTTCGTGGTACGATTCTGGGAATTCATTCTTTAAACGATACAAGAACGAACCTAAATTTGCTGCATTAGCCGCTAGGTAACTATTGTTGTTAATATCTTGTGCTTGTTTAAATGCAGCGGTACTACTTGTATCGTGGAAGTGATATACTCGAGATTGTTCAAGGTACTCGCGCGTATATTTTCTAACATAATCGCTTTCTGCATCCCCCTCTGGCCGCAAACCACTTTCGCCCAGCATTCCTGCTATCTTAAAGTGTTTTGATGATCCACTGAATGTGCAATATTCCTTCTCGAATACTAAATTATCATTAGTAGCTCCATGAGTGAACTCAACATGATATCCATTTTCACCCACCTCAATATCTATTACTATTTTATCTGTAGATTTGGGTCCAAAATGAAAAAAAGTATTTGCGAAACCATTTTTTTCTACATAAGATTTTAGTTTCCCACTTGCTAAATGCTTTAAAAATGTAAATAGAGAAATCAGGTTCGTTTTTCCCGCACCGTTTGCACCAAGTAAAATATTAATGCTATCAAAATTTATTGTAGCTGACTTAACAGATTTAAAACCTTTCAGTTCTAACTTCTTAAGAAACCCTCTATTTTCATTTTTCTCATCAATCATTTCAATGAATTATATATTGCTTGGCAAAGCGTGGATTTATTTAAGGTTATATCTTTGTTTGGATGTAATTATTGCGGATCGGAGCATTTTTAAAATATCTTTTCCTTTATGATAAACATCTTTAATCTGTTCTCGAGTCAAATACTTACTTTTGACCAGCAATTCCATCCAATATAAGGATTCATCACATTCTTTTTGCGCAATGTATAATTTATGAATAAAGTCTTTTATGCTCTGAGCATTTTGCGCTTCTCTAATATTTGCACCTACCGAAGTACCTGCTCGTAATAATTGTTTACTCATAACATATTCACGTTTATCGTCAGTTATAAATTTATACAAATCTATAACATATAATGCATAATTAAAAGACTCAACAAGTAATTTATTTTCTTTCTGTACCATATTTACATCTCCCTTTTATATTAAATTCTTTGTTTTCGCAATATGTGAATAAGCATAAACAACAAATCTTTTTCTCTCACCTATTACATATAATTTCTTCTAGGAGATTGCCACACCCATTCCGCATTCGCTTCATGGGTTCGCAATGACCTGAAAGTAAAACATTCATAATTCATCACTCATAATTCATCATTTTCAACCCTCATAATTAATCATTTCCCAGAAAGCCTATCCAAAAGAATAATCGTCGTCGCCAACGCCGATAGCGTAGATGCTACAATGCTTAAATAGTCTCTAAATGCTGGTCGACGTTTTACGCGAATGGCCACGGTTTGGTTATTTTCGAGTGTGAACTCTCGCATTCCTTCCGGAAACGGTTCCTCAAAATGGTACGTGAAGCTTTTAAATACCTGTTCTCCATTTTCGTCCACTTCATCGTTAGAAATATTGATTTCTATACGCATTTTAGACCAGTCTATTTGAGTTTCGTTACCTTGCAGGGTTCTTGGTCCCAAGCTATAAGTTATCAAATGAGCCAATGTCGTGCCTTTTGGAACCAGATAACGTCCGGCACTGCCAACATCACCCCATACGTTAACCGAATCGACCAGTTCTCCGGGTTCGGCAATACGGAATAATCTCTCTCCTAATCTAAATTGTTGCGATGTATATAATTGTTGTGTTTGAGCTTGAACTTGCTCGGTTGTAAATGTACTCATCACCGCAAAAACCAATACCGGCAAAATATATTTTATGTACTTGTGCATTTTTTTATTTATTGTAATTGCTTTATCTCTTTCTGTTATCTATTAAGTCTGCTGTCTTTTTTAACGCGTAATTGCAAAGTGAGGTAAGATATAAATTTATTTACATCTTTTTGTGATTATTTATCGGTTATCTGTTTTCTGTTAACGGATGTCGGTTACCGGATGTCGGGCGTCGGTTAAAATAGAAAGATATATTGATTTCTTCTATTAAATTGTGAGTTGATATTTCGCCATACGCCCCCTATCTGGCTCCACGCAAGCGTGTAGCCTGTCTTTCCCCCACCAGTGGAGAGAAAGACGGGATTGGATAAATTATTTAATTCAGAATAATATTAAGAACCCAACCCTCTCCTGCTGGCGGGAGAGGGCAGGTTTTGTGCCTGCACAAAACCGGGTGAGGGTGGGCGCTGAGTAAACTATAATTTAGGGAATTGAGCAGAGTTGAAATGCTACTCTTTACGATATTACAAAGTAGTTCAAAACCCCAGATCCTTCGCTCCGCTCAGTATGACGATGCTCCGTTCTGGATGACTGGGAATCCACAACCGATAACAAAGAACAAAACCTCAATCTCTTAGTCCCTTAATCACTAAATCTCTTAAATATAGCCCATAATTGTTATTCTTCAGCTCTTCGGCTTTTTTGAGTACGGTATCTGTATCAATCCAGCCTTGGTTCCAGGCGATTTCTTCTAAACAGGCTATTTTCAGGCTTTGGCGTTGTTCTACAATCTCTACAAACTTGGAGGCTTCGAGCATGGTTTCGTGGGTACCGGTATCGAGCCAGGCGAATCCTCTTCCCATTACTTCTACGTTTAATGTTCCTTTTTTGAGATAAGCTTCATTTACACTGGTGATTTCCAATTCGCCCCGCGCAGAGGGTTTCACCTTTTTGGCTATTTCAACCACTTCATTATCATAAAAATACAATCCTGTTACCGCAATATCACTTTTCGGATGCTCCGGTTTTTCTTCAATACTGATGGCCCTATTGTTTTCATCAATCTCCACCACTCCAAATCGGGTTGGATTGCTCACTTTATATCCAAATACCGTTGCGCCTTCTTCATTGGCTGCCGCATTTTGGAGGGTTTTCGTAAATCCGTGTCCGTAAAATATATTATCCCCTAAAATAAGGCATACTCTGTCTTTCCCAATAAATTCCTCGCCAATAATAAAGGCCTGCGCCAGTCCATCAGGACTCGGTTGCACCGCATAACTTAATTTTATTCCCCATTCACTGCCATCGCCCAATAATCGCTTAAAACTATCGGCATCTTCGGGCGTTGTAATGATGAGAATATCTCTAATCCCGGCCAACATGAGCACCGATAGCGGATAATAAATCATAGGTTTATCATACACAGGCATCAACTGCTTGCTGATTGCTTTTGTAATGGGATAAAGACGGGTGCCGCTGCCTCCGGCGAGGATGATTCCTTTCATAATCGGGTGTGGGTTATCGGTTTATCTCGTTACGAACGTCCCGTTCGTAACGCAAACGGGAACCTCTGGTTCCCATGTAAGTATCTAGCTGAATATACTACGAAGTAGAACATTATTAAATTATTTTTATATACAATATAAGCAATGGAACCAGAGGTTCCACCAGGCATTCCCAACCAGAGGTTGGGAACGAGAGAAAGAAAGTACTCTGTAGTCCAGCCCCCTATCTGGCTACACGCAAGCGTGTAGCCTGTCTTTCCCCCACCAGTGGGAGAAAGAAAGTCTTAGATTAATATATGAAGTTCTGAATATTAATAAGGTTTAACCCTCTCTCCGCTGGCGGGAGAGGGTGGTTTTTGCGTTCGCGCGAAAACCGGGTGAGGGTGGACGCATAAACCGGGTGAGGGCAGACTACCACCCTCCCATCATTCTCTTAGTCTCTTCACGATCAAACCCCAGCTTCAGCAAATCCTCCCGAACCTTATCACGGTTATAGTTTACCCGGATGTTTTGGTATTGCCAGGTATCGGTGTCCACAATGCAGCAGGAGGCGCGGGGGTCATGGTCGCGGGATTGGCCAACGCTACCGGGATTGATGAGGTATTTATTGTTTTTGGAGAAGCCCATATCGCCCAGCTGATTGGATACCATACCGGGCACGTGGGTATGGCCTACGAATATCATTTTATAATCATGTTCGTTAAGTATATTTCGGGCTTTGATGGCGCTGTTTATATATTCCCAATCTTCGGGTTTGTTTGGCGAGGAGTGAACCGCAAGCCATTCATTTCCATTTTGCAAGATCATGGGCAGGTTTTCGAGCCATTGCATTTGTTCCCGGGACAGCATAGAGGGCACCATTTCAATCATTCTGCGGTTTGGATTACGGAAATGTCCCACATTCAGTTTACCTGCCGCACCGGCATCATGATTTCCCAACACCGTGGGTATGTTTCTTTCCATAATCATTTGCATACACTCGGAAGGATGGGGACCGTATCCGACTAAATCACCCAAACAAAGCCATTCGTCAGGATTTTGCTTTTCTAATTCTTCAAATACAGCTTCCAAAGCGGGTAAATTGCCGTGAATATCGGATATTATTGCAATTTTAGACATATATCGGGCTAAGGGTTTAAAATATTTATATCTATATTAGTGTTTGACAAAGTAATGTGTAAATATATGGTAAATTTAATGAATAGTTTTCATATCTTACCCAATCGTACTGAAAAAAGCATAGAATAGACACGAATTTACCATACAAATCAGGAAAACGGTTAATAATTTTTTATTGAGATGAATTATAACGAGAGCAACAATAATACAGGATACAATACTAAAGGATATAGCACCATAGTGCCCGATAAAGAACAGTTTGATGAAGGTCAGGAGATAGATATATTTAAACTACTGGGAGTATTATACTTAAATAAATGGACCTTTATCAGTATAGTATCAATCATTACCATTGTAACCATTATATGGTCGCTTACCATTACGCCCATTTACAGAAGTTCGGGTACCATGCTGATTACGGACAATAAAAACCGATATTCTTATGCCGGTTCCGATTTAGCCAACTTATTGACAACTTCGTATGGTATTGGTGCAGGAAGTAGTATTGCAAATGAATTACAGATTCTGAAATCACGCCAGCTCAGCGAAGATGTAGCCGTGCAAATTGCCAATATTGTATTCGACGAAAATGGAAAGAAATTTCCTCTTCTATGGAGGGCATATCCAACCGATTCCACCACTACCAGTATAGATACCATCGCAACGAGATTCAGAGAAAATATCACATTCGAGCAACCGGATAGAGAAGCTGATTTTATTATGATTTCTTTTGAAAGTCCGTTGCCGAGTGAAGCCGCCACCGTTATTAACGTAACCATGGATACTTATACCGATTTATCCACCAACCAGCATAGAGCTATGGCGGTGTCGGCGCTGCGTTTTTTGAATGATGAGCAGGTAAATCTTAGAAATAAATTAGCTTTAGCTGAAGATTCGCTCCAAAGATTTATGGATAGAACCAGTTTGATTTCCGTAGGGCCTCAATCTCAAGAACTAATTACCAATTTATCCCAATTATCGGTAGAAAGGCAGAAGTTGGAAGTTAGTTTGGTAGCTGTAAGCGCAGCTGTAGAACAATATGAAAATCAGTTGGAAGAAATTAAACCGGGACTGGCAGAACAGTACGCAGATGCTATGGGTCCGGTAATGGAGAGAATGCAGTACCAGTTGGCCGAAAAGGAAACGGAAAGGTTACAATTATTGACCAAAAACCCGGATATATCGCCTGATAACCCGGAACTGGTACGTTTAAACAAAGCGGTAGAAAAGGTTAAGGCCGAAATCAGGGAAAGAACGACCAATCTGGTGGAATCCGGTTCCAATTTATACCTCAGTTTTATGGGCAGAAATGAAGGCTCCATTACCAGTCGGATAGCGGATATTACACAGAAGTTAATCGAACTGAAAGTAGAGCAAACCCAACTTAACACCCAAAGTGAAGTTCTTAGTCGCCGTTATAATGAAATTAATGATCGATTTGAAAATCTGCCGGATAACATGATTTCGTTGGCACGTTTAGAAAGAGATGTGCGTATCAATGAACAAATGTATATGCTGGTATCCAATCAACAAGCGGAAATGAGTTTGTGGGAAAAAACGCAGTTTGGTTTAGGACGTCCACTGGATTATGCCATATCCGCTAAAAAACCAGTAAAACCCAGAAAAAGACTGATTGTAATGGCTGGTTTTATGTTGGGTTGCTTCCTGGCCGGTGGAGTGGTTTTGGTTAGAGAGCGATTTAACGATACTATTTCTTCCGCAGATGATTTGAGTGGTTTTGGTGTACCCATATTGGGTGCTGTTCCCGATTTTAATGTAGTGGGAGAGTTAGATCCAAATGAATTTACACAGGTGGGAGATTATAAAGTTTCCAATCAATTGGTTACCATTTTGGACCATATTTCGCCTATTTCAGAGTCATACAGGCGTTTGCGTATCAATATATTATATGCCAACCCGGATAAAAACTACAAAGTTCTGATGGTTTCGAGTGCGGCCAAAGGGGAAGGAAAAAGTACGGCGGCTTCTAACCTGGCTATTACATTGGCAGGAAACGAGAAAAAAGTACTTGTTATTGACTTAGACTTAAGACGTCCCACACAGCACAAAGTATTTGGTGTAAACCGCGAACCGGGCTTAACCGAGTTGGTTTTCGGAACCAATGAAAAGGAAGATGTAGTACGCAAAACCATCGCACCGAACGTAGATTTAATTACGGTGGGTATGAAAACTCCCGAGCCGGCCGTGGTGCTAGACAGCAGCCGTTTGAAGCATTTAATAGACGATTTATCCGCAGAATACGACCACATTATATTGGATACCGCACCTTACGGTATTATTTCGGATTCAGCTTCTCTGCTACGCTTAGTGGACGGTATAGTGCTCATTGCACGTTTCAATACCACCACCAAACGCGAGCTCAGTTTCACGGTAGATGGCCTCAGGCGCCTGAATGCAGACGTGGTGGGAATCGCACTCAACGCCTTTAACCCAAAACGCAGCACCGATTATTATAGTAATTACAACTATTACCAACGTACGTATTCTGAGTACTATAGGTATAAAGAAGAGGATGCGTAAAGAGTGACGTGTTACGAGGGAAGAGCAGAGCTAAGTCATTCTGAGTGGAGCGAAGAATCTGTGCCATCACTGCTTGGCCGGAATGTTTATAAGATTATAAATTAAGTTCATCTCGTAACGAACGTCCCGTTCGTAACGCCTGCGGGAACCTCTGGTTCCCCATTAGTGGGGATTGATTTTAGTCGTTATATGGAAACATGAGATAATTATAAACCCCGATTTCTTCTACACCATTAGTAGCGCAAACGGACTCAGGTGCATCAAGGTGACGAAAAACTGACCCCCCGAAAATAGAGCACAGATTCACCGACCAACTCCGATCCAAGCACCAAGGGTGCGTAATCAATAACCTCGAGCGCAGCTCGGGGGTTACACGAACCACCCCCGATCCAAGCGCCAAGGGCGCGCAATCAAAATAACAGCATACAAAACCCGGTAATTCAAATTATATCAATAGGTTTGATTAATTCATCCATTCCCCCATGATTTAAGGATGAAAGACGATTTTGCCCCAAAATGATTCCGTGGAAATTAAAAGACACCTTCTATTACGCACCGTTGGCGCTTTTTGAGCATGTCGCACATCATTAACCGAGCCCTACGGACTCGGCTAATGATTGCGCACCTTTGGTGCTAGGTCTTAGCCATTAATTAGAAGCCCAAGATAATTACTAACCCCAAATCTTTCTGCACCATTTGTAGCGCAAACGGGCTCAGGCGTATCAAAGTGACGAAAAACTGACCCACCGAAAATAGAGCACAGATTCACCAATCACCCCCAATCCAAGCACCAAAGGTGCGCAATCAAAAACCTCGAGCACAGCTCGGGGGGTTAGGTGAACCCACCAAACCCAAAGCGCCAAGGGTGCGTAACCGCGTTCGCCCGCCGGCGAATCAACAAACGAACTTAAAATGTAGAAACCAGGTAACCACTACCGAGTATCTTTAACAGCAAAAATAATTTGAATGGCAACTTCGTAAACAATACTTTAAACCAGTGTTTAAGAAGTATTCTGGTAAACAAACTAATAGAAGATTAACAAATCTCTAATTTTTTAGCTTCAATAAATCAATCAAGTATGCCACAATCATTTGCTTTAAATTACGTACACATCACATTTAGCACAAAATATAGAAAGCCATTAATTGATGAAGAAATCCAGCTTGAATTATTCAAATATCTAGGTGGTGTTTGCAAACAACTAGAATGCAATCCAATTAAAATTGGTGGCTATAGAGACCATATTCATATACTTTGTATTCTTTCCCGTAAAATTGCCTTAATGAAGTTGATTGAGGAGATAAAAACCCACTCTTCAAAATGGATTAAATCCAAAGGAAAGAGGTTTGAAAATTTCTACTGGCAAAGAGGATATGGTTGTTTTTCCGTAAATCCGGCCGAAATAGATGTGGTGATAGATTATATCGAGAACCAAGCAGAGCACCACAGGAAAAGAACATTTAAGGAAGAATATTTAGCCTTTTTGAAAAAATACAACGCCGAATACGACGAAAAATATTTGTGGGATTAGGTTTAGAAGAGTCACTCAAAATCCCCTTCTATTACGCACCGTTGGCGCTTTTTGAGCATGTCGCACATCATTAACCGAGCCCTTCGGACTCGGCTAATGATTGCGCACCTTTGGTGCTAGGTCTTAGTCATTAATTAGAAGCCCAAGATAATTACTAACCCCAAATTCTTTTATTTTATTCCACTAATAACCATTCAACGAGCCAACAAATGAACACGGTTCCGCACCCTTGGTGCCGACTAATAATTCAAAATTGATTTTGAATCTTCCCCTCTCCCATTTGATGGGAGAGGGCAGGTTTTGCGCCTGCGCATAAACCGGGTGAGGGCATCACTGGAAGCAGGAGATTTCGCCGGCGGGCGAACACGGTGCCGCCACAAAAATACTTGCTACCGCTGCGTATTTTTTCGCAATGACGGACGCAGAAATCGAATCCCAATAACAAATCACCTAATCCCCCAATAACTACGATTAAATCTTAACCCTTACCTGCACGCCAATCTGGTTTTTCATCTGGCCTTGAATTTCGCTGAGTCCGCTGCTGACGGTTTGCACATTTTCGTAGTAGGTAACTCCATATTTCAACCAGATATCCAGCCGTTCGAGGGCTTCGTATTTTATGGTAACATAACTACGCTGGCCTTGCCCGGAGAGCATGGTGTTGGACATCACATAAAGCAGGTCGTTTTCGAATTGATAGACTCTGGTATCGAAGCTTTCGGTGTCGAAAAGCGTGAAACGGGCATCAATTTGCAGCTTGGGTATGGGATAAAATCGTATATCCTGGTAAATCAGGAAACCATTTTCCCAAACGGAACCTGCTTTTCGGCTTCGGGTAAATTCCACTCTCGAGCGCAGCCGTACCGATGGCGATACCCTGTAATTTCCTTCCAAACGGACACTGGAACGCTGATCTTTGCCCAGTCGGACGTCATCCAGTCCTCTTTCGTCAACAATATTGTATTCTGAGCCCACCACTTTGTTGCGAAGTAGCAAATACGCCTCAAAATCCCGATTAAATTTAGCTTCGATAACTCCCAACACATCGTGGCCGTCGGAGGCCTGGGTCATGCCGCGACGTGGTTCATGAAATTTAAACTGATCCACATAAGTTGAAAAACTGTATTTTGGGCTGAATTTATGCTGCAATCCCACATAAAATCCTTCTTCATTACGGGGACGATTGGATGTTTCACCAAAACCCACTCCTCTGATCGACTGAAAATCCCGTGCATAATTACGATAATGAAACGTTAAATCGGTATTTGCTCCCAGTTCAGTTTCTACACCCAAAACGCCGCCCATTCCGCCGTTTTCGCTTCGCCCCAACTCGCCATATACCAGCACGGGACCAATCAATCCGCGATAATCCACACCTAAAACAGAATGTCCGCGCCCCTCAAAGTCGTACATATTGCCCAAAGCAGTCGGTTTTTGGATGAAGGTGCTGAATTCGTTGTAATATCCGGTGGCGCCAATGATTCCATAATCACTTATATATCGTAAACGTCCTCCAACAGTTAATTGGTCGATGTTATTTCGGCAATCCAACTCATTTTGGGTTCTGTGAAAGCCTGCCGATGACGGAAATCGGGTAGTATCTCCACTGATTACGGATGCCGTTCTTTTGCGATTGGAATAAAATCCGGTTACTTCAAATTTATCCCCATAAGTTGCGGCTACTCCTCTGAATGCATCGGTTTCCTGGGCGGAGGAATATGGTCGCAGTCCGCGCTCGTTTTTTCCTGCGGTTCTCACATCCCTTCCTTTTCCGAAAGATGCGCCGGTCCAAAGCACCAAACCCTGTCCAAAACCGAGGCTATAATCACCTACCACCAATCTTTTCAGTTTTCCAACATTTTCTATGGCGATATGTCCCGAATTAAAATCAAAATCTGCCGGATTTTTGAGCGTTTCTCCCGGATCTTTTTCCTGAGTGAAATTGATCGAGAGATGTCGCGAGTTCATTTTCAAACGATGGTAATATTTCACCGGACTTCCCAAATATCCACCATCTTCGGGCGCTCTTTTATACCCTTCCTGCTCCTGCAACTCCTGCTGATATCGGGAAATATACTCTATTTTATATCCATCCAGCCAAAAACCGGGTTTGGTATAAATCTGGCTCAATTTGCTTTCCATTCCTCCGATGGTTACATAGGGCGACATCCGCTGATAAGTGGCATCTCCTATCCCGTTTACTTTGAGGAGCTCGGCTTTTTGTTCAAATGGCTTTTTACGTCGATATTTTAAAATTGCATCGGCAATTTTGAGGTTTACACCGGGTATTTGAAGCAAATCGTCCATATTGGCGGAGTTAAGATTTATCGGATTTGCTGCCAAGTCTTCCAAAAACTGAATTAAATCCTCTCCCATCGCTCCATCTTCGTCTTCCAGTTCTTCGAATGCTTTTTCCAGCTGCTCGCGTACCTGTGTGCGCACCGAATCTTCAACTTGTGCAAAAACAGAAATGCCCGTAAACAGCCAGATTCCTGCAAAAATCGCTATGAGAGTCCACTTTTTCATCTAGAAATATAAATTCAGGTCGAAGCCGGGGCTCAATCCCAATACATAATGCCTTTGAACGGCTAAATTCACTCCCCAGCGCGGTTTATCGTATCCCAATCCAAAGGAATAGCTATTGGGCTCGGTAGTAATTCCCACTCTTCCTTTTAAATCCTCTATAATTTTAATTTCCACACCACCCCGCAACGATTTTTCGAAGCGTACATCCTTCACTATATCAAATGTAAACAAAGCTATATCCGCCAATTGGTAGGAAAGTCCGATGGCCATTTCTCGCAGCAAATCCTCGTCAATTCCTTTATATTGGGGTCGGTTTATATTGGTTCCCCTTGCGCCGAGCCATAGACCATCTATTAATTCTGCTGCCAATCCAAGGTCCACACCCAGCGCACTACCCGAGCCGTAAGGTCCGCCAAAAGTGATAGAATTATAGTTTAATATTGCTCCGAAGTACAAATTTCTCCAGTTGTTGGCGTATCCCAATCGGACCCGGGTTTCGTTATATAGGTTATCGCCGTAGCGATGAAATCCCAACGCGGCCACACCAAATTTAGTGGGATAGCTTGCTGAGGCGGCTACGTCGGTGAGCTCGTAAACCTCATAATTTCTAAGGCTATAAAAGCTGATGATTGCTTTATCGTTTCTAAGCAAAGCGGGATTGGAGAATATGCCCCAATTATTATTTTTAAGTGCGGTAGTAGCCTGACCCAATCCCATGCCATTGGCGCCCATATTTACCTGTGCCACCAAAATATTGGAACTCAATCCAAAAATTATGAGCAGTAAACAAGTAATTTTACTAATTTGAATGCGATTCAGTATCATCAGTCACTTTATTTGTCTAAATATTCGATTTTCAATTTAAGTATTTATCAGCAATTTGAATAATCTAAAACCACTTTTTATCATTTACATCGTATTGATTTTTGGCCTGGCCTCAAGTGTAAATGCGCAAGAATTAAAATGCGATATCACCATAAATAACGATTTGGTGGAAGAATCGTCGTTAACCTATATCACTGAGTTGGCGAACCGGCTCGAGGATTATATTAACGAGCATAAATGGACCGATCTCGACTTTATGGAGGAGGAACGCATTAAATGCCAGATGCAGATTGTAATAGAAAGCGGGAATTCGAATTATGATTTCCGATCGCGTGTTGTTTTTTCCATCCGCCGGCCTATTTATAACACCACTACTGAAACTACTTCCATTATCATCACCGATAATTCCTGGAATTTTAATTATCCGGAAGGACGTTCGCTCATCCATGATGAGTTGCAGTTTGATGAATTAACCAGTTTTGTTAATTATTTGGTTTATATGGGTTTGGGTTATGATTTTGACAGCTTTTCACCGCTGGGCGGGACGGAATATTTCAGAAAAGCACAGAATATTGTAGATTTGGCGCAAGCGGCATCATCACCCAGCTGGCTGAGAAGCTCCAACAATCGTCGTAACAGAAACACATTGGTTGGCGATTTATTGAGTTCGTCCTATCAAGATTTTAGGAATGCTTTTTATACCTATCATTTAAAAGGCCTCGATTTATTTACCACAGACGATAAACAGGCCCGCACAAATATTATAAATGCACTGGAAGAGATACGAGACGCAAAACGCAAAACCACCAGTAATTTCCTCTTCGATATCTTTTTCGATACCAAATCGCGTGAAATAGCCGGTATCTTCGCCGAAGCCGAAAGCAGGGTAAAACTGGAGGCCTACTCCATCCTCTCCGAAACCGATCAAAGCCATTTATCCGAATATTCGGATTTACAGAATTGATGGATTAGTTGATTAGTTGATTAGTTGATTGGGTGATTGGGTGATTGGGTGATTGGGTGATTGGGTGATTGGGTGATTGGGTGATT